>JAFVDF010000012.1 GCA_017478625.1 Alloprevotella sp.
AGAGAACCCTTCTACTATTTGAAATGGAAGTCAGCTACAAAAATCCCCCGACAGGCGATAACTCCTTCTGTAAAATTCCTCCGTGAAAACATTGAATATGCCTGTCTTGATGAAGGCCTTTGGGAGCTGCTTCAAGACCCAGAGACGAGAAATGAATTGAGGGATGCTATCATCCAGCATTTCATAACACCGAGAACGTAAAAATAGAAATAAAAAGCCAATAGCTATGCCTTACAGCAAAATAGTGACGCTGCGCAATATGCGTCCAGCATACAATATCAAAGAAGAAAGTCAGGGAGAATGGAAATCGTTCATCGCCAATGACCAGTTCAACGACATATTGATGAAAACCATCCGTGCTGTACGCAACAATGATGCCGACACGCACAAGTCGATATGGATAGCAGGAACTTACGGCACAGGAAAGTCTCACGCAGGAGCTGTGATCCAGCATTTGCTTTGCGACCCCGTGGATGACATCCGTGAGTATGTGGAGGAAGAATATCAGAAGTCTAAGTACGACATTCTGCGTGACTCGTTGCTGCAACTTCGCAAAACAAAGCGGCTCTTTCCTGTAAACATGTATGGACAGCAAAGCATAGCACACGAGGAAGACCTTTCGCTACAACTGCAAAGGGAAATCAAACGTTCTTTGATAGCTGCAGGAATAGACATTACCGTGCAAACAGACTTCGACATGTATGTGCAGCACATAGAAAGTCAGCCACAGTTCTGGGAGAACCTGGTAGCGCAGAACGCACAGTTAGAGAGTGTGGCGCCAGATGTTCACAAACTGAAACAGAGGTTGACGGCTGCAGATACAGACGTGCTGGACTATGTGCGCCAAGCCCTGCGCAAAGGCGGCTATGACATCCGCTTGCAGAGCAACAACCTGAAGCAATGGATATTTGAGGTGCAGAATGCGCTACGTGAAAAGACCGCCTACAACGGCCTGCTAATTATCTGGGACGAGTTCACAGAGGTAATGACATCCGTTATCGGTACACGGCTATTGGTGCAACTTCAGGAAATATCTGAGGCTATGATGAACGATGAGAATGACTCCTACTTCCTGTTTATCTCTCATCCGTCTGCCCTAAACTCATTGAAAGAAGAAGAGCGTGAAAAGACTAAAGGCCGCTATCACTATGTTATATATAACATGGAACCCGTTTCGGCATTCAAGATTATGTCGAAGAAGTTCAAGATAGTGAACTACACGCTCTACATGATGCGCCAGGAGCGTTTCTTTGGCATCCATCCTGAGCTACTCGACTTGTTTAGCTCTGCCAGTGCCGATGCCGAACAAACCAAGGAGAACATCCAGAACCTCTTCCCCCTGCATCCCTGTACAGCTAACCTTGCCACCTACTATGCCCGTGAGGCCGGATCCAGCAGTCGAAGTGTGTTTGAGTTTATCGCCAGCGACTCCGTAAGGGCATTCTTGGACGACGAGGAGGCCTATAATCAGGACCGCACCATTACGGCTGACTATCTGTGGGACTATGTGCAGGAGTATTTCGAAAGCGATGCTGCAAAGTTTGGTGCCGTAACGGAACGCTACAACAGCCATCATCTTTCAGTGGAAAGCCAAGGAGAAAACCATCTTAAGGTGTTTAAGGGCATACTGCTACTGAATGCTCTTAACAATATTGCCAATAGTGATACCGTGACTCCAAGCACGGAGAATATAGAGAACCTCTTCTTAGGAACAGAAGTAGAAGGCCAGTTGGAAGAAATTCTCGACTTCTTCAACGATAAGAGTATCATTCAGCGTCAGCCCAATGGTAACTTCTCCATCCTCTTCACCGCTCTGCCAGGCAATGAGATTCAGAAAATCAAGGAGCAGCTGAAAGCCTCCAGTTTCCTCTATACTGATCAAGTCATCAAGTTTGGCACTACGGCTGAGAACATCTTCATGAGGAACTTCTCGCAAGTGGCTCGTCCTTTCAGCTTCCAATTCTTCAGTATCCAAGGCAACGAATACACGCTGATGAACCGCATAGAAAATGCCAAGCGGATGGCACAGCCCTACGAGACATTCATGGCCATTATGGTAGGTCGTGACACTCAAGAACTGATACAGTTGAAGGACATTGCAGAAAGGAATAGTGGAGATGAGCGCTATCAGGCAATTGCCTTCGTAGTGATGGAAACAGCCATGGGCACGAAAGAATATGAACGGTTTATAGAGTATCAGGCTAATGCCCAGGTTGCCCAGAGCCATAACCTGCCCCAGCAGCACCAGACATACACCAAGCAGGCATCAGAGATGATACAACAATGGGTGAACAGTATGCGAGGCAAAAATGTGACATTCTACCTGAATGGAGAGAGCATGACCATCGTAGGCAGCAAGATGACCAGTACTATCAACGCTGCCATTGCTCCTGCCATATTCACTTCTGGTCCGGAATCATTGGAGTCTATCAGGATCAAGAGCAGCACCACCTATTGGAAGAAAGCATCTGTGAAGGCAACGGTGGATGCCGTGCTGAACTACAATACAAAACAGGACATTCTGGACCGTTGTGGCGGTCCGGCGCGCCATGTGGAGTTCCTGTTGCAAGACAGCGTAGACGACAACCTGCAATGGAAAGACACCGTCTCGCCCAAGCATCCGCTGAAGTTGGTATGCGACTACGTGGACGAGTGGCTTAGCGGACGACATACCAGCAAGAACCAAAGCTTCAATCTGGGCGAGAAGCTGATAGGTCTGACGGAACCGCCTTTTGGATTGTTCCAGAGCTATGCACCTATGGCTATGGTAGCGTTTGCTATGCGGAAATATGTCAATGTCATCTTCGACACCAACGGTAAGCAGCGTACAGCTCAGCATCTGGTGGACGACGTAGTGGAACTGTTCAAAGCATGGGAGAGCGGCAAGAACAGCAATAAGCTGAACTTCATCTTCGAGAGTAAAGAGGCAGGTCGCGTGAGCAAGAGCCTCATCAGGATGTTTGGACTCAATAAGCTGAAAGGCTATTCCGACATCAGCAGCCTGAAAGATGCCCGTTGGGCAGTTCTCCACGTTTATTCGAAAGAGAAGGGTTACCCCCTGTGGTCGCTGAAATATACAGAAGACTGTACAGGCGACATGAAGGAGTTTATCGACAACCTGATGAAGGTGGTGACAGACCCAGAGAGCATGAAGAATCCTCGCTTGCTGGAGGCCACCATTAACGGATATGACATGTTGAAAACTGACTTCGGTAACCTGCTGCTGCTTCAGGAAGACAACTTCCGGAAAGGATTTGTGACTTACATGAAGGGCGTTGAAATCGTAAACGTGAAAAACGAGGAAGTGGAGGCTGCCATCAAGTATCTGCACGGACACTTGGAAAGCGAAGTGGGTATGTGGACCGAAGAGGAAGTAAAGGACAAACTGAAAGACTGGCGAATGACTACGATTCAGCCCGTGACACCTGTGATTCCTCCAGTTATGCCCATACCGCCCACAACCGTTCCTGGGATGCATCCAGTTCAACCTGTGCCAGTAATCAGCCCTGATGACTTGAAGAAGAAACGCAACAAAGCCATCAACCGAGTGAACAATACTGACGACCTGCGTCAGGCTATTGAGAACATGATCAATGCAGAAGACAGTAACGTGATTGATATTCTGTTGAAATATGTATAAGGAACCGTTCAGAGATATTGAAGTCCTGAAGCAGTATGTGGAAGAGGACAAACAGGCAAAGGGCGTGGGGGCAGCAACGCTCGACCGCTATCCTATACGCTTTGTGCTGTTCGACAACTTCCGCGACTGCTACGACTTTGTAGATTATCTGCAAAGCGAACGAGGAGCCCATGTGGAGAGCGTTGACAGGTGGATAGATTCCAACTATCCCGACCTGATGATTACCCATGTGGAACTGGCAGAGAGAATACAGGAGCACATCAAAAAGAAAAGTCCACACGACTGCGTGATAGCCCCTTTCTCTGAACTTGCTCGTTTCTATGACAACGACGAGAAAAAATCGTTTGATGCGTTGCTGAAGACCATCAAGGCCATACAGGCAAGTAGCGAAGGTGTGGAAAGCCATCAGCGTGTCTATATCCCGTTGGTTGGACTGGAAGGCAAGATGGAAGCCTTCAAAGAGGACACACAAATCAATATCTGGCGGCTATTATCGAAAGAGAAAGACCTGACCTATAAGCTGATACTGACCAACCAAAATGATTTCGGAGTGAAAGGCTTGGAGGCAAACTACACCATTGTTAACGATATTCGCGAATGGCTGAACATCTGGAAAGACAGCAAGCAGCAGGTATCTCCACAGATTATCTGCAAGTCGCGTTCTATCTACGCCAATGCTGTGTATGCACAGCCCGATAATGCTTTCAGCTATGAGACCTGTCGAAATGCTTACGAGTTCTTGGCTCATGGGTTGGGGCTGAACTTTGGAGGCCTACAACCGCTGATGAGCGACGGCAACAACTGGGAGCTGTTGGCAGAGGAGATAGATGTCAGCAAAGGTTTTAGTTTCCCCAAATTCGTAAAACAGCATTTCGGTATCGACGATATAGAAAACTATAAGGATTTTATTCGTCTCTGGTTCAGTCATCCGAGTATCTTCGACCGATGGCTGTTGGCCCGCTACTACAACAATAAGGAAAACGGTCAGGGATACCTGTGCCGGGTATTGAAAGCAACAACCAATTATGGGACGAATGAGCTGATAGAGGCGATGGCAGGAGATATATCCGAGAATACCGCTGAGATGGACATTCGCCGTTATTGCCTGAAATATGCAGCCCAGCAGAACGTGTTGCTTACCGAAGTTGCCGAGAGTATGGTAGCAAGGATGTTGCAAGCGCTTCCTGAGAAGATGGGATATACAAGCGCTCTGCGATACTTTACAGGCATCACTCGTAAGGAGAAGGAATTTGCATTGCAGTGGTTGGGCAATGGCAAGATTCGGGCTGACGAGTTGGAGAATTTCTATCCAGACCTGTATTGTTATGCTGCAGATGGAATCGGAATCAGCGCAGGAGTGCCAGATTGGTTGACTGACTATATCGAAAAGTATAAACGTGCAAAGTTGGCTAATCGTTATAGCGAAGAAATCAGCCAAAGCATACAGAGCTTGAATGAGACAGAATCGAAGTTCGACCTGTGGTATAACAGTTTCAGTACTGTTTACACTTTACTGAAAAACCGAGGAGACATCGAGGTGTTCTACTGGATTGACGGTCTGGGCATTGACTGGATACCATTGGTGAAACAAATCGTAGCAGAGCACAAAGAACAGCAAATCTACCTGAATGAAGTTAAGATAGCAAGAGCCAAGCTGCCAACAAAAACCGACATCAACAAGACGGAATTGCAACGACTTCTACCTGAAGGACAGACGTTGGAGAAGTTTGGGGATTTGGATGCCCAGGCACATCGCACCGACAACATCAGTCCCTTTACGATTATTAAGGAGATTGAACTGGTAAGAAAGAGTATAGAGGATATTCTGCAACTATATATTGGAAAGAAAATAGCCATTATCTCTGACCACGGGCTTACATATCTTTCACAATTAGTCAGCGGGAAGAACCTTACCGGAGTTGAAAGCGATCATCACGGGCGCATTGCCATCAGGAAGAAAGCAGGAGTGGATGCTGACAGCAGTTACTTCCGTTTGGAGGACGGTAAAACACTCTGTGCCCTAAAGCATGAGTCACTATGCTCAAAGGTGCCAACCAATCAAGGTGCGCATGGAGGATGCACTCCAGAAGAAGTTTTGGTACCCATTTTCATTATCAGTAGTGCGCCAGCACCGACCAATTGGTCTGCACAACTTCTTACATACGAGATAAGCGGTTCCAACCCAAGGGCACAGATAGAAATCAAGAATCTTCCATCTACTGACGTACCCCACGTTATATATAATGGTAGAACCTATCAACTGCATAATCTTGAAGGGGATATTTATGAGACCGATGATTTAATCCTTGATGTGAATTGCCAGAATATGTCATTGAACATAGGAGACGTAGAACGACCGATGCGGATAAAGGTGAGCACGGGAGTTCAGGAAGAAGACTTATTTGGATTTTAAACTGGAGTTGACTTATGAAAGAAGATATTTGCAATAAAATCAGGCAGCACTTTTCTGCTATGTCTATCTACAAAGACCCTGCTTCTACAGGCACTCTGTTTGCAGGGCGTAACCTTCCAGCCTTCGTGAAGGACTTCTTGTTGAAGCGTTATCTGAATGTACAGACGGGAGAAATAGACAAATTGGCGCTGACGCAATTTCTTGACAAGGTGATTCCCTCACAACAAGGAATTGTGAAAGATCGTTTGCAAAGTGGTGAAGAAGTGACGTTGCTTGCACGCTTCATGGTGTACATCGACATCGTGAAGAATGAACGTCAGTTTGCAATACCTGATTACGGCATTAAGTTGCGTGAAGGCATCATTCCTGAATATGTCTATTCAAAGAATTCTGGTGATTTTGTTGACGGAGAGCGTTGGGGCATCATCAAACTGTGCCTTCTGCCAGATAGTAATGGAAAGACAAGTCATATCCAGATGGTTGACTATAAGGCATTCAAGCCCTATAGTTCTGTGGATGTAGGGTATTTGGCAGATGCGCGTCAGTACTTTACAACACAAGAGTGGATAGACGTGCTGCTTTCTGCAATGGAGTATGACCCTGATGGATTCGCGTCATTGACTCAGAAGTTGGAGTTTCTTACCCGTCTTTTGATATTTATTGAACCAAGACTGAACGTAATAGAGTTAGCCCCCAAGGGTACAGGTAAAAGCTATGTATTCGGCAACTTGTCAAAATATGGCTGGCTGGTTAGCGGTGGTAAGGTAACACGTGCAAAATTGTTCTTTGACAAGGCGAAGCAGCAGAATGGTATTATTAAGAATCATGATTTTACCGTGTTCGACGAGATACAGACCATCGTTTTCCAGGAGCCAGCAGAAATACAAGCGGCCTTGAAATCATATTTGGAAAGCGGAAAGACAACCATCGATAATAACGAGTTTACTTCAGAATGTGGACTGATGTTGATGGGTAATATACCTTTGTCTGCTCATAATGTACCAATTTCTCAGATGTATTTCGATAATCTGCCAAAGAACTTCCGAGAGTCTGCGCTATTAGACAGATTCCATTGTTTTATCGAGGGCTGGCTGTTGCCTCGTGTCGATAAAAGTATGATATTCAAAGGGTGGACTATCAATGTGGAGTATTTCTCGGAGATTCTTCATGCTATGCGGACGCAGAACACTTACGGACTGCTCTTCGATCAACTGGTTAAGTTTGAGGAGAAAGCAGATGTCCGTGACAGCAATGCCATCAAACGCATCGCAACGGCCTATATGAAGCTTCTTTTCCCCCATTGGCATAGGCTGGAGGATGTTAACGAAGACGAGTTCCGCATATATTGTCTTGAACCTGCTGTTCATAGGCGTGGCATCGTGAAAACTCAATGTCATAACATCGATCCTGAGTTCAAAACGCGTATGCCACTTGTAGACATAGTAGAGCGAGGGTTTACGGAAAACAAACTTTTCTGATAAATGGTTGTATATTATATAATGTGGAATCAATTGTGGCTCGGCTTTCTTAATAGGTTGAATCTTTTCTGAGAGCCTCAAGGCTTTTGGGCGAGCCTTTCCCATCTTTTTGGGAAGCAAGAGTCGCCGTTTGCATATTGTACTGTCTGTTTTATGAATAGGAGGTTCTTTTCCGACGATACAATAATGACAAATTCTATTTCACAGTGTGAAATATGCAGTTCACACTGTGAAATTCCCGTTTCACACTGTGAACTTACATTTAGCATAGGGCTGTATTCAAAAAAGTCCCTCCTGTTTGTGCACGGGATGGACTTTCTGCGTACTCGGACGAATTTTCGGTTTCGTTCTTTTTATCTGTTGAGATACAGGTCTGATGTGGTGACTTGTAAAGCGGATTTATCAGCCGATAAGCAATTCGCTCAGCGTGGGATGAGCATGGATTGTGGTGCGAAGTGTATCAAGTGTGGCTCCACATCGTATCCAAGCCGTCATTTCATGGATGAGTTCTCCTGCATGTGCGCCTAGGATATGTGCGCCAAGCACTTTGTCGTCGGTACCCACAAGTAGTTTGACCAAACCTTCGGCTGCACCCATTGTCAAGGCTCTTCCGTTGGCTCCATACTGGCTCTTAATGACACGATAGTCCGTTCCACTGTTTTTCAACTGTTCTTCTGTCAGACCAACCATGGCCAGCTCTGGTCGCGTGAATACTACGGCAGGGCAGAGGTCGTGCGTAATTTGCTCGTCATGCCCCAGAATGTGGGCCAGAACGCTTTTGCCTTGGAAAGTGGCCGCGTGTGCCAACTGCATACGACCGTTTATGTCGCCTACAGCATAAATGTGTGGCACATTTGTCTGGAAATGTTCGTCCACCACAATCCCGCGTCGGTCTGTCTCTATACCTACGGCAGCAAGATTTACGGCCTCTGTGTTTGCCCGACGGCCCACAGCCATCAGAACTACGTCGGCTTCTACGCGATCTTCTGTTTCCTCCTTGGTAAAGGCTATCTCCACAGCCTTATCTATGTTCCGTATGGCTGTAACTCGAGAGCCGAGGCGGAATTCGATACCGCTCTTCTTCAAGGCAAGGCGCAAGCGCTTCGCTATGTCTTTGTCGAAGAAGGGAAGCACTTCAGGGCAAAATTCCACCACCGTCACTTTGGAACCGAAAGTATTGAAGATGGACGCAAACTCCAGGCCGATGACGCCTCCGCCTATGATGCAGAGTCGTTCGGGTACGTCCTGTAAGTCCAGAAGTTCGGTCGAGGTTAGTACCTGGGGCAGGTTTGCTCCTTCGATAGGCAAAATAGCCGTGCGAGAGCCTGCTGCAATGATAATGTCCTTGGTACAGAAAGACTTCTCTGTTCCGTCGGACAACGTGACACTTACCTCATGCTGTGAAAGTAGTTTGGCTTCTCCTTGCAAGTATTCTACCTTCTGGCGCTTCAGCTGTGCTGCTATACCTGCACGCAGTTGTGCTACAATCTGATTCTTGCGTTCTACGGCAGAGGGCAGATCCAGTTCTATACTGCCGTTCAGGTTAATGCCGACCTCAGCACTTTTACGTGCTTCATCCAGAACTTCTGCGGTATGGCATAGACTTTTCGTCGGGATACAACCTACATTCAGGCAGGTTCCCCCTAATTCTGCTTTATCAGCCAGAGCTACGCTTAGACCTGATGCAGCGGCCGACAAAGCGGTCTCGTATCCGCCAGGACCCGCGCCGATAATAAACAAATCTACATTTTGCATAATATTGCAACTTTGACTTAGGTGCTCAGTTATACTTCGGGCTGAAGCGTAAAATAGGTAAATTGGGCGGACTTAACTGCTTTTACATCGTCTAGACGGCGAACAGGTGTAGTATGAGGAGCCGATTTTACCATTTCTCGCTGGTCGCGCGCCTCGAGAGCGATGGTCTTCATTACGCCGATAAAGTCGTCAAGAGTTTCCTTGCTCTCCGTTTCTGTCGGCTCTATCATAAGTGCTTCGTGGAATAGGAGAGGGAAGTATATCGTAGGCGCATGGAATCCATAGTCAAGCAGACGCTTTGCTACATCCAGCGTAGTAACGTATTCGTGGCCGTGATGTTCGCCTCCGAACTCATCCCGCAGGCCATCAAATACGAATTCGTGCTTGCACAAGCCTTCAAGTGGGAGATTGAAGTATTCTTTTAATTGCTCCTTAATGTAGTTGGCATTCAGGACAGCAAGCTTTGCAGTATTTGCAATATTCTCTTTTCCAAGTGAAAGCAGATAGCAAAGTGCACGAATGATAACAGCAAAGTTTCCATATGTTGGCGTGACGTTACCAAGAGCCGTTTCGTTGAAAGCAGGAGTTACGAAGCCGTCTTCTTCAATGTCGTAGTTTGGATTAGGCAGTAAATGTTCCAGCCCTTCACGCACTCCGACAGGACCAGAGCCCGGTCCGCCACCTCCATGAGGCGTTGAGAATGTCTTATGAAGATTGATGTGCATTACATCGAAGCCCATATCCCCAGGACGGCACACACCGAGAATCGCATTGAGATTTGCGCCATCGTAATACATCAATCCACCACATTCATGTACCAAACGAGCAATTTCGGGTATTTGGTACTCAAAAATGCCCAAGGTGTTGGGGTTGGTCATCATCATACCAGCCACTTCCTGGCTCAATTTTGAACGTAAGTCGTCCACATCAACGGTTCCGTCAGCCAAACTTTTTACTTGCACTACTTCAAGTCCACATACAGCAGCCGACGCAGGATTTGTGCCATGGGCAGAGTCGGGCACAAGTATCTTTTTGCGTTGTAAGTCGCCCCGCTCTTCATGATAGGCGCGGATAACCATCAAGCCCGTAAGTTCGCCATGCGCTCCGGCGTATGGGTTGAGCGTGAACTCGGACATACCACAGATTTCACTAAGGATGTTTTGTGTGTAGTGGTAGATTTCGAGTGAGCCCTGCGCCGCATAACTTGGTGTGAGAGGGTGGATGTTGAATCCGCTAAGCTGACTGAGTTCCTCATTAAGTTTAGGATTATATTTCATAGTGCAAGAACCCAACGGATAGAAGCCAGTGTCCACGCCGAAATTGTTGTTTGACATATTTGTATAATGGCGTACGACAGTTAGCTCGTCGGCTTCGGGCAAGCGCAGGTCAGATTGACGTGCAAGGCTCTCTGGAATCGAAAAAGAATATTCGCTACCATAGTTGTTTTTAGGCAACGAATAGCCAATACGGCCAGCGTGAGAAAGTTCAAAGATGAGCTTGTTATAATACTTGTTATTCATGGCGTAATGGATTATTCGTTAACATCGTTATGGGCTTTTTCGGAATCGCTCCCAGCCAAGGGGAATTCGGTAGCCTTATTTTTCCACTCATTTACAACTTCGACATAGTTGTCCAAGTCTTCTTTAGTATATTTCTCCGTAACGGCGATAGTTATTTCATGCTCCCCAGCTTTTACACCAGCCAGTATGCCTTCAGAAGTCATATAGCGGATGAAATTATCGGGCTCAATAGTCTCGTCAGCAAAGCGCAATGTAAATTCGTTGAGATAGGTTTTGTCGGCAAACTTATCGGCAAAGAAACCGGTCTTGAGGAGTTCGTCGTGTAGATAATGTGCTCCGGAGAATCCCAGTTCGTTTACTTCTCTAAGTCCGGTTGGGCCCATCAATGAGAGGTAGGCGGCAACATGCAAGCACATATAACCTTGTGCCGTACATATATTAGAGGTGGCTTTCTCCCTGCGGATGTGCTGTTCGCGAGCTTGAAGTGTGAGGACAAAAGCGCGCTGACCGTTTGCATCAGTCGTAGCACCAACGAGTCGGCCCGGCATTTTGCGTACAAGTTCATTCTTTACGCATAAGTATCCTATATACGGACCGCCGAAGTTCATAGGAATTCCCAGGCTCTGCGCATCGCCACAAGCAATATCTGCGCCCCATTCTCCGGGTGTTTTGAGTACGCCCAGATCGCTTGCGATGGAATTCACTACAAATAGAGTCTTATGAGCGTGACATTCTTCTGCCAATCCGGATAAGTCTTCTATTACACCGTATTTGTTGTGCTGAGGCACAATAAGTCCGGCCACGTCATCTTGAGCTACCAATGTTAGCGCTTCTGCTTTGTTTGTCTCGCCATCCAGTTCGGGTACTTCAATGAGCTCAACGCCGTGAAAATGGGCATAGGTCTTTACGACATCAAGTATCTGTGGGCGGAACGTGGAAGATATGAGAACTTTATTACGCTTCTTGGCATTGGCTACGCACATAAGCATAGCTTCCGCAGTGGCTGTCGCACCATCATACATTGAAGCGTTGCTGACATCCAGACCGGTTAAATCGGCCATCAAGCTTTGATATTCGAAAATATATTGTAGAGTTCCTTGTGAAATCTCTGCTTGATATGGCGTGTAACTCGTAGAAAATTCTGAACGTGATGCCAGGTAGGGGATTACGCTGGGGGTAATGTGATCATAAGTACCAAAACCCGCAAAGCAGGCTAAGGGAATATTTTCGTCAGCGAAGGACTTCAGTACGTTGCGTACTTCCTCTTCGCTCAAAGCCTCTGGAATTTGCAAATCGCCTTTGTATTTCAGTTCGTCAGGCACTTCACTGTAGAGTTCATCCAGACTTTTTACGCCGACAACCTTTAGCATTTCCTGCACGTCGGTTTCTGTGTGTGGAAAGTATTTGAACATAGTGTGTCTTCTATAATATATTTATGGAGTATAAACAAAGAAAGTTTAATGCAAAATACTGAGACTAGTCCGTTCTTTTGGCATTAAACTTTACAAGAGGGTTGAATTTCGTTATTTGCAGATTTCAGCGTAAGCTTCCGGGGTCAGCAGATTTTCCAACTCAGCTTTGTCGCTCAGCTTAACCTTGATGATCCAATTTTCAAAGGCGTCTTGGTTAATCAACTCTGGTTCGTCCTCTAAAGCCTCGTTTACTTCTACAACTTCACCGCTTACCGGAGAATTTAGGTCACTTGCGGCTTTTACGCTCTCTACGCTACCGAATTCAGTGCCGGCACTTACTTCGTCGCCGACCTCGGGAAATTCTACATAGGTTACGTTTCCAAGTTGTTCTTGCGCAAAGTCGGTAATACCGATATAAGCAAATTCACCGTCAACGCGTACATATTCGTGAGATTCCGAATACAAAAAGTCTTTCTTAACTTCTGCCATAATAATAGAGTGGTTTATTGGTTATTTTTTATAATTTTTTTGATAAAAACGTTTCTTTACGACAACGCCTTGGCGAGGTTTTCCGTGTACAAGCACTTGCACTTCTGTGTCCAGCTTGGCGAATTGAGCGTCAATTAAGGCCATGCAGACGAAAGCGCCTGTTGAGATGGATTTATATCCTGTGGTAACATAGCCAATCTCCTTGCCGTCGGCACAAACGGGGTATCCGTGGCGAGGAATGCCTTTTTCTTTGAGTTCTATGCCTACGACCTTTTTCGCCACGCCCTCGGTTTTCTGTTTCAGGCAGGCGTCGCGACCAATAAAGTCCTTGGCATCAATTTTTACAAACATGCCTAAACCGCACATGATAGGGCTGATTTCATCTGTGAGCTCGTCGCCATAGAGCGGGAGGCCCACTTCAAAGCGCAAGGTATCGCGACAACCCAATCCGCAGGGTTGTACACCATTCGCGATTAGTTTGCGCCACGCCTCTACGATATAATGCGTTGAGCCGTATATTTCAAAGCCATCTTCGCCCGTATAGCCCGTGCGTGAGAGTATGATATTATTGCCTTCAACAGTGATGGTCTTAAAAGTATAGAAAGCAAGTTCTTCACAATCTAGTCCGAGAACACTTTTTACTATTTCTTCAGCCTTGGGGCCCTGCACTGCCAGTTGTCCCCAAGTATCGCTTTCATTTTCTAAACGAACATTATAGCCTGTAGCCTGGCTCTGAATCCACGCAAAGTCTTTCTCTATGTTTGCCGCATTGACTACGAGCAATAATTCTTCGGCGCCCATTTTATAAACCAGGAGGTCGTCTACCGTTCCGCCGTCTTCACGAAGCATCATGCCGTAGAAAATTTTTCCCACCTCGGCGTTTGCGATGTCATTGGTAAAGATATGCTGTACAAATGCCTCTGCTTCGGCACCACGCACAAATACTTCACCCATGTGCGATACGTCAAAGACGCCACATGTGCCTCGTACGGCTTCGTGTTCAGTTACAATGTCTGAATAGAACAGCGGCATATCAAAACCGCCGAAGGAAACCATTTTTGCACCTAAAGCAATGTGCTCATCGTGCAAACATGTTGTCTTGTCCATAAGATATTTTATTTGGTTAATCGGTTGAATATAGGGCAAAAATAATTCTATTTTTATATCCCACCAAAATACATACGCAAATCAATAACAAATTTTTGCGTAGTAGTCATTTTTCAAATGACATTAGGATATTATTTGCAGGAAACAGGTACTTGTTGCGATTAAGATTGCTTGAGTTGAAGGGTTGCCCACTTCTTAATCTCCTTTGGTAGGACATTCTTTCTTATCTCATATCTAGACGTAACGAAACAGGCCTTTTTTGTCTCAATAAATAGCTTTGGCAAGAAAAAATGTCTGACTAATATCGTCAGCGTATAAAGATTGTCCGGTAAGACCTCAGTTGGATAGAATAGAAGAATAGTCTTTGTTGGCTTTAATCTGTTTTTATACATAAAGACAAGGATGGCATGAATGGCCATCCTTGTCTTTTGAGAATGTGGAATAGACTTTTTAATATTCCATAACGGCGGGCAGTTCCTTAGCCTGCTCAATCATTTTTTCTACTTCTTTGAGAGCGGGTACGCGATTGACCAGATTTTTCTCTGTATTCACGTCTTCTAATTTTGCTTGGAGATTTTCTGCCACACGATGCTTGAGTTCTTTTACAGTATCTACACCTGCGGCTTCCAGAAGCTCACTGAACTGTGGTCCGACGCCGTTGATGCGCATTAGGTCGGCATGATTTGTCCAGGTGAGAATGAGTTTGGGCGAAATCTCGGTTTTCTCAGCCAATTCCTTTCGACCAGCGGGCGTTTTACCTTTTTCAAGAAGTTCTTCTACGGTGTTAATGCCAGCTTCAATAAGTTTTTTGGAATACACCTCGCCGATGCCTTCGACGTCAATAATTTTGTAAGCCATAATGATAAGTATTAGTTGGGGTTTAATTAGAGTTTGTTTCTACGCAAATATAGTGTTTTTTGATTAAAAACCAATTGTTTTCCACTTTTTTAGGCTTTGTGTGAATTAATTGATTCGTTGAATTGGGGCGTCTGTGAAATGAGTCGTTTAAATAAGGAGTCGGTCTGAAGCAACGGTGCATTGCCGACGAGAAACAGCTGTTTGCGTGCGCGAGTTAGTGCTACGTTGAGTTTTCTATCAATGAGCGTGCCTGTGGCATCCCGAAAATTATTGGCTGTAAGGAATGATAGCTGTGTAGGACTATGCACTGTGAAGCCATAAAGGATAATATCGCGTTGGCTACCTTGGTATCTTTCCACTGTATCAATGGTTATGGGAGTAGGCCGGTCGTATCCGCGGGCTTCTTCATTCTTACGGATATATTGTCTTATGAGCGCAATCTGATTGCGGTAAGGAACAATACATCCAATTGTGCGCTCATCCTGAATCTGTAGACCATTGCGCTCATAAAGGTCTCGAATTTCTACAACTAATTGGCCAATGAGTTCGGCTTCGGCTCGGTTGGTTTTGTTGGATAGGTCTTTTTTTAAGGGTCTAATGTCAAAAAAGCCTACGCGATGGGTGCTGACAAACTCTTGAATAGGGTTTCTTGGATTCTCTAGCCCTATATCCGCACATTGATGAGGGAGGGGAACCGTTTCAATACGCCCGTCATAGAAAGTTTGGTTTGAAAATCGGGCTACATCGGGGTGCATTCGTCCTTGCCGGCTTAACATAATCTGCGGATGCCGTTGTAGCAAGCGCTCAAATAGACTGTTTCTGCAATTAGTCAGACCTGATTTCTGTAGTATCCTACTCTTTACTATAGATTCTTCCTCAGACTGACGCACAATGGCGGGTAATTGTTTGTGATCTCCGACTAGTACAAATTTATCTATGGCATAGTTATTTGCATGTCGTGCCGTTATAAGAGGCAGAACTTGCGGTTCGAGGAGTTGTGAGGCTTCGTCAATAATAGCGATGTCAAATTTCTCCAGTGCAAAGATCTCTTGATGCAAAGAAAGGTGTGACACCGTGCTAACTACGACTTGTGTATCTCTGATAAGTTTGCGGACTTCATTGATATGGTTACATTGTTGTACTTGTCGGTAGAAATTAAATCTGTGAGCCGTCTCATTGTCCACCACCAGATTGCTTAGGCGGATATAAGGGATGTCGTTTCCTGCCAGATTATCACATAACTCATCAACTGCTTGATTCGTATAGGCGGCAAGAAGTATTTTTGATTTGGGACGGTACAACATCTCGCGCACAATATTCATTATGGCATGTGAAGTCTTTCCTGTACCGGGAGGGCCTATGATGAGAGAAAACGGATAGGCTTCTAACGCCAGTCGGACCACCTTGTCGAAATCTCCATAATTTCCTCTGAGTGTAGCTTGGGGTTGCAACTGGGAAGGACGCAAGTTCAAAAAGTAATCTCTACGCTCTGAGTCCATACAAAGCAGACTGTAAAGTGAGCGATACATTCCTTTTGAGACTTGATTCAGGTCGTGTTCGATACACCAAGTTTTTTCTTCAAAAAGATGCTGATTTCGTTGTGGATTAAGCAACTGTATTTTTACCCCATCGGTTTGTAGGGCAATAAGTTTGGCCTTAAAAACAATTGCATTACGAATGTCGGGGACTACATTGGGATGATAAGCATAAAAAATAACGCTGTCGTTAGGCCTAAAATTGGATGTGGCAATTATATCTTGCACTCTTTCGGAAGATCCCTTGCATGTAATTGTAGTAATAGCCTGCTGTTCGTTGTAAGTCACATCCGAAATGGTCAAACAGTCTAGAATGCAACCATTGTCGTGTTTCTCATCAAGCGAAGCATTCCAATACGAGGCAACTTCATCCACTGCCTTTGTGGCAGAACCTCGCACTGCTAATTCATCTTCCCGTTGGAGGAAGCGGTAATAGCGATAGAAATAAGCTTGGGCCAATTTGTCGGCTTCGTGTATGTTTTCAAGAAACTGTGCGATGGGAGGGAGCTTGAAGTTAGTCCAAAACTTGTTTGAAAGACTGGGATTCTGTCTGAAATCTATTGGTTGGAGTTGTTCAAACCACTTTTTTGCCGACTGATTAGCATGTGCTACGTTATGCGCTACTATCTCATTGCGAAAACGTATTGCTTGTTGGAGCGTAGTCTTATCAAAATCAATTTTTTGAAGCCCCATTGCGTATTTAGAATACATGAGATAATTGACGGTAGAGGCTTCTTGGAAATTATAATATAGAATAGCGCTGTAGAGGAGTATCTGAACACGATGAGACTCTTGTGCCGTGTTTCGGAATTCGTCGTTCTTCCCTGATTTTTGTTCGAGCAAAAATCGGAAATTCTCTTGCAATAAGTCCATACGTCCCTGCAATCCGAGCATCTCACAGACAAAGGATGGCTCCAAAATAGTCTGCTGAATATCAAAATGTGCTTCTTGCTGGAGCAGATAGTCTATCTGCTGATGAATGTTATGCTGTTGAATAATGCCCTCTTTGCTCACGAAAGAAAGGCCTTTGCTGGCAGCCAATCGGAGAGGGTTTTGATGCATAAACTCTCGTGCGCTCTCCGCGTATGAGAGAGGGGTGGCGTGGTGGTATATGTCGTCGTCAAGTAACTGGCTGGCAAAATTTCCCAGCAGAGGGTAGGGAGAGTCGTCTGCATGGGAGCGTAGCAAATTGAGATAATAATCCAGCGAAGATCCAAGTTCGAAGCAGTGCGCGACATCTGTGATATTCAACAAAAAATCAGGTTCAAATACGATTAGGTCGTACCTGTCAATCACAGTTCTTAAGCGGTGCTTAGATTCTTCTATGAAATGGGGCCGTATAATATTCAGCTGCACATCTTTTTTACATAATGGCGGCAGATAAGTAGCCTCGCTTTCTGCAAGGTATAGTAGAATTTTTTGTTTCGGTTCTCTTGCAGATACTAGCGTCAGTGTTTTTCCGCGTAAAGAGATAATCTTAACTCGGATATATCCGATTTCAGTATTCGCGACCATATTTGGATGTGGCATAGAAACGATAAATCCACCAACTTCCCCGATGAATAAATCGAGCATACAAATACAACAATCGTAAAGCAATAGATTGTTTTGGAATAGATGCCTGCAATTCGTTGGCTTCCTTGTAAGCTTTTTCGCGTGCAAGTTCGGCGGACAAAATTACCTTACGTGCCTGTATGGTTTCTTGTTCGGCTGGCGTCAAAGCGATATCTTCTACTGCTGAAAAAGCGGATAAATAAGAACTTAAATTGGATTTACGATTTGATCCGGTAAGGCTGTCTGCGTGTTGCATTATGTAGTGATAATGCTTTGTAAGCCAAAAGATTCTTGGTTCTAGTTTAAGCAATCTGGCGCCTAATTCCCAGTCGTTCCACAATGGGAGTTTACTGTTCCAACCGCCTGCGTTTCTCAGAAATTCCGTTCGAATCAGCATACCCTGCGTGGAGAGTTGGCCCACAAGAATTTGATCGGAAACGGAACCATTATAAAAAACTTTTCGCACCTTATTCCTCCCGTCTGCAAAATGCATTTTTGTAGCGCAGGCTACAATGTCTGCATCTTTCAAGTAAGGTAAAGCATCATTAAAATACTCTGGTGAAATCTCATCATCAGAATCAAAAAAATATACAAATGTGCTATCTACAAGTTTCAGCCCTGCATTTCTTGCTGCGGAAGCTCCTTGATGGGGCTCGTCTATGAGGCGAATAGAAAAGTCCGAAGTCTCGTAGTTTTCCTTAAAGGCTTCTACGAGTGCCCGCGAGTTGTCTGTAGATAAGTTATCTACAAAGATGAGCGCAATAGGCCTATACACAATTTTCCTCAAAGAATCCAATGTGCGCGGGAGCCAGTTGGATCGATTGCAGTATGGGATCACAATTGAAATTTTATCCCTTGTTTCCATAGGCTATGTATTTTATGCCGTGCCAGGTATCTTTCAGTAATCGCACCTTTTGCTTGAAAGTGATGCCACGCAGAAATAAAATTTCCTTACCGCACCGGGCAACAGCCCCGATAGGGCCGTATAAATAACAGAGCGTTGCGCCTTTGGATCGCCTTATGCTTTCGTCGATGAGGAAGCGCTGTCCAGAGGTCTCGGCCGTGGTATTGACGATAGGAATAGGAAGGTATTGTATGGTCATCCGTAATCGTAAGGCATCGTATAAGAAAACCTCCTCTTCTCCGCAAGCCAGATACGGAGCACCTAATCCGAAGCGTTCGTCAAATAATGGAATAGAGGGTAAGTTACGAAGCGCAATTTCTACAGAACTGGGATAATAGCCCTTGGGACGGTCTTGGAAAAAGAATGGTGCTTGGGGATATTTCTTAAGCTTATGGCCTTGTGGTGTCAGTGCCTGAAAGCAGATGATTTGTGCCTCAGGGTTTTCTGCAAAAGCCTTTAGTACGTTATCGATATACTCGGGAGTATAGGTACAATCGTCGTCTGCAATGATTAATAGTTCGCCGTGAGCGTGTTGAAGTGCATTATTTCTGTTTTTGGATAGGCCTGTTTCAGCGGAGGCTAAGAGTGTGACGTCTCTGCGCGTTGAGAGTTCTTTGGGAATAGCGTAAAATCTATTGTCTGTATGTTGCCAAGAGATGAAATACCGAACCTTTTCGCAGGCGGGGAGTAGCATTTTATCTATGCGAAGTATGCCTGCGTTGATAGTAGAGATTAGTATTTCGACAACCATATTTTAGAATCTTAAAAGATTATGACGTCTTTTGCATAAAGCGTATCCCTTCGGACATGTGTCGCATCAGTGGCCAAAAGTGAGCCATTTTACTTTTAGCGGCATTAGTGGCAAATTGGAAACATTTGAGCCATGCTTTGCGACCATATTTGTAGTAGGATATGGCACCGTAACTTCTTTGTACACCAGCATCCACATAAATCATAGCCTTCTTCAACAGGGTGGAAGTTTCCACTATCTTAGTAGGGAAATAATGCATTTTGAGATTGGCCTTAGTGGCATCAACCATCCAAATATCTTCTTCCCCACAAGTAAGGAAAGGTGTGCCCAGTCCAAAGCGTTCGTCAAATCTTACACAGCCTTGTATGCTTGTCCTACGGGCAACCATTTCAATTGCAGATATGGTGTAATCTTTTGGCATGGTGGTAATGACACATTCTTCCTGCGGATAGTTTTTTAGGGGCTTGCCGGTGTAGGTGCTGGCGCAGAAAAATGCCACATCTATCTCGGGATTTTTTTCCATTGTATGGAATATGGTTTCGAACGCATTATCGGTCAGGCGCGTATCATCGTCCAGATACATCACGAGTTCGGCTGTTGCTTTTTCCAGAGCCAGATTCCGGTTGGCAGAAAGGCCCTTTCCTTTGTAGGTATAAAGCGTCACGTCGCTTCTACTCTTCAATTCAGCAGGGATAAGGTCGAGATAACGCTCATCAGTGTACTGGTACGACATGATATAATGGACATCATTGCGTGCTTGGGCTAAAGCGTCGGCAATACGGACCATTCCTTTGTCAATACAGCAGATTAAAACATCAAGAGTCATTGTGGGAAATATTTTGATTATGGCTTAAATTGATTCAAGAGACTTGCAATTTGAGACATTTGTGTTTCTGTCAGATAGGGGTTTATGGGCAAACTGACTTCTTGTTCTGCTACTTGTTCTGCAATAGGGAAATTTTCTTTTGCATACTTCGAGAAAACAGGTTGCTTATGGAGTGGGACAGGATAGTGGACTTGGGTTTCTATTCCATTATCCAACAGGTGTTTTCTCAGTTCGTCGCGATACTCGGTAAGGAGCGGAATAATATGGCAAACATTATCTTGGCTTTCCCGATGAGGGAAGAAGAGGAGAGGATTATCCACACGATCTGTGAGATATTGATACAGAGCCTTTCTTCGCGTGTTCTCTTCTGTCAGATAATCAAGACGCACATTTAGTACGGCTGCTTGAATCTCATCCAGCCGGCTGTTTATTCCTTCATATTTGTGCTGATACTTTTCTGGTGCGCCATAGTTGGCCAGCGTACGCACTAACGTGGCAACTTTAAGATCATTCGTGGTTACACAGCCGCCATCGCCGAGTGCTCCCAGATTTTTCCCGGGATAAAAACTAAATGCGGCTGCGTCTCCCAGATTGCCAGCCGTTTGCCCATCGATATCTTTCACACCATGGGCCTGTGCGGCATCTTCAAGTATGAGCAAGTTGTGTGTCTTGGCTAATTTCCGCAACGGGGCCATATTGCAACAACGGCCATAGAGATGTACGGGAAGAAGTGCGCAGGTCCGGTCGGTTATCTTATCCGTTATCTTTGTAGAATCTAGCAACAGGTCAATGGGGGATATATCGCAGAAAACGGGAACCAATCCAGCTCTGACCACAGATAAGGCTGTTGCCGCAAAGGTCATGGCAGGCAGTATAATCTCGCGGTCATTATCCCAGTTGTATATTATTTTGTAGGCACGCAAGATAAGTGTGAGTGCATCCAACCCATTGGCCACTCCAACGCAATAGGTTGCGCCTACATAGGAAGCAAACCGCTGTTCGAAAGCTTGGAGTTCAGGCCCATTCAAGTATCGTCCGGAGGCAACAACCCGGCTGATGGCCTGACTTAAGGATGGCTCATAGTGGCAGACTATTTCTTTTAAGTCGTAGTACGTTATCATAGCGTGTCGCAAATATCCAGTTCGTATTCGTCATAGCATACACCATGTCCGCCAAAGCCTTCTTTTTGAAATATCAAGCCATTGTTTAGCTGTTGGCCCCCGTTTTCTGTGGATATGCCAAAGTCAAGAAAACAGAAACCCTTTTGGCGACAGTCTTCAATAATCTGTTCAATCAGTAAGTCCAAAGCTCCCAGTTCGCGACCTAATGCATTGGCTGAAATGTATTGCAAGTGGGCTACGGTAGAAGTTTTGTATATGACGCAACCAGCCAGTAGTTTGTCCTCATCATAGCATGTAGCCAGTGTGATATGATGAGAAAAACGCTGTTGAAGCAGTTTTATTTCAGTCAGCGTATGGGTCGGATTGACGCCGTGGCGTTCTAATAGCGTTTGAGTAAGCAATGGCCAAAATTCTTCCCACGCACTTTCATCCTGAAGATGGACTGTTAATTTGTGGGATGTGGCTTTCTTTATTCCTCGCTTACGAAGAGTGGTAGTCCGATTATCGGCCGTGAGTTGAATTGCGGTGGAAAGACTTCGTTTGATAAGTCGCCCCCCATTGCGAAATATCCAATATAAGTCTTCCTGAGCAGGAGCCTGCGCATAGATATAAGGTATAGGCTTATAAGTCCATCGTGTAAATTTGTGAGTGCGGAGGTAATCAAGGACGGCATTGAAACATTGGCCGATTTCTAGGGATGTAGAATGTTGCCCCATAATGAAACCGCCATAAGTCAGGCCATTGTGGGAGCAGAACAGACTCTTTTCACAAACTTCGTGGGCAGGGAGTACAAATTGCAATGTGCCTTTGTCCGTATAGATAAGCAAAGAGTGGTCTAAAAAGCGCGAAGCGTGGTATTCCATATATCCGCGTTTCAGCAGGAATGTTCCATTGCGTGATTGCTCAATGAAATTGTCCCAGACTTCTCGGTGTTCTTGACGATATCTCTTTACAATCATTCTTGGGCTAGTTGTTGGCAAAACTCGGCATAATTATGTATGTATCCTGCAGCGTCGTAAGGCTCTGAGGCAAGGCATAAACAAATGGCGTCCTCGGTAGGAAACGAAATGTCGCACCATACATTAGGAGGAATGTATAGGCCCTTATTGGGATGGGATAGAGTGAACGATTCCCGTTTCTTTCCGTCTGAAAGTTCTACAAGGACTGTTCCACGTAGGGCAATAAGCAATTCGCCACAAGTTTTATGGGCATGGCCTCCTCGCACCGAATTTTGTGGGATACCATATATCCAAAACACGCGTTGAATATCAAACGGAATCAGGTGTTGGTTGTTTTCCACGACACTAAGATGCCCCCTTGAATCAATATGCTCTTGTAGCGAAATCAGTTTCCAGTCTGCTTGCATAAGCTCAATATATTCTTTGCGAAGATACGGAAAAAATCTTTTTTAATTGTTTTCTACGACAATACCTTTCCCTGAGCGTCCGTTTATTAAGATTTGCAATGGATTTTCATATTCCACGACGCGTAGATGTTCTGTCTCTAGAACGGAGGGCTGTTTATCCAGTTTTTCCTGATAAAAGAGGCCATGATTTCCGAGGTCATCTACGCACATATATCCGATGCCCAGACTAGTTATATTCTGGAAAAAGTGAGTTCCTTGGCTGGGTTCTACGCGATAATTATCGTATGCACACTCCACAATGAGTTCCGCACGATTGATATCCGCAAAATCCACAGGAATACCGAGCCAGGGATCGCTGCTTCCCCATCGGCCCGGACCTACAAGTATGTAGCTGTAATCTCTCTCAGAGAAGTGTCGGTTTATCTCCGCAACCTCGGCTACGATATGTGGGGTTTGAGCTGGGTCAAACACTTCTTTTTTGACATAGGCTATATAGCGTATATCAGAAAAAGTACCGTTCCCGAGGGCTTGATTGGAGGATACGATGACACGGCGGTCTGCGAAAAGTGCATCAATTTGTGTGTCGTCCACCTCATTATTTACATCTACGATTGGGCGCATCTGTAGCAGGCTGAATCTTGCTACGCGAGTTTGCAGGTCTATGGTAGTGGCAAATTCGATTTCGATATTTCGGCCCATCTCTTTCTTGCCGATATCCAGTAGCCGGCTGATAGTCTGCGCGATAGGGTACTGCTCGTTTTCGATGAGGTTTTGGAACGTGATGAGCTTCCGTCCGTTCGGATAGAAGCCAGGTCTGAGCCGATGGTCGTTGGAGTCGTAGGTGGAACAAACTAGTTTCAGCACCCCATCTTCTTCCGCTTGGGAGATATCTAGTTTGCTCAGGTTGAAATCATCTTCAAGCTGGAAGTTGGCCATAGGGTGTTGCAAGTTGAGAGCCAGAAAGTGAGTCTGACAATCACGCAAAGCAAGTTCAGGTTGCGAGAGTTGCAAAATTCGCCGGGGATGTTTTGGGGAAAATTGGAGATTTTTACCGTAGTTATCTACTATGTATTTCCCCAGTCCGAGCGCAATGCTGGCTACGCCGTCTTCCGGCTTTTCTCCATTAAGGGGATAGAAGTTAAGAGAACGCGCCACTCCGCTCAACGTAGGATAGAAGTATTTTCCATATTGTAATCCGATGACTTCTTGCAAGACGATGGCCATTTTCTCTTCCTCTACAAGATTTCGAGTAGCCTGCAGATAGGCCTTACTCTTCTTGAAATAAACACTGGCATACACTGCCTTAATCGCACATAGCAATTGGCGGAGCCGCTCTTGTTTGTTTTCCGAGTAAGGTATCATAAAAGTGGAATAGATACCTGCGAATGGCTGATAATGGGAGTCTTCCAACAGACTAGAGGAGCGTACAGCGATAGGGGCCTTTATGACATCCAACAAGGCCGATAGTTGTTGATGGATTTCAGTGGGAAAATGTGCTTTCTGAAAGTGCTTGAAAATTCGCTCGTCTGTCGCATCTGAGAATGCCACGTTCTGTAGTTGATTGTTCTGTATGAAACGATCAAATACATCCGTACAAAGCACCACTGTCTTAGGTATATCCACAGAGAATGCGGTATCTTTTTGTCGGCCGTAGCGTCTAATCATTGCCGCCATAAAGGCCAATCCTCTGCCTTTACCTCCCAATGAACCTCTTCCAATACGCGCAAATGCCGCATATCGGTCAAATCGGTCAGCCTGAAAGATGGCAACGACACCTTCGTTCTTCAAATGGCGATAGGCCACGATCAAATCGAAAACAAATTGCCGGGCTTCGTCCATGTCGGCATATTGGCTTACGTCCACATCTATTAGTACCAGTGCGGGCTCGAACATAACGCGACTAAAGAAGAAACGTGAGAAGTCATTTCTTTTGAGGTGGTAGCGCATGGCATCATCGGGTATGTCCATAATACAGGTCTGCAATTCATGGAGCGTATGTACCCGATAGAGTAGTTTGTGGGAGCGCGGATCTATAATACGGAAATCGCCCATCCCAAATTGGCGTTCCATCTCACGGCGGAGTTCTTCTGCATAGCGACGGGAGTTTTTGGGAATGAAAGCCACTCCCAGTTCCTTGGCATAGGTTGCATTTTTCTCTTCACTGGATTCCAGAATCAGCCGAGCACCTGCCGAGTAGTTGCGAAGCACTTTTCCGAGGTGATATCCAGCCAGTTCGTCTTTCTCTCCATTGTGGTGGAAACTCATATCAGACACTACTCCCAGCACATATTCGCCATAGGCTTCCAAAAGGTGTATGGCCTCTTCATAACTACGGGCCAGTAGGATTTTAGGGCGCCCTCGCTTGCGAAGTGTCTTAAGTTGGTCGTTAAGTGCCTCTTTGGCAATTTCCTGACTTTGTTCCAGTACGATACGATAAAGGTGGGGAAGTACCGCAGAATAGAATCGGATACTATCTTCCACTAATATGATACAGCGAACGGCTGCAATGCGGGCATCTTGTTCAAAGTTCCATTTATCTTCTACCAATTTGATAATGGCCAGTAGCAAATCGGCATCTCCGAGCCAGGAAAATACATAGTCGATATCGCTCAGGTCTTCTTTGGCCATTCTGCGCGACACTTCGTGGGAGAACGGTGTCAGTACCACTAGGGTGGCATCTTTGTGATGCCGTTTTATGTTTTTGGCCGAGGCAAAGGCATCCCGTTCGGCCATATTGGGCATACAGATTATCAGTTCAAAATGCTGCATGTCTAAGGCCTGCATCGCCTCCTCTTCGGTCTGCACTTTTGTGAAGCGTGGCGGATAGCGCAATCCCAGGGAGGCGTATTCCGCAAAGACCTGCTCGTCGATTCGTCCGTCCTCTTCAAGTGCAAACAGGTCGTACTTCGTGCCCAGCAGTAACACGTTGAACACTCGTTTCTGCATCAGACTGACGAATGGGGTATCTTTAAAAACGGGAATCTCTAATGGCATGAGTTGAGACAATTATGGGGCAAGTTGGATGAATAGATCAGGCCTCCGAATACATTCTGTCGCTAAGTTAATTAAATTATTCGTTTTTTTCGTTTACTTGTCAAATATAGCGATTCAATAAGGCTATTTTAACGGAAGTATATATGCTCCGTCGTTGGCCAGAAGATGTATCTTGACGGGATAGGAGCGAATTTCGCCAAGATATTTGTTGAGTTTCCACTCTGGGAGATTTCGGTTGAAAACGACAACCTTTGGATGTAGTTGCTTACAAAGAGTGTCCAGCGGACCGTTGAATGCTTTTGTGATGTATAATACATCCGCGTGCAGGTCTGTGGACAGAGTATTTATGCTTAGGTGTTCGGTAGGTATGACTATTGTATTCGGGCCTGCCATAACGAGATGCTCATCGCAGAACAGGCTGTCTGATTGTGTGGGTATGGACAGACTGGTGGCAGGCGTGTAGTCGTGATAGGTGATAAGGAGGTCTTCAGCCTGTTGCTGTGCAGTCTTATCGGGCGAGCCAGAGGGCGTCCACAAGAAACTGTGTGCTCGGTTGGGAATGATATGAATTGTGGGAGCCGTATTATTGTATAGCACAAGTTGTGGCTCCAAGGGGTGGAGCGTGCGATAGCCCACCTCACTTGCACCAATTAAAAGAAGAAGGAGGATAATGAGGCGTAGTTTTCGGCCCCATGTCTGGGTCTGTGCTACGATGATGAAGAGGAGGGTATATATCAGAAACGTCTGTAAGGCCGAGGGACTCACAGAGAGGGTAGGCGAAGGCAACAGGGCAACCTTTTCCAGCGAAGACAGCATTAAGTTTGTACTTCGTCCGATAATCAAGGCAAGAGGTGCCTGCAAGAAAGGAAGCAGGAAAAAGAGCAAGGCTCCCAGCAGGATAATGTAAGCAAAGGGATAGATGATGAATGAGGTGAGCAGGCTATAGACAGGAATGCGGTGGAAGTGGTAAGCCACCAACGGGAGCGTTCCTACCTGTGCAGCCAGTGATATAGTGAAAATGCCGTATAATAACCGGGCCAGTTTGTAGCGTTGGATGAATGCCGGCTGTGGTATCCGCGGTAGGATTACATAAATACCCACCATTGCGGCAAAGGATAACTGAAAGCCTACATCATAGAGCGTGTCTGGCGAAAAGAGGAAAAAGAGAATGGCCGTAAGCGCAAGGGTGTTCAGGGGAAAGATGTCGCGTTGCAACAGCATTAAGATTTGGAACAGAATAGCCATGACGGCTGCACGGATAAGCGAAACGGGTGCTCCTGCAAGAAATACGAAACCTATAATAAACAAGATAGACAGAAGTCCACAGACGGTGCGCCACCGCCGGCTTGAGACAAAGAGGTAGATAATGAAATTGAAGATGCCGATAATTACACTGAGGTGGAAACCGCTCAAGGCAATTACATGTGCGCTTCCCGTTTGCGAAAACAGGCTTCGTGTTTCCGATTCTAACAGGGAACGGTCTCCCAGAGTTAGCGAGGAAATGACGGCCAAGTCCTGACCTGTAAAAAACGCCTTGTATTTTTTGACAAGGTGCATTCTGGTCAGTTGGAACCATAACGAAGTGAATATGCGAGGCTGTGCTTGGCCGATTTTTGTCCATTGGTTGGCATAGCAGAAATAGGTACCACTGTAATTGTGCCGTTTTAGGTAGCTGGCATAGTCAAATTCTCCTGGATTACCTTGATTTTTGGGCTGGGAAATCCGTGCGTTGAACAGAATGCTGTCTGCAGGTTGTAAACGAGTGGTGTCTTTAAGCAAAACACCCAGCACTGTGCGTCCGTCCACCTGACATGTAACTCGCCAGGTCTTTGCTGTCTCCTTGTCCACTGAAGTAATCAGTGCGGCATAAGTTTGCCTCGATTCGTTCCACGTAAAGTGTTGTTTTGTAGAATTATGAATCGCATTTAATGCACCAATACTACAAGACGAGGCTATAAGTAAAAAAGCAAAGAGAGCGGTGTGGTTTGGCCGCCTGCTTAGGCAGTAAATCAATGCGGATATGCAGAGGGCTACCCCTCCTGCCATGGCGTAGAATGCCAGCCTAGTGTATTCGGGTGGAATAAGGCTGGAAAGGCTTATCCCCACGGCTAGAAAAATCGCAATGATGAGTAGCGGATTTTCCCTAAGTATGTCGTTGAACTTGAAGGGTTGTGACATCGGGGTGATGTATGTTGGGCGCAGTGGCGGGCCTGCCCGTGACATAGAGTGTAAGTATGCTGACGCGGAGGCCGGAGATTTGGGCCAGTTCAGTTATGCAGGACAACAGCGTGGCTCCGGTTGTCAGCACGTCGTCTATTAGCAAGATGTGCTTCCCCCGGAGTTTTTGGGGATGAGTGACCTTGAAAATATCAGCCACATTTTCGCGTCGTTCTCTACCCGAGAGATGAGTTTGACTTTGATTAGCTCGCACGCGTTTTATATAATTAGCCTTGATGGGTAGCTGGGTTATGTGGCGGACTCCACGCGCTATTTCATAACTCTGATTATAACCACGGGAGGCTTTGCGGTCTTTGTGGAGTGGCAGAGGCACAAGGAAATCTATGCCATCAAAGAAGTCAGTCGTGGCCAGTTCCTGTGCCGCCAGCGTACCGAGGTATTCGCCCAGAAATGTCTTGCCGAAGTATTTTAGAGCCAGTACGGGGCGCGCAGAATCGGTTCCTGGAAAATAATGCAGATAGGCTGTGGCACGCAGAACAATCTTTTGTTCCCAAAACTTACGTTCTACAGGATTTCCGGGTTTGCCTTTATATCCCGTATAAGGGAGGTGGAGCAGACAAGTAGTACACAGGAAACGCTCGTGGGCATTCAGCAGATTTCCACAACTCGCACACTTTTGTGGAAACACTATTTGGCGCAATGCCTTTATGTAGTCTATGATTTTCATAAGGAAATTGGCAAACAGGAGAGGGTATCCGGCACAGACATTGGTGTAAAATTACTAAATTTGCTTCAGATATAGCAACTCCCGCCATATATCCATGCAGTTCTCCCAGCCTGAAAATACTGGACATATACAGTCTGACGCTCCCATTATGTTGATAGAGCGCCTGGGCCAGTTGTACACCACTATGAGCCGGGTACGTATGAAAGAGTACATTTCCGCCGGAAGAGTGGAAGTAGATGGGCGTGTGTGTCGTAAGGCCACGGCATTAGTGGATAGGCGTGCGCGAGTGAAGATTCTGTCCAAACCTCAGACGCGACCTTATGTCGGCCGTGGTTTGGATTGGCTGTGGGAAGACAGGTGGCTCATCTTTGTCGTCAAGCACAGTGGACTGCTCTCTGCGCCTAATCGGGAGGGAGAACTGAGTGCTAAGACTTTGTTGGACCAATACTTTGACCGCACACATCAGCGTTGCAGGGCTCACGTGGTGCATCGGCTGGATAAGGAGACTTCAGGTGTGATGGTTTTTGCCAAGCAGATAGAGGCAGAACGCCGTTTGGAGTCGGCCTGGCACGAGCATGTCGTAGATAGGCGTTATGTGGCATTGGTTTCTCAGCCACCGGTACGGCGAGAGGGTACGGTAATCAGTTGGCTGAAAGAGAACAGTGCCTATTTAGTATATTCTTCGCCCACCGATAATGGAGGAAAGCGTGCGGTTACCCATTACAAAGTGATTGACAGCAGGCTGCCACAGGGGCGTGCACTTATAGAACTGAAACTTGAAACGGGTCGAAAAAATCAAATCCGCGTCCATCTGAGCGATTTGGGCTGTCCGGTCTGTGGGGACTATAAGTATGGAAGTCAGGAGGACCCGGAAAACAGGCTTTGCCTGCACGCTTTCCGCTTGCAACTGCGTCATCCCATAACAGGCGAAATACTTTCTTTTGAAACCCCACTACCGCGCTGGGGGCGTGGGTAGGCTGTTCGATTCAGAACATTATGCGATAGTGGGATACTGACCTCCCTTTTCTTCATAGTATAATGCAGTGCGGACATAGTCCGTTCTAATCCAGCGCCATCATATTGCTGTTTTGTATTTCACAGTGTGAAATTTGAGTTTCACACTGTGAAATATAAAGTTCACACTGTGAACTGGAAAATCGGATAGGGCTATCTGCAAACGGAATAGGCCTATTGTAAAAGCAGAGCGTGCTACATACGGATGTAACACGCTCTGCTTTTCAATGCCCTTATGGAGCAACGTCCTGTCTTATTTGCGTCGTTTGAATCTTTTACGCAGTCGCCACAGGGGAACCGCTATTTTTGAGGCTTGCAGTGCGTAGGTAAGTGTGGAAGCAATGCGCTCGGAGAAGCGGAGCGTCCGTTTCTCTTTTTTGAACAGACTGTGGGTCTGGCGTTGCAGGAAATAGTTTTCTTGCAATAGCTGTGCTTCTAATTCCTGCCTGCGTTGCAGGAGTTGCTGGCGAGCATTTTTCTGCGTGCGGTTCTTAGCCATTGTTCTCATTGTTTATGATTTCTGTGGCATTGTCAGAATCTGTGGCCTCTGCTTTGCCCTCAAGCGGATATAAGGCTCTGATGATAGGCCCCAGGAAGATGCGATTGCGCAGCACTATGAGAATTGCGAGCAACAGAAGCCAACAGCCTCCTACCACAAGGAATGCTCCACCGTAGCCTATGACTTTGGCCAGTAAGAAGGCGCAACCTATGGATATGAAGATAATCACAATGAATCCGAAGAGGAAAGCCAGCAAAGCACAGATTAGCCCAGTCAGCAGGAGTGAGCCTTTGTCCACAAGGTCTATCTTGGCTAATTCCAAGCGTAGGTTGAGGGTTTTCAGCAAGCTTTTAGAGAGTGATGTGACAGATTCTTTGCTCAGCATAACAAGAGGGATTGCAAGGGATAATAAGCGAACGCTGAAAAAGGTCCGTTAGTCGGCATCCTCAGGAGAGAGCTCGTCGGCTATATCATCGGCGATATTCTCCAGATCTTTAATGGATAGGCTGATACCTTTATCCTTTAGTGTCTCATTAACCTTGTCGGCAATTTTCTTACCCTTGTCTAAGAGTTTTTTACGGGTTTCTTCGCCCTTTTCGGGGGCCAACAACAAGCCAGCTACAGCGCCCACGGCTGCACCAAGCACAAATCCTGTCAGAGTCTGTAATGTTTTCATGACTGTATGTTTTTATGATTTAACAATATAATGCTGAAAAAAATTATTAGTGATAAGTAGAGTTACACAAAGGCGAAAGTAGTAAAAACAAACCAAATACCAACAAAATGGATAGTTTCAACACATTTTTTTCAACTTTTAATCGGAAGTAAACCTATCTAAAGAGTTTACCCACCATACTTTTGTAAGGTGGGCATAATGAAATGACTGGGCCTCTGTATGGCCTCTTGCCATGCAAGCATTTATTGTGTGGGTTTGCCAGACTTGCGCTTCGTTTGGTGCTTGGGCCGCTGGCTTTTTCTATGGCGACGATGAGAAGCCGACTTAGGACAATCGGAGCGCAAAGACTTTGGATCAGGCGGGGTACAGTCCTCGGGAAGTGGTTCGGTAGATATATGCTCTTTGAGTAGTTTCTCAATCCGACGCCAATATTGTATGTCACGACTGTTTACCAAGGTGTAGGCTTTTCCACCTCGGCCTGCACGCGCAGTACGGCCTATGCGATGGACATATTCCTCGGGATGACGAGGCACATCATAGTTTATGACCATATCAATGTCGTTCACATCAATTCCACGGGCCACAATGTCGGTAGCCACGAGCAGGGGGATATGCCCATTCTTGAATTGTTGCATTACATTATCGCGTTCACGCTGTTCAAGGTCGGAATGCATTGTCTCAACCTTAAACGGTTGTGAGGCAAGGAGACGCGGAAGTTCTTTAACTTTCTGTTTGGAAGAGCAAAAGACAATGGCGCGTTGGGGAGGCGTCTGCTTGAAAATGTGTTTGAGTATTTTCACTTTGTCTGCTTCATTGCAGATGAAAGCCCCTTGGCGTATGGCTTCAACAGGTTTTGACACTGCAATTTTTACTTCCACGGGATGGTTCATAAGGTTCTTTGCGAGCGTTTCAATTTTCTCTGGCATCGTGGCAGAGAAGAGAATGGTCTGTCGCATACGCGGAAGTTGCGAAGCAATGCGCGTAATGTCGTCGATGAAGCCCATGTCGAGCATCCTGTCGGCCTCGTCGAGCACGAGATACTGGGTACGACTCAAGTCAAGATGGCCTAAATCCAGATGGGTAAGCAAACGTCCAGGCGTGGCTATGATAATGTCCGCTCCCGTAAGCATACTGCGTCGTTCCTGTTCGAAGCGAACTCCGTCGTTACCTCCATAGACTGCAATGCCAGTGGTATTGGTATAATAGCCAAACCCTTGAAGCGCTTGGTCTATCTGCTGGGCCAACTCGCGTGTCGGAGCCATAATCAGACAGCCAATGGAATTTTGGGGGCGTGGTTTTTGCTGTAGCAGCGTAAGGAGTGGTAATAAATAGGCCGCGGTCTTTCCTGTTCCAGTCTGTGCAATTCCGACGATATCCTTCCCCTCAAGAATGTAGGGTATGCAGGAGGCTTGTATGGGGGTGCATGTTTCAAAGCGCATATCGTAGAGCGCGTCCAAAATATCTTCGCTGAGTGGCAACTCCTCAAAAAAGGTCGTTTTCTCGTCGTTGTTCATAGGAGGGATAATGTCATCAAAGGATTACTGCGGAGTGCGCCGATAGAGCAGGAAGGCTATGCCTGCAAAGATAATGTTGGGCAACCAGGCACTAAGCATAGGAGACCAGCCGGAATTGATGGCGAAACTGGCGCTTACGGTTTGAAACAGAATGTAGGAGAAACTGAGGGCTACTCCCAATCCTATACTTGTTCCCATACCGTTTTTGCGCTTTTCGACGGACAGTGTAAGGCCTATCAATGTCAGGATAAATGCAGCGAAGGGCATGGCAAAGCGTTTGTGGTACTCGATCTCAAACATGCTTACACCTGCAGCGCCTCGCATGGTTTGCTTGTCAATAAAGGTACGCAGTTCGGGTACAGTCATTGTCTCCTGCTGGTTTTTGATATAGAAGAAGTCCTGTGGCTCCATCATAATAACTGTGTCGAGCCTTTCTCCGCTTGTCAACTGCTCCTTGTTACCTTTGAGAATACGCGATTGGTACGTTAGAACGGTCCAACTGTAGCGTTTCTCTGCCAGAGTGTCGTACTGGATGGTCTTTGCCGTGAGATGCTCTACGAGTTTCTTGCCGACAAATTTATCTAAGAAAAATCCGTAACCGCTCTTCCGTTGATTGTCAAAGTGGGATATATAGGCTACTACTCCAGTGTCCACCTGCATCTGTATGTTGTCGATGGCTGTAATATCGCGCTTTTTTATGTAGTGGTTTTCAAAATTTACGCGCTCCACATTGCCCTTGGGGATTACATAAGCCCCTAGAAAAAAGGTAATGACTGCGATCAAGGTGGCAGAGAACATATAGGGGCGTAGCAGGCGATTAAAACTCATTCCTGCAGCCTTCATGGCGATTATCTCCGAGTTGCTAGATAACTTCGTGGTAAAAAAGATGACAGCGATAAAGACGAAGAGCGGACTGAACAGGTTGGAGAAATAGGGGACAAAGTTGGCGTAATAGTCGAATACAATCTGACTCCACGTGGCGTGGCTGGATGTGATTTTGTCGATCTTTTCATTGTAATCGAATATGATGGCAATGACGATGACTATCAGCAGGAGGAAAAAATAGGTGGTAAGAAACTTTTTTATAATGTAGAGATCTAGTTTCTTAAAGCCGAGTTTGCGCATAATCTCGCTATGGAACAGCAGATGCTTTCCTTTGCGAGTCTGTGTCTTTATGAGCTCCCAGAAATGGAGGATGTCGGCTTTTTTTATCATCGGGTGCAAAGTTATAACCTACGTGTCACTTTCTCCAACATAATCTTTTTCCAATTTGCATAATTGTCTGCAAGAATCTGCTTACGCGCCTCGCTAACTAGCCACAGGTAGAAAGCCAGATTGTGTATGCTGGCAATTTCCATAGCCAACAATTCTTTGGCTTTGAATAGGTGATGGACGTATGCCTTGGAATAGATTTTGTCCACCTCACTGGTTCCGAACTCATCAAGTGGAGAAAAGTCGTTGGCCCATTTGGCATTGCGCATATTCATTATGCCCTCCGAGGTAAAGAGCATTGCGTTGCGACCATTACGCGTTGGCATCACACAATCAAACATATCCACACCTCGTTCTATGGCTTCGAGGAGATTGGCGGGAGTACCTACTCCCATCAGATAGCGCGACTTGTCAGTGGGCAGAATATCGTTTACGACCTCAATCATTTCGTACATGACATCAGTAGGCTCGCCCACAGCAAGACCACCGATAGCATAGCCCTCTGCATCAAGGTCGGCTACAAACCGGGCGCTTTCTTGGCGCAAATCCTTATAGCAACACCCTTGCACAATAGGAAAGAGTGTCTGATGATAGTGGTAGAGTGGGGCGGTCTCGTTGAATCGTTTGACACAACGCTCCAGCCAATGGTGGGTAAGATTCAGGCTTTTTCTGGCATAATCGTATGGCGCATCACCAGGAGGACATTCGTCAAAGGCCATCATAATGTCAGCTCCTATTGCCCGTTCTATGTCCATTACTCCCTCGGGGGAAAAGAAATGTTTACTTCCATCAATGTGTGAGCGGAACTCACAACCCGCTTCGGATAGTTTGCGGATACCACTGAGGGAGAAAACTTGGAATCCGCCACTGTCGGTCAGCATCGGGCGAGAGAAACCATTGAACTTATGCAATCCGCCCACTTTCTTCAAAGTCTCAATTCCCGGACGCAAATAGAGGTGGTAGGTGTTACCTAAAATAATCTGAGCCTTAATGTCTTCTAAAAGATAGTGCAATCCTACACCTTTCACAGAGCCCACAGTGCCTACGGGCATGAAAATAGGGGTCTGTATAGTGCCATGGTCCGTTTCGATAATACCTGCACGGGCCGAGGAGGTAGCATCTGTATGGAGGAGTTGGTAGAACTTGTCGCGTTTGTGTTCAATAACCATGCGTTCAGCTTTGTTCTTGTGAGAAGTCAATAGGATTATCCACTTTTTCTTTTAGCAAGACAATTGAAAAGACTTCTTCCACATTCTCAACGTAGTGAAAAGTCAAACCTTTTATGTAGCGCTCGTTGATGTCAAGGATGTCTTTCTCGTTGTCGCGACTGATAATAATCTCGGTAATTCCAGCCCGCTTTGCAGCTAAAATCTTTTCTTTAATGCCTCCAACGGGTAGCACTTTTCCGCGTAAGGTAATTTCGCCAGTCATGGCGGTATGAGCCTTAACCTTTCGCTGGGTCAGTGCCGAAGCAATGGAACTGGCAATGGTAATGCCAGCAGATGGGCCGTCCTTGGGAGTGGCTCCTTCTGGGACATGGACATGGATGCTCCAATTCTCGAATATGCGATAATCAATATTCAAAAGTGTAGCGTGCGACTTGACATATTCTAAAGCGAGAATGACACTTTCTTTCATGACATCGCCCAGATTTCCAGTAATGGTAAGTTTAGGTGTCTTCGCACGACTCAGGCTGGTCTCAATAAACAATATTTCGCCCCCAACAGAGGTCCATGCCAGTCCTGTTACAACACCTGCATACTTGTTTCCTTGGTATTGGTCGCGACTGTATGGAGGATTCCCAAGATACGTCTCAATATCCTTCGGTTGGATGGACTTACCGGAAACAAGGGGAGTATTATCATTACCCACTGCCAAATCGTAGGCGAACTTTCTGAAGAGTTTGTTGAGTTGCTTTTCTAGTTGGCGCACACCGCTCTCACGGGTATATTTCTCAATGATATACTCAAATGCCTTTGCCGAAATATGGGCAGAGTTGTTTTTGTGGAGATTTAACTCTTTCTGAATTTTCGGAACGAGATGTTTCTTTGCTATCTGGACCTTCTCCTCTGTCAAATAACCGTCTATCTTTATGATTTCCATGCGGTCAAGCAGGGGGGAGGGAATTGTGTTGAGGCTGTTGGCCGTTGCAATAAAGAGAACCTTCGACAGGTCGTAGTCAAGATCCAAAAAATTGTCATGGAATGCAGAATTCTGCTCCGGGTCAAGCACTTCCAGCAGGGCACTCTGTGGGTCACCGTTATAATTGTTGCTAGAAACCTTGTCAATCTCGTCTAGAATAAAGATGGGATTGTCTGTTTCGGCTTTAATCAGGCTTTTGATAATCCGTCCTGGCATTGCGCCTACATAGGTGCGTCGATGGCCACGGATTTCGGACTCGTCGTGTACTCCGCCGAGCGAGATGCGTATGTAGTTGCGGTTCAATGCCTCAGCGATGCTCTTGCCTAAAGAGGTTTTTCCTACACCCGGAGGACCATAGAGGCAGAGAATGGGAGCTTTGTGTTGCCCCTGTAATTTCATGACGGCAAGATGCTCTAAGATGCGTTCTTTAATCTTCTCCAATCCGTAATGGTCGCGATTCAAAATACGCTCAGCACGTTTAATGTCCAGATTGTCATCTGTCGTTTTTCCCCAAGGTAGGCGAACAATGGTCTGCAACCAGTTGAGCAGAACACCATATTCGGGACTTTGGGGCATAGTTCCGCGCAGTTTGTCCAATTCCTTAGAGAACAAGGCCAATACTTTGGGCAGATGGAGTAAACGATCTTTATGAGACTCAAGTTCTCGGATTTCTGCATTGTCGTCTTCGCCTAATTCGTGCTGGATATTACGAATCTGCTGTTGCAGAAAATACTCTTTCTGTTGTTGATCGAGATCTTCCCGTGTCTTATTCTGAATTTCTTGTTTTAGTTGATTGAACTGGAGTTCCCGGTTCAGTTTGTGGAGTAAGCTATAGGCTCGTTCTTTTACATCACCCTCTTGTAACAAACTCAGCCTTTCCTCCATAGGGATACTGAAATTCGTGCAGAGATAATTAAGCAGTAAGACGGGATGCTTAACGTTATTTATGCCAAATAATACGTCGGACGAGAAGGGCTCCATAGCCTTGTAATAGTCTTGAGCCACCTCTTTGCACGAATCCATAATGACCTGGAAGTCTCGATTATTCTGAGGTAGAATCTCGGGGAGTGATTCAACGGTTGCTTTGAGGTATGGATGTGTAGCGGTTTCCTCTTTTAGTGCCAGACGTCCGTATGTTTGCAGTATTGCGGTCTTATTTCCGTTGGGAAGGTCTATGATTCGCAACACACTGGCCGCCACAGCAATGGGATAGAGGTCAATGAGGTGTGGATGCTCTGTTTCTGCTTCTTTCTGGCAGGCCACAGCAAATACCTGCTTCTTTTTTAAGGCTCGCTCAATCAGTTTGAGAGAGGAAACCCTACCAATGGTTATGGGGGTTACAACCGCAGGAAAAAGCAATAGGTTTCGGAGGGGAAGTACGGGCACTTCGCCTTCTACATCTCTATTGAGCAAGTTTTCTATGTCGCCTTCGTAGTCGGCGATAAGAGAAAATGAACTGTTGGGATTATCTTTTGAGTCCATAGTTGAGTCTAAGAAGTAAATACGTTTGTATTTTCACTCAAAAACCTCGAGTTGTAAGAGCTCAAGGTTTTTGTATGTTTGAATCTATGTAGGTTGCCTCATCAATACTTCAGTATCTGACCTGGTCGAATACTACTCTTCTTGGTTATGTGGTTAGCACTACACAATTTGTCCAGAGATATGTTCAACTTGCGTGAGATACTGTACAACGTCTCGCCTTTCTTTACTTTGTGGTAGTGACCACCCGAAGAGGAGGTCTGCTTTGTTGCCACTGGCCCAGTTCCTGTGTTTGGATTACTACTTTTACCTTTGTTTTCGGCTAATATAGGAGCAGACTTAGCCCCTCCTTTACGCTTGTAAACATAGAAGTCGCCCGTTACATCTTGATTCGCAAAGTCAAAAAGTAGGGCAGGGTCTATGGCCTCTCCCAGAAGTCGTGTCTCAAAATGGAGGTGTGAGCCTGTGGACATACCAGTACTGCCACCAAGTCCGATAGGCTGGCCGGATTGTACATAATCGTTGGTCTTTACAAGGTGCTTTGAAAGATGTCCATAGACTGTCTCAAGACCATTGTCGTGGCGTATAACAACATAATTGCCATATCCTCCGCGCTCAAAGGCCACGATGCGGACTTTACCCGAGAAAGCCGCCTTGATAGTATCACCTACATAGACTTTAATATCCAGCCCCTTGTGAAAACGGCGGAACGCCGGACGGTATCCGTATTTGCTGTTAATCTGACGACTGGGGGTAGGCATAGTATAGTCGCGCAAATCAATACGATATGATTCGGGGACAGCTTCATTGGCATAACAATGTACCGTGGAGGTATTCCAAGTGGTATAAAGGTCGGCAGACGGATTCTCTACACGTTCTTTTTTGACCAATCTGTTTAATACAAGAGTGTCAACAGCCTTGTGTCGTCTGTCAATAGGAGCCTGCATGGCCATCATATCCTGTGCCGCGACAGATGTGCCATATAGACCGAAAAGGATAAAGAAAACGAATCTAATATATTTATAGATAGACATAAATGGGCGCTGTAAGTGAGTACAATTTTTCTCAAACTATCCGCAAATATAGTTCTTTTATTTTAATCAGAGCAATCTTCGCGTAGCCAACTTGCTTTTTTATGATTTTTTAGGAGATTTTAGGATTTTGAGAGAGTTCTGTATTAAAGCCTTGAGATAGTAAAAAGATGGAGTAACCTTTTTGGAATTCAGAGAAGGGAGACAGTACAGGCAAAGGCTCTCACATTTTGGAGAGCCTTTGCCTGTACTGTCTTGTGGTCCTATTTTGAGGAGAATAAGAACGAGCGCTTTTGGTGAGTGTTTTCCTGAACCCCGTGAGAGACGTCTAATTTTTATGCCTATTGGCTCTGCGTCGTCGTATATCGGCTTTTTTCTTTGCTGCACCACTTCCGTGAGCCCCTGTGACATAGTTCTTCTTCTTGGCCTTAGTCTTTACTTTCGGATTGCTTTTTGTTGAGCGTAGTTTTTCGCCCTTAAATACGATTCCGGTGGTGATAGCTTGCTCTATTTCTATGTCATCAACTTCTCTCATATATAGCGTATTGTGTTTGTTAGTTGAATTAATGGTGGAAGAGGCGGAAGCCGGTAAAGGCCATCGCAATTCCATATTTGTCGCAGGTACTTATGACATTATCATCCCGTACACTTCCACCTGTTTGGGCCACAAATTCCACACCACTCTTATGTGCTCGCTCAATGTTATCACCAAAGGGAAAGAAAGCATCACTTCCGAGGCAGACACCCCGTAATTGTTGTAGCCATTGTGCTTTTTCTTCTTGTGAGAGTGGTTTCGGACATTCTGAAAAGTAGTTTTGCCAAAGATCATCCTTGAAGAGATCATCCACTTCTTCGCCAAGGAATAAATCAATAGCATTGTCGCGGTCGGCACGGCCAATCTTTTCGCGCCAAGGCAGGTTCAAAACGCGCGGATGTTGGCGTAACCACCATTTGTCAGCCTTGTCACCAGCCAAGCGAGTGCAGTGGATGCGACTTTGCTGGCCAGCACCGATGCCTATAGCTTGACCGTCTTTTACATAGCACACGGAATTACTTTGTGTATATTTCAGTGTGATGAGTGCGATACGTAAATCGCGCTGTGCTGTAGCGGGTATGTCTTTGTTGGATGTGGGAATATTGTCAAAGAGGGGAGATGTGGCTAAATCGACTTCATTTCTGGCCTGTTCAAAGGTTACGCCAAATACTTGTTTGTGCTCTATTTTTTCAGGGACATATTGTGGATCAATTTCCAGTACGTTGTAAGTGCCACGTCGTTTCTGCCGTAGAATCTCAAGTGCTTCGGGTGTGTAACCGGGGGCAATCACTCCGTCACTAACTTCGCGCTTGATAAGTAAAGCTGTTACTTCGTCGCAAACCTCACTGAGCGAGATGAAATCACCATACGACGACATTCTGTCTGCACCTCGTGCTCGAGCGTAGGCAAGGGCTATCGGCGTAAGCGGGCGCTCAATGTCATCCACCCAATAGATCTTGCGCAAGACCGCATCAAGGGGAAGTCCGATTGCAGCCCCTGCAGGCGAAACGTGCTTAAAACTTGCGGCTGCGGGAAGGCCTGTGGCTACAGATAGTTCGCGGACCAATTGCCAACCATTTAGTGCATCAAGTAAGTTGATGTAACCAGGGTTTCCACATAGCACCTTTATGGGCAGATTACCCGTTTCTACAAATACGCGTGCTGGCTTTTGATTTGGGTTACAGCCATATTTGAGTTGACGTTCTTCCATGCGTCAAGATTTTAGAGGGATGAAAAATCAATTTTTTGCAAAGATAATGACTTTCCCCAAATCCACTGTGTGTCTGCAGACCTATTCGTTTTCGCTGAATAAATGTCATTCTTCGGGAGGGCTATCTTTTGCAAATTAATGAAATCGGCTACCCCTCCCCCAAAAAATATCTTCTGCGTACCAGTTAGGGGGCAGCATCGGCCTCGCACCGACGACTGCCCCCTAACGAGAGAGTTTCTATGGTTGCTATTCAAATTCTTTCAGTTCGGCAAGACTCTTTTCTATCTCTTGCATCGTGTATTGATGCTTTTTCCAGCCCATCCAACCACATACGCCTCCAGCCATGACACCAAGAGCCACAAAGAATAGGCCAGTGGGTGAGGTGGCATGCTCGACACAGAGCGTCAGGCAGATGCCAAAGACGGCCAGAGGGATGCCGATGACGGTCTCATAGACATAACCGCGTTTGTAGTTGACCAGGGCGCGAAGTTGGCTCTGCAGGCCGTCCATCACGTTAAGGTGTGAGAGCAACAGCAGCCGACAGCCAACCATTAGTGCCCCCAGTAGGCAAACGGCCTCCAAAATGTAGAACGAGGTTTCGTGGAAGAGGCCCTGCATGTGCAGAATGGGGGTGAGTACAACTGCGATAAAGAGCGTGTATAGGAAGTTAAACTTGGCCTGCCGCTGAAGTTTGTCGTAGTGCGTTTGGTTCTTGCCTTGCAGCATCTCCTGCAGCCTCCGCTTGTTATACACTTC
>JAFVDF010000013.1 GCA_017478625.1 Alloprevotella sp.
AAGGATTTAAGGATAGGAATGACGCTGGCTTTGCTTGGGGCTATTGCTTCAATAGTTCTCAGTTATTTTGCGTACAAGCGCGGTTTAGAGGTCGGGAAGAAAAAGCGAGAACTTTCCAAAATTTTGGAACTGGAAAGACGGGACCTGACCATTGATCCTGAACTGGATTCAAAATACTGGAACTGGGAAGTGACCGACGCGCCACAGGAAGAATACTCCACGTCGATGGTCGTGGAGCGAATAAGAGAGGATATTGCCCAGAGTATGGAAATATTCGAGAACCATGAGCGTATTTGCCAATATAAGAACGCCCTTGAGAAACTGCGTGAAATCTTCGCTATCGCACTGGTCAGCATAACCGAATCAGAGCCTCGTCGTCTTGACGACGTGGGTAAGTCTATTAAGCTGCTTTCTGTAGTAGGAAATACACCTATTGCATATTTCGTCTATCCGTGGCGAACAGGTCCAGAGGGACTTTTCCACAAGAGGGGACAGATACAGCTCGGGAATGAAACTGTTCTGAAATATGAACTGAGCATCGGAAAAGCGGACGAAACCCAATGGTGGAAACTGAATTCGCCAGATAGGACATTTGGAATAACGACAAAAAAGTAAATGAACATATTGTATGGGAACAGTATTCTTGATTGCGCTCCTTTTCTTTGTAGCGGGGATCGTGATTGGTCGCTTGGCGCATAACCATTTATTAATCATTAAATGAAAACAATATATAAAATGTAGAATAATGATAAAAGGACCTAAAACAACACGCATTTTTGCATTGATGCTGACATGGCAATGCAATCTAAATTGCGTCTACTGCTTTGAGAAGCACAAGTCGGCCAATAAAGTAATGAGTCTGGAAACAGCTAAAGCGATTATCAACAAAGAGTTCTCTGAAATGGCCGCTCGACAAGATGGAGGTATTATCAAAGTTGAATTCTTTGGTGGTGAGCCTCTGTTGCGCTTTAGTGTCATTAAGGAATTAACAGAGTGGATTAAGAAGAAAGACTTCGGAGTTGGCTACGAATTGTCTGTGACGACAAACGGCTCGCTACTGAATGACGAGATGAAGGCCTGGTTTACTGCAAATAAGAAACATGTGCGCATGATAATGTCGGTAGATGGGACTGATGAAATGCAGTGTATGAACCGTGGCTGTCCGTCGGACAAACTGCCTATAGATTTCATACGTGAGACATGGCCAGATAGTTATCTGAAATCAACCATGTCACGCGATAGTCTGCCCACCTATGGCGATGGAGTAATCTATCTACTCGAAAAAGGCTACAATGTGGCTTCGAGCATTGCCGTAGGTGTGAAATGGCAGGAGGGCGACGATGTCATATACAAACGTGAACTGGAGAAACTGGCAAATTACTACTTGAGTCATCCCGAAAAGGAGGTAATGGCATTCTTCAATCGTACGTTCCTGGAAATATTGGAACCCTATTGTAACCAAACCCCACCAAAGAATTGTGGTACGGGTACTACAATGGCTACATATGATGTGGATGGCAAAGCATACCCATGCCATCTTTTCCTGCCCATTGTACACGGAAGAAATATTGATAAAGAACTGAACAGTATAGACTTTACGGACAATGAACGGATGTTTGATGATTCATGTCGCCAATGTAAACTAAAACCAATCTGTCGCACTTGCTATGGTTTTAACTTTCTTGAGCGAGGTGATGTTTGCAAACGCGACAAAACGATGTGTCGTATGCAACTGGCTGAAGTACAGGTAGTCAGTGCATTCCAGATACACCGCCTAATGCAGCAAAGCCGAACTCGGAAACTGACTGGTGAAGAACTATTGCAATTGGAAGCGGCTGCCAAGTGTTATCAAACTTATAAAGACTTCACTTTTGAAGTCGAATAGTTAAATTTATGTCTAACCTTTAAAAATTCAGAATCATGAAAGTTACAGATGCTTTGATGGCTGAGGTCAACGAAATGTTGGCTGGCAATGCTTGCGCTATTGCAGGTGCTAAGCGTGTGGTATCTATTGGCTGTTCTGGTTGTGGCTTGGGCTGCGATGGAATCGTTGGTGGATAATGACACACTTGCGGAGGAGCGTGTAATGCTTTTTACATGCTTCTCCTTTTTTATATATGATGTATAACTCGGTATTATATATGAAACCTTATAAAGCCGTCCCTCCTTCTGAGACCATTCATAGAATAAGGCAAATTCTATATGAAATGGGATTGTTTGTCACGGAATTCCATCAGAATCAAAATGGACTTAGTTACTATTGCCGCGTAATATTGGCCAATGATGATATCCACCGATTTGCTATTGGTACGAATGGCAAGGGTATGAGTGCAGAGTATGCATTGGCCAGTGCTTATGCAGAACTAATGGAACGTATTGAGAATCGGATGTTGATATTCGGAATTAAATATGCCTCGCGAATCTTTCGCATGCATAATGCGGATTTGGGCGTAGCTTACATCCCAGAACTTCGATTCCGCTATTTCCCAGACGAAACGTTCCGTGAGATAGACTCTGAGGAGTTATGGAAATATACACAGCATTTTCTTCCTAATGTTGCCAAATATGGAAAGAATAACTTGCCAGAAGAGACAAAGTATAAAATGTATTTTGCCGATTTCTACAACGTAAATAAGGGCGAAGTTGAGCATGTGCCATATCACCTGCTGCGTATGGCAGCCAGTTCGACGGGGCTATGTGCGGGCAATGTGCCTGAGGAAGCAATCCTGCAAGGGCTGAATGAAATTTTTGAGCGATATGTGCTTCAACAAATATATCTCCAACAAATTACTCCCCCAACGATACCCTTTGAGTTTTTTGAGGGAACGGAAATAGCGCAACGGCTAAAGCGTCTGAAGGCAGAAAAGGGTTGGTCGATAATCATAAAAGACTGTTCTTTGGGAGAAGGCTATCCGGTAATAGGCCTGTTGTTGATAGACACCGCGAACAACCGATATGCTTTTAGGCTTGGATCCGACCTTTCCCCCGTCATTGCATTGCAGCGGTGTTTTACAGAAGCATTTCAGGGCGCGGATGCCTCGGAACGATACTTGCAACCCATATTGCTTGACGATGATTGGGATATTCGTACGGAACACAATCAAAGTGTCGTAAACGGCATGGGGAGGTTCCCTCACCAGATATTCGGCGAAGATTGTAGTTGGCGGTTTAAGGGCTTTGAACTCCAAGAAAAAGCGTCACATAAAGAAGATTTACAATACCTTGTCGGGTGGCTTTCAAACAAGGGGCATACCTTATACATTCGGGATAATTCGTTTTTAGGTTTCCCGGCATACCATTTGTTTATTCCTGGATTGTCTGAGGTAGACGGCAGACTTTATAATGTAATAGATGATATACAATCAGATAGCAAGGCGTTCTTTGAAATCGCTCCAGAATACCGACTTCACCGCCTTACAAAAGATGAGAAGATTGCACTAATAAAAAAGTATAAAGGGAAATCCATGCATGAGGTCCAGATGTTCCCTTATAGCGTGGGGGCATACAATCGCATTCATCGTCTGCTGCTTTTAGCCCTGCTTTCATATTCCATCAATAAAGATATGGATGCATACCTTTACATGAAGGATTTTCTGGAAGAAAGGGTCTTGACAGGGAATAGGCAATCTCCTTATTATTATTGTGTCCGCGATATGTTCTACGCAATGGGCATTGGGAAGAACGATACAGACATTGTATCAATGTTGTCTGCAATATACACAAAGGATGTCGTAATTACAGTTCTGGATGATATGGCAGACAGGGAAAACGTTTTTAGGAATTTTCCTTTCCCCACATGCTTCCAATGTGATAAGTGCAAAATAAGAAGTTCTTGCTTATATCTAATCGTTTTAGAGGTCGAGCGTAAGATACAGCAAGTGCAAGGTGAACGAATAATTGACCAGAGGCGTTTATGTGACATCTTTTAGTTGCATTTCGTTTCTTGTATTGGTGGACAGACATTGTGGCCTGTCCCGCTGGGGCGTACCCTTAATTTAACTTAAAATAGAGGCGTTTGTTTTGTCTTATGCCCGAAAAGTAGTATCTTTGTGCGCGAATCATAAAAATGGAGTGTGAATTATGGCCACTACAGCAATGCCACTGGATGCAGCCTTTCTGCACGACCTGAGCGTCATAGCCCAGAGTGAGAGCCGGACCCGCCGGCTGGTGAAATACGTAAGGCGGCTGGCACAGCCCAAGCCCGACCCAACCCTGATGACGAAGGAGGAGTTCTTCGCCA
>JAFVDF010000014.1 GCA_017478625.1 Alloprevotella sp.
GAGTAATCGGGTCAAGAGAAACAAGAATCAGGCGACAGTCAGGATGCTCCTCCTTGAAAGCCTTAAGCCCCTTTTTATGTTTAGTCTCCACATGCTCTGTCGATTTAATCTCGATAGCCACTTTCGCGTCTCCAATAATGACATCAACTTCTTTCTTGTCATACGTGTGCCAATAGGAAATGATTTCCCGCTTGTCGTTGTAGCATTCTCTTGTACATAATGCCGCTGAAATTAATGACTAAACTCCGGATATTTTCATAAAATTCGGGAGTATGGTCACGATTTTTGCATATTTTCTCGGCTGCAAAGATACGAACAATTTCTTAAACCTCCAAATGTTTTGGAGCATAATTGCAAACAATAGAGGGGACAGGCATGGTTTGAGTTAGGGTGTAGACAAAGAACAACTAAAGAAAACTATGAAGCATCAAACAACTTTCACGGCTGCTGTGGCAGCCAGTGTGGCGGCACTATTTACTTCGTGTGCCACCATCGTGTCTGGAACGACGGCAATGGTGAACATCGACGGGAAATTCACAGAGCCGATGACCGTTACCACCAGTTATCAGACTTACGAGGACGTGGTGCTACCGGCAGAGGTGAAGGTAGACCGCAAGCACCTGGCCGGCCAGCACATCCGCATCACATCGCCCAACTACACCTACGAAGACATTATCCTGAACAGGAAGATAAACGGCTGGGCCTTTGGCAATATCCTGATAGGCGGTCTGATTGGCCTGTGCGTCGACCTGGGCACCAACGCAGTCAGCAACCCTGGACAGGACGTGTATTACGTTAAGAGCAAGCCTAAGAATGGGAATGGAGAGGCTATACCCAAGAAGGAGGAGTAAAATCACCGTCCCCACCATCATCACTTTGGAATAAAAAGTGGTGGAGAAGTTCGGCGACACAGATTGACACGTGACACTGCCAGCAGGGCTGGAGGTTCGGCATCGGCTACCACAACGTCGTCCGCCGTGATGGACAGGTAGATCAGAAGAAAAAGGGTTGTAGAAAGTAAAAAGTTAGTTAAATATTTGGATTATTCAGAAAAATGACCTATCTTTGCAGCGTCAGAATGTCGTCAGAGGGCGCGAACGATTTGCTTTCGTAGCAAAATTCAAGCTGGACCTTTCTGACCACCATATGAGGACATAGCCACAAGGTTATGTCCTCAGTTTTTCTATTACATCGCTTATCAGTTGCTTGATAGACTCTTTATCTGGAGCGGCAAAGGCTTCCGACTTAACGACCACGGCCTTGCTATTGTGAACCACGTAACAATCATCAAAATTGCAAAAAAGAAAAAATATGAAATATGAATATATTACAAAATACGACCATCTAAAAGAAGGACTCGAGAAAAATGGTTTTGTCCTAAAAAACAAAAACCACTTTTCTCGCGAAACCGATGACTGCCTTTTATCAATAGACTTTGTTCATTCTGTTCCAATGCCAAAGGTAAGGGATTATAATATTATGGTATCTGTAGAATACCCTAAGGCTGTTA
>JAFVDF010000015.1 GCA_017478625.1 Alloprevotella sp.
ATGGAACTCAAGAAGTATAACCCCATCCTGAAGCGCATGACTGTGCACAAGGAAATTAAATAATCCGAACTGAAGCATGGCAAAGAAAACCGTCGCTACCCTCCACGAAGGCTCAAAGGATGGTCGCGCTTACACAAAGGTAATCAAGATGGTCAAGAGCCCTAAGACGGGTGCTTACATCTTCGACGAGCAGATGGTTCCCAACGAGGCCGTTAAGGACTTCTTCAAGAACTAATTATCTCATTTCCCAATAAAAAGACAAGGATTATAACCACAGGGTTGTAGTCCTTCTTTTTTTTATTCATGTTAAATAGTGTATATAACGATATTAACCAAGATTAACTAAGTGTAATTTGGTAATTCGGTAACTTTTGGGTACTTTTGTAATCAAAAAGCAATATGGCAGATATTACAGCAGAGTATTTGACCTGTCCCATCAGAAATGTTATCAGCCGCTTTGGCGACAAGTGGTCGATGTTGGTGCTCTATTCGCTTCATACAAGCGAAACGGGTATCTTGCGTTTCAACGAGTTGCGTCGCCACATGACGGATTGCTCGCAAAAAATGCTCTCTCAGACCCTGAAGAACCTGGAGCAGAGCCATCTGGTGCATCGCAAGGTCTATCCAGAAGTGCCTCCCCGTGTGGAGTATTCACTGACTGACACAGGCAAGTCGCTCATGCCTACGGTCATGGCCCTTATAGCCTGGGGCAAAGAACATTTCAATGAAGTCGTGACTGATGGAGGGTACTGAGCCCCTATTGTTATTGACATATCAGAAATTCAACGAAAAAAGGGAATCCGTAAAGGTTCCCTTTTCATTAATTAGCGGAGAGAGAGGCTCTTTAACCTGTTGTATCTTAGAATATTACTTAACATCCAACCACCTACACACCAACCACTTACAAAAATATATCAAAAATGAGAATATCATAGAATTTCTTTCCCTATCACCATTTTTGGGTGTAAAATTGGGTGTAGATTTTGAAATTACACCCAAACACAAAACAGACCTTTTGCCTAATTTTTAATAGGTGAAATCTGTTCTGAATATACAAAGCAGTCTTGTTTTTTGCGTAGAAAACATGACTTTTAGCCTCGCATACGTTAAATAAGTATTAAAAAGTATAAGTTTAGGGATAAAAGCATTGTTTTGTCCCAAATTTATTATATTTTTGTGCCAAAATTTGAGTTGGTATGGTTGATAGTACAGCAAAAAGGATAGAATCCGCTATCGGTTCAGAGACTGAAGGGAAGATTATCTTTTCCTCAGACTATGCTGGCAGATGCACGTGGTGATAAGATGCCTTTGGATGATTGGGCAATAGTGCCAATACACTTTTTTTCCCACCTTCCACCCAGATGTCAATATCCCCAGGCTGTCGCACATACTTATTGGGATAAAGCCGTGCATTAGCCTGTCCTTTCAGTATCGCCGTCCTGCGCCCTTTCTCTGCAAACTCCCGTGTCAGCCGTGCCGCCTCCTGATATAGCAGTTCATTCATCCCTTTGATGCTTTCTGCTTCGCTGGCCCACTGCATGGCAATCTCCACAGTTGGCTTGCTGTCCTCTGGCAACTGGCACACGCCTTGATAACAGACTCCAACGAGCGACTGGCGTATGGCTGTCTGATACAATCGTCGCCATCCGTCGGCATCCACCTCAACAGGAAACTCCTGCGTCAGCCCTAATGACAGGCGCAGGAGTTTGTAGAA
>JAFVDF010000016.1 GCA_017478625.1 Alloprevotella sp.
AAGTCGTGCCACCTTGTAGCCATCCTCTCCGAATCGGTCATCTACGAGGAAGAAGGATATAAGGCCATTCCTATTAAGGAAGCCAAGGAAACCATGCATGCCTCGTTGGTCTATGTCAAGGGGATGTATCAGCGCAATGCCGTGAAAGAGTTCTTCAAGCGTATGCAGATGATATAATCGAAGTAGGATATGTATTTTCCAATCTTGTCGTCTGTACCATCGATGCCAAGTTTGAAAGATGTTATCATTAAGTAAGCGAGGCTAAACGGCCTCGCTTTATCTATTCGCTAAATTGGAATTTGTCCTTGTTACGGCCAAAGATTGCTCAGTTGTTCAAATAGATAAGGGATGTGGGCATAAGTATCATCTCTCAGTCCCAATCTTACCATAATCAAATGTCTGTGAGGATTCACATAGAGTACTTGACCACGGATGCCCATAGCATAATATCCGGGGTACTCTGGCTTATCAGCACCGATACAACTGGTATTGTACCAGCAGAAATGGTATCCTTCATTATCCCGGGAATACGATGTTGATTGTTTAATCCATGACTCGCTCACTATCCTCTTCCCATTCCAATCGCCTCGGCTCAGATACAGCCGGCCTATCTTCGCAAGGTCGCGCATTGTCAAGGCAAGCCCGCCAAAGGCGTGTGCCGTGTGGTGTTTCTTGCTGTCATAATTCATGTATGCCTGCGACTCCATGCCGAGAGGTGTCCAAACCTTTTCTTCAAGGTAATCTGCAAATTTACGACGAGTTGCTCTCTCGATAATTATTCCCAGTATCTCGGTAGTCATACTCTCGTATCGATACTCCGTACCAGGCTCGCAACGAAACTTCAACTTTTTGACTTGAGCCATGATGTTGCGCCCATAGTTCAGTTTTGCCATCGCGTGAAGTCGTTTAATGTTCTTTATCTTCAAACTAAGCGAATAGGTGTCATCGAAGTCAAGACCGCTCCGCATATCCAGCAGATGTCGTATGGTCAGTTTCTGCCACATCGGGTCTTTCTTCTTCAGTTCAGGAAGGTAATCCGTCACGGGATCGTCGATACTTTTAATGCATCCTTCATCCACCGCGATTCCACAAAGCAGTGAGGTAACGGACTTGGTGATAGAAAATACTCCTGAAATTTTATCGGGAGTTATATCACCTTTACATTTCTCGTAAACAATGCTATCGTTCTGAACAATCAGAACACCCTGTGTTTCCGTCTTGGAGCCAATCGCCTCCCACATTGTTGTATTTGAGTAGATCCGACCCTGATGAAAGAAATGCAGAGTGTCAATCCACTCGGCCTGATTTTCTGCTTGGCTGAAAGAAAAGACATCAGAACGATTGAAGATAGTGTCCTTCAACAACTTCTCGTAACTGAAACTCGTCGGGCCATAAGCACCATCAGAAATATAGCCTCGCACAATAGTGCAAGATGCTAACAGGGGCATCGCTAAGATAACACAAAGTATTCTCTTCACCAGATAATTTAAGTTATACGTGTAAATTCCGATTTATCGATTTCGTTTACAGGCTGCAAAGGTACGGATTTTCTACCACTTTCTTGCATATTTCACTCGCAGACTGTCTTTTCACCGCTCATTTCTTGACTTTACCTTTGCAGCAACAAAAGTTTTAGTCATGGATATTTCTACGCTTACTAATCTGATTACGGCATTTCGGGCTGAGACACGGCAGAACAGTATCACACCGGATTCTCTGGGACTGCTCCTGCAACGCATCGTCAATGTGCTGGAACAGGCTACTGATGCCTCCGACCTCCGGGAGGTCACACAATGGGAGGACACCGTGGGGGCTATCGGGGCTGTGCTGACAAGTATCTCCCTCGGTACGGACGACCGCAACAACATCTACCTGAATATCGGAAGCCGTAACACTTCCACAGGTGCGGCTTATTCAAGTGTCTTCACCGTCAGGCAGGCTACCACGGAACGGGCCGGTGCCATGCGTGCCCAGCAGGTCACGGATCTGAACTCCGTGCGCAACAAAATGAATCATGTGGCGCAGTTGGAGTTGAAGGTGGCCACCACGGCTTCGTCGGTGTCGGTATCGCTCTATGACAAGTACAGCGACATCTTCAATGATGCATCGAAACTGGTGGCTGCGCTGCCCCTGGCTTCTGCGTCACAGGCGGGCATCGTTTCGGCGGCGGATTACAAGAAGTTCTCCTCTGGAGCAAGCGGAGGGGCTACGCTTGCTTCCGCACAGCCGTATTACCATATCTCCTGCGATGCGAAGGATAACAGAATGGTGCTGTCCTTCCCCAAGGAACTGACAGAAAAGGGATATGTGCTTTAAGCATAAAATATATTTAGCAGATTAAAACACAATATCCTTATCTCTCAATACGAGGAATTGAAGAACAAATATCCTGATGCTATGCTCCTCTTCCGCTGCAGCGATTTCAACGAATGTTACGATGAAGATGCCGTCAAAGCCGCAGCTGTTCTCGGCATTGCGCTCACCGTGCGTAGCAGCACTGGCCACAAAATGGCTGGCTTCCCATTCCACACTCTCGACACGTACCTCCCGAAACTCATCCCCGCTGTTCTCAGAGTTGCCATCTGCAATCAGCTGGAAGAGCTGAAAGGTCACGCTAAGGTATCTGAGTTAGTAGAGCCTGCTTCAAAGAAGCGTTCTAAGAAATCCGCTCAGTCGGATATGTTCGACAAGACATCGGTGTCTGAATAGCCCCGATGTCTCTGTCTTATCTTTGTTTTCATGGCTCATGGATGTTTCCGTGGGCATTTCTTTTGGCTATTCTTGCCGTTTCTCTCGTTTTTTATGTAGATTTCTAAAGAAAATGTCGTACCTTCGTACCAATTTTAGAGCAAAAGTCTGTGAGCTTACAAATATAAGATACGTGATTGTTATGAGTATTTTTCAATTCATTAATAAATATCGAAGAAAAAAAAGAGCACTCGCATCAAGTTATACGAACATTCATCCCGCTGGTTATGCTTTTTACATTAGAGGAAGGCTGGCTAATTTGTGGGAAGCTACAAATCCTAAAGGAAAACATGAGTATTTTATAATGGATCATGAAATTTGCTGGAATACAATGTGTAACCTAAGTAATAATCATATTGCATTTAGTCCTGATTCTGACGATTTTTTACTCGAAGATGTGGATTCGTATGTAAATATCTCGGAAATATACACACCAGCCAAGGATGAAAAGAAAGTTTGGGTCTTTAAATCACTAATCTATTGAGTGAAGACAGATAATTGAATTTGATAAGCAATGATGGATTTATGATTTATGAAATAAATGACACATTTCCTTCAAGGAGATATAAAGGTGAAACAATTAGGCAAGTTTTACAAAAAGACTCTGGCTATATCAAAGACCTAATAATGAAAAGTAATGATTTTTCATTGTCGGACGAATGCTTTGCAGAAGCAATGCAGATAACCAAAGGGCTTCAAGAATCTTGGGAGAGACCAGAAAATCCGAAAAATATTTTCGAAGGCTTAAAGAAATATGCAGTACCCTATGGTTTTGACTTTAACGACAATGCTGTTAAAGATAAGAACAATAAAAACAGAGGGTAATTCTGGCTACTTAAGCACTTCTCAAATATCATAAAACTTAGATAATAATCCTCCTGGTTGCTGCAAAAAAAATATTTTATGCGCAATTAAGTAAGGCCTATTTGACCTTACAATTATCCCAAAGTCTGCGCATATATAGCATTATTATTTTTGCTGATTAGCCGCTCCTGCATGGCATACACTTCCAAGGCTTGATACTCCAGTTCTTCGCTCTTGTGGGGTGTGCCGTTCATATCGTGCCACGAGTCCCTATCCTTAAATAGCACTCGGTCGATTTCCTTTGATGCCATGCAGTCCCTATGCTACAGTGTGAACGGACACGCCATGTCCATATGCCATCTATGCCCCCCCCCTGGTGTGCCTGGCTCCCACCGCTCATCCTCCCATCTTCTCTATTACCTGCCTCCTTTGTGTTTTAGACATAAAGTATATTCAGCGGAATAAAACACCAGTTTTATTAGAAATTCGTATCTTTGCTGACAATAAGATGTGAAATATTTATGATACTCACACTGATAGGAATACTGTTTACAGTTTTTGTGGCATTGGCCTGCTTGGCTCTGCCACTCTTTGCGGTCATATATCTTGTGAGCTGTTGGAAATTTTGGGCTTCTGACGATTGTTTTCCGTCTTCAGCAAGCAAAAAAAGAGGTACCCACATTTCCCACTGATTTTTTGATGCTACAGTTTGGGCTACAAAACTTATGCATAACTTAGTTCGATCTTTTTTGTTTCCACCCCAGAGAGTAAACCCTCAAGTGGGTTCTTATTTAGATGTACCCCTTTAAAATTGGGTAAAGATACACTTGTGGATGGTAGATTCTTACCTTAAACTATTAAAAAATCACTCTTATCTTTGTACAAACTTAAAAGCATTAACGCGTGAAGGAGAGAAGTAATAAACCGATTTTGGGAATTGTCGCTATACTGTCATTACTTGTAATGGGCGTGGGTATTTCAGTCGAAAATCCCGGCGTTACCGTTGTGTCGGGTTTCGTTTTCTTTGTTACACTTATTGTCGCTATAAGCCGATTCATTGACGATTGTAAAAAGAGCATTGAGAACGACAACCTTTAGCCCCATAATTTCTTTTCTGATTTTTCAACCTTTTCTGGATTCCGGGGGCTGTGTTACTTTACACAAACTTACTATACGTTCCCATCCGTCTTTGCAGATTGCATCTCCGCTACTAATGTCTATTCAGTGAGTAAAACGTGAAATGGGAAGATAAAGGCTCATACATTACGGTACTGATTAAATCGAATGGGCTGTTTGGTAGATAGCGTTACAGGACTTTGGCGGTGCTTTGTGTATATCGTTAGTTATATATTTATATATAGGAATGTTTTAAGGTAGTGCGTGCCGGAAAGGACTGGCTGACTGAATGTGGATATGAAAGGATGTGATTGGAGATTAGAAGGCCATACATACGTGTAGGTAGGTGTCTTGCTGGCTTGATGTCGATGATGTAGGAGCCGAGAGTGAGGCTTTGCTGAATAAAGAATGATGGTGGATGAAAAAAAATAGGAAAAATTTTTGCAGGAAAGAAAATATATCTACCTTTGCACCCGCTTAGTGGCATTTTGAGACGAAAGTGCGAAATGAAACACAAGCAACGGGCAGATACCAGAGTGGCCAAATGGGGCAGACTGTAAATCTGCTGGCTTACGCCTTCGGTGGTTCGAATCCATCTCTGCCCACAAACTATTTTGCGGAAATAGCTCAGTTGATAGAGCACTAGCCTTCCAAGCTGGGGGTCGCGGGTTTGAGTCCCGTTTTCCGCTCAAAGTTTGCTGTTATAGCTCAGTGGTAGAGCACTTCCTTGGTAAGGAAGAGGTCACGAGTTCAAATCTCGTTAACAGCTCTCTTTATGGCTTAGGCCATTCGAATGAAAAACATTCAAACAAATAATATTATTTTACAGCTATGGCTAAAGAAAAATTTGAAAGAACAAAACCGCATGTAAACATCGGTACTATTGGTCACGTGGACCATGGTAAGACCACTCTTACTGCTGCTATTACGACAGTATTGGCTAAGCAGGGTCTTTCTGAGGTTAAATCCTTTGATCAGATTGATAACGCTCCTGAAGAGAAAGAGCGTGGTATTACGATCAACACCGCACACGTAGAATACGAAACCGCTAATCGCCACTACGCACACGTAGACTGCCCGGGACACGCCGACTATGTAAAAAACATGGTAACTGGTGCTGCTCAGATGGACGGTGCTATCATCGTGGTTGCTGCTACTGACGGTCCTATGCCTCAGACTCGTGAGCACATCCTGCTCGCACGTCAGGTAAACGTTCCTCGTCTGGTTGTGTTCCTTAATAAGTGTGACATGGTAGATGACGAAGAAATGCTTGAACTCGTTGAGATGGATATGCAGGAACTTCTTGCTGAATACGATTTCGAAGAGGATACTCCTATTATCCGTGGTTCTGCCCTTGGTGCACTTAATGGCGTAGAAAAGTGGGAGCAGAGTGTTATTGAACTGATGGACGCTGTTGATTCTTGGATTCAAGAGCCGGTTCGTGACACCGAGAAACCTTTCTTGATGCCTGTGGAGGATGTCTTCTCTATCACTGGTCGCGGTACCGTTGCTACTGGTCGTATTGAGACTGGTCGCGTTAAGGTTGGCGACGATGTTCAGATTCTTGGTCTTGGCGAGGACAAGAAGTCAGTTGTAACTGGCGTTGAAATGTTCCGCAAGATTCTTGACGAAGGTGAAGCTGGTGATAACGTTGGTCTGCTCCTTCGTGGTATTGATAAAGACGAAATCCGTCGTGGTATGGTTATTACGCACCCGGGTGTTATCAAACCTCACTCTCGCTTCAAGGCTTCTATCTATGTTTTGAAGAAGGAAGAAGGTGGTCGTCATACTCCATTTGGTAATAAATATCGTCCTCAGTTCTACCTCCGCACTATGGACTGCACGGGTGAAATTCACCTCCCAGAAGGCGTTGAGATGGTAATGCCTGGTGATAACGTGGAGATCACGGTTGATCTTATCTATCCAGTTGCACTCAATGTAGGTCTTCGCTTTGCTATCCGTGAAGGTGGCCGTACGGTAGGTTCTGGTCAGATCACTGAGATTCTTGACGATTAATTCGATTGTCATATCAATAAATTATTATACGAAACAGGCTACCACTATTAGTGTCTAGCCTGTTTTATACGGGAATAGCTCAGTTGGTAGAGCACTGGTCTCCAAAACCAGGTGTCGGGAGTTCGAGCCTCTCTTCCCGTGCCAAACAAAACAAGCAATGATTAAAAGTATTGTAAATTATTGTAAAGGTTCTTACGAAGAACTTGCATATAAAACTACATGGCCCACGCGGAAACAATTAATTCATGATGCGATTGTCGTACTGACTGCTTCCATTGTAATCGCATTGGTTGTATTCTGCATGGATACGATTTTTGAGTCTCTTATGAAACTCGTTTACTCCGTTTAACCAGTACTAATTAATCCGAAGAGATGGCTGAAGAAACAACTGAAATGCTTTGGTACGTACTGCGTGCTATCAGTGGCAAGGAGAATAAAGTAAAAGAATACATTGAAGCAGGTATCAAGAATGGTAATCTGCATGGCAATGTATCTCAAGTTCTCATTCCCACGGAGAAGCAGGTACAAGTACGTAATGGAAAGCGTGTTGTTAAAGAGAAAAACTATCTCCCGGGCTATGTGTTGGTGGAGGCTCGTTTGGTGGGTGAGGTGACGCACTTGTTGCGTAATACGCCTAATGTGTTGGGTTTCTTACCCAATACAAACCAACCGACCCCTCTGCGCGAGAGTGAAGTAAATCGCATCCTTGGTCGCGTTGACGAATTGGCGGAAGAACAACTTGATAGTATTATTCCGTTCAATGCCGGCGATACCGTGAAAGTCGTGGAAGGTCCTTTTAGCGGATTTACAGGTGTTATCGAGAAAGTGGATACTGTGAAGCGCAAGGTAACAGTGACCGTGAAGGTCTTTGGTCGCAGTACGGGCTTAGATCTTAGTTTTCTGCAAGTAGAGAAGGAATAAGAAATAATGTTACGTATTTCCTCCCTCTCACCTTTTAAAACTACATAAAAATCACAAAAATGGCTAAAGAAGTTGCTGGATTAATCAAATTACAGATTAAAGGTGGCGCTGCAAATCCATCTCCACCCGTAGGCCCGGCTCTCGGTTCGAAGGGTATAAATATTATGGATTTCTGCAAGCAGTTCAACGCCAGAACTCAGGATAAGGCAGGTAAAGTTTTGCCTGTTGTCATTACCTATTTTACTGACAAGTCTTTCTCCTTTGTGATTAAGACCCCTCCTGCTGCAATACAACTGCTTGAAGCAGCCAAAAAGAAGAGTGGTTCTGCTCAGCCTAACCGTCAGAAAGTAGGTAGTGTTACTTGGGAACAAGTAAAGGCTATTGCTGAGGACAAGATGGAAGACTTGAACTGCTTTACACTTCAATCTGCTATGCGTTTGATAGCCGGAACAGCTCGTAGCATGGGTATCACAGTGACCGGTGAGTTCCCTGAAGAATAAACCTTCTAACTTTAGAACATCATGAGCAAACTGACAAAAAATCAGAAGGCCGTAGCCGACAAAGTGGAAGCAGGGAAAGCATACACGCTAGCTGAAGCTGCCAACTTGGTGAAAGAAATTACTTTTACAAAGTTTGACGCCTCGCTGGATATAGACGTACGCTTGGGTGTGGATCCTCGTAAAGCAAACCAGATGGTTCGTGGCGTGGTATCTCTTCCCAATGGAACTGGTAAGGTTGTACGCGTGCTTTGCCTTTGCACCCCCGATAAGGAAGAAGGTGCAAAAGCTGCTGGTGCCGACTATGTAGGCCTCGATGAATACATCGAAAAAATTAAAGGTGGTTGGACAGACGTGGATGTTATCATCACGATGCCTGCCATTATGGGTAAAATTGGTGCGCTGGGTAGGGTACTCGGTCCTCGTGGCTTGATGCCTAATCCTAAGAGCGGAACCGTAACGATGGATGTAGAGAAAGCCATCCGCGAAGTAAAGCAGGGTAAGATTGACTTTAAGGTAGATAAGACGGGTATAGTACACGCCTCTATTGGTAAGGTTTCATTCACACCTGAACAAATCGTGGGCAACGCTAAGGAGTTCCTCTCTACAATTATCAAGTTGAAACCGGCTGCCGCCAAAGGTACCTATATCAAGAGTATTTATCTTTCTTCAACAATGAGTAAAGGCGTAAAAGTCGATCCGAAATCTGTTGACGAAGCTTAAAAAGAAATTTAATCATGAAAAAGGAAGATAAAGGACTTATCATTGAACAACTCGGAGAGAAACTCAAAGAGTTCCCTCACTTCTACTTGGTAGATGTTACTGGCTTAAATGCCGCAGATACCAGTAGCTTGAGAAGAAAGTGTTTCAAGGCTGACATCAAGATGGTAGTTGTTAAGAACACCCTCTTGCACAAAGCTTTTGAAAAATCCGATACGGATTTCTCTGGACTTTACAGCTCGCTGAAAGGTACTACTGCCGTATTCTTTAGCACAGTTGCTAATGCACCGGCTCGCCTTATCAAGGAAGTGGGTAAAGGCAAGGAAATTCCTGCACTCAAGGCCGCTTACGCAGAAGAAGAAGTCTATGTAGGCGCTGAAAACTTAGATGCACTCTGTGCACTGAAGAGCAAGAACGAACTTATTGCCGATGTTGTGGCTTTGCTACAGTCTCCGGCCAAGAATGTCCTCTCTGCACTTCAGTCGGGTGGTCAGACTATCCACGGTGTGCTTAAGACTCTTGGCGAACGCCCCGAGTAAAACAGATTCATAAATAAGTAAAAACAATAAAATTTTTAAGAAAATGGCAGATATTAAAGCTCTTGCTGAAGAATTGGTAAATTTGACAGTAAAAGAAGTAAACGAATTGGCACAAGTTCTCGAAGAACAGTATGGTATTAAACCCGCCGCTGCAGCTGTTGCAGTAGCTGCTGGCCCCGTTGCAGGTGGTGAAGCTGCTGCTGAAGAGAAGACCGCTTTCGATGTTATCTTGAAGAATGCTGGCGCTGCTAAGTTGAAGGTCGTAAAGGCTGTTAAGGAATCTTGTGGCCTCGGCTTGAAAGAAGCTAAGGACCTCGTTGATGCCGCTCCCAGCAAACTGAAGGAAGGCGTTGCTAAGGAAGAAGCTGAAGCTCTGAAGAAAGCTCTTGAGGCTGAAGGTGCTGAGGTAGAAATCGCATAATAGCAAATTTCATAGCATTTCGGTTAAGGATCCTCTGGTAGAGGGTTCTTAACCTTTTTGCGTCTAATAAAATCCTATTACTTCTTCGGAAGTACACAAATCTTTTTCAAATGTCAAAACCTACAAACGAACGCGTCAATTTTGCATCGATTCAACAACCGATGCCTTACCCAGATTTTCTCGACGTTCAACTCAAATCGTTTAGGGACTTCTTGCAGTTGGATACCGCTGCAGAGAAGCGTAAAGACGATGGGTTGTATAAAGTATTTGCAGAGAACTTTCCCATTTCCGACACGCGCAACAATTTCGAGCTTGAGTTCCTCGATTATTATATTGATGCTCCTCGCTATTCTGTGGAAGAATGCCTTGAGCGTGGACTGACTTACAATGTGCCCTTGAAGGCTAAGTTGCGCCTTTCTTGCACGGACGCCGACCACGAAGATTTCGACACGGTGGTGCAAGATGTATTTTTGGGACATATTCCCTATATGACAGATAATGGAACCTTTGTCATCAATGGTGCTGAACGTGTAGTAGTATCGCAACTTCACCGTTCACCGGGTGTATTCTTTGGTTCCAGTGTTCACACTAACGGTACACAACTTTACAGCGCACGTATCATTCCGTTTAAAGGCTCATGGATAGAGTTTGCTACGGATATTAACAACGTGATGTATGCGTATATTGATCGTAAAAAGAAGTTGCCTGTAACTACCTTGTTGCGTGCCATCGGCTTTGAGAAGGATAAAGATATTCTGAAGATATTCAATCTGGCTGAAGAAGTAAAAGTAAACAAGACCAACCTTAAGAAAGTGCTCGGACGCAAATTAGCAGCCCGTGTACTTAAGACTTGGATTGAAGACTTCGTAGATGAAGATACGGGTGAGGTTGTATCTATTGATCGTAGTGAAGTCGTACTCGACCGTGAGGTGGTATTGGAATCTGATCACATACAGCAGATTATTGATAGCGGAGCGCAGACTATTGAGGTGCACTACGAAGAAAATTCCGGTGCCGATTATGCAATTATCTTCAACACACTGCATAAAGATCCCTGTAACTCTGAGAAAGAAGCTATCAACTATATATATCGTCAACTTCGCAACGCTGATCCTGCCGATGAGGCAAGTGCCCGTGAAGTTATCAACAACCTCTTCTTTTCCGATAAGCGCTACGATCTGGGTGAGGTAGGTCGCTATCGTATGAACAAGAAGTTGGGTCTTTCGACGAGTATGGACGTTCGTGTCCTAACTCGTGAAGACATCATTGAAATTATTAAATATCTCGTTGAGCTTATCAATTCGAAGGCTACGGTGGATGATATTGACCACTTAAGCAATCGTCGTGTACGCACCGTTGGAGAACAGTTGGCCAATCAGTTCTCAGTAGGCTTGGCTCGTATGGCTCGTACAATTCGTGAGCGAATGAATGTTCGCGACAACGAGGTGTTTACTCCTACAGACTTGATAAATGCTAAGACCATATCTTCCGTTATCAATTCATTCTTTGGTACTAACGCACTTTCGCAATTTATGGACCAAACGAATCCTCTTGCGGAAGTTACTCATAAGCGTCGTCTCTCTGCACTTGGTCCTGGTGGTCTGTCACGTGAGCGCGCTGGTTTTGAGGTGCGCGACGTACACTATACGCACTACGGTCGTCTCTGCCCGATTGAGTCACCTGAAGGTCCAAACATTGGTCTGATTTCTTCTCTTTGCGTTTTTGCTAAGATTAATGACCTCGGTTTCATTGAAACCCCATATCGAAAAGTTAATCATGTGGATGAGAATGGTAATCCTCATACAGCAGTTGATTTGAACAATGACAATGTGGTATATCTGAGTGCAGAGGAAGAAGAAGAAAAGATTATCGGACAAGGTAACGCGCCATTGAATCCGGACGGCACCTTTATCCGTACGAAGGTTAAATGTCGTCAGGATGCCGATTACCCCGTTGTACCACCTGAGCAGGTTGACCTTATTGACGTGGCACCTCAACAGATTGCTTCTATCGCCGCTTCGTTGATTCCTTTCCTTGAGCACGACGATGCTCACCGTGCGTTGATGGGATCTAACATGATGCGCCAGGCTGTACCTCTTATCCGCACAGAAGCTCCTATCGTGGGAACGGGAATTGAACGTCAGGTGTGCGTAGATTCTCGTACTATGATTACAGCCGAGGGTGATGGTGTGGTAGATTTTGTTGATGCTACTACCATTCGCATTACTTACGATCGTTCGGAAGAAGAAGAATTTGTAAGTTTTGAGCCCGCCACGAAAGAATATAAGATTCCCAAATTCCGTCGTACCAATCAGAATATGGCCTTTGACCTTCGCCCAATTTGTGAGAAAGGACAGAAGGTTAAGAAGGGTGATATTCTCACAGAGGGCTATGCCACCGAAAATGGTGAGTTGGCTCTTGGACGCAACCTGCTTGTGGCTTATATGCCATGGAAGGGTTACAACTACGAGGATGCTATTGTGCTCAACGAACGTGTCGTACGTGATGATATTCTTACTTCGGTGCATGTGGACGAATTCTCGTTGGAAGTGCGTGAAACCAAGCGCGGTGTTGAGGAATTGACTAACGATATTCCAAACGTAAGCGAGGATGCCACAAAAGATCTTGATGAGAATGGTATTATCCGCATAGGTGCTCATGTCGTACCTGGCGATATTCTTATTGGTAAGATTACCCCGAAGGGTGAAAGTGATCCTACACCAGAAGAAAAACTCCTTCGTGCCATTTTCGGTGAGAAGGCAGGCGATGTAAAGGACGCTTCGCTGAAAGCAAATCCGTCGCTGACAGGTGTTATTATCGACCGCAAGCTTTTCTCTAAAGCGATAAAGACTCGTTCCTCGAAAGCAGCCGACAAGAAAGCCCTTGAAGAACTTGACTCTACCTTTAAGAAAGAGGCAGAGGAGTTGAAAGACCTCATGATAAGCAAACTGCTCGTTCTCGTTAAGGGTAAGACCATCTTGGGAGTAAAAGACACTCTTGGAACGGAAGTAATTGCCAAGGGCGCAAAACTCTCAAAGGGAACGCTGAAAGATCTTGACTTTACCTCTTTGCAGCTGAGCGATTGGACTAATGATGAACACACCAACGAACTCGTGCGCACGCTCGTGATAAACTATCTGAGAAAGTACAACGAGAAAGATGCCGTTCTGAAGCGCAAGAAGTATAACATTACCATTGGTGATGAACTGCCCTCCGGCATTATCCAGATGGCAAAAGTGTATGTAGCTAAAAAGCGTAAGATAGGTGTCGGCGATAAGATGGCCGGTCGTCACGGAAATAAGGGTATTGTCTCCAAGGTTGTACGTCAGGAAGATATGCCATTCTTGCCCGACGGACGTCCCGTAGATATCGTGCTCAACCCGCTGGGTGTACCTTCTCGTATGAACCTCGGCCAGATCTTCGAAGCCGTTTTAGGTGCAGCTGGTAGTCGTCTCGGTGTGAAATTTGCTACACCAATCTTTGACGGCGCTAAGCTTGAAGACCTCTGTGAATGGACCGATAAAGCTGGACTGCCCCGGTATTGCTCAATGCAGCTTTACGATGGTGGCACGGGCGAACCTTTCGACCAGAAAGCAACTGTCGGTATTACCTATATGCTTAAACTCGGCCACATGGTTGAGGACAAGATGCACGCGCGCTCTATAGGCCCGTATTCTCTTATTACGCAACAGCCACTTGGTGGTAAGGCCCAGTTTGGTGGTCAGCGTTTTGGTGAGATGGAGGTTTGGGCTCTTGAGGCATTCGGAGCATCCCATGTACTGCAAGAAATTCTTACCATCAAATCCGACGATGTTACAGGACGTGCCAAGGCTTATGAAGCCATCGTCAAGGGTGATCCAATGCCAACTCCAGGTATTCCCGAGTCACTCAACGTATTGTTGCACGAACTCCGTGGTCTCGGACTCAGTATTACCCTTGATTAAGGATAACGCTCTCTAGACAAAGAATTCACACATCTAAAAAGTAAGTAACATGGCTTTTAAAAGAGACAATAAGATAAAGAGTAATTTCACAAAGATTACCATTGGTTTGGCATCTCCCGACGAGATTAAAACCAACTCCAAAGGTGAAGTGCTCAAGCCCGAGACAATCAACTACCGCACCTATAAGCCCGAGCGTGATGGTCTTTTCTGCGAGAAGATATTCGGTCCTACAAAGGATTACGAATGCTATTGTGGAAAGTACAAGCGCATCCGCTATAAAGGCAAGGTATGTGACAGTTGTGGCGTAGAAGTTACCGAGAAAAAAGTGCGTCGTGAGCGTGCCGGTCATATCGAACTCGTAGTACCTGTGGCTCATATTTGGTATTTCCGTTCACTTCCCAACAAAATGGGTTATCTGCTTGGCCTGCCCACTAAGAAACTGGATGCAGTCATCTATTATGAGCGCTACATCGTTATTCAGCCAGGCGTGTTGGCAGAAGAAGTGGAGGAAAACCAACTTCTCGAAGAGATGGAGTATCTGGAACTCCTTAAGAAACTTCCGAAAGAAAATCAATTCCTCGAAGATAGCGACCCCAATAAGTTTATTGCCAAGATGGGTGCCGAAGCTATCTACGATATGCTTAAAAAAATAGATTTGGACGCTTTGAGTGCAGAACTCCGCGAGCGGGCCAATAATGACACATCTCAGCAACGTAAGAACGAGGCTCTGAAGCGTCTGCAGGTGGTAGAAGCCTTCCGCTCCAGCAAGGACCGTAACCGTCCTGAATGGATGATTATGAAGATTCTGCCTGTAACCCCGCCGGATCTTCGTCCGCTCGTACCGCTGGATGGCGGACGCTTTGCTACGTCTGACCTTAACGACTTGTATCGTCGTGTACTCATTCGCAACAACCGCCTGAAACGCCTGCTCGAAATTAAGGCTCCAGAGGTAATCTTGCGTAATGAAAAACGTATGTTGCAGGAAGCTGTTGATAGCTTGTTTGATAACTCACGCAAGAGCAGTGCTGTAAAGAGTGAGAGCAATCGTCCTCTTAAATCACTGAGCGACTCTCTGAAGGGTAAGCAAGGCCGTTTCCGTCAGAATCTTCTTGGTAAGCGTGTTGACTACTCAGCGCGTTCGGTTATTGTAGTAGGTCCTGAATTGAAGATGGGCGAGTGTGGTCTGCCCAAACTGATGGCGGCAGAACTCTACAAGCCTTTCATTATTCGCAAACTTATAGAGCGTGGTATCGTAAAGACCGTCAAGAGCGCTAAAAAGATTGTGGATCGCAAAGATCCTATCATCTATGACATTCTGGAGTATGTGATGAAAGGTCATCCCGTACTCTTGAATCGTGCCCCGACGCTTCACCGCCTTGGTATTCAGGCTTTCCAGCCTAAGCTCATCGAAGGTAAAGCTATCCAGCTCCACCCGCTTGCTTGTACGGCATTCAACGCGGACTTCGACGGTGACCAGATGGCTGTGCACCTCCCTTTGAGCAACGAGGCTATCATGGAGGCTCAGATTCTTATGCTTCAGAGTCACAACATCCTCAATCCTGCCAATGGTGCGCCTATCACAGTACCTTCACAGGATATGGTGCTCGGTTTGTACTATATCACCAAACTCCGTCAGGGTGCCAAGGGCGAAGGCCTTAATTTCTATGGTCCTGAAGAGGCAATTATTGCTTACAATGAGGGTAAGGTAGATGTGCACGCCATTGTAAATGTGCTCGTAAAGGATCGCAACGAAGATGGCACTTATGAAGTCAAGAAAGTTGAGACTTCCGTAGGTCGCGTTATCGTCAATGAGATTATTCCTGATGAAGTAGGCTACTTCAACGGTATCATTTCCAAGAAATCGCTCCGTGACATCATCGCACGCGTGATTAAGGCTGTCGGCATGGACCGTGCCTGCGAGTTCTTGGATGGTATCAAGAACCTGGGCTATCGTATGAGTTACGAAGGCGGACTTTCCTTCAACCTTGACGATATTATCATACCGGCAGAGAAGGAAGCCATCGTTCAGAAAGGTAATGACGAGGTAGATCAGATTACGGCCAACTACAACATGGGTTTCATTACAGACAAAGAACGCTACAACCAAGTCATCGATACATGGACCCACGTGAATACAGACCTGAAGAAAACGCTCAAAAAGCAGATGACCGAGGCCGACCAAGGCTTCAACGCTGTGTTTATGATGCTCGATTCAGGTGCCCGTGGTTCCGATGACCAGATTGCACAGTTGGCCGGTATGCGTGGTCTGATGGCTAAGCCTCAGAAAGCCGGTGCAGAAGGTGCTCAGATTATTGAAAACCCGATTCTATCTAACTTTAAAGAGGGTATGAGCGTGCTGGAGTACTTTATCTCTACTCACGGTGCACGTAAAGGTTTGGCCGATACGGCTCTGAAGACTGCCGACGCAGGTTACCTTACCCGTCGTCTTGTGGATGTAAGCCACGACGTTATTATCACAGAGGAAGACTGCGGAACGCTTCGCGGACTGGTTTGCTCTGCCCTCAAAGATGGTGAAGACGTTATCTCCTCACTCGGTGAGCGTATCCTCGGTCGTGTAAGTGTCCACGATGTTATCGATCCCTCTACTGGGCGTCTGCTCGTGGCTGCCGGACAGGAAATTACCGAGCCTATAGTAGCCGAAATCGAGGCTGCACCCATCGAGAGCGTAGAGATACGTTCCATGCTTACCTGCGAAAGCAAACATGGCGTATGTCAGAAGTGCTATGGTCGTAACCTGGCTACGTCTAAGCTCGTTAATATCGGTGAACCTGTCGGTGTGATTGCCGCACAGTCTATTGGTGAGCCGGGAACACAGCTTACACTTCGTACGTTCCACGCGGGTGGTATCGCATCCAATGCGGCTTCCAACGCTATGATAGTAGCCAAACAGCCTTGTCGTGTCGAGTTCGAAGAACTTCGCACTGTAGATATTACCAACGAGGACGGTTCTGCCGGAAAGACTGTAGTAGGTCGTATCGGTGAAGTACGTTTCGTGGACGAGAATACAGGCATCGTTCTTTCTACACAAAACATTCCTTATGGTTCTCAGATATTTGTCAAGGATCAGGACTCCGTAGAACGTGGCACCGTCATTGCTAAGTGGGATCCGTTCAATGCCGTTATCGTTACGGAGCATACGGGTATTATCAAATTCCACGACGTAGTAGAAGGTGTAACCTATCGTGTGGAAGAAGACGAGGCAACAGGTCTGCGCGAGCGTATCGTGATTGAATCCCGTGAGCGCAACAAGGTACCCACGGCTGAGATTCTCGACGAAAACGGTAATGTGCTCCACAGTTACAACTTCCCCATCAATGGTCATATCGTAATTGAAGACGGCCAGCAGCTACGCGCAGGTGATGTTATCGTTAAGATACCGCGTGCCGTAGGTAAGGCAGGTGATATTACGGGTGGTCTGCCCCGTGTTACGGAACTCTTCGAAGCCCGCAACCCGAGCAGTCCAGCTATCGTCAGCGAGATAGACGGTGAAGTAACTATGGGTCCAGTTAAGCGCGGTAACCGTGAGATTATCATAACCCCGAAGATTGGAGAAGTCAAGAAGTATCTCGTGCCCTTGGCCAAGCAAATTCTCGTTCAGGAGAACGACTATGTGCGTGCAGGCGAGGCTCTTTCCGACGGCTCTATCACACCGGCTGATATCCTGTCCATTATGGGCCCGACGGCTGTGCAAGAGTACATCGTAAACGAGGTACAGGACGTTTACCGCCTGCAAGGTGTGAAGATCAACGACAAACACTTCGAAGTCATTGTTCGCCAGATGATGCGCAAGGTAGAAATCGTTGAACCGGGCGATACCACATTCCTCGAACAGCAGGTAGTTGACAAGTTCGACTTTGCGGAGGAGAACGACCGCATTTGGGGCAAGAAATATGTTCTGGATGGTGGCGACAGCGAAACTATGCGTCCGGGTATGATCGTTACTGCACGCAAGTTGCGCGATGAAAACTCGCTCCTCAAGCGTAGAGACCTCAGACTGGTAAAGACACGCGACACCGTACCCGCAACCTCTCGTCAGATTCTGCAGGGTATTACACGTGCTGCATTGCAGACGAAGAGCTTCATGTCTGCTGCATCCTTCCAGGAAACTACGAAAGTGCTCAACGAGGCAGCCATACACGGAAAGACCGACTACCTCGAGGGCATGAAGGAGAATGTGATTTGCGGTCACCTTATTCCGGCAGGAACAGGTCTGCGCGAATTCAATCGTATCGTAGTGGGCGACATCGACGACTACAACCGACTCGTTGCGGCCAACTCCGCTGAAGAGCAGGAGTCCGTAGAAGCCTAAGCGCTTTTCGGCCTTATACTCATATATGCTTATCCGCCCCGACTCTATGTGAGTCGAGGCGGATTTTTGTATAGGCCCATTCTCTTATGCCCCAGACAACTAGTTCCATAAACGCCTTGTAGATTGGAATCGTGTCGCGCAAGGTGTGGGTGCTATTATAGGGTCAGGGGACAGGGACTGAAGATGGAAAAGTCTTGACTTCGTGTCGCGTTGTTTCTTGCGGGAAGCGTCTGTCCTACGGTATAAGTAGAAGTGACGGATAATCGTGCGTATGGCGCACAGTGTTTTACAGAGAAGCGGAATCTTTCCAGGGGTACACGAGGTCCGGCTTGGAGAAAATTCCATTATGGGACGGAAAAATTGGCTTATGCAATGGCGAAATTGCATAAGCCAATTTTGAAATTAGAGCCAGTAATTTGAAAATTGCATAATGGAATTGAGGCACGCCATTATGCAACGTTTTTTTAGGTTTGTCGGACAGGGATGTGGCTACTTTGTCCGGACTGTTTTGGGTAATTTCCCACGCATACGCAGAAAGAAACGGTCAAAGGAGGCCGTACTGGCAAAGTGCAGATGCTCTGCAATCTGGCCTATGCTGAGGCTGGAAGAGTGGAGTAGCCACATAGCTTCGGTGGCCAGCATCTGGTTGATGTATTCCACAACGGTGCGTCCTGTGGTCTGCTTCACAATGCGCGAGAGGTAGGTCGTCGTGATGTGCAGTTGGTTGGCGTAGAAGCCGATGTCGTGGTGTACGACATAATATTGCCGTACTAAGGCGTAGAAACTTATGAAGATTTCTATGGTGCGCGACGAAGCCTTGTTGGGATTCAGTTGGCTGTTCTGAAGGGAGGTCAGGTCCAGCAGAAATACAGAATAGAGTTTTTCAAGAACTTCGTCGTTGAAAACCGTAGGGTACTGTATTCGGTTGTCTAATGCGCGAATATCCAGTTCTAACCTACGCGCATCGGCAGGCTGGAGGCTTAGTTTGGGTATGCCATACTGGATGAGCGGATAGAAAGAGGCTCGGGTGAGGTCGCGGAAGGCAGAGGTCTCATACGTGGCCTGTTCGTCAACAAGAAGGACAATGGAGCGATAGTCAGCCGAGGCCGACTGTATGCGTACGGGAAAGCCGGGCAGGTAGATGTAAAGGTCGTTGGCCTTAAAGGATAAGGTGTGTCCGCTTGATTCCAGCAAGAGTGAACCTTGCAGGACAAGCGTAAATGTATAGCAGGAAAGGGTGTCAGACAGTTCGTTGGTGAGAAATGTCCGTTCGGAGTTGCTTTCAGCCACGGCATAGCGTCCGTGCCACACTTCCGACATATAATGAGAGCCTATCACCCTGTAGGCTTCTGAAAGATTGTACATAGTGAAATCTGTTGGCTTGCAATATTACAAAATAAATAGGGTTTTGTTTCGTTTGGGTGTGTTTTTTGTTGGGGCGGGTTTTGTATAATATAGGCAGATACTATTTCTTTGCAATCGGACTTTAAAACCAATCAATTAATTAAAACTCTTATGGATAAGCAGAAATCAATAGAAGCGTTGCAACTGTTTGCAACAGGACTGACCGAAGGTGCTTTGGTACACAAACTGCAAGGACAGATATTCAATGCGCAAGGTTTTGTAAAACTTGGGCAGAAGTACATTGCCCACTTTAACGAGGAGATGGAATGGGTAGAGAAATTTAACAACCGCATCCTCGACCTGGGTGGCGAGATTAAGTTTGAGGGAGCAAAGTGCCGTGAACTTATCAGTAATCCTGTGGACTACATCAAAAGCGACTTGAAGATACAGGAGGCCGGCGTTGAATTGCTTTACAAATGCTGTGAGAGTCTCATCAACGACCCTACGACCTATGACATACTGAAGGCTTATCTTGCCGACGAGGAAGAAGATCTTTATTGGAGTCAAGGCGCACTGGAAATGATCAATTGCATTGGCGTACAAAACTGGCTGTTACGTCAACTCTAAAAACAAAGAAAACGATGGAAACTGTACAGAAAGTTTATGAATTCCTGGAGAAGGCGCAGACCTTTTATCTGGCCACGGTAGAGGACGATCAACCCCGCGTACGCCCTTATGGGGCGATGATGCTCTACGAGGATAAGATTTATATTATGGCATTTGGGCAGACCAATGCGACTCGCCAACTGGCCCTCAACCCGAAGGCGGAAATCTGTGCCTTTAAGGGCCAGACGCTTCGCATAGCCTGCACACTGGTGGAGGATAACCGGCCCGAAGTGGGCAAGGCACTGGTGGATAAAATGCCTGCACTGAAACCATTGCTTGGCGAAGAGTGTGAAAATGGGGTAATGTACTACTTGAAAGACGCCACCGCCAATTTCTTCAAGCTGATGGACCTCGTCGAAACGATAACCTTCTAACAAATCTGGTAAAACTATGAAAGAAAAAGTATTGCAGGCTATGCGTGAGGCTGGAAAGCCCGTATCCGCAGGTGAAATTACCAAAGTGCTTGGTGCTGACCGCAAAGAGGTGGACAAGGCTTTTGCCGAACTTAAAAAGTCGGGCGAAATTGTGTCGCCCATACGTTGCAAGTGGGCACCGGCTGAGTAGTAGAATCTTTGGGTATGAGGTGCAGATGATGCACTTGTGTCAGCGAACAGCAATAACCTTAAGTCAATATGAAAGTTAAAGCAGTAAAATTCAGAAAAGAGGGCTTTTACACTCAGCCTTTTGTGTTTGGCGGAGAAGAGGGTCCGGACCAATTTGACCATAATGTCCGTTACAGAGGCAGTCTGCAAAACTATGTAATAGACACCGGAACAGAGGTAATACTCGTAGATACAGGTCTGCCCGCAGGCTTTCCGGAAGAAACCCCCGATGAGACCTCCTTGGCTTATACGGGGAAAGACATTTGTTCCTATTTGGATGCGTTGGTCGCGTTGGGTTATCAGCCCGAGCAAGTGACGAAGATCCTCCTTACCCATCGTCATGGTGACCATTCCGGCGAGTTGCGCTCTTTCCCCAAGGCAAAGATTTATGTAAATGCCGAAGAAATACAGGCGGAAGAGTTGCAGAACCTGCCCAATCTGGTTCCTGTGACATTTACCGACGGCCCATACCATAACTTCCCCGAGGCGCAGCAAATATGCAAGGGGATATGGTTTGTCAAAGCCAAGGGCCACACGCAGGGCAACAGTCTTGTGATAGCAGAGGACGAGGAACTTTTCTATATGTTCGAGGCTGATATCACGTATGTGGATGAGGCGTTGTACGCGAACAAACTTTCGGTGGTCTATGACGATCTTGCCGCAGCGCGCGATACGCTGGACAGGGTACGCGACTTTGTACGTCAGAATCCCACCATATACCTTTCTACCCATTCTCCCCAGGGCTACGAAAACCTGGAGGCCCGCCGAGTCATAGATCTTGACAGACCTGTGCCGACTATATTGTCCGATTTCCAGTTTGAAGACCGTGAGGCTTCAGGGAAGTATGTCTGCTCCATCTGTGGCTATGTGTACGATCCTGCAGAGCACGAAGGCGTGGCCTTTGAAGATTTGCCGGACGATTGGAAATGTCCGCGTTGCCGAAAAGGTAAGGAAAAGTTTAACAGGGCTTAGTCCGCAGGGCGGTCTGTTTGTCCGATAATATTGAAAATAGTACAGAATATGGAAACAATCTATGACTTCAAAGCATTGTCCAGCCGTGGCGAGGAGATAGACTTCGCTCAATTTCGCGGCAAGGTATTGCTCATCGTCAATACAGCCAGTAAGTGTGGCTTTACTCCTCAGTTTGAATCATTAGAACAGCTCAATCAGACCTATAAGGACCGCGGACTGGTGGTTATAGGCTTTCCGTGCAATCAGTTCGCCCACCAAGACCCCGGTTCAGATAGCGAAATTGAAAGTTTCTGCCAGCTCAACTATGGAGTGACGTTCCAGATAATGAAAAAGATAGATGTAAACGGAGAGGGAGCGCACCCTGTGTTCCAATATCTGAAGCGGCAGACCAAAGGCTTCCTTGGCAGTCGTATAAAGTGGAACTTTACCAAATTTCTCATCTCTCGCGACGGTTCGGTCATCAAGCGCTTTGCTCCGACAACTTCGCCCAAGAATCTTGTGGCAGACATCGAAGCTTTGCTCGCCCAGTAAGGAAGGAGAACAAACTCCGGTCGGAGGCAGTGAGAAAACGGCATACCGGCTCAATATATCCGCCCTGTCAATTATTGGCAGAGGCGGATATTGTCGTTGTTGGGTGCAATGTGCATTCAGGCTGATGGCGAAGTCTCGGGCGACGCGCCTATTGGTCTCTTGTACAGTCAATAAACCCAATTCTGCAGGATAGTCAGAAAAAACGATATTTGTTGAGAACAAAAGATGCCCATCTACTTGTTGGTTTGTCGTATCGTATTATTTTTGTATCGGATAATTTTGTACGAAGAACGCTGATATGAAACGATTTATGCATTTCGCCTTCTGGCTCCTGGCTTTTGGCATGATGGGGATGCAGTCGTGTGCTGACCACCGACTGTCCCACGCCGAAATATCAGCCTTTGGCCCTTATGCAGAGGAACTGGATACAGCGTTGTTGCGACAATACTTTGCAAAGACCATAGCAGCAACAGGGTCAGCCGACAGTCCTGTCGATAAAGCCGTACAGCAGTGTTACCGAGATACAGCCTCGCAGGGATTTGTACCGGTGTGGTTTACTGAGAACGGATTGATGGACGATGCCGACGCACTGGTGGCGTATCTGCACACGGCCTTGCCCGAAAACGGTCTTGATACGGCAGCGTTTGGGCTACATGACTTAGAATCTGACATAAAGGCGGTTCACGATTTGGCTTTCGATTCAATTGGGCAGAACATCAATGAAATTTTGGCCCGCTTGGATTATAACCTTTCACGGGCTTATGTGCGCTATACAGTAGGGCAACGCTATGGTTTTATGCAGCCGGAAAAAATATTTAATCGTCTGCAACAGAAGCCAGAGGGCGATTGGGCTCGACTGTTCGATTATGAAGTGCGGAGACCCGATTATACGGAAGCCGTGCGGCAACTCTTTGTCGGCTCTCGCATAGACTATCTGCAGGCATCGGAACCTTCTAATCCGACCTATCAGGCTTTGCAGGAAGCGTACAAACATACGACAGACACGTTGCGCCGTCACAAACTGGCTGTGAATATGGAGCGTGCGCGTTGGCAACTGGCTCAACCGAATCTTGCACAGCCTTGCGTTCTGGTAAATCTGCCTGCGCAAGAACTGTGGGCCGTCGGGCACGATACGATTCTTAATATGCGCATTTGCTGTGGGGCTTATGCTACAAAGACGCCACTCTTGCACAGCAAGATATCCTATATGCAGGTCAATCCGGACTGGATGGTGCCTCAGACGATTATCAAAAAGGAACTTTCGCTTCATGCAGGCGATTCTGCTTATTTCGCCCGCCATCATTACTATCTGATAGAGCGTGCTACCTCTGATACTCTGAATCCGGGCGACGTGAGTGCGGAACAATTTCAGGCTGGAACAATTCGCATAGGCCAGCACGGCGGAAGAGGAAACTCCCTCGGGCGTATTGTGTTCAGGTTTCCCAATAATTTTTCAGTCTATCTGCACGACACGAACTCGCCGGGAACGTTTCAACAAGACCGTCGGACCGTGTCGCATGGGTGTATTCGCGTGCAGAAACCTTTTGAACTGGCCCGTTTCCTATTGCCGGAAGCCGACGCTTGGACATTGGATCGTTTGCGTATATCCATGGATTTGCCACCCGAGACAGAGCGAGGCCGTCAGCTCTTAAGAGAAAAAACGGATGCTCCCCGTCCGCTCCGCTTGCTCAATTATCTGAGCGTATCGCCAGCCGTGCCGGTTTTCATCCTTTATTATACGGCTTTTCCCTCCCCTGTGGACGGCGTGATACAATATTATCCGGACCGTTATGAATATGACGATGTGGTGAGCAAACATTCTCCTGTCTGGTAGAAAGTTTTGCAACCTCTATTGTAGCAGATACCCTTCAGTTTGACAGCCTGCCAGTCTGGGCTGTCTAATTCGTGAAAGGGTGTTTTTTTCTTAATGTGGCGAAATTTCTGTCAGAGTGAAACGATATAGATAATATGAAAGATATTACTTTTGCAGCCGTAAACGGAGGGCGCCTACTTTCTTCTTGGGCAGACTCCTACCTTGTTGAGAATAGTTAACCTAATTAAATCAATATAGTATGAGGAAAATTTTTACGCTATTTTTCTGCTTGTTGATATCTCTTAGCGTAAGCGCCGTTCCGGCAAAGCCCGGACAGCGTCGCTTGCTTCATTTGCAAGACGGCAAGACGATACAGGCAACTTTAGTGGGTGATGAGTACGGACACTTCTTTCTGGGCGACGACGGAAAGACCTATTCCAAAATCAGTGGTACGAATTATTATGGCTTGGTAGACGCCCAGGCAATTAAGAGTAAGGCCCGGGAACGTCGGGCCAAGGTAAATGCGTCGCGTCGCAAGAAACTGGCTCCACAAAAGGTGGGTACAGTAGGCAATTATACAGGCCAGAAGAAGGGCATCGTGATTCTCGTAAACTTCAGCGATGTGTCGTTCCAGACGGCCAACAACCTGACCCTCTTCAAGCGCATTGCCAACGAGGAGAACTTCTCGCAGGACAATTTCAAGGGCTCTATGTACGATTATTTCAAGGCACAGAGTCAGGGACAGTTTGAACTGACCTTTGACGTAGTGGGACCCTATACCATGTCAAAGGCACAGGCTTATTACGGCAGTAACGATGAATACGATCAGGATGAACATCCTGCCGAGATGATAATAGAAGCCGTAAATAAGGCTAACGCTGATGTAAACTTTGCAGATTACGATTGGGACGGCGATGGATATGTGGATCAGGTCTATGTAATCTATGCAGGGCAGGGAGAAGCCGACGGCGGTGAGGATGAAACCATCTGGCCTCATGCATACGATTTGTACAGCGCAAACTACTATGGCGACGGAAGTGGTATCGTGACGGTAGATGGCGTAAAGGTAAATACCTACGCCTGCGGTCCGGAACTCAACGGCGACAGCAACATAGAAGGTATCGGTACGATGTGCCACGAATTCAGCCACTGTCTGGGATATCCCGACTTCTACGATATCGATTATAGCGGAGGTCAGGGTATGTATTCCTGGGATTTGATGGATGCGGGTTCTTACAACGACGACGGCTATCAGCCCGCCGGCTATACCAGTTATGAAAAATGGATGGCAGGCTGGCTTACCCCTACGGAACTTACGGGTGGAGAGACCGTTACCGGCATGAAAGCGCTGGCGGATGGTGGAGAGGCCTATATTATATATAACGACAACCACAGCGACGAATACTTCCTGCTTGAAAATCGTCAGCAGGTGGGTTGGGATACGAGCCTTGCCGGTTCAGGCCTATTGGTTGTGCACGTTGACTATGATGCCACCGTATGGGAAAACAACGGCCCGAACGATGACCCTAGCCATCAGCGCATGACCTGGGTGCCTTCGGACGGAAACTATAATAGCGTGGTTCGTACAAAAGACGGGTCGAAGTATGTGAGTATCTCAGACGCTAATCTGGCAGGCGACATGTTCCCCTCTGCTTCGGTAAATTCATTTGGCCCAGAAGCATTGGGCAACAAACTGGCGAAACTTAATAACGCAACCAGTGACGGCTCCTACTACATCAAGCAGACCGTAGCCAACATCACGCAGAATGCGGACGGAACCATATCTTTCAATGTGGTAGGCGATAAGACCGTAAAGACACCTACCTTCACTCCGCCTGCAGGACGTTACAAGGAAGCCCAAAACGTGACGATAAACTGCGCCACAACGGATGCCACAATCTACTATACGCTCGACGGTACAGACCCCACAGCCTCTTCTACACTCTATACCGCGCCTATCAGCGTGACCGAGTCGGTAACCCTCAAGGCTATTGCTATAAAAGATGGCGAGGAGAGTTGGATTGCTACCGGCAATTATACCATCAAGGCAGGCACCAGTACGAAGTATCAGAAAGTGACCTCTCTCAGCGAAATGGTCAATGGGCAGGACTACATCATAGCCTGTGGTAGCAAAGCCAAAGCCGCCGGCGCGCTGAGTGGCTCATTCCTGAAACCAATAGATGTGACTGTGGATGATGATATCATTACGATAGACGACGATGTGACCGTATTTACCGCCGAAGGGAGCGGTTCTACATGGGCATTCGTCAGTGACGACGGTTATCTCTACTCTACCGCAACCAAATCGGTGGCATTCAGCACGGAAGCAAAGAACTGGACGCTTTCGGAGAACGATGGTGTCGTGATGGCATACAGCAGTTTGGGAACCATGTTATACAACTCTAGCAGTCCACGGTTTACCACCTATACCAGCACTCCCAGTTCTTCCATGATTCGAGCCACCCTCTACGCTGCCATTGATGACGGGCACACCTCTTCCATCCTGGCCCCGACATTTAGTCCTGTTGCTGGTACTTATGCCACCGCCCAAGACGTGACGCTCACTACAGCCACATCCGGCGCGACCATCTACTACACACTCGACGGTACCGAACCGACTACATCCAGTACGAAATATACAGGTCCGATAACCGTAAGCGAGAGTCTTACCCTCAAGGCCATTGCTGAAAAAGATGGCGAAATCAGTGCAGTAAGTACGGCGGCGTATGTGATCAGTGCAGTAGAAGCATCCAGTAAGACTTTCAAACGACTGACCGCATTGAGTGAGATGGTAAGCGGACAGCGTTATATCATAGCCTGCGAAAGCAAAAGTGCTGCAGCCAGCAACATGTATGGTGACTATCTGAAGTCGGCTAGTGTGACAGTCAATGACGACATTATCACAGTAGGCGACGACGCTACGATATTCACGCTGGAGGGAAGTGGCTCTACGTGGACCATCCAGTCGGATGCAGGTTATCTCTATGCCATGAAGACGAAAAAACTCGATTATGACACCGAAGCCCACGATTGGACCGTATCTGCCGACGGAGGACTTATCCTCTCCTACGGAAGTATGGGTACGATGCTTTATAATGCCAATCCCGGTAGCGAGCGTTTTACCGTCTATACCAGTACACCTACCAGCACGATGATACAGGCTCATCTCTATATGGCCACGACTGCCGTGTCGGCAACAGTAGAGGCTCCGACCTTTACTCCCGCCGCAGGTACTTATACTACCGCTCAGAACGTGACGATAACCACTTCTACATCTGGCGCAACCATCTATTACACTACGGACGGCACTACGCCAACCACTTCCAGCGAGGTATATAGTGGTCCCATTACGGTGGATGAGGATATGACGATTAAAGCCATCGCCGAAAAGGACGGCACTGTCAGCAGCGTAAGTACGGCTCAATATATCATAAGCCCCGTGGCTGACACCTCCCTGCAATTTACCAAAGTGTCCGAAGTGCAACCTGGTAAACGCTACTTGATTGTGTACAACATCAGTGGCACCCTCAAGGCACAACAACCTTACAGCGGATCCGGAACCTATGGGTATCTGTATGCTAATACGACCGTAACGGACCAAGATGGCGTAGTCTCTGTTGATGATGAGAATAATGTGTTTACCTTTGAGGCAGTCTCAGGTGGCAGTGGTATCATCGGACGATCTACGAAGGCTGTGTCAGACGCATTCTACATCAAAGACAGCCAAGGCCGTTATCTGTACCAGACGGGTTCGTACAACAACTTTAACCTTTCCACCACCGTTCCTGCTACGGGCGGTCAGTGGACAGCAGAAGACGATGGTACGGGACTTATGACACTGAAGAATACTTCCACGAACAAATGGTTCCAGTACAATACGTCGTACAACAGCACGGGCGCATATTCCACCGCGCAAGCCACTGGTGTCAAACCGTTCCTTTATGAGGAGGCTATCTCAACAGGTATATTGACACCCGAGATAGAAGAAGCGGCCGTTCGTCATGGCGTCTATACACTGACTGGCCTGCGTCTGCCGAATGCGGAGAACCTGCCGAAGGGGATCTATATTATTGACGGCAAAAAGGTGCTGATTCCATAACCGAAAAGTAGTACGCTGGATTTTTCAGAAAATATGCAAGCGACCGTGCTCCTTATACGTTGTAAACAGGACACGGTCGCTTTTCTTATGCAAACTGTTTGTGAGAATGGGGGGATATACTACTTTTGTGCTGAGAGCGTTGTTTTTTTAGAGACGCTACGATAAAAGATCAGAAATCCTTAAAAGCCCTTCTGCTTAATGAAAAGACTTTTTCAGCGCATAAAACAATGGCTTCAAAGACTCTCATTCCGTACGGGAGTCATTATTCTGGCACTTTGTGTCCCTTGTTATATTCTGTCTTTTGCCCAGATGGCACTGCCTATCAGTACGGAGGCGAAAGGTGTCCTTTGGTTTATACTGTTTGGACTGGCTAAGACCTTTCAATATGGAGGGCTTACCATCTTAGGCGTAGAAGGAGTGCGCCGACTGAAGGCTTACTTTGGCAAGAAAAAAGAAGAACAATAGCGACTTGACCTGATAGCATCAAAGCCGATGTCGTATTCTGTTCCAGAATACATCAGCCGTATTCTGAGAAGATTATTCGTCTTTCTGGACCCTGTCTTTTTGACACTTAGGAACTCGGGCGAATGGCAAGAGCGTAGAGTCTGCCAACACACTTTCTTTACGCAATCGGTAAGCATCTGGCAATGCGGGTGACGATTGCCGTGCCTTTTGGCGCAATTATAGCCAGATGTTGCAATGGCGGATAAGGAAAAACAATCTGCCTTTGTAACAGGTAATCTAAAGAAAATAAGAAATATAAGCCGTTACTTATGCATTTCCCTGAGGGAAGCCAAAAGGCGTGGCCGTGCGGTCGTTCCGCGAGGACTCTTCCGGCAACAGGATGCGCCCAAATTGTGCTTCGTATTTATTTATATTATCCTGCAGAGCCAACAAAAGGCGTTTGGCATGTTCAGGAGCCAACAGAATGCGGCTTACTACAGGGGCCTTGGGCATACCGGGCAACATACGGATAAAATCCGCTACAAATTCTGCGTGGGAGTGGGAGATGATGGCCATGTTGGCATAGTTGCCAAGTGCTACATCTGGAGTTAGTTCAATTTGGAACTGTCCTTGTCCGTTTTTCTCTTGATTTTCCATAATATATCGTTGTTTAATCTGTGTGCTTAACTGGCTAAAACTCAAATTCCTTTATTCAATTCACATCCAAAAGTACAAAAAACGGTGAAAAGTGGCTCTGTTTACTGAGTTTTGGCTGTTTTTTGCTCTATAACACGGGAATAAATGAAAAAAGATGAAAAAAATTTTTTCGTATTTACCTTTTATTATACTTTTGCCCGAGATAAGTCAAAAACGACCATAATAAAACAACTTTTTTAAACTTTATTAATTAATTAATTAGTTATGCGTAAAATTGTTATGCTTTTCGCCGTAGCTGCTATGACAGTAACGGCAAGCGCTCAGTCTTTCGAGGGCACGAAGTTCTTTGACAATTGGACTTTCGGCGTAGAAGGTGGCGCTACCACGAAGCTTGGTTCAGACAAAGTTGTTGATACCAACAAGGGCTTCAACAATACCAAATTCTTCAAAGGTTTGGGTTGGATTGCTGGTGCAGAATTGACCAAGTACATCACCCCGACTTTCGGTATCGCAGTTCAGGACCATGTAGCATTTAACTGGACCGACAGCAAAACCGTAGCTGACTACAACGACCTCGTATTGCTCGGCAAAGTTAACCTCGTAAACCTCTTCGCAGGTTATAAAGGCACTCCCCGTGTATTCGAACTCGAAGCAGTTGCTGGTGTAGGATGGCGTTATTATTTCAATAGCGGTATCAACTACATTGACGTTCAGGGCAACCGTGGCGTACGTGAAGTATTGCCAGAGTTGGGTGACCATGAAGGTCTTGACGATGTTATCGCAAAGGCTGGTCTGAACCTCTTGTTCAACCTCGGCCAGAAGAAAGCTTGGACTTTTGCTATCAAACCCGCTGTTATCTTTGACGTTGACGGTTTTGTTAATCCTAATGCCTCTGGCTTGACCCTTAACAAAAACCACGCTCAGTTCGAACTCACCGCTGGCTTTACCTATCACTTCAAGAACAGCAATGGTAAGAACTACTTTACCAATGTTCGTCCATACGACCAGGCTGAAGTTGATGGCTTGAACGCTAAGATCAACGACCTCCGTGGCAACCTCGCTGACAAGGACGCTCAGCTCGACGCTGCAAAACGTCGCATTGCTGACCTTGAGAACGAACTCAACGACTGCCGCAACCAGAAGCCAATTGTTAAGGAAGTTGCTGTTGAGAAGCAGGAGAAACTTATGGAAAGCGCTATCACTTTCCGTCAGGGCAAGAGCGTTATCGATCCTTCTCAGGCTCCTAACGTAGAGCGCGTTGCTACTTATCTGAAGAACCACCCCGAAGCAAAAGTTATTATTCGTGGTTATGCTTCTCCAGAAGGTTCTCTCGAACTCAATACCAAACTTGCTGAAGCTCGTGCACAGATTGTAAAGAGCACTCTCGTTAAGAAGTACAAGATTGCTGCTGATCGCATCGACGCTACTGGCCAGGGTATTGGCAATATGTTTAGCGAGCCCGAATGGAACCGCGTTTCCATCTGCACGCTTGACGTGAAATAATCTCGATAGAAAGAGTTTTATTAATAATAATGGAGTAGCATCGCACAATAGTGCGGTGCTACTTTTTTTGTGGATAGGCTAATTTTTTTATGGAATAAATTCAGTGAGTGGAAACGAGATTTTATCTGTAAATTGTAAATTTGCATCTATATATTACTCCATAAATTATAATGATAAAGCTATGACAAAGAAGGTAAAAGTGGCCATTGTCGGCTACGGTAACATTGGACGTTACACATTACAAGCCCTGCAAACCGCACCAGATTTTGAAATCGTCGGATTGGTTCGTCGTGACGCGAAGTCCGAGCAACCCGCAGAACTGGCTGGTTATCCCGTTGTGGAACATATCGAAGATCTTGGTGCAGTGGATGTGGCTATTTTGGCAACCCCATCACGTAAGGTGGAAGAAACTGCGATTCCCATTCTTCAGAAAGGTATCGCAACAGTGGATAGCTTTGATATACATACAGATATTGTCGGATTACGTCGTCGTTTGAATCAAGTGGCAAAAGATGCCAATACCGTAGCTGTAATTTCCGCTGGTTGGGATCCGGGAACGGATAGCGTGGTGCGTACGTTGTTGCAGGCAATGGCTCCAAAAGGGCTTACTTATACCAACTTTGGCCCTGGTATGAGTATGGGGCATACGGTAGCTGTCAAAGCCATTGATGGGGTGAAGGCGGCGCTCTCTATGACAATTCCGGTAGGTACTAGTTTGCATCGCCGTATGGTTTATGTGGAACTGAAAGAAGGTGCAGATTTCCGGGCTGTTGAGGCTGCTATAAAGTCTGACCCCTATTTTGTACATGATGAGACTCACGTACAACAAGTGCCTTGTGTGCAGGATGTCATAGATATGGGGCATGGTGTTAATCTTACTCGTAAGGGTGTGAGTGGTATTACGCAGAACCAACTTTTCGAGTTTAATATGAAAATCAATAATCCCGCGCTGACGGCACAGATTTTAGTTGGAGCCGCACGTGCAGCTCTTCGCCAGCAGCCTGGTTGTTATACTCTGCCCGAGATACCTGTTATAGACTTGCTTAGTGGAGATCGTGAGCAACTGATTGCTCAACTCGTGTAAACGAGTGAAAAACACTTATTTAACAAAGCGACATTTTCGTTTGTGCGGAGATGTCGCTTTGTTTATTTGCTTATCCAATAGAAAAAGTGCTTTAAATCGTTTGCAGAATTAAATAATTGAAGTAATTTTGCACCCGCTAAAGGTGTAAAATGACCGAATTAAAGCAGATATAAAACAAAACAATATATATAAATAATTAAAAATCAACAAAATGCCTACTATTCAACAATTAGTGCGCAAAGGCAGAAGCGTGGCAAAGGCTAAATCAAAGTCTCCCGCGTTGGATTCTTGCCCACAGCGTCGTGGCGTGTGTGTTCGCGTTTACACAACGACCCCGAAAAAACCTAATTCGGCCATGCGTAAGGTGGCCCGTGTGCGTTTAACCAACTCAAAAGAGGTTAACTCCTACATCCCGGGAGAAGGCCACAACCTGCAGGAACACAGTATCGTACTGGTTCGTGGCGGTCGTGTTAAAGACCTTCCTGGTGTACGTTATCACATCGTTCGCGGTACTCTTGACACCGCAGGTGTGGCTAACCGTTTGCAACGCCGTTCGAAGTACGGAGCCAAACGTCCTAAAGCTGCTAAGAAATAATAATTGAATTTCCAATTTGGTTGGCAAAAAGGTTGAGTAAGTCGCTCTTACCGGCGTCTGAAGAACTTCAATGCAACCTCAGAACAAACCAATAAACTTTTATGAGAAAAGCTAAACCAAAGAAGCGGATTGTTTTACCCGATCCCGTTTATGGCGACCAGAAAGTCTCCAAGTTTGTAAACCATCTGATGTATGATGGCAAGAAAAACCTCTCTTATGAAATCTTCTACAATGCACTTGCTATTGTAGGCGAAAAGATGAAGAGTGAAGAAAAGGCTCCGCTTGAAATCTGGAAAGAAGCCTTAGACAAAATTACCCCACAAGTGGAAGTAAAGAGCCGTCGTATCGGTGGTGCTACGTTCCAAGTTCCTACCGAGATCCGTCCCGACCGTAAGGAGAGCGTTTCTATGAAGAATATGATTGCTTTCGCACGCAAACGTGGTGGTAAGACAATGGCAGACAAGCTGGCTGCTGAGATTATGGATGCCTATAACGAGCAGGGCGGTGCCTTCAAACGTAAGGAAGACATGCACCGTATGGCTGAGGCAAACCGTGCATTTGCACATTTCAGGTTCTAATCTATACTGAATCATACAACAAGACCAAATTAACTAATGGCCAAACAAGATTTACATTTAACGCGTAATATCGGCATTATGGCGCATATTGATGCCGGTAAGACGACGACTTCTGAACGTATCCTTTTCTACACGGGAAAGACCCATAAGATTGGTGAGGTACATGATGGTGCCGCCACTATGGACTGGATGGAACAGGAGCAAGAGCGTGGCATTACAATTACCTCTGCCGCCACTACCTGCTATTGGGAGTGGGAAGGAAAGAAGTATAAAATCAACTTGATAGACACTCCGGGACACGTGGACTTTACCGCCGAGGTAGAGCGTTCCCTGCGTGTGCTGGATGGTGCAATAGCCACGTACAGCGCTGCAGACGGTGTACAGCCTCAGAGTGAGACCGTATGGCGTCAGGCAGACAAGTACAATGTTCCCCGTATAGGCTATGTAAACAAGATGGACCGCTCAGGCGCAGATTTCTTTGAGACCGTGCGTCAGATGAAAGAGCTTCTTGGTGCAAACCCTGTACCCATTCAGATTCCTATAGGTGCCGAGGAAAACTTTAAAGGTGTGGTGGACCTCATTAAGATGAAAGGTATCGTTTGGAATGATGAAACTATGGGTGCAGAGTATGACGTGATTGACATACCTGCCGAGTTGAAAGATGAGGCCGACGAATGGCGCGACAAGTTGTTAGAGTCCGCTGCCAACTTCGACGACGAATTGATGGAGAAGTATCTGGAAGATCCTTCCACTATCACGGAGGCTGAAGTCATGACTGCAATTCGTAAGGGGACGGTGAAGATGGAGATTACTCCAATGCTTCTTGGCTCTTCTTACAAGAACAAGGGTGTTCAGTCTCTCCTAGACTACACTTGCGCTTTCCTTCCGTCTCCTCTCGATACTGAAGAGATCCAGGGCGAGAGCCCCAATACGGGTGAAATAGAGGGACGTAAACCTTCAGAGGATGCACCGACCAGTGCGCTGGCCTTTAAGATTGCTACTGACCCCTATATGGGTCGTCTGGTATTCTTCCGCGTTTATTCGGGTAAGGTGTCTGCCGGTTCTTATGTGTACAATAGTCGTTCAGGTAAGAAAGAGCGTATCAGTCGCCTGTTCCAGATGAACTCCAACAAGGAGATTCCTATGGAGAGCATTGACGCCGGTGATATCGGTGCAGGTGTGGGTTTCAAGGATATTCATACGGGTGATACGCTCTGTGATGAGAACAAACCCATCGTTCTGGAATCTATGGACTTCCCTGATCCCGTGATAGGTATCGCCGTAGAGCCCAAGACGCAGAAAGATATGGACAAACTCTCTCTCGGTCTCCAGAAACTGGCCGAAGAAGATCCGACGTTCACCGTTCGCACCGACGAACAGAGCGGTCAGACCATCATCTCTGGTATGGGTGAACTTCACCTCGACATCATCATCGATCGTCTGAAGCGTGAATTCAAGGTAGAATGTAATCAAGGCAAGCCTCAGGTTAATTACAAGGAAGCCATTACCCAGACCGTCAATCTGCGCGAAGTATATAAGAAGCAGACTGGTGGTCGTGGTAAGTTCGCAGATATCATTGTCAATGTAGGTCCCGTAGATGAAGACTTCACTCAGGGCGGTCTGCAATTTGTCAATAAGGTTACAGGCGGTAACATTCCTAAGGAATACATTCCTTCCGTACAGAAGGGCTTTGAAAGCGCCATGAAGAGCGGTGTTCTGGGTAATTATCCGCTCGACAGCTTAAAGGTAGAACTCCTTGACGGCTCATTCCACCCCGTTGACTCTGACCAGCTCTCGTTTGAAGTAGCTGCAATCAACGCCTACAAAAACGCATGCTCCAAGGCAGGTCCCGTATTGCTTGAGCCCATTATGGCCCTTGAGGTGGTAACACCTGAAGAGAATATGGGTGATGTTATTGGTGACTTGAACAAGCGTCGCGGACAGGTAGAAGGTATGGAAAGCACTCGCTCAGGCGCGCGCATCGTTAAGGCTAAGGTACCTTTGGCAGAAATGTTCGGTTATGTAACCGCATTGCGTACCATTACCTCCGGACGCGCTACCAGCAGTATGCAGTATGACCATCATGCCCCGTTGTCGCCCTCTTTGGCACGCGAAGTGCTTTCAGAGGTTAACGGTCGCGTAGATCTTATTAAATAAAACCATTATTCAACCAGATGGAGTCACGGTGGGATAACGAATGACTCTTATGCCACCCTCCGCTCCCTCTCTTAAACCAATCAATACAATGAGTCAAAAAATTCGTATCAAACTGAAAAGTTACGATCACACTCTCGTAGAAAAATCTGCCGAGAAGATCGTGAAAAATGTGAAGGCTACGGGTGCCGTTGTAAGCGGTCCGATTCCTCTTCCCACGCGCAAACGCATCATCACCGTAAACCGTTCGACATTCGTAAACAAGAAATCGCGCGAACAGTTCCAGGTATGCACCTACAAGCGCCTCATCGACATCTACAGTTCTACATCTAAGACCGTGGATGCACTTATGAAGCTCGAATTGCCTTGTGGCGTAGAAGTAGAAATCAAGGTGTAGTCGTTCGCGATATTACAGTACGAAAGAAAAAGCCTCAGCCAATAATACACTACTTGTAGGCGTCCCGAGACCGGGACAGGCTCTGACAATACGCCCCGGGCGGGGCATCAGGGCCACAGGTAGTCACTATGTTCGGCCGGGGCTTTTTCTTTTCAGTTTGACAGAGAAATGCCAGGAGTGGATAGATACGAGGAAGAATATTCCTGTCGCCTTGACTTTCTTTATATGCTACCCACAGAACTTAATACTCCGATCGTAGGGAAGAGCAAAGCCCGTGTACGCTTCTATACTTCTTTATGAAAATTGCATAAGGGAATTTTGAAATTGCATTATGGAATTTTGAGATTCAATTATACAATTTTCAAATCCGATTATGCAAAAATAATACTCCATTATGCCATTCTCTCCGCAGAGAGACTCCTAGGCTGAGAAGTAGGGTGTAGCACCGTACAGAGAGAACCGGTGGAAACCTCTTAGTATGGTGATGTGGCGTTTAGCCTAAGATTTGGGCGGCGTGGTCCTTTACTTTGATTTGTTTGGGCTCGATGATACGCTCAATCACGCCTTGTTCGTCGATGATAAAGGTGGTACGGAGCGTACCCATATAGGCGCGTCCATATAACTTCTTCTCACCCCAAACACCAAAAGTCTCTACGAGTTGCTTCTCCGTGTCGGCAATGAGCGGAAAGGGCAGGCTGTGCTTCTCAATAAACTTACGGTGCGAAGCCTCGCTGTCCACGCTTACACCTACTACGGCATAGCCAGCCTTGTGGAGCGCGCTGTAATTGTCGCGCAGGTTGCAGGCCTCCGTGGTACATCCGCTCGTATTGTCCTTAGGGTAAAAATACAGCACCAGTTTCCGTCCGGCAAATTCGCTTAGTCTGATTTCCTGCCCGCTTTCGTCGCGTCCTAAGATTTCGGGGGCTTTGTCTCCAATCTTTAGCATATACTTTGTTTTAAGGGTTTGTATTCTATACAAAAGTATGAAATAAGTGGACTCTTTGTGGAGAATCTGCCGAAAAGTTGTATTTTTGTCAAAGCGACATCGGGCATATTGTGGTATGCCTTACAGATGATTCGCACTACATAATAAAAGGCGTTACTGACGCTTTGTTTTTGGCTATTTGAATGTAGGAAACTCAAATTACCAATCAAAAACAAAAGCAGAAGGAGATGCCACGGGTGTGTATATACGCCATCCCGTTGTGTGCAGAGGGTCAGTCTTTTGACCTTTGCACACTTTATGGGTGTACTATATACTCTATCGTGGGTGTTTACTTTGTTTGTTCTATTGGTAAGGTATCCTACAACCTAAATAGCAGAACAAGCAGATGTGAAGCATCCGCGTTTTTTTGTTGTGTAGCCATTCCATCGATCATTTCTCCGCATTTGGATGCTTGGCAGAGTGAGGCGTGCTTAGGAAACTACGTTCAGCCTCAGAAAATGCAGTGTGGTCCAAAGCATGCAAGAGGATTTCCAATCGACTCTGTATAGTTATAATTTGCTGGATGTTGTCAGGCGTGGCATAACAAATAAGGGCAAAAGTGTCCCCGAAGAAGAAAATCTGCTGGTGGACGGGGTTGCGCTCTCTTTTAATGAGCAGGTGGCAGTCGTTACCCATTATTTTTCTTTGGCAAACGATTCTGAGAAACAATCCACTTATGCGCGTCCCGCAAAAGACATTTTGGATTATTGGGAGAAATCAATCACAGATCTGGCCGATAATGATGCAGGCGGAAATGTGGCCCGAGAATCGCTGTTTGATAGTCTTTCTTTTGAAAATCTTGTACGCGCCCCATTTCCAGCCCCTACAAGTCCCTCGTTTACCTTTATTGATTTGTTTGCAGGAATAGGTGGTTTCCGACTTGCAATGCAGGATTGTGGAGGGCAGTGTATCTATTCTTCGGAATGGGATTCAAATGCTCAGCAGACCTATTACTACAATTTCGGCGAAATACCTTTTGGCGATATTACACGGGAGTTTAACAAGCAACTTATACCCGACGGCTTTGATATCTTATGCGCCGGCTTTCCTTGTCAGGCTTTTTCTGTGGCAGGATACAGGAGAGGATTTGAAGATACGCGCGGTACCTTATTCTTTGACGTGGCTGAGATTATCAGACGAAGGCGTCCGAAAGCCGTCTATCTGGAAAATGTGAAAAACCTATACACCCATGACGGGGGACGCACGTTTCAGATTATCAAGTCCACCCTTGAGGAACTTGGCTATGCTGTTTTCCATAAGGTAATGAACGCGACGGAGTATGCCAATATTCCACAGAATCGCGAAAGGATATTTATAGTCTGTTTTGATCCGTTGCAAGTTCCACGCTATAAGGATTTCGTCTTTCCGGAGAGAGAACCACTTGTACGTACTATACACGATTGTATAGATTATCAGACGAAGACTCCCAGGCTGTTCTACGATGAAAGAGTAGGGCATATCGAGGAAATACGGGCAGGAGTGGTGTCGAAGGACACGATATACCAGTGGCGCCGGCAGTATGTCAGAGAAAACAAGAGCAAAGTTTGTCCTACGCTAACCGCTAATATGGGGACAGGCGGACATAATGTGCCGCTCATTCTGACAGATGATGGAATCCGGAAACTCTCTCCGAAAGAATGTCTGAATTTTCAGGGCTTTCCGCCTGAATATGAATTTCCCTCTTCAATCAGTGAAGCCGCCAAGTATAAGCAAGCGGGAAATTCTGTAGTTGTTCCACTTATTCGAAAAGTATGCCAGAACATCATTTCCGTAATCTCAAAGATTTCCTGACAGGCTGGAAAGACAATCAGAAATATTTTGATATGCTCCAGTTGATGGCTCAACTGAGTAGATTGTTTTCAGAAAACGATGTACCCTATCTTGACTATCGGCTGGCGGAAAATCTTTTCTGTCGGTATTACAGTGCAATTAATGACGCTCGTTCTTGCACGGCATACGATGCCCGTATAGAGTCAGTCGGGATAGGTATCAAGACGTTTATCTTGAATAAGAACAATGCCTCTACAGAGAAGATAGCAGAATTCAATAAGTTGAAGACAGAACTTGCAGGCCTTAAGGGAAAAGATTTGGCCCGGCGATTGGGCGACTTCAGGAACGACAGAATGAGTTTCGCAAACAATGCGTTTGACGTAAAGGAAACGCAATATCATATCGTCGGGCGTAGGGAGGGCTTGCTAAGGGTGTTTAACTGTCCCTACGAAGAAATAGACGTGGAACGAATTCATGTGGAAAAAGATGACGCAACTTCTATCTTGTTTGAGGATGAAAGAAACTCGTATGCCTTTAATAAGAGTAAGAGTGTGCTGATGAAATCTTTTGAAGTATCTGGCGATTATAAAGATATAGCGGTAGATATCGTTGACGAGCCTTTGGTGTTGTTGGAAGAATTCTTTCAACAATATAATTCAAGAATAGAGGAGACAAAGAAGTTTATAAAGGGGATAGATTATGTCGTACTACCCTTGTATTCTGTCCGTACAGGAAGAGTACCAGATAAATCCGGACTCAACCAGTGGAATGCGAGCGGAAGGAAGAGAGATGAAGACGAAGTATATATCCCGATACCCATAGCAATACATCGTAACTATCCGCAGTTCTTTCCTGACAGAGATACGCCTTTCTCCCTGCAACTGCCTGACGGAAAGGTGCTGTCGGCAAAAGTATGCTCAGATAACGGAAAAGCGCTTATGTCAAATCCAAATAAGGAGTTAGGTCGGTGGCTATTGCGTAAGGTGTTGAAGAAAGAACCTCGGACGCTTGTGTCCTGGGAGGATTTTAATCGCTACGGGTTCGACAGTGTCTGTGTGGAGAATTTACATAGGACAAACTCAAACGGAGAAAGAGAGTATAAAATCTACTTCACTGCTTCCGCGGGTGGATACAGTGATTTTATTAGAGTATAGCGCGGTCAAACTGCTGGCCAATGTCTGCTGAAGAGTCAATTAGATTGTCAAAATTCATTATTTACCCGTCTTTCGTATTGCAGTTATCGGGAATTATACCGAACTTTGGGGAAGATTTAATAATTGAATGATATGATAGAATATTTTGCTGAAAATCTTTGGCTCTTGTGGGTAATTGTTGCCTTAGGGCTAATGGTATTGGAACTGAGTTCCGGCGATTTCTACTTCACTTGTTTTGCTATTGGAGCAGCTTGTGCGGCTCTGGTATCACTTACGGGAGTGGCACTATGGGTGCAGGTGATAGCCTGGGCCATTTTTGCGTTGCTGAGTATATGGCTGGTACGACCCGCCTTAAAGCGCTGGTTGCATAAGGGCGAGCGCGAGCGGATAAGTAATGCCGATGCCATTGTGGGGCGTATCGTAGAAGTGATAGAGCCTATCGCGTCCGGCGAATATGGGCGGGTGAAGATAGATGGCGATGTTTGGCGGGCCAAAACAGAGGATGATTCGGCCGTAGAGGCAGGTCAGCGTGTCCGCATAGTAAGACGCGAGAGCACCATTGTCGTAGTCTCAACCACGTTGTAGTATTCTGTCAAGTATCTGTAGAAACCTATTTATTAACTATTGCCACACCATCGTGGTGGGGCATATAAAAACTGAAGAAATAAGATGGAAGGTTTTCCTTTTGCAACAACTATTCTGATCATCATCGTAGTGCTGGTGCTGATCTTCATTAAGAAAGCGGTTGTCATCATTCCGCAAAGTGAGACAAAGATTATTGAGCGCTTGGGTAAGTATTATGCCACACTCAATCCGGGTATCAATATCATCATTCCCATTATAGACAAGGCTAAGGACATTGTGACATTGCGTCGCGGACGCTACATATACTCCGACTCTATAGACCTTCGTGAGCAGGTGTACGACTTCGACAAGCAGAACGTAATTACAAAGGATAATGTGCAGACCGAAATCAATGCGTTGCTCTATTTCCAAATTGTAGATCCGTTCAAAGCAGCATACGAAATCAATAACTTGCCGAATGCCATAGAGAAACTGACACAGACGACTCTGCGTAATATCATTGGTGAACTGGAATTGGACGAAACGCTAACTTCGCGCGATACTATCAACACCAAACTGCGCGCCGTGTTGGATGACGCCACTGATAAATGGGGCGTAAAAGTGAACCGCGTAGAACTTCAAGATATTACCCCTCCGGCCAGCGTGCTTCAGGCTATGGAGAAGCAGATGCAGGCAGAGCGAAACAAACGTGCAATAATCCTGACGTCTGAAGGCCAAAAGCAATCGGCCATATTACAGTCGGAAGGTGAAAAGGCTTCTACTATAAACCGTGCTGAGGCTGCCAAGCAAGAGCAGATCCTGCATGCAGAAGGTGAGGCGACAGCACGTATCCGTAAGGCCGAGGCTGAGGCTATTGCCATACAGAAGATAACCGAAGCAGTGGGGCAAAGCACCAATCCGGCCAACTATCTGCTGGCTCAGAAGTATATCCAGATGCTCGAAGAACTGGCTCAGGGCGATAAGACCAAGACGGTATATTTGCCATACGAAGCCACTAACCTGATGGGCTCCATAGGTGGTATAAAAGATCTCTTCAAGAGCGAATAGGATACCACGACCTACTTACAGGCGCATTTATCGGGTGCAATTTTCGGATTAGGGAAATTGCACCCGATTATGTAGATGCCTGCAGATGGGCCTGAATTGTATTATGGAATGTGAAAAAAATATGCGAAAATCTTTGGTAATTAGGATAGTTTGAGTAATTTTGCACCCGCGAAAAAGTAGCAACTGCTCAACAAAACCTTTATTCATAGGGGTTTGAGCGGTGCTCTCTTGCGCGCAAATCCGCTGGCTTACGAGGATTAGAAACTGCAAGTCAAATCAAACATTAATCAATAATTTTCAAAAAACAAGTTGAAATGCCAGGATTATTAGGAAAGAAAATCGGAATGACATCCGTTTTCAGTGCCGACGGCAAAAATGTGCCGTGCACTGTTATCGAAGTTGGTCCTTGCGTGGTAACTCAGTTGAAAAGTGTTGAGAAGGATGGTTACACTGCCGTACAGGTAGGTTTCCAGGAGGCAAAAGAGAAAAACACCTCTGCACCTCTTCTTGGACACTTTAAGAAGGCTGGTACAACCCCCAAGCGCCACTTGGCCGAGTTCACAGGTTTTGAAAAAGAACTAAATCTGGGTGACACCCTTACCGTGGAAGACGTCTTCGCTGACGTTGCTTTCGTGGATGTAATTGGAACCTCTAAAGGTAAAGGTTTCCAAGGCGTCATGAAGCGTCATGGTTTTGGTGGTGTAGGCCAATCAACTCATGGACAGGACGACCGTGCTCGCAAGCCGGGTTCAATAGGTGCCTGCTCCTATCCCGCTAAAGTTTTCAAAGGTTTGCGTATGGGCGGCCAGATGGGCAACAAACGCGTTACTACGCAGAACTTGAAAGTTCTCAAGGTTATCCCTGAACACAACTTACTTCTCATTAAGGGTTCTGTTCCTGGATGTAATGGTTCAATCGTAATTGTTGAAAAGTAATGGAACTCAGCGTATTTAACATCAAAGGTGAAGATACGGGCAAGAAAGTTGCCCTCAATGAAGATGTCTTCGGGATTGAGCCCAATGACCATGCAATCTATCTGGACGTGAAGCGCTATTTGGCTGCACAGCGCCAGGGTACTGCAAAGTCTAAGGAAAGAAGTGAGATTAGCGGTTCTACCCGTAAGCTCGGCCGTCAGAAGGGCGGAGGTGGAGCTCGTCGTGGTGACATCAATTCTCCAGTGCTTATTGGTGGTGGTCGCGTATTTGGTCCGAAACCTCGCGATTATTCTATTAAATTGAACAAGAAAGTTAAAGCGTTGGCACGTCGTAGCGCTCTTGCTTACAAGGTAAAAGAGAATGCCCTTATCGTGGTAGAAGACTTTAACTTTGAAGCTCCTAAAACGAAGTCTTTCGTTGAGGTAGCTAACAACTTGAAGGTTGCCGACAAGAAGTTCTTGCTCGTGTTGCCTGAGGCCAATAAGAATATCTATCTCTCTGCTCGTAACTTGCAGAATGCAAAACTTTCAATAGCTGCCAATGTCAATACTTACAACGTACTTGACGCTAATGTATTGGTAGTGACTGAAAATGCACTGAAAGACATCGAGGCAGTATTAACTAAGTAAAGATCGGCGATAGGATATGACTACATTCATAATTAAACCTCTTGTTACCGAGAAGATGACGGACGCTACGGAGAAGCTGAATCAGTTCGGCTTCGTAGTACGCCCCGAGGCAAACAAGCAGCAGATTAAAGCAGAAGTTGAGGCTCGTTATGGCGTAAAGGTGGTTGGCATAAGCACGATGGTGTATGCCGGCGACAATAAGACACGCTATACCCGCAAGGGTCTTGTACGTGGCCGTACCAACGCCTTCAAAAAAGCGATTGTTACGCTGAAAGAAGGCGATACTATCGATTTTTATAGTAATATTTAATAACAAATGGCAGTACGTAAATTTAAGCCCACTACACCGGGGCAGAGACACAAGATTATTGGTACGTTCGAAGAAATTACTGCATCCGTACCAGAAAAATCTCTCGTTTACGGTAAGCGCTCCACGGGCGGACGTAACAACGTCGGCAAGATGACAATGCGCTACATGGGAGGCGGTCATAAGAGAAAATTCCGCTTCATTGACTTCAAACGTGAGAAAGACGGTGTACCCGCTATCGTAAAGACCATTGAATACGACCCGAATCGCTCGGCACGTATCGCTTTGCTCTATTACGCTGACGGTGAGAAACGTTATATTATAGCTCCGAACGGACTGAAAGTTGGTGCAGAACTACTTTCAGGCTCCGATGTAGCTCCAGAAGTTGGAAATGCTCTTCCTCTAAAGAACATTCCTGTTGGTACCGTTGTTCATAATATCGAACTTCGTCCAGGTCAGGGTGCTCTCTTAGTACGTAGCGCTGGCAACTTCGCTCAGCTGACATCTCGCGAAGGAAACTATTGTGTTATCAAGTTGCCTTCTGGTGAGACTCGTAGAATTTTAGGTGCTTGCAAGGCAACCGTAGGTGCAGTGGGTAATTCAGACCATGCCCTTGAGTCGTCAGGTAAAGCAGGTCGCAGCCGCTGGCTGGGTCGTCGTCCTCACAACCGTGGTGTTGTTATGAACCCGGTTGATCACCCGATGGGTGGTGGTGAAGGCCGTCAGTCTGGTGGACACCCACGTTCTCGTACTGGTTTGTATGCTAAGGGTCTGAAGACAAGAGCCCCGAAGAAACAGTCCAGCAAGTATATCATTGAAAGACGTAAAAAATAAAGCACATAAACTATGAGTCGTTCTCTTAAAAAAGGTCCGTACATCGCAGTTTCTCTTGAAAAGAAAGTGCTTGCCATGAATGAAAGTGGTAAGAAGAGCGTTGTAAAAACGTGGGCACGTGCTTCAGTGATTTCTCCGGATTTCGTTGGGCATACGATTGCAGTCCACAACGGCAATAAATTTATTCCTGTTTATGTTACTGAAAATATGGTAGGCCATAAGCTTGGAGAGTTTGCTCCGACGCGTAAGTTTGGCGGCCATGCCGGTAATAAGAAATAACAGGTCCAGTCCTAGTAAATAAAAAAGAAAAATAAATGGGAGCTAGAAAAAGATTAGCGGCTGAAAAAAGAAAAGAAGCCCTTAAAACGCAGTATTTCGCAGTGTTGCGGAATATTCCCTCCTCTCCCCGCAAGATGCGCTATGTTGTAGACTTGGTTCGCGGTATGGAAGTGAACCGTGCTCTTGCAACCCTTCGCTTCTCAAAGAAAGCAGCCAGCGTAGATGTTGAAAAACTTCTTCGCTCGGCTATTGCAAACTGGGAACAGAAAAATGACCGCAAGGCGGAAGATGGAGAATTATATATCACCAAGATTTTTGTCGATGAAGGCGCAACCTTGAAGCGTATGCGTCCAGCCCCACAAGGTCGTGGTTATAGAATTCGTAAACGTTCCAACCATGTTACACTTCATGTGGGCACCAAAACTAATGACTAATTACAACTATGGGACAAAAAGTTAATCCGATAAGTAACCGTTTGGGTATCATTCGCGGTTGGGACTCCAACTGGTACGGTGGTACAAATTTTGGTGATAAGATTCTGGAAGATAACAAGCTTCGTAAGTACCTCGAAGCACGTCTTCCCAAAACCAGTGTGGCTCGTATTGTAATTGAGCGTACACCGAAACAGGTGACTATTACGATTTGCACTTCAAAGCCAGGTCTTATTATTGGTAAGGGTGGACAAGAAGTGGACACACTTAAGAAGGAATTGAAGAAGATTACGGATAAAGAAATCCAAATCAATATCTTTGAAATTCGTAAAGCTGAACTAGATGCAACTATCGTGGGCAATACAATCGCTCGCCAGATTGAAGGAAAGATTGCCTATCGTCGTGCTATAAAAATGGCTATTGCTTCAACGATGCGTATGGGAGCAGAGGGCATCAAAGTTCAAGTATCTGGCCGTTTGAACGGAGCAGAAATTGCACGTAGCGAGATGTTCAAAGAGGGCCGTACCCCTTTGCATACATTCCGTGCAGATATTGATTATTGCCAGACAGCTGCACTTACCAAGGTGGGCTTGATTGGTATCAAGGTTTGGATTTGCCGTGGCGAAGTTTATGAGAAGCGTGACTTGGCACCGAATTTTGCAGCAGAGAAAGATTCTCGTCGCGATAATTTTGGTGGAGGACGTGATCGTCGCCGTTTCCGTGGCAATCGTAACAATAACCGTTAATTAGAAAGCGAAAGTAATTATGTTACAACCTAAAAGAACTAAATACAGAAGACCGCAAAAGGGTCGTTGCAAAGGCAACGCTCAACGCGGAAATCAGCTTGCTTTCGGAAGCTTTGGTATTAAGAGCCTTGATACCCACTGGTTGACGGGACGACAGATCGAAGCTGCACGTGTGGCAATGACTCGCTATATGCAACGTGAGGGTCAGAGTTGGATCCGCATTTTCCCGGATAAACCCATTACAAAGAAACCTGCAGACGTACGTATGGGTAAGGGTAAGGGTGATCCTGTTGGATATGTATTCCCAATTACCCCCGGCCGTATTATTTTTGAAATAGAGGGTGTTTCCTTTGATGTGGCCAAAGAAGCTCTTCGCTTAGCCGCTCAGAAATTACCTGTAACTACTAAATTTGTAGTGAGACACGACTACGATAAAAACGCTTGATTATGAAAATCGCAGAAATCAGACAAATTCCTGAGAATGAGCTTCAGGAACGCTTGGCGACAGAACAGGCAAAATACGCACAGATGGTGCTGAATCATAGCGTATCTCCCCTCGAGAATCCCTCTCAGATAAAAGAGGCTCGTCGCACTATAGCCAAAATTAAGACAGTTCTCCGCGAGAACGAACTCAATAAATAAAATTGTCCACATGGAAGCTAGAAACTTAAGAAAAACCAGACAGGGAATTGTACGTAGCAACAAGATGGACAAAACGATTGTTGTTGCTTCGCAATTCAAAGAGAAACACCCTATTTATGGGAAATTCGTCTCCAAAACGAAGAAGTATTATGCTCACGATGAGAAAAATGAATGCAATGTCGGTGATACCGTATTAATCATGGAAACTCGTCCCTTAAGCAAACAGAAGCGTTGGAGAGTAGTAAAAATCGTTGAAAGAGCTAAGTAATCATGATACAGGTAGAAACAAAATTAAATATTGCTGACAACAGCGGTGCACGTGAAGCCGTATGCATCCGTGTTCTTGGTGGAACTCGTCGGCGTTATGCTACAGTTGGTGATATCATCGTTGTAGCCGTACATAATGTTCTTCCTTCGAGCGATTTGAAGAAAGGTGCCGTATCTAAGGCTTTGATAGTTCGTACAAAGAAAGAGATTCGTCGTGCTGACGGCTCTTATATCCGCTTTGATGACAATGCTTGTGTTCTTCTGAACAATGCAGGCGAGTTGAGAGGTAGCCGTATCTTTGGTCCGGTTGCTCGTGAATTGCGCGCTACGAATATGAAAGTCGTTTCTCTGGCTCCTGAAGTTCTTTAACCTCTAAATCGAAACAGAGTAATGAGTAAATTACATATCAAGAAAGGCGACACCGTTTATGTAAACGCTGGCGAGGATAAAGGCAAGACTGGAAAAGTTCTTCAAGTTCTCGTAAAGAAAGAGCGCGCTATCGTAGAAGGTGTAAATCTGGTTTCGAAAAGTCAGAAACCTAACGCAAAGAATCCTCAAGGTGGAATTGTGAAGAAGGAAGCCCCTGTTCATATTTCAAACCTTAATGTAGTAGATCCTAAAAGTGGCAAGGCAACTCGTATTGGCCGTCGTAGAAATGAAGAAGGTAAATTGGTTCGCTATGCTAAAAAATCAGGAGAGGAGATCAAATAATGAGTAATACAGCTAGTTTAAAACAAGAGTATATTGAGCGTATAGCTCCTGCTCTTCAGAAGCAGTTCAATTATAAGTCCTCTATGCAAATTCCTCGTCTGACGAAGATTGTTGTTAATGAGGGTCTTGGTATAGCAACTGCTGATAAGAAAATCATTGATGTTGCTATCAACGAACTTTCTGCAATTACTGGCCAGAAAGCCGTAGCTACGATATCTCGCAAAGACGTATCAAACTTTAAACTCCGTAAGAAGATGCCTATCGGCGTGATGGTAACATTGCGTCGTGAGCGTATGTACGAATTTTTAGAGCGTTTGGTACGTGTGGCATTACCTCGTATTCGTGACTTCAAGGGAATAGAAAGTAAACTTGATGGCCGTGGTAATTATACGCTCGGTATTCAAGAACAGATTATCTTCCCCGAGATAAATATTGACACGATTGAGCGTCTTACAGGTATGAATATCACTTTCGTAACCACTGCAAAGACCGATGAAGAAGGCTATGCTCTTTTGAAAGAATTTGGCCTGCCGTTCAAAAATGCTAAAAACAATCAGTAAGATATGGCAAAAGAATCAATGAAAGCACGTGAGGTTAAGCGTGCCAAATTAGTAGCCAAATATGCTAAGAAGCGTGCAGCTCTTAAGGAAATTGTGAATAAAAGCAATGATCCGGTTGAGGCATACGAGGCAGCTCGCAAATTGCAGGAAATCCCACGCAATGCCAATCCTATCCGCTTGCACAATCGTTGTAAGATAACGGGGCGTCCAAAGGGATATATCCGTATGTTTGGCTTGTCGCGTATTCAATTCCGCGAAATGGCATCGAGCGGTCTGATTCCTGGCGTAAAGAAAGCCAGTTGGTAAGCATATAACTCAATACTATATTTATTAATATTGTCGGGATTCTCCCGATCAATTAACAAATTATTTTTATGACTGATCCCATTGCAGATTATTTGACGCGGTTACGCAACGCTATTCAGGCAAAGCACCGAGTAGTGGAAATTCCCGCTTCAAATCTCAAAAAGGACATAACTAAGATCCTTTTTGAGAAGGGGTATATCCTCAACTATAAGTTTGAGGAAGAAGGTCCTCAGGGTACAATTAAAATAGCCTTGAAGTACGATCCCCAAACTAAGGCCAGTGCAATCAAAAGCCTGACCCGCATTTCCCGCCCTGGTATGCGTCAGTACAAGGGCTATCGTGAAATGCCTCGAGTTATTAACGGACTGGGTATAGCTATTGTATCCACTTCCAAAGGTGTAATGACAGATAAAGAAGCAACCGTTGAAAAGATTGGCGGTGAGGTTCTTTGCTTTATCTACTAAAGAAGGAAACTATGTCTAGAATAGGAAAATTGCCGATTAACATTCCTGTAGGTGTAACTGTAGACATCAAGGATAATGTAGTGACTGTAAAAGGTCCGAAGGGTGAGCTTTCTCAGGCTATTAATCCTTCTATTAATGTAACAATTGAAGATGGTTCAATTCAGTTCTCAATCAATGAAGAAAACGATCAGGTAGAACAGAAGCAGAAACAGGCTTATCATGGTTTGTATCGTGCTTTGGTCAACAATATGGTTGTTGGTGTCAGTGAGGGTTATAAGAAAGAATTGGAACTTGTCGGTGTAGGTTATCGTGTTTCCAACCAGGGAAATCTGATGGAGTTTACATTGGGTTATACTCATAGTATTTTCCTTCAGTTGCCTTCTGAGATTAAGGTGGAGACAAAGACTGAGCGTAATAAAAACCCTTACATCTGTCTAGAGTCTTGCGATAAGCAGTTGTTAGGCCTTGTATGTGCAAAGATTCGTTCTTTCCGTAAGCCAGAGCCCTATAAGGGTAAAGGTATACTTTATATCGGTGAGAAGATCCGTCGTAAGAGCGGTAAGGCCGCCGGTGCTAAGTAATTTAAAAGTAAGAAAAGATTATGACTACAAGAAAAGAACAACGTCGCTCTAAGATTAAATTTAGAGTTCGCAATAAGATTTCTGGTACAACTGAGCGTCCTCGTTTGTCTGTTTTCCGCAGTAACAAACAGATTTATGCGCAAATTATAAATGACGAAACCGCTTCTACATTGGTAAGTGCATCATCTTTGGGCTATGAAACTATGCCTAAGAAAGAACAAGCAGCTAAAGTTGGTGAGGCAATAGCCGAGAAAGCTCTTGCTGCAGGCATTACCACTGTGGTATTTGACCGTAATGGCTATTTGTATCATGGTCGTGTTAAAGAAGTGGCTGAAGGTGCTCGTAAAGGTGGACTTAAACTCTAAATGATTATGGCAAACAGAATAAATGTTAATAGTGAAGAATTAAAGGATAGACTGGTTGCTATCAATCGTACCACGAAAGTAACCAAAGGTGGTCGAACCTTTACGTTTGCAGCCATTGTCGTAGTAGGTGATGGCAATGGAGTTATCGGCTATGGCCTTGGAAAAGCTGGTGAAGTATCAGCCGCTATTGCTAAAGGGGTTGAAGCCGCTAAGAAGAATCTTGTGAAAGTTCCAGTACTGAAAGGAACAGTTCCTCACGAGATGACCGCACACTATGGTGGGGCAGAAGTTATTTTGCTTCCTGCAGCTGAGGGTACGGGAGTCGTAGCAGGTGGTGCTATGCGTGCAGTACTTGATAGCGTAGGTGTAAAGAACGTGCTTGCAAAGTCAAAAGGTTCTTCCAATCCCCACAATTTAGTAAAAGCAACCATTGCAGCTCTTAGTAATATGCGTGACGCACGTATAGTAGCGCAGGAGCGTGGCATTAGTGTCGAAAAAGTTTTTAGAGGATAATACGACTATGGCAACGATAAAAATTCAACAAATCAGAAGTCGGATTCATACTCCGAAAGACCAAAAGAGAACTCTCGACGCACTGGGACTTCGCAAACTTAACCAACAGGTGGAGGTTGTAGACAATCCTTGTACTCGTGGAATGATTCGCAAGGTAAGTCATTTGATTAAGGTCGTAGATTAATTTAGTAACGATATGAAATTACATACACTTAAACCAGCAGCAGGCTCTACACATCACGACAAAAGACTCGGCCGTGGCCCAGGTTCGGGCTTAGGCGGAACCTCTACCCGTGGTCATAAAGGAGCTAAGGCTCGTTCGGGCTACCACAAGAAAATTGGTTTTGAAGGTGGTCAGATGCCCCTTCAGCGCCGTCTGCCCAAGTTTGGCTTTAAGAATATTAACCGTGTAGAATATAAGGCTATAAACATTGGTCTTCTTCAAGAATTGGCTGAAAAGAAAAATTTGGAGAAGATTGGTCGTGAGGAACTTATTGTTGCGGGTTATATTTCCAAGAACCAACTTTACAAAATTCTTGGCGAAGGAGAACTTAAAGTTAAGTTGCAAGTAGAAGCAAACGCTTTCTCCAAGAAGGCAGAAGAGGCTATCCAGGCAGTAGGTGGTACGGTAACCAAATTCTAACTTTTAATTATGAAAAAGTTAATAGAGACCATAAAGAGTATTTGGAGAATTGAGGATTTGCGTGTGCGTCTCCTCATCACTCTCTTGTTTGTTGCCATCTATCGCTTTGGCTCATTTGTAGTATTACCTGGTATCAACCCGGGCAAGCTCGCAGCTCTTCAAGCACAGACGGACGAAGGTCTTATGTCTCTGTTAAACATGTTTTCCGGTGGTGCATTCTCCAATGCTTCAGTATTTGCGTTGGGAATAATGCCTTACATTTCGGCTTCCATCGTAATTCAGTTGTTAGCAGTGGCTGTTCCTTACTTCCAGAAATTGCAACGCGAGGGCGAAAGTGGGCGCCGTAAGATTAACCAATATACTCGTTGGTTGACGATAGCCATCCTACTGTTCCAAGCTCCCACCTATATGATAAATCTACGTTCTCAAGTGGGACAGAGTGGGGCATTTATGGTTGGCGACACTCTTTGGTTCATGCTTTCTTCTACCATTATCTTGGCAGCAGGCAGTATGTTTATCCTTTGGTTGGGCGAGCGTATTACAGATAAAGGTCTCGGAAACGGTGTGTCACTCATTATTATGATTGGTATTATAGCCCGTTTCCCAAGTGCAATTATGGAAGAATTTACCACAGCACTTTCTGGTGCAGAAGGTGGTGGTCTTATCAAGTTCTTGTTTGAGATTATTGCACTTCTCTTTGTAATGGCTTTGTCAATCCTCTTGGTAAAAGCTGTCCGTAAGGTGCCAGTGCAATATGCCAAGCGTATTGAAGGCAATCGCCAATTTGGTGGTGCACGCCAGTATATTCCTCTGAAATTGTTTGCGGCTAATGTGATGCCTATCATATTCGCTCAAGCTATCATGTTTATTCCTGCAACGCTTCTCTCTGCATTCTTTAGCGAAAGTGGCGGTAGTGCTGTTAGAGTATTGTCCGATCAATTCAGTCTTCCATATAATATAATATATGTACTACTGATTGTCGCCTTTACATATTTCTATACGGCTATTACGATGAACCCTGTTCAGATGGCAGAAGACATGAAGCGCAATAGTGGTTTTATTCCCGGGGTTAAACCAGGTAAACCGACGGCAGATTATATTGATACAGTGATGACGAGAATCACATTCCCTGGTTCCCTATTCATTGCTCTCATCGCGATTTTGCCGGCATTTGCTGTCCTCTTGGGGGTTAAGCAAGGTTTTGCTCAATTCTTTGGTGGAACCTCACTGCTCATCCTTGTGGGAGTAGTTATAGACACATTGCAGCAGATTCAGAGTTACATGCTAGTGCGCCATTATGATGGTTTGCTTAGCACTGGTCATACGCGTTCATCCTCTTCACTTTCTGCATACTAATATTTTGCATTTATGTCCAAGCAGCTTGCAATAGAACAAGATGGTGTAATTGCTGAATCACTTAGCAATGCAATGTTCCGTGTAGTCCTGGAAAATGGTCACTCAATTACGGCACATATTTCAGGAAAGATGCGTATGCATTACATAAAAATTCTGCCTGGCGACAAGGTTAAGGTCGAAATGAGTCCCTATGACTTGACAAAGGGGCGAATTGTATTCAGATACAAATAAACAAGCAATAATTTATAATAATGAAAACAAGAGCATCCTTGAAGAAGCGTTCCGCTGATTGTAAAATAGTACGACGCAAGGGGCGTTTGTATGTGATTAACAAGAAGAACCCGAAGATGAAACTTCGTCAGGGTTAATCTGATTATCGCAAAAAAATAAAACTAGTATATGGCAATAAGAATTGTTGGTGTTGATTTACCTCAGAATAAACGAGGAGAAATCGCGTTGACCTATATCTTTGGAATAGGTCGTAGTAGTGCGGCTAAGATCCTTGAAAAGGCCGGCATAGACAAAGACATCAAGGTAAAGGATTGGACCGACGAACAAGCTGGTAAAATCCGTGAAGTCATTGGAGAGGATTACAAAGTAGAGGGAGACCTCCGTAGCGAAATCCAAATGAACATTAAACGTCTTATGGACATTGGTTGCTATCGTGGTGTTCGTCATCGTATAGGTCTGCCTGTACGTGGTCAAAGCACGAAAAACAATGCGCGTACTCGAAAGGGTCGTAAAAAGACTGTTGCTAACAAGAAAAAGGCTACTAAATAATAGGTAATTATGGCAAAGAAAACAGCTACAAAGAAACGCAATGTGAAAGTTGACGCATTAGGTCAGCTTCATGTTCACAGTTCGTTCAACAATATCATTGTATGCTTAGCAAATAGCGAAGGTCAGATTATCTCTTGGTCAAGTGCTGGCAAGATGGGATTCCGTGGTTCTAAGAAGAACACTCCCTATGCAGCACAGATGGCTGCACAGGATTGTGCCAAAGTAGCATTCGACCTTGGTCTTCGCAAAGTGAAAGCTTATGTAAAAGGCCCAGGTAATGGCCGTGAGTCTGCTATCCGTGCCATCCATGGCGCTGGTATAGAAGTGACGGAGATTATTGACGTTACACCACTGCCTCACAATGGTTGTCGTCCTCCGAAGAGAAGAAGAGTTTAATGACATTGTAGAACCAATTTAGAAAAACATCAAAAAATAATGGCAAAGTATACAGGACCTAAGTCTCGCATTTCGCGTCGATTTGGTGAAGCCATCTTCGGGCCGGACAAAGTATTAGCAAAGCGCAATTATCCTCCCGGACAGCAGGGCAACAACCGCCGTCGCAAGTCCTCTGAATATGGTGTGATGCTGGCTGAAAAGCAGAAGGCAAAATACACGTATGGCGTTCTTGAGCGTCAGTTCCGTAATATGTTTGATAAGGCAGCTGCCGCCAAAGGTATTACAGGTGAAATTTTGCTTCAGAACCTTGAATGTCGTCTTGACAATGTAGTATATCGTTTGGGTATAGCTCCCACTCGTGCTGCTGCACGCCAGTTGGTCAATCACCGTCATATCACAGTGGATGGCAAAGTTGTGAACATTCCTTCCTATAGTATCAAACCCGGCCAGATTATCGCAGTACGCGAGAAATCTAAGAGCCTTGAGGTTATTGCTGATTCTTTGGCAGGATTCAACCACAGCAAATATCCTTGGGTAGAATGGGATGAAAACGTAAAGGGTGGCAAATTGCTTCACAAGCCTGAGCGTGCTGACATTCCAGAGAACATCAAGGAACAACTCATCGTCGAGTTGTACTCTAAGAACTAATTAGTTGGGAAACCATATGGTGGAGCTTTCGTTTGCATCAGGCAACGGAGCCCACCAAGTTTACCGACAACTCCCAAATTCACAAAACAAATAATACAACATGGCAATATTAGCATTTCAGAAACCCGACAAGGTGATAATGGTGGAGAGTGATAATTTCTATGGAAAATTTGAATTCCGCCCATTGGAGCCAGGATTTGGTACAACCATAGGTAACGCTTTGCGTCGTATCCTGCTTTCATCCCTTGAAGGTTATGCCATCAACACCATTAAGATTGAAGGTGTTGAGCATGAATTTGCCTCCGTCCCGGGAGTGCGTGAGGACGTTACGAACATCATCCTCAACTTGAAGCAAGTACGCTTCAAAAAGTTAGTGGAAGAGTACGATACGGAGAAAGCCCAGATGACCATTACCAATACAAAGGAGTTTAAAGCTGGAGATATCCATCTTAATGGATTCGAGGTATTAAATCCAGATTTGGTAATATGCCATCTTGACAACCCAAAAGTAAGCATGACGATTGAATTGAGTGTAAACAAAGGACGTGGCTATGTTCCATCCGAGGAAAACCGCATCTTCTGCAATACAATCAATACGCTCGCCATAGATTCCATTTACACCCCCATCCGCAATGTAAAATATAGCGTAGAGCCATTCCGTGTTGAACAAAAGACGGACTACGATAAGCTCGTGCTTGAGATTACAACGGACGGATCCATCCAGCCGAAAGATGCGTTAAAAGAAGCCGCTCGCATCCTTATCTATCATTTTGCACTCTTCTCTGACGAGAACATCACGGAAGACAATTCTGCAAATATTGAAAACCATCCGATAGATGAAGAGGCTCTGCGTATGCGTCAACTCTTGAAGCAGAAACTCAACGACCTCAGTCTTTCCGTTCGCGCCCTCAATTGCTTGAAGGCTGCCAATGTTGAGACTTTGGCCGATTTGGTTCAACTCAACAAAAACGATCTGCTCAAGTTCCGCAACTTTGGTAAGAAATCACTCACCGAGCTTGATGATTTGCTCGCGAGCAAGAATCTGTCGTTTGGAATGGATATTACCAAATACCAATTAGGCGACGAATAAAGACGACAAAAGTTGCCACAATCTCACATTAAACAACAATGAGACACAATAAGAAATTCAACCATCTGAGTCGCACTGCATCCCACAGAGCAGCCATGCTCTCCAATATGGCCGTATCTCTGATCCTGCACAAAAGAATCACTACGACTCTTGCAAAAGCCAAGGCTCTAAAAAAATATGTTGAGCCACTCATCACAAAGTCAAAGAACGATACTACCAACTCTCGTCGTGTTGTGTTCAGTTATCTGCGCGATAAATATGCTGTAACCGAACTCTTCAAGAATATTTCAGAGAAGGTGGCCGATCGTCCTGGAGGTTATACTCGTATCATCAAACTTGGCTTCCGCCAGAGCGATGGTTCTGATATGGCTTTCATTGAGCTCGTCGATTATGATGAGAACATGGCTAAGACGGCTGAAAAGAAGACGCGTCGTTCGCGTCGTTCACGCAAAGCTACAGCAGAAACACCTGCTGAAGCTCCAGCTCAAGAAGCACCTGTTGCAGAAGAATCCGCACCAGCTGCAGAGTAATTCAACAAAGACAATTCTAAACACCATTATGAGAGGTGCAGAAGCCATTAGGTTCCTGCACCTTTTTCTTGGTCTTTGCATAAAGACGTGGGGTAAGTAAGTAGAAGTGAGTCTTTGTCCAGTTGAGAGGAAGAGATTACCCAGCGTAAAGAAAATGCGATCTCCGACTGTGACAGGTATAGTTGTCATCTCTAGTAGCCGATGGAGTTATAGGAGTGATTCGTTTAAGCGCAAGGGGGAGATTTTTAATGGTTGGGTAAGTATCTTAAATCAAAATATGAGACGCACCATTGGCAGGCCTCAACTTCTTGTGCAAAGGTCTGCTGGATTTACCAATATAAGTGGAGAGACAAAGATGATAGTTCTATAACCCGAAGATATTTCGTACGATACCCCAAAGAATGTAGAGGAAAAGATAGATGAAGAGGGTGTGTCGGTTCTCTGTAAATGCCTGGATGCGTGTGCGTGCATAGCCTTTTGGCCAAAATTCGCCAAGCACTAACAGCAAAAGATAAGGGGTGACGATGATGAGAAACCAGTTGTACCCCATCGCTTCGGTGACGTGACCATGTAGAAGAGCAAACATGGCACGTTGCAGGCCACAGCCCGGGCATTGCAAGCCTGTGAGCATTTTGAAGGTACACTTGGGTGCCCACACGTTAAGACTGGGGTCACAGAAACAGGTTACACCAATCCACAATACGATGGCGAAGGCTGACAGGGTGAACCAAGTACGCGATTGTCGATACCAGACAGTGTGGGGCATAGGTACAGTAAAGGAAAACAGAAGCCGACACACCGACAGAGAGAACCTGCCGAGGTGTCGGCTTATAAAGTGAGGTAATAGAAGCTGCGAGTTACTTCAGAGGCGCGTTCTTCAGCGTTTCAAGAACAAATTTCCAGTATTTTTCTACGCTTGGAATGTTGCAACGCTCATTGGGCGTATGCGGAGAACGTAGGGTCGGGCCAAAAGAGACCATATCCATCTTGGGATACTTGGCTCCGATAACACCACATTCCAAACCTGCGTGAACCACTTGTACACGGCTTTCTTGGTTGAATAGTTCTTTGTACACCCGGCTCATTATGGCCACGATTTCACTTTGAGGGTTGGGCTGCCAGGCAGGGTATGCGTGGTCGTAAGTTACCTTCATTCCAGCCATTAAAAATGCGGATTCGATGGTTTCAGCACAGCATGCACGCATGCTGTCACGGCTGGAGCGCACAAGTACGACGAAACTTGCTTTTCCATTGCCTATTTCTACAATGCCGAGATTCGATGAGGTCTCCACAATATGGGGTACTTCGGGTATCATACGCATCACGCCGTTATGACAAGCACACAGGGCATCTACCAGATTGTCTTGAATCTCAACGGGCACTTGTTTTTCAGGCAGAGCCACTTCTTCTGCATCCAAGGCAAGATTTTTTTCTACAGTGGAGTATTCGTCGGTAAAGACACGGCGCCAGTCGGCCACGCAATCTTCCAAGAATGCCGTAACATTCTCTTTCGGGAACGTCAGAACCACTTCTGCACGGTTGGGGATAGCATTGCGCATATTTCCGCCTTCCCATGTGGCGAGGCGAGCCTCGAAGTTGGCGATAGCATCCTGAACAAGGCGAGCCATCAGTTTGTTGGCATTGGCGCGACCTTCATTGATTTCCAGCCCGCTATGTCCGCCGAAAAGCCCCTTGAGCGTTACCTTGACAGCCACGTCGGATGCATCGGTGGGAACCTCTTCGTAGGTTAATTCTGCATTCTGATTCACACCGCCGGCTGATCCGACAATCATTTGTCCCTCAGTTTCGTCGTCTAGGTTAAGCAGTATCTCTCCGCGAAGGGTGTCGGGGCTCATGTGCTCTACACCGTACATCGTTGTCTCTTCGTCTGCTGTGATGAAACCCTCCAGTGGACCATGAGGTATGCTGTCGTCTTCAAATATACCCATAATAGTGGCTACGGCCATACCGTCGTCAGAGCCCAGTGTGGTGCCTTTGGCTTTTACCCAGTCTCCGTCAATCCATGTCTCTATCGGATCTGTCTCGAAGTTATGCGTACTCTCCTTGGTCTTCTGTGGAACCATATCCATGTGGCCCTGAAGCGTCACAATCTTGCGGTTTTCGTAGCCTGGAGTAGCGGGTTTGTACATTACGATATTGCCGGCTTCATCTTTGAAAGCCTCAATCTGATGTTCCTTGGCCCAATCGAGAAGGAACTTCTGCACTTTTTCCAGATGACCACTCGGGCGGGGCACTTGCGTAAGCAGGTCGAAATTTTTCCAAATAGCCTGCGGATGTAGGTTTTTAATTTCGCTCATAGTAATAGGTTTTTTAGGATTATTGAGTATTAATTTTCTTTCGTAAGTTAAGACCGAGAGCCCCCACTACGCCTAAGAGGATTACCAGCCCCGTCTGCACAGTGTGGACCACAAGGGCAAAATTGATGGCATCTACCTCTGCTACTCCATAGAGTACGAGCATGGTCTTGACAGCAAAGTGCCAAGGTCCTGCGCCATTAGGAGTGGGCACCAAGACCGCAAATGAGCCGACACAGAAAATGAGGAAGGCTGCGGCGGGCCCAAAGTGGCTTGTAAAATCAAAGCAGAAAAATGCCAGATAGAAGTGGAGAAAGTAGCAGAGATTTATGCTGAAACTCAGAGTGATGTAGAGGGGGAGATTTTTCACTTTTCGTAACGACAACAGGCCTGATTTAAGATTCTGCCAGAAGTCGCAAAAGCGTGAGAATCGGGTGCGAATGAGGTAGAAGCCTGTGCCGACGATAGCCAGTAGGCAGATGAGCGTCACAAGATAGCCTGTAGTGGTAAATCCGCGCAGGAAAGAACCCAAATCAAGCCCCGTAGTGTGGACAAATTTTATAAATACAGGAATCTGCATCAGCAATGCCAAGGCTGTCAGTATGAGCATGACCAGCGAGTCAATGATACGTTCCGTAATAACCGTCCCCAGCGATTTTGAAAAGGAGACACCGTCCGATCTCTTTATGGCACCGCAACGCATTACTTCTCCAATGCGTGGCACAACGAGGCTGGTGGCATAGCTGATAAAAATAGCATCCTCGCAACTACGTCGGCGAGGGTGTTCGCCTATGGGGCTAAGGGCCATCCTCCACCTCCAGGCGCGCACTTGTTGTGCCAGTATGCCGAAGATAAAAGATGTGAGCATCCATCCCCAGTGCATCTCGTCGGTGAGAATGTGGAAAAAGTCTGTCCAGTTATTGCCTCGGTACATCCACCACAAGATGCCGATACCGAGAATAAAGGGCAAACTAAGTTTAAGTATCTTAAGAAAAATCTTCACTAATTCTATAACTTTGCACGCGGTTGTAAGCAAAATTATACAAAATCCGATTATCCTACCAAATATGACCGTCGATAAGATACATCGTTTTACAAAAGTGCGCCCTAAGAAAAATCTGGGGCAACACTTTCTGACCGACCTGAATGTGGCTCGTCGTATAGCCGACACCGTAGATGTCAGCCCCGAACTGCCTGTTTTAGAAGTAGGACCGGGTATGGGTGTGCTGACGCAATATCTGCTGGAAAAAGGGCGAGAGTTGAAGGTGGTGGAGATAGACCGTGAGAGCGTGACTTATCTGAACCAGCAATGGCCCGAATTGTCTGACCGCATCCTTTCGGCTGATTTTTTGCGTATGGATCTATTGGAAGTCTTTGAGGGCCGTCCTTTTGTGCTGATAGGAAACTATCCTTATGATATTTCCAGTCAGATTTTTTTCAAAATGTTGGATAATCGGGCGCTCATACCTTGCTGTACGGGAATGATACAGCACGAGATGGCCTATCGTATAGCCGCCCATCCGGGCACAAAGGCTTACGGAATTCTCAGCGTATTGCTACAGATGTGGTACGATATAGAATACTGTTTTACGGTAGAGCCGGGAGTATTCAACCCACCGCCAAAGGTGAAAAGTGCAGTGTTTATTATGCGTCGCAATGGACGCACAGAGGCAGGGTGCAACGAAGCGCTCCTGAAGCGTCTCGTCAAATTTACTTTCCAACAACGTAGGAAGATGTTGCGTGGCACACTGCGTTCGTTGTTGGCTCAGATTGATGCGGAGAATAAGCGCACCGTAGATCATTCCGCCTTTCTTGCTCATTCTGACCTGACGCGTCGGCCGGAGCAACTGTCGGTAGAAGATTTTATCAGTCTTTGCAACGAGGTGGAGAGCGAACTTGCGCTGAAAGAGTAGATGAGTATATCTTTGGAAGTATAAAATCGGTCTGAATGTTGGTCTTCATTTCAGATTAGATTATTTTCGCAACGAATTCAAATAATTTTAGGGGTGCCACATTGTTTCTGTGGCTGAGAACATACCCTTATGAACTGAACTGGATAATGCCAGCGTAGTCAACAAATTTTTCAATCTTCGGGCGGAATAGTGTTCGGCGCCCACAACGAGTTTTAATCTATGAAACGTATTCTTTTTTTGAGCGGTCTGCTTATGCTATCCGCCCACGCTTTTGCACAAAGTAATGCAAAGCCAGATTCCGCTAAGACACAAGAACTTCAAGAGGCTACTGTCGTGGCTACTCGCGCAGGAAAAACCACTCCTATGGCCTATACGAATCTGTCGCGTCGCGAACTTCAAGCGCTCAATGTGGGGGTAGATGTCCCATACCTGTTGTTGCAGACGCCTAATATAACTGCCGCCAGCGATGCCGGAACAGGAATAGGCTACACCTATCTGAGAGTGCGCGGTACAGATCCTACACGCATAAACATAACCACTAACGGCATACCTCTAAACGACTCGGAGAGTAATAGCGTCTATTGGGTAAATATGGGCGATTTCACGAGCAATGTGGGTAGCATACAGGTGCAGCGTGGTGTCGGTACGAGTACCAATGGTTCTGGTGCATTCGGTGCGAGTGTAAATCTACAGACTGAAGCTATACCGTCGGAGTCGGCTTTTCGTTTTGATCTGACTGGGGGAGCCTACGGCACGCACAAGGAGACATTTTCGTTTACTACGGGGCTTTTACGCGACCATTGGGGTGTGAGTGGACGCCTCTCTAATATTGGTTCAAACGGTTTTATAGATCGCGCGAAGGCTAATCTGAATTCCTATTTTCTGCAGGCAGGCTACTTTGGCGACAATACGGTAGTGAAATTCATAACCTTTAATGGCATGGAGCGTACTTATCACGCTTGGGACTATGCTACGCGTGAGCAGCTCAATACCTATGGCCGCAGGTACAACCCTTCTGGCAAATACACTGACGCTGCAGGTAATACAGCCTATTACAAAGATCAGATAGACGATTATCATCAGCAACACTACCAACTGCATTGGACCCAACACCTTCCTCAGAATCTGACATGGAATATGGCCCTCCATTACACGCATGGTAAAGGGTACTATGAGACATATAAAACCAATCGGAAACTGTATCAGTTCAACCTGGAATCTGCACTGGGTGCAAGAAGTGACCTTGTGCGCAGAAAATATAGTGGAGCCGATTTCTATGGCACAACGTTCTCGCTGAACTATACCGGACAGAAACTGAAAACCATCTTTGGGGGAGGCTATAATCACTATGTCGGAGACCACTGGGGACAAGTACGATGGGTACGTGAGTTTAGTGGCTCCATTGATCCGAATAAGGAATATTATCGTAACCGCGCCCATAAGCAGGATTTCAATATTTACGGACGGGCAGATTACGAACTGTTGCGCGGACTCAACCTCTATGCAGACCTGCAATATCGTTTTGTCAACTACAAGATGTATGGGCCAAGTGACGAGTTTAAAGGCCCGGGCGAACAGATTAGTTTCGACTTCCGCAATAAGTTCCATTTCTTTAATCCTAAGGCAGGACTTTTCTATCAGATTAGTCGGAATCATGTCGCCTATCTTTCCTATGCTATGGCCCATAAAGAGCCAACCCGCAACGATTATGAAGCAGCATTGTGGAGCCCGGAACCCCGTAGCGAGCGCCTGAACGATTTTGAACTCGGATATCGCTATGAGTCGAAAACCTTCTCGGCGGGTCTCAACCTGTATTATATGTTATACAAAGACCAGTTCGTGCTGACAGGAGAACGCGATGATCAAGGAGAAATGATAGCGGCAAATGTGGGCGACAGCTATCGTCGTGGTATAGAAGTTACGGCGGCATGGCAACCAGTCCGTTGGTTCCGTTGGGATGCCAATGTGTCATGGAGCCACAACCGTGCAAAAGACATGTATGCCGTATTGGATGATGTGGCAGAGCCATTCTTGCTCGGAAATACCCCGCTGCCATTCTCTCCCAATGTGGTTTTCAACAACACGTTGGCTTTCAACTATCGAGGTTTTAAGGCAGCCTTGCGCTCTCAGTATGTTTCACGCCAATTCATGACTACTACGGGGCTGGAGAGCTTTGAAGAAGACGGAAAGGATGTCAGTCTTTTGCTGAACTCTTATTTTACCTCCGATTTGGACCTGTCCTATTCGTTTACTGGGTTGAATTTCTGCAAAGACGTGACGCTCGGCATGACGGTTTACAATATATTCAACAAACATTATGAGGCTAACGGAAGTGCCTACACCGCGCTGAAGAGCAATGGACGCGGTGGTGTGATGGGGTATCAGGACGCAGATTGGAACAGTTATGCTGTATTCTCCGCACAGGCTCCTGCTCACATAATGGCTCACTTCAGCATTTCCTTCTAGGTCTATGCTTTCGGCTCTTGCAACCCTCTGGCAGGATTACGGCCTTATAGCGCTTGATGCCTTAGGTACGCTGATAGGTCTTATATACCTCTATTTGGAGTATAAGGCTAGCGTGCGACTTTGGTTCGTATCAATGATTATGCCTGCGATAGACCTTTTTGTCTATTTTAAGGCCGGACTCTATGCCGACTTTGGTATGGCTGTCTATTACCTGCTCATGGCCGTCTATGGCTGGATCGTCTGGACGCGCAAGTCGGAACAGTCGGCTCAGGTTGCACTCCCCATCACGCACATACCACTGCGTCGGGCTCTCTGGTCCTTTGGGGCGTTTATCTTCCTTTGGGCGCTGATATATTGGATACTGGTGCGCTTCACCCCAAGTACAGTACCCATGCAGGACAGTTTTTGCAATGCCTTAAGCATTATTGCACTTTGGATGCTGGCCCGTAAGTATGTCGAACAATGGCTGTTGTGGCTGGTTGTAGATGCGCTCCTCTGTGGACTCTACATATACAAGGGAGTGCCGTTCCACGGTGCTTTGTACGGATTCTATACGGTAATGGCCGTGGCAGGCTATCGGAAATGGCTACAACTTATGCGTACAGAAAAAGGCGCTTATTCTGTCTGAAAATGTGTCTATTCCGCAAAATTGCAGTAATTTCGCGCACGAATATTCAATAAGCCAATTTTACAATACAAATATGATGACAGCCAACGAAATTCGCGAATCATTCAAAAACTACTTCCAACAACACGATCACCTTATTGTACCGTCGGCTCCGATGGTTATCAAGGACGATCCGACGTTGATGTTTACCAATGCCGGTATGAACCAGTTTAAGGATATTATTCTGGGAAATGCTGAGCCCAAGTGCCCTCGCCAGACCGATTCTCAAAAATGTCTGCGCGTCAGTGGAAAACACAACGATCTTGAGGAAGTCGGCCACGACACATATCACCACACCATGTTTGAAATGCTTGGAAACTGGAGTTTCGGAGATTATTTCAAAGAGGGTGCTATAGAATTGGCCTATGGCTATCTGGTTGATACACTTAAGATAGATCCGAAAGATTTGTATGTTACCGTTTTTGAAGGAGCTAAGGAAGAAGGCTTAGAGCGCGATGATGAGGCCGCCCAGATTTGGGCTCGCCATTTCCCTGAGGATCATATTATCAACGGCAATAAGCACGACAACTTCTGGGAGATGGGAGATACAGGCCCGTGCGGACCTTGTAGCGAAATCCATATTGACAGCCGTTCAGAGGAAGAGAAGGCCAAAGTGCCGGGTCGGGAACTGGTCAATAAGGATAATCCTCAGGTCATAGAAATCTGGAATCTTGTCTTCATGCAGTATAACCGGAAAGCAGACGGTAGTCTGGAGCCATTGCCCAAGCGTGTAATTGATACAGGTATGGGCTTCGAGCGCTTGTGCCGCGTATTGCAGGGAAAGACAAGCAACTACGATACGGATGTTTTCCAGCCTATTCTTCAGAAGATAGGCGAGCTTTCGGGCTTTGTATATGGTAAAGAAGAAAAAACAGATGTGGCTATGCGTGTGGTCGCAGACCACCTGCGCGCCATTGCTTTCTCCATTGCCGACGGTCAGTTGCCCTCCAATGCCAAGGCCGGTTATGTAATCCGTCGCATATTGCGTCGCGCTGTACGATATGCCTATACCTTCCTGGGTCAGAAGCAGGCATTCATTTACAAGCTTGTACCCACGCTCGTCAGTGAGATGGGTGTGGCTTATCCTGAACTTCCAGCCCAGCAGACGCTTATAACACGCGTTATCCTTGAGGAAGAAGAAAGTTTCCTGCGTACCCTTTCCACGGGTATCAGTCTGCTTGATTCTCTCATTGGAGAGACACGTTCTGAAGGTCGTTCTGTCGTGGACGGCAAAAAGGTTTTCACTTTGTTTGATACTTACGGTTTCCCTCTTGACCTTACTCAACTTATTTGTGCAGAGCATAATCTTACGGTGGATGAGGAAGGCTTCCAGGTGGAAATGCAGAAACAGAAAGAGCGTGCGCGCAATGCCGCTCAGGTTACTGCGGGCGATTGGGTAGTGCTGTCCGAGGGCGATACGCAGTTCGTCGGCTGGGACACTACTGAAGCCGACACACAGATTCTACGGTATCGTCGCGTAGAACAAAAGAAGCAATCTTATTACGAACTCGTTCTGTCCGTCAGTCCCTTCTATGCAGAGATGGGTGGTCAGGTCGGAGATAAGGGTATCCTGCGTGGAGCAAACGAAAACGTGCAGATATTTGACACAAAGCGGGAGAATAATCTTCCTATCTGTTTGACTCACAGTTTGCCGGAACAGCCTGCGGCTCCATTCCATGCAGAAGTGGATCTGAAAGCCCGTCGTGCCAGTGAAGCCAACCATACTGCCACCCATCTGCTGGATCAGGCGCTCCGCGAAGTGCTTGGAACCCATGTGGAGCAGAAAGGTTCGCTCGTAACGCCCGATTATCTGCGATTTGATCTCTCTCATTTCCAAAAAGTGACACCTGAAGAACTTCGACAGGTAGAGCGTATCGTCAATCGGCGCATTCGTGAGGATCTGCCCTTGCAGGAATTCCGCGAAGTACCTATTGATGAGGCCAAAAAGATGGGAGCCATTGCGCTGTTTGGCGAGAAGTATGGTGACACGGTACGTGTAGTGCGTTTCGGCGAGAGTATTGAACTCTGCGGTGGATGCCATGCACAGAGTACGGGCCATATCGGGCTGTTCCGTATATTAAGTGAAAGTAGCGTTGCGGCCGGTATCCGCCGAATTGAGGCCGTGACAGGAGCAGCTGCCGAAGAGTTGTCGTATGCTCAGACGGATATGTTGCATCAGTTGCGCGAGTTATTTAACAACGCTAAGGATTTGCAAGGGGCTATCCGCACTGCGCTCGCCGAAAACATCCAACTGAAAACACAGGTGGAAGGCTTTATGAAGCAGCGCCTTGATGAAATTCGCTCGCGCCTGGTAGAAAATGCCGAGGAAATCAATGGCGTGCGTGTGGTAAAGAGTGTAATCCCCACACAGCTCAAGCCTGAACTCGTTAAGGATCTTGCATTCCAGATAGGCGGCCAACTTCCAGAGAAAATGCTCTGTGTCATCGGCTGTAGCCACGAAGGAAAACCCTCACTGACCGTTATGATCAGTAAAGATCTTGTAGCAGAGCGTGGCCTCAATGCGGGTCAGCTCGTGCGCGAGGCCGCCAAGTTGATACAGGGCGGAGGTGGTGGCGCACCCCATTTTGCCACAGCCGGAGGCAAGGACGTTACCGGATTGGAAAATGCCGTAGCCAAAGTGCTCGAACTGGCTCTTTAACGGAATGTCTGTCGGTTCGACCGACACCATAGAACCAATTAGGGCGGAGTTTCTGTAGCGAGACTCCGCCCTAATAGTGTGTGCGTGTTTCCTATTGAAGAACCCGGTTAAGGAAGTCGCGCATCAGTCGGGCAATATCTGAGTGGTGGCTTTCTAATGCGAAATGCCCACTGGGAATAAAGTATATTTCAGCTGAAGGTACATCGCGTAGAAAGGCTTTCGCCCCTGCAGGAATAAAGGATGGGTCATTTTCACCCCAAACGGCTAAGAGTGGTGGTTGATAAGTGCGTAAGTATTTCTGGAAGTCGGGATAGAGCGCCACATTACTGCGGTAGTCCAGAATGAGGTCATCCTGCATGTCTGCACGCTCGGGGAGGCAGACATAATAATAGTCCAGCGAATAACCATCGGGACCTACAGATCCTTCGGGCGTACCATAGGTATATTGCCCTATGATAGTTTCCAATGCATAAGCAGAAGCAAACTGACAGCGCAGGTCGGGTGTCGGATTTTGCCAATAGGCTTTGCGTGCTTCCCACTTCTTACCAAGGCCTTCTTCGTACATGTTGCCATTCTGAGAGACTATTGCGTCAATGCGCTCGGGATGCCAGAGTGCGAGGCGGTAGCCTATGGGTGCACCATAATCGAAGACATACATTGCATAATGCGACAAACCGATAGCTTCGGTAAATTTGTCTATAATCCGCGCCAAGTGGTCGAAAGTATAGTCAAACTGTTCGCGCGAGGGCGATTGTGTCTGTCCAAAAGCAGGAAAGTCGGGGGCTATCAGGTGAAATTCGTCTGCAAGTTCGGGCATTAGTTCGCGAAACATATGGCTACTGGATGGAAATCCGTGCAACAGCAAAACAGCAGGTTTGTCCGCTTTGCCTGCTTCGCGGTAGAAAATGTTGCAATCTTCTACTTGAATTTTTCGATACTGTATGGAATTCATTGGTTGGTGGAGTTGGTCGTGAGAGGCTGTGATTGCCCCACACGCAAGTAATAAAATCGAAAAAACATTATTTTTGGTGGAGTTAGAACGATGTTTTAGAGTCCCAGAATATGTTTAGCCACTTCAAACAACACTTCGGTAAATAGATTTTTCGGGTCGGGTTAAAGTTTATACAGTTTTTCTTGTCCCATTTTATGCATATATTTTTATCTTTGCATTAACAATTCATAAGTACATTACTGAGTGTGCTCGGATGCGCGAAAGGCCCTCGCTTGTGAGGAAAGTGAATTGGAAAGGGAGAGTAAGCGCATGTTATACCCTTTTACTTCTTATAGTCCCAGAATATATTTAGCCACTTCAAACTCCTTGTCGTCTCCCATGTGCTTGCCCAAATCGTCGGAAATCTTTATACACTTGCGCCACGTCTGGTTTTGGTTGATGCGACAGCGGGAGAGTTTCATCACGATGTTGGCCGGACGGAAGCCGGTGTCGTTGGTAAGATTCGTGCCGATACCTGCGCTGACGCGTACACGGCCCTTAAAGTAGGAGGCAATCTGCTTAAATTTTGGGAAATTAAGCGCATTGCTGAAGACGATGGTCTTGGTAGTGGGGTCGATACCGAGTTCTTCGTAGCGTGCAATGATTTTGTTGCCCACCTCGTACTCGTCGCCGGAATCCTGCCTTACCCCATCGAACAACTTGGCATATTTGCGTGAGAAGTTTTTCAGGAAAACATCTGTCGTAAGGGTGTCGATAAGGCAGATACCGAGGTCTCCGTCGTAGGTACGCACCCAGTCGCGCATGCCTAAGTAGTTGGCCTCTTGGTAGCCCCAACAAGCCGCATGGAACATAATCCATTCGTGTGGGAAGGTTCCACAGGGGACCATGTCATACTTCATGGCCAAGTGGACGTTACTGGTGCCAACACACATAACGGGACATTTCTCTTTGAGGCGGATGACGATTTGTTCGTGCAGGGCATAGGAGAAACGGCGCCGTGTACCAAACTCGCTGAACTTCAGTCCTTCGCTGTTGGCTAATGCGATTTTCTCGTCGAGGCGACGAATGACTTCATCCATATTCGGCTCGTTGCCGTTCAGACGGTTGCGCAATTCGGCTACAATAGCCAACAGGGGTACCTCATAAAGCGTCACTTTGTAGAGCTTGTCTGTTACGTCAATATGCAGGTGTTGCTCATCGTCCAGCGTCATTTGCACCTTTTCCGGATCGAAGTGGAAACTGGTAAGCCATTCCCAGTACATCTCCGGAATATAGCGGACGTGTTTTACCAACCACGCCTTTTCCTCTGGGGTAAGCCTGAGCGAGGAGAGATCCTTGATGGCGTCGCGCAGAGCCTGGATAAATTCAGGAGTGTACGTGGTTTTATCGCGGTCGTTAAAGGAAAATGTACCTTCAGCGTCGGGATAGAGTTTCAGATAGGCGTAACTGGTGGAAAACTTGTAGAGGTCGGTGTCCAGCACCGAAGGGATAATCATAGGGATAGGTTTTTATGAGTTTTTGAATAGGCGGAATTTTGAGCGGGGTGCAGTATGCTCTTCTACAAGGCGGTTAAAATTTTTTGCGTTGATGCTGCCGATACCTGGAGCATAGAGCGTCAGCCGAGCAGGGTTACTTTTCCGCAGATTGAGTGCAGTTTCCATTACGCAGAAGTCTCCTGCCAGTCCCATAATCCAGACATCGCGACCTTCAAACAGTTTGCGGGGCTGTGAAAAAGCACCGTATTCTTCTTGATCTCGGTGTTTGCCCTTTGTTACAATCTCATAGGGGAGCTCAAGTCGGTGCAATACTTGCAGTACACGCTCATGAATGGCGGCGCCATGGCTGTGTTGCACGCAATGAGGAGGCCACGGACCTCCTTGCTTGACAAACGAACAATGCGTAATGGGATGCCAGTCGGCTGTAAGCACTACGCGACTGATGTCATCTTTGAATTGTTCCAGAAAACGGCACGTACCGGCCAGTGCTCTTGTTGCGCCGGGAACTTCCAATGCCCCACCGCGACAAAAGTCGTATTGTTCATCTACTATGACCACAATTTTTTTCTGCTTCATAATCCGATTTTTTTAGTTCATTATGAAACGGATGGGAAAGCCTATGAGGAGAAGGTGTTTCCCCGTCTGTCGGCGACTGTCCCGAATCCTGTTCAAAAGTAGATAAAACTTTCTAATATGTAACCTTTTACTATATAATCTTTCTATTTTTGTATTGGAATGAAGAACCACTTGCAACGCAAACTGTGCGCTTGGACCCTGTTGGCGGTCTTTGTGCCCATGTTGCTCCTTACGTCTGTCCATCGTCACGAGGTTTCGGTGAGTCAGATGTGTACGGAGTGTGTCCAGCATATACCTCATGCGGGCCATTGGTCGCAGGCGGTCTCCGGAGTAGATAATTGTCTGCTCTGCCAACTTCATGCGCTCTCTTATTTGCCTGTGGGGCTGGCGTCGTTGGGCTGTCGGGTCCACTATTGTCCTCTTCGGAGAAGCTTTCAGCAGGCTCCAGTCCCTTCGTATATCGGGCTGGTCTGCGGACAGCGTGCTCCTCCGTGCAAAGATTAAGTTTCCGTGTGCGCTTTCGGGCGTGAAATGTAGGCATAGTCGTATTCTCGTGCTATGCTGAACAATATTCGTGTAGAACTTAATCTTTGACTTTTTATGCAGAAAAAATATCTTTCTTTATTCCTGCTTTTGGGGCTTTCATTTCCTATGCAAGCCCAGACTCCGGCCGATAGTACCGATGTCTTTTACGATCACGTCGTAGAAGGCGAGGCAGTAGTGACCGGATTGACGGGACGTACGCGTCTGAAAGACTCTCCGGCCCCCGTCCTACTTATTTTGGCCAATGAACTCAAGCAATCTACAGGTACCCACATCGTTGATATTCTGTCCCGACAACCCGGTCTCAGTCAGGTCAGTACGGGAACGGGCATAGGGAAGCCCATTATCCGCGGATTGGGCTATAACCGGATGGTAAGCCTTAATGACGGTGTCCGGCTGGAGGGACAACAGTGGGGCGACGAGCATGGGCTGGAAGTGGACGGCAGTAGTATTCATTCCGTAGAAGTATTGAAGGGGCCGGCAAGTCTGATGTATGGTTCCGATGCAATGGCCGGAGTCGTAATTTTCCACGCGACACCCGTCCGTGCAGAGGGGGAGATGGGCGGAAGCGCCCTGGCCGAGTATCAGAGCAATAGCGGATTGTGGAATTACGCCGTCCATTTTGATGGAAACCGGCGCGGGTGGGTCTGGAATACGAACTGGTCGCAGAAGCGGAGCCATGCCTATAAGAATAAGTCTGACGGCTATGTTCCCGGGACGCAGTGGGGCGAATATGCGGCCCGTGCGATGATGGGGCTACATAAGGCGTGGGGCCATAGTTACCTTGTCTTGAGCACATACAACCTTACTCCGAGCATTACGGAGGGCGAACGCGATGAGACGGCAGGACTTCTTTTTGCGCCCGCGGGTTGGACCGGAAAATCCTATGGAAAGAGCCTTCCGTTTCAGCGTGTCAGACACCATAAGGTCATATCCGACAATTCTTTCCGACTGTCTCACGGAACGCTGAATGCGGTGCTGGGCTATCAGCAGAACCGCCGGCAGGAATTTGAGGAGAATCTGTCAGACAGTGAACTCTTCTTCCTGCTCCACACGCTTACCTACGACTTTCGCTTCCTTACGGCAGACATCAGTGGCTGGAAGCTGGCAGCAGGAGCAAACGGCATGTATCAGCGGTCGCTTAACAAAGGAGAGGAGGTCCTAATCCCCGCTTATCATCTCTTTGACTTCGGCACCTATCTGACGGGGAGCCGTCGTCTGGGGAGCTTCTTGTTTAGCGGTGGCATACGATATGACCGCCGACACCTCCATAGCGAGGGACTGGAAGAAGATGGCATTGAGCGCTTTGAAGATTTTTCGCGCCAATTTCACGGAGTTACAGGTAGCCTTGGGGCTGTGTGGAGCGTGCGCAACAATCTGAATCTGCGCTTCAACCTTGCCCGTGGCTATCGCGCCCCCAGTATCAGCGAATTGGGGGTAAATGGTGTCCATGAAGGTACACTGCGCTACGAATCCGGCTCTTCCACCCTCCGGCCGGAATATAGTCTGCAAGCCGATGCCGGTCTGGATTTTACTAACCGCTATCTGTCGCTTCAGGCCGCCTTTTTCGTCAATCGCATCAACCATTACATCTACGCGACGCGTACCGGCACAGAGATAGGCGGTTATGCGGTCTATCAATATGCGCAGGGCAATGCCCGGTTGTATGGATTTGAACTGGGACTCGATTATCATCCCATCCACAGCCTCCATCTGCTCAACACGTTCTCCTATGTCAATTCCGTGCAACTCCATCAGCCTCTGGAAACCCGGTATCTGCCACTTACGCCTGCGCCTCGGTGGACCGCAGAAGTGAAGTGGGAAATCCTGCACGATAATGCGTCGCTCGGACAGTCGCCCTTAGCGCTTACCGGCGCCTATCTGTCGGCCAATATGGCCTGTTATCTGCGCCAGAACCATTATTACCGGGCCAACAAGACCGAGACGGCCACCCCGTCCTATACGCTTTTCGGCTTGTCCGCAGGCACAGCGTTGCTATGGCAGGGGCGTAAGGTGGCAGACGTCTGTCTGACCGTGGAAAATCTCTTTGATAGGCTGTATCAGGACCATCTCAGCAGGCTAAAGTATGCGGCGGTCAATCCGCTAACCCATAGTGTCGGCATACACAACCCCGGGCGTAACATTTCCCTCCGACTTATCGTTCCCTTCTGACAGGGTCGTGAAAGGACCGGATAATCGGCCAACACCTTTGGAGCCGTTGATAGTCTTGCCTCTCGCAGGCGTGTGTGGATTCCCTGTTTGCGTGGCAATAGGGGAGCGCAGTTCGCCTTGTCAGGCCCTTCGTTTGTCAAATTTTTTCGCGGAAACGCACCAAACTGCCCCTTGCACACGTCGGGAAATTTTTGTAAATTTGAAAAAGAAGGAAGAAAAAATACCATTCGATACTCCAATGGGCTTAGGGGCGGTTTCTCTCGATGAAACCGCCCTTTTTTGTGCAAAAATCGGATTATGGCGCAGGAAAATTCCATAATGCGATGAGCGGATTGCATAATCGGATTTTTAGATTGCATACTGCGTTTTTTCTGCGCCATTATGCCACCGGCCGACTGCATTATGCCCTGTGTCGTTAAGATAATTTAACAAATCGTTCCGATGTCAATTCTTTTCGCGGTCTCGGACCTGTATGCAGTTTCTTTAAGGTTGTCGTGCCGCTTCGCGTACTTTTTGACGGGAAAAGCCCTTTTCGTTTCTCCTACCCATAGTTTCTCCTCCCATTGACCGTACCTGCTCCTCAGAAAAAGGCGGGTTGAATGCGGTCCAATACTCCAAAGTACGTGGGCCCCAAACTGGTCCGCGAGGGTTGTAAGCCAGAGGGTCTGCAGCCCTTTGCGAGGCTTCTGTAGGTGCGTGGAATAGATTTATGGCTTCAGGTTGCAGACGGAACGCAAAGATTTACGTAAATTTGAAACCGAAAATTCTAAACAATCAATAATCATGACAACTGAAACTATTACCAAAACACTACGCGACAACGCCGTTGCGCGCTGGACAGCCCTTGTGCTGTTGGCTGCGGCTATGTTTTTCGGCTACATCTTCGTAGATGTGCTTTCGCCGCTTAAGGATTTGCTTCAAGAACAGCGTGGCTGGGATTCGAATGCATTTGGCCATTTTGCGGGCTCAGAGACCTTTCTGAATGTTTTTGTATTCTTCCTGATCTTTGCCGGTATCATACTGGACAAAATGGGCGTGCGATTTACGGCCATCCTGTCCGGCCTGGTAATGTTCATAGGTGGCGCTATCAATTACTATGCAGTAAGCGAAATGTTTGCCGGTTCTGCATTGGAACAGACTATTGACGGCTGGCTGAATCTGCCGGAAACGTGGTGGAACATTACTCCGTTCTACGTAGGGATGCCTGCCAGTGCCAAACTCTCCGCAGTGGGCTTTATGGTTTTTGGCTGCGGTGTGGAAATGGCCGGTATCACAGTGAGCCGTGGTATAGTGAAATGGTTCCGCGGTAAGGAGATGGCTCTCGCTATGGGCCTCGAAATGGCCATTGCACGTATTGGCGTGGCCGTCGTGATGGTCGGTTCGCCTCTCATCGCCAAGCTGGGTGGAAATATCTCCGTTTCACGCCCCGTCGCATTCAGTGTGTTGCTCCTGTTGATAGGACTTATCAGTTTTATCACCTATTCCTTTATGGATAAGAAACTGGAAACGCAGGAAGGAAATACGGAAGAGAAAGACGATCCCTTTAAGATCAGCGATCTCAAATATATATTTACCTCACGGGTCTTTTGGCTCGTTGCCTTGCTCTGTGTGCTCTATTACAGCGCTATATTCCCCTTCCAGAAATATGCGGTGAATATGTTGCAATGTAACTTGGGTTACACGGCAGATCAGGCCGGTCTGGTCTTTTCCGTATTCCCGCTCGGTGCAGCAGCCATTACTCCGTTCCTAGGTAATTTCCTTGACCGCAAAGGTAAGGGGGCCACGATGCTTATGCTGGGCGCTTTGCTGATGATAGTATGCCATCTGTCGTTTGCATTCCTTGTGCCTGCAACGCAGAGTACAGTGCTGACGCTGGCCAGTATCGTATTGCTCGGTATCAGCTTCTCGTTGGTTCCTGCAGCCCTTTGGCCCAGTGTTCCCAAGTTGGTAAAACCACAGCTCATAGGTAGCGCGTACGCCGTCATATTCTGGATTCAGAATATCGGGCTCTACGCATTCCCCATGATTATCGGTGCCGTGCTCGTGGCAGTGAATCCGGGTCAGGAAGACCCTCTGAAACTCAACTACACCGTTCCGATGTGTATATTTGCCAGTCTGGGCGTCTTTGCCCTTATTCTGGGCCTGTTGCTTAAGGTAGAAGATCGCCGGAAGCATTATGGGCTGGAAGAACCCAATATCAAGAAAGAAAATTAAGAACCACTAAGAAAGCAAACGCTCCCCGGTGTGGGAGTGTTTGCTTATTGTATCGTCTGATATGACTGCCCGAAAACTCAACGACTCCGTTCTGGCTCGCTGGAGCGTTCTGCTGATAGTGTCGTTCACTATGATGTTTGGCTACATCATAACCGACATCCTTTCCCCCTTGGAGACTATGCTCGAAGCCCCTTATGCCGCAGGTGGATTGGGCTGGAGTAGTACCGAATACGGATTATATAGCGGGGCCTACGGATTCTTCAATGTGTTCCTGCTCATGCTCTTTGTGAGCGGGCTCGTATTGGACAAGATGGGCGAACGCTTTACGGGGACGCTGGCTTGCCTGCTTATGGTAGTAGGCGTATTCACGAAATATTATGCCGTAGCCTTTGTGTCGCCGGAAGCGGTGACCTCATTCGGTTTCTCCCTCTTCGGAGGCGACGGCACGGGCCTGCGTACTCAGGTGCTTATGGCGTCGGCCGGTTTCGCCCTCTTCGGCGTCGGTTGCGAGATGGTGGGAATCAGCATCAACAAGGTGATGGTAAAATGGTTTACCGGACACGAAATTGCGCTGGCCATGGGTTTTCAGGTGGCTATGGCACGAATCGGCACCGTCGTGGCGTTGAGCCTTAGCCCTAAGATTGCCACCCACTGGTCCTTATCTGCGCCCTTATTGGTCGGACTTGTGCTCGTCTGCATCGGACTGATGATATACCTTGTCTATGGTGTGATGGACTGCAAGCTGGAGCGTCAGCTGAAAAGTACGGTTGATGAGAGCGAAAAGTTCCATGTGCGCGATATTCTTCTTACGCTGTCGAGCCGTGGCTTCTGGCTGGTAACCCTCATCTGCCTCTTTTTCTATTGTGGCATACGTCCGTTCCTCAAATTTGCCAGCAAGCTGATGGTTGTCAAATATGGCATTGATCCGGAAACAGCAGGTATTATCGTGGCGCTATTACCCTTTACCGCCATACCTCTTACTCCGACATTCGGTTACCTTATTGACCGTTTCGGTAAGGGCGCATCAGTCATGATAGCCGGTACTGCAATGCTCACATTGAGCCACTTCTGTTTTGCGCTTCCACTCCACTCGCCCGCCGTGGCCATAATCGTGATTATCATCTTGGGCGTGGCCTTTTCACTTTTGCCTAGTGCGCTCTGGCCCAGCATACCCAAAATTGTTCCTTTGAAGCGTCTGGGAACGGCATACAGTATGGTGTTCTATATCCAGAATATTGGCTTGACACTTGTGCCTATCGGTATAGGCTATATCAACGGGCAAGACCCGAGTTTCACTACCGCCATGACAATCTTCACCGTGCTCGGCTCACTGGGCATAGTATGCAGCATCTTGTTGCTACATGCAGACAAAAAAGCGCATTATGGGCTGCAGAATCCCAATATTTAGACGCTCTGACCCCCTTAAATCGTAAAAGATGACCAACCAGATAGATTTTTTCCTGACAGCCAGAGAGGCGGACTCCGTTATACGTTGGGCCGACAACCCTATCGTGCGGCGCGTCTTTCTTATTACAGATGGCAGTAGTACCCTACCCAGCCATCCCAAGGTAGAGGTAATGGTGGCGGAAGAAGTGGCTTCCAGCGAGTTTCTGCGTCGCATAGGGACCAAGGCCGTTGCTCCCTACACACTTCTGCATCTTTCGCCCCTGCAACTTAGGCTGCGCTATCGGTGTCTCGAACGTATGGTCCAAGTGGCTAAGGACGACAACGCGCTTCTCCTTTATACAGACCGTTTCGATAATGGAAAGCCACACGCCGTCATAGACTATCAGCTGGGAAGTGTGCGCAACGATTTCGACTTCGGCCCGCTGTGGCTTGTCAAGACCGTGGCTTTGCAGTGTTATATAGATGAAATAGGCTGTCGCTCGGACCTTTTGGTCGGCGCATTCTATGCGTTGCGCCTTTATCTAAGCCGACACGGAAATATCACCCACCTGCGCGAATTTCTCTACGACAGTGCCGAAACAGATCGGCGGAAGAGTGGCGAGAAACAGTTTGATTATGTCGATCCGCGTAATGAGACGGCCCAGAAGGAATATGAAGCAATCTGCACGAACCATCTGGAAGCCATAGGGGCTTATCTGCATCCGGAACTCTACGATACGCTCCCCTCAGACGAGGCGGACACCTATCCGGTGGAGGCTTCCGTCATTATACCGGTCTATAATCGCGCCCGAACCGTGGGAGATGCCATTCGAAGCGTGCTGGAACAGCAGACGACATTCCCCTTTAATATTCTTGTAGTCAATAACCATTCTACAGATGGGACCGGCGAGGTTATCGACTCCTTTAAGGCCGATTCGCGCGTGGTGCATCTGCAACCCGAAAGGACCGATCTGGGAATTGGGGGATGCTGGGATTTTGCTTTGCGCGACAGTCGTTGTGGACGATATGCTATTCAGCTGGATTCAGACGACCTTTATAGTAGCCCACAGACGCTTCAGACCATTGTGGAGAAATTTCGCGAAGGACCCTACGCTATGGTTATAGGAGCCTATCGTATGGTAAATTTCCAACTCGATACGCTACCGCCCGGACTCATCAGTCATGCCGAATGGACGGATACTAATGGTCGCAACAATGCTCTTCGTATCAACGGACTCGGCGCACCTCGGGCCTTCCGCACCAAAGTAATCCGTGAGTTGGGCTTTCCTAATACGTCCTACGGGGAAGATTATGCCGTAGGGCTGGCTCTGTCGCGCCGATATGCTATTGGGCGCATTTACGACGAACTGTATCTGTGCCGACGCTGGGATGGAAATTCTGATTCAGACCTTAGCGTGGAGCAAGTCAATAGGCACAATCTCTATAAGGACGGACTTAGGACGCAGGAAATCCGTGCGCGCCAAGCGTGGGTGCGCCAGTTTCAGCGACTCGCTAATACGACCGGCGTGGAGAACTTCTTCGAGAAACAGATAAGTCGCTGGCCAGAGGCTGCGCAACGCTTCCGCGACTTGACGGAGCAGGTGTTGCAACGCGAAGTGAGCGTGGAGGAACTGTCTCTTAAACTTCAATTTAATCCTGCACGTATCGTCTCCACAGGTGCTACAGTGACGAAGGAAGCGGTAAGTAAGCGCCCGTGCTTCCTCTGTAAGGAAAATAGGCCCATAGAGCAGACAGTCTATGGCTGTCTCGGACATATCGAACTGCTGGTCAATCCGTTCCCCATATTACCCCGTCACCTGACGCTGGTGCATCATACGCATAAACCACAGCGCTTTGCTGCGTTGTGGCAGGCTATGCTTCGTTTGGCATACGATAATACATCGTTGCTGGTCTTCTATAACGGTGCCCGATGCGGGGCTTCTGCGCCCGATCACGCCCATTTCCAGGCGGTAAAAAAGGGACATACTCCGTTAGAGAAATATGTAAATCAGCAAGAGGACAGCAGGACGAGGCTGAAGATGTATGACGGCGACACACAGGTCAGTCTGCTACGCGGATATGTCTGTCCGGCATTTCTGTTTGAGGGTAAAGATTTGACCTCACTGCATCGCGCGGTGTCAGAGGTGGTCAGTCTGCTCCCCTGTGATACAGACCGCCCCGAACCCGATATGAATGTGCTTGTGTGGAACGTGGCTCCCGACGATTCGGCTCCTGCAGACTTGCGCGTAGTAGTTCTGCCCAGAGCCAAGCACCGTCCAGACTGTTACTATGCCCAAGGGAGCGAGCAACGCCTCGTTTCGCCCGGCGCGCTTGATATGGCCGGACTGATAGTGACGCCTCGGCGAGAAGATTTCGACCGACTTACGGGCGAGGAGGTCCGAGATATTTTGAAAGAAGTGGCTATCAGCCGTGACCAGACGGCGCGCGTTGTAGAACATCTCTATAAGGATTAGAAAATGGAAGAGCCCAAAGTGCGCGTAGGTATTATGGCTGCCGAAGAGGTGCGGTTTGTCCTGCTGACGCCATATATCTGCGGGCAAAAGACCCTGTCTGGCACACAGACGGCACGGATTGAGGGCGGACAAATCCTATGCGGTGAGTTCCGCGGTACGGAACTGCACTTCGAGGCCATATCGGAAGAGGCGCGTTTCAGCGTGGAAGACGTTGTCATCGGAGTCCGGTTTCATTGGCAACGCCTGCAAAAACAAACTTTCCAAGGGGCGCTGACGCTATGCCTTATAGAAGGCAAGATTCAAATAATCAACGAAATAGGCGCAGAGGACTATCTGCGTAGCGTCATAGGAAGCGAGATGAATGCCACCGCTTCCCTTGAACTGCTGAAGGCACATGCCGTCATATCGCGTAGTTGGCTACTCTGTCGCATTATGCGTGATAATCCGTTGGAGCCCTTTCCGGTGCAGAAGGAGGACGGTGCAGAGAGTGAGGATAGGGTAGTGCGCTGGTACGGGCGTGATGAGCACCGTTTCTATGATGTTTGCGCCGACGACCACTGTCAGCGCTATCAAGGGCTCGGACATATTCACTCAGAGACCGTAGATATTGCCGTAGAAGCTACGCGAGGCGAGGTGCTGACCTATGGAGGGACTGTATGCGATGCGCGATTTTCCAAATGTTGTGGTGGAGTCAGCGAAACGTATGATACAGCGTGGGAAGATCGCCGTGTTCCCTATCTGCAGGCCATTCGTGACGACAGACCGGAGGCTTCTTTGCCCGACCTTACGCAAGAAGCGGAAGCACGCGCCTGGATAAATGCCACGCCCAACAGTTTTTGCAACACCTCGGATAAGGGTCTGCTTCGGCAAGTGCTGAACGACTACGACAGAGAAACGGCCGACTTTTACCGCTGGGAGGTGCGACTGGAACAGAAGACGCTCCAGTCGTTGCTCTTGCGCAAGGCAGGAATAGACTTTGGCGACATACTGGCCCTTACGCCTATAGAACGAGGAAAAAGCGGGCGCATCACGCTCTTGCGTATAAGTGGCTCAAAGCGTAGCGTCTGTGTAGGCAAGGAATTGGAAATCCGCTCCTGGCTGTCGGACAGCCATCTCTACAGTTCTGCCTTTTGGGTGGAGCCGGGCGACAATGGAAGTGGTGTTCCTCCCTATTTTATCCTTCACGGTGCAGGGTGGGGCCACGGTGTAGGACTATGCCAAATCGGTGCGGCAGCCATGGGGGCACAGGGATTTGGCTACGATGAGATACTAAGACATTACTATCGGGGTGCACGCCTCAGCAAAATCTATGAATAAGCGATGAAAAGATACGAACATCCATCTAATGAATCCACCACGGTACGCTCCTCACGCAATGCATGGTCGTGGGTGCCTACGCTATATTTTGCAGAGGGCATACCCTATGTGGTAGTGATGACTATCGCCGTGGTAATGTACAAAAGACTGGGACTGAGCAACGAGCAGATAGCCCTCTATACCTCTTGGCTCTATCTGCCGTGGGTCATCAAGCCTTTCTGGAGTCCTATAGTAGAGTTGCTGGGTTCTAAAAGGCGCTGGATTCTGATTACGCAGTTGTTGTCGGGTGTGGCAATGGGTGGCGTGGCACTCACGATAGAGGCCCCGTATTATTTGCAATTGACCTTGGCCTTTTTCTGGCTTATGGCATTCAGTTCCGCTACGCACGATATTGCGGCGGACGGCTTTTATCTCTATGCGCTTAGCGAGCACGAGCAGAGCCAGTTTGTAGGCATACGCAGCACGTTCTATCGCATTTCCATGATAGCCGGGCAGGGCATTCTCATAGCACTGGCTGGCAATCTGGAAGCCTTTACCCGAAATCCGAGCCGGGCCTGGGGAATTACTTTCGGTCTGACCGCCACGCTCTATATCGTTACGTTTATATATCATTACTTCATTTTGCCGAGGCCTAATACTGACGGCCCGCGCGAGGTACCGCGCAGCGAGTTGTTCAACGACTTTCTGGATACTTTCATATCTTTTTTTCAGAAACCACACATCCTTTCGGCTCTTGCCTTTATGCTGTTGTTTCGTCTGCCCGAGGCGTTGCTCACAAAGATATGCCCGCTGTTTCTTCTGGACGGGGTAGATGACGGAGGGCTTGCCCTGACAACGGCTGAAGTAGGGCTGGTGCAGGGAACCATAGGAGTAATAGGCCTTACGATAGGTGGCATACTCGGCGGGCTCTATGTAGCCCAATTTGGCTTTAAGAAAAGTCTTTGGCTTATGGTGGGAGCCATCACGATTCCCGATGCAGTGTATATTATCCTTGCCTACTGGCAACCTACAAGTATTGCGCTGATCAGCACCTGTATCGGGTTGGAACAGTTTGGCTACGGATTTGGATTTACAGCCTACATGGTGTTCCTTATGTACTTTGCGCAGGGCGAGGCAAAGACTGCGCACTACGCTTTCTGTACGGGATTTATGGCTCTGAGTATGATGCTCCCGGGTATGGTGGCCGGCTACTTGCAGGAGACTATCGGGTACCTTAACTTCTTTATTGTAGTGATGGTCTTGACCGTGCTGACCTTTATCTCCTCAGCACTTATCCGCGTGGACGATAATTACGGAAAGAAATAGCCCTATGCCGTGAGCCAGTTCACGGTATGAAATGTACAGTTCACAGTGTGAAATTCATATTTCACACTGTGAACTTGCTTTTTATATAAGGTTGTGTTACGACAGGAGGGAGAAACCTTCGCCCGAATGTGCAATTTTTCCCTCATCGGATAGTGCTTGTAAAGCACGGGCTACATAGTCTGTGTCGATGCCATCAAAGCGCAGGTCGGAAGCAGGGTGGGTTTTGCCATCTGCAAGGACATTCAGGATAATCTGAGCCACGTCTCGCTCTGCCTGAGGCTTGACGCTTTGTGCCCGACAGATGTCACACTGTCCGCAAGGCTCTGCTTCAGTCTCGCCAAAATAGGCCAGCATCACACTACTGCGACACTGTTCCGTTTGCTCGGCGTAGTGGACCATTGACATAATGCGTTCCTCGTACTGCTTTTTGCGATGGTCGTACACTTCGGGGGAAAATACGAGTTCTTTGTTGAGCAGACGGCGTCGGACATAGGTGATGCGCGGTACGTTTTTGCGGGGAATGTAATGGATAATGCGCTGACGATTGAGGAGTTTCAAGATCTGATATACAAAGTCGGTCGTGAATCCTGTGATTCGTGCAATGTGGTTCTCGTCTATGGGAACGTAGTCGGAGAATAGGCCTGTATAGGTGCGTAACAGGGCCTGTACGACCTCTTCTCCGCCCTGTGTGTTTGTGTAATTATAGAGTTGGTCGCGCGTCGTAAGAAAGACCACGCGTGAAACGCTGTCCTCGGCCTCACGATAGTTGAGATAGCCTGCACGGGTGAGCAAGTTGAGCGCACTCTCTACCTGTGTGGGGAAAAGTTTGAAGGAGCGACAGAACTCATCCATGTGGAATTCATGGGTAAGTCCTTCTCCCTCTCCGATAGGCACTTCGTAATAGAAAGCGATATCGTCGTACAGACTGCGAATATATTCTACAGGAGGAAATGTATCGGCTACACGTCGCCGGAGGGTGCGCGAGTCGAGCCCATTATGGAGCAACACGGCATACGACTGCAATCCGTCGCGCCCAGCCCGCCCTGCTTCCTGAAAATAGGCTTCTATGGAATCGGGTAAATCGAGATGTACCACAAGTCGTACATCGGGTTTGTCAATGCCCATGCCGAAGGCGTTTGTAGCCACCATTACGCGCGCGTCTCCCTGCATCCATGCTTTTTGGCGGATATCCTTATCGGTATCGGTAATGCCGGCATGGTAATATAAGGCGGAAATGCCCGATTCATTGAGGAGTTTTGCCACTTCGCGCGTCTTTGGACGGCTACGCACATACACTACTGCACTTCCAGCCACACTACGAAGAATATGCAGGAGCTCGCTGTCCTTATCCTCCGTATGTCGGACGACATAGGCCAGATTTTTACGCGCAAAACTCATACGATGGACCACTGCATTATGGCGGAATTCGAGCAGACGGCAAATATCTTCTACAACCCGAGGCGTGGCTGTGGCCGTAAGGGCCAACACGGGCGCTGTAGGATGGAACTGTCGTATTTCAGCTATATGAAGATAGGATGGGCGGAAGTCATAACCCCATTGGCTTATACAATGGGCTTCGTCAACTACCAAAAAGGAAATCTTCATAAAACGCAGTTTTTCCAAAAAGGATCTTGACTCCAAGCGCTCGGGCGAAACATACAGCAACTTATAGGCACCAAAAACTGCATTGTTCAAAACAATGTCAATATTGCGTGGAGCCATACCGGAGTATATGGCCGCCGCAGGAATGGAGCGTCTTTTCAGATGCTCCACCTGATCTTTCATTAGCGAGATTAAGGGGGAGACAATAAGGCATAGGCCCTCGCTTATAAGGGCGGGCACTTGAAACGTGAGGCTCTTACCTCCGCCTGTCGGCATAAGGCCCAGTACGTCATTGCCGGCACTGATGTCACGGATAATACTGAGCTGTATGCCCCGAAATGCGGTATAGCCCCAGTATTGCTTTAAGGTGGAGAGAAATTCGCTGTCAGTGTGCATGGAGTGCAGGGCCTTTTACTCGCAGGGGCGTATGTCAATGATTTGCAACTGCACATCTCCCTTCTTGTGGGAGTTTTCTTCGATGGTATAGCATATGTCAAACGCCCTGCGGGTCTTGATGTAGCGCGCCTGACTACTTTGTCCGAAGGCAATACCATTGAGTACGTTGGTACTCTTATTGTCCACCAGTTCGAGTTTGATATGCTCCTGACCTCGGCCCACTACCTTGCTGGTTCCATAGTCGTACACATGGTGGGTACAGAATATCGGACGTTGATTTTCGGGCCCGAAGGGGGCAAACCGGCGTATCTGACGATAAAAATCAAAAGTGATATCCTTGAAATCAAGCGTGGCATCAATGTCGAGTGTGGGTTGTACCTGCTGAGTAGATATGTATGTTTCCACATATTCTTCAAATCGGCGTGTAAACTCAGGGACTTTTTCCACCTTTAAAGACAGGCCTACCGCATAAGTGTGTCCGCCAAAATTTTCCAACAGGTCTTCGCAACTCTGCACAGCCTTGTACACGTCAAATCCAGAAACACTGCGCGCAGAGCCGGTAGCAAGCCCCTCGCTTTCGGTAAGCACTACGACGGGCCTGTAATACTGTTCGGTCAGTCGGCTGGCCACAATACCGATAACGCCTTTGTGCCATTCGGGATTAAAGACTACAAATCCACGCCGTTTATCTATATCAGGAATTTGCTTTACATGCTCGATGGCCTCCTCGGTGATGCGACGGTCCAAGTCCTTGCGCATCTCGTTGAAGATATTGATGCGCTGTGCCATCTCCGTGGCGGCAGAATAATCTTGCTCTATAAGTAGCTGGACAGCCCCCGAACCATTCTGTACACGGCCTGCCGCATTTAGGCGGGGCCCGATTTTGAAAATAATGTCGTTCAGGGTGAGTTCGCGCTCAGACAAACCGCACAATTCAATTATCGCCTGAAGGCCAACGGAAGGGTTGCTGTTCAGACGCCTTAATCCGTGCCAGGCCAGGATGCGGTTTTCACCCATAATGGGCACGATGTCGGTGGCTATGCTTACGGCACAAAGATCCAGCAATTCCATAAGTTGGTTGAACTCTATGCCATTGTTTGAGGCAAAGGCCTGCATAAACTTGAAACCAACTCCACAGCCAGACAGGCTATCGCAAGGATAAGTGTTGTCTAATCGCTTCGGATTGAGGATGGCTACAGCCGGTGGAAGAATCTCGTCTGGAACGTGGTGGTCACATATAATAAAATCAATGCCAAGACTCTTTGCGTAACCAATCTCGTCAATAGCTTTGATTCCACAATCAAGAACGATGATTAGTTTAACTCCTGTTTCATAGGCATAATCAACACCTTTACGGGATATGCCATAGCCTTCTTCGTAGCGGTCCGGAATATAAAAATCAAGGTTGGAATAGTAGCGGAATAAGAACTTATAGACTAACGCAACGGCTGTACAGCCATCTACATCGTAGTCGCCATAAATCAGAATACGCTCCTTGTGAGCCATGGCCATATTAAGGCGCTGGACGGCTATTTGCATATCATTCATCAAGAACGGATCAAACAATTCCGTCAGCTGTGGTCGGAAAAATCGCTTTACTTGTGCCGAGTCCTTAAAGCCACGTTCGAGCAGAAGTGGTCCTAAGTTGGGATTTATTCCAACCTCTTCAGCCAAATGTCGGGCAGCTGAATCATCCGCTGCTTCGAACGACTTGAAATTCCATTTGTACTGCATTATATATTATTCTTTTCATTTCAGGGAAGGATGTAATCACTTTGCTAAATTATATAATTTTCCTCATGTAGCCTCTCATAGACATTATAAAACCAACCAGCGATTTTCAAAACCCGATAAAATAAAAAATCCCCACAGAAATTTGTGGGGATTTTTACAGGTATCAACTATTACTAATAGTTGGGGAAATTGCTTGTTACTGAAGCCGGATCCCACCATAGGTGAGTGGCTTGCTTGTCGGGACCTCCAAGAGCTTCGATACCGGTCTCTTGGATATCACGAATATCAGCGTCAGAACTTCCAGGGAATATTGCACGACGAATAATGTCGCCATAATGGAGACTTCCATCGCCGTCTTCCGGATTGAGCACTTTAAAGAGTTTTGGATAGCCTGTGCGGCGTAACTCAGCAAACATTTCTGGGCTTGTGGGAAGTAGGGCAATGTATTTCTGGGTGATAATTTTCTCCAGCTTAGTCTCCTTATCATCTGCCTCATCCCAGGCAACACCGATTAACGTTGTACTGGGTTCGTCGTCGGCAATGCCGAGCGGATCAGTCCAGGTAAACGCCGTCGGAGCTGTCTGAGCAAGATATGCTTCTATAAGTGCATCGTAATTGGCATCTGGACTTTCATGACGCAATAGGCTAGCGTGACGGATACCAGCTTCATAGAAATCCTGAGCCGTTCCACCCATGTCCCATCCACGTACTGCACCTTCAGCACGTAAGAATTCAACTTCAGACAATTTTACAATGTAGAAGGGGAATTCATGACCAGTCAGACTGGGCTGATCAATGTCTCCACTCATAGAGAAACGGCTAAATGCTACATACTGATTTCCACCAAGAGCTTGGCCAAATCCCGTACGCTGTCCATCGCGGATGCCGACATTGCGGGAACCTTTAGGAAGAATTTCTCCGGTTTGTTCATTCAAAATATCTGCGAAGTTCTTATCTATGAGATAAGTGAGATAAGGATGGTTCAGACTGGTCAGCAGAGATTCAAGCGAAGCACTGATGCGCTGGTCGTTCCATACATTCATAATCATATGAAGCGGATTGAAGTTCACATCGTAAATGGGGTCAACCTTAATCTCTTGTGCATACGTTTCAACTACGCCGTCGCGTATGGCCTCTTCAGCCCACTTACGACAAACGCCATCGTCAACATCTGCAGCAATACGCTGGAGGTCTTCATCAACCTGGATGATACGAGTTAAGTGCATGGCTATGCGAAGTTTTAGCGAATTAGCCATTCTAACAAGCATATCCATCTTGCGTGCTGAATATTCTGTAGGACTCCAGAAGGGGAAACGGTTTAGCAATAACTGATCAACCTTATTCTGATACCAGTCTGGACGACTTTCGTAATTCTTCAGACGATCAACGATAGTATCTACATTAGCCTCAACGTTAAGATAAACCGTGAAGATGTTATCGTAATTAAATGGAGACTCCTGCTTGTTTGATTTATAATCCAAGAAAGGCATAGCTCCATACATATCAATGGCTTCAACGGCAGCAAAGTCAAAGAAAAGCAAAGCCAAAGCCTTGATTTCTGGAATAGAATCTACGTCAGGATGGTTGAGCAAAGGTACAGCTCCGTTCTTGACAGAGATAAAACCACTCCACGGGCCACCATTATATGCAGTGTGATAGCAACTTAATTTATCATCGCCATATGCAAAATCCTGGTGAGGTATCATACCCCATTGAGCCCATCCGTCTACGGAGTTGGTAAATACATATTGGTATGCATGTTCTACTGGAGTTCCGCCATCTTTACCGCCACGAAGTCCATACACACCTCCATGGAAAGCATCGAAAGCATCACTAATATTATTCAAGGCTGCATTTAAATTAGCTTCAGTTTTACATGCTTCAACAGGAATACTGTCGGCCTTGCCATGATAGACAACATCGTCAATTGTATGTGTAGTGGAATTAAAGTTGTCACCTGGCTCATCATAATCGAGACAAGATGCAAGACCAAATGCTACGAATGTAACCGGTAGATATAATAGAATTTTTTTAGCGTTCATTTTCGTAGATTTAGAAATTAAGTTTCAAAGAAATACCATAAGAACGTGTTGACGGCAATGTGAAGTTCTCAAAAGCTGCCAGACCGCGAGATGTAGATTGAGAAATATCTGGATCTGTTGGGCTGTCTTTGTAAAGGAAGAACAAGTTACGTGCAATGAACGAGAGCGTCAAGTTCTTATTTTCGCCAATGAGGTTACGGAATGTGTAACCTAGAGAGAGTTCGCGTAAACGGAAATTGGTGGCATTATAAACGTAGTTTCCTGGGCAGTTACGGCTTATATAACGATAATAAGACTCAATGTCCACTAAGCGGTTACTACCATCAGGCAAATACATGGCTAATTTTCCACTAGGAGTGCGGAGATTATTGGCCTCTGCATAGAGGCGTGCTTCAGCAGAACGCTGAGAATTACCGATACGATCTAATTCAGCTTCAGTCAGAGATATAACCTTACCTCCGATACGGCCAGAAATCAAGAAATAGAGTTGGAAATCCTTGAAGGAGATGGTATTGCTCCAACCAAGTTGATAATTGGAGTTCATATTACCAATATACTTTCCATAGACTTTATTCTTTTCGGTTTCAAGCAGAGGAAGATTGTCGCTTGTAACCTTGTATGTGCCATCTTCGTTGTACTGGAAGTCAGTTACATACATATCGCCTACGGAACCTCCTTCACGATAACGGACACGTACACCTGCTACATCAGAATATACAAGTTTTTCTTTTCCTGTTTGAGGCTCATAAACGGTCTCAATAATCTTGTTTTTGTTATAGGAGAAGTTTGCTTGCGTTTTCCAGCGCCAGTCTTCACCAAATCGGAAGTTGTAGCCAAGTGTAATCTCAACACCACGGTTGCGAATACGACCACTATTTACAGGCTCACTCAGACCAGAAGCATTAGTTGCTATCATGTACTGATTCTTAGATACTGTGTTGTAGAAAGAAACGTCTAAGTTTAGATTTTGATTGAAGAACAACATTTCTAAACCAGTCTCGAAAGACGCTAATTTCTCAGGACGAGGATTTTTGAACTGAGCAAATGTGTTTGAGGTCATTGCTCCAGTTGACAAATTCACAGAGGCTGAAGAGTACACAATATTAGGAATGGAGTTACCTACCTCAGAGTAAGATAAGCGGTACTTCATATAACTGATAGGCTCTGGCATCTTGAAGAGAGATGAAAGTATTGCAGAAGCACCTACGCCAAAGTATCCGTAATTGTCGGGAGTTCCACGATCTTTAAACTGGCGGAAAGCACGATACCAGTCACGACGATAAGAGCCATCCAAATATATCATATCTTTCCATCCAAATTGAGCAGTTACAAGAGCAGCTTTGTCCCAATTGCTGGAACGGCTTGTGCTTGTTACGCCAGGTCCGCCGGAACTAACCTCAAAGACATTTACAGCGTCATAAAGTTGACGACGATTGCCATCATAATAGGTTGCACTTGTTACATTGGAACTTTCAGTGCGGCCCTTAGTTACATGCCCAACCCAACCAGCGGTTGCGCTTACGCTCCAGTCTTCTCCAAAAACTTTGTCGTATGAGAGGAGATAGTCAGTATAAATCTCAGTTGCACGAGAATGGCTATACCAATAGCGACCATAGTTTTCCATAGACGCAGCCAGATAGGTAGTTGCGTAGCGCTTGGATTCATTTGTGTACCAAGAATGGTCAAAGCTTACACGGCCTTGGAAGCTTAATCCGTCTAAGAGATTTACTTTTCCGGTAAAGGTTCCGTATGCGCGGTCTTCTTTTTGCTTGGATACATTCTGACGAGTCAGCCAATAGGGGTTGTTCTGCGCTGCTGCGGTATAAGCCCATTGTTGCATAGGACCTGTTAATGGGATGTTCATAGAAACGTAATCGTAAAGAACACCGCCACCTGGTTGTACAACTGTGCCGTCATAGATGTAGCGCATATCTTGAATCTGAGTATTCTGTACGTTTTCGTCAAACGTTGACCAGTCTGGATCCCACCACATATAATCTATCATGTTAGAGGTGTCCACTGCGCGATAAATAGACTGGTTGCCGGAGAACCATTGGCCTTGTGCAGCGTAATTGTTGCGGTAGTAAGCCATGTCAATGTTACGAGGAGCAGTGTATAGGTGGTATATTGGGTTTAAGATACGACCTCCACCAGGACGATTCTTCGTTACGGTCTGTACATAGTTTAAGGAAGCGTCAATCTGCACGCGGTCCCACAGTTTATAACTTTGGCGGAATGCAAAAGTATTACGATTGTAAGTGTTTTCTTCAATCATTCCTTTTGCGTGTGAGTTAGCATAAGAGAAATAGGACTTGATTTTATCCGTACCGCCAGATAGAGCTATTGAGTTATTGGCGGTAACACCTAGACGATAGAAGTCGTTGACATCGTCGTTGCCATAATTGCGCAGATGAACACCGTGGGTCTGTGCAGAGGTATAGTTCTCTAGACCGGCGTTTGTAGCATCAAATGCAAGCACTGGAGTTTCTGCTACACGACCGCCCCAAGAAGATGTTCCCAAAGAATAGAGACCACCTGTGGATGGGGTAACGGAAGCACCATAAATGTTTTGGATTTCTGGCAGGAGAAGAGGCTTTTCGAAAGTTACATTGGATGTAAAGTTTACATCTAGGCGACCTTCTCTACCTTTCTTTGTGGTAATCATCAAAACACCATTAGCAGCTGCTGAGCCATATAGTGCGGCAGCGTTGGCACCCTTCAGGATATTGACAGATTCAATATCGTCACCGTTAATCATGGAGAGTGCGTCACCACCTTCAGACTGGCCGTAGTTTATATCTAGGGAGTTAATCTGTCCAGATACCGAGTTTGTCATAGGAACACCGTCCACGACAATCAGAGGATCGCTACTTCCAAGAATAGACTTAACACCGCGAAGCGTAATCTTAGAGGCACCACCGGCACCACCGGCACTTGGGGTAATGGTAATACCTGCGACTTTACCTTCAATAGAGTTTACAAAATTGACATCCTGCACTTTCATGATGTCATCACTCTTAATTTGCTGAGTAGAATACGTCAGAGATTTTTCTTTACGTACAATACCCATGGCAGTAACAACGGCTTCGTTCAAAGTATTCTCTGCTTCTTCCAGCACTACATTCACTACATTATCAGTGACTTTAACGTTCTGAGTAGCGTAGCCGATGAGACCAATCTTTAGTGTTGCGCCAGCAGGAACTCCTCTAAGAGTAAAAGCACCGTTATCGTCCACAATTGCCATCGTCTTAGTTCCAACGACAACGACTGTGGCGCCCGATGCAGGCTCTCCTGTAGCAAGTTTTACTGTGCCGCGCACAGTCTGCGTTTGCTGAACTTCTTTTACGGCTTTGGAGTCTGCGGAAGCGGCATTCATGCCTCCGGTACCCATAAGCGCAAAGAGCAGCAACATGCTAACATGTTTCATAGGATTTAACTTAAAATAATTACAGATGATTGATAATTAAATTTTATTTTGATTATAATTTGGTTCAATAGATTTACATATTGATAACCATCTTTTGTGGTAAAATTGCATTATGCAATGAACAAAAGTAAACCTAAATTAGGATTCAGCAAAAGATTTAAAGAAAAATTAAGAGTGGAAATCTGAAAAATCAAGCCCGTTCTGTCTTGCCTGAAAAGTTGTTGCACAAAAATGGGCCTATTCTGCAAAAATGAGGTATAAATCGTTGAGTTCATAGTACATTTTTTTGTGCTCTTCCCACTACCCAAAAGCCTTGCGATTATTGTCTATTTTTATATACACATATTTGGTCGGTTGATATCTATATCCTGAAAAATCATTACCTTTGCTAAACTATGAAAAAGACCAATCCTACGACGTTGTGGAGGAGGCTCTTCCTCTTATTGATTTATGCCATTTTCTTGTTCGGCTCTTCGTTTTCTTTTGCGCAGAATACAGGAAAATTGCACCATTATGCTGAGTTTGTAAATCCTTTTATCGGTACTGATTTTACAGGCAATACTTATCCTGGCGCACAGTCGCCTTTTGGGATGGTACAACTTTCGCCGGATAACGGCTTACCGGGTTGGGACAGAATAGCGGGCTATTTTTATCCCGACTCTACGATAGCAGGCTTCAGCCATACTCATTTGCTGGGCACGGGCGCGGGAGATTTGTACGATATATCGTTTTTGCCGGTCAGCACCCCAATTCGCAAGTCGGCCGAGCCACTGGGTGTTCATTCGCGTTTTTCTCATGCTGAGGAGCAGGCCGAAGCCGGCTATTATCGTGTGCGTCTCAGTGACTACGATATAGATGTAGAACTGACGGCTACGGAGCGTGTAGGAGTGCAACGTTACACTTTTCCGACGTCGCAGGGTCTGGTAATTCTCAACCTCGCGAAAGCCATGAACTGGGACCGCACGCTGGAGTGTGAGATAAGGCAGGTGGACAGTGTTACTATTGAGGGCTGGCGCTTCTCCGATGGATGGGCCCGTAACCAGAAAGTATTTTTCCGCACACGTTTTTCATCGCCTGTCAAGAGCATGGAATTTCAAAGCGACTCGCTCTTTCAGCACGGTGTAGTTCACTTGTCGTTCGATTTGCCTATGCGCAACCTTACGGTCTGCACGGCATTGTCGCCCGTAAGTGTGGAGGGGGCTCGTAAGAACCTTGAGGCCGAATGTCCGATAATTGATTTTGACCGTACGCGCAGGTTGGTGCAGCGTAAATGGGACGAACTGCTCAGCCGCATAGAGATACAGACGGAAAAGCCTGTGCAGGACACGATTTTCTATACCGCACTCTATCACGCCCTTAGTGCGCCCACCATTTATTCGGATGTAGATGGAGGTTATCGCGGTCCAGACGGCAAGGTCCATATCGCAAATGGATGGACAAACTACTCTACGCTGTCTCTTTGGGACACGTTCCGTGCGGCCCACCCGCTTTATACGCTTATCTGCCCCGAGCGCGTCAATGACTTTGTGCAGTCTTTCCTTGCCTTTGAGAAACAACACGGGCGCCTGCCTGTATGGCCACTTCAAGGGAGCGAAACGGATATGATGATAGGCTATCATGCTATTCCCGTATTGGTGGATGCCTGTCTGAAAGGCCTGACAAGCGCCAACCCTGTCGAGGTGTTAGAGGCCTGCGTCCGCACAGCCACCGATACCTCATATCGCGACATAGACAAGTATCTGAAATACGGCTATATACCTTATGACGGCGGAAAGGCTATGAACAGCGACGACTGGTCGCTTTCGCGTACGCTGGAATATAGTTACGACGACGCTTGTATTGCTCGCTTGGCCCGACATCTCGGTCAGGACAGCATAGCGAAGGTGTTTGCCCTGCGCGCACAGTATTACAAGAACTTGTACGAGCCAGTGAGCGATTTCTTTGTGCCTCGCAACAGCCAGGGGCAGTATCAGGCCGACTTTTTCCCCGAGGCTTATACCCCACATATCTGTGAGAGCAATGCGTGGCAATACTTTTGGTTCGTACCCCACGATGTATCCGGTCTGATACGTCTGTCCGGTGGAAAAAAAGCCTTTGAGAGCAAGTTGGATTGTTTCTTCTCTTCAGCCCCAAGTGCTGACGACGAATTACCGCTGTTCTCTACGGGAATGATTGGACAATATGTTCACGGCAACGAACCGTGCCATCATGTGGCATACCTCTACAACGCTGTCGGAAAACCTGAGAAAACGCAACGTTACTTGCGTCAGATTATGGGTGAGTTATATCAGAACAATCCAGCCGGTCTTTGTGGCAACGAAGATTGCGGTCAGATGTCATCGTGGTACGTACTTTCTGCCCTAGGCTTCTATCCGGTTGATGCGGCAGATGGTCGCTACGAACTGGGCGCGCCTCTTTTTGAGCAGGCCAAGATACATCTTTCCTCAGACAAAAGCCTTGAGATAAAGGCGCCTGGTGCGGTGGGCGGACAAGTCTTTCGGCATCATCGCTTCAATGGGAAAAAGAACAGGGCCACCTATATAGAGGATGCACTACTGCGTCAGGGCGGCACGCTGGAATTTCTGCCATAAAAAAAGGATAATTCAATTCATCAAAACTCTTATACTGACAACTAATGTCTATGAAAAAAATCTTGCTTTCGCTATGCGGTCTGTTGATGTGTACAGCACTCTCTGCCCAGACCGATTTTGCAGCGTATGTAAACCCGCTGGTGGGCACCGAATCCTCGTTTGAACTCTCCACCGGCAATACCTATCCTGCCATAGCCACGCCTTGGGGAATGAATGCGTGGGTTGCGCAGACTGGTCCTAACGGTGATGGTTGGCAATACACTTATGGGGCCAAGAAGATACGGGGCTTCAAACAGACCCATCAGCCCAGTCCGTGGATCAACGACTATGGCGTTTTTTCCTTGATGCCTGTGGTAGGTGCTCCCCTCTATAAGGAGGACGCCCGGGCCAGTTGGTTCAGCCACAAGGCCGAGGAGGCAAGGCCCTACTATTATCGCGTCTATCTGGCCGATTATGATGTAACAGCCGAGGTGGCTCCGACGAGTCGGGCCGCCATACTTCGTTTCTCTTTTCCCAATACGTCCGACGCATTTGTCGTGCTCGATGCTTTCGACCGCGGTTCTTGTGTGGAGATTCAGCCCGAAAAAAATCGTATTGTAGGCTATTCTACGCGCAACAGTGGTGGAGTAACGGACAATTTCAAGAACTATTTTATTGCAGAGTTCGACCGTCCGTTTAGTTACATAGCCACTTCCGACGGCGACACGCTTGTGGCCGGTCAGCCAAAGATTCTGTCTGACCATGCCTTGGCCGTAGTCGGTTTTACGACTGGGAGAGAGACTCCTGTCATTGTGCGTACGGCGTCCTCCTTTATCAGCGAGACGCAGGCGGAGCGCAATTTACAAGAAGTAAAGGGCCAATCCTTTGAAGCCATAAAGGAACAAGGACACAAGGCCTGGAATGATGTCTTGGGCCGTATCGAAGTGACCGGTGGCACTACCGACCAACTTCGCACCTTCTATTCGTGTCTCTATCGGAGCCTGCTTTTCCCACGCAGTTTCTATGAATTCGATGAGAACGGCGAGCCACAACACTACAGTCCCCACGACGGAAAAATCCATAAAGGCTATTTCTACACCGACACGGGTTTCTGGGACACTTTCCGCTGTCTCTTCCCTCTCTTGAACCTTGTCTATCCTGACGAGAGCCTGAAGATGCAGGAAGGCTTGCTCCATGTCTATGAGGAGAGCGGTTTCTTCCCTGAATGGGCTAGCCCCGGCCATCGTGGCTGTATGGTGGGTAACAACTCGGCCAGCGTGCTGACCGACGCCTATATCAAGGGGGTGCGCGTCAGCCGTCCGGAGTTGCTTTACGAAGGACTCATAGCCAGTGCGAACCATGTGCACCCGGATGTGTCCTCCACAGGTCGGCTTGGGTTTGAGGAATACAACCGCTTGGGCTATGTACCGTGTGATATAGATATTCGCGAGAGCGCCGCACGTACCTTGGAATATTGCTACGACGATTGGTGCATTCTTCAGATGGCGAAGTCGCTCAAAAAGTCGAAGAACGACATCAAAATCTTAGAGCAACGCACACAAAATTACCGCAACCTCTTTGACGCCACAAGTGGGCTGATGCGAGGCAAGCAGGCTGACGGAAAATTCGAGGCACCTTATTCTCCCTATAAGTGGGGTGGGGTCTTCACCGAGGGAAATGCGTGGCATTATACTTGGAGCGTCTTCCACGATGTCAAAGGTCTGATGGACCTGATGGGAGGGCGTGAAGCGTTTGCCAATAAGATGGACAGCGTCTTTACGCTTCCGCCGGTATTCGACGATTCTTATTACGGACAAGTGATTCATGAGATTCGGGAAATGCAGATTATGAATATGGGCCAATATGCTCACGGCAACCAACCTATTCAGCACTTCATATATCTCTACGATTGGGCCGGACAACCCTGGAAAGCACAGTTGCGCCTGCGTGAAGTAATGGACAAACTCTATACGCCGAACCCAGACGGCTATTGCGGTGATGAAGACAACGGACAGACCAGTGCCTGGTATGTGTTCTCTGCGCTCGGCTTCTATCCCGTCTGTCCGGGTACAACGCAATATGCTCTCGGCGCGCCCCTCTTCCAGCATGCTGTTATCCATTTGCCTAACGGCAAGAATGTAGAGATAGCCGCGCCCAATAACTCGCAACAGAATTTCTATGTCGATACGCTTCGGCTGAATGGTAAGTCGTACGACAAGAACTATCTGGAACACTTTGACCTGCTGAAAGGGGTTAAGTTGGACTTTGAGATGACCGACAAACCCAACCTCCAGCGTGGCACAAGCCTCAAGGCGATGCCTTACTCCGTTACAAAATAGAGCGGTCTGCATCTGCTGACTGATAAGTCTGTCCGGGCGTTTGTCTCGGGCAGACTTTTTTCAATGCCCGCACTGAGAGCCGGAAAATTCCATTATGCGACGCGCAAATTGCATTATGGAATCGGAAAATTGTAGTATTGAATTTCAAAATTGCATAAGGGAATTTTGAAATTGCATAAGCGAATCGGAGCGTATCATTATGCGCCAACATTTTCTGACTGAAAATGTTGGCGAAAGGTGCTGATAGGGCGAATGGTAGCTGAATCGTGGGAGGCAAAAGGACAGGGCGAGGAGGCTTCTTCCTGTTGCGAGGCAACAATTCCATTATGTAATCTGTGCCTGAGGACTGTACTGGGGTACTTCCCCCTTGGCTAATTGCGGAATGGCAGTATGGCTGGAGGCAGAAGCAGGACTGCAGACCCGCATTGCAGGTTGCTATATAGAAAGCCGGCGAACCTGTAATGGTCCGCCGGCTTTCTAAGCGAAAAAGAAATTATGTGGTGAGTTTTCTTTTTAGAGGATGCTGAGGGAATCGATATAGGAATAGCATACGCCCATTATACCGAAGAGTACCACGCCAAGCGTACAGATGACGAGTGCCGCACGAGTGCCGTTGTCCGAGCGGAATGTGGCAATCGGGGAGGCATTGGTCTTAATGTACATGGCCTTGACGATGAGCAGGTAATAGTAGAGGGAAAGTACAGTATTAATCAAGGCAATCAGTACGAGCCAGGGATAGCCCGCGTTGAAGGCTGCCATGAAAATAAAGAACTTACTGAACATTCCGGCGAATGGCGGTATGCCCGCAAGGGAGAAGAGGCATAGCGTCATTAGGAAGGATAATTTCGGATTCGTATTATAGAGTCCGTCGTAATCATCGATGCGTATCTTTCCACTCTGTTGCTCTATGACGTTTATAACGGCAAATGCACCGAGGTTGGCGGCCATATAAACGAGCAGATAATAGACGAGCGCGGTCTGACCTTGCGCTGTGCCACCCATAATACCTAACACGAGATAACCGGCTTGCGAGATGGCACTGAATGCCATAAAGCGTTTCAGATTCTGCTGCTGGATGGCAAAAAGGTTGGCTACGGTAATGGTTACGATAATAATCCAGAAGAGTGCGCGGTTCCATTCTACTGCCAAGTCGTCTGCACCGAAAGCTTTAACGAGCACGGTGAACAGTACAAAGGCTGCACTGCCCTTACTGATAACGCTGAGGTACGACGTCACTACGGTAGGTGCTCCTTGGTAGGTGTCAGCGGTCCACAGGTGGAAGGGAACCAGACTTATCTTAAAGCCCATACCCGTCAGGAAGAACGTAAGGCCGATAAGGTTTATCAGCGAATCGGCTGAGAAGGCCAAGCGAAGCCGCTCAAAATAGAGCGTGCCCGTAGCACCATATATGAGCGAGATTCCGTATAGGAGCAGACCACTGGAGAAGATGGCAAGCAAGACGAACTTAGCACCGGCTTCGGCGCTCTCATAGCGATATTTGTCAAATGCTACTAAGGCGGCCATTGGCACACTGGCCATTTCCAGCCCTATGAAGAACATAAGAAAATGTCCGCTTGAGATCATAAAGTACATGCCCAGCAAGGTAAACAGCGTGATGGTGTAAAACTCGCCACGCTTTACCCGATTCTCCTCTCGGTTAAGCCAACCGCCCGCCATAAGGAACACAACGAGTGTGCCGACGTTTAAGACGGATTTTACCACGGTCATCATAGCCGTGTGCTGGTACATACCGCCAAATGCGCTTATTGTGTCCATCGAGCCATTAAGGCAGGGCAACAGATTGATAAGCGTATGGACTGTGAAGAGCGTCAGCGTCACCCACGCAATAGGCGATTTTTTCTGTGCGGAAAGGGACTCGCCGTCCTTGGGCTCCTTGCAGAGAAACAGGTCGGCCACAAACACCAGGAGGATAACGAGCATCAGGCTCAACTCCTCGCGCATATTAAGGAACTGCGAGTAGTCTAATGAAGATAGTGAGTAATCCATATATATCTTTATTCTTTTCAGCGAGATTCTACATAAACGGATTCAGTGAAGCATCGGCCGTGAACTTCGTAATATTGCTTATTATCGGAGCTACGCCGCCGTCTATCAAGTTGCTTATCCAGAACGGGGCCGTACCCAGTCCTGCAATGCAGAAGATGAGGCAGATGACAGCAAAACGCTCTTCCCACGTAGCGTCGGATAATTTGAGATGATGCTCGTCGGTACAAACACCATACAAAATCTTTCCAACCAGACGAAGGATATAGACCGCTGTCACGACGATACTGGTGCACGCTGCAATGGTAAGCACGCGATGGAAGGTATCAGCCTGCGCGAAGGAGCCTACAAATATGGTCATCTCGGCTACAAAGCCACTGAATCCTGGCAGGCCGAGGTTGGCAAGTCCCGCAATGACATAACAGACTGACAGGAAGGGCATAATACGCATCAGACCGGTCATTTCACGGATGTCGCGCGTATGTGTCCGTCCGTAAATCATACCAATCAGTGCAAAGAATAATGCCGTAGTCAAACCGTGCGAGAGCATCTGAAGCACAGCACCCGTGGCGGCCACTTGATTGATCATCAAAATGCCAAACAAGACGAGGCCACAGTGGGATACAGAGGAGTAGGCGTTGATGTACTTAAGGTCGGTCTGTACGCAGGCCGAGAAAGCACCATATACCACGGAGATACCAGTAAGAATCAAGAAGATCCAGCCCAAATCCTGTGCAGCCTGGGGCATCAGGTACATAGCAATGCGGAAACAGCCATATCCTCCCAGTTTCATCAATACACCTGCGTGCAGCATAGATACTGCGGTTGGCGCAGAAGCGTGACCATCGGGGCTCCAAGTATGGAAGGGGAAGAGCGCCCCAAGGACTCCGAAACCGGCAAAAGTAAGCGGGAACCAAATATGTTGCTGGGCCAAATCAATGACATGTGCACCATTGAGCTGGTTGGCTATGTCTATGATGTTCATAGTCTGTCCGCCGGCACCGTAGAATATTCCGAAAATACCACACATTAAGAATGCGGAACCGCCCATCAGCATCAGCGTCAGTTTCATGGCGGCATATTCTTTCGGGCCAGTACCCCACACACCGATAAGTAAGTACATGGGAATCAGCGCCACCTCATAGAACATAAACATGGCAAACATATCAATGCTTATGAAGAAGCCGAACACACCAGCCGATAAGAGTGTGAACCAAAGGAAGTATTCTTTGTTCATATTCCACGATACAAACGTACCGGTGAATACGATAATGGACGAAAGCAACAGCATGGCTACTGAAATGCCATCGACACCTACGGAATATTTAATATGCAACGGGGCAATCCAATCGAACGATGCAGTAAATAGCATCGGCGAGGTGGGATCTACCGCACGCTCCTGAAGGAACAGTACGGTCAAGGCAACCGAAAGGATAAGTAAGCCAGTGCTTCCGATTACCATTACGCTCCGAATGCCCTTTTGATCCTTCACGAGCCACAACCCGAGAAGCATCAGTAACGGTATCAGTACAAATATTGATAAGAAGTTCATGGTCGTGGATAGTTTAAAGAATCATAATAAATATCAAAACAATTGCTCCGAGCAAGAAGATGAATGCGTACTTCTGGATAGAGCCACTTTGGAAGCCTCTGATTTCAAATCCAAGCTCGTGAGTGCCCCACGCAAGGAAGTTGAAGAAGCCGTCAATAATGTGGCGGTCAAACCAGGCCAGTGGTTTGGAAATATGCTTGAAGATAATCTGGTGGGTTACATATTGGTACACTTCATCCAGATAGAAACGCTTGTAGGCCCACTTATGTAATCTGGGCATAGCGGCCTGCAACCTGTCGGCCACAGGTTGTTTTTCACCTTTGTAAATATAGGTTGCCAGTGCGATAGAGACTAACGCGATGAGGCAACTGGTGGCACCAAGTTTCCAATCGAAATGTGCGAGGAAATCGTAGGCTTGCCCATCGGCGCTCACTAATTTACCGAACGGAATGAAACCGGCTACGAGTGTGAAGATAGTGAGGAATATGAGTGGGAAAGTCATTACCCAGCCACCTTCATGTGGAGTGTGGGCCGAGTGGTGCTCTTTATTTTCTGTTCCCCAGAAGATTCCGTAGTATAGGCGGAACATATAGAACGCGGTCATAGCAGCTATACCGGTCATAACCCATCCCATTACAGGACTGTAGGCGAAACTGGCTGATAAGATCTCGTCTTTCGAGAAGAAACCACTGAAGGGTGGAATACCGGAAATAGCGAGACAGGCAATCAGGAACGTCCAGTGTGTTACGGGCATATACTTGCGCATTCCTCCCATCATAGACATTTCGTTGCTGTGTACTGCATGAATCAGACAGCCTGCGCAAAGGAACAGAGTGGCCTTGAACATGGCGTGGGTAAACAGGTGGAACATGGAAGCCATATAACCGAGGCTACCCTCATGTCCGTGGCCCGTGGTTGCTTCTGTACATACGCCGAGTGCTACCATCATGAAAGCAATCTGCGAGATAGTGGAGAAGGCCAGTACGCGCTTGATGTCGCTTTGTGCACAAGCTACGGCAGCGGCATAGAATGCGGTGAATGCACCTATCCAAGCCACAACGTGGAGCGTCTCTGGCGCATATTGAATCCAAAGAGGGAACAATCGCGCTACTTGATAGACGCCTGCTACTACCATCGTGGCTGCGTGGATTAATGCGCTTACGGGAGTAGGACCTTCCATAGCGTCCGGCAACCAGATGTGGAGCGGGAACATGGCGCTCTTACCTGCACCTCCTAAGAACATAAGGAAAAGTGCTGTCGGCAATATGAATGCGGCTCCTGCAATATTGCGCGCATTTTCTGCGTCCGTGAAGTCGAAGCTAAATGTCTTTGTATAGAATCCGTAAATAAGGATACCTATCAGGAAGAACATATCGGCAAAGCGCGTCACAATAAATGCTTTTTTAGAAGCGGCTATGGCCGGTTTGAGTGTATAGAAGAATCCGATGAGCAGATAGGATGATACTCCCACAAGTTCCCAGAACAGATACATCTGGAAGATGTTTGTGGCCACTACAAGCCCGAGCATAGACATGGTAAAGAGGCTCAGGAATGCGTAATAGCGCTGGAAACCGCGTTCTCCGTGCATATAGCCGAAAGAATAGATGTGCACCATCAGACTGACGGTGGAAATGACAATCAGCATTACGACGGAAATAGGATCCAGCAGGATACCCATGTCAAAGGATAGTTTTCCAAGCGGAAGCCACGAGATGTTTATGGGTACAACTGGCTGAAATGCTCCATCTACCCGTGGGGAACCAAAATAGCGGATAGCAGTATAGTAAGAGAGCACTGCTACAATGCCCAAACAGATGGTTCCAACGAGTCCTGCGGCCTTATGACTCAACTTGTGTCCAGCCAAGCCTAAGAAAAGAAATGAGGCTAGTGGCAGCAGCAGAATAAGAAGTGTGAATATAAACTGATTTTCCATATTACGTTCTTTATGCGGTTTACCACTTCATTTTATCTAGTTTGTCGGCCGACAGATCTTTCAGATGGCGATATATATTGATCATAATCGCTATCGCTATTGCACTTTCCGCTGCCGTAATGGCAATGGAGAATAGCGTAAAGAAGAAGCCATCGTTGTTCTGTCCACTGAATAAGAACCTATTGAAAACAGCAAAATTGATATCTGCAGCATTCAACATCAACTCGATAGAGAGCAAAATGGCTAGGGTGCTACGACGTGTGAGGAATCCGAAAATTCCTGCGAACATCATAATGGCAGACAGTATAAGGAGACAATTAATTTGTATCATAGCGTCAAGATTTTAGCGTTTACGAGCAATTACCAAGGCCGCTACAATGCAAGCAAGCAATAGGACGGAAACAGCCTCGAAAGGAAGCAGAAATCCGTTGTCGCCTGTTGACAGCATACTCGAGCCTACGTCATTCATACTCAATATGCCCTCGTTGGGAGCGGCAAGGGGATTCGTAGCGAAATTCCCCTTCAAAATGGCGAAAACAAAGATGCCTAATCCGGCCAGACTAAGCAGGGCTGATGCAAAAATCTTTGTTTTTGTATTTTGGCTAAGCTGGTCTTTGCGTCCGCGCGTCAAAAGGATTGCGAAGACATATAGTACCACTACGCCGCCTGCATATACCATCAACTGGACTGCTCCAAGGAATGTGTAGCCCAATATAAAATATATTCCAGCTGTACCTACCAAAGCAAAGAAAAGGTAGGTGGCTGCACGCAATATGCTTTTCGTCAGCACGCAGGCTATTGACGAAAACAAAATTAAAGCAGCCAAAATGAAAAACATAATGTTATGTGAATCCATATATTACGATTGTGTTGGCTGAGGGTTAGACGAATCGGTTGCAGGTTTGGGGGCTACTGGGCGAGCCACAGGTTTGCGCTCTTGAACCTTGCTTCCTGGCTGATTAAGTTGCTTGATGAGTTTAGAACGGTCAAACACGGCATTCTCAAAACTCTGGTCAAAACTGATAGCATCCTGCGGACAAACGCGTACGCAAATCATGCAGTACATGCATATTCCCTGGTCGTAGATGTACCGGTCAAGAATCTTTTTCTTCTTTCCGTCTTCCGTCTCGATAGTCTTGCTCTTTACCTCAATAGTGCCGTTGGGGCAGTTCATAGAGCAAATACCGCAAGCGATACACTTGTGTTCGTTCTGCTCGTTGTGAGGCATTACCAGACTACCGCGGAAACGGTCGAACATAACGAGTTCGTTGCGGTTCTCAGGGTATTGCTCTGTTATCTTCTTGGTGAAGAATTCGCGCATAGTGGTTTTTAGGCCAACCATTAGCGTCTTGATTCCTCCAAAGAGTCCTTGTATATAATTGTTATTTTCCATGGCAGCTTAGTTTAGGTTAATTCCAAGTCCGAGTACCACGACAAGAGCCATCAGCAACAAATTGATCAGACTGATAGGCATGAGGTATTTCCACTCTAAGGAAAGAATGTGGTCAATACGCAAGCGGGGGAATGTCCACCGTTCCCACATCAGCAGGAATACGACAAAGAAGGTTTTGCCTACGAACCAGAAGAATCCGGGTATCAAATCCATTATATGGTTAAAGCCGTCGAGACCTGCAATATGCAGGGGTGCCCAACCGCCCAAGAAAATGGTGGATGCAATACCTGCAGCAATAAACAAGTTAAGGTATTCAGCCAAGTAGTAATAGCCGAAATGCATACCGGAATATTCTGTGTGGTAACCGGCCGTAAGTTCGCTCTCACCTTCAGGTAGGTCGAACGGGCCACGATTACACTCTGCATTGCCTGCAATAAGGTAAACAAGGAATGCAATAAGTGCAGGCAGATGTCCGCGTACGATGTTCCAGCCGTAGTCGGCTTGTTGCTGCACGATCTCGGAGATTTGCATTGTTCCTGTAAGGGCCACCATTGTCAGCATAGTCAGACCGATGGAAATCTCGTAGCTGATGAGCTGCGCTCCTGCACGCATGGCTCCAATCATCGGATATTTACTGTTACTTCCCAATCCGGCTAGCAGAATACCTACTACGCCGATGCTGGACACCGCCAGCATGAAGAATATACCAATATTGAAGTCGATGATATGACCACCTTTGTTCCATGGAAGACAAGCAAAAGTGAGCATAGATGCGGTCACGACGAGATACGGGGCAAGGTCGTGGAGGAAACGGTCGGACTTACGCATTCGTATAATCTCTTTCTGGAGCATTTTGAATACGTCGCCGAAAACTTGCAATAGTCCCCACTTACCTACACGGTTCGGACCGATTCGGCACTGGAAGAAAGCGCAGATTTTGCGCTCCAAATAAATTAGGGCAATAGCGAAAACGGCATAGAGCGTAATGATGATGAGTGCCACCACTACCGACTCCAGCAAAATGGCGGTCCATTCTGGTATGAAACCCGTCAGCCAAGTGTGTATCGCTGTTGTCCAAGTCTGTAAGTCAAACATATTGTAGTTTCTTATAATTTCTTGGTTACACGGAATAGAGTTATCTGTCGATATCAGGGACTACATAGTCAAGCGTACCATTGATGGCCATCATATCTGCGATGAGCTCGTTGTGGCAAGCCTTGTCCATAATATAAACAAGCGGAAGTCCGGTGGAGCGATAGTGGAGTCGATAGGGAGTCTTATCGCCTTTGCTTTCCAGATAGACACCAAATTCGCCACGACTGCCTTCTACGGCGCTGTAATAAGCGCCCTCGGGCACTTTAAGGATGGGCTTGGTTTTTGTCTGATACGTTCCTTCGGGAATATTATCCACCAGTTGTTCAATGATATGCAAACTCTCCTCAATCTCGTCCAGACGGTTGAGCAGACGGGCATAACTGTCGCCTTCAGTACGGATGATTTCCTTAAAGTCCACCTTGTCGTAAGCTGCATAAGGAGCCCGTTTGCGCACATCGTTGTGCCAACCTGAAGCACGGCCTGAAGGACCTGTGCAACCTCCGGAGATGACATCTTCCTTACTTAGCAGGCCTACGCCAATAAGACGATTGCGTGCGATGATATTGTTTACGAAAATGTCATAGTATTCCTTAATATTCTTACGCATGTAAGGTATAAATTCGCTTACCCGTTTCTGGAAATTCGGGTGGATGTCGTGAGCTAAGCCACCTATCATATTATAATTTAATATGAGTCGTCCGCCACAAGTCTCCTCGAAGATGTCCAAAACACGCTCGCGGTCGCGGAAACCATAAAGGAATGCGGTCGTGGCACCCATGTCTTGGCAGAGACATGAGAAGAAAAGGATGTGTGAGTCTATGCGCTGAAGTTCGTCCATAATGGTGCGGACGTACTGCACGCGGTCGCTTACTTCTATGCCCGATGCTTTTTCAATCGTCATACATAGCGCGTGGCGACTCTGCATAGCGCCCAGATAATCCATACGGTCCGTCAGAGCCAGAGTCTGCGGATAGGTGTAGCTTTCATTGAGTTTTTCAATACCGCGATGGATATATCCGAGGATGGGATCTATCTTCTTGATTTTTTCTCCCTCCAATGCTACGCGGAAATGTAGAACTCCGTGCGTAGAGGGGTGTTGCGGGCCAATATTGACTACGTAATCGTCGGGCGTAAAGACTACATTTTCAGTTTCCTTAATACTTCCGTCCTCAGCACGGTCGTATTGCTTCGTTACATCAGCGAACTGAAAATTGTCCATACGTAGGTCATTCTGCTCCTCGGTCTTATCATCTTTCCGCAGAGGGTGGCCAATCCAGTCCTCGCGCAAAAATACGCGACGCATATCGGGATGGCCCAAGAAGCGTATGCCGTAGAAGTCGAACACCTCACGTTCATAGATGTTGGCTATGTCCCACAAATCGGCTACAGACGGGAGGAAAGGATTTTCTCTATCCGTTGTTACACTTTTAATATATGCGCGCTTTCCAGATTGGGTGGACCAAAGATTATAAATACAGCCCAGACCATCTTCTCCCCAGTCCACGCCTGTGATAAGTTCGAGGAAATCCATTTCTTCCTCTTGCTTAAGTCTAGACAGTTCGGCATGAAGATTTTCTGGCTCTACCAGCGTAGCCTTAACTTCGTTTTCTGCAGGAGAAGGAGCGGGTGTAACGGCTGGTTTCGGTTGTACGGGTTTTGCAACGGGCTGCGTCTCAGCAGCTACATTCTGTTTGTTGTCTTCCATATCGTATTCCGTTATTTGAGCCGTTAGGCTTGTTCTTGGTTCTTAATAATTTCGTCTTCCTGCTGACGCACTTCCTTGTAGGATAGTGGTGACGCTTCCTTACGGTTTGTAGTGCCGAAGAATTGCTCGGCTTTTACTTTGCGCTGTAATTGCATCATTCCGTACAAGAAGCTTTCCGGACGTGGCGGACAACCTGGTACGTAAACATCTACGGGAATAATTTTATCTACACCCTGCACTACGTGGTAAGATTTGGTAAACGGGCCACCTGCAATAGCGCATCCGCCAATTGCAACCACATATTTCGGATCAGCCATTTGATCGTAGAGTCGGCGCAATACGGGAGCCATTTTGTGTGTTATGGTGCCGTTCACCAGAATAACGTCGGCTTGGCGTGGGCTATTGCGAGTTACCTCGAACCCAAAGCGAGCGATATCGTAGCGGGCCGCGCAGACCGCCATGAACTCGATACCACAACAACTGGTAGCGAAAGTGAGCGGCCAGAGGGAGTTGCTGCGTCCCCAGTCAAATAAATCGTCCAACGTGCGTACTGCAATATTTACGCCGTTCTGATTGAGTTCATCGATTAGTTGCTCTAACGTTTCGTTATCTTTGAACTCTTCGTAGGGAATGCTTTTGATTTTTGGTCTTTTAGGTTTCATTGCCATCTTAATGCTCCTTTCCTCCAGGCATAGGCCAAACCTAGAATTAGAATGAATAAGAAAAACAAAGCGCTCAATAGGCCGGCCGGACCTAGAGAACGCATTACTACTGCCCATGGAAAGAGAAACATCGTTTCTACATCGAACAACAGAAAGAGAATAGCGAAGAGATAGTAGCCTACACGGAACTGCATCCAAGTTTGACCGCGTGTAGGAATTCCGCACTCAAAGGCCTCGTCTTTCTGGGCGTTGAAACTTCTCGGTGCGATAAGGTTAGCCAGCACCAAAACAAAGCCTACGAACGCCAGTCCTGTCACAATGACCGTGACAAACAAGGTAAAATTCATAGCGATTATGTGATAGAATTATAGATTTATTATGCGACTAGACGGGTGAGCGAGCGTGGACAATTCAGAGGGTGCAATTTTCTTGCGCCATAATGGGACACACTACGCAATTATGCGCAAAAGTATAATAAATCGGCAAATCCTCCAACTTCTATATTATAGAAATTCCTGCAGGCTGGAAATTCTGCAATTAGACGGTACTGTCGGAAAACGCGATTTTTGGATTTTTGTGTGCAATTTCCAAAAAATAGGCTTACTTTCGGTTTTTAGAAAATTTTCCGCTGGGCTGAATTCGGTTGATTTAGCCCCAGAAATTTTAGATAACAGCATGCTTTATTTAGTACCTACTCCTATTGGAAATCTTGAAGATATAACGTTGCGGGCGCTTCGCATTCTCAAAGAAGTGGACGTGGTTTTGGCAGAAGATACGCGCACGAGTGGAATGCTACTAAAACACTTCGATATTCAGGCTAAATTTTGTTCGCACCATAAGTTTAACGAACATCAGACGGCAGCCGCCTTTGCGGCGCGTATGGCGGCAGGTGAAAATATGGCTCTCATAAGTGATGCGGGTACTCCGGCCATTTCAGATCCCGGATTTATGCTTGTGCGGGCCTGTGTGGAGCACAATGTAGAAGTACAGTGTCTGCCCGGGCCTACGGCTTTTGTGCCTGCGCTGGCGGTGTCTGGACTGCCCTGTGAGCGCTTTACGTTTGAAGGATTCTTGCCCCAGAAAAAAGGCCGTCTCTCCCGACTGGCGGAACTCGCCAATGAAGCCAGGACAATGATTTTTTACGAATCTCCTTACCGTGTAGTAAAGACTTTAAGCCAAATGTCCGAGGCTTGGGGCGGGGAGCGGGCTTGCGCCGTATGCAGAGAAATTTCCAAGCTACACGAAGAGTGCGTCCGTGGTACGCTGTCGGAAGTTCAAAGCCATTTTGAGCAGAATCCCCCACGCGGAGAGTTCGTTATAATAGTAGAGGGAGCCAGTCGCTCCGCGAAAAAACAAAAATTAAACGCTGTAGATTCAGAATAGTCTAAACTTATAAACTGACACAAGGCTTGCACCAATAGGCAAAAGCCTGTCGTAATAAACTTGTAACTATGAAAATTGTAAAACATCTTATTTTCTTTTTCCTTTCTTCCTTCCTTCTTTCTGTAGCTTCCTGCGATACCTTGCTACAAAAGAAAAAATCGGGCGAAGACTCTATGGCTCAGCAGATAGATTCTTTGCGTAGCGCCTTAGAAGAGTCTAAGAATGAAACTAATGACTTGATGCAGACGGTAGATGAGATCCAGCAATGTTTCCGAGAGATTAATGATGCAGAAGGAATAGTTACTACGCAGATTGCTCAGGGCGAGGGAACGCAGAAGCAGGCCATCGTGGACAACATCTTACTTATACAGGAAAAGATGAAGCTCAATCGCAAACTTATAGATAGTCTGCGCGAACAGCTCCGTACTTCTAAGGGCGCAAATACCAAGATGAAATCTACGCTCGAGGAGATGGTTGATAATTTTCAGAAGCAGTTGGATGAAAAGACTGCGCGCATCAGCGCACTGGAAGAAGAACTGCAGAAGAAGGATATTCGTATCCAGGAGCAAAGTGAACAAATCAGTTCGCTCAATGAGAATGTCAATTCGTTAGCGCAGAGTAACGAAGAGCAGGCTAAGATTATTGAAGCGCAGGACGAGCGTCAGCACACAGCCTATTATGCTTTTGGCCTGAAGAAAGAACTAAAGAAACTTCATATACTTGAAGACGGTGAAGTGCTCCGTTCTTCCAACTTCAACCCTAGCTACTTTACAAAAATTGACTACCGCGTTACAAAAGTTATCCCTTTGCGTTCGAAGAGTGCCAAGCTTCTGACGAGTCATCCGGCCGATTCTTACACGCTTGATCGCGATTCCAATAAGGAATACACCCTTCGTATCCAAGACCCCGACCGCTTTTGGAGTGTGAGCAAGTATTTAGTTATTGTGGTCAAATAATCATTCAAATCTCTATAGTTATGAAAAAGTACACGCTCTTATTGTTTGCATGCGTTCTGGCTTTGCAGAGTTGTTCTTCTAGCCAATTTGCCGGTACTGCAACGGGTGGCTTTTTGGGAGGTATGGTGGGTTCTGCCATTGGAGGTATAATTGGAGGGCCTCGAGGCTCGGATGTCGGTACGCTCATAGGTGCCGCTACAGGTGCTGCTGTGGGTGCTGCGGCTACCTCGCCCGAATCACAGGCCGACCGTAGCAGGACGCATCAATCGCAGGCTCAGCCTCGTCGGAACAGCCGTCCGGTCTATTCGGATCGTAGAGATTATGGCGTGCTGAGTATAGAAAATATTTATCTTGACGATTATAACCGTAACGGCATTCTTGAAAGTGGAGAACCTGCTTATCTGATTGTGGATATATACAATCGTGGCAGTCGCTATGTCGGAGATATCACACCGTATATCACCTGCAGTTATTCGTCCGTAAAAGTTTCTCCCGCGGCCACAATATTGGGCATTGAGCCGGGACAGGGTATCCGGTACAGAGCTACGATTAAAACGGGACGCCGTTTACCCAACGGTTCTATTTCCTTCCGGGTACAACTCCCAGACGGCACTACTCGCACCTTTACTGCGCGTTGTCGTCGATGAATGAAGTACAATCTGCTGAGCCGGTTGTGTTGTAGGCTCGCATGATATAGAAAAAATCCCTTCGCCTTAGGCTGGAGGGATTTTTATGTATGAAGCGGATTGTCTGAACAGAGTTATGAGACCACATTCTGAGGATGTCCTTCTAGAAATGCCTGTAAGTTGGCCACGGATACATCCATCAGGCGTTGCCGGGCTTCTCGGCTGGTCCAACCTATATGGGGCGTAATCAGACAGTGCTTTGCGTGGAGTAGTGGATTGGTTGCGCTAGGTGGCTCCTCCGTAATAGCATCCAAGCAAGCGGCTCCGAGATGTTCGCATTCTAATGCGTCGATGAGTGCGGCTTCATCTATGAGTCCGCCCCTGCTGGTGTTGATTAAGATAGCCCCTTTCTTCATCGAGAAAAGTCGTTCACGGCTGACTATACCTGCGGTTTCCGGACATAGCGGACAATGGAGTGATACGAAATCACTTTCGCGAAAGAGGGCGTCAAGTTCGCGTTTCTCAATTCCTTTAGGCAATAGCGTGGCAGGTTTGGAGGTGTAGGCCAGCACCTGCATCTGCAGACCGAGAGCCATATAGGCCAGTGACATACCGATATGGCCTAGTCCTACAATGCCGAGTCGTTTGCCTGCCAGCTCCACTATCGGGCGGTCGCAAGGGTAGTCGGGATGATTTTGCCATTGTCCGTCGCGTACCTGTCGGACATAATGGGCCACGTGAGTGGTGGCGTTGAGCAAGTGGGCCAGAGCCATCTGCGCTACGGCTTGCGACGAATAGGCAGGAACGTTGCTCACCACAATTCCGCGTTGGCGTGCTTCGGCTACATCTACCACGTTTACACCGGTGGCCAGGACGTTGATGAATCGCAGGGAGGGGAGGGCAGACAGCACATTTGCGTCAAGCCGGACCTTATTAGTCATTACTATATCTGCGTTAGTACAACGTGCTATAGTCTGTTCTGCAGCGGTGCGCGGATATACCGTCAGGTTGCCCAAGGCTTCCATCGGTTCCCACGACAGGTCGCCGGGGTTTCCGGCATATCCGTCCAATACGACAATGCGGGGTCTTTTCATATTAGCGCAGTATGATTAATAAAATGTCACAAATCGTCAGCACGTTACCCAAGGCCAGAATGGCTATACCTTGCCAGTACCAGCCTCTCCGATAGATGTCCAGACCGAAGAAAAAGGTCAGAGCGGGAAATAGCCACAGCAGGTTGGTCAGCACATAGAGCAGGAACGACAGTACGATGTTTGTGCTGGTTCCAAACGGGTGCAGACCACCAAAGAGGAAGAATACACTCAAAAAGACAGGTATGATGTTGAAAAATGCTTGGGTAAGTACCCACTTGGGAAACTCTTTCATTTGCCAGGAAAATTATTTCTTCTCGTATTTGTCTGTACAAAAATACAGAAATACCGCAGTTTGTCTATGCGCTCAGATATAAAAATAAAATGGGAACCCTTTTGGCTCCCATTTTTAATTATCCTGGTGGAGGACACTGTTATTGGGCATAGATGTTATAGTCGCCCAGAGTAAAGACTCCTGTAACAATCATGCCGGCAGGAATGACGGCCTGACCTCCTTTCTTACAAAGATAGAAAAGCATAGGCCACAGTACGGTCAGTCCTACTCCTAATCCAACGCCCAGAACTTTCCCTTTTCGGTTCTCGCCCTCTTGTGTCGTTTTGCCATAAAGTTTGATGAGGGTACCATCTACGGCTTTTGTACTGACGTACTCTACCTCCAACATTCCAGGCCTGCCTACTCCGCGGGCCTTCTTGCTGGTCAGGGTGGCTACGACTGGAGTGCCGGCTTTGATAAGGATTTTTCCTGCGTTGTCCTTTACGTCGGTGGCCACTACGATTCCACTGCTAAATGTGGACGTGTCCTTGCTGGATAGTTCTGAGGTAAACTGAACTGGCACCTGTGTGTTGTTGGGCAACGTCTGCGCTGTGGCTGACAATCCTATGCAAAGAACTGACAGAAAGAATGCAATTTTCTTCATAAAGTAATAAGTTTAAAGTTAAATGTGTGAGTTCTTCCAATCCTACTTATGGTGGAATTCTGACGCGAAGTTAGTCAAAGGAATTACCCCCCCCCATTTTTTACAATGTTTAACTAAAAACATTCGTGCGTTAATTAGATTGGCGCACACATGTGTATTGCGATGTTAAATGTTAAAGGAATTCACGGGCGGGCCCTTTTTATGGCCAGACCCGAATAGGGAAAAAGAAAAGTGGCGGAACTTTTTCGTAGTTCCGCCACTTGTACAGACCTGTACGGCTGTACTTCTTTCTGTTTGTATATGCTTAGAATGTTACGCCTATATTCACATTGACACCACTAGTCTTCTGCTTTCCATAATATGTTTTCCATATCGGATTGAAATCGAAGTTGTAGCCAATACCCAGATAGAAGCGGTTGAAATCAAAGTTCACGCCGGCCTGACCTCCGAACTGGAAACGATTAGGACCTTCAGGATAATAATCTTTATTGAAGTAAGAATCGCCATCACTGTCGAGCAAGAGCACATTGACTTTCGGACGGATACCTACATAAGGCGCAATGCGGACATTAGAATCGCCTATTTTGAAACGATAGGTAATGTTAATGGGTACATTGAGCGCCATGAGAACTTCATCCTCCTTGCTGAAATTCAGATTATCCGTCAGACCTACTTCCAGATAGAGTGGAGAATTTCCCTTAGTGAGATTGATACCGTAAGTAAAGCCAATGGCACCACCATGGGCCGTTTCGCTGTCAAGTCCCGAGAATTTTAGAAAAGTAGGGGTGTAGCCCAGGAAAACTCGGGTATAGTTATCGTTGTCTCCCTTGACATTGTCTACAACGATATCTGTTTCCGAACGAGATGAGACAAACTGTGCCTGCGCGCCGTAAGATGCAATCAGACAAGCTACTAGAAGAAATGTTCTTTTCATAACAATTTAGTATTTATAGTGTAGAATGAATCCTTATATATTGAAGTCCATGCGCCACACATTATAAATGCGACCAATAGAACCACGCTGTGAGAGGAAGAAAATACTCTTTCCGTCCGGACTCCATATAGGGCTCAGGTCATTACCCGGATGGTAGGTTAGTTGGGTCAGTTGCGTACCGTCAGTGCGTACTACAAAAATGTCCGTGTTCTCAATTCCTTCTTTTTCGGAGGTTACGTTGCTCACGACTAATAACCATTGGCCGTCGGGCGATAGTTGAGGAGAGGTAAAGCTCTTACCCGGCTGGCCGAGGATAAATTCCTCTACGCCTGTTTCATAATTGATTCGCCAGATTTCACTTTCGCCTTTGTCTGTAAAGCGGGCGCAATAGACGGAACTCTTCTGATCGTATGAGGGACAAGCCGTCATTCCGCGCGAATAATTAGAGAACAGGTTGTTCTTACGGTCGTAGCTCCACAGGCTATAAGCCATATAGCCCTCGCCACGGTGGAAATAGATTGTACTGCCGTCTTTGCTGATTTCGCCACAGTAGTCGTTGTCGTTGCTGTTAGATACCTGTTTTACAACCGTACCCTGATCGGCCGACACAATATAGAGTCCTTGGTGACCTCCGCGCAATTCGGTGAAGCAAAGTTCCTTTCCGTCCGGGCTCCAAGAGAATCCCTGAATATTAGAGCGGAATGTGCGCTGAACACTGGCTCCTCCACGCTGGGCACTTTTAATCATAATGTTTGTAGTACCGTTTTTCTCATTGATATAGCCAATCCGCTTGCCGTCGGGGGAGATACCAATCTGTGGCAGTATCCACCAGTCGAATTTATCTACGATTTTATTGGTCAGCAGTATCTTGCGCTTCTGCACAATCCCGCTGTTGATACCATGGCTCTTCAAATTGGCGCAGTAGTCGGCCACGCAGTCGGCGTCGTCGGTGATTTTTTCAAATTTCACACCACCTTCTTCGGGTACAAATACTACAGAGTAGTCAAACTTGATTTTCTTGGCCTGCAGACCCAGCACAAAAACTGACAGCAGGGTCGTCAATAACAATTTCCTCATTGTAAAAAGTTTTATAATAATTGAATGTATTTGTTGAATTATCTCTCCAAATCGTACCTCAGTAAGCGCGATTCGAAAACAAAGGTGCAACATTTCATTTTTACCCCCCCCATTTTACAAACTTTAACAGTTCAAGCAGGTTTAACTATTTATTCCGAGTGTTCTGTAATGGGAAATTGTTAAATGTTAAAGGACTCCTTCGGTTGGATAATGCAGTCCGTCTGCAAGTTTGGGGGCCAATTTGAATAGAAAATGGATTTTTGTTAGAAGCCTCATCCGCCAGCAGGTCCGCTTATTGAGGTAAATTATTTTGACATTTGGCGCAAAGGTTAAATTATCTTAACAGTTTGTTCCATAATGCAATCGTCTGGAGGCATTATGGAATAGAAAAAAAGCCTTATGGAATCTGAAAATCAGCTTATGAAATCTGTCGGTTGCATAAGCCGATTTCTCTGCGCCATAATCGGAATTTTCAACAAAAAAGGGCGGTTTCATCGATAGAAACCGCCCTATAAGTCTATTGCAGTATGGCGCGATGTGCTTCTCTTAGGCTATCACAAATTTACAAAAACTTCCGGACCTGCGCAAGGGGGCTTTTTTGTGCTTTTCCGCGAAAAATTTTGACAAACGAGGAGTGTTTCCTGTCGTTGCTTGCTGTGGTTCCGCCGACAGATGGTACGGGGTGCTTGTGCGAGTATGGCATCGGCGTTTTCCGACCCGATGTGAACCGAACCCATTATGGAGGCGCCGTGGGAGTGCTTGGAGTCGTGCGGTTCTGCCGTGGTCTTTTTTGCGAGAACGGTGGGCAGGGCGCGTGAGAGCAGTGTAGGAGCGTTGTGGAAATGAGGTAAAATCGTAGGACTGCCTGCGACGGGCTGATGCGTCCGTTGTAGCAGCCGACAGCTGGCAGATACACGCCACACCGTGGCTATAGTCGCTCAGTCGGTATAGGACTTATGCTGAGGGCTCGCTCCCACGAACCGGCGGGCCTTATCTACGCAAAAAATCCTCTGTTTAGTCAGAGGATTTCTCGGTTGGTTGGGGTACCCGGATTCGAACCAGGAAAGGCAGGACCAGAATCTGCAGTGTTACCATTACACCATACCCCAATCGGAGTCATTCGGGGGTTCCTTCCCAAATGCGGAGCAAAAATAGAGTCTTCCGAAATAAATAGCAAATAATTTTTGAGAAAAAGTGAAATCTGTTCTGTTTTTGCGTGGGCTTATTCTGTTTTTTTGCCCGCCGATGCGGTCTTCGTGGCGAACGGATGGCGGAACGTACAACCCTCGCGCCAGCGGCTACAACCGTATGCGGTGCGTCCTTTGATTACTTTGCCCTCGCCACAGACCGGACATTTCATGCCGGCGCGTATGCTTTTTTTATTGCCGGAAGTTCCGGATTTGCGCGTCGGCTTGGTGGCCGAGGCCGTGCGGGCCGTGTGTATGACGGTGCCGTTATTCTCTCGCAGCACATCCAGCACAATCCGGCTGATCATATCTTTCATTTCGCCTATAAAAGTGGCGGCATCGTAATCGCCACGCTCTATCTGTCGGAGTTTGCGCTCCCATTGGCCGGTAAGTTCTACGCTTTTGAGCAATTCCTCCTTGATGACGGCTATCAGGGCTGTTCCCGTATCTGTCGGCATAAGGGCTTTCTTCGCTTTCCGGATGTAGTTGCGCCGGAAGAGCGTCTCAATGATTGCCGCTCGCGTAGAAGGACGTCCAATGCCGTTTTCTTTCAGCGCGTCGCGCAGGTCTTCGTCTTCCACTTGCTTACCCGCTGTTTCCATGGCACGGAGTAGGGTGGCTTCCGTATAAGGCTTCGGTGGCTGGGTCTGCTTCTGTGTGAGCGTGGGCTTATGGGGGCCACTTTCGCCTTTGTGAAATGCGGGCAGTGTGCGTTCCTCTTCTTTTGCGGCCTCATCCTCTTCCTCTGTTAGGGCCTTTTCCCGTTCGAAAACTATGCGCCAGCCAGATTGCAGAATCTGTTTTCCCGTAGCGCGGAAAGAGGTTTCTTCCACGCGCCCGGTTACCGTCGTCGTAGAGAACAGGCAGTCGGGGTGGAAGATGGCTATGAACCGACGGGCGATAAGGTCGAACACTTTGGCTTCCATATCGGGCAGGCCTGCGGGCTTATGCCCTGTGGGGATTATAGCGTGGTGGTCGGTCACTTTCTTTGTGTCAAATACCTTTTTGCTCTTCCGGAGTTTCTGTCCGCGCAGGGGCTGGAGTAGTTCGCCGTACCTGTCGTTCAGACTGTTAAGGATTTGTGCACATTTCGGGTAGATGTCATCGGGCAGATAGGTAGTATCGACGCGCGGATAGGTTGTGATCTTCTTTTCGTAGAGACTCTGAATCAGTTGGAGCGTCGTATCGGCCGAAAAACCAAACTTCTTGTTACATTCCACTTGTAGCGAGGTCAGGTCAAACAGTCGTGGAGGAGCCTCGGAGCCGTCTTTTTGGCTGACGGATACTACTTCAAATGGCTTTCCCTCAATGCGTCGGAGCGCTTCACGGCCCTCCTCTTCACTTAGAAAGGCATTTTTCAGGGCTTTATTATTGCCGGTGTCGCCCTCTGTGTCGGTCTGTGCGGTAAAAAGCACTTTGCGATATTCCGTAGCCAGCACCCAGTAGGGCGTAGGCACAAACGAATCGATTTCCTGTTGCCGTCGTACAATCAGAGCCAGCGTGGGAGTTTGTACACGGCCCACGGAGAGTGGCGTAGCCCCCCGTTCGCGCTGACCAAACTTGAGTGTGTAGAGTCGCGTAGCATTCATTCCCAGAATCCAGTCGCCTATGGCGCGGCAAAGACCGGCTTCATAGAGCCCATTATATTTTTCTTCCGCTTGCAGGTTGTCGAAGCCCTCGCGAATGGCTTCGTCGGTCATAGAAGATATCCACAGCCGTTTTACAGGCACCTGTGCGCCCGTATGTTGCTTCACCCAGCGCTGAATAAGTTCACCTTCCTGTCCGGCATCGCCGCAATTTACGATTAGCTCTGCGCTCTTAAACAGTCGCTTAATGGTGTCAAACTGTTTCTTTATGCCACGGTCGTTTTTCAGTCGTATGCCGAAGCGTGGCGGTAGCATAGGCAGTTGGCCGAGGCTCCAATGGTGCCAGGTCTCGGCGTAATCCTCGGGGTACTTGAGCTCGCAGAGATGTCCAAAGGTCCAAGTCACCTGGTAGCCGTTGCCTTCGATATACCCGTCGCGCATAGTGGTGGCTCCGAGTATGCGGGCAATGTCTCTCGCCACGCTAGGTTTTTCTGCAATACATACTATCATTTCGTAGGTCTATGGGGTGGTGGGATCAGAAGAATGAGTCAAATCGCAAGGGGCTTCCAGATTCAGAAACCGTATCAGTGTGCCGTCGGCCGAAAGGGCTGAGGGCGTGCCCGTCAGCAGTTGGTCTGGTGAAAGTAGCCAGCATTGGTCTGCAGAACGGATCGCGTTGCCTACGTCGTGGGTGCTTACGAGAATGGCCTTATGCTCTTCGTGGGCCAGACGCGCCAGCAGGTCCATCAGCCGTTTCTTTGCTCTGAAATCCAAGTAGGCTCCCGGTTCGTCCAATAGGATGACGGGAGTTTGCTGGGACAAGGCCTTGGCTATCATTACGCGCTGACGCTCGCCGTCGGACAAACTGCTCAGAAGACGGCGCGAAAGGTGGGACACCTCCGTGGCTTCCATGGCCTGGCTTACGATCTGACGGTCTTCCTCTGAGATACGCCCGGAGAAGGGGGTGTAAGGCATCCGTCCCATTTCCACAATTTCACGTACCCTAAGGAAACCCGTATCGGGCAGGCTCGTGAGCACTACGGCCACAGTCTGTGCAAGTTGTCGGGGCGTGAAATCCGCAAGGGGCTTGGTGCCGTAGCAGATTTCCCCAGAGATAGGAGCCAGAAGGCCCGAGAGCGTGCGCAACAGCGTCGTCTTTCCGCACCCGTTAAGCCCGATGAGCGCCGTTAATGCCGAGGCGCTCAGCTGCGCGCTAAGGCCTTGGCCTACTAGGTGCTGTCGGCCTGCGTTGCGGTAGCCTGTAGAAAGACGGGAGATGCTGAGCGGGGAGTTCACAAGACGAGCGGATTAGCGTGTGGCGGGCTGGAGTGCGTATTTTCCAGAAGTTATTTCTTCCAAAGACAGGTTGCGGTAAATCAGGTCATAGCCATCACCGATTTTTACCTGCTGTGTGTAGGATTCTTCATAAAAGAAACCGATTGTACCATCCTGCTGCAAGCACATAGTAGAGTAAGCGCTGGTCTGTGTGCTTATGCGACAGACATTTTCTACGGGCCAGTGGTCTGCGATGTCTGCAGGCGTCGGGTCGGCCGGTATTTCTTTGTACACAATAGATACATCCGCGCGCGTGTTAGCGGCTGGAAGCGATTGAAGCAACAGCCATACGGGAGTATTGTCGGCCCGGCGGATTGCGGACAACAGGAGTACGTCGCCGTTGCAGGCATTACCTCCCAGATGCAAGCCTTCCGGAAATGCGTCGGAGTCGGCTTGCTGTTGCCACGAGCCTTCCGCAGTGGTGGCGTCGGTATATTTATATATGTTATAATATCGGCCGTGGGCTTTTCTGCTGGAGAGGAGTACATCGCCGTTGGGCAGTTCTTCGCATTTAGGCTCGTTTCCGTTGGCTACAGCCAGTTGTGCGCCGTCGGCACCCACGCCCAGCGGATGCCAGGTATGCCCCAAGTCGTCGCTATATAGCACGTAGTTACCCGAATAGGTGCAAAAAGGAGCATAGATACGGTAATGGCTCCCTACCTTTATCCGACTACTTTGGCACAGTTCTCCGCTGCCCACGAAAGCGGCCTTAGCCGATGGGGGAATAATGGAATAGACGGATTCGGTAATATCCTCAGGCGGAAAGAATGTCCAATGGCCCTGCGCATCGGACGTGCCTCGAAACTGTGCACATCGGAGCGTCTTCTCGAAGCCATCTGTCACGTCGGAGAACGGCCAAGCCACTCCACCGGCCGCACATAAGGTGAGCAAGGTGCCTGTCTCGCGGTCGCACACTATGGCTGCATCGCCGAAACCATAGGTAAAATCATTGTAGATACGTCCGTCGGTCCGTCGGTCGGGACTTCCCGTGCCACGGATTACGGTAAAGGGTTCACTCCAAGTCCGTCCCTGATCATCACTCGTTCGCGCCAGAATGTCGCAACGGCCAAATCCGATATCGGTCCCGCATTTCAGCCAGCCTGCCAGAGCAATTAGCTGCCCGCTCGGATGCTGGTCCAGAGAAGGAATACGGTACGGATAGTCGGAAGCGGTGTTGGCAAAGAGCGTCTGGCTCTTCCGGACCGGTGCTTCTGCAGGGGTCTGAGCATAGCATAATGCGGTTGTAGAAAAGAAGGCTACTGTCAGCAGAGCGGAGCGTTGTATGAGGTTCATCGGGCGTGGTTTTTGAAAATAGAGGCTTACAATTAGAGCAAAATTATGCTTTTTCGTTTTATTGCATTATACAATTTTCTAAATTTGTGGCTGAGTTGACGAAAACAAATATTAAATCAAACGATATGAAAAAGATTTTTACCAGTTTGCTTTTTGCAACACTGATTACCCTTACGGGATGTGGCACTTCAAGCAAGGTTCCACTCACCGGGCGTACCCAACGGCTCCTTGTCTCGGATGCGCAGGTGCTTAGCCTAAGTAGCGAACAATATACCTCCTATATGAAGACCGCTAAGGCTAGCACAGACAAGAAAAACACCGAGATGGTGAAGCGCGTGGGCCAGAAGCTGGCCACGGCCGTGGAGAAATATCTCACTGCAAACGGCTATGCAGAAGACGTGAAGAACTTCTCGTGGGAATTCAACCTTGTACAGGACGCTACGGCCAATGCATTTTGTATGCCTGGCGGGAAAATTGTCGTTTACGAGGGCCTGTTGCCCATCACCAAGGATGAATCGTCGCTCGCCATAGTGCTGGGTCACGAAATCGCCCACGCAGTGGCTCGCCATAGCGCCGAACAACTCACCAGTCAGCTCAAAGCGCAATATGGAGCGCAGGCAGCGAATTATATCTTAGGCGCAGTGGGCGGTGGCCAGTGGCAACAGATCGGCAATGCCGCATTTAGTTTCGGAAGCAATAGTCTTTTGCGCAAATTCTCGCGTTCCAACGAATCGGAGGCCGATTATATGGGTCTGGTGTTCGCTGCAATGGCGGGATACAACCCTGCTGTAGCCGTAGATTTCTGGCAAAGGATGGCAAGCAACAGTTCTTCCAGTACGCCCGAGTTCTTTAGCGATCACCCCAGTGATGCCACTCGTATCGCTAATATTCAGAGGTGGCTACCCGAGGCTCAGAAATACTATACGGGTACGTCTAAGTAGGCGTAACCCTATTGCATAGATTGATAATAGCCGCTTATGTCCTGAAAACATAAGCGGCTACTTTTATGTCATAAGCGTACGCTCCGACCTACGGCTTGCATAGGCCGAGAAGAGTCAGATTTCTTCTACGCGTACGATGTTGTGCATAACAGCAAATATCGTAAGCGCACCGATGGACTTTGTGCCGAGTTTTTGCGTAAGGTTTTTACGGTGGGTTATAATGGTGGTAAGTTCTACATTCAGCTTGTCGGCAATTTCCTTATTCAGATAGCCTTTTACTATAAGGCGGAGTACCTCTTTCTCCCTCTCAGTGAGCGGAGACTTGGTTTCGTCTTTGGGGGGCATTATGCCTTTCTGCCGTGCATTAGGGATTTGCTGGTGTCCCTGTTGCATACGAACTAACAGGTGCTTTACAAATTCCGATTCGGGTACCTGCATGTCAATTTGCCTGAAGCCATCGGGCAGTTGGCCAGAGGTGTCGCCTTGTACCAGTACGAAAGTGCGTTGCTGGACGGACTTATAGAACGTTACCTGCTCGAGGAGCGCCCGGCTGTCTATGAAATAATGTAAAAAGTCGGGCTTGGGATGTTGTGCGAGCATCTCCTCGGTTGAGGAAAATATGAAAAAAGAACCTTGGGGTACAATGCGCAGGAATAGAGCCTGCAACCCAATCCCTACAAGGGCATTGTGCGACACAATGGCTATATGCTTTTGGGACATGGCTGTGGGATGGCCTGAGGGATGTATGGGGTGAGAGGGGTGCATGGTTTTCTATTCGTTTTCGAGTATGGATTGAAAAGCCGTCAATATGCCAGCCAGTTCAGACTTAAAGGTTTCGCGCGGTGCATTCTCTGCGCAGACGACGAGGATAGTGTCGTGGCCCGCCACCGTACCGATGACGGTCGAGAGATGCTCTTGGTCTATCTTGTGGGCCAGTCCTGCAGCAAATCCCGGGCGGGTTTTGACGACGGCCAAGCCTTGTGCAAACTGAACGCCTCTTACGCTGGAGTTTTCCACATATTCAAATGCCTGATCGTGTTCTACAATGCGCTGGTAGCCTTTGTTCTCCGGCAAGACGTAACGGTCGCCCTCCACCGTGTGGACCTTGGCCACGCCCAGGCGCTTGAGGTCTGAGGAGATAGTGGGCTGGGTTGCTTTTATGCCACTGCGCTTCAACTCTCTGGAAAGTTCTGCCTGATTGCCGATGCGTGAGGTCTGGAGCAGGGTCCTTATGGCGTTCAACCGTTTGTCTTTCTTGTTCTTGGATGGCATACGTATATGAGAAGGTCTCCGAGGAGAACTTTTTGCAAAGTTAGTTTTTTAGTCAATATATATTATACTATCAAGTCGTTGGAATTGATTTTTTTTTACTTTTGCTATGTGATTTTCTCAGAAACCCAAGCCTATGCAGTCATTGTTCCAAGAAGAAACCAGTTTGCGCGGACGTATTGAAGTCATCTGCGGTTCTATGTTTTCAGGCAAGACAGAAGAACTCATACGCAGACTTCGCAGGGCGGAATTTGCCCGTCAGCGCGTGGAGATATATAAGCCTACGGTCGATACGCGTTATTCAGAGGAGGACGTAGTCTCTCACGACAGCAAACACATCCCTTCCACGCCCGTGGACTCCCCTCAGAGCATACTGCTTCTGGCTTCCGAGGCGCAAGTAGTAGGCATTGACGAAGCGCAATTCTTTGACGATTCGCTCGTGCAAGTATGCAACGAACTGGCCAACCGCGGAAAGCGCGTAATAGTTGCTGGCCTCGATATGGATTTCCAGGAGAAACCGTTTGGTCCGATGCCTCAGTTGCTTGCCATTGCCGAGGAAGTGACAAAAGTGCACGCCATTTGTGTCCGGTGTGGTAGTTTGGCCCACATATCTCATCGTATAGTGGCCGGAGAGAAACAAGTAATGCTCGGCGAGAAGCAGGAGTACGAACCGCTATGTCGGCGTTGCTACTGCGAAGTAAGGGCCAAGGCGAAAGCCGAAGTAGCCGACACGCCCGCAGAAGAGTAGCCGTAGCCGGAAGAACTGTTAAAAAACTATATGCCATAAGCCCGTTTGCTTGTGGCATATTTTGTTCTGTCCGTGGTATAAGCCTTTCTAAAAATGGCCTTATGCCCTTTCCCGTTTCACACTGTGAAATGAACCAAAGAACGGACCTGTGGAAATAGGGGATAGAGAAAGATAAACCGTTTATAGTCAAATATTTTTACAAAGAAATCGGATGAATCTGTAAAAAAGGCTATATTTGTAAATCAACTCAATAGAAAAGGCCGAACCGCTTAGAAAGGGCGTAGGCAATAATCCAAAAATCAGACAGGATATGAACGACGAAGTAAAGAATCTTGTGACGGAAGCCGAGGAGGAAGTAAAGGCTGTAGTCGAAGAGGTAAAAGAGACAGCAGAAGTAGTTGCTGAAGCAACGGAACCAGTGGCCGAGCCCGCGGAAGAAGCAGTTGCGGAAAAAGCCGAAGACGTGGCCGAAGCAACCAAGGCAGAGGCAAACGAAACGCTTGAAGAGGTAAAAGAAAAAGCGGCAGAAGTTGTGGGCGACCTTAAGGAAAAGGTTGAAGAGACCCTTGGCGACGTGAAGGAGAAAGTAGAAAAAGTGGTAGAAGACCTTAAAGAAAACGAAACGGTCAAGGCCGTCAAGGAAAAGGTCGAAGAACTCGTTCAAGGCGAGGAAGCACAGAAAGCAAAAGACTTTGTAAAAGAAAGCGCCGATAAGGTAGGTGACTTCGTAGAAGAAGCCGTAGAAGAAGTAAAGAAGTCGGGTTTCTTTGCCAAACTGAAGAATTTCTTCGGTTGCAAGTAGAACCGGACCGAAAACCGTACAAATCCCACTGTGGACTTATTCCTCAGTGGGATTTGTCGTATCTTGTAATAGAGGGCAATGGGAGGAGGCTGTGGGCCGCATACTGAATTCGCAACCACAATACTGCTGATTGTAAAAACCATATTCCTTTAAGAGCACATTACGCCGATCGGAAAGGCCACCCTTACGCCAGTTTTGCGCCCAATAGGTCACTCCTCCGACGGCTTCTTCGGCCCTTTTGCCGGCACGCTCTATCTGCTCAATACTCTTCCAGCGCGACGAAGCCAGTGTGGTGGTAAAATAGCGCATACCTATCTGGCGGGCCTGCAGAGCCGTTGCCGTGAGTCTGTAGGTAAAGCAGGTCTCACAACGCAAGCCACGTTCGGGCTCCCGCTCTAGACCTTTCACTGCCTGCAACCATTGAGCGTGGTCGTAGTCGCCGTCTATCCAGCGTAGGCCCAGACTTTCGGCATGGCGCATGCTTTCCTGCTTGCGGATTTCATATTCCTTCTGTGGGAAAATATTAGGGTTGAAGTAGAAAACCACGGGGCGTACCCCATTTTGAAGCATCCATTCAACGATAGCAGAAGAGCATGGCGCACAACAAGCGTGGAGCAGCACCTCGGTAAGGCCTTCGGGAATCACAATGGGCGACTTTTTGCGTGTAGTCATATCGATGAGGAAAAATGGCGGGACAAAGATACAGAAAACCTGCGAGCGCAGATTTGTACGCAAGAGATTTCGGCACAGATTTGGCTCTGTTTTTTAATTTTTTACCTCTGTTTTGACAACTCAAGGAACGAATAGCCGTAAAAAACGCGGAAATTTTAAAATTCCATTATAAAAAATAATTCTATATTTGGATAAAAAGAGCAAAAAATCTGTAATTTTGCCCACCCAAATAATTGATTGTTTTCATTTGCCTGAGAAATTGACCGATTCGCTGGGTTTATGGAATCATTCAACGGAACATAACAAAGAAAAACGCTAACCTCACATTTAGATCCTAATGCAGTCCATTCACCCGACACGTGTTGCCGAGCGTTGTGCTAGTTTGCTCTGTCTGTCTGATGGAGTAATTCTTGGATCCAATTGTTTACCCCCCCCTATTTGCAGTAAAAGTCTGTTTGTCAAATATTTATACGTCTGAAAAGGCGTCTGGTCTTGGCATGTTCAATCCTTTTAAGGTTGGATGTGCCAATGCTTTTTTACGCTCTGACCGCATTATATTTTCCAACCTCTAAAAAGTCAATCAATCAAATAAATTTATACACACAAAAAACTATTATTTATGTTAAAGAAACTAAGGTTTTTAACCCTAACAATGGTGCTGACAATCGGTAGTTGCTGGGTTGCAAAGGCAGGGCCTAGTGATCTGCCTCAACTCTCTACTCCCGAGAGCCCGGTGTACTATGTGGTAATGAATGCCTATAGTGACATTGATGAAGAGAATCCTGGTCAGTTTCGATACCTCGCTTATCAGGGTTACAATCGTAATCGCGTGAAATTGCTCCGTGTTGGAGATATGACAGATGCCTTTCTTTGGTATTTCGTAGGCGCAGGTGGCGCGAAAGATGCCAGTGAAGGTTGCTATTTTGCTTCGCTTGGTGCGTTGCAGGAGACGCATGCGTATGTGTCCAATACTTTTGAGGGCCCGTATCTCAGCAATGCACGCCAATACAATTATAATATTTGTTTCTTCTCACAGCAAACGAGCGATGCGGTCTGGTATATCCACCACAATCCCTATGACAAGGTGGGATGCTATATTGCTAACACGGCAGCGCAGGTAGAAGGCTCTACGCGTGGCTATTGGTACCACGACAAGGTGGCTCTGATTGGAGAAGATAACTTTTTTGTGAAAGATGTGGAGTCGGGTAGTGCGTTGCAAAACCAAGATTATCAGAAATACGTCTTTTACAGTTATCAGGATCTGCTGGATATAGCCAAAGCCAATAATGTGGCTATTGCAACGTACGAAGCTATGGACCGCACGAAAGGAGCTAGTTTTAAAGCCCTTATTGAGGCCATCAATTCGGCTAAGGCTTCCGCTGCAGTGCCTACGGTTACAGACGGACTCTATCTGCTCCGCAACCGCAGACATGGCTTGTATCTGAATACGGCCAACGGTAATACCACGCTGCAAGCCGTAACCCATCCTACGCAATGTTCTGTTTGGAATCTTACTACTGTAGGTGGCACGCGCTTCCTTACCAGCCTGGCTGGTGAGTCGGAGGGAAAAGCTATCCGAGTAAGCGTGTCCAGTAATGTGGCCTCATTTGACTTGCAGGCCACTAATTCTCTGAACGCACAGGCCTTTAAGTCGAGCGACGGCGACCGTCGTTTTATATCGTTCGACCAGACAGATGCTTCTACGGGATGGTTCTCTATGGATACGCGAGACAACGATCATGTCATTTATGCCCGCAGTTCGCAAGGTTGGGCTTCCGACTGGGAATATATAAAGTTGACTGACGCAGAGATAGCCTCTTATGGAAAGGCAGTAACGGACGATAACGCAGAAATAGCGGCTAAATGTGAGACGCAGTTCTTCCGTCTGCGTAATGTGGCCAGAGATTTTGCCCACAGTGGTTTCGATCATGTAGTGGGATATGAAGACTTTGTTGAAGGTGGCTACCTTGAAGATGTAGATCACGAGCACAACAAAACAGACTTCGGCGCCGCAAATACCGCAGAGGCTTATGCGGCCGTAGCCGACTTGAGTCATGCCAGCGCATTATGGTATTTCGAACAAATCGGTCATGGTGCAGACGCAGATGATGGCGAAAATGCAACCGGCGTTATCTCTCCGCGCCACAACATATACCTTATCCGAAATGCTAATACCGGAAAGTATATCACCCAGGGTCTCGTGGCTGACGGAGCCGTGACAAATGCAGCAGATGGTAAGGGATTTATCAATCTGACTACTGACCGGAGCCAGGCGGCCAAGATATTCTTCCAGAAGCTTATTGACGGTCAATATGCCATGATGGTATATCGTGGTACATCAGGCGCAACGGACCAGGTCTGGGGCTCAATGGCTATTACGGGCCAGGGAACGGGCTACGAGGCCGGTCTGACGTGGCAGAACGAAGTGGTAGCGAAAAATACAGCTTGGGCCTGGAATATTTTGCCTGCCCCAACACTTCGTGCAAACTATATAGAGCTTGACACAGACGATGAATATCAGTTTGCCACTATCCATTATCCGTTCGATGCCCGACTGTCGGCTGAAAACGAGAGCGGACTGGAGGCTAAGTTCTATAAAGGCGTATGGATGTCGGATGAATCTGGCTTGTTGCCCGAAGGAAAACTCAGACAGTACGAGGTTGCTGACGTACCCGGTAGTAATGCCGTCTTAGTGCGCGGTAATAAAGGCTACGACTATATTGTACTTGACGTGGCCCCCGATGCCGCAGGTCTGGCTACTACTCCTGCCTCAGAATTTGATGGTAATGAATGGAAAGGGGTTATAGAAAGTGAAGGAACGAACTTTGTGGTCAACGAAGGCGAATCTGCAAGAAAAAATTATTGGGTTGTTTCCAAAAATTCTCTTGATGAGCCTCGCTTAGAGTATCCTACGCTGGACTATTTCCTACCTAACACCGCCTATGTGGATGCTAAAGAAGCCAAAGAAAACGGAGTAACCAATGATGAACCCTTCATTGTTTTTGAAGAAGATCTTATCACGGGTGTAGATACTCCTATCGTAAACATCCAAAATAAAGGTGTAATCTATGATTTGCAGGGACGTCGCGTCCAGAAGCCTACACAAGGCATTTATATCATAGACGGTCAGAAAGTTTTAATTAAGTAATCAAAAGACAGAAAGCAATGAGATACTCCTTATATAATATGATACTCCGTGGCCTGCTGATGTTGCTGGCCGTTGCATTGCCTTCTATGGCTTTTGCAGAAGATGATTTAGGAAATGTAGATGCCGACGAGAGCGCTGCTATGGCCAAATCGAAAGAGGGTGCTATCGTATGGCAAGAGACCGACCCGACGGGAGCCAATTACTTAAGCGCCCGACGCGCTTTGGTAGGGCGAAATTGCGCTGTGAACCGCGTAATTAATGTGGTGGCAGTGGGAACGGGCACCAGTGGGCTTGAAAATTTAACCAATGAAGACATAGACGACTATGCCACCTTCCCGCAGGTGATTTCTGCTACTGTGGCAGTCAGCCCTACAGTCAGTGTGCGTGACTTGAAGTATTACTATGCAGCAGGCACTACGGCTGGATTCTGTATAGTGGCTGGCGCGGGTAGCGTGCTTAATCTGGATATTGTCAAGACTATGCACATCTGGTTCTACAAAGATGGTGTCCGTGTGGATGACAAGACTGTGCGCGAAGCCAACGGAGGTGCAGGCGTACGCATCCAGCTGGGAAACATCCCCGGTAGTGATCAGGCTTGTGCCAACCTTACCGCGGTTTCAGACAAAGAGTTTGATGAGGTAGCACTGGTTCAAGGTGGCGCAGTAGATGCTGCAGTCGGTTCTGTAATGATGATAAAATATGCGTTTGTGGGAGATAATCATGACGTGTATATGACCACGAACGGAATCAAGAATTATTGTGAGCAGAAAGGCTTGCCAACGTATGCAGTGGCTTGTGATGCCTTTATGCCTTCGCCTTTGGTGGGTGGAATTCCTATTCCGATGGCCAGTTCCGCCCGTGCTCGTGTAATAGACGATAATCTGGATAATCGTATAGCCTTAGTTAGTGCTGTCCAGCTGGCTAGTGTGGCCTTCAAGGGTCGTGTTAGATTGGAAGTGACTAATGATGACAAATCGTTGCCGGAATTGTTTGAAGCAGGAGACCAAGTAGGCTTCAAGTATGACTATGGTGAGGCGCTGAATCTTATTTCGGCAGGCACATGGGTGGACATAAAACTTTATGACCATAATGGGGACGCAACAGAAACCATAACCATTCCAGCCAACGTATTAGCCGTGGGTATTGCTTCTGGTGGAGACCAGACCGCTTACGTAACAGCAACAAAACCTTTCAGCGGTGCAGAAATTACATTCTATAATGCGCTTGGCGTGTTGGATGTAGGTAGCGGTTATGGTGTCTATTATGGATTTGTACGCCCCAAGGCTACGATTGACCACAAGTGTCAGATTAATCCATCGGCTAGTACAAATATCTGCTACACTCAGACTTCGCTCCAACTGAAGCATAATCCAGAGGTATCGGTTACTTGGTCAATAGTTAAACAGCCTGCAGAAAATGCCAATCAGGCTACAGTTGATCCAAACACGGGTTTCTTGAGTGGAATGTTTGCTGACGGAGAATACATAATCCGTGCGACTTCTACAGACGGTAATGAGCAGTGCTACGAAGACCTTGTAATCAATCACGGTGACAGTGAAGATTTTCTGGAAGAGCCAGTTGAACATGTACTCTACAATGCAGATCCGACAAATCCCGATTACGCGCTCAGCGATAACCTTCACGGCGAGACCTCGGCTAATCTGCTATCCATAAGCGATATGACTAATCCCGACAATATCCTTTCAGCACAATTTGACGACGCAGCTTCTTACACAGGCGGTCTGCAATTATTGGGCTCCAATGGTGTAATTGTCGGAATCAAAAAGCTTGACGCCTCCGATCCTTATATATACGATGGCTCCAAGGCTTCTGCAAAAGAATCAGTACGCGTGGGCTTTGTAATAGAAATGGAGCAAACGGCGCTTGGACTTAACCTGTTGAATTCTTTCCAAATCCGCTGTTACGACGAGACAGGCGCACGCACATATAGCCATATTGTAGAAGATGCGGGTGTGCTTGGCTTGAATGTGGTAAGTAGCAATGAGAAAAACAACAAGCTTCGCCTGAGCATCACAGTACCTAAGACAAAAGATGGAGTACCTGTAAAGATTAACGAGATACAATTGTGGAAAATTGGTGCTATCGACCTGAAAGTATCCGATATTAAAATCTATTATGGATTCTGGGATGATCCTACGGATGCTAAGAATAATATCATACGCGATGGTGCAACCGTTGTAACCTATGAAGGAATGGGTGCAAATGTTAATCTGGGCACTCAGGTAAATGTTGCTAGCGTCGGAGGTGTTACTACAAATCTCTCAAACATTATAGATATTGACGAAGAACTTGAGACTTACTGCCTAATGCAGAAGACAGTCGAGAGTGGCTCTACTACAATTATCGTAAAACTTGGTCGCGTCGTTGATTTCCGCCATCAAGTGGGAGTAGTAGTCAATAACGATATCGTGGCTCTTAATGCCAATTTGGGTAGTGTGCTTAAAATCGCCACCTATTATAATGGGACGAAAACAGGAGAGGAATCTACTAACTGGAATGTTCTTGGCGCGAATGTAATACAGGGTAGTGGCAAGACGGTTCTCCTTGTTCAGCCTACATCCGATTATGATGAGATTCGAATCATTGCTGGCGAGGGCCTAGCGGCTAATCGTACAATCAAAATATATGGTATTCTACTCCGAAACGACGTAGATCACGACGGAGTGCCCGATAACCGTGACGAAAGTAGCTGTTCTGATGCCATAAATGCTATTACGGTAAGTCAAGTGTGTGAGGGTGGCCAACTAGCCATTACTGCAGAAGGTACAACGGCTACGGTTTATTACATATCGCTCCCAGATCAGGATTTGGTAGTGGCTGAAGGCGAGCCGGGTGTTAAGGTAACGAGCAATGAGAGCGGACATATTTACGAAACCTTTACAGTAAACAATGCAGGGCGTTATACAATGTATTTCTACGATGGTAGCGGAGTGTTCTTAACCTCTCAGGAATACACGGTGCATCCTACAAATACTACATGGCGTAAGAATATTACCAGTAAAGACTGGAATGTCTGGGAAAACTGGACTGAAGGTTCTCCATATCTCTGTACCAATGTGGTAATACCTAGTGGGGCCAATTCATACCCCTCTCTTGACGAAACAGTAACTAAGGGCGATTTGTTTGGCTGTAATAACATCCGCTTTGAGAGCGGTGCAGCCGTGGAAAAAGTCTTTAAGTTGAACTATGCCAAGGCTTGGGTAGATCTGACGCTTGAACCTAATCGCTACTATATGCTTTCCGCACCGTTGAAGTCTATGTACACAGGTGATATGTATATTCCGGTCAGCGTAGGCGAACTTGGAACATTTGAAGAACTTACGGATCTTAATTATACGCAGAACCGCTTTGCTCCGAGAGTATATCAGCGCTTGTGGGAAAAGTCTGCCCAGAATTTGCTTAGCGACGGTGGATACGGCAACGCAACCATACAGGAGACTCGCTGGTCTAAGCGTTTCAATGCATTGAAGTATGGATATTCTCAAGGCGAGGGCTTCTCTCTGTTCGTAGCACCAGAGGAAAACACCGCTTCCGATTTTACATTCCGTTTCCCGAAGAACCAAACGGCTTATTACTACTTCAACGAAATGGATAAGTCCCAGTCTGAATTCAAGGAGATAGATCTGGACCGTACGGATAACCATCGTTTCATTTATGAGAGTGATGCCACCAAATCGTCCGATTATTCTTACACGGGACTGGAGGTTAATGAGCGCTCGTTGTATAATCGTATCAGCAGCATCAGCGTTACGGCCGAGGCACAGGCTAATACAACTACATTCCTTGTGGGCAATCCGTTCATGAGTCATATTAATGTAGAAAAGTTCTTGGCTGCCAATAGCGAAAAAGTGGCTGCAGTAAAAGTCTTCAATGGTAGTACGACCGCATCTGCCGTATCTATAGACGGGACAGGTACGCTTGTAACCAACGATGATCTTACAACCATCCGACCGATGGAAGCTTTCTTTGTGACGGCTAAGGCCGAGGCTACACACCTTGATATCGTCTTTACAGAGGATATGTTTTATCGTGAAGTTGTCGATGAAGACATAGAAGCCGAGCGTGCTTCTGTTTCGGCCCTCAAGATTACAGCCGAATCTGACGGACTAAAAGCGTCGGCACTCCTTGTAGATGACGAAGTAGAGGTTGCTGAGACGTTGTTTGATAATGAAGCCCTTCCCAAGCTGGCTGTTTTCACACTAGACAGTGATCGTGCACTCGATATCCGTAAGAAGGCCAGCAAGGAGATTATTCCTATTGGCGTATATGTGGACAATGCGAAAGAGGTGAAACTTTCTTTCAGTCTGCAAGGCGATATGGAGATGTCAGACTATGTACTTCTCGACCGAGAGACGGGTATAACCTACAACCTCAACGAAGATGTTCCTACATTTGAGGGACTTCAGACCACGATGAACCGATTCGCCCTCGTGCCAGGTGCTGTTACAGGCATCGATTTGGCCACCTTAGATGGTGTAAGCATAAGCGTGTCCAATGGCAAGGCTATTGTGAAGAGTGGCAAATCTGATCTGCGCAATGTAAGCGTATTTGCACCGAATGGTCGCCTTGTCAGCCAGGCTCATGGCACGGCACAAGTTACAGTTGATGTTACTTATGGCGTAAATCTCATAAGGGTAGAACGTGATGGTGCACCCACTCGCTCATACAAAGTGCTGGCCGATTAGTTGCCTGCACGATTGAATTCTTTAAAATATGGGCCGTGTCGATTTGTGCGATACGGTCCATGTTTCGTTTGTGACTTATATAAAAATAAAAAATAGGACTTCCTCTTCAGAAGTCCTATTAACTTGGTGATCCGTCTGGGGCTCGAACCCAGGACCCCCACATTAAAAGTGTGATGCTCTACCGGCTGAGCTAACGGATCTACCTAATTTGCCGTTAAGCGAGTGCAAAAGTAGAGTTTTATTTTTACATAACAAATAAAAAGGAACTTTTTTTCTCACTCCTCCGTTCCGTAGCCGGAAACGAATTTGCCCTCGTTTTGTTTCATTTTATCTGTTTTTATCTGTATATTTGCAAATTAAGAGACGAGCCCCTTGTCGGACGGTGGGATTATGGGAGTCTTTTAAAACCACTTCTGATACTTGTAAAACATAAATCTCCAGACGGATAAGGACCTGTTTCTAATTGCTTGCGATATTGCACAAACAAATTATATGGATCTCGAGAAAATTCTTTTTATCGCACAGGAAGTGGAGCCTTATGTAGAAGGTTCCAAGATGGCTGAATTAGGCCGTAAGTTGCCCTTGCAAGTCTATGACTCAGGCAAACAAGTGCGAATGTTTATGCCACGCTGGGGTTGCGTTAATGAGCGTCGCAACCAGTTGCATGAAGTTATCCGGTTGTCCGGACAAAATCTTATCCTCGACGATACGGATCACACGTTAGTGCTTAAAGTGGCTTCATTGCCCTCGTCGCGTCTGCAAGTTTACTTTATAGACAACGAAGATTACTTCTATAAACGCGGTATGGTAGCCGACGAAAAGGGCAGAGAATATGCCGACAATGTCGAGCGGGCTATCTTCTATGCGCGCGGAGTTCTTGAAACAGTCAAGAAGTTACGCTGGATGCCCGACATCATACATTGTCAGGGCTGGATGTCGGCTTTTGTGCCATTGCTTCTTAAGACAACCTATAAAGACGACCCCATCTTCCAGAAGGCAAAAGTAGTTTGTACGCTTTACGGACAGGTGCCTAAAAAGAATCCAGCAAAGAATGTGCGCGAATGTCTGAAGTTAAGAAACATTACAGACGAGGTGTTTGCTCATGCCAAGATTGATTTGAAGTCGCCCTCTATTTATCAGCGCGTAGCCATAGCCTTTTCAGATGGCGTGATACAGGCCGATGCCGGAGTGGCCGAAGATGCACTGATTTATGCTAAGGAACGAGGCGTACAGGTTATGACCTATCCCGATACAGATTTGGGCGAGGCTTATCAAAGTTTCTTCGAGGAAGTTTTCCAAGTATAATTACAAAGCGTCCCTGCCTTTGATGGGTGGGGACGCGCTTTTTTTTTGCCTATTAATCCTTTCTGTAATTGCCAAAAAATGTGAAATCTTTTGAGGCAATTATCAAATGCACTATTTTCGCAGTTTGTTAGCGAAATTCCATAATTTGATATGTCCAAACGATATTACTATCTCATTCTTCTCATATTCTCCGTTTTTGCAACTGCTTGCGATGAAAACACGGCCACTGTGGGCTATTCCGTTTTGCCCGATGCCGATGCGCTTAGCACCTCGATGGGCGTATTTCCCATAGTATCGCGCACCATAGAGTCCGGCCCCGTGCTCGCTAACACAAGTGAGTGTTATTTGGGGAGCGTGGTAGATCCCGAAACCCACGCTACAACGACTTGTAGCTTCCTTGCGCAGTACCATTTGAGAGAAGGAATGACATTTCCGCAGGAAGCTTATATGATGAAGAATACATCGGGCGAGATCGTGGCAGACTCTTGTTTTCTTGTCCTATATTTCAGCAATTATTATGGAGATTCGCTTACGACGATGAAAGTACAGGTCCAGGAGCTAGATCCCGCGCATGTGCTGGAAGAAAACATCAATTATTACACATCTCTTGACCCGTCAGATTATCTGAGCAACAATCCGTCCATTGACATAACGCAAACTTATACTGTGCGCGACCTGACAAAGAACGTATCTACTACGTCGGACGCTTACAGTACGGTATCCATCAAGTTGCCTGTTGAATATGCTCACAAGATATTGCGGGCATACTATACCAACCCCGAATATTTCCGCAACTCCTATACATTCATCCGTAGCCTCTGTCCGGGCTTTTATTTCAAGTCTATCGGTGGCGTAGGCTCAATGTTGAATGTGCGGATGTCATCATTGGATATTTACTTCCGATACCATATGCTGAACGCCAATGGCAACGACTCTGTCTATAGTGGCTTCCAGCGAATGGCTGCGACAGAGGAAGTTATCCAGACCACGGTGTCGGACAACCGTATCCCAGACGCGATGCTTGATGCCAATAATGCCTACACTTATGTGAAGTCTCCGGCGGCACTTTTGACAGAGCTGACGCTTCCCGTCTCAGATATTGTCGGAGGGACGCATTATGCAGATAGTCTGAATCAGGTGCGTATCTCCATAGGCCGTTATCACGACAGTACAGACAGCCAATATACTCTCGATCCTCCCTCTAGTATTTTGATGCTTCCCCTTGCCGAGGTGCAGCAGTTCTTTGCGGAGAAGCGATTGGGCGATGGCGTGACTTCCTTCATTACGGAGTATTCATCAGAGAATAATCGCTATACTTTCGACAATATTGCCCCCTATGTATCCTATCTTCGTAGGGTTCGGGATGCTGGTGCAGGTGTGACGGGCGAAGATACAGAGGCCCAGCGTCTGGCTAAATATGCCGTGTGGGAGGCTGCCAATCCCGATTGGAATAAGGTTGCACTCGTACCTGTCAGTGCGGATTATTCAGAAACTACCAACGGCTACACCAATACAACCACGAAGACGCTCCTTCGCGTACGCAATGAGCTCGGTCTGTATTCCGCTCGCTTGCAAGGTGGCCCCAATGGCTCCGACCTCTATACCGAGGTGATTTATAGTAGGTTTGCACAATAATTTGAGATGAAGGCGCTGATTTTTGCGGCAGGCAAAGGCACGCGCCTGAAGCCACTTACCGACACACGGCCCAAAGCTCTGGTGGAGGTGGATGGTCGCACCCTTTTAGAATGGGCTATCGTGAGATTGCGCAATAGTGGCGCCGACGAATTAGTGTGTAATGTCCACCATTTTGGAGAGCAGATTATCCAGTTTCTCCATACCCACGATTTTAAAGTGCCCGTAGGAATTTCAGACGAGCGTCTTATGTTGCTGGATACGGGTGGAGGGCTCCGACAGGCGGCTTCGCTCTTTTCGCATCTGGATGAGCCCTTGTTGATACATAATGTGGACATCCTGAGCAATGCTCGGCTGGATGCGTTCTATAAGGCTCCGCTCCAAGGGGCTGTTGCTTCCTTGTTGGTAAGCCGTCGCGAGGCTTCGCGCTATCTTTATTTCGACGAGCAGATGCGCCTGCGTGCATGGCAGAATGCGCGTACCGGCGAGGTGCGTAGTCCCCTGGCGTCAGTAGATTTGTCGGCGCTTCAGCGCTATGCTTTTAGTGGCATACATCTTTATTCTCATCGTCATCTTGACCTGCTCGACAGTCAGCCCGAGGCATTCCCCATCATGGACTTTTATCTGAAAATATGTGCCGATTATGATGTGCGCGGATTTGTGCAGGACGATTTGCGCCTACTTGATGTCGGAAAGCCTGAGACCCTTGAGCAAGCCCCTCAGTTTATAAGCCAATTGGCAGAATACAGGCTCTGATAGGTCCGTATCTCCTTTCTTTTTGTCAAAAGCCGTATTCGGTCTGTCTGTGGGACGGACTTGATTTCCAGTTCACACTGTGAACTCTGCGTTTCACACTGTGAAATTTGAATTTCACAGTGTGAAATAGAAAATCCGACTATACAATTTTAGCCTTCTCTTATGGCGTATGTCCGTGTAAAGCATTAAATTTCGGACACAATTATATTAATGGTATGCAATCCTTGTTCAATCCAATCGTAGGTTTAGGCGAGGTTCTGTGGGACTTATTGTCTACGGGTCCCCGATTAGGTGGTGCGCCCGCCAACTTTGCCTTTCACGCATCGCAATTAGGCACACCGGCAGTTGTCGTATCGGCTGTAGGGAAGGACGAGTTGGCAGAAAAGACCCGCCAGCAGTTGGAGGTCAGTGGCTTAGGCTTTCTTTTCAGTACCAATAGTCATCCTACGGGTGAAGTAGCGGTGTCTGTAGATGACACGGGCTCTGCCACGTACGACATACGCCCCGATGTGGCTTGGGACTATATGGAGCTTTCCAAGGATATGCGTCAGTTAGCCAAGTCTGCCCGGACCGTGTGCTTCGGCACTTTATCTCAGCGTAGTCCGGTCTCACGCGCCGCGGTAAGGGAGTTCCTGGAAAATACCTCCGATGCCTGCCTGCGCATCTGCGACATTAATTTGCGTCCGCCCCACTATTCGGCTGAAGTCATAGAGGAGTCTATCCGTTTGTGCAATATACTGAAAGTAAGCTCCGACGAACAGCGCGAAATCAATGTGCTGTTAGGGCTCAACGCAGAGTCGCCCATCGCCACAAGCCACCTGTTGCTCCAGCGGTATGGGTTGCACATACTTATCGTTACCTGTGGGGAGCACGGAAGCCATGTTTACACGCCGGAGAACCACTATTTTATTCCTGCAAAGGCCGTCACACTTGCTGACACCGTGGGGGCTGGCGATTCCTTTACCGGAGCGTTTTGCGCAGCCCTGTTGCGTGGCGACAGCATAAGGCAGGCGCATCAGCTGGCCGTGGAAGTTGCAGCTCATGTATGTGCTCATTACGGGGCAATGGTGGCGTGGCCTAAAAGATTGACCTTATGAAAAAGTTAAAGACTTCGCGAGTGGGGCGCACTTATACAATCTGTCCGGCTCAGCCATCGGATGCGCCACAACTGGCTTCTCTCGTCATGCGGGCTATGGGCAAGGAATGTTGCCAATGGTTTGTGGGCAAAGGCAAAAAGGTTTCCGATTTCAAGAAGGCCCTCATCTCCCTGATGGAGCAACCAGCCACGCAATACTCTTATCAGAACACATTGTGTGCCTATGTCAATAATCAGTTGGCAGGAGTGCTGATTGCTTACGACGGAGCAAAACTTCACTCACTCCGTGCGCCTTTCATACAACTGGCTCAGGAGCGTTGGCAGCGCGATCTTTCCGATATAGCCGACGAGACCTCTGCCGGCGAACTGTATGTGGACACCCTTGCCGTAAAGTGGAAATTTCGTCGGCAAGGCATTGCCACATCGCTACTGCGCGCAGCGGCAGAGCGGGCCACTAGGTTGGGCATTGAGCGTATAGGCTTGCTCGTAGATGACAGTAACCTGCAGGCCCAAAAGTTTTACGACAAGGTCGGTTTGAAGCAGGTAGGTGTCAATATGTGGGGTGGCCACGCCATGCGCCACCTCCAGTTAGACCTCAGTGCAGGAGTAGATAATGTGTTTCCCTATACTACCGTCATAATAGATACCCCATTCGGTCCGTTGAGGCTTTGTGGCGATGCGCATGCGCTCGTTAAATGCCAGTGGGCTGATACGCTGTCTCCAGCGGAAAGATTAGTCAGTACAGATGACGCTCAGGCGGAAGAGTTGCAGAGTATGATTTTGGCCAAAAAGCAACTTACGAACTACCTCAAGGGTCGTCGGCGCACACTGCGCCTGCCTCTGCGTCTGCAGGGGACACCTTTCCAGCAGAAAGTGTGGCAAGCCTTGCGTCAGATACCGTTCGGCCAGACCATTAGTTACAGCGAACTCGCGGCCCAGTTAGGATGTCCGTCTGCAAGTAGAGCCGTGGCGCAGGCCGCACGGAGTAATCCACTCAACCTGTTAGTTCCTTGCCACAGACTCGTAGGAGTGCGCTCTCTGGGTGGCTACTGTGGGAGCGTGCCCGCAGGCCTCAGGCTGAAAGAACAACTGCTTTCGCTGGAAGGTGCGCGCTTATAGGCCACGGCATAATCCTGCAAACAGGGTATTGCAAGTTTTGAAAATGGCGCATAATTTTGCGCTCGAAAAAGCCTATTTTCGCTATTCAAAACACCAATCTATAGCATGACACGAGACAAAAATGCTCCAGTAACGCTCCGCGATTTGTCTGTCGGACAGGTGGCGCGAGTTACCAGCGTAGGAGGACAGACCGTTTTGAGGCAACACTTTTTGGACATGGGCCTGTTGCCAAATACGCTGATTAGGGTAGTAAAATTTGCCCCTCTCGGAGACCCTGTTGAGATAAGCCTGCATGGCTATTCACTTACCCTACGCCTTGATGATGCTGCTCAGATTGCAGTAGAGGTGGTTGGAGTAGAAGAATTCAATAAGGCAACTCAGCCACAGCCTCATATTGATGCGCCCAAGCCTATATACGAATACGAAGAACAGCATCCGGGATTAGGAGAGGGCGGTCGCTATCACGACTACAAGCATCAAAATCCGCTACCCGACAAGGCAAGGCTCACGTTTGTCCTTGCAGGCAATCAGAACAGCGGTAAAACGACGCTGTTCAATCAGCTGACGGGCGCAAATCAGCATGTAGGAAACTTCCCGGGGGTTACTGTGGATAAGAAGAGCGGGCCTATACGCACCGTGCGTAATTCTGTCATTACAGACCTGCCTGGCATCTACTCGCTTTCGCCGTGCAGTCAGGAAGAAATCGTAGCCCGCAACTTTATCCTAAATTCCCATCCGCGCGGAATTATAAACATCGTGGATGCTACCAATATTGAGCGTAACCTTTACCTTACGATGCAACTCCTGGAACTAGGCCTTCCGATGGTTATCACGCTCAACATGATGGATGAGGTAAAGAACAATCACGGTACCATACGAGTGAACGAGATGGAGCGTATGCTGGGAGTTCCCGTCATACCGATTTCGGCTATGAAGAACGAGGGCATTGGCGAACTCATAGAGCACGCCGTTCACGTGGCCCACTTTCAGGAATATCCACTACGTCAAGATTTCTGCGACAAGCAGGCACACGGTGGCGCAGTACACCGTTGTATCCATGCCGTAATGCACTTGATAGAAAACCACGCCGAACGGGCCCACATCCCTGTGCGTTTTGCCGCTACGAAACTCATAGAAGGAGACCAGATGGTTACGCAGGCTCTCAGGCTGGAGAAGTCGGAACAGGAAAGTATAGAAAGCCTCATCCGCATAATGGAACACGAGCGGGGACTAGACCGTGCAGCCGCCATTGCCGATATGCGCTTCGCTTTCATAAATCATCTCTGCGCCCACACAGTAGTAAAACCTCAACTTAGTAAAGAACGCCGCCGGAGCGACCGCATCGACCGATTGCTCACAGGACGTTGGACAGGAATACCAGCCTTCTTTGCCATTATTGCATTGATATTTTATCTGACATTCTTCGTAATCGGAACTCCCTTGCAGGATTTGGCTACAGATGGTATGGATGCACTGGCCGACGGGATAGGGGAATGGCTCCAGCGGTGGGAGGTAAATGCAGTGGTGGCTTCGCTTGTGACAGACGGAATAGTGCAGGGAGTCGGTACAGTAGTCACATTCTTGCCCTTGATAGTGACATTGTTCTTTTTCCTCTCGATGTTGGAAGACAGTGGCTACATGGCGCGCATTGCCTTTGTGGCAGATTCATTTTTGCGCAAGATAGGACTCAGTGGGCGCAGTATCGTACCTCTTCTGATAGGCTTCGGCTGTAGTGTCCCTAGCGTGATGGCTACCCGGACCCTCTCGTCGGACCGCGACAGGAAGCTGACGGTCATGCTCATACCCTTTATGTCGTGCACGGCTAAGTTACCGATCTACGGATTCTTCTGCGCTGCATTTTTCCCTCAGCAAGCATGGATTATCATAACTGCATTGTATTTTATCGGTATTGCGGTGGGCATAGGCTTTGCTTTCTGTACGCGCAGAACGCTCTTCCGAGGCGATCCGGTACCTTTTGTGATGGAATTGCCCGTTTACCGAATACCCGGCATAAGGAACGTGATCCGTTTGCTATGGGACAAAGCCCGCGACTTCCTCCAGCGCGCCTTTACCGTTATCTTCTTAGCCACGATTGTAATCTGGTTCCTCCAGACCTTTGACTTTCATCTCAATCTGGTTAATGAACCGAGCGACTCAATATTGGCGACAGTGGCCAGCTTTGTGGCCCCGGTATTTTCGCCTATGCATTTTGGCGACTGGCGCGTAGCAACCGCTCTCGTTACGGGCTTTATGGCCAAGGAGAGCGTAGTGGCAACCACCGGGATGCTCTTTGGGAGCACTGCCAATATGGTAGCAGTGCTTACCCCGCTTGCAGCGTTCGCCTTGTTAGTGTTCTGTCTGCTCTACACGCCCTGTGTGGCCGCTGTGGCTAGCATACGGCGCGAGCTCGGTATGCGCTGGATGGTGGGTATTATAGTTCTACAATGTGTCATAGCCTGGCTGGTATCTTTCATCGTGTATCAGATAGGTGCACTTATCCTATAGACGATTAGGCGTATGAATTGGCAAAGTTGGTTAGTCCTTGCAATCGTTGCCGTTGCTGTGGTCGGCGCATTGTATATTCGTCTGCGAAAACCGCGCAGAAGGAAAGGTGATGCCGGATGTTCCGGCAATTGTTCATCTTGCCACTAAGAGCGCTTCAGATAATAGAAGAAAACAGCCCAAAGTACCCACAAAATAATGCGATAAGCGAAAAATTCGTGGGTACTTTAATTTTATGCGGATTTTAATTAGTCTTTTTGAAAAACAATACTTTAATTTGCCTATAAATTAAGTGGACAGACCTAATGGTCTGTACTACAAACCTACAAAACCATCCAATTATGACATAGCAGCCTGTCTTCAGCAGACAGCACGCTGCTGTCAATTTTTAAATCTATCAATCCTTACTATGGAGTTACAGACTGCGTTCGCGGGAACGCTTGAATCGGGCGACATCTTTGTGCGCATATCTCCCGCAACCGACCAACTGACCATTAACCTTAAGAGTGACGTGGCTTATCAGTTTGGAGAACAAATCAAGTCCGTTGTATCAGAAACCCTTACCGAGCTGGGTATCGACAAAGCCGTTGTAGATGTGACCGACAAGGGCGCGCTCGACTGCACCATAAGGGCACGAGTTACTGCTGCGGCTGTCCGCGCTACCGGAAAGGACGTTTGGAAGTAAAAACCTAAGAAACCTAAATATATGAAACGCTTAAGAAGAACTATGATGTTCGTGCCGGGAAATAACCCTGGCATGATGCAAGATGCGTTTATCTACGGTCCCGATTCCATTATGTTGGACTTGGAAGACTCTGTAACTATGGCCGAAAAAGACGCTGCGCGCCTTTTGGTGCATAATGCGCTGAAATCCATTGACTATGGAAACACCGAGATGGTGGTTCGCGTCAATCCGCTCAACACGCCCTATGGACGCAAAGACGTAGAGGCTGTGATAAAAGCAGGCGTTAATGTTATCAGAATGCCTAAGACGGAGACAGCCGAAGAGATAGTAGAGCTTGAACGCGAGGTAGAAAAAGTAGAACGTGAAATAGGCTGTCTGGGCAGAACTCAGATTATGGCGGCGATAGAAAGCGCGCTTGGCGTAGTTAATGCCTACGCTATTGCTACAGCTTCGCCCCGTATGATGGGAATAGCGCTTGGAGCAGAAGATTACTGCGCCAATCTGAAAACTCAGCGTACGCCAGAAGGTAGCGAACTACTGTTGGCGCGTGAGACAATAGTTGTAGCAGCCCGTGCAGCAGGTATTGACGCGCTCGACACCGTATATTCCAACTTGAACGATATGGAAACATTCCGTCGCGAGGTAGAAACCATCAAGAAACTCGGTTTTGACGGTAAGTCCATCATCAACCCCCGACAGATTGAAATAGTAAACGAAGTGTTTGCTCCGACGCAGAAAGAAATAGATAAAGCCCGCACCATTCTGGCAGCCATTAAGGAGGCTGAAGAAAAGGGTTCTGGCGTAATTGCAGTAAACGGCAAGATGGTAGATCGTCCCGTTGTGCTCAGAGCACAGCGCACTATAGATCTTGCAATAGCATCTGGCATTTTAACAAAGGAGGATTTATAATGAGCACCTATAAAGAAAGAGCAAATCTCGTAGCCGAGCAGGCACAGGCTATGGGAAAACCAGTATATGACGAAGCTTCCTTCCAGAAGAATACGCAAGCCCACGCAGACGAGCCTTTGAAAGGCCCCAAAGTGGTTACGCTTGAAGAAGCCATCCGTCGGAGCGGCTTGCAGGACGGTATGACCATCTCGTTCCACCATCATTTTCGTGGTGGCGATAAGGTAGTCAATCTGGTGGTCGATAAGTTGGCAGAGATGGGATATAAGAATCTGCATCTTGCTGCCTCCAGTCTGATTGATGTACATGAGCCATTGATAAAGCACATAGAGAATGGTGTCATTACCAATATCAGTACGTCTGGTTTGCGCGGGGAATTGGCCCGTCGTATATCGAAAGGATTAATGAAGAACCCCGTAGTATTCCGTAGCCACGGCGCACGTGGTAGCGCAATAGCCAACGGAGACATTTCTATAGACGTAGCGTTCATCGGCGCCTCATCTTCCGATCCGGCAGGTAATGCTTGTGGATATTCGCGCTCAGAAAATGCAAAAAGTATCTGTGGCTCGCTCGGATATGCCCTTCCTGATGCCCAATACGCTAAGAAAACCGTCATTTTGACCGATGATCTCGTTCCGTATCCTAATACGCCGAATTCAATCAGCGAGCGAAATGTAGATTTTGTCGTAGAAGTGGAGTCGGTGGGCGATTCTTCCAAAATAGCCAGCGGTGCAATCCGCGACACCAAGAATCCGCGCGACATATTACTGGCTCAAACAGCTGCAAAAGTTATTGTAAACAGTGGATATTTCAAGGACGGTTTCTCGATCCAAACGGGTAGTGGCGGTGCAAGTCTGGCCGTTGTGAAATTCCTGCGTGAGCAGATGATTCGCGACAATATCAAAGCCAGTTTTGCCTTAGGCGGAATCACGGCTCACATGGTGAAATTGCACGAAGAGGGCCTGATAGACCGGCTTATTGACGTGCAATCGTTCGACAAGGTAGCAGCAGAATCGCTGAAGAACGATCCAAAACACAAAGAAGTTTCTGCTAACGAATACGCCAGTAAGGATGAGAGTGGATCGGCCGTACATTTCCTTGACATAGTTATTCTGTCCGCATTGGAAGTGGATGTAAATTTCAATGTGAACGTACTTGTCGGCTCAGACGGTATTATCCGTGGAGCAATAGGAGGCCACCCCGACACAGCAGCAGACTCCGCTTTGTCAATTATAGTATGCCCGCTGCTCAGAGGCCGTATTCCTTGTGTCGTAGATGAGGTTACTACGCTGATTACTCCGGGTAATACGATAGATGTAGTAGTTACCGAGTACGGCATAGCCGTTAATCCTCGTCGTCCAGAGTTGGCCGAAAAACTTAGAGCCGCTGGTCTGAATATTGTAGAGATCCAGACGTTGAAAGACCGTGCACAGAAAATCATAGGTACTGCCGCACCATTGCCTTTCGGAGACAAAGTTGTCGGTATTGTTATGAACCGTGACGGCTCTGTTATGGATGTCATCAAGAACATAGAAGATCCCGCATAAAGACCTATGCAAGGAGTCGAGATAACACTCGAACAGATGCTCGCGAGCCGTGATGCACGCCAGCAGAAACAGCAAAGTTTGTTGCACGATAATCCGGCAAAAACGCTTGTCTGTCTGACCGTAGTGTTTCCTGGCTCCATTAAGCGAAACGCTGATTCGCTGATAGTGGCGCATAAGGCAGTCAAAGCATTGCAGGAATCCTTCCCTGACTCAGATATAGAGATCAGCGATTTGCCTACAGGTTTTGAAGCTTTTCTGCTGACCGACGAACCGGCACATGCAGTGAAACAAAAAACAGTCCGCATTGAAGATACTCACCCCTTAGGGCGTCTCTTCGATGCGGACGTTCTTACTGCTGACGGCATACCACTTTCGCGTCACGATATAGGGGCTCAGCCTCGAAAGTGCCTACTGTGTGACCACGAGGCGCGTTATTGTATGCGCAACCATACACATTCTACAGACGAACTATTGCAACACATCCACAACTTGGTGGCCTTAAATGTTTGAGACTTTCGACATCAGAGAAGTACCATTAAGTCTGAATTCAGCGCGGGCAAAGGTGCAGACATTCCTATCTGAGCGTGAGCTTAGATATGATGAAGCACTGGAATACTATGTCGGAGCGTTCGACGGAGCCGACAATCTCGTGGCGGGAGGAGGCTTGGCGAAGGGGAGCATACGTTGTCTGGCTGTAAGTTCGTTGGCCGAGGGCGAAGGTCTGGCGGCTAAAATCGTTTCGCGTTTGCTTTCAGAAGCGGCAGGGAGAGGCTGGACAAATGTAAGTCTCTTTACAAAGCCGGAACATAGAAAACTTTTTGAAGGCTTAGGCTTCTTCTTACTTGGACAAGCAGACAAGGCCATACTCTTAGAGAGTGATGCGCAGGCACATATTGCTTTCCAGGACAACTTAAGGAAGTTGGCTCGTGGGAACCGTGTGGGAGCCATCGTAATGCATGCAAATCCGTTTACGCTGGGACATCTTCATCTGTGTGATTATGTAGCGAAGCGGGTGGACACGCTTTTTGTGCTGGTACTTAGTTCTGAAACCTCACTGTTCCCCACTGCAGAACGCTTGGATATGGTTCGGCGCGGAGTGGCCCATTTGAAAAATGTACAGGTCATTGAAGCAGGCCGATACGCCATTTCTTCCGACACCTTTCCTACCTATTTTCTCAAAGAACTCAGTCAGGCATCTAAAACGGAAATGCAACTTGATTTAGATGTCTTTGCTAACATCGTGGCGCCGGCTCTGAATGTGAACGTGCGCTATGTGGGCAGTGAACCCTACGATGAGATGACTGCGACCTATAATGAAATAATGGAGCAAGTGCTTCCTGAGAAAGGGATAGAGGTTGAAGAAATTGAGCGCTATGGGTACGACGAACCGATATGTGCCTCCTACGTGCGGGCGCTATTAGAGGAGGGCGGATTCATAGATTGTTATGATTTGGTACCTCGGACTACTTGGCCCACGCTAATGGCTTTCCTGGCCACGGATGCCTTGCGTAAGGAGCTAAGTCTGACTCCAAAGCCCGGGTTGATAGACCAATCTGACAACGGGTCGCACAACGACATGGATTACTCCCTGATGCAGGCCAGTCTCTCGGCTCTGCATCCGTATTTCTTAAAGATAGCACATCAGGGATTTAGCGCGTCATTACCCACGACAGAGGAACTGAAGCGCATCGGCCTTGAAGCAGAAAATGCAATGCTCCGGGCCACGGGCGGCATAAACACGCATAAAGGTGCGCTATTTTCTCTTGGGCTAATGCTTGTTGCCGCCTCCCATTCTTATTATATAAATACCAGGTCCAACCGTACAGAGGTGCGTACAGCTCTTTCGGAAATGGCTAAAAGTCTGTCGCAGGTGTCCGGAACTCACGGAGCCGAGGCTATACAACGCTTCGGAGTGCGTGGCGCCTTATTGGAAGCCAGTTCGGGCTATGAGCATCTATTCGAAGAATGGTTGCCTTATTACTTTAAAAGCACATCTGAATTTCCATTGCATCGTCTGTTGCTGAAAATTATAAGCCAACTAGACGACACTAATATCCTCTATCGAGGAGGCATAGAGGCACTTGATTTTGCAAAGCAGGCTTCATCCCATGCGTTGGAGCTTCCAGACGAGTGTCTTATGGCTGAACTCGAAAACCTTAACAAACGATTCAAAGAGAAGCATATTTCTCCCGGAGGTGCGGCAGATATGCTGGCATTAACTATTTTTGCAGCATCACTAGGTATTTGAATACTTCAATTGCATAATTTCATTACAATCATAACAATAACCTTTTTAACTTAAACCCAAACAAAATGGTAGAACTCATTAATCAAGGTGTTTATCTCATTGACGGCTCAACCATCACGACCGACCCGTCAAATCTTCCAAGCCCGGAAGAAGCTCGCGAAAGTACAATAGCGTACGGCATCCTTAGAGCGCACGATGTGGACGGCTCGAAGGGAGACAAAATGCGTATCAAATTTGACGCTATGATGTCTCACGACATTACCTATGTCGGTATAATCCAAACGGCGCGTGCTTCTGGTCTGGAAAAGTTCCCTCTTCCCTACGCAATGACTAATTGCCACAACTCATTGTGCGCAGTAGGTGGTACAATCAACGAAGATGACCACGTTTTCGGTCTTTCTGCAGCCAAGAAGTACGGAGGTATCTACGTGCCCGCCAATCAGGCAGTCATCCACCAATATGCTCGTGAAGCAATGGTTGCTTGTGGCAATATGATTCTCGGTTCAGATAGCCACACGCGTTATGGTTCGCTCGGAAACATGGGCGTTGGCGAAGGAGGCGGCGAACTTGTGAAGCAACTCCTTAATAATACATGGGATATCAATGCTCCGGAAGTGGTACTGGTTTGGCTTGAAGGAGCACCGCGTAAGGGAATCGGTCCACACGACGTGGCCATTTCGCTTGTTAAAGCCACATTTGAAAGCGGATTCGTAAAGAATAAGATTCTGGAATTTGCCGGACCTGGCGTCAAGAACCTTCCAATTGATTTTAGAAACGGCATAGATATTATGACCACGGAGACGACGTGTCTCAGCTCTATCTGGGTAACCGACGAAGAGGTGAAACATCACTACGAGCTTCACAAACGCCCCGAAGGATACCGCGAACTGAAACCTGGAAAGGTTGCATATTACGATGCAATGATTCGCATTGATCTTTCAAAGCAGGAGTCGATGATCGCCTTACCATTCCATCCGTCAAATGCCTTTACTATTCACGAATTGCAGGCTAATCCGGAAGAGATTCTCCGTCGCGTCGAAGAAGATACCAAGAAAAGATTTGGTGAGAAGGTTCAAGTGGACCTCGTAGATAAGATTGTCGATGGAAAAGTCCATGCAGATCAGGGAATCATCGCTGGTTGCTCCGGCGGTACTTATGACAACCTCTCCGCAGCGGCTTCAATTCTGAAAAACCAAAGTGTAGGTAACGACTTCTTCACGATCTCTGCTTACCCGCAATCTACCCCCGTATATCTTTCTGTATCACGCAATGGCATTGCAGGTGAACTTCTGGAGGCTGGCGTAGTGATAAAACCCGCTTTCTGCGGTCCGTGCTTCGGTGCAGGCGATGTACCCGCCAACAATGGGCTCTCAATTCGCCATACAACCCGCAATTTCCCCAACCGCGAAGGTTCGAAGCCCGGTCAGGGCCAGATTTCGCTCGTTGCGCTTATGGATGCTCGTTCTATCGCGGCCACCGCAGCCAATGGAGGCGTGATAACAGCCGCCACTGACGTGGAATTTGAAGATACTCATAAGCCATACGATTATGACTCTAAGATTTACGACCACCGTGTATATAACGGCTTTGGAAAAGCTAATCTGGAAGAGCCACTCCGCTATGGCCCGAACATTAAGGACTGGCCTAAGATGTATCCGATGCAGGAGAATATGTTGCTTGAATTAGCCGCTGTAATTCATGATCCTGTTACGACAACTGACGAACTTATCCCGTCCGGCGAAACATCCAGCTATCGTTCTAATCCGCTTAAGTTGTCAGAGTTTGCGCTCTCTCGTCGAGTTCCCGAGTACGTTGGCCGTGCTAAACGCATACAGGAAGCCGATCGCGCCCGCCGTGCAGGCAATTGTCCGCAGGAAGTTGCAGATGCTTTGGCTAAGGTTGGTGCTACGCCCGATAATACTTCGTTTGGATCCTGTGTATTTGCCAACCGTCCCGGTGATGGTTCTGCCCGCGAGCAAGCCGCTTCTTGCCAAAAGGTACTTGGTGGCGATGCAAACATCTGTTATGAATACGCAACCAAGCGTTACCGTAGCAATTGCATCAATTGGGGAATCGTGCCCTTTACTCTGGCTCCCGAAACTCCCTTTGATTATTCTGATGGCGATTATGTATTCGTTCCAGGCATCCGTGCCGCAATGGCAGAAGGCCGTGAAGAAATAGACGCCAAAGTCATAACCAAAGAAGGAGTCCGTGATATCCATCTATACTTCCGTAATCTGACAGCCGACGAACGTACAATCCTTATGGAAGGCTGTCTGATGAACTACTATGCTTCACAAAAGAAATAACCCTATAATCCTTTCAGAAAACACATGGAAAAAATCAAAATGTCCACGCCTATCGTGGAAATGGACGGCGATGAAATGACCCGAATCCTTTGGAAAATGATTAAAGACGAACTTATTCTGCCGTTCGTTGACCTTAAAACCGAATACTACGACCTTGGTCTGGAACACCGTGATGCTACTGCCGACCAGGTAACCCGTGATGCAGCCGAAGCAACTAAGCGTCTGGGCGTAGCGGTTAAGTGCGCAACGATCACGCCTAATAAGCAGCGTATGTCCGAATATAATCTGCATGAAATGTGGAAGAGTCCTAACGGAACAATCCGTTCTATTCTTGACGGCACCGTATTTCGTGCTCCAATAACTATTCCGACGATTAAGCCGGTGGTTAAGAATTGGGAAAAGCCCATTACGATCGCCCGTCACGCTTATGGCGACGTTTACAAGAGCGTAGAAATCCGCGTAGAAGAAGCTGGAACCGCCAAATTAGTATTTGAGGGTGAGAGCGGAAAACGCGAAGAAGTAGAAATACATCGCTTCAAGGGTCCTGGCGTATTACAGGGTATGCACAATGTAGATAAGTCGATAAAATCTTTCGCCCACTCATGCTTCAAATACGCTATTGATACGAAGCAGGACGTATGGTTCTCGACCAAGGACACTATCTCAAAGAAATACGATGGCCAGTTCCGCGCAATCTTTGACGAGGTATTCGCTGAATATAAGGAGGAATTTGAGCGTCTGGGTATTACTTATTTCTATACCCTTATTGACGACGCTGTTGCTCGCGTGATACGAAGCAAGGGTGGCTATATTTGGGCCTGCAAGAACTATGACGGTGACGTTATGTCCGACATGGTAAGCACGGCCTTTGGCTCGTTGGCCATGATGACTAGTGTATTGGTAAGTCCGGAGGGGAATTATGAATACGAAGCAGCCCACGGAACTGTCACAAGGCACTACTACAAATATCTCGCCGGCGAAGAGACCAGTACGAACCCGATGGCAACCATTTTCGCCTGGACGGGAGCTTTCCGCAAGCGCGGAGAAAAAGACAACCTGCCCGAATTGCAGCGTTTTGCCGATTTGTTGGAGCAGGCCTGCCTTGATACGCTTAACGAGGGTATCGCAACGAAGGATCTCGTAGGCCTGATGGAAGGCATTACGCCTCAACAGGTTAATTCGCTGGACTTCATTCGTGCTATCCGTACGCGTCTGGAAAAGAAGCTTTAGAAGTAGGTTTGTAGCATAATGCTACAAGGCTGTATAAACGAGTAGAACCGCCTCAGGGCGGTTCTATTTTTGTATAAACTTATGTAGCCTGCCGGTAGGACTGCGATACGGCCCAGTCAGAGGGCGGATTTCGGGTGGCTCATACTCTGTCCGAGGCAGGGTAGGGGCCTGGGGAATGGTTTTACAGGTAAATACGGGTGGCAGATATTGCAATCGTTACCCGGTATTATGTAGTAGGGAGAGAGTATAATACCCTTTGGAAAAAGGCTTATGGCGTGGTCGATTTCACAGTGTGAACTCTGCGTTTCACAGTGTGAAATTTGAATTTCACACTGTGAAATGACTTGCTTCTACCTTTTGCCGTACATTTTCTCGTAGTAATTTTGATATTCCCCCGTAGTTACATTGTCGAGCCATTCTTGGTTGTCGAGATACCAGCGCACGGTGCGTTCTATTCCTTCTTCAAATTGCAAAGAAGGTTCCCAGCCCAGTTCACGTTGAAGTTTGCGCGAGTCGATGGCATAGCGGGCGTCGTGACCAAGCCTGTCGGTTACATAGGTTATAAGGTTGAGGTCTTCGCCTTCCTTACGGCCTAGCAATCTGTCCACAGTCTTAATGAGAATACGGACTATATCTATGTTCTTCCATTCGTTGAATCCGCCGATGTTATAAGTCTCCGCAATCTTTCCCTTATGGAAGATGAGATCTATAGCGCGTGCGTGGTCTTCTACATAGAGCCAATCGCGCACGTTCTCGCCCTTTCCGTAAACTGGCAGAGGCTTGCGGTGGCGTATGTTATTTATGAAGAGCGGAATGAGCTTCTCGGGAAATTGGTAGGGCCCGTAGTTGTTCGAGCAGTTGGTCACGATGGTCGGCAGGCCGTAGGTATCGTGAAATGCGCGTACGAAATGGTCGCTCGAAGCCTTGCTGGCACTGTAGGGGGAATGGGGAGCATATTTGGAAGTCTCTACGAAAAAGTCGTCGCCATATACTTCGTGTGCGCTAAACTCTGCCGCCTTTCCCTCCGGGCAGGTTAAGGCCAAGGCGCCATATACTTCGTCTGTGGAGATATGGTAGAATCGTTTGCCCTCATATTTCTCTGGCAGACTTTCCCAGTAGGTACGAGCGGCTTGAAGGAGGCTGAGCGTACCAAGGACATTGGTACGAGCAAACGCAAATGGGTCGCTGATGGATCGGTCCACGTGACTTTCAGCTGCCAGGTGGATAATGCCGTCCACGTGCTTTGTGCGGAGCAAGGCTAAGATGGCATCAAAGTCGCAGATATCCAGATGTGCAAATTCGTAGTTCGGCTTGTCGGCTACATCAGCCAGATTGGCCAAGTTGCCTGCGTAGGTAAGCGCATCCAGGCAGATGATGCGATACTCTGGGTACTTATTGACAAATAACCTTACGACGTGGTTGCCTATAAACCCCGCGCCGCCAGTAATAACTATGGTACGCTTATATGTGTCCATGGTCTGAATTGAATGTATTAGAATTTGAGTTGTTTTAGCGGTGTGCCGTCAAGATGGTATAAGGTTACGGCTTCGGCATCCAAGATAGCATAGGTCGGCGGATTATCCTGCTTCGGAAAAGTTATGCTCCCCGTGTTACAGACAAGTATGCCGTCCTCCCGTCTATGTAGGCTTGGTAGGTGAGTGTGGCCTTGAAAAATGGCCTCATAGCCACTGGTGGGCAACTGCGAAGTTCCGACAAGATGACCATGCGTAAGCAAGACTCTGCGCCCATTATCTACCAGCATGGTATATGCTGACAGGACAGGGAACGTCAATAGCATCTGGTCCACTTCGCTGTCGCAATTTCCCCGTACACCTATGATGCGGTCCTGTAACTGGTTCAGGCGCTGGGCTACAGCCGGTGCATTTAGTCCGTCAGGTACGCCATTGCGTGGGCCGTAGTTGAGAAAGTCGCCGAGCAGACAGAGCATGTCGCACTTTTCGCACTCAAATCGGGCGAGCAGTGCCTCCAAGGCAGGCAGAGAACCGTGTATGTCAGATGCTAAGAGGTACTTCATACTTAGGGAATACAGGTTTCAATGCACGCGAACTCACCTTTTGGTTCAAAGGTCAGACTTTCTGTCGTGGCGGGTAGCAGTACGCTTTCGCCTGCATTAAGAAGGAATGAATTTCCTTCGTTGTCCACGCAACGTGCACTGCCTTTGTGGGCGATGAGAATGACAAACGAATCAATATTCTTATAGTCCGTCGTGAACGTCTGGTTGAGTTGGTAGGAGGAAGTAGTAAATGCACTGCTTTCTACCAGCACTACGCGCTCATTAGCCTTCGGGATGTAATTCTGCTTATGGGCGTCAAGATCGCCAAAGTCCAACGCTTCCTTAGCCTGCTCGACGTGAAGTTGGCGCTTATTGCCTTGTGCATCAGTACGATCGAAGTCATAGACGCGAAAGGTGTCGTTACTCGATTGCTGGATCTCTACGAGAAAATTATTAGCCCCGATGCTGTGAATACGGCCTGCTGGGATGAAAAAACAATCGCCTGCACCCGTCTGATGCTTCTGTAGCGTGTTTAGAAAAGTTCCTTCATTGAGCCGACGCTCATAGTCGTCAGGAGAAATATGTTCTTGGAATCCTGCATACAGGCTACTGTCGGCGCCACCGCTCAGGATGTACCACATCTCGGTCTTGCCGTACGGATGGCCCATTCTTTGTGCCATTTCGTCGTCTGGATGTACCTGTATGCTTAGGTCCTGGGCTGCTGAGATAAACTTGATGAGCAGTGGGAACGTCGTGCCGTAGCGTTCAAGGTTTTTACGGCCTACAAAGTCGGCACCATATTTTTCTATGAGCGTGCTGAGTGTCTGTCCGCTGTCTGCACCACCCACTACGGGCGTTTCGTTGCCTGGCACGCCACTGATTTCCCAGCTTTCGCCTATGTTTTCAGGCGCGTTCTCTATGTTTTTCAGTCGGATGATTTCCTGACCGCCCCAAAGGGTAGTCTTATAAATCGGTTGGAAGAAGAAAGGTTTCATATCTACCTGTTTATTTGTAAAAAAGAGACGCAACACTTTCCGCAGAAAGGTGGCGTCGCACTTAATCATTAAGAAATTCGTAATTGAAATGGACTTGTGAGAGTATTTCCTTGGTAAATACTTTCGCGTCAAGAGCTTTCTGATAGGAAGAAAGGCGGTGTAGGTCAGAGCCCCAAAGATTGTAGTAGCCTTTCTTAAGAAGATGGAGCGCCCGACGGCGTTGTGGCTCGCCATACATACCCACTATGGAAGGCAAATTGACCTGAAAGCGCACATTCATATCTTTTAGCTCGTCGTAACCGGACATTTCCAAATACAAGTACCGCTCAGGATGCGCTAGTATAGGATGATAGCCTGCTTGCTGTATGCGACGGAGCGTTCCCTTAAGGTCATAGGGCGGATTGAAGTAGGAGGTTTCTACCAGCAGGTGGTTGCCGTCTTGTCCGATAGGGATGACTTCGCCTGCCTCAAGCCTTTCGTCAAAAAGGCTATCCATCATGTGTTCGGCGGCCAGGTGGAGTTTGATGGGGCCATTATACGATTCGCACAAAAGCTCATAGCGTTCTCGCAGACGTGCCGGTGTGTTGGGAATATCGACCATAATGTGTGGCGTAAGCCATATCGTGTCGATTCCCAACTGCTCGTAGTAGGCCAGAACCGCTAATGAATCTTCCAGTTTCTGTATGCCATCATCTACGCCGGGTAGGATATGACAGTGCCAGTCGGTGTTGCCAGCGAAAAAGCCACTTTCAACAATGTTTTTCTTGCTTTTTAAGAATCCAAACATGGGCCTATGAATCGAGGGGACAGACTTACAGGCTATTTGAATATTAGCACAGCCACAGAGGTCAGCAGTGAGGCCAGCGAAATCCAGAAGGATGTGGAGCGCATATTATTGCCGTTGATAGTAGCCTCGCGCATTTTTTTGTCGTTAGGGTTCACATAGACCACATCATTCTGCTGTATGTAGAAAGCAGGCGAGGCAAAGAGTTCTTGTCCCTTGGTCAGATCTACTTGATAGATCTCTTGGCCTGTTTCCGTCTGGCGCACTACCGTTACATCGTTGCGTCGGCCGTTAATAGTGAGGTCTCCAGCCAACGAAATAGCATCGAAAATTGTAAACCGGTCGCGTGCAATGGAATAACGTCCGGGTTGGTTTACTTCTCCGATGACCGACACACCCAGATTCAGAAATTCAATGGTAACTACAGGGTCGGAAATCTGTCCGCTTGCGATAAGTTTGTCCTTGATATAGTTGCAGGCCTGTTCGCGCGTCAGACCTCCTATTTTAATCTTTCCAATCACGGGGAAGTCTATCTCACCGTTGGTATCAACAGTATATCCGGAAATATTCTGCGAGATGTTTACGGAACCTACATCAGAGTTTGTGGCAGAAGCTCCATCACCTACGCGACGGGCATAATAGGGTAGGTTGAAAAGTGCGGCCACTTGTGGGTTCTTACTATTGACGATGATTGTTACTTGGTCAAGTGGCTGTAGCGTAATCGTCTTGGCTTCTGCGGAAGTAATCTGCGTGTTGTTCGTGAGGTCCTGCATATAAGCAATGTCTGACGGAGTTTTGCACGCACATAAGGTGATGACTGCAGCCATAATGGCGATAGTGTGTTTCGCTTTCATATAGTTTTGTTTGATTATGCAATGAAAAGAAGAAAGAATACCGTATTTCTGCAAAGGTATAAAATTCTATTATTAAATAATTGTATCGCCACATAAATTTAGGCATCCGTCCCAAACAAGGGCTCTTTGCGCAAAAAGAAATATGCCGTAGTGCCGTTTTTGGCTTTTTGTGCTATATTTGCCAAAATAGTGCACTCGCAAGTGCCTACTCCGAACGGATTTCCTATGGAAAATTATAAATATTTGCTGAACATTGACTCTCCAAGTGCCTTGCGCCAGTTGCCCGAAGAGGCACTGCCTACGGTTTGTGAGGAGTTACGCAGATTTATCATAGATGCTTGCTCACGTAACCCGGGCCATTTGGCTTCCAGTCTAGGTGTTGTTGAACTGACTGTGGCTCTGCATTATGTTTTCGATACTCCCGAGGATCAGATTGTATGGGATGTGGGGCATCAGGCTTATGGACATAAGATTCTGACAGGTCGGCGCGAAGCGTTTGATACGAATCGTCAGCTGGGCGGGCTTCGGCCGTTTCCGTTTCCCGAAGAAAGCGAATACGATACCTTTGTTTGTGGCCACGCCGGTAATTCCGTAGCCGTAGCGCTCGGATTAAATATGGCAGACATTAAGGCAGGCAACCGAAAGCGTAAGGTTGTGGCCGTAATCGGTGATGGTTCTATGAGTAGTGGCCTTGCTTTCGAGGGAATGAATAATGCGTCGAACGTACCCAATAATCTGCTTATCATACTCAATGATAACAACATGAGTATTGACCGTAGCGTGGGCGGAATGAAGAAATATCTGCAAAAATTCCATACTTCTTCAGGCTACAACAAAGTTCGTTTTTCGCTGTCGCGTAGTCTGAGGCGGGCAGGGCTCTTTTCTGACAATCAACGTCGCCGGATAATTCGCTTCAACAATGCGCTGAAAAGTTTCTTTCTGCATCAGCAGAACATGTTTGAGGGACTTGACATTCGCTATTTCGGACCGGCAGACGGACATGATGTGGTAAATCTTGTGCGGGTGCTTCGGGAGATTAAGGATATGGGTGGTCCCAAACTGCTTCATATTAACACCGTCAAGGGCAAGGGACTTACCGTCGCAGAAGAGGCTCCCACCATTTGGCATGCACCGGGAACGTTTGATCCCGATAGTGGCGAACGGTTGGAGCATAATACAGAGAACCTGCCCCCTAAGTTTCAGGAAGTTTTCGGACATACATTGCTTGAATTGGCGCGTCAGAATGATCGGATAGTGGGAGTAACACCGGCAATGGCTACGGGATGTTCCATGGACATTATGCGCGCTGAAATGCCAAAGCGTGTTTTTGACGTAGGCATCGCAGAGGGTTTTGCGGTAACCTATTCGGGCGGAATGGCCAAAGCCGGTTTACAGCCGTTCTGCAATATCTATTCCGCTTTTGCACAGCGTTCTTACGATAATATCATACACGATGTGGCTATGCTCGGCTTGCCCGTGGTGTTATGTCTGGACCGTGCAGGAATTGTAGGCGAGGACGGGGCTACGCACCATGGTGCGTTTGATATTTCCTCCCTCCGGACTGTACCCAACATAACGCTGTCGTCTCCTTACGACGAGCAAGAGTTGCGCCGGCTAATGTACACGGCACAGTTGCCCGACAAAGGACTCTTTGTCATACGTTATCCGCGCGGACGTGGCCGACTTGTCGATTGGCACTGCCCACTTGAGGCCGTAGAGGTGGGGCGTGGCCGTCTGTTGCATAAAGGAACCGACATGGCTGTGCTTTCTTTTGGGCCAATAGGTAATGTGGCCGCCGATGCCATTCGTCAGATTGAAGCAGAAAAAGGTGTAAGTGTGGCGCACTATGATTTGCGTTTCGCCAAACCTCTTGATGCCGACTTGCTCAACGAGGTTGCCAGCCGATTTGACCGTGTGCTGACCATAGAGGACGGCGCTTTGCAGGGAGGTGTGGGTTCTGCCGTCTTGGAGTTCTTTTCTGACCACGGACAGAAGCCTACTGTACGCCGATTGGGCCTGCCCGATGAGTTTGTAGAACATGGTAGTTGCGCACAACTCTATCACTTGCTCGGACTGGATAAGGAGGGCATAATAAAGGCTATTAGCGAAATGCTACAGATAGAAACAATCAAAACAGGAGATAAATGAAAATTGTGATTGCCGGCGCGGGTGCGGTAGGTACCCATTTGGCCAAGCTCTTTACAAGGGAGAAGCACGACATTACGCTTATCGATTCCGATGAGAGTCGTATGCAATCGATCAACGCCAACTACGACTTGCTTACTTTGGCGGACGATCCGATGAACATCTCTACCTTGCGTGAAGCTGAGGCGGGGAAAGCGGACCTTTTTATAAGCGTGACGCCCGATGAAGCCCAGAACCTGAGCATCAGTATGCTTGCAAAACAACTTGGAGCCAAGCAGACGGTTGCCCGCGTAGATAATTATGAATTTTCTATACCTCGCAATGTTGAACTTCTTAAGGGAATGGGTATAGACAGCGTGGTGTATCCGGAGATGCTTGCTGGCGAAGAAATTTGTAATAGTATCCAACGCAGCTGGACAAGGCTTTGGTTACCCATTAAAGGCGGTGCGCTGACACTCGTCGGCGTGAAAGTTAGAAAAGGGTGCCGACTTTTGAACATTCCCTTACGTGAAGCCAGTTCGCCCGATAGCCCTTATCACGTGGTGGCTATTAAAAGGCGTGGAGAGACCCTTATCCCGCACGGAGACGATTGTCTGATGGAGCGAGATGTGGTTTATTTTATGACAACCGACCCTCGTGCCGAATACATTAAGGAGATAACCGAAAAGAGCGATTATCCGGAAGTGAAAACCGTCTTTTTCCTTGGTGGAGGGCATATTACGGAGCGTGCATTGGCTTTACTCCCCAACCATTTGCAGGCCAAAGTTTTCGAATCGAATCCTCAGAAGATTGTGCGCCTTAGTGGCATCGTTGATACGAAGCGGATAATGTGTATAAATGCCGATGGCAGAAGTCTGGATGTCCTTACTGAGGAAGGAATACAGCATGCTCAGGCTTTTGTAGCTACTACCAGTTCGTCGGCCACTAATGTGCTGACTTGTCTTAATGCTCGTAAACTCGGCGTGCGTAAGACAATAGCCATGATTGATAATTCCAACTATATGTCTATGGCCGACAATCTGGATATCGGAACGATTATCGATAAAAAAGTATTGGCCGCAGGAAAGATTTATCAGCGTATATTGAAAGCTGACGTTACGAGTGTGAAAAGTCTGACTATTGCAAATGCCGACGTGGCCGAGTTTGTAGTGCACAAAGGCTCGAAGGTGACGCGCCACCAAATCAAAGATCTTTCTTTGCCCAGTCTGATAACGCTTGGCGGTATGGTACGCAAAGGAAAAGGCGTGCTCATCAGTGGCTCAACGCAGTTGCAGGAGGGCGACATCGTAATAGCCTTCTGCCTGGAGGGAGGAATCAAGAAACTCGAACATTTCTTCTATTAGCAACCGCCTTGTATCAGGTCATCCGTTAAACAAAACCTCAATCACTATGATAGCAACTATCCTTATCTATCTTCTTGTGGCTCTCTTGGCCCTTGTATTTATCTGTGGCTATGTCCGCTATTATTCTGCTCCCAAACCTATAGAGCCGGTAGTCCGTGATGCCGAAGCATGGCAGGCTAAACGTGAAGCATTGGAGGAGCAATATGGTTTATTGACAAGAGAAATCATCTTCACCCATTATCAGGACGACGTGTCGGATAATGCCTTTGTGTTCGACGACAGCGAAGTGCTTCTCTTAATGGGCCGTCCTATCGCATACGATAAGATAGAACGTGCCACGCTGGAGTTTGCAGGTGAATATGTGCTTAAAATCTGGGTGGAGGGTATAGAAGGTCATTATCTTACCCAAAGCACCGATAACGGCTCTGCGGCCAACGAACTGAAAGCAGAGTTGGATAGGATTATTGCTCTTCACACATCTGCAGAATAGACGCAGCCATCCGCTCTTGCGGCAGACCTTGATCTGCAAAACGCTCTACGGCACGGCACGCCGCGTGTCGCAGGAATAGAGGGCCCTCTTGTATCTGCGCGCGGGCCTGGTCCAGAAATTCGTGGGCGTCGCGCGTAGTTAGCGTGAAGCCTTCTGTCAGCAGGCGTGTCAGTATCTGAAGAGCCGTGTAACGGAGTAAATCCTCTTCAGCAGCCAGCCATCGGAAGGCCACATTGGAGGCGTAGTTCATCCGGCGTAGCAAATAGAACACAAGAACGTCGGCTTCTTCGGGAAAACGGAGTTGTAAGACCCATTCTTCGGCCAAATCTTCTGCAAAAGCCTCTTCCGGCATCAGCATAGGAGCCAATAGCCTACACTCTCGGATGTCTTCTTTCCAAAGAAGCCCGGCCAGCCCTGCATCAGGAGTAAATGTTGTCGCAAATGCCTGCAAGCGGGGGAGCTCTACACCGTAGTTGATGCGATAGATAAGCCCTTTTTCACGCATAGACCTACTGGCTACTCCGTTCATCATAGCGTGGAGAGACTGCTTTATGGTGCGCAGATTTTCAATGGCGGAAGTCTTGGACATAAGTTAGAAATCGGTTGCAGAAAGATTTGTCTGCGAAAATACAATAATTCGGTCTCACCGTGCAATTATTGTATCTTTTTGTGGCATAATACCCTTTTTCGTTTCACACTGTGAAATTTCAATTTCACAGTGTGAACTCTGAATTTCACAGTGTGAAATCTGGCAGGCCCTTATTGGGCAAATGAGGCGTATAATGGAGTGAATACATACAATATACGTCCTGACGGATGGCCTTATGGCAGTCTCTCCGAACAGGTACTTACAAAAAGAGCCGTCCTACCTCTGGATGGGCAGGACGGCCGATTCACTAAATTCAAAGGTTCAAAATCTTTACTTCACCTCAATGTGCTGCATCAGTTGCTGTTTCTGCTCTGGTGTCTGCTTGGGAAGTTCAACGAGAAGTACACCGTTTTCCACTTTCGCGCTGATCTCTTTGCGATCTACATCATCTGGCAGAATAAGGGCCTGCTGGAATTTCGTATAGTTGAATTCTCTGCGCAGATAGCGACGTTCTTTCTGTTCGTTGGAAGTTTCTCCCTTGCGCTCCATGCTTATGACGAGATTGTTGTCTTCATCTATGTGGATATGGAAGTTTTCTTTTGACATGCCCGGAGCAGCTACTTCTACTTCGTAGGCCTTTTCCGTTTCGGCTACGTTGATGGCTGGAGCCGTTGCATTAGTGCGTTTCATCCAGTCGTAGTCAAAAAAGTCATCAAAAATACTTGGAATCCAGTTCTGATTGTAACGTTTAGTAGGTAACATAATTGTGTCCTCCTTTTGTTTAATAGTTTAATTGTTGTTTCTTCTTTGTTTCGGTTGAAAGCCTTGTGCCGTAGGCTGATTGCCTTATAGCAGAATGGGCTTACATCCTCTAATAATTCAAAAGGTGTGCCAAGTAAGTTCACACCCTGTTTCTGCGAAAAAACGGCATAAAGAAACCGACAATTTGTCATATTTCGCTGACAAAATGTCGGTTTGTGTGGTTCTGTGGTATATTTCTTTTACCCGATACTTCCTTCCAGTGATACGCTAAGCAGTTTCTGTGCTTCGACGGCAAATTCCAACGGAAGTTTGTTAATGACTTCTTTTGCGTAGCCATTGACAATCAGATCGACAGCAGCCTCAGGTGGAATACCACGCTGGTTGCAATAGAAAAGTTGGTCCTCGCTTATCTTCGAGGTTGTAGCTTCGTGTTCGACAATGGCATTGGGATTGTGCACGTCAATATAGGGAAATGTGTGTGCCCCGCTTGTGTCGCTCAGTAGCAGGGAGTCGCAGGATGAATAATTGCGCGCTCCGTCGGCTGAGGGGGTGCATTTTACTAATCCGCGGTAACTGTTTTGGCTTTTCCCTGCCGAGATACCTTTGGAAATAATGCGTGAGCGTGTATTGCGCCCGATATGTATCATTTTGGTACCCGTATCGGCCTCTTGGTGCTTGTTAGTTACGGCTACGCTATAGAACTCTGCCTGCGAACCCTCTCCCGAGAGCACACAGGACGGATATTTCCATGTAATGGCACTTCCGGTTTCAACCTGCGTCCAAGAGAGTTTTGCATTAGCCCCGCGCAGATGACCACGCTTCGTGACCAGATTATATACGCCTCCCTTTCCTTCTGCATCGCCAGGATACCAGTTTTGTACGGTACTATACTTTACTTCTGCATCCTTGTTTACTACGATTTCTACAATAGCCGCGTGGAGTTGATTCTCGTCGCGTTGTGGCGCAGTACAGCCTTCCAGATAGGAAACATATCCCCCGTCGTCGCACACGATAAGCGTGCGTTCGAATTGGCCCGTGTTGCGCGCGTTGATGCGGAAGTAAGTGGAGAGTTCAATAGGGCACCGAATGCCTTTGGGTATATAGACGAAGGAACCGTCGGAGAAAACGGCAGAATTGAGGGCTGCAAAGAAATTGTCGCGGTAGGGGACAACACTTCCGAGGTATTTACGGACTAGTTCAGGGTTCTCGCGAACGGCTTCGCTTATGCTACTGAAGATAATCCCTTTCTCTTGGAGCCGTTCCTTATAGGTAGTCTTTACGCTGACGCTGTCCATAACCGCATCTACCGCTACTCCAGCCAAAGCCATACGTTCTTCCAGCGGAATACCCAGTTTGTCGAACGTCTTAAGTAATTCTGGATCGACTTCGTCGGGGCTTTTTCGGTTTTTTGTGGGATCTGCGTAATAGGAAATGGCTTGGTAGTCGATAGGGGGTAGAGCTACATGCCCCCAGGTGGGTTGGCTGAGCGTTTGCCAATATCGAAAAGCGTTCAAACGGAATTCAAGTAGCCACTCCGGTTCTTCTTTGCGCCGGGAAATCTCTCGCACAGTTTCTTCGCTGAGTCCTTTTTGTATAATATCGGTTTCTACATCAGTAGTAAACCCATATTCGTAGGATTTCTCAGCTACTTCGCGCACAAATTCATTGTCGCGTTGAGGCTGTTGTGGCTCGGTGGCAGTCACGTCTTTATGCATTTCGCTCATTGGTACTTACTGCTTGGCGGCTTCAGGTTGCAAATCAACCCAAATGGTGTCGGATGACTCCTCGGAATTATTCTGGCGGTCTGCCACATAATGGGACAATTGTCTGAACCCTATGCTGAGTACACTTTGTACGGGTTCATAAAGCCTTGAGTCCTTGGTGCGCTCATTGTCCATAATGTGGAGCACAGACATCACATTGAAGACGCAACTGAGTAATATCAAATACTTCAGCATACTTACCAAGGTCCCAGCCAGACTATTGAACAGGCCCAGCTTGATAACCTTAAGCGTCTTGGTGATAACGTTAGCTACAAATCCAAGAGCGATAGGCACGATAATCCATAGAAGGAAGAATGCTACGACGCTGGTAAAGGCATTCATCTCCGTGCCCCCAATGGATAGGTACTCACCGAAGGTACGATAGCATAATGCTGCAACAACAAGGCCTATTATTACACCGACGCTGGATACGACTTGCTTTAGAAAACCGTCGCGCCATCCGTGGTAGGCGGCCCAAATCATTACGGCCAATATGAAAATATCTGTCATCATGGAACCTGTGGATTAAGGGAATAATGCCGTCAATAGATTTAGAGCTTTTGTTTGATTTCTATTTCCTCGAAGGTTTCTATCAGATCCCCTTCTTTCATGTCATTACAGCCCACCAGACTGATACCACACTCGAAATTCGTACCTACTTCCTTGACGTCATCTTTAAAGCGCTTGAGTTGGTTGATGGCACCTGTGAAGACCACGATTCCGTCGCGGATGAGACGTGCTTTGTCCGAGCGCTTGACTTTTCCGTCAATGACGTAGGCTCCGGCTACTATGCCGACTTTTGATATGTGGTACACTTGGCGCACTTCGACGGTTGCGGTAACCTGTTCTTTAAGGATAGGCTGCAACATGCCCTCCATAGCTTGGCGTACATCGTCAATGGCGTCGTAGATGACGGAGTAAAGACGAATTTCCACACCTTCCTTGTCTGCTAACTTACGGGCATCCTGATTGGGGCGTACTTGGAAACCTACAATAACGGCTTGTGATGCGGCGGCCAATGATACATCGTTTTCGCTGATCTGACCTACGCTCTTGTGGATTACATTGACTGAAATGCTTGGAGTACTGAGCCGGATGAAAGAATCGGAGAGTGCTTCAACAGATCCGTCCACATCGCCTTTCACAATGATATTCAGTTCTTGATAATTACCCTGTTTGAGACGACGACCGATTTCGTCAAGCGTCAGACGGGTGTGTGTGCGCAAATCTTGCTCACGCTGCAACTGAACACGTTTGTTGGCAATATCGCGAGCCTCCTGCTCCGTCTCCATAACATGAAATTGGTCACCAGCCTGTGGGGCACCGTTAAATCCAAGTAGGGTGGCGGCCATTGCCGGGGCTACATCTTTTACACGCTGGCCTCGTTCGTTGAACAGAGCCTTGACGCGTCCATAATTTGTGCCTGCAAGCACAATGTCTCCCTGATGTAGCGTTCCGTTGCCTACTAAGACAGTTGCCACATAGCCACGTCCTTTGTCGAGGGCCGATTCAATGATTGTACCCGAGGCATTACGGTTTGGATTGGCTTTAAGTTCGAGCATATCGGCTTCCAGAAGAACTTTTTCCAATAGTTCTTTTACTCCGATACCCTTTTTGGCTGAGATGTCTTGGCTTTGATATTTTCCGCCCCAGTCTTCTACAAGGAAATTCATGGCAGCCAGTCCTTCCTTAATCTTCTCGGGATTGGCCGCAGGCTTATCGATTTTATTAATTGCAAAGACAATAGGAACGTTGGCAGCCACTGCGTGATTGATGGCTTCCTTGGTTTGAGGCATTATATCGTCATCGGCTGCAATTATTATTATGGCAATGTCTGTCACCTGGGCACCACGTGCACGCATGGCTGTGAAAGCTTCGTGTCCGGGCGTGTCAAGGAAAGTTATTTTCCTGCCGTCTTCTAATGTGACATTGTAAGCGCCAATGTGCTGGGTAATACCACCCGCTTCGCCCGCGATAACGTTGGCGTTGCGTATGTAGTCCAACAACGAGGTCTTTCCGTGGTCCACGTGTCCCATTACGGTTACAATTGGTGGGCGCGGAACAAGATCTTCCTCATTGTCTTCTTCTTCCGCTACGGCATTTTGGACTTCTGCGCTTATGAATTCTGTGCGGAATCCAAATTCTTCAGCCAACAATTCTATTGTCTCAGCGTCCAGTCGCTGGTTTATGCTGACCATCATACCGATATTCATACATGTGGCTATGATTTGAGTCACGGGAATATCCATCATGGTAGCCAACTCGTTGGCGGTTACAAATTCGGTAAGTTTTAGAATTTTACTCTCCTCATTTTGCTCTTTACGCAACTGAGCTTCTTGAGCACGAACCTGCTCGCGCTTTTCTTTACGATACTTGGCTCCCTTGGCCATCTGCGTCTTCGAAGAGAGGCGAGCCAGAGTGTCGCGTACTTGCTTGGCTACATCTACATCGTTAGCCTCTTGGCGTTGATCGCGACCACCCTTTCCGTGTTTTTTATTATTGCCGGCATTGTTTGGTCCGTTTTGTCCTTTGCCACCATTGTTGCGATTGTTTCCACCATTGTTATTGTCCGTAATCTGATTGGCGGCGGCGTTGATATCTACACGCTGACTGTTGCCAATGCGGTTGCGCTTTTTCTTTTCTTTGTTTTGCGCATTGGATGCTATGGCCTTGTTGCGTTCATCACGCTCTTTTTTCTTCTCTTCTTTCGTCTTTTTCTTTGGACGGGTGTCGGAATTGATAGTGGAAAGGTCTATTGTGCCGAGAATCTTGGGCTTGGCAATTTCAGGCGTATTGCGTAGTTCGAAAATGCCGTCCTTTATTTCACCAATCTGCAGAGAGCGCTCTTCAGCAGAGGGTTTTGCTTTAGCGGGCTTGTTTTCTTGACCGGGAGCAGGCTCTGTCGGTTTAACCACAGGCTGAGGCTCTTTGACCGCAGGTTTTTCCTGCTTGACTTCCGGCTTTGAGTCCTCTTTAACCTCAATCTTTTCTTCTACGGGTTGAGGGGTGGCCTTGACAGGTTCTTCCTTTTCTGTCTCAGGCTTAGGCTGCTCTTCTTTTTTTGCCTTTTCGGTCTTGCGTGAAAGGGCGTCTAAATCAACTTTTCCCTTGATTTCAAGTTTTGGCTTCAGCTCTTCTGGAATATCTGTCTTGATTTCTTCTACAGGCTTTGGCTCTGTCTTGGCAACGTCTTTCTTTTGTTGCTCTTGCTGTTTCTCGGCCTGCCGGGAAAGGCGCTGACTTTCGACTTCCTTACGATCCTGCTGATCCGACTTGTACTTTTGCAACACAAGTTCGTAGGCTTCATCGGAAATCTTAGTGTTAGGATTTGGACTGTCCAGTTCTATACCATTTTCTTGTAGAAATGAGACCACTGTATCAAATCCGACGTTACATTCTTTTATTACTTTATTAAGACGAATAGGCATAAATTAAATTTCAAGGTAAAAACGGATGGTGGAAAGGTTTGCATCGACCGGTTGAGTCCGGAGGTTGAGGTAGTCAATAATCAGATTACTGATTAGGTTCTTCTTGTGCAGGTGCTTCTTCAAACTCTGCACGCAGTACATTAAGAACTAAATCTACAGTACTTTCCTCTAAGTCGGCATCTTCGATGAGTTTGCTACGTTCTGCATTCAATACGTCTTTTGCAGTTTCCAACCCAACGCCTTTTATGGCTTCGATAACCCACGGGTCTATTTCGTCGGCAAATTCGTCAAGATAAATATCGTCTTCGGTATGAATTTTGTCTTCAACCTCACGGAATACATCAATAGTGTACTCGGTGAGTAGAGAAGCCAGCTTAATGTTTAAGCCGCCTTTACCGATGGCCAGAGAAACTTCTTCGGGGTTTAGATAAACTTCCGCACGATGTGCGTCTTCATGCAGTTCAATCCGATTGACTTTAGCGGGGCTGAGTGCGCGCTGGATAAGGAGAGTCGGATTGGAGGTAAAGCTGATGACGTCAATGTTCTCGTTATGGAGTTCACGGACTATGTCGTGGATGCGGCTGCCTTTTACGCCAACGCACGCGCCTACGGGATCGATTCGCTCATCGTAACTTTCTACAGCTATCTTTGCTCTTTCGCCCGGAATGCGGGCTACGCGTTGCAGACTGATAAGGCCATCGGCAATTTCGGGTATCTCGCGTTCCAACAGGCGACGCAGGAACTGGTTGCTGGTGCGACTAAGGTAAATTTTAGGTTTACCATTTGTGTTGTCCACACGTTCTATCACGGCAGATACCATGTCGCCGTTGTGGAAAAAGTCGCGCGGAATTTGTTTATTCTTAGGCAATATGAGCTCTGTACCCTCCTCATCAATGAGAAGCGTTTCGTTTTTCCATGCCTGATAGACTTCTGCGGTCAGAAGCTGGCCTTCTCGTTTCTTATACTTATTGTAAAGCGCATCGTGTTCGAGTTCCAGTATTTTGCTAGCCAGCGTCTGGCGTAGCGTAAGGATTGCCCGGCGACCAAATTCGTTGAAATTAACGGTTTCACTGACATCTTCGCCTACTTCATAGTCCTCGTCTATCAAGCGTGCATCAGTCAGGGAAATTTGCTTATTTGTGTCAGTCACCTGACCATCTTCCACTACTTCTCGACTACGGTATATCTCGCAGTCTCCTTTGTCTGGATTGACAATTACGTCAAAGTTTTCGTCTGAACCGTAGATTTTAGCAATTACAGACCGGAAACTTTCTTCCAGCACACCAATGAGAGTGGTGCGGTCTATGTCTTTTGTTTCTTTAAACTCAGAAAAGGTGTTAATGAGACTTACTGTCTCCGTAGATTTCCTTGCCATAGGTTGATATGTTTATTTTATTATTTTCTATTTGAAGTCTATGAACAGACGAGTCTCTTTAACGTCGTCGTAGTTGAAGGTTTTGTTTTCGGAATATAATTTAGGCCGTTTGTCGCCTTCGCGCTTCTCTTTGACGGTATAGGACAGAGTGAAAACATCTGCTTCGACATCTTCCAAAGTACCGATAAGCCTGCTTCCTTCTTTAGTTAATACTTCTACTTCATCACCTTCGTGGATGACATATTGCTGGTGGACGAGGAAAGGTTGGCCCAGTCCGGCACTTCCTACCTCTAGCTCAAAATCTTCTTCGTCACGGTTGAGCCGTTCTTCTATATAGCGACTTAGTTCGACGCAGTCTTCTATCCATACGCCGTCTTTATGGTCAATTTCCACTAAGATGCGGTTATCTTCCGTAACGTCTATTTGGGTCAGGAAGTATTCGTTCTTCTCCAACCACTCTTCTACAATTTGTTTTACTAAATTTTTGTCTGTCATGCCTTATGAAGCCATCTTGTTACTAAAAGAAATGAGGAACTTTCTCAAGTCCCTCACTCAGTCCGATGCAAAAATACATTTTTTTTATAATAAAGAAAGTTTGCCACGCTTTTTTTCTATTGTTTTTCTGCTTTTTGCACGATTCTTTGATAAGCCAGTCGTTCGTCACCATTATTTAAGTAAATGATACCGCAATATTGGAAGTCGTTCCGAAGAAGCAATTTCTGCATAATCTTATTGTCGCGGTGCGTATCTATCCGCAGATTGTCTGACCGATTATTGCAGAAACGGAGAATGTCGTCGAACACTCCCCTAGGGCCAGTTCTTTTACCTATGCGATGAAGGACCCAATAGGGAGTGGTATCGTCCTTCCATGCACCATTATAGATATGTGTGTAGGTACTATCGGGACCTGGCATAAATACGAAGGATGCAATGATCTCGTTATGGCGTTCAACGACAAAGGAATAGCCCTTGCTAATATCTTCCCGCACTAGTTCAACGCTGGGGTAGTTGTTGATCCATTGCTTGAGGTTGCCACTGGAGCGCATTATGGTCCGAGCTTCGGCAAATATGTGCATCATCTGTGGCAAGTCGCTTTCTGTGGATTGCCTTATTGAAGTTTTTGGGTAATCAGAAGGGTGGGCAATGAGGTCAAGGATGGAAGAAATGTCCGGCTTCTTTCCGTCTGGATTCATAATGACGAGATCTGTCCGAAGCCGTTTCTCCTCTTCGGGCATTTGCCGATCCATCCATTGGCTTACTGTTTGGGCGTCCATGTGGCTCCGCTCGATTACCCGTTGCAGTCTGGTGGGAGTATCAGCATATACTAATATGCTTCGATCTACTAATGCATCGAAACCCGATTCGAAGAGCAACGCGCACTCTACGAAAACGGCCTTGTCCGACTGACATTCGGCCCAATACAAGAAGTCTGTTTTGACAGCAGGGTGTACAATCTGATTTATCCGATCCACATTTTCAGCGGAATCTTGCATAAATGAACGCAAGGCATCCTTGCGTAGCTGTCCGTCTGCAGTCAGAATGGATTGGCCTATAAGTGTAGAAAGTCTGCGGATTACGTTTTCGTTTGTTTCCATAATCCGTTTGGCTGCACCGTCGCAGTAATATACCGTGAAGCCAGCATCTTCCAGCAGTTGGCACACGAGCGTTTTTCCGCTACCTATGCCACCTGTTATGCCCACTACTAGCGGTTTATTTTTTTTGCTGTTTGCCATCGGCTGCAATATCTTCGATGACATATTCTACCTCTTCCGGCTGGATTTTCACCCTCTTGACGCCTTGCGGCATGGATTTAAGGGTGACTTTTATGCGAGAAGTGGAGTTTTGCAACAGGTCGTCGTAAGTTATCACTATGATAAAATCGTCGGGAGTTATATCTCTATACTGTTGCATACCCACCTGAAAATTTACAGTTACTTTCGACGGGAATGTGCGCAGTGCTTTCTCGGCAGGAAAGTTGGCTTGCTGGATAGGAACTTGGAGCGATTTTTCAACAAGCCTGTCTGTTTTGATGAGAACCTTAACAGCTGAGGGCTCATACTTGACACCCGGAGACATTTCAAGTTCCGTTTCTACGGTTACAGTGTCCGACACATTATGCATATAGAGAGGCTTGGTCTTGGCTGTGACTAGTGTGTCCAGCGTACTAGGACGCGCGTAAACGGTAACGCTGTCAGGCTCTGCCAGGAGGGATAATATGAAATACTGATTATCCGAAACGACATTTCCTACCACTTCTACAGGGACACGCTTCTTCTCTCCATAGTTATAATAGAAAGAAACCTGCTGTGGTCTTATTGCAACGATGTGCGTATCTCCACTAATCTGTTTGGAAATCTGCCGGGTCAGTTCGGCCGATGATATAGTGCCCATCCCGTTGGCTTGCGTGGCTTCATTAAAGTCTATAGTTATAGGCTTCAACTTATTAGAAAGCCGATAGGATAACAGAGCCCATCCTTTGTCGGTAAGCGATACATTAATCTCCTTAGGTGGTGCGGTTGTGATAACTACCTCCGCGGGCACACCCTCGAGTTGTAAGGGAATGGCATAATCTTGCTGATAGGTCCCATTGAGTTTTGTTATCAGCCAAAACACAATAGAGAGAAAAAGAAAGAAGCAGAACGTCAGTGTCTGCTTATTCCAGATAAGAGCAAGGATGGAACGGCTTGTTTTTCTGCGGTTGTTATCCATAGTGACCTACCTTTTCTGCACTTCCATACAATAATGGAAGTGCAGAGGAGTTAAGGGGGTGAATTTATGCTTTTGTTTCTCCAGCAGGGGGAACAATGGCAGATTTTTCAAAGACGAGGTCAACGCCCGTAGCCACATTTACGACAAGGGTGTTATTCTCCTCGTTGATTCGCTTTACTGTTCCGTGCAAACCTCCGACGGTTACCACGTCGCTACCTACATGTAGTGCTTTGCGATACTCGTCTATGGCTTTCTGACGTTTGTTCTGAGGACGAATCATAAAGAAGTAAACAATCGCAAATAAGATTGCCATCATTACCAGCATGGAAGTCATGCCGTCGGCAGGGGTTTGACCGGTTCCTTCTAGGAGAGAAAAAAGTAGTGTAATCATAGCATTGAATTGTATTTAGTTGTAAATTGATGCAAGGGCTATTTTAAGAGCTTTCCCTCTGCACGTAGTTTTTTTACTACGTGGTCCAGCAGTCCGTTAATATATCGTGAACTCTTCGGAGTGCTGTATATTTTAGCTATGTCTAAGTATTCGCTGAACGACACATTGAGCGGAATATCGTTGAAAGTCAGAATTTCTGCTAAGGCTATCTGCATAATGATAATGTCCATAAATGGTAGTCGGGAGAACTCCCAATTCTGCGCATTCTCCTGTATCAGTTGGCGGGTTTCTTCTTCGCGTTCAAGTACGGCCTTATATAGTCGTTGTCCAAATTCTTCGTCTTCTTGGCTGTCATATTTGGGCAACAATTCCTCTTCGGGCTTTAAGTTGGGATTATAGCGACGGATGGTCTTCAGCACAAAGCTGTCCACGATTTCCTTGTCGTCATTCCAGTACAGGCTATGGTCTTCGAGCAATTGCTCAAAGTCGTCGTTCTGGCAGATTATAGTCTTGTAGAGTCTGCGTATGATTTCACGATCGGCTTCATAGGAAAAATCTTCCGCGTCAAGATAAGCCTGAAAATCGTCGCTTTGTGTAAACCGGTTGTATAGGTCTTTGATAAAACTGGGCTCTTCTTCCCATTCCTCACGCCTTTCCCGATATTGAGCCAAAGTCGGATTTTCTTTCAATTGTAATAGGATTTTATTTTCAGAAAACCGTTTGTCGGCAAAGGCCAGGTTTTGATTCAGATTCATTCGTGTGGCCCGTGCTTCCAAAGCTTCTGCTTTTCGTTCTCCATATTCTTGGAGGCTGACAAGTTGATTGAGCAGATAAAAATACAGTTCGTATGCTTTGCTCAGACTGAAGTCCAATTCTTTTAGAGCCGTTTCAGGCGTTTTTTCACCATCTTTATAGTATGCATATACTAACTGAACCACTTTCAGCCTTATGAGTGCTCTATTTATCATAATTCTATAAGGAGACCCACTTATGTTCTCCGTTGCAAAAATAATGCTTTTTTCTGGCTTCTGCTTTTTCCTTATGAAATTTCGCCTGCTTTTGGCCTCTGTCACAGGACAAAATGATAGAAAAATAGGTTTCTTTGTCATTAACTGACATTTTTTTAGAAAAATATTTGGGTTTTAATAGTTTTAGACCGACTTTTGAAACCGCAACAGGTTGTTGTAAGTCTTTGGGAATTAGTAATTAAAAGAAAAGCCTATCAAGTCTGTAGGCGCAAACCTTAAAAAATGGTAGATTTCAAACAATCGGATCGGGAGATTCTTTTTTTTCGCGAGGTTAAAGCCGGAAAACGCATTTACTATATTGATGTAAAGAGGGACCGTAATGGTGATCATTATATCTCCCTTACAGAGAGTAAACGCATTAAAGCAGGAACAGAGGGGGAGAAGCCTGTTTTTGAGAAGCATAAAGTGTTCTTTTATGTAGATGATTTGGAGAAATTGTCCAAGGCAATGGACGATGTAAGGAATTATCTGAGAAACGAAGTGCCTACAGAAAAGCCTTCCAAACTTCTGGAAGATTTCTCATTTGATCTTTAATACTCTCCGTTTTAACGTAAAAAGAAGAACAGTCAATACATTTATATTACAGTTGTATCACACTATCAGTCAAGGGGCTTTGGTTTTCAATCCTGAAACCAAAGCCCCTTGACTGATAGTGTAGTGCGAGGTGACTATTTAACTAGGATTTCGTCTAAGAAGATCCAATCGTCCGGCGTGGGCGATGAGGCAACAATGTGGATATAACGTGCTTTTTGTTTGCCGGTCCATCCCAGATTCTGAAAGAATAATCGGTTGGAAGGACGCTTCACAATCTTGAAGTTGGCTACCTCATTATATGTTTTTCCGTCAGCCGATAAGGCAATGGTAAGTTCGGACGGCAGATAGATCCAAGCCACGTCCGACTGCATGAAGTCCATGCCGACAGAGGATATCTCTATTGCTTTACGCAAATCAACCGTGACATCCAGGCAGTTCTTACCCTTGAAGCCTTGCCAGCGCTTGTCGTTGTGATTCCAGTCGCCTCTTTTGCCGTCTATCAGGGCATTTTCGCCTGACGCGGGGTAGGTTTCGTTCATTGGCTGGTTATAGATGACACGTCCCTTGCTGGCACGATTGACTATATCTACCAGACTCTCTGAGCGATGGCCCTGTTCTGTGCGCAGGTCAAATGTGTTATAACCGTTCTGGCTCAATTGATTCAGCGTATGCAGGGTGTTGAAGCGGAACTCTTTGAAAGGTTCAATCTCTTTACCCGCTTTTCCGATTTCGGCTATGGCAATGATACGCGGATAAAGCATATACTCTGCATGAGCGCCCGTAGGAATAAATTCAGTCCAGAGATTTCCCTGTACGCCTAATACGTGAGGCGAATCGATAAGCGCATCTTTCAGCAGGTAGGTCTGTTCCAAAGGCAGGTACGTTCCAAAAGCGTAAGGCTCTACTATGGGTGCATCTTGGTAATAGTCTAAGTAACAATAGGCCGATGGCGAAAGGATTACATCATAGCCCAGATCCACAGCGTGTTGGGCTTTTTCCAAACCACGCCAGACCATGATGACACTACCTTTGGGCAATCCTTCACAAAGGGCTTCGTCCCATGCGATAGGTTTGCGCCCCTTGCTTATCACATATTGCATCATTTCTCTGACAAAATGGTCCTGCAATTCTTGATTGCTCTTTATGCCTAATTCTGCCTTGCGCTGACTGCAGGACGCACACTTTTCCCACGCTGCCATACTGGCCTCATCGCCACCGATATGGATATATGGAGAGGGGAATATGCTCATAACCTCGTCGAGTACATTCTGCATAAATTGCACCGTCAGGTCGTTGCTGGGACATAGGTCGCCCTGTCCGTCAAAGATGCCGTTACAAGCTAATTTCGGGTAAGTGGCCAATACCTCCTCGCTATGCCCCGGCATCTCTATCTCTGGTACAATTTCCACGCCTCTATCTGCTGCGTAGGCTACGAGGTCGCGCATCTGCTCCTGTGTATAATAACCACCATAGGCACCTGGAGTAAATTCCGAGGCATATCGGCGGTCATTGTTTACCCACCATTTGTTCCAGTCCTCTTGTGTGCGCCAAGCGGCTTTACTTGTCAGCAGAGGATAGCGTTTGATTTCCAGACGCCAGCCTGCGGCATCTGTGAGGTGGAGATGTAGTTTGTTGATACCAATATCTTGAAACGCGTCAATCTGTTTCTTTAAGAAATCTACTGAAAAGAAATGACGTGACACGTCTATCATACATCCACGCCACTCATAGGCCGCGCTTTGGGCGGATAGAGAAACAATGAAGGCACAGGTGGCCATCAATGTGAAGATACGTTTTTTGAACATAGGAGATAAGTCAAAAAGTTTTTTCTATAATAGTCTGTGCAAAGTAAATAAAAAATCCCGATTCCAGCCATTGGGAGTCGGGATTTTCCATAATGCAATTTGCAGGAGCAAAGTATGACTGTGCTGATAGTTCCTATTCGTTTCGGAATGTCAGTTTGCCATCGGCTACTCCAACGAAAATAGTTTTCTCTTTGTCTATTGTTCCAGCCAGCAGGTCTTTTGACAGATTGTTGAGTAGCATCCTTTGCAGTGCGCGCTTGATGGGGCGAGCTCCAAACTCGGCGTCAAATCCTTCTTGCGCTATCAAGTGGATAGCTTCGTCGTCCACGTGGAGCCGTACGTCTTGTGCTTCGAGCCGTTGGATGATAGTCTGTGTCTGCAGCCTTACGATGTCGGCAATTTGTTCCTCTGTAAGCGGTTCGAACATTATGATATCATCTACGCGGTTTAGGAATTCTGGCCGTATGGTCTGTTTAAGCATATCTAACACGCCTGTGCGCGCCTCGTCAATAGCCTTTTCGCGCTGGGCCATAGTGGCACCCTCCAATGCGCCTAGTTTTTCTTGTATGAAGCGACTTCCCAGATTCGACGTCATTATGATAATCGTATTTTTGAAGTTCACCACGCGTCCTTTGTTATCTGTAAGTCGTCCGTCGTCTAGGACTTGGAGCAATATGTTAAAGACGTCGGGGTGTGCCTTCTCTATTTCGTCGAATAAGACCACGCTGTATGGTTTCCGCCTTACGGCCTCGGTCAGTTGCCCGCCCTCTTCGTAGCCTACATAGCCCGGAGGTGCACCGACAAGCCTTGAAACACTGAATTTCTCCTGATATTCAGACATATCAATACGGGTCATCAGATTCTCGTCATTAAAGAGATATTCTGCAAGTGCCTTGGCTAGTTCGGTTTTGCCCACACCAGTGGTTCCCAGAAATATGAACGATCCAATCGGTCGCTTGGGATCTTGCAATCCGGCCCTGCTACGGCGCACTGCATCACTGACGGCGGCAATGGCCTCGCCTTGTCCTACGACGCGCTTGTGTAGTTCGTCTTCGAGATGTAGGAGCTTTTCGCGCTCACTCTGTAGCATTCGGTTTACGGGAATACCCGTCCAGCGCGAAACCACATCCGCTATGTCATCGGGCGTAACCTCTTCGCGCACAAGTGCATCGTTTCCCTGCTGGTCTCGGAGTTTTTTCTCCACACTGTTTATCTCGTCTTCCAATGCGCGTAGTTTTCCGTAGCGTATCTCAGCCACCTTGCCGTAGTCTCCCTCTCTCTCAGCGCGTTCGGCCTCGAAGCGGAGTTGTTCCATAAGTTTACGGTTCTCTTGAATCTTGGCAATCAGCTGTCGCTCACCTTCCCATTTTGCACGGAAAGCACTTTCGCGCTCCTGCAATTCGGCAATTTCTTTGCCCAATTGGGCTAGTTTAGGCTCGTCGTGTTCTCTCTTGATGGCCTCGCGTTCTATTTCCAGCTGGCGTAACCGGCGAGAAATCTCGTCTAATTCTTCGGGCTGAGAGTCGTGTTCCATGCGTAATTTTGCCGCGGCTTCATCCATAAGGTCTATAGCCTTGTCTGGCAGAAAACGGTCGGATATGTAGCGGTGGGAGAGTTGTGCGGCGGCTATAAGGGCATCGTCTTCGATACGTACCTTATGGTGATTCTCATAACGCTCCTTCAGACCACGTAGAATACTTATTGTGTCTTCTACACTCGGTTCGTCCACCATTACAGTCTGGAAGCGGCGCTCAAGTGCCTTGTCCTTTTCAAAATACTTTTGGTATTCTTCCAGCGTAGTAGCGCCGATGGTTCTTATCTCCCCGCGTGAGAGAGCCGGCTTAAGTATGTTGGCTGCATCCATAGCGCCTTCACTTTTACCCGCACCCACCAGCGTATGAATCTCATCAATGAAGAGGATTATATTACCCTCCGATTGCGTTACCTCATTCACTACGCTTTTAAGTCGTTCCTCAAACTCGCCCTTATATTTTGCACCGGCCAGCAGTGCCCCCATATCGAGCGAGAAGAGTTGCTTGTCGCGCAGATTGTCTGGGACGTCGCCACGTACTATACGCTGGGCTATTCCTTCCACTATGGCCGTCTTACCGGTGCCCGGCTCACCAATCAGGATGGGGTTGTTTTTCGTGCGACGCGATAGGATTTGAAGTACACGGCGTATCTCGTCGTCGCGACCAATCACTGGGTCGAGGTGTCCGCTCTGCGCTTCATCAACCAGGTTGCGCGCATATTTTTGCAGAGCCTGCCATGTGTCTTCGCTAGACGGACTGTCTGTGGTCTTTCCACCTCGGAGCTGGGTAATGGCCTGACTTACGATTTCACGGCTTAGACCTGCGTCACGAAGAATGTGGCCTGCAGTACCATTGGAACTGGTAAGTGCCAGGAGCAACGTTTCAATACCGACGAAAGTGTCACCTTGTTTGCGGGCCAGTTCTTGCGCCTGAAGCAACACTTGGTTGGCCTCTTTGTCTAGATAAGGTTCACTGCCGGTCACACGGGGTAGCCGGCCGATTTCATTATGTACAGCCTGTACCAAGGGTTGCAAGGCTACACCAGCCTTATTGAACAGAAATTTTATCACATCTTCGCCTACGGCAAGTACGCCGGCGAGCAGATGCAAGTCTGTGATAGCTTGTTGTCCGCCTGTAGAAGCTTTGTCTATGGCGGTCTGAATGCTCTCTTGAGCCTTGATGGTAAAATTATCTAACTTCATATTTTTCTACGTTTGGTTTCTGTCTTTCTATTACTCAAACTTCTTGCCAAACGCCATTATGCGGTCGTTTTGTCAGATTATGGGCCTAAATTGCAGGTTTACAGGCTGACAAAATGGCATAATTCCCGTTGTGTGTAGCATAATGCCATTTTCTATTTCACAGTGTGAAATATGAAGTTCACACTGTGAAATGTGGAGTTCACACTGTGAACTGAAACAGCGGATTATATAACAGACAGACCGCACGGACTTGCTGGCAAATCGGTGCGGTCTGTAGTAGTGACAGTATAGACTTATTTTGTTAAATCTTTGGTACGCTGGCCAATGTCTTGGCAATGTCGGCGTCGGAGATGTCGTAATTCTGCAAGTCGCCATTCAAGAATTGGTCGTAGGCAGTCATGTCGATGAGTCCGTGGCCTGAAAGGTTGAAGAGGATGGTCTTCTGCTCGCCACTCTCCTTGCAACGCAGCGCTTCGCGTATGGTAGCGGCGATGGCGTGGCTACTTTCGGGAGCAGGAATGATGCCTTCGGTCTGTGCAAAGAGCAAACCGGCCTGGAAACTTTCCAGCTGCGGAATATCAACGGCCTTAATATACTGGTCCTTTAAGAGCTGGCTGACAATGGCTCCCGCACCGTGGTAGCGAAGCCCGCCGGCGTGGATGTTGGCCGGTCTGAAATCGTGGCCGAGCGTGAACATGGGAATCAGTGGCGTGTAACCGCTTGCGTCGCCGAAGTCATATTCAAATTTGCCTCTTGTAAGTTTTGGGCAACTACTGGGCTCTGCAGTTATGAACGTGGTCTGCTTTCCGTCCAGTAAGTTATGGCGCAGGAACGGGAAGGCCAGACCGCCGAAGTTACTTCCGCCACCGAAGCAGGCTATGACAATGTCAGGATACTCACCTGCCTGCTCCATCTGCTTCTCTGCTTCCAGTCCGATAACGGTCTGGTGGAGCGATACATGGTTCAGTACGGAGCCGAGCGTGTATTTACAGTTGGGTGTGCTTATGGCAAGTTCTATTGCTTCGCTGATGGCTGTTCCCAGCGAGCCGGGATTGGTCGGGTCGGCCGTGATAAAATCTTTTCCTGCGCGTGTGGACATTGAAGGAGAGCCTTCTACCGTTGCTCCAAATGTGCGCATCATTATGCTCCGATAGGGTTTCTGTTGCAGACTAATCTTTACTTGATAGACCGCAGCTTCCAAACCGAAAGTGCGAGCCGCATAACTCAGCGCGGCACCCCACTGGCCTGCGCCCGTCTCGGTAGTAACATTCGTGATGCCCTGTTCTTTGAGGTAATAGCATTGTGCGAGGGCGGAATTGATCTTGTGGGAGCCAAGCGGATTGACGCTCTCGTTCTTGAAATAAATATGAGCGGGTGTATCCAGTGCTTTCTCCAGGTCGTAGGCACGGACGAGTGGCGTGGCGCGATAGGACTTGTATTTTTCCAGAACGGGTTCCGGAATGTCTATAAAGGAGTGTGTTTGGTCAAGTTCCTGCCGTGCACATTCTTCTGCGAAGAGCGGAAAGAAATCTTCAACTTTCACAGGCTCGTGAGTGGCCGGGTTGAGTGGCGGAAGGGGCTTATTGACCATGTCTGCCTGGATGTTGTACCACTGTGTAGGGATTTCGCTCTCTTGGAGCAAGAAACGCTTTTGTTTAGTCATGGGATAATGATTTTAGATTATATAAGAAATGTGTATGTCGGATAGATGTGTCGGATAGTGGGAGAAGTGAAAAGAAAAAGGCCTGTCGTAAGAACGGCAGGCCTTTGTATCTTTATGTATCTACACGGCGACGTTGCTCACGACTGTCTGAGTCTTGAGTTGCGCCACCACCAATTTGCAGATAATTGTTTCATTTTCATGTAAGTGAGTCTTTCGTGTACAAATGTATGGGATGTGATATTACGAACCAAACTTTTTGCCGAAAAAAGTAGGTTTTTTCTTTCGTTTTGTAATTCTTTGAGGTGTCGGAATGCTGAAAGGCGCCTATTTGATAGTTAGAGTGTGCACAATGTGCGCGTTTTTATTCAGTATCAAGCCCGTTGGCACGCCGTGCATATTCAAATAGTGCAGAGGGAAGATGACAATAGCCGTCAGGATGCTTCTGCAAGTAGTCCTGATGGTACTCGTCGGCCGCATAGAAGTTCCGAAGTGGAAGTATCTCCGTAGCAATCGGCTCGGAGTAAGACTCTGCCACCTTGGCGCATATTTCTTTGGCCAGATGCTCCGTTTCTGCATCCTCATAGTATATGCCTGTGCGATAGCGAGTACCGATGTCATGGGCCTGCCCATTAACTTGAGTGGGATCTATGGCCTTGAAAAACATTTCCAGAAGCAGGTGTAGGCTGACTACATCGGCGTCATAGATGATATGTACGGCTTCTGCATATCCCGTAGTATCGGTATAGACTTCTTTATAGGTGGGCGCTTCGGTATCTCCGTTTGCGAAGCCTGTTTCTGTACTCAGTACGCCACGGACTTGCTTGAAATAATGTTGCGTGCCCCAGAAGCAGCCTCCTGCAAGGTAAAGATGTTTTTCGGTCATAATCTTATAGTGTAAAATCGTTGAGTATTGGGTCGTGATATTGGAGTTGCAGGCGTTTTAACTCTTTGCGCATACGCCTGGTAGCCTTCTCTGTGCCCGGCTGACCATAGATGTTATGCAGTTCATGAGGATCCGCTTGCAAGTCATAGAGTTCCCAAGCGTCAATATCTTGGTAGAAATGAATCAGCTTATAGCGTCCGTCAAATACACCGTAATGACGTTTTACACTGTGCTCGGCTGGAAACTCATAATAATGGTAGTAGAGACTGTGACGCCAGTTTTTCGGATGTTCTCCTTTGAGCAGTGGCAAGAGAGACACACCGTCCATATCTGCAGGAACCTGTGCGCCGGCAAGTTCGAGGAAAGTGGGCGCGTAGTCTATGTTTTGTACCATTTCGTGTATCAGTCCGTCGTCGCCCTTATCGTGCAGATTGGCTTCACGCTCTTTTTGCAGGGTGCGAGGCAGTTGCATTACCAGTGGAGTGGCAAATGATTCCTGATACATAAAGCGTTTGTCGAACCAGCCGTGTTCGCCCATATAAAAGCCTTGGTCGCTGGTATATACGATAAGGGTGCTGTCCGTCAGACCTGCATTTTCCAGATAATCTAACAGTCGGCCCACATTGTCGTCCAGCGTCTTTACCACTTTGGCATAATCGCGCATGTAGCGCTGATATTTGAATTCAGCCAGCGCACGGGCTCTCTCGCTGTATTGGCTGGGCTTCTGGGTCTCCAACTCATTCTGGAGTTCGTGGAAGTCGGGGAAACGATTCAGAAAATCTACAGTGAGCGAATCGTAGAAGAAGGAATAGGCCAACTGGTCTCTGCCGTCAAGTCGGGTGACCATATTTTTGTAATGCTCAGATAGGCGCGTGTGTTCATAAGGCTGATACATCTTGGTGTCGTACACGAGGTCCATATCTTTTGCAATATGCATTTCCTGTGTTTGAGCCGCGCGACGCCCGTCGAAATCATCGTAGAAAGTGTCAGGAAGCTGAAATTCCTGATCTTCATACTCGTGCAGGTATTTTATTTCGGGCAACCAATCGCGGTGTATAGCCTTGTGATGGACGAGTATAAGGAAAGGTTTTTCCTTGTCGCGTTTATTCTCCAACCAGTCTATGGCCTTGTCCGTAATGATATTGGTAAGGTATCCTTTCTCGGTGCTTGTAGTGCCGTCCATATTGATGAACGGCGGGTTGTAGTAGTCGCCCTGTCCTGGCACTATGTTCCAGAAATCAAAGCCCGTCGGGTCGCTTACGAGGTGCCACTTACCAATCAGTGCAGTCTCGTAGCCTGCCTGCTGGAGTAACTTGGGCATCGTCTGCTGGCTCCCGTCAAAGATTCCGTGCTCGTTGTTGGTAAATCCATTATTATGACTGTGTTTCCCCGTAATCATACAGGCACGGCTGGGCCCACTGAGCGAGTTGGCTACATAGCTTTGCGTAAATCGGAGCCCGTTTTCGGCTATGCGGTCAAGGTTGGGCGTCTGTATGTGGCTTCTGTCGTAGCACGACATCATCTGTGCCGTGTGGTCATCCGTCATAATATACACCACATTATAGCGCTGGGCCGATGCCGCTATGGGAAGGAGCGACAGCACAGCGGCCATTTTACCGTAGGTCTGTTTCATAGATTGAGGAAATTGGAGAATGAAAGGATTAGAGGAATTTATGGACTTCCGCCATAACGGCTTGGGCAATTTGTTCGGCTTCTTCGGATGTGTGGGCTTCAGAATAGACGCGAATGATAGGTTCTGTATTGCTTTTGCGTAGGTGTACCCAACTGTCGGCGAAGTCTATCTTCACGCCATCTATGTCGGTGATGTGTTCAGAAGCATACTTTTCTTTGATGGCAGCCAGTAGTCCGTCGATATCTGTGCCGGGCTGGAGGTCAATGCGGTTCTTCGCCATAAAATAGGGCGGATAACTTTTACGCAACTCCGATGTTTTCTTCCCGCTCTTAGCCATATAAGTCAGCATAAGGGCTATACCGACCAGCGTGTCCCTGCCGTAATGAGATGCGGGATATATCACGCCACCATTCCCTTCTCCGCCAATGACAGCCCCGGTCTCTTTCATCTTCAAAACTACGTTGATTTCTCCGACGGCCGCAGGTGCATAGGTACAGCCATAGTTTTCGGTTACATCGCGTAGGGCTCTGGTTGAAGAAAGGTTAGAAACCGTAGCGCCGGGAGTATGTTTCAGTACCCAGTCGGCACAAGTGACGAGCGTGTATTCTTCTCCGTACATTTCGCCGTCTTCTTGTATAAAAGCCAAACGATCTACGTCGGGGTCGCATACAAAACCAATGTCGTAACCGCCTTGTGCCATCAGACTGCATATTCCGTCAAGGTGCTGGCGTAAGGGTTCTGGATTATGGGCAAACTGGCCGTCGGGCGTTCCATTAAGTACCGTGTAGTTTTCTACGCCGAGGGCGCGCAGAAGCTTGGGAAGTACGATGCCTCCTACGGAGTTGATGGTGTCGAGGCATACACGGAAATTTGCTTTCTTTATGGCCTCAGCATCTACGAGGTCAAGATCGAGAATCTTCTGTATATGTATTTCATCGTAGATAGGCTTGCTCTCGTAGTGGCCCAAGTTGTCCACGTCTGCATAGATGAAATCTTCCGCGTCGGCTATGCGAACCACTTCGGAAGCCTCTGCAGGAGGTAGGAACTCGCCTTTTTCGTTTAGAAACTTAAGCGCATTCCATTGGCGGGGATTATGGCTGGCTGTCAGTATTATGCCACCGAGTGCTTTCTCCTCTGTGACTGCAATCTCGGTAGTGGGCGTCGTAGCTAGGCCTATGTCCACCACGTCGAGGCCCATACCCATCAGCGTGCCACATACGCAATGGTTCAGCATGGAGCCACTGATGCGTGCGTCGCGACCTACAACGATTTTCTTAGACAGTCCGGCCGACTGACGTAAGCGTAGCGTAGCGTAGGCACTTACTGATTTGGTAATATCGAGTGGATTTAGAGTGTTGCCGGGGGCACCTCCGATGGTACCGCGAAATCCGGAAATAGATTTAATCAGTGTCATAGTTAGGGTGGATTATGCAATGAGTTTGGTTATCAGTGCAAAAATACACGAAAACCCCGAAAGCAATATAAGGAATTAAGGAATAATTCAGATTCAGAGACAGGCCGGTTTCTTTCATCCTGCACATTTCTGACCCCAGTGAGTAAAAGGCTCATTCCATTATGCCGTCGGGTAATAAAAAGAAGAAAAAAAGACGTTAAATTATGTTATGATATTGCGGAATTATGCTATTTTCGCACCGTGTTAAGCAAAAGCTTAAAAGGAAACTTTTTATAGTTGCCTACATCTTTCAGTGAAACCAACCAATTATTCACACAAAATTTTCTTTTATGTTTACATTCAAAAGAGTTGTGTTTGCAATGGTTGCAAGCCTTTTGGCTATAGGCCTGCAAGCACAGGTGACGACGTCTGCTATTGGCGGACAAGTAACCGACAATGAAGATCTTCCAGCCGTGGGAGTTGCCGTTAAGGCCACCCATCTTACATCTGGAACGGTCTATCGTGCAGTTACGAATGCCAAAGGACGCTACACGATTCAAGGTTTGCGCCCAGGCGGTCCATACACCATCGAGTTCAATTACTTGGGTTATGCACCTGCAAGACTGGACGACATTTATTTGGAACTGGGTAACGAGTATCCGCTAGACACTAAATTGGCTCTTCAAGAGACTAATTTGGGCGAAGCAGTAGTCGTTGCAATGCGTCGAGCCTCTGCGGGTTCTGGGGAAAACTTCTCTTTAGAGAGAATACAGACCTCTCCAACAATTAACCGCGACGTTTATGACATCGTAACTACTTCTCCGATGGTTATGAGTTCGAAAATTGGCGGTATAAGCATTGTTGGTTCGAATAACCGTTACAATTCATTCCAAATAGACGGCGTTGTAGCAAATGACGTATTTGGTCTGAGTGCCGGAGGTACGAATGGAGCCCAGACAGGGGCCAATCCTGTATCTCTTGACGCTATTGAAGAAGTTCAAGTAGTGGTTGCGCCCTACGACGTACGCCATGGCGGATTTACAGGCGGTGGCATCAACGCAGTGACCAAGAGCGGAACGAACCAATTACACGGTTCTGCTTATGCATATTTCAACAATCAGAATATGTATGGCCGTTACAGCGTACTGCAGAACTATGCCAAAAATCCTCTGACCGACCAGTTCGACCGTACTTTCGGCGGAACGCTCGGAGGTGCTTTTGTAAAGGATAGACTATTCTATTTCTTCAGTGTAGAGAATAAGAAGAAGAGTTATCCGTCTTCTCTCTGGCCAGGCTTCGACGATAAATATATTACTACTGAGGTAGCACAGCAGATTGCCGACAAATACTATGAAATGACAGGCATTCGCGAAACATTCGGCCGTCATGATGTAGATAGCCATAGTCTTGGCATTCTGGGTCGCCTTGATTGGAACATAGACGAGCGTAACAAACTGACGTTGCGTTATCAGTTCAATAATTCCTATAAGGATGCCTATAGCCTCGGTTCTACTTCTTACACATTTGAGCGCAGTGCATATCGCTACAATAATCTGACCCACTCCATTGTGCTTGAACTCAACAGCCACATCAGCGACAAAGTGAGCAACGAACTGCGTGTAAGTGGTAGCTGGATACGCGACCACCGCGACGTGCCCTACCACGGACCCAACGCGCAGATTACAAATGTAAACGGAGCCGACGGAACGCGCCGTATCACGGTCAATATTGGTACCGACTATAGCTCGGGAGCCAACATCCTTGACCAAAACACGTATTCCTTTGAGGATAATCTCTCTGTTTACCTTGGCAACCACACGCTGACCTTCGGAACGCACAACGAGATATTCAAAATCCGCAACCTCTTTATCCAGGCAGCTTATGGTGCGTGGTACTTCAACTCGCTGGACAACTTCTTGAACGATAATCCCTACCAGTTCAAGTACAACTATACCGATCCGACCTACACTAAGGGCGACGTATTGTTTGCGCCTAACATGGGTGCCGGTCAGTTTGGCCTGTACGCTCAGGACAAGTGGAACGTGACGCGCGACTTTAATGTAACGTATGGTTTGCGTATAGACATTCCCACTCTCTTTAACCGCCCGATGAAAAACCAGGAATTCAACGCTTACGCAGCCGAGCAAGGCTTCGACGTAAGGGTTGGCGAGAATCCTAAGGCTCATGTGATGTTCTCTCCGCGCCTCGGATTCAACTGGTACTTAAACAAGAAACACAGCGTCCTGTTGCGCGGAGGTACGGGTATATTTACAGGTCGCGTTCCCTTCGTTTGGTTGAGCAATACCTTTAACAACACGGGCGTTGAGAAGAAGGGAACCACTATTTCCCGTAACGTACCGGGCATGAGCGACTACCAAAATGCACTTCAAGAGGTGATAGACGCTGGTAGCAATAGCCTGAAGCCCGACATCGTAACGGTAAGTCGCGATTTCAAGTATCCGCAAGTATTCCGCTCCAACCTCGCTCTCGAAGCAACCCTTCCACTGGGCATCAAGTTTACCCTTGACGGAATCTACTCCAAGACGCTGAACAACGTGTTCTTTGAGAATCTCGCTATCACGAGCAACGAAAATATCTACGCCGTTCCAGGCGTTGCCGCATCGGCCACTCCTTATTATAATATAGAGAGCAGTGCTTACTACAGCATCGTAAACCTTAAGAACACCTCTAAGGGCTACACATACGCTGTTTCCGCTATGTTAGAGAAGGACTTTGATTTCGGTTTGAACGTAGCTGCCAGTTACACCTTCGGACATGCCAAGAGCGTGAATGATGGTACGTCTTCAGTGGCTTATTCTAACTGGAAGTACAACTACTCCCACGACACCAATGGTAAGGGCGAACTTGGCTATTCTAAGTTTGATGTGCCTCACCGCATTATGGCGCGCCTCACTTACAACTCCAAGCGCTACCTCGGTGGTCTCTTCTCAACCAATCTCGGTATTACCTACAACGCTACGAGCGGTCAGCGCTACTGCTTGACTATGTATGAGAACGATGACTTTAATGGCGACGGATATCGCGGTAACAACCTGCTCTATATCCCCACCAAGATGGAACTCGGTGCTATGCAGTTTGAAGACACCTATGTCAACGGTGTACTCAAGATGGATGCCGATGAAAATCGTGCCGCATTTGAGCGTTGGATCGAGAGTGACAGTTACGCAAAGAACCATCGCGGACAGTACGCCGAGCGCAACTCTAATCTGACAGATTGGGAGCACGAAGTAAATCTCCACTTCGGACAAGCCATTCACCTTAAGAACTATGTCAAGGCAGAGTTCACGCTGGATATCATCAACTTTGCAAATTGCCTCAACAAGAAGTGGGGAGCCCAGTACGGTAGCGTATATAACTACTCGCCACTCTACTTGAGCAGCATCACTACCGTAAACGGTCAGAAAGTACCCGTGTTCCAATACAACGAGACCACGCTGACCAAGAGCGATATCTACAGCCGCTGGCACATGCAGCTCGGTTTCCGTCTGACGTTCTAATCCGTTCGTCCGTCGGACTTCCGATACCGTTTCATAGCCCTGCGCTCCTACGAGAGCGTGGGGCTTTTTCATGCGTTAAAGTTGAGGTGTCAGCGAATAGTCCGTTTCTCAGTTTGGTGCTTCGTCTGCGGAAATTGCATTATGGCGTCAATTTATTGCATTATGCAATCGCGTGATTGTATAATGCAATTTTCAAATCCGATTATGCAAAAACTGTACGGCATAATGCAATATATCGGTAGTATAATTGTACCGAAATTTCCTGCTTATTCCGTGGCGGGAGAGATGAGGGCTACCTACGCGTTGGATTAAAGAATGATGAAAATGCATGTACATGCTTATTTCAAGTATGTATTTATATTCTTCTTTGTACGATTTGTATGTAGAATTCACTATTTTCGTTGAATAGATTGAGTTTTCAAGATTTCATTCTAATTCTTGTTCCAATTCTTGTTCTAATTCTTGTTTTAATTCTATTACCAAAAGTTTTTAAGACTGTGATGTATATATAGGTTAAAACTGCTTTAAAGTTAAAAGTTATTATTATTATTGTAAACATGTTTAATTATAAATGAGTGAAGAATAGGTGAAAAATTTTCAATATAAAGTTGGAGGCTATTAGCAGAATTGTGTAATTTTGTAGGAAAATAATAGAAGACGATGTTGACAATATTAAAACCCCAAGATTTTAGTTGTAAACTGAAGGCAACCGTACAAAGTTCCGGAAAATTAAACTTTACTGATGCGACAGCTCAGGAGCTTGGCTTGGAAAAAGTACGCAGTGTGAAATTTGCACTGGATGAACAGAATAATTTATATATTGCACTTTTGAGTGAAAAGGTTCCTGATGCTTTTTTGTTGTGTCGGTCTGGTCGGTACTATTATGTACAGGCCAGGTTGATTTTTAATTCTTTGGGGATAGACTATGTAAACAATACTGTTATATGTGATCTGCGACGATACATAGAGGCAGATGAAGAAATGGTGGGGAAAGCATATAAATTGATTATACGCGTTAAGCCACAAAAAGGAAAGGAGGATGTCGGTGAGGTTTAAATAGCAAAAAAAGTGCCCGAACAAGTGCAAGTTGTACGGGCAGGGAGTTTCCCCGAATGTGGATAGGGGGATGCCAAAGATTTGATTGTTGAGTTTGGCTTTAGTTTTGCAAAAATAGATTATACTTCCTTTTTTTGCAAGCTATATCCCATATAATATCAAGATTCCACTAGTTTTTTTTCATAATTTTAAACTGATTTTTATGGGACAATTTTTGTTTTCTAAAGATGAAATGCAAACATTAAAGGTTTTACCTGAAGTATCAGATACTAGAAAATATAAAGGTATGCTTATACCTAAAGAATTAATTATACCCCATTTTACGGATGGGCCATTTGACATACCTTTACTGTCACCTTATGATGGGAATCTGCCTGACAAATTAGTTCATTTTACACGGTTATCAACACAGAAAGGTAACTTATGCAATAGTGGTATTTCTCTTTTTATGGACGATGAACTTCAGAATTATTTGTGGAATAATCCTTCTTATTATTTGTCTCGTTTGAAATATGCACAGTGCGTAATGGGATTAGATTTTTCCTTATATGTAGAATATGATTTTTCTGCAAATCTCTGGAATATATATAGAAATCGCCTTCTTTCTTATTATTATCAAGTAAATGGCGTTGGCTTTATTCCAACTGCATGTTTTGGCAATTCTAATACATTTTCATACTGTTTTGCAGGATTGCCCGAAAATAGCCCAATAGCCATAAACCATTCTGTTATTGGGAATAATCCGTATATGAAACAGCTAATTCGTCTTGGAGTGGAGGAATTAGTTAAACAGAAACACCCCAATCCCTTAATTATATATGGTTTTCCATTGGATTTCGAGGTTCCTGTGCAAGTCTTATATTACGAAAGCAATATTCAACGATTACGTCAACTTAAAAAAGTTTCTTAATATGAAAAAGAAAGTTATTACCCCCTTACCCGAAAAGGATTTTCGCTTGTTTGAAGATATGTCTGATAAATATGTCTCAGAGCCTGAGCGGAAATTCTTTGAGACTCTTAGACAGCGGGAGGAAGATTATGCCATTAATTGGGATTGGCTCATAAATGAGCATAAAAATCCAGAGCACATCTCGCTTATTCGCTATTACAATAGTGAGTATAAGGTAGGTTGCCTGGATACGAATGGAAAATATTATCGGATTGCTTATGTGGATTCCTTAGCAGAAGCATTGGAAGTTGTTGTTCCCGTAGCTGGCAATCGTTTGGGCTCTTTAGTTGATTGGCTACGTAATTCACACTATACTTATGTTTCATATAATGGAGTGGAGGAGTTATAATGGGGGGACCTAAGCAAGCAATAAGTTCTGGCGGTTTCACGGAATTACGCTATCATCAAGTGGGAGAAACTATTTCTGCTGGTGGGTTGTCTGGCAAGATAATTGCCTATAATGAAACATTTGATTATCACGAGGGGCTTCCTAGTATGTCTAATACGTCAAATATTTACTTTAAATTAGCTGATGGCGGACAATATGTAGAACAGATGCGCGTCTATAAAAATAGGAAAGTTGTATTTGACTTTGATTGGGGACATGGTCATGAAGGATTCAAAAGTGGTGTCGTTCATGTGCATCAATGGGAAGAAGACGCCAACGGAATACCTCGACGAACAGGTATAAAAAGGTATATGAATAATTACGAAATGAAAAAGTATGGTTCTATTATACGTAAAGCAAATCCAAAAGTGAAGTTTAGATAGTTTAGATTAATATCAATAGCCATATTAATCATAATATATTTTTCTGCTTATTCTGTGGTGGGAGAGATGAGGGCTTGGTAGCGGCGGAAGAGGGCTGTAACAATGTCGGACTCGGAGATGCTGCTGGGGAAGCCGTAGGCGGCAAGGACGGCGCGGTCGTTCTGCTGATGGGCGCGTCGGAGTTCGGGCGGCATGGTTCGCGGGTCGTAGAGGTCGGCCAGCGTGGAGTCGGGGTATAAGGCGCGCGCATCGAGGATGGCTTGGGCGGTGGTTTCTATCCGTGCGGTCTGTTCGCTGGACACCTCGGGCCAAGGGAAGTTATTATACACTACATCCTTGGAATAGCGGTAATCGCTTTTTAAGCGGCCGCAGACGGCGCGCATCCACGCCATGTGTACCGACGACATAAGCACGCCGAAATGGTAGAGCGTCGCATCGGGGATGATGAGCGTAGCGTTGGTTGAGACGAAGTCCTTACCAAGAAATCCCATAGGGATGTATGGGCGATTCTCTGAAGAAAGAGAAGGAATAAGTAAGAATGTTTCTGGATTGTTGGTTTCTCTAAACAGATGGGGCATATCTGCCAGCCTGCGAGTGGCTGCATCAGAACTGGCCAAGCGCATAGCGTGCACACGCTCCATACGTTGTAAGACAAGAGGCATAGCGCGTAACTCTGCGGGAGTGGCATCTTTAAGCCAAAGACAATAGCGTGGCTTGTTGTTAATATATTCTTTAGCCCCAACGAGTTGCTTTATGAATTTTTTTGCCTTGGGCTCTTCTCGTAGAAAGTCTTCTAATTCTGCCGCATCTATGATAAGATTTCCTCCGTCTGTGGGCTGATTCCCTTTCCTTATGGGAGGAATGTCTTCCAAAGGTCTGTTCCTGCTCCTAATAAAGATATCGGGAGCATCCATAAGGTAGGCATTGATGTTCTTAACGGAAATTTTTTGTCCGTTGTCATATATGAATTTGTCAGACGGCGTAATTTGCGCATAGCTAAATCCAATTATAACACAATGCACGTGGGCCGTGTTGTTTGCCTCGCTGTCCCAGCGGAAAGTACGGTGCGCAAAATCTATATGTAGTCCGTCTGCAAAAAGAGGTGCCCACAAGTTGGGTACTTGTTCGCCTTGACAAATGCTATTAGTAGATACAAATGCTGCGCGAATAGGGCTTCCTTTCATAAAGTCTGAGGCCTTTTTAAACCAGCCTGTGACATAGTCCATTTCACCTATGTTCCGCCACCTTGGCCCGAATAAATTGACCAAATCCCTATGCTGTTCGGGGCTCATGTTATTTGCGCCGATAAAAGGAGGGTTACCAATTATATACAACTGCCCATTGTGTTCTGGGATGAGGCTCTGCCAGTCCATTTGGAGGGCGTTGCCTTCGTGGATGTTCGTGTAGGTTTTTAGTGGGAGGAAGTCGAGGTCTTGCTGGACTATGCGCTCGGTCTCTGCCATCATCTGATTTTCAGATATCCATAGGGCGGTGGTGGCTACGGCTACGGCGAAGTCGTTTATCTCTATGCCGTGGAACTGCTGGATGCTGACGCGAATAGGGTTCAGGCCCGCGCCCCACACTTTCTGCTCGCGGAAACGCTCGCGGATGGCTATGTTCTCCAGACGGCGCAGGGAAAGATACGTCTCGGTCAGGAAGTTTCCGCTGCCGCAAGCCGGATCGAAGAAAATGAGTGAGGCGAGTTTTTCCTGATAAGCGGTGAGCAGGCTGACGCGACGCTTCTCTATGCGCTCAGCCAGTATGGCGTCGAGTTCTGCGCGCAGGCTGTTGAGAAAGAGCGGGTCTATAACTTTGTGTATGTTCTCGATGCTGGTGTAGTGCATACCACCCTTGCGTCGCGTATCGGGGTTGAGCGTCGATTCGAATACCGCGCCGAATATCGTGGGCGATATTTCGCTCCAGTCGAAACCTTTGCTGGCATGTTCTACGAGTAATTCGCGCAGGCTGAACGTGAACTGCGGCACTTCGATAGACTCGCTGAAGAGTCCGCCGTTGGTATAGGGGAAGGCCTTAAGACTTTCTTTCAGATAGGGGGTTCGCTCGGCTTCGGGCGTATTGAGCACGTCGAACAACTCCAAGAGGGCCGCGCGCAGGTCCTCAGAATTGCAGTGGGCGAGGTAGTCGTGAAACTGGTCGTGGCTAAAGATGCCCGCGTCCTCGGCGTAAAGGCAGAATACGAGCCTGACGCAAAGAATGTTGAGCCAGCGCTGGGCCTGCGGGCTGGGGTCGTTGTACTGCCGGAGCAGTTCGTCGTAGATTTTGCCCACGATTTCGCCAGCCTGCATACTGACTTGCATCTCGCGTTGCAGATGGGCGGCACCACTCTCTACGAGAAAGCGCAGACGGTAATATTCCTTGCCCAAATCCTTGAGGAAAATCTGCTGAGGCTCCGCGTGGGGCTGCTCCATGTCATAGACGAGAAATTCGGCAAAATTACACGTCACGATATAGCGAGGGTGCTGCGAGAGCGGTAGTCCGAGCACGTAGCGACGCGCCTGCTCAAACGGCGTCAGTTCTATACCTCCGCTCTGCCTGATAGGCTCGCGCAGGTTGCGGCCAAGGCTTTTTTGCTCGATAAGTACCTTGGTGGAGGGGATATGTGCGTCGATGAAGTTGGTCGTATCGACCTTTACTTGTTCTTCATAACGTATGAAGGTAGATGGATTGGGAATGCCGAAAACTTCTGCGAGCAGTTCGGTCCAAAACACCTGCGAGTCGCCCTTCTCATAGCCGCGTCCCTGCCAACGTCGGGCAAACGCGGCTGCTGCCTTAGCCTGTTGTTTGTTGCTCTTCATGTGTCAGTCAGTTTATTCTTTCTTTTCTGCGATTTCTGCAAGACGCTTCAGGGCGGCATTATCGCCTGCCACCCAAAGGCGGTCTCCGACTTGGATGACACGGCTGGCCTGTGCCATTTCGATAGTGTCATCGCCTTCTTCCTGACTTTCGAAGCCTACGACGAGGCAGTCGTAACGGTCGCGGATATGGCTTTCGCTCAGCGGAAGGCCTGCAAGAGGCGACAGCGCCGAGATGTGTACGCTTCGGACGGAGAGAGGCTCTACGGCGAGGGCACTCTGATCCTGCGCTACGCTTGTCTTGACGCGTTGTACAAAGGCTTGCAGACTTTCGTCATTGCCCAGCACTTCGAGCTTATCATGTGGAAAGACGCGCGAGGTAGCCCTCGGCGTATGCAAGCGCTGACCACCGCGCACGATGGCTGCAATGAGTACACCGTCGGTCTGACCGATGCGGAGTTCCTGCAGTGTTTTTCCACCCCAGGTACTGCCTTCGGGCAAAACTACCTCTGACAGGTGGATGTCGTGCTTGCTCAGCGCTACGGCATATTTGGGTCTTGAGGATTCCTGCTTGCGTTCACGCAGATGGAGGTTGTCGCGGAAGATAAGTTCTAGTTGTCGGCTGGCACGTTTGATGAGTAGGGCAACGGGATTGGGAAATCCGATATTTTCACAGCAGAATAGCAATGTGATAAGTACAGAGGCGAGGATGTGCCAGTACCAGCGTGCAGGGCTCAGGAAGTTGAGTACATAATAGACTATTGAACAGACTAAGGCAAAGCGGACAAGTACCGTCAGCTGGAAGATACGGTAATTTAACTGTCTCGATTCCGTGCGCCATATATCCACTTGCTCTGAACCAAACTTCTTCATTACTATGGGGCGCAGGAAGAGAGAACAGAGGCCTATGGTGAGGATACCACAGACCGCATTGCCGACCCAATGTCCAAAGATACCGCGCGATACGGGCAGAAGAGCAGAGAGCGAGAACGTCATCACAGTCAGGGCGAGGATGAGAAATACACCGCCAATCATTACTTGGCGTTGCAACATCTTCTGCCAAGGATGTCCGGGCTCTGTATCGGTCTGTACTTCGGGACGTTGCGAAAGGCGCAGTGCTACAGAGTCGGGCAGGTGGCTCTCTAAGAACGAATAGGCAGGCTCGGCAAAACGCATCATATAGGGCGTGAAAAATGTAGTTATGATGGACACGGCCACCACAATGGGGTATAGGAAGTCATGGGTTACGCCGAGCGAATGGCCTAGGGCCGCAAGGATAAAGGCGAACTCACCAATCTGCGCCAAGGAGAAACCGCACTGCATGGCTATTCGGAGTGACTGTCCCGATATGAGAAATGCCAGCGTGCCCAAGATGGCCTGCCCCAGTATGACGGCGAGGGTCAGCACGAGTATGGGCACAGCATATTGCACCAGGATTTGAGGATCTACGAGCATGCCGACGCTCACGAAGAAAATGGCGCTGAACAGGTCTTTAACGGGACCTACAACTTTCTCTATGCTTTCAGCTTCTACGGTCTCTGCAAGGATGCTTCCCATCATAAAAGCACCAAACGCGCTGGAGTAACCAGCCTGCACGGCCAAGACAACCATCAGAAAACATAGTCCTACGCTCACTACAAGGAGCGTCTCGCCACTAATCCACTTCGAATTGCGTCGCAGGGCTGTCGGAATGAGAAATATACCCACTATGAACCACACCGCGAAGAATACGCCGAGTTTTACAAAGCTCAGGACGAGTTCGCTGCCTGCGAAATGTTGGCTTACGGCCATAGCACTGAGCACTACCATAAGCAAGATTCCGAGGATGTCCTCAAGTACAAGCACGCTCAATACTATGCTGGCAAATTTGCGTTGTCGGAGTCCCAATTCGTCCAGCGACTTGAAGATGATAGCCGTAGAACTCATGGCCAGCATACCGCCCAAAAACAGGCTGTTCATACTGTCCCAGCCGAAGAGATGGCCCACCGTGCTACCTACGCCTATCATAAACATCATGACGCATAGGGCCGCAACGACAGGCTTTATGCCCATCTTTACAATCTTCTTGAAACTGAATTCCAGACCCAAGGTAAACATAATGAAGATAACGCCAATCTCCGACCAGGTATCGATTCCGGCATGATCGGTTACGGAAGGCATATACGACATATGTGGGCCGGCCAAAAAGCCGGCTAAGATGTAGCCCAACACAAGGGGCTGCTTCAATCGCTTAAAGATGAGAGTGGTTACTCCTGCAACTACGAGTATAAGGGCTAAGTCGCGGACAAGACTCGGGAGGGTTTCCATAGTGCAATATAGGGAAAATCCTCGCGCCGAGCCAGCTGGCTATCGACGCGAGGAGTGGATATCAATGAAACGAATTACTTGGCCTGTTCTGCCGTAATCCGACAAATCTCGACAACGGTCTGCATAGCCTTTTCGAGGTTCGGAATGGGCAGGAACTCGTGAGGGCCGTGGAAGTTGAGACCACCTGCAAAAATGTTGGGGCAGGGGAGTCCCTTAAAGGATAATTGCGCGCCATCGGTGCCACCTCGGATAGCTTGGATGCGTGGGGTGATACCGATGCGCTCCATAGCTTCTTTGGCGATGGAAACGACATGAGGAACAGGATCTATCTGCTCTTTCATGTTATAATATTGGTCATAAATGCGCACGCTAATGGTGTCGGCGCCATACTTACGGTTGAGTTCATCGGCCACCTTGCTGAAGAATGCTTTGCGCTGTTCGAATTTTTCGCGGTCATGGTCTCTGATGATAAAGCTCAAGTTGGCCTGCTCGCAGGAGGATTCTATGCCCAGACAATGGTAGAATCCTTCATAACCTTCCGTTTCTTCAGGTGTCTCCGAAGCAGGAAGTGCTGCGAGGAACTCCATGGCTACGCGCGTGGCATTACGCATTTTACCCTTGGCATAACCGGTGTGTACGCTTACTCCCGTGATCTGAACTTTAGCCCCTGCGGCATTGAAACATTCATATTCGAGTTCGCCTACATCTCCACCATCGATAGTATAAGCCCATTCGCACCCAAACTTTTCTACATCAAATTGATGTGCGCCAAGCCCGATTTCTTCGTCCGGATTGAAGCCTACGCGGATGCGTCCGTGCTCAATCTCGGGATGCTCCTGCAAATAAATCATAGCCTGCACAATGGCTGCGATACCGGCCTTGTCGTCTGCACCAAGAAGTGTGTGGCCGTCTGTGACAATAATGTCCTCGCCGATGTGTCGGAGCAATTCGGGGAATAGGGTAGGGCTTGTTACCATACCATTCTCTTCCAAGACAATGTCATCTCCCTGATAGTTGCGCACAATATGGGGTTTTACGTTTTCTCCAGAGGCGTCGGGACTGGTATCCATGTGTGAGATGAAACCGATAGTGGGCACAGCCTTTGTCGTATTGGCTGGCAACGTGGCATAGAGATAGCCGTTGGATGTAAGTTCTACATCGGATAACCCGATATTTTCCAACTGGTCGCGAAGGAAACGCGCGAAAACAAGTTGCTTGTCTGTACTCGGAGTCTTGCCCGTGTCTTCGGCAGACTGCGTGTCAAACTTGACATACTCTAGAAATCTGTCAACGATATTCATGTCTGTATTTATTTTAAGGAGTTTACGAGATGTTTTGCTTATGCGAATTTAATGAAAAACAGTGTGACACACTGATTGCATAATGGAATTTTCTCATTTTTCAGAAAAAAGAATAGCCCCAAGGCTCAAAACCCTGAAAAGAATACTCCAATATGCCCAAAGTTTTGTTTTCCGACTCCAATACTTTATTTTCGCAAGACATTGGCTATGACAACCGCAGAATTACAAAAACTAAAGCAGCGCTATGAGATAGTAGGCAACTACGAAGGCCTTCTACGTGCGCTTGATGTGGCTCTTAAAATTGCGCCCGTCGATTTGCCTGTTCTGATAGAAGGCGAGAACGGAGTCGGAAAGGAGATATTTCCACGTATTATCCACGACTTTTCGCCAAGGAAAGGCAAGCGTTATTTGGCTGTAAACTGCGGGGCAATTCCCGAAGGTACTGTAGATTCGGAATTGTTTGGACACGAACGTGGCGCCTTTACGGGGGCAGTTGAGAAGCGTGAGGGATATTTCAGCGTGGCCGATGGAGGAACATTGTTTCTTGATGAAGTGGGTGAACTACCACTTCAAACACAGGCCCGTCTGCTTCGTGTGCTTGAAACGCACGAATTTATTCCTGTGGGCTCCAGCGAAATTCGCACTACCAATGTGCGCATTGTGGCGGCCACTAATGTGAATATGGAGAAGGCTGTAGAAGAGGGAAAATTTCGCGAAGATCTCTACTACCGTCTTAATGCGCTGACGGTAAAAGTGCCACCTTTGCGTGAGCGTGGCGAGGACATTGTGCTGTTGTTCCGTAAGTTTGCGCTTGAGATGAGCGAGAAATACCACATGCCTCCTATCCGTTTGGATGAGAGCGCACGTCAGTTGCTTATGGCATACGATTGGCCTGGAAATGTAAGGCAACTAAAAAATTTGGCCGAGAGTATGTCAGTGACATCAGAAGTTCGCGAACTCAATGCAGACCAACTGGCAGGCTTTCTTCCTAAACGAAGCGGTGGAGGCCAACTTGTGGTGGCTCCAAAGGATAAGGGAGAACACTCGTTTGAATCGGAACGCGAGATACTATACAAGATTCTTTTTGACTTGCGCCGTGATGTGACCGAACTCAAACGTACGGTCAGTGAAAAACTCGGACAAGATACACCGAAGGGCGAACCTACTTTTCATACGGGTATAACAATACTTCCCACTCACTCCTCTCATCACAATCATGACGCTGTAGATGAAATCTCTGAAGCAGAAGAAGTGGAAGACAATACGCACTACGAGTCGATAACCCTTGACGAACAGGAAAAAGAACTCATCCGACAGGCTCTGGAACAGACTCACGGGCATAGAAGCCTGGCCGCTGAAATGTTGGGAATATCTGAGCGCACATTATATCGTAAGATTCGAAAATATGAACTTGACAACTAAACGATATTTTTGGGGGATAGGTGTGATGTTCCTTATACTTATGTTGCAATCCTGTAGCGTAAGTTATAAGTTTACTGGAACGTCTATCAACTACGATATAATCAAAACGATTCAATTAGACAAGATTGTAAATCGTGCTCCCTATGGATGGGCTCCTATGGAGGCAATGTTCAATAACAAACTCCAAGATATATTTGCCCAGCAGACACGACTTCGTCAGGTAAAGCGGGCCGGCGATCTCCATATAGCCGGCGAAATCACAGCCTATGATCAATTTAACAAGTCTATTTCATCAGATGGCTATTCTGCTCAAGTACAACTTCGCCTGACGGTTAATATCCGCTACGAAAATGTTAAGACAGGAGAGCATTGGGAGCGTCAGTTCTCTGCTACGTCACAATACGATTCCACACAGCAGTTGTCGGCTGTTCAAGAAAGTCTGGTAACTGAAATGATAGCTGACTTGACGGACCAAATATTCAATGCGACGGTTGCAAACTGGTAACTTAAAACTATGGACCTCCTGCGCTATACTAATCATCCCGAATTGCTCACTCGAAGTACCTTGTTTCAACTTCGAGAGGAGGTAGCGCGTCATCCTTACTTCGTGCCAGCCCGTTTGCTTTATTTGCGTAATCTGTTCTTACTTCGCGATCCTGATTTTGGGCCAGAATTACGCAACGCGGCCCTTTTCGTGCCAGACAGGAATGTACTGTATCAATTTGTAGAGGGTGAAATTGTACCCGATGAGATTGAGACGAAAGACGTTATCAGTGTAAACAATCCACAGGAGCACTTCGAACTTCTGATTGATAATTTTATCGCAGCCGATGAGGTTGAGGAGGAAGGACAGGATAAGCGTCCGACGGCTGTGGATGCTGTTGGAGACTATGCGTCTTATCTGATGCAGTTGGACGATATAGATGTGGCTCAATCTACAGCGGATACAGAAGCAAAGACGAATCATAGGATACAGTTACTCAACGATTTCATTGATACGGATAATCCTATCGAACTGGAAGATTCTCCTACCTATTCACCCAGTCTTGTAGATGAAGGAGAAGACCCTGATGCGCTCAACGAAGACTTTTTCACTGAAACTTTGGCAAGGATTTATACAAAACAAGGTCGTTACGATAAGTCTATGGAAATATTACGTAAACTAAATTTGGCTTATCCCGATAAAAATCCTTACTTTGCGGATCAAATGCGATTTTTGCAGAAACTCATCATAAACGATAATCATAAAAAATAAATAAGAAAATGTATCAAGTCATTATTATCTTAGCCGTTATCGTGGCTGTATTGCTTACCTTGATTGTACTCATTCAGGAATCAAAGGGTGGAGGCTTGGCTTCAGGCTATCAAGGAGGCAACAATGTACTTGGCGTTCGTAAGACGACCGACTTTGTAGAAAAGGCCACTTGGACGCTTGCTGCGGCTCTTGTAGTTCTGAGTATATTGAGCGTTTATGCCACGCCGAAAGCCACGGACGCAACTACCGTAGTAAAGGAAATGAAGAATACGCCAGTTTTGCCTACACAGCAGAAAGCTACGGCACCCGTAGCCCCTCAGGCTCCAGCCCAGCAACCCGTAGCAGAATAGCAGTAGATTCTTCTAATACTTTCTGGTGGAAGTAAAGCTACCATATAGGTGGGGACTTTTGAAAGTCCTCACCTTTTTCTATGTCCATATTTAGGCTTTTTCCGTATATTCGCATATCGAAAAATAATTTGTCAGTATGTTAGCAAACGACTTGATACCTAAACCCACCGAACCGCTGGATGAAAAATCGGCCGAAAGCCTGCAGTTTTTAGCCAACATATTAGCCTCTATGGAGACTTATACTCTTTCGGCTCCTACCGCCGAGGAAATCTTTGAGGCATTAAGCGAACCGCGTCATTTGGTTATAGACCGTCCCTTTCTTTCTTTCGAACTTTCGATGGAGACGTTTTGGCAATTTATAACAATGCCCTCAAACGACGGACTTGAGCGTTTTATTACGTTACAACCTCACGAAAGAATAGAACAGAGGGAGTCGGTGTGCGGTTGTCGGCCGTCTATAGGTCTTAATCTTTATGCGTTGGTTGAGAATCCCTTTACTCAGGAAGCTCGTCTTAATTATGAGCGACTGAACTATTATGCTATTTTGGCAGAACAGATAGGGAGAAGGTTGGTAAAACTGACCTGTCATCAGTTGAAGGCTCGGTTGAGCGAGGAAGAATTAAGTAGTTTTGAAAAAGATTACCTCAATCAGACACTGGCAGTTTTGGGTAAGCCAAATCCGTTTACAATCAGTCCGATAGGATTGGCTGATATGCTGGCGGCATTAGGAAAATCGTATGCATCAGAAGAAGCGCGCGAATTATCCTGTGAGATAATGACAGAAATATGCTCGGCGTGGGGCTATTCAGCCGAAAGCGCCAGTCAGACACTAAACTTCTGCCGAACTACTCATATCTCGCGCGTGGCTCATGTAGCAGATGGCGTCCGGCCACTCCTTTGCCCAGGCTTTTTCAATAAGAAAACTTCTCAGTATGTAGTTCATGCTCCTTTGCGCACATGGGCTGAGGTTACACAACAGAATCTGCCTGAAAATAATACTGCAGAAGAATGGTTTGAACTGCTTCAGCGTTCGCCATACGCTTATGACGAGAGTGCAGAAGTCGATACATTGCAGCGATTTCCTATGCAAACGGCATTGCAGGATTTTACGGCCTATCCGTTGATGTTGCCGTTTGAGTTTGCTACATCTGCAGACGTGGCAAAGGCCTTGCCTAAATTGAGTGAGGAAGCCAAAAAACAGGGCTGTCAATATGTGGCATGGTATATTACGTCCATAGATAAGTCCTGCTCACTTTATGAGAGCCAAGAAGACCACAATGAGGATTTAGTCGTAGAGCGACGTCCTCCCGTGTTGGAATGTGACGTGGTACGCTTTCAGAATGATAAAGAGAAGTGGGTGGCATTCGTCGGCTTGCTGAATGGTCGGCCGTATGAAATCTTTACGGGATTGCAAGATGATGACGAAGGAATAGTGCTTCCGAAAAGTGTAATGAAAGGACACATTATTAGAGCAAACAATTCGGACGGAACTCGTCGATACGATTTCCAGTTTGTTAATAAACGTGGCTATAAGACTACCGTGGAAGGCCTTTCAGGGAAATTCAATAAAGAGTTTTGGAATTATGCAAAACTGATTTCCGGAGTGCTCCGCTATAGAATGCCAATAGAAACCGTAATCAAATTGGTGGGTTCGATGTCGATGGAAGATGAGACCATCAACACCTGGAAAACAGGCGTGGCTCGCGCACTGAAAAAATACGTTTCCGGAGGCTCGGAAGTTTAAGTTGCTTTATTCTTTAAGCATAAAATGGTGCAACTCTGTGTGGAGGGTTGCACCATTTCTTTATAGACTTATCGTGTGGCCGTCATTTCTACGCCTGCTGCAGTGCAGTCGAATTCCATAGGTGGGGCCAACTTTCGAATGTAAACTTTTGCCTGACTAATTACAGGAAAGTCTGCCAGCAAACGCTTCAGTATCCTGTGGGCGACATGCTCTAACAAGTTGGAAGGTTGGTTCATCTCCTCTGCTACAGCGTTGCATATACTGGCATAATTGGCAGTTCCATCTAAATTGTCGTCTTGAAGAGCCGAGTCTTGGGGCTGTAACAGAATCTCTATATCCAAAGAAAATTCGCCTCCGATTGTGCGTTCTTGTTCAATTACGCCATGATAAGCATGGAAACGCAGATTCTCAAGTCGGATAGTAGTGTGCTCAATTTTCATAATGTGCTGAATCAGAAATGCCTATTCACGAAAATATATGCGCTTGACACGCTCGGAAATGCTTGTTAGAATCTCGTAAGGGATGGTGTCAAGCCACTCAGATAACTTGGTAACGGGGAGTTGATTGCCGAAAATTTCAACAGAGTCTCCCTCATGACAGTCTATGTCCGTTACATCAATCAATGCCACGTCCATGCAGATATTTCCTACGTAGGGAGCAGGCTGTCCGCTAACAAGACAGAATCCGTGGCCGTTGCCAAGATGGCGGTTGAGCCCATCAGCGTATCCTATGGGTATGGCAGCGATACGTGAGGGCCGGCTGAGTACCCCCTTGCGACTGTAACCGACCGTTTCGTTTTTGGGGACGTCTCGTATCTGCAGGATAGTAGTCCGCAGGCTGGCTACATTATGTATTATCTTGTTCGTAGAAGGATTGACACCATATAACCCTATACCAAGCCTTACCATGTCAAGTTGTCGTTCCGGGAAACGTTCAATAGCGGCCGAGTTGCAGATGTGGCGGAGTATTTTATGTGGAAAGGCCTCTTGCAATAGGTTGGCTGCCTGCGTGAAAAGTGTAAATTGTTGGTTTGTGAAATCATCAAACTGCTCGCTGTCGCTTCCTACAAAGTGGCTGAAAACAGAACGTGGTATGAGGGCTGTCTGATGGAGCAGACGATTAGTCAGTATGGGTATGTCAAGTGTCGGATTGAAGCCCAGACGATGCATTCCGGTATCTATCTTGATGTGTACGGGCCAGTTAGTAATTCCTTCTGCCTTTGCAGCATGAATAAGGGCCTCAAGAAGTCGCAGATTATATACTTCTGGCTCTAGGCGATAGGCAAAAAGAGTGTGGAAGGATGACATCTCCGGGTTCATCACTATGATATTTGCCGTAATTCCAGCCTTACGAAGTTCAGCACCTTCATCAGCCACAGCCACGGCAAGGTAGTCTACACCGAGATCTTGGAGTGTACGCGCAATCTCAATACTTCCAGTTCCGTATGCCGAGGCTTTGACCATACACACCATCTTTGTGTCGGGACGAAGAAAAGAACGGTAGAAATTCAAGTTGTCTCTAATGGCTGAAAGGTCTATCTCAAGAGTTGTTTCGTGGACGCGGAGAGCCAGTTGTTCGGAGATAAGTTCAAAGTTGAACGTGCGACTTCCTTTTAATAATATGATGGAATCCGACAGTTCTGACAGATACCCACTTTGCAAGAGTTCATCTGTAGAAGCAAAGAATTTTTTTTGCAGTTGAAAGAGAGAATGAGCCGAAGCGATATGCGACCCGACACCGATGATATGCGATATGTTGCGTTGTACAGCCATACGATTTACCATTTCGTAGAGTTCGTCATCTGGCATACCACTTTGTACGATATCGCTTAGGATGAGTACGCGTGGTTTTGAGTTTCCTGCAAACCGGCGTTGCATAAAATCCAGAGCAATATCAAGACTGGTCAAATCGGAGTTATAACTGTCGTTTATCAGTGTCAGATTGCGCAATCCCTGCTTTACTTCCAAACGCATGGCTACGGGCTCGAGTCGTGGCATACGCTGAGAGATGTCTTCGGGTTTCAGACCAAGCAATAGGCTTATGGCCAGACAATGTACTGCATTCTGAATGGCAGACTTGCTGTGGAAAGGAAGTTGGAATTGGCTTTCGCTACCTTGGAATATATAACTGATGAGCAGGCCTGTCTCGTCTTTTTGTACTTCTTTTATGAATAGTTCAGCGTTAGGGTTGGTCTGCGACCATGCAAAAGATTTACCTTTAAATGAGACCATTTCAAGGCATCGGCTGATTAGTGTGTCATCAGCATTGTATATGAGAGTCTTTGCATTCTTAAAAAGAGTAAGTTTTTCGATACACTTATCTTCCAGTGTCGCAAAGTTTTCTTGATGTGCCTGCCCGATATTTGTTATTAGACCAATCGTGGGTTGGATGATACTCTCGAGAGCAGCCATTTCGCCTATCTGGCTAATGCCTGCCTCAAAGATTCCTACTTGACTGCGCTTATTAAGTAGGCATACAGATAGGGGAACGCCAATTTGGCTATTGAAAGATCGGGGTGAGCGCGTCACGTTCATCGATGGCATAAGCAATTGAGCAAGCCACTCCTTGACAATGGTTTTTCCATTGGATCCAGTGATACCTATAATAGGGATGTCGAATTCTTCACGGTGTCTTTCGGCTAATCTTTGCAAGGCTTTGAGTGGACTCACTACGAGCAGGAAATTTGCCTCGGGATAATGAGTCGAAAAGTCGGTAGGGAGTGTTCCTATGACGAAGTTTCGTACACCTCTGCGGTAGAGATCATCAATGTAAAGGTGGCCATCACCCAACTTCGTGCGCAAAGCGAAGAACAGAGTGGTTTCAGGGAACGATAAAGAACGACTGTCTGTCAGTAGCCAGTCTATACCAGCCTGTAGATGGCTACCGTAAAAGTGGGCACCAGTTAGCGTGGCTATTTCTTCTATTGTGTAATGCATGAGATGATGAAAAAAAATCTTTAAGAATGGGTGGAGACGAGAGGTCTGTGAGCTTGTCGGCGCACCTCCTTTTCTATTCGTTCTGCTTGCTTATGGGCATTTTCTGTGAATGTCCAATCTCTGAAGCGTTGCCATATATAATCGGCTGCTTGGTCTGAGGGGTGGAGCATATCGGGCTTGTAGAATCGGTAATCGCGCAGTTCGTCGGTAAGAATTTCGTAGGCAGGGAAGTAATATGTCTGGGGATTTTGCTTACAAATCTGTTCTATGGCCAAAAGTAGTGTGGCTTTCGAAATGGCATTGTCGTGGAAACCATATTTTTGATAGCGGTATGGACTAAGAGAAAATACCACTTGGAGTGCAGGAGATTTCTTGCGGAGTCGCCCCAGAGTTTCTTGCCACGATTGGACGATGCTATCTTGCGATAGGATAGTTTCGCTAAACTGTCGCTGTAACTCCTTGTGACAGTTACTTACAATCTGTCCCGTTTCGCGTAGCCGATAAGCGTGTGTCGTTCCGAAAGTAATGCACAATAGGGTGGCGCGCGACAATTGCTCTATTCCTCTGGCGTAAGCTGTGAGGATCTTCTCACGACAAACCTCGCGATCTGGTGCAGAGTAGGCCGTAGAATGCATCCAGCTGTGCCAAATTTCATCACGGCCAAGGAACATACAGTCGTCCGGGAAGAAGAGCGAACCACCCAACAGGGTCTCTAGAGCAAGGCGTATGCTTTCTGGATTGTAAAGAACTCCAAACGGACTGCCTAATACTTGTCCGGAAGGAAAAACACGCATCATACGCTCACAAGTGTTTTCTGCAAAACAAGAGCCTAAAAAGAGCGCCTGAGTAGTGGCTTCTACTGTGGGGTGGGATTGAGGCAAATCGACCGGAGTACGGAATTCCATAGAAACGTGTATAATACTGTCTGATGATACGGAAAATGTCAGTATCGGTAAGTCGTAGGCAAAATTACGCCACCTAATGCGCTCAGCCAAACCAATGTGCTGATTTTTCGTTTGTATTGAGGCGTGGGCAAAGTTGAATACGGACGAGAGAGTGTACTATAAATGGAAAAAACTGTACTGTTTTGCGGTAGATTAATTAACTTCGCGCCATTGAAAACTACCCATTTAATCAAATTCAAAAGTTATGAAAGATACAATTTTGGCTATTACTGGTCGTCCAGGTCTTTATCGTCTGGTTTCACGCGGTCGTGGCAATCTGATTATTGAGTCACTTGATGAAACTAAGAAACGTTCAGCCGTTGGACAACGTGACCGCGTTACGTCATTGAATGATGTGACAATGTACACCGATGATGAAGATGTAACACTGATGCAGGTTTTCAAAAATCTCTATGATGCACTGGAAGGCAAAATAGCTGATATTAATCCGAAGAAGGCCTCTGAATCCGAGCTTATTGGGTATATGGAAAAAGCACTACCCAACTATGATCGCGAAAGGGTACACTTTAGCGATATGCGTAAGTTGGTGCAGTGGTATAACATACTAGTATCGGAAGGTAAGATAGATTTTGTGGAAACCGAAGAGGCTGAGGCTTCTGAAGGAGAATAAGTCTTTAACTTGTTTCCAATGGAGACACAGACGCAACTGCATTCCAACGTCATCCTGATTGATGCGGAATATGCTGACCGCGTAGCCTTTGATTTGACCGTGAACTTCGAGCGAATGATAACACGGCGTATTTCTGTGGCAGATCTTCCACGCTGGCTTGATTGTCTGGCTCTTGATGGTGGACTACGGCCAGATGAACAGACCGTGCAGTGCTTGTTTGTTTATCCTAAGGATATGCAACGTTTGAAGTGTTTTGCACCATCTGATTTTAGGGAAGATCTGGACGGTAAGGCTTTTTCCGATAATATGGGAGAATTTCTCTTACAGAGCGTCCCTGTGGAATCCTTAGTGACTAAAGAAGACTTCTTCTGTCAGTGCCTTGAAACCATCTGCAATTCTGCCGAAGTGGAGCGTGTGATGGTAGTGGCCGACATGGAGACGTATGGCCGGCGTGTAAAAGATATAGTGGCACAAGCTGAAAAGAAAGATATTACCTTGTTTGCTATGCAACCACTTATGGGCCGTGGTTTTCAACAGGAGTTACTTGGCTATTCGCTGATGGAGGCTTTAGGAATTCGAGCCGACGAACTTCCTAATGTGTAGAAGTTTAGTTGTTTTACAAAAAATCCCACCTTACTTAACGGAGAGTAGGGTGGGATTTTTATATGAAAGGATTGTCTTAAGGTAAGGATATCTCCTCTGTGTCAAGGTCAAGGAGGAAATCATCAGTTTCATCGTCATCCATAAAACTATCATAGTAGTCTGCAGGATTTGTAAAATCATCTAAGTCACGACGCTCTTTCTTGGTGGGGCGCCCCATACCGCGAGCGCGATTTACGAACCCACTGATTCGGCTCATTTCAAGAATATCGTATTGTTCTGGTGGGGTAATGTTTTCCAGCATATCGGGGACGAATCGTGCGCCGACACGATTTTCTATAGCCTGCTTCACACGAAAAGTATAGGTAATTGGTGGTTTGCGTACGCTAACAGTATCACCCACTTTTACCATGCGTGACGGCTTGACGACAGCATCGTTGATGCGTACGCGAGAGTTTTTACAGGCATCGGCTGCTATGGTGCGTGTCTTGTATATACGAACAGCCCAGAGCCATTTATCTATTCGGGCTTCGGACATGGGCTACTTTTTCGTTTGTTAAACTGATTCATTGCAAAGTCTATGCCACTGAGCGCAAAGGTCTTAATGATGTCACAAGCTATGGGGATTGATTCTTGCAACACACTGTTTTCTTCAGGAAGAAAAGGGCTGAGCACGTAATCGGCTTGCATTCCACGTGGATAGTTGTTACCGATACCGAAGCGTAAGCGTGCATACTGCTGGGTGCCTAGCTGTTGGCTGATGCTACGTAGCCCATTGTGTCCGGCCTCACTTCCGCCAGCACGTAACCTGAGCGCACCCAGGGGTAGGCTAATGTCATCTACCACAACAAGTACATTCTCAAGTGGAATATTCTCTTTTTGCATCCAATAGCGGACAGCATTCCCAGAGAGATTCATGTAGGTAGATGGCTTCAGCAATACAAGTTGCTGGTTTTTCACGCGCATTTTTTGGACGAAGCCATAGCGACGGTCGTCAAATATGATATTGGACGCCTTGGCTAAGGCGTCCAATACTTTGAATCCGATGTTGTGGCGTGTCTCAGCATACTCGTCGCCGATATTACCGAGCCCCACAATTAGAAACTGCATCTGTGTGCTAACTAGAGGTTTCTATCTTTTTGACAATTTATTCGCCTGCATTAGCAGCAGCGGCTGCGCTGTCAGCACTCATGGCTGCACGGGTCATTTTCACGCTTACAACGTTTACTTCCTTCGGGGTAACAAGTTCCAACTTGTCGAAACTCAAATCACCAACCTTGATGCTTTTACCCAGCTGGAGCTTGGTTACATCAATGATAAGTTTTTCAGGAATATCCTCGTAGAGAGCGCGAACATTAATCTTACGAACGAGCGTTACCAAACGGCCACCAGCACGTACACCGTCAGCAAGTCCTTCTGTCTGTATGGGCACACCCATTACGATAGGCTTCTCGGCGTGTACCTCAAGGAAGTCAATGTGTAGGATGGTATCTTTTACAGGGTGGAACTGTGCTTCGCGGAGAACGGCCTTATGGTCCACACCGTCAATCGTAAGGTCAACGAGATAGATGTGTGGAGTAAAAATCAGTTTCTTAGCATCATTCTCAGAAATGCAGAAAGATGTGGCTACGTTTTCGCCTTCAGCATTTTTTTCTAAGCCATAAATGTTGCAAGGAACAAAACCTTGCTTGCGGACAGCCTTAGTGGCTTTCTTTCCCACTTCGGTGCGTTTTGCACCGCTAATAGCGATTTGTTTCATTTCGCGATTGTGTTTTTAAGGTGTGTTACTCTAAATTAAATTACTTAATTCGCCATCGCACTTAAAACCGATTAATCGGTTTCGGTCTGAGCCGAATCGGGCGCAAAGATACTACAATCTTTCAATAAGACAAATGTTCTGTGTAAAATCCTTTGCGAATTGTCTGTTGCAATAAGCTTTCTAATACCACTCAATATTCGTTGAGTAGGAACTACGCTTATCCCATTTCAAGGCGTCTGCTAATTCGCTGGCACGCGCACGGAATGTGAAATTAAAAGAGGAATAAGGCTTCAAAACTACGCTGCACGACATAGAGAAACAGTGTAAGTCGCGCGAAAGAGAAGCCGTTGTCATAGAAATCTTCTTGTTTTTAAAATCATATCCGCTCGCGAAATTGACATTCCAGCCTTCTGCTATTCTTACATTGCCCGTTGCATTGATTGTCTGCGTAAATCCATAGGGATAGCGCATGCGTCTGACATTTATGGGCTTCTGACGATTTTCAAACATAGTCACAGAGTATGATAGAGTAAGGCTCCAAGGCATAGAGAAGGAGAGATACCCATCTTTATCTACCGATGCTTTGACTTTTTCTTTTGGTTTCTTTCGGGCTGCCAGCAGGTCGGGATCCACGTTGGCATTCTCTAAATCTGCATCATTGTCATCTTCGTCTGTAGTATTATTGTTTCTGCTGGATCGCCCTTTGAATAGATCGATTAGTTTGTTGAGCGATTGATTATTAAAGGTGTAGGAGAGATTTTGGCTCATTCCTTGAAAGCGTCCGAAACGTCCGTAACTCCATTCGGTACGATCGCTGGTGACAACGTTGCCGTGTTGATCGAATGCGTAGGCATAAGTGGCAAATACAGCCGCCATAGAAAGTGTGTAACTCTTAGAAAGTTTCAATCGAAGCCTTGTGGAAAGATCGCTCCACGGCCTTTTTTCGGCAGCAAAGTTGTAACTGAGTGATGCAGACAATTCGTCAATCAATGAGACTTTCCTTTCCCCTGTGGAATCCTTGTCGCTCTTCACTTTCATCTCTAAATTGTTCGACACATTAAGTGTGAGCATGTTCTGCTTACGTCCTGATGGATAACTGAATATTCCGTCTTGATAGGGCGAGTATTGTACAGTCTGAATGTTTCCATATTGGTCGGTACGGTCGTATGTTTTCACATAGCCGTAACGTTCGCTGGTAAAATCAGGGGCATAGCTATAGGTAACGCTAGGCTTAAAGACATGACGGATGGCTATAATTTTTCCACCAAATAGTTTCTTCCAAGGTTTGTAGAATCCATAGAGCGTTGTGTTCGCACTTACCCCCACATTCCATTGGTATAGATTGTAGAATCCGTATGTTGTGTCAGCCAACTCTCGCAGACTTTCGGCATCCCATGAGCGATTGATGCGATGAGAATACATAAAGTCACGGAAAGTAAAGTTCGGCGAAATGTTTATGTATTTGAATAGTTGGAACGTAGCATCAATCGGAATGCTATGTGACATACCATTGCGCCAGTCCTTAATGAGATTGGAGTGTAAAAGTTGGTTCTCTTTCGTTGTAATACGGTTGGAGATTTGTCCCGTATAGGAGAAAGAAATCTTCTCATACCAGCGTTCTTTGCCAGTAGGATGTTTGCGCCGGAAAGGGTATTGACGGCTTAGAGAAAGAGAGAGTTCGGGTAGAGTGACGGCCAGCGTAGAGTCACGCATATTTTGCGTCAAGTTGGCTGAGCCGGAAATGGTAAGGCCAATACCTGAAAATGTATGACTGAACGAGATACTGCTTGCTCTAGTGCTTTGCGTATAGGCAACGGGGTCATACATTGATGTGAGGTTAGAGCGCTCATAATTTTGCGAAGCGAAATTCACGCGTGCCGAGAATGTCGTATTGCCACTACCTACCTTTTGCATCGAATGGGACCATTGCACTTTTAGAGAAGTGCTCTTTGAGTAGTCAGGCATATTCTTCTCTCCAGTGATAGTGTTGAGATAGCTAACAAAAATATTGCCTGAATATTTGTAACGCTTTTTGTAGTTGCTTTCTATACTAACACCCCACGAACCTTTAGTATATATTTCGCCTAGAAGTTTGAGATCAATGTAGTCGGAAATGGCAAAATAATAGCCTCCATCACGAAGGTAAAAACCTCGACTGGTTTCGTCGCCATATGAGGGCATTATAATTCCACTGGAGTACTTCTTGTTAAAAGGAAAGAAGCCGTAGGGAATACCTATAGGGAGGGGGACATCTTCTACGACCAAGTAAGCCGGGCCAAAAATAGTTTCTTTTCCAGGTATGACTTTTCCTCGGGATAGTTTCAAGTAGAAATGTGGATGTTTGGCGTCGCAAGTTGTGTAAGTGGCATGTCCTAGATAAAGCGTTCCGTCATCTGAGCGCTTGGACAACTCACTCTTCAAAAATCCGTTGCCTTGCTCTGTGCTTACATCTTGTATAAATCCACGTTTTGTCTTGAAGTTGTAACTCATCTGTTTGCTCTCGTAGGAATCATTTCCCTGCTTATAGAGCGGAAGTTGGTCTAACTGGCCTGCGGTATCAACTACGGCTCGTGCATAGACAATGTTTGAGTCCATGCTCATAGAGATTTCGCCCGCTTGAAGTTCCATGTTTTCATACTTCACGTTACTATGGCCGTAGAGGAATACGTTGCGACTTTCTGCATCGTAAACGAGCGAATCTTCTGCCGTATAATCTACAGGTGCGTCTAATGCTCCTGGTTTCTTGCGTATCGTGTCAGTATGTACACTGTCTTTGCGTGCTTGCCATCTTAAACTATCAGTCTGCGAATCTGTGCTGATAGTAGAATCGGGACTTTGGGAGTGGGGTAAATTCGCCTCGCTCGCAGAGTCCTTTATGGCATGTTGAAAAGAGTCCGAGACAAGTGTGTCAAGTGGCTTTTGAGCATATCGTGAAGTTTGTTTGTTTTGACGGAAAGCCCCCTCGGCCACACAAATGGCTAAGAATAGCATTAACAAAGTGGTTAGAAATTTCCTCAAAACGCTTCCAGTTTTTGTGCACATTAGTCTTCTGCTTTTGCAAGCCGTTTACATAGGTGCACACTTCACATATTACATCGCGAAAATAGTATTTTTTGTAGGACAAACGAATTTCTTTAGGAGTAAAGATTATCGGTGGGGCTCAGTAGGCAGGTTGAATACTGAGAAAGAACAGATTTTCCTCAAAAAATGCGTAGAATTTGATGCAAAAGAATTTCTGATATGGTGACAGAGGATTATACAATAATCAAATTGTCGGACGTTGCATCGTAAATGGGGCGAGGTAATAACCCGGGGCTGTATGAAACGGAACCGACAGAATCTGAAATAAGGGTGGAGTCTATTCAAAGAGAGTAGCCCAATGGAGAAATGTGTCCACGCAAGTCTCGCCGAACTTGCGAAGGCTTTCGGCTGTTTGAGTTACGGTGCGTTCCCGCTCGGGATGACTTTTGGAGAAAAATTTGTCGGCATAGCATACAACCTTTTCTTCCAGCGTTTGTGGCGTTAAGGCCATTTGTGACTTGTCATTGCGGAGAAGCTCGGGGATGGGAATATTTAATCTTTGGAATTGTTCGGCCTGTAGTCCGGTTCCTGTGTGGCGTTCGCAGAATTGAGCCAATTGGGGCATATTTTCTGCACGGAGCAGTTGACCTCCGAGTGTCCCGTGGAGCAGGTAGTGGTGGGGACCATGACAATGTATGCCGGGGGCATCGCAGAGAAAGATTCCGATGTCGTGGAGCATAGCTCCTTCAAGTACAAGGGTTCTGTCTAACGATAATTCAGGGTGCTTCTCGCAAACGGTTAGAGCCTTCTCCATAACTTGACGGCTATGTAGAAGCAGCAACTGCCGAAGGTCTGTATCGTCGGGGTAAAACTTGTGGATTAGGGATAGAGCCTTTTCCATAGTCTAAAGGTTTAGTGGGAAGATTCCGTGGACTCTTTTTTAGGTAAGAGCCTGTAGTACAGATTCTCGATCCACCTCCATGATATTTGCCTAAGCGTGTCCACTCCAACTGCTACAAGATAGACGCAACAGATGGCTACGAAGTCGAGGACTAAAGCTAACGCAATTGGGTAGGTGGCATGGAGTGTGCGGAATATATCACAGTATTCCTGGCGCACATAAGGATTCTGGTGGAGCAGATAGACGGCAAGTGCAGCGGAAGCCAGATAATTGATGGTCCTATTCTGGATTTTTAGGCGCGAGAAGATTAGAATGAGCATTGCAGCTTGTGCGATGCAAAGAGGATTGGTGTAGATAGTAAAATAATGGGTGCAATGCGTGTAAAACTTAATGCTCCCGACGAATCCTGCCAGCCATTGAAGAGATACCATCAGTAGCGTGAGACCGAAAAAGGCTATGACAAATCGGTGGGTGGAAACCTGTTGCCATCGAGGAGCCAGATAGAGTCGTATATAGCGGGCTAAGACATAGATAAATACAAAGTGGAGGGGTGAGAAACCGCTGAAAAAGAGCGACAGGTTGGACAACTTATCGAATAACTCCATGGCGAGCATTGCCCAAAGGAAGTTGCGCACTTCGCGCTCGGAAGCTTTCTCTATAAAGGCGTTCAGTGCTGGCGATAGGATATATAGCATGAGATAAGACCATACGAACCACATGCCACAAGCGTTTTGAAAAATCCGGCCGAAAGAACTAGTCAACTGGCCACGCGCTATCATAAAAAGACCGACAGCAACGCCACAGAATAAGATCTGGTATAAAAGTCGCAGGGCACCATTCAACCGAGCCCGTATGCCAAACCAGCCACTAATCATCACAAAGACATCGACGGCCGAGATACAGAGATATTCTAAGAAATAGCGTCCAGGATAGGTCAATATGTGCGAATTAACGAGCTGAAATTTTGGGTAGCCAAAGCAGAAGTAGTTAGCGTGTAAAAGCAATATACCAAACATCGTGATTACACGCAATAGCTCCATATTAGATTGTCGTGTGGTAGCCATAAGGTATGTGTTATGTGAAAGTCAGTAGTAGATAATACTGCCAAATAGTTTTATCGGACTGTAAAATTAGGCAAAAAAGACCTTAAAACAGCGATGCTCACTCTGACATAAGTAAAAATAGGGGGCAAATAATCAAAAAATCATTTCGAATTATAAAAAATGTTTACTTTTGCGAGAATATGAGAAAATGTGCCTTTCTATGAAAAATTCACAATCTGTCTTATCTCAACTGCAACAGGTCTTGCGCAAATTAGAGCCCGCTCTTTCTTCATTGGACGAGTTTATGCCCTTGACCGATATCCTGTTTGAATGGAAAGCCGAGGAAAAAGTGTTAGTAGTCTGCGATGATGAAGAGCGTGAATTGGTGCGAGGCGCTATAGATGCTTGGGCTGAGCAAGGAGAGAATTTGGAAGAAGTAGAAATTGCTGAAGCCTTACGAGGGGCCATTGCAAGCGTGAAAGCAGAGATGGACTCCTTAAGTGTGCTGAAACCCTTTGCATTTGTATTAATGAAAGAAGAGAGCGGAGACACGGAAGAAATTTATCGTGTGGATGATGAAAATGTGATTTTAGAAGATTCTCTGATGAAAAATCTGGACGAAGATCTAGATGCTTTTTGGGAAAAATTGTGTAGAGAATAATTGCCGGTACGCTGACACGCATACTATATGAAACGAACTTTAGACTATCTGATAAAGCCAATAGCCAACGGAGATATAGCGTCCTTTGAGACATTATATCGATACCGTTATGCCGACTTGTGCGGTTGGGCCTGGCAGATTGTAGGGTCTAAGGAAAAAGCAGAAGAAGTGGTCGATGATGTGTTTACGCAGGTTTGGAAAAACCGAAGCACACTATCGACCATTTTACATATAGACTCCTATCTCTACGCCGCGGTGCGCAACAGTTGTCTGAACGAACTCAAAAGTAAGAGCCGTCGCCAGGAAAATAACACGTTAAGCGTAGATGCCGACATTGACGTGGAAATATTAGCAGAAGCATTCCACGATGAAAATGATGGCTACGAGCAATATGCGTTTCAGGAAGTACAGACACGCTTGGCGGAGGCTATAGATTCTTTCCCTGAGAAAATGAGGAATGTCTTTGTGCAAAGTCGCCGGGAAGGCCTTACGATGGATGAGATTGCAGTGCGGAATGACATTTCTGCCAATACTGTACGTTATCATCTGAAAGAGGCTCTCTCACGTCTGCGACAAGTGCTTCGTTCTGATAAGTGAATACCTATATATTATATATAGGAGTAAAAAAATAAATATTCGACCTACCCAGTTGCTTTATAAATTTGTCTAAAATTATAGAGCACGCTTATAAAACTTCCGATGACCTGTATGATTGATAATGTGAATGAACTGTTGGTACAGACCTTTTTGAGTGGTCATGCTACCAGCGCCGAAAAGCAAGCCTTGAGAGAGTGGCTGGCTTTGTCGGAGGAAAATCGTGCTTATTTTCGTGAACAATGGACTGTATGGCATTTGAGTGGAGTGGCCGTACAGTCTGACCAGCCTGTATTCGACACTGACCATGCCTGGCTCGAAAGACATCAGGGCATGGAGGTGTCGGAGGGCCGGGGCTGGCATATTATGTGGCACAAGGTGGCATGGCGTATAGCCGCCGTACTACTGTTTCTTATAGTACCCGCATCCGCATTTTTGTTGGGCCGTAAAGTGGGCGTTCCCGACTCGTCGGTGCATTCCATAGAGACGTATAGTGGGACGCACTCTAAAATCGTGTTGTCGGATAATACGGTAGTTTGGTTGAATTCTAACTCTCGTCTGGAGTGTAAGCCAAACTTCGGAAAGAATAATCGCACGGTCCATATCTATGGTGAGGGGTATTTCGAAGTGGCTCGCAATGAGCATTTGCCCTTTATTGTGGAAACGAGTCAGGTTTCCTTGCGCGTTCTGGGTACTAAGTTTAATATCAGAGATTATGATTACGATGATTTTGAACGCGTAGATCTGACCCAGGGAGAGGTTTCGCTTTACAATGCAAGTTATGAGCAAGAGATGACGCTTAGACCTAATGAGCGTATGATATACGATAAAAAGACGGGCATAATGCGCAAGGAGCGTTTTAATGTGACAGAGGCTAATCTCTGGGTTTCAGAACAGATCTTTTTTAATGAGAAACCGCTTAGCATGATTGCGTCTGACCTCAATCGTATCTTTGATGTAAAAATTACCGTAGCACCAGCAGTGGCCAATAAGAAGTTCTACGGTTTGTATAATATGGAAAACACAACAGTTGATGAAATTCTTAATTCTATAGCCGCGACGGGTCAAGTTCGGCTTGCGAAACGTGGAAATGAATACAAATTATATTAAACAAATGTCAAATCCTTGTAAACCTTAATCAAAGCCTATGAGAAAATAAAAAGAAGAAGCGTTTTACTCTAAGAAAAATTTCTTTGCTACCACGCTATCGGAAGGTGGAAAGCAGAGAATACTAAATCCGATTATTTTCAAAAATTAATCAACCCCGTTTCTAATCGAAAACCCGTTTCTGTACAGGGAACGACCGATTGGAAATAAACTTAATCTTATTATATGAGAAATGTAACCAAGGTTGTCTTGGCACTTTTCGCTGCATTCTGTCTGAATGTTTCAGTAATGGCTCAGAAAGTCACGCTGAATGCACAGAATGTTACGGTTAAGCAAGCCATTGAACAACTCCAGAAAAACACAGGCTATTCGTTTGTTTTTTCAAGTGCTGATGTGAACACTTCAAAAATCGTCAGCGTGAAAGCAAACCAGCAGGATCTGAGTGCAGTAGTCCGTCAAATCCTGGCAGGCCAACAGAATTTGGATTTCGAAATCCAAGGTAAACAAATCATCGTACATAAGAAAAATGTTGCTACTCCTGTGGCATCGGGCAAGACAAAGCGCGTAAGCGGCCATATCTCCGATGCTAACGGTGAGCCTGTAGTAGGAGCATCCATTCGCGTACACGACGGTCAGGCTTTCACGCAGACTGACGGTAACGGTAACTTCTCTATTGAAGCACCGGAGAATGGACTGTTAGATATCCGTTATATCGGTTATCGCCCGCAGACAGTAAAAGCTGAAGACGGCTTGAATGTCAGCATGCAGGAATATGCACAGGAACTGGAAGAAGCCGTGGTAACCGCCCTCGGTATTAAGCGTGCTTCAAAAGCCCTTTCTTACAATGTGCAGATGGTACAGTCTGATGATGTTACAGCCAATAAAGACGCTAACTTCGTTAACTCTTTGAGTGGTAAAGTAGCAGGTCTGAACATCAACGCTTCATCTGGTGGTGCAGGTAGTATCTCCAAGGTTGTAATGCGTGGTACAAAATCCATCATGCAGTCTTCTAACGCATTGTACGTTATTGATGGCGTTCCAATGTATGCTGGCAACAATACGGGTTCTACGGAATTCGGATCTCAGGGTACTACAGAGCCTATCGCCGACATCAACCCAGACGACATTGAAAGTATGTCTGTACTGAGTGGTGCCGCCGCTGCCGCTCTTTATGGCTCAGAAGCTGCCAATGGTGCTATCGTTATCACTACCAAGAAAGGTAAGGAAGGTCGTCTGACGGTAAACTACTCCAATGCTACGGAGTTCTCTACCGCTCTTGTATTGCCGGAATTCCAGAATCGTTATGGTACGGGTAGCGTTCTGCAACCTGAAACCACAGTGATGAGTTGGGGCCGTGCCTTGACCGCTGATAACAACTATGGCTATAATCCTCGTGACGATTACTTCCAGACTGGCGTTTTGGAGATGAACAATGTTTCTCTCTCTGCTGGTAATGAAAGAAATCAGGTCTATGCTTCCGCAGCAGCCACCCATAGTAAAGGTATTGTTCCTAACAACCTTTATAAGCGTTATAATTTCAATATCCGCAACACTACTTCCCTGCTTGACGATCGCTTGACTCTTGACTTGAATGCAAGCTATATTCGTCAGAATGACCGCAACATGATCAACCAGGGTCAGTACAACAACCCAGTTGTAGGTGCTTATATTTTCCCGCGTGGTAACGACTGGGAAGACATCCAGATGTATGAACGTTGGAATCCGACTCGTAAGATCAACGAGCAGTATTGGCCCGTTGGCGATGCCGGTATGGTAATGCAGAATCCTTATTGGATTAACTACCGCAATCCTCGCACCAATAAGAAGGATCGTTATATGCTCGGTGCAAACGTAACTTACAAAATCCTTGATTGGTTGAACGTTTCTGGTCGCGTACGTTTGGATAACGCTGAGAATATCTACCAGGAACAGTTCTATGCAACTACCAACACGCAGCTGACTGGTCTGTCTGACCGTGGCTACTATAGCGAACAGCGCACTCAGAACAAGCAGGTTTATGCAGACATCTTGTTTAGCATTAACAAGCAGTTCGGCGACGATCTTACATTGAATGCAAACCTTGGTGGTTCTTACACTGACACGCGTATGGACTATCTTCAGGTTGGAGGCCCGATTGCAGACGGTAGCACAACGTTTGGTACTGACCCTGTTGGCTTGACCAACTTCTTTGCAGTACAGAACCTGAGCGCAAGTCGTCTTGGCAAAATGAATGCCGGTTGGCACGAGCGTACAAAGTCTATCTACGCTTCAGCTGAACTCGGTTATAAGAATACCTACTTCCTCACGCTGACAGGTCGTAACGATTGGCCTTCTCAATTAGCAGGTCCTAACAGTAACAGCAAGAGCTTCTTCTATCCATCTGCTGGTCTTTCTGTTATCCTCTCCGAGCTGATGCCAAATCTGAACCGCGATTATCTTTCTTATTTGAAAGTTCGTGCTTCATACGCATCTGTAGGTAACCCCTTCAGCCGTTACATTGCCAATCCGCGCTATGAGTGGAATTCTGCTACGCAGACTTGGTCCACCACAACGCAATATCCTATCTATAATCTGAAACCAGAGCGCACCTCTTCATTCGAGGCTGGTATTTCCGCTCGTTTCTTCAGAAACTTTACGTTCGATTTCACCTACTACAATGCTCAGACAAAGAACCAGACGTTCAATCCGCAGCTTTCTGTATCTGGCTACTCCGCTCTGTATATTCAGACAGGTTCTGTTCGTAACCAGGGTATTGAACTTTCGCTTGGCTATAAGAACAACTGGGGCAAATTCTCTTGGGAAACAGGTCTGACCTATTCGCTCAACCGCAATAAGATTCTCGAACTTGCAGACAACGCTGTAAACCCAGCTACGGGCGAACGTTTCTCCATTGATCTTCTGAACATGGGTGGTCTTGGAACTTCTCGCTTCTTGCTGAAGAAGGGTGGTTCAATGGGTGACCTCTACTCTCTGAGCGACCTCCGTCGCGATAGCAACGGTAACATCTATGTAGATGAGTCTGGAAATATTACAGCAGTTTCTATCACAGATCCAGCCAATTATATTAAGCTCGGCTCTGTATTGCCGAAGGGAAATCTTGCTTGGCGCAACACGCTTAAGTATGGCAACTTCGACCTCAGTTTCCTTATTTCAGCTCGCTTAGGTGGCGTTGTATTCTCTCGCACACAGGCTATGCTCGACTTCTACGGCGTATCTGAGGCTTCCGCAGCCGCTCGCGATCTTGGTTATGTTACCATCAATGGTACAGACCGCATTGATCCCGAGAAGTGGTACAATACCATTGCTGGTGGTACGGCTATCGCACAGTATTACACATATAGTGCAACCAACGTACGCCTGCAGGAACTGAATGTAGGTTACAACATTCCTCGCAAATGGCTGGGCAATGTATGTGATGTACGTGTAGCCTTTGTAGGTCGCAACCTGTTTATGATTTATAACAAAGCTCCGTTCGATCCCGAATCTGTTGCTTCTACCGACAACTTCTATCAAGGCATTGACTACTTTATCATGCCGTCGCTCCGCAACCTCGGTTTCAGCATCAACGTGAAGTTCTAATATAAGAGACTTATGAAGAATATTATGAATAAAGGTTTGATGGCGCTTGCTGTATTTGCATTTGCAGCCTGCACAAACGACTATTTGGATATTAACTCCAATCCTTATGAGCCAGGAAACCTGTCGGCTGATGACTACGCTCTGGGTTCTGCCATGAACAATCTGGCAGGTTGCGTAATCTCGCCCGACGTGAATACAACTCAGTTTACTGAGTGTCTGCAAGGTGGTCCGTTCAGCGGTTACTTTGCTGATTCAAACGACGGCTTTAACGATCGTGCACTTTCCCGCTACATCCCACGCGACGACTGGGCACGCGTACTTCTCAAGAGTGATCGTATCATCCCGACTCTCTATAGCAACCTGACCATGGTTAAGAACGCTGTTCAGGCCAGTGGCGATGAGACCCCGCTCGCAGTAGCAACGCTCATCAAAGTAGCTGCTATGGACCGTGTAACCGATGCTTTCGGTCCGATTCCTTATTCTCAGATTGGTGAGGACGGTAAGATTACCATTCCTTACGATTCTCAGGAAGAAGTGTATAATAAGTTCTTTGAAGAGATTGATGGTGCGCTCGAATACCTCAATGCTCATCCAGGAGCTGCTCTTACCGCTAGCGCCGACTATATATACAGTGGCGATATCTCCAAGTGGATCAAGTTTGGTAACTCTCTTAAACTTCGTCTTGCTATGCGTATTTCTTTTGTAAGTCCCGCATTGGCAAAAGAGAAGGCTGAGGAAGCTGTTGATCCCGCTAATGGTGGTGTGATAGAGGCTAATGCCGACAATGCTGCTTGGAACTACTTCGGAACCACGCAAAATCCGCTTTATGTAGCCACTCGCTACAATACGGCAGATGGATGCTTGACGGGTGGTGACACTCACGCAGCTGCAGACATCATCATGTATATGAATGGCTACAACGACCCTCGTCGTGCTGCTTACTTTATCGAATCTGAGTGGACCGATGCTTCTGACAATATCATCCCCTATGTAGGTCTTCGTCATGGTATCGTAATTCCTGCCAACGCCGTTACGCGCAAGTATAGTGGTGTAAATGTAACTCCAAGTGATCCTCTGAACTGGCTTTGCGCTGCAGAAGTTGCATTCCTCCGTGCAGAGGGTGCTGCTGTTCATGGCTTCAATATGGGTGGTTCTGCACAGGATTTCTATGAGCAGGGCATCCGTCTTTCCTTCGAACAATATGGAGTAGAAGGTGCAGATGCATATATTGCACAGACTGGTCTTCCTTCTTCTGTTACTTATGTTGATCCCGCTGGCACTAATACTTTCAGTGGCGCCATCAACCTTGCACCTCTTGCTTGGGACGATGCGGCAAGCACTGAGGCTAAGTTGGAACAAATTATCGTACAGAAATGGATTGCCAACTGGCAGAACGGTATGGAGTCTTGGGCTGACATCCGTCGCACGGGCTTCCCAGTTCTGATTCCGGCTTCTGATGCAGGTAACGCCAGTGGTGGTATCGTTGACAACCAGCTTGGTTGCCGTCGTCTGCCTTATCCTCTGGACGAATATGTAAGCAACGCTACCAACGTAACTTATGCTGTCAGCAACTACCTTCGTGGTACCGACAATATGGGTACTGACGTTTGGTGGGCAGGTAGAAGAAACTAATTGTCGAACCCACTTTTAATTAGGTAATACAATTACTATGAAAAGAAATATTATCAAATTCTTGTCGTTGGCTATGCTGCTGGTAGGTGCTACTGCCTTTACAGCTTGCAACGATACGGAAGCCGTAGATTTGGTAGAGCCTTCTATCCAGAATCAGAATCCTGAGCTTTATGCCCAGTATCTGCAGAATCTGCGTGCTTATAAAAATAGCGAACACGTGCTGGTTTACACATGGTTCGACAACAGCAACAAGACGCCGAACTCTCGTGCCGAGCATATTGCCGACCTTCCCGACAGCGTGGACATTGTAGCTCTTACCAATCCCGAGGCTTTGGCTCAGTGGGAACTGCAGGAGATTCAGAGTTTGCGTTCGGAGAAAAACATCCGCTTTATCTACGATGTGGATTTCGACGCTATCAAGGCTGACTACAATGCACTCTTGGAGGTTGCTACCGAAGAAGAGCCTGTCAGCACCGATTTTATCGGTTACCTAGTAGAAAATCTTGAAACAAAACTTTCCTTTGCTGATCGTTTTGGCTTTGACGGTATCTGCATTGCATATCAAGGTAAGAGCACGCGCCACATGCAGGCTGCCGCTCTCCGTGAGTATCAGGCTAACGAACGTGCTTTCTTTGGCATTCTGTCCAATTGGCACGCACGTCATCCGAATGCTCTTCTCACATTCTTTGGCAATCCTCAGAATGTAGCAGACGCCACTCTCTTGGCCGACTGTCTGCACCTGCTCGTAGATGGTACTTCCAGCTTGAGCGCAGACGCCTTGACTCAGGCGCTTTTACTTGCACAGGTTGAGGATCTTACAGAACCTTCTTACGGCATTGTGGTAAACAACTTTGACGTAAATGACGAGAACGAGACCATCGGTTATTTCTCTGACGGTAGTTTTGCTGTAGATGGATTGGCTGTTTGGGCTCCGGAAGCACACGGTGATGTAAAAGTCCAGGCCGTAGGTGTTAAAGGCGTTTCTTCCGACTATTTCGATGCTCAGAAGGTTTATAGCCACACCCGTGCTTTGATTTCCTCTGTTAACCCCCCGATTAAATAATTTTGAAGGAGATATAAGATTATGAAACACATAGTTAAATTGTTTTCTGCCGCCTTTGCAGTTGTAGCCCTGAGTTCTGTGGCTGTTTCTTGCGACGACGATATGGAAACCTACGACAACAAAGCTTTCATTACCTCCGAAAAAGTGCATACCATCGTAGTTAAAGGCTCAAACAACGAGGAAGATGGCGTCATCAAGACGGCTATCGCTCAGCGTGAGGCTCAAGACGTGGTTGTGACCTATGGAGTGGATGCTTCTCAGGTAACTTCTTACAACGAGCAGTATGGTGAGGAAGCAGTTATTGTTCCTGAGGAAAATTATGAAGTAGATGGTTTTACTTCTACCATATTGGCTGGTGCCTTGCAAGGTAATGATGTAACAATCCACTTTAAGGACCTCAATGATTTGGACCGCGAAGTAGTTTACGTTCTCCCGGTAGTTGTTAAGTCTAGCACGCTGGAAGTGCTCCGCAGTACGAAGACCGCGTTCTTTGTAATCCGTGGTGGTGCTCTCGTAAACTCTGCAGCTGATATCACACGCAACTATCTCTCTCTGAAGTCTCCGGGTTCTGCCACCTCTTTGGGTAGTTTGAACCAACTGACGGCAGAGTGCTTAGTTCGGGTTACTGTTTTCGGAAAACTCATTAGCACCATTATGGGTCGTGAAGGTAACTTCCTGATTCGTATCGGTGACGCCGGTGTTCCCGATAACCAGATTCAGCTCGCTACGTCTAATGGTAACGTTACTGACGCCGCGTGGGTTGTTCCTACAGGCGAATGGGCTCATGTTGCGGTAACCTTTGATCGCACAAACGGTGCAACCGATGTGTATATCAATGGTGTGCACAAAGGTGCTACGCAATATTCCAGCTATCGTAACGCAGTCAATTGGAATACCTCCGATTTCTACGTAGGTAAGTCTTATGATGACAACCGCTGGCTGGAGGGTCTTATCTGTGAAGCACGTATTTGGAACCGTGTTCTAACAGCAGAAGAAATCCAGGCTAAGAACCACTTCTTCATGGCTGATCCCGAAGATGAAGACCTTGCTGCTTACTGGAAGTTCGACGAAGGTGCAGGACGCGAGATTGCTGACCACACCGCCAATGGCAATGCTCTTCAGGCAAATGTCGTTCCGGGTTGGAAGGCTGTTTCACTTCCCGAATAGTCTTATTGGTTTAACACAGTATAAGAAACACTCTTAAAATATAAATAAAGATATGAAATCATATATTTTGGCATTACTCGTCGGCGCAGGTGCTCTGCTTTCGACTGCTTGTGAAGACGATGTGCAGGTAGGTACTGTTGATGAAACCAATTATCAACTTGCCAACGATGCGCTTGGCTATATTGCCGACCAAAAGGGTAACCGTTCGTTCCCCACGCTGGAGTTCCGTAGCGCAGGCGACGTGCAGCTGACACTCCACGCTCGTCAGGCTGCCTCTCAGAACATTGAACTTACGGCAGTCTATGATGCTTCTGTTCTCGAGGCTTACAATCAGGCTAATGATACCGAGTTCGAAGCTATCCCTCAGAGCGACATCACGTTGTCCGATGCCGGCGTATTTACGCTGGTAGCCGGCGCTGTTGAGTCCACCGCACTGAACATCCATGTAGTAAGCGACGGAAGTCGTGACCACTCTGCAGCTTATGCTATTCCTTTGCGCTTTACCGCATCCAATGGTGCTGTTCTTCCAGTGGCTGACCAGACCAAAATTGTTTGGGTAACCGACTTGACCGGTCTGGCTACTGGCGCAGCAAAGGTTACATACGACTCAAGTGGTAATCCTACTGAGCCTGTATTCGTATTCTCCTGCATGGAGGTCAATGATACGAACCCGCTCAATAACCTCTGCTTCACACTTTCCGAAACAGGTGCTCCGCTGATTGATGGTGTGATCTTGTTCTCTTCTAATATCAACTACAATGCCGAGACCGGCCGCGTATATGTATATCACAATGAGAACTGTACCGCTATCTTCAACAACCGCGCCAAATACTTGAAGCCGTTGAAAGACCGTGGCATGAAAGTGTATCTCTCCATCTTGGGTAACCACGACGCTTCTGGTGTGGCCAATCTGGCTGACGAGACAGCACGTGAGTACGCAAAAGAAGTCAAGGCTATCTGCGATGCATACGATTTGGATGGCGTAATGCTCGATGATGAGTATTCCGACTATGCTGCTGCTGCCGGCATACCAGGTTTTGTAACGCGCAGTTACAATGCTATTGCACGTCTCTACTACGAGATGAAGAAGATTATGCCTACTCGTGATATGATCGTTTACCAATACGGTTACACTCCGAGTGGCGTTACGCTCACGGAAGAGGACGGAACACAGATTGCCGCAGGTGAGTATATTGACTACGTGCTCCATGACTATGGCCAGTCTTCTGACGTAACCTCTCGTTACCCGGGTCTGCCTTATTCTCACTTAGGCTTGTATTCTCAGGAATATACCGGACGCTCTTGGTGCTCCGATACAAACTTGCAACGCCTTGTGAACAACGGTTCTCGTACGCACATGATTTTTGCTATGGACCCCAACCGCTCCAACTACTCCCGTCAGCTCCAGTCTATGCAGAGCATGGCTCGCATATTCTATGGTGAACAACTCGTGGTAGAAGAAGCTCCGGGTGGAGGTTTCTATCAGAAAGATTGGAACTAATAGCCTATATTTCAACTCAACGATTAAAAATCAGAAATTATGAAATATTTCAATAAAACGTTAGTATCCCTTCTGGCTCTTTGTGCTTTCACTTTCTCGTTTACATCTTGCGATAATGACGATGATAACGTGGTTGGTTCTGAGATTCCCGATTTCGAACTGGCTTCTGAGCAGATGAGAGTGAAGATTGGTACTGAAAACAAGCAAGCTATTGACGTGGAGAGTGGTGCAGGCGAGTATGCTGCCTATTCCCTCGACGAAACGATTGCTCAGGTAGTAGAAGAAGATGGCCAGGTATTTATTGAGGGCTTACGCAACGGTCAGACAACGATTATCGTTTCCGATGCAGGAAGTCGTTATCGCCGTATCGCCGTATCGGTTTATACCACCGAGGTGCTGACCCTTTCTGAAACCAGCTTTAACCTTGAAGCACCTCTGGGCTTCAATGCTACGGCCGAGGCCAGCGTGGTTCTTGGTAATGGTGAATATACCATTGAAAGCGACAACGCAGCCGTTACGGCATCTATTGATGCAGAAACGGGCGAAATCACTATCAACGGTCGTGGTCGTCTGGAAGAATACACCGCTGTGGTTACTGTAACAGACTGCACGGGTATCTCCGCAACAATCGAAGTTACCGTAGTGGGTTCTACCACTCCGTTTACAGCTGACGATCTTGATGCCATCAAGGCAAACAATACCGTGGGTATCACGTTCGATAATGGACGCGACGATTTGTATAATTACGGCACGAATGTAGCCGCTGTACAGAGTAACGGTAAGATGCGTGTAGGTATTACTTTCTATAGCTATTACTACACTTATGTGGAGTATAATGGCGACTTGACGGTTGGCACGAAGACCGATGGTACGTTCTCTGCTAATTATTCTTGGCGTTATTCTCAGCAGGCTTGTGATGTAGAAGTAATTCAGAATACGGGCAGTCGTATTTGGATTATATTCTCATGGGTAGATATGGAGAACGAAACGCTGCATCGCGGTTATATCATCCAGAATATCTAAGCAACGAAATCAGCGGGAGTAGCGCAAGGATTCAATCTGAGTGCTACTCTCCTTATCCTTTTCTCTGTTCGGAGTGTCCTCTTGCAGGATGCTCCGAACTTATTTTTGTACACCCTGCAACTCCTGCACTCTCTCATACCGTTATGCCATCTTGCGCTTATTGCTCTATATCTTTCCGTTTCGACATATAATCTATCCGTTTTCCGTCTGTTGTCCTTTCTTTTCTCCTTCTGGCCCATTAGCTTCCGCCAGTTGCATATCCGTTCCAGTCCATCGCTCTTTCGTTCCATTCCGATGCCTTTCGCCGAGCCCCTTCCCCGCCGTGGAGCACCCGTCCTACGTGCTTGTTAGGGCCACCTTTCCCTTCATCCGGCGCGTGGTGGAAAACACGGTATAATGGAGTAGGAAAATCCCATTATGCAATCTGAAAAAAGAATTATGGAATCTGAAAATCCGCTTATGCAATTTCAAAATTACATAAGCGGATTTTTTCGTCCTATAATGCCACTGGTGCAGGGTGGGGCAGAATGAGTCGGCGGACAATGTGCCGTTTGTGAAAAGGTCGCTGTTGCAGGTTGAGAGCTCTGTGCATCCGCTTCACAACTGTATTAAGCGACGCTAAAGTTCAGCCTTTTTGTCACCTGCCGACCTTTGCTCTTTCGGTAGGAAGGACTTGTTATTATATAGCATTAACATTTAACATATTCAGCGCATTTAACGGCTTAATATAATTAATAAGTAATTTATTTTAGTTAAATATTGTAAAAAATGGGGGGGGTAATTTCTTTGACTAACTTCGCACCAAAATTCCTCAGTAAGCGCAGTCTGACGGGCGTTATAAGTTTGTGGAAAATTCAACCGTCAAGAAGTAGATGAACCCTCTTTTAATGAGACAACGGCAATATCTGACGAAAAGGAATGACGGTCTGGCACACATTCTAATGCCTGTGGAAAGGCGAGAAGAACCTGCGCTTCGCTTTTGCAATACTACAACCTCCCTCTGTGGATGGAGTTAAGGCTTGAATAGCTATGGATGAGATTAAAGTTGATTTGTCAAAATATCACAACTCCCTCGGGCGCAAACATCAATTAGTGCGCGTGGCGTGGAGTGTGACTTGGACGCTTTTCGCCCGCCCTCTGCCGAGGAGCCTGGGTAGTGGATGGAAACGGTTTCTCTTGCGGGCGTTTGGTGCAAAGCTGGCCGGAAGTGCGGTGGTCTATTCTTCGGCCAAGGTGTACTATCCTGCGAACTTGACAATGGGAGAACATTCCTGTCTAGCTTCTGAGGTGGACTGTTATAATGTAGCCCCCGTCACGATAGAGTCCAATGTGACAGTTTCGCAAGGGGCATATCTCTGCACGGCAAGTCATGATATTTCAGACCCTAAGCACCACTTGACCACGGCACCTATTGTTATCAAGAGCCAGGCCTGGGTGGCTGCAGATGCGTTTATTGGAATGGGAGTTACCGTGGGGGAAGGCGCAGTCGTCGGCGCGAGAGCCTGCGTGTTCAAAGATGTGGAGCCCTGGACGGTGGTAGGTGGAAACCCTTCTCAGTATATAAAAAAGCGGAGAGTCAAGTATGAAGTGAACCCCGAGAGTTAGACAGAACTTTCGGGGTTTATTCTAGCGCGGAGCAATAAGCGGAATTATGCGCAGGTGGGGTGTACTTTTATGCTTTCTGCAGAGGTGTGCCCAGCGAGTGGGTGGCATAGGGGAATAGTCTATGGGTTAAACTCGCAAGTCTCGCTCACTTTCGCTTCCATTGCTGGCGTATGTACTTCGGCATATCGCTGTAGTGGATACCCACGAGAAGTGTCTCTATCTTCTGCAACGTAGCGAAGCATACGAACATCAGAAGCGGACCAAAGACATAGTCGGGCCAAGTGCCGAGGTGGTTGTTTATGAGGTACACGAGAAGAGCGAGGCCGATACCGCCTTCAATAAGAGCTGTAATCATTCCCGGCGTGTAGAAGTGCTTCGTGCGGAACAGACGGATGCCCATCGTGTGTACGAAACTCTCGATAAAGCCGAACGTGACTACCATCATCGTGAACAGTGGCATATCGTGGCAGACGAAAGGTACGATGCTGAGCAGCAGGAGCAGGATGCCTGCCGGAATACGGCTTGCGCGCTTCATCTCGTTGCTTACTTCCACATGGATAAGGCCTCCGATAAGATTTGTGAAGCCCCCGGGATAATGTCCCTCCTCCCACTCGTGGAAGACGAAGATAAGGGCGTCAAAAATGAGCAGTTTCTGCACGAAACTGAGCCCGTCCATAAGAGCAGTGGACGTGATGAAAAGCAAGGCCAGAACGGTGTAGATTTCTAAGGCGTAGTGTTTGATAAAGCGTTTCATAGTGTAACTTGTTGATTTGATTCCGCAAAATTACTACGCTTTTATGCCCTGTTTGTGAATGATTTTGGTAAATAAATGTGCAAATCCTACGAAATTCGTACATTTGCCTCGAAGAGAGATTTTTCATTATGAAGTCAGTTCACGTTCGGCATATTGACCTCGCGCAGATCCGCGAGGAGTTACATCCCCAAGGCAGTAACGTAGCGCGACCGCACTTCGCGTTGGTGATGAACTCTGTCCCCATCTTGGCTAGTCCCGTGTTGCATCAGCCTATGCGCCTTGCCGAGTGGCGTTTGTTGCGCATTGTGGCGGGCGAGGCAGATTATATAGTCAATCTTGTACCACATCGTTTCAGCGCGGAGCAGTTTGTGTTTCTGCCGCGTAATTGTCTGGTGGAGGTGAAGAGTGTTAGTCCTGACTATGCCGTTCAGGTGCTGGCAGTGGCAGATGCCGAGGGATTGCCTACCGCACTTGCGGCCTTGCCCGTAAAACCTTTCTGTCTATCCCTTTCGCCTTCCGACGATCAACTCTGTGCAACCTACTTCGACCTTTTTGCGACTCATCTTACGCAGGAAGCCCCCTGCGAGGTAGCCGTGGCCCACTTGGCATTGTCACTTCTCCAGTTGATGCAGGCACGCCAGCAAGACTTCGAAAGTAGGGCTGCCGGTAGCGCTACACGGGGCGAAAGGCTCGTACGACAGTTTGTCGATTTGCTCTACATCTACGGTACGCGTGAACGCAATATCTCCTTTTATGCCGAGCAACTGCATATTACGCCCAACCACCTTAGCACCGTCATCCGCCAAGAGACGGGCGAGACAGTGATGCAGTGGCTCGTGCGTACTACCCTCACGGAGGCCAAGGTTCTATTACGCCACAGCAGCCTACGCATATACGAGATAGCCCACCGACTGGCCTTTCCCGAAGCTACGGCCTTTAACCGCTATTTCAAGGCGCACACGGGGCAGACACCGCTGGACTATCGCATGGGACAAGTGCGATAACCTACAGACAATAGCCGGTAGGCCTATAATAATTCGGATTTTCTTTGGGGATAATCAGGATAGAGTAAAACTGCTACAGGCCCTGCTCTCAACAACAGAGAAAAGGTTGAAGATTAGCCTGAGAAACGGCTCCATTTGTGCTGTGCTGGTCCGGGACATGATAGAGTAGGGAATGGGGCGTGGCTGTCCATTCGCTCCCGTAACCATCCGGTGAATTGACAAAAGAAACGGTGTAAAAGAATGGGAATATGGTTTTTGAAAAAATATTTTGGGATCTTTTTTCTTGTATAAGTTCGTGCTTTTTAGAGTTTTATTGTGAGTGCAGGTTGTTGTATGTAAAAATAATTTTGCAAAAAGTTATAAAAATATTTGGTAGTTAATGTCAGTTGTTCTAATTTTGCACTCGCTTTCGCCCTAAAAAAGTAGGGTTAGGAAGTATGAAGAAGCGATCTTTGAAAGGATTAAGATAAAACTT
>JAFVDF010000017.1 GCA_017478625.1 Alloprevotella sp.
ACATTATTTAATAAAAACTCATTCTTGTGCGCTTGCCTTTCATGTACCTATCAAGAATTTTACTATGCAGTCTATGCATGTGGGTTTACTTGTCAATTCGTCAATGAACACGTTTGCTGGATGCATATCCTCCAATGCTAACCGTTCTGAGATATAGTTTACCCCTTGTCCTTGCCAATTGTCATGAAACCCTTTTTCTGCCACCATAGCGTCAATCTCTTCTTTAGTTGCAAGCCGTTGGCAGCGAATGTATGGCTGTGTTAGCACAATGCGCAACAAACTGTCGCTGTCGCGAGTAAAGCCGATTACCCTCATTGCTGTCTCAGGAAAGAGATAGTTGTGCAGGGCAATAGCTTCCAAAGCTTTATTTGTGGTGGAGTAGATGGATGTACGCTCTTTGGCTACAGAAGGGTCACCTTCTTTATAATACACCTTGGCCTCTGCACCTTGAGCAATCATCGGGCCGAAGTTCTTCCGGATGATGCTGTCTGAGTTTTCAAACCAAAGACCTTTTGCTCTGGCCCACTCTTCAAGCAGGCGTTCTTGTTCTTCGTCTATTTGCCAATTGGCTGGGCTGCCTCCTTCGCTGCCTTCAACATTGCTACCTGTCGTAAGGCTTCTTCGCGCGTAGCTGACGACGATGGACGCCCCAATGAGAGGCGCGCCTCCCTTGCAGAGTCCTGCATGCTCTGGTAGAGTAAATCCATTAAAATCTTTTCTTCCATATAGTATATCGTTTGTTAAATCGTCTATCTTTTGCAGCGTTCCTTCCGAAAAACCATTTGCTGCTATGGTAACATATATATCATCGTCGGTCATAATTGAAATCTTATTGTTAGTCTGCAAAGATACGAAGTTTTTTTGAGAATAATGATCTTACACTGGAAAAATACACATTATTTAATAAAAACTCATTCATGCACCATTGCCTTTTACGGAAGAAAGTAGAAAAGTAGGAAAGTAGGAAAGTGGACATAAAGGTATTCTGGAGGAGATATTATAGGGTAGTCATTTAATAAGAATAAAATAAGATTTTTAAAATAACTTCTACTTATAATGTCTCTCTTCCGCACTCTGAAAATGCTTAATGTCCGCTTTCCGCATTTCCTACTTTCCGTTTTTCTCATGGATGAAATATCTCCAAATCGACGAGCCGTAATCTCGTTTGAAATGAGCCGTAATCTCGTCGATAACGAGCCGTAATCTCGTCAAGGATATGCAAAATACCGGTTTGTAAAGCGTGAATTATAGGCTAATTTAATTAACATATTTTAGTAATATAAATTTGATTATCTCGAATATTTTTCGTACCTTTGTAGCGTCAGAAATGATGAAAGGCAGGAAAGTCCTGATCTGGATTAAGTGTAACCCTAATAAGCTAACATCATGAGTAAAATTCTTTACGAAGTTTACCAGAATGACATCAAGGACAGTGAGTCCGCGATGTACGGGAAGTGGTACGCCCGACTGAAAAGTATCGAAACACTGAGCACTACCAAGCTTGCGAAGCACATCTCAGAGCATGGCTCGGTCTATACCCAAGACGTTGTTGAG
>JAFVDF010000018.1 GCA_017478625.1 Alloprevotella sp.
CATCTTGGTACACTTTCATTGATACCTGTGGCCATCCCCAGCACACTCAACAATGAGTCATACCATCGCTATCACCGGCTTGGTACGGTATTCTTCGAAGAAGGCGACAGCAAGGACTTTATGATACAGCTCGACAAAGATGTGCTACATCATATTATATCTAAGGAATTCGGCTATTGCGAACTATCAAAGGAAGCGTTTCTGGCTTGCAAAAACCGGTACAGTCAGCAGATTTATCTGATGCTGGCAGGATTGAGTAGGGTAGGGGAGCATCGCTTTACAGTCAAGGAGATGGAAGCCTCATTGGGACTCGATCAGAACCAGGCGCAACCTGACGACATGAAAAATAACAAAGCCAAAGATGTGTTCACCATCCTTGCTGACACAAAAAAAGAACTTGATGAATTGTTTGCTTCAGGTAGTGCCGATTTCTCATTCAAATACGAGAGGGTAGGGGACTTTGGCAATTATGAAGGAAAGAATGGGGGTGAGTTGTTGATTTCTGTCCTGCGATAGAAATAAAACTATATTAGAAGCCATATAAATATGTTAAATCGCATACTTTTTATATTAGAAATAATGTAATTTGCAATTAATATCGTAATTTAGCATGCGAAATAATAGGGTTACTTGCACATTTCCCCCAAGGTTATCGGTAGATTTTGAGTGACAAGTCTAAGGGTAGCAAAAAAATGGACTCAGTTCAATCTTAAAACTAAAAAACGCTGTCTTTATTTGGCCAAAACGATTATTTTTTATACCTTTGTGGCCAAATAACGACATATTATGATAGGGCGTAAGGTTGAACAAGAGCTTCTGCAAGAGGCAATAGATAAGGATCGGGCGCAGTTTATTGTGGTTTATGGACGGCGCAGAGTTGGGAAGACATTTCTTGTAAATGAGTTCTTCCAAAACAGATATGCCTTCAAACATACCGCAGTATCACCATTAAATGAGAATCTGAAGCCAAAACGGAATCTGTTGAAAATCCAGCTTAAGGAGTTCCATTATTCCTTGAGATCCTACGGCCTTCAGTCCGGAGAGTCTGTCCCGTCAGACTGGTTTGAGGCATTCCATCAACTGCAAGAACTTTTGGATACGAAGATAAAAGCAGGTGAACCACGCATAATATTTCTCGATGAGTTGCCCTGGCTTGATACTCCAAGGGCGAACTTCATGCCCGCCTTTGAGCATTTCTGCAACGACTGGGTCTTGGCTCGGAAGGATGTCAAACTGATAGTGTGCGGTAGTGCCACTTCATGGATTCTTGACAAGTTGGTAAACGACAAGGGCGGTTTGTATGGACGCGTGACCTTGCCTATGTTTGTCGAACCTTTCACTTTGAAAGAATGTAGGGAATTCTTCCAAGACGGTGGATATGCCATGGATGAATATGATATTGTACTTTCATATATGGCCTTTGGCGGCATTCCTTATTATCTTGACCAGTTCAGAAGGGGTCTCAGTGTCCCGCAGAATTTCGACGCGCTGCTTTACGGCAGGCAGGCTCCTCTGGGAGATGAGTTCGACAGACTTTTCAGTTCCCAGTTTACGCATCCGGGCGAACTTCAGAATATTGTAGCTCTACTTGCTAAGAAGCGGTCTGGATATACCCGTGAAGAAATTGCCCGGAAATGTAATTTCACTTCAGGCGGAGGTCTTACAAGAATGCTTTCGGCTCTTGAGAAGAGCACATTTATAACACCTTATGTCCCATTTGGGGAAGACATGCAGAAGTACAGGCTGACAGACCCATTTTGCCTGTTCTACCTCAAATATGTAAAGGACAATCGTAATGCAACTACATACTGGCAATCATCGTATAATTCTCCTTCAATGTCGGCCTGGTCGGGTAATGCCTTTGAGGATGTCTGTCGAGCTCATATCAAGCAGATAAAAAATGCGCTGGGCATAGCTGACGTTACGACTCGTGAGTCGTCATGGATTGTTCCCGGTACTGAAACGGAGAAAGGTATGCAGATAGACATGGTCATTGACCGCGATGATCGGAAAATATGTCTTTGCGAGATGAAATTCTCACAAGGTAAATTCTCCGTTGGTCGAGACTATGCGGAAAAAATACAGGATCGCATCCGTCGCACGATGGATTTCACTGATAATAGTAAGCCGGTGATAACCGTACTTGTCACCACATATGGTCTGGAGAGGAATGAATATTCTGGCAAATTCCAGAAAGTAGTGACAATGGATGACTTGTTCCGTTTTTGATCTTTGTTTCAGACTTCAAGTTTCTCTCCATCATTGTTTGGAGTCATGCAGTTATCCATCACGTTGCATGGTTCTATGGCATGCTAATGAAATGATGATGCTACACATTATTATATACACACGCGCGTGCGCGAGAAAACTTGTCTAAATAACGTGAGTTCGATGAAAATAAAAACATAAATAATTGTCTGAATATTAGGAAATTAGCGATATTTGGGGTATGGCGAAGATTTTCGAGCAATGTTACTCTAACCATCTCAACCACTCCACTTTTTCTTTGGATTTTTTTGATTTTAGCCAAATTATTATCTTGGATATTTTCATTTTTGGCCAATTTATTTGTTTGGATTATTTCTTTTTCGTACCTTTGCAGCGCAAAACGCTGCGAGTCTCGGCTGCACCTCGGTAATTGGAGCAAGGCTCCATTGCACTCGGTTTGCACGAGCCTTGCACCCAACAAATAGGCTATCGAGATGTATTACGAACGAATCATAGATCAATATCTTAGCGAATGGGCTTCACGTTCAGTCCATAAACCCGTGTTACTTCGAGGTGCCCGACAGGTAGGAAAATCTACAGCTGTCAGACATCTTGGCGAACAGTTTAAATTCTTC
>JAFVDF010000003.1 GCA_017478625.1 Alloprevotella sp.
AGAACTGTGATGCGCGAACTGCTTAATTATTTCGGAACAGGTCTCTCAGACCTTCGTCGCGTAGAGTCTACTCCTGACGCCTTGGGCATTCCCGACGAAATCCGTCAAATGATCGAGGAAAGTCTTGAAGGCAAAGGCTCCGAAACAGGTGTGGTGATTCACAATGAGAACCGCTTCATCTTTGCAGAAAAAGACAAATCGAAGAATCTGAAGTGGCATGAACTGAAAACCATCCACAAGAAGGATGACAGTAACGCGGACTATATCTTCGAAATGTTCGAAGAGTCTGATGGAACGTCACGCTTGTTCGACTTCATTCCAATGCTTATCGATATGCGTGCCAATGATGCAGTCTATGTGATTGATGAGGTTGACAGGAGCTTACACCCAATGTTGACATTGAAATTGTTGGAAATGTACAACAGTTTGCTCAGAAGCGATTCACAAATGCAGTTAATCTGCACCACACATGAGTCCAATCTTCTTTCTACCGCCCCTATCCGTCAGGATGAAGTATGGTTTGTAGAAAAAGACAAAAAAGGAGAAAGCCATCTGTCTTCACTTTGTGAGTACAAGCCAAGAGAGAATGTGCAGAAAGGTTATCTGAATGGTCGCTATGGAGCGATTCCATTCTTTGGCGAACTGAATAATATTCATTGGGACGATGCGAAACAGGAATAGTTTGATACGCGAACGTCGCGAGGCATTTCGTGACGCTCGCCTTATAGTCATAGCCTCCGAGGGCAAAGACACGGAGCGGATATATTTCAAGGCATTAGCCAAAGAATATACCAATCCACGCGTGCACGTACATATTTTAGAACGTAGTGTAGATGAACAAAACAACTCCAGTCCAGAACATGTATTAAAGCAACTGAATGACTATAAAATCCTGTATGACTTGGAGGCTGAAGACGAACTCTGGTTAGTAGTAGATAAAGATCGCTGGACAGAGGCTATGCTTTCTCGTGTTGCCACGGAATGTTCGCAAGAAGTTGCTATGCACATGGCTCTGAGCAATCCTTGTTTCGAACTATGGCTTTTATTGCATTTGGAAGATGTGGCATCGCTGACACCAGAAGAACAGATGCTATGGATGGAGAATCGCCGAAAGTCTAAAATCGCAGACCCATATTTGAAGGTGCGTTTGCGTCAAAAAATGGGTTCCTATCATGAGTCCTCCTATGACGCACTAGCTTTGATAGCTCACGTAGATGATGCGATAGAACGGGCAAGGGCATTGGACAAGAATCCGAATGACCGTTGGCCCCAGACTCTCGGAACACGAGTGTATTTGTTAGCAGAGAGTGTGATGAATAGAAAGTGAAATATATATACATAAACTCTCAATTTTTAAAAGGCTTAAATTTCGTTTTTTGACAATTAAATAGCGAAAATATATGCAAGGCAAAATATTAAGCAAAGCACCATGTAATGAGGATTTATTCGAAGGAGGTGCTCACAAAAAGTTAGCAAAAGTAATTGCTGATGAGATTCAGAATGACTCCAATTGTACTATTATTGGCATTGATGGTGGCTGGGGAGCGGGCAAGTCGAACCTTGTTGGTATGGTTGAAAATGTACTTGCCGATACACCACAAACTGTTTTTCCAAGTAGGTATCATTTCTTTAACTACGATGCGTGGGGACATCAAAATGACTTGCCTCGTAGAGCCATATTAGAAGAATTGACTTCAGAAATAACATCTGGAGAAAACCCTATTTTGGAATCTCATGATTGGAAAATTCGATTGGAGAATCTGCTTGCAAAGAAAAAGCGAACATCAACGAAGATTGTTCCTCGTTTGAATTTCGCGCTTATTACTATTGCGTTGATGACAGCATTGACTCCTGTAATTGCCGCTATCTCTGACAAGATACCTACACCAGAAGGTAGAATACTCTTCACAGGATTATTATATGCAGCTTTCATTCTATTTGTAATAATAAAGCAGCTGTATAATATGCACAAGAATGGGCAACCAATAAATGTTGAGAATTTCTTTACAGAACTCTTTTTACTATATAAAGACAAAATTAAGGAAGATGTAAAATTTGAAACAATCTCAGAACGTGAACCTTCAACAAAACAGTTCAAAGATTGGATGTACGATATAAATAAGGATTTACATGATAGAGGAAAGATACTTATTGTGGTAATAGATAACATGGATCGTCTGCCGAAGCAGAAAGTACAGGAGCTATGGGCAGCATTACACTCGTTCTTTTCTGAGGAGAAGTACTCTAATATTAGGGTAATAGTACCTTTTGATAGGGCTCATATTCGTAATGCTTCTCAGTCTGAGAATATTACAGATAAATTGAAAAATGAAGATGTGGCCGTCTATGGCGATGATTTTATAAATAAGACATTCTATATAGTCTATTCTGTGCCGCCTCCAATCCTTACTGGCTGGATGCATTATTTCTGCGACAGATGGAAAGATGCTTTTGGTGAAGATTCCAAAGTTGACAACGGGGTCCTGCAAATCTATGATATGCTTACCAAAGAGCATAGCCCTCGCAAAATCATAGCCTTCATTAACCAATTCGTTACCATCCGTAACCTATGTGATGAGTCCATTGAAGACAAGTACATTGCACTTTATATATTTGGAAGAAAGAGTATTGTTGAGGAACCTCTAAAAGAGATTCTAACTCCAAGCTATTTAGGCAGTCTTGATTTCCTATATAAAGAAGATGAACGCATGAAAGTATGCATTTCTTCTTTATATTATCAGTTGCCTGTGAAGAATGCTATGGATGTGATATTTACTAGAGAAGTAACATTAGAATTAGATGATGCAAAGACCGAATTGCTTGACAAGTTAAAAAACACCACCAAGTATTGGGAAATTTTGAATCACTCAATCACTAGTGTAACAAACATAGAAAATGCGACATTGGCACTTAATAAGCATTTTGGTGATGAGAATACCATCCAATCGAATCATGTTTGGGAAGCTTTGTATAGAAAGAGTAATCAGTCTGTTGTGGCTCAAGACAAATACTATCAGGAGTATCACAACATACTCATGCATAATATCAGCAATAAAGAAGAATATTATGCACATCTTATTACTGTTTATCTTAGTAATATTGGAGAAGGTTTTAATTTAACAAACTATCTTGATGGAGTTGATACACTTCACAAAACTATTGGAGAAATGGAGAATGACTTTCTTCTTACACAAAAGAAGGAGGTTAGTCCAGATATCTTCATGCAGTTGTTATTGGAAAGAGAAGATGTATATTCTGAATATGGATTAGTTGTAAACAAAGACGCTTTTGATGATTATCTTGTCAGTCTGGATCAAAATGACCTTGCCAGCAAAAGTTTCTATGGTTTTGTAAAGAAGGCATATGATCTTCCTAAGTACAAGAGTAAAATAAAAGAACTTTTCAAAAAAAATGTGAACAACCTTTCCATTGAAGCAAATCTATTGAAAAGAATAAAGGAGATTGAAGACAGCCCATTCGATGTTAGCAATTATATTAACGATACACAGATTTTCAATTTCTGTAATAGTTTGACTGTTAAAGATGAAATGTATTCGGATGCCATTGCTATGTTAATCGCTCGATATGAGTACGATGGCAATTTGCAAAACTATTACAAAAATCATGCAAAAGGTTTTGAAGAATCTTTCTCAAAAAAAGTTGCCGGATGTATTCAGTATTACATAAACTATGGCGATCTTCTGTTGAAAGCTAAAAATTTCAACACGCCTACTTTTGTGTCTCAGGTAGCTAAAGAACTGACTATTGGGTTTTATGGAACAAGCCGAATGAATATAAAAAAATCTCTATTCAATTTTGATACTATCCATAATAGTACAGGAATAGCACCTGATCTATTATTGAATAAATGGAATCAATGGGATTCTAAATCCTTAAATGTGGACGACGTCCAAAACCTGCCGTTATCTCTCTTTGAGCAATGCACACAGATTGACAATGATCTCACCAATTGTTGTTTGTCTTTGGCCCAAAAACATCTTGCATCAATAGACCAAACATCTTGGAGCAGCAGTTTACATAAAGAAGATTTCAATCTAAAATTGTTGAAGATTCATCATCCTGAGCAATTACCATTCTTTATTGATGCTTTCAAAGAGTCTTTACGCAATTATGCTACGGGTGATTCGTCAGAAAAGATACTTTCCGCAACAGTGGAAAATGCGATAGATATATTGAATGAACAAAATTATGATTTGAAAGTCATTTTCCGTGAGATTCGTGATGTGTTCATAAATAATTCTAATATTAACAAGGAAAAACTTAAATACTTTGGCAAATGGTTGTTTGAATATGGGCGCTTACAAGACAAGCAGGATTCGCTCAACAAAATCTTACGCTCAGAGTTCCTGGATGACAATATTATCGTTAATCTGATAATGCAATATCCAGACCAAGTTGTAGCTATAGTGATGAAATCGGAAGATAATAGCGACTTTGTCAATAAACTAATAGCTTTACGAAATACCAAGTATAAGGATAATGCTGAAATTGAAAGGATATGCGATTCAATTAAACCAGAGAGTGAAAAATAATAGAAATTATACAGGCGACAATCTCAGTTAAACAATTCGGGCGGAAACTAACAAAACATCGCAGTTTCCGTCCGAAATATTATGTGGTTTATGTCCGAAGCCAGAAAGAATACAAAACCTGACAGTTCGTTTGAAGTAGCAGTTACTTGTCGATTATATTCACAGTCCAACCGAGGTGTAAAGCATTGCTGATACGGTCAAGCATTTTCTTTTTGTCTTTGGTATTGCTGTGAGTCAAAACATAAAGTCCGCGCTCTACTTCACGCTGAGCATGACCGTACTTCTGATCTTTGGTGGTCGAGACAATGTTGATACGGCAGTATTTGAGACCAAGTTGGCGAACACGAAGGGGGCCAGTTTCAACGATGGCGGCAACGAAGGTAGTGGCAGCATCACGTTCTTGTAGTATAGAACCATCTTTACGATAAACGCATAGTCCTGTTCCAGGAGCTTTCTTTTCCTGCTTTGTAGCCCGCGGCCCAAGTTCCTTATGCTCCACTTGTGGGTCAGGCTCAAGCCGCTTTGCTTCGAGAAGTTCTGCGATATTGGTTTTGCGCGACAAGGCAACGCTGATGGGTTCGCCTGGCTTGTACTCCACTACAAGCACGAGTTCACGCTGTATCTGCGACAAACGTGGTTCGATGTCTTTACTCAAAGTGGGCAGAACTTCAGTTTTGATGAGCTGTTCCTCCAGTTCATCTGCTTTCTTCAGCATCTCGTCTGTCAGGGTCAGCCCCACTTTCTCCAACCCTTTGATGCTGGCGTATAAGGTTTCAAGTTTGGTCATAATACCTTTTATATACTATCTTTCATTAAAAACTGTTTAAGTTCTTGATATTGGCCTTCATCCATATGAATAGTCCGAGTACAAGTAGATAAGCAAAGAGCACAAATTGAAACGACAACTGCAATTGTCGATATTATTACAGCGCAGGAAGACCACTTGTTGGCTGTTTTGGCCTCCGCTGTTTGTTTAACGGATTCCTCTGTTTGTTTTTTGGCTTCATCGGTTTGCTTAGAACTTTCAGATGTCTGCTTATTTATTTCTTCAAGCTGCTTCCTCATATAATATTGCGATTGCAATTCGCGTAACATATTGAGAAAATGTGGTAATATGTTGGGGTAATAATGCTCTTTTGCAGCTTGTCCGGTTAAACTCTCATTTCCCACAATAACAGGTGGAATTGTAGTATCTATCCAATTGGGAGAAGATTCGTTGTTATTTTGACAAAACTCCTTTATAGTGTTTTTTACTTTTTCTATAAAGTTTACCTTTCCCTTTGGCGTTGAATTTAAAGTAACTTCACCCTCTATAATAAGGGATTCAAGTATTCCTATTTGGCTATCGGTTATTGTCATATTGCACAATTGTTTTATTGTATTCTTCTTTTGTTATTGGTGTTTCTGGGTCAACAATGAGGACTTCGTCATAGGTCAAGCCATAGAGGTGATAGAAAAGGTTGTCAACCTCTTGCTCTTGTGAAGTTGTTTCTACACCATGAGATTGCAACTTGGCTGTGAGAATCTCGTCTACAAGATTCTCGATACGATTTTGAACATCCTTTGATGCAGACGGGATAGGTAGTTGTTCGTATAGATATGTCTGTATTTCAGGGAATACATCCGTCTTTTTTGTTGAGAACTTCTTCTTATAGTAGAAGTCAACAACCTTTGAATTAATACATGCCAGTAGATAGCGTATGCCATAATCGCAGTCTAAACGCCGTCTTATACCATATACATTTTTGTTGTAACCATAATGTTTACCAAATGAGATGGTGGCTTCTAACATAGAGTCGACACGACGTAGATATATTGCTTCTGAGTCAAAAAAATTCTTTAATCGCCTATATTCTTTATGGGCTGTCGGTAGATATGTTTTGTTCCACGAAATCGAATATTTGCGCATATCTTGCCCTATAAGCGTTTCAATTCCTGAGCTGTTATTCCGTAAGAAATTTTTAGAGACTTCTGCTCCTCTTTTAGACTCCGTGAGGCTTCCTAAAGGTTTACCTGACTCATACATTTTTTGGAGGATGGTAATTATTTCAGCTTTTAAGCCGAATGTCATCTCATTGTACTTGTTTGTTTTACAGTATTCTTTATCCAAGTCATCATATCTGACAAAAGACTTTGCTTCTGCATCATAATCGAGATATGGAATGCTGATACTTTGTGGAGTATCTGTCCTTATAATAGTAATAGCATTCTCTGTAACAGCATCAAATGGATTACAGGTCGCAATAGACAGTAAGTCCACGCGATTCATAAAATATAGACGCATTTTATTGTCATCTCTGTTCAATAAGAAGAACTTTGGAGTTATCATTGAAACTATACCTTTCGAACGACACAGTTTCTTTAACGATAATTCAAAGAACATTTTATATAGGTCATTGTTCCATTCATAATTTGTATACAAACTAACAGGCACAACGACATAAGGAGGATTACCAATCACAATCTCAAAACCATCCTTCACCCCAAACATCCACTCTGAGTCGAAGAATAAAGATGATGCATTTTGGTCGAACATATCCCAGTTTGCCAAGAGTTGTGCTGCCCCCTGGCTAACGAAACCTGTATCCTCTATTGCTTTAGCAAGTTCAAGACGTGTTTCTTTAATATCCTTCTTTAATCGTTGCTTGTCAACGTTTCGTTTAGCAAGGAAAATTTGATGGTTCAACTCTTTTAGCGTTTCCTTCTTTGATAAAATTTCTTCTGTTGATTCAAAGAGGCTTGCATCATAGCCCACAGGGATGAGTGTATTCGCTGCCACAAACTTTGATTCAAGGTTAGGCAGCGGACGGATGCCAAAGTTGTGAGCAGCATCTTTGGTCGGTTTTTGGTCAACCACAAGAGAAATAAAGAAACGCAGTTTGGAAATCTGCACGGCTATGGGTTGTATGTCAACGCCATAGATGCAATGCTCTATCAGATAGAGCTTGCGAGCATAGTCAGGGTCATTGATGCTCTTGTCAAATGCCTCTTCTATATCTTTCAGGCGTGCTTCACGCTCTTCTTTTTCGTTTGTCGCAAAAGCAACTTTTGACTGCTCTATGGCAAGGTCTATCATAAAGTCCTTCCACATATCATTGGTAGGATCAAGTTGACGAAGGACATGTACCAACTGTTGAAGAATGCCCATCGGAAATGCACCCGAGCCACAAGCAGGGTCAAGGACTCGACAGTTGTAAACTGCCTGCATGATGGCTTTACGCTGTTCCTCGTTGAGCGTTGTTTCCTCAGTAGAGTAACTAAGCAGTTTACGGTACTCAGGCTCCAGTTCATCACCGCATGTACGCTTCAAGTGGGCCACCAGACTTTCATCAACCATGTACTGCACGATTTCGCGAGGTGTATAGAATGAGCCTGTCTGCTTACGGGCAGAGGTCTTTGTCTCAGGGTTGTAAGATGCCAACAGGTTCTCAAAAGCCTTACCCAACAATTCTGGGTCAAGAGAAACTTCCTGGTCAAGAGGTGTATTCTCTTCGATAGTGAAGTTATAGCGTTTCAAAATATCGATGATACCTCGTGCCGATACGCTTTTCTTGTTGTTATCGCCATACCACTGTGAAAGGTCAATGCTTCGTCCTACTTCTTCACCAAAGAAAAGCCAATCAGGAAGATACAACTGTTCCAGTGACTCTTTCCTTTCTGAGAATCCATCGTAATAAAGTTTTTCAGGCTTCTTATCTAAACAGTCGAACAAGCCACCATTTAGAAAAGGTACATGACTATTTGCCATCTGTACGAACTCATCGGCACCACCTTCTTTGAAGTCAGCCTTATAACGCATTAGGTTGTTTACGTTATAACCATCTCGCAAGAAACCTTTTTGGAAGTCGCCTCGGAAACGACGGTTGTTAGGTGTTTCCTTACCTTCTGCTACAATGGGGCAGTTGAGCATCGCAAAGAAGAGGTTCTGCAAGATAAGCCGATAGTACTTGCTTTCCTCTGGGTTATAGAGCAAGTTCCTACGGTCGTGAGGGTTGAACTCCTCAATGAAGTGTTCCTTGATGTATCGTTCGTCAAAGAACTCTTCGGGGATAAGATGCTTCTGTTTGAGGAACCACACAAAGATGAGACGGGTGATGAGACGAATACAACTTTCGTGGTTGAATTTATCATCGTCTGTATCAGTTGTAAGGTCGTTCGGGAAACGAGCCACCTGAACAGCCCAAGCATACCAATCGCTAAGCTCGGAGTAGAACTTCTTTGTGAGCAAGTCGCTGGAGAATACTTCCATCCAGTGCTTGTAAAGTTCCTCATAATTAGGATAGGTCTTGTCACCGATAGAGGCTAAGATGTCAATGTGTCCCCGATGGGGATTGTTACAGTTGATACCCCGAAGAATGCTCACCTTACCCAGTTTCTCGCCGTCGCGCCACTGCTGCGTATATTCACTGCGCTCGCAAGTAGAGAGTGCCAACTCGTTTCCTTGTTTGATGAACAGGATGACAGGCTGTGCCGATGCAATGCGGTTGAATCCACGAGTGAGCGTGGCACTCTCGGTACGTGTGAGCGTGGCTCCACGATGCAACTCAACGGCAAAGATCATCAAACCCGTGTATTTCCCCTCTGATGCGCGGGTTGTCACTTCTTCAGCAGAAAGAGTCTCTGCACCACCAGTAAGAGATGATTCGTCCACGGTGCCGATAAAGAAAGTATTATCCACCTTGGCAAGTACCTCTTTCAGAGCCTTTGACAAGTCTAAGGGATAGAGGTTTTCAAATGGCACAGGAACACGTGTCACCTCGTTAAATACTATATGCAGGTGGTTCAGCAGGGCTGCACAGGCATCAAACAGCGATTCGTTGACAAACTTTTTTAGAACTGTATTCATAAGGCATCATCTTGTCTTTGGGTTATGCTGACTTACTTACGTATTGACTTCGTCGATTAGCGGCTTCGGCTCGGCAATAATCAAACAGGTTTGTTATTGCTCTCGCTCTTGCTCACGAATTCCCACACAATCAGGTCAAAATTCTCCTTCTTGAATTTTTCTTCCAGTAGTTGGACACTCTTTTCCTGTTTTGTGGTTTTATGAATGGTTTTCCGTGACTGGGCTATTTGCAGAATAGCAGCTGTGGCTTGCTGTGGAACTTTGGACTCCATCCATTGCTGGATAATGTTCGACAGTTTTTGCAAGCGTTCTTTGTTATTGGTCTCTATCCATTCTGGCACAAAACGGTCTTGACTCTTGTTTTTACGCAGGAATTCCAGTACCTCCGCACGGTTGAGTTCCTGATATGTAGCAGAGAGACGAGTGTCGGCAGGTTGGCACATCAGATAGATTTCAGAGTAAGGCTTATTGTTTCCTTGCTCCCGGTGGGGATACCCAACGACTGCAACCAGACTTTCTGGTATCTTATCAAAGAGAGTATCATCGAAACGAAATCCTGAGAAAATACCGTTTGGCATTTTACGGAATACTTCCTTATGTTTCTCGAAGTAGTCTATCAGGTCCTGGCGATATACCTCAAAGGAGAAGTCCTTCAATGAGAGTGTGCGTGGCGATTCGATATCGCTAATGCTATTATTCTGCAATTCTTCAAGTAAACGGTCAGCATTCTTGTCCTGTAACGGATTGTCGGCTTCCATCTTCAGATAGGCATCATTCAGTTGTTGCGTCTCAGAGCCGACAAGATTCATCGCCACCATGCGGTTCATGATGCGCGTTTCCAGATGGAGATAATCCTCAAAAGACTTAGCGGGCCAGAAGTTGACACAGCGGATAGACTTGCAAGGTGACCCAATACGGTCGATACGACCAAAACGCTGAATCAAGCGAACAGGATTCCAATGAATATCATAGTTAATCTGCATATCAGCATCTTGAAGGTTCTGTCCTTCTGAGAGACAGTCAGTTGCAATGAGAATGTCAATGCCATCATCCAATAAGCTTTTTATGTTGGAGCGGCGTTCTTCTATAAGTTCTTGCCATAGGCTGAAAGGCACTACCCATCTACGCTTGTCATCATCATAGTATTCTTCACGACTAAGTTTAGCCTCTTCATAGAGGTCACTCCAATCCAGTTCCTTGTAGAGTTTGCTATATGGAGCAAAGCTCTGGAGCACTTCATTGAAATGGCTGGTGTTGTGCCGTCCAGTTGTATGTATCTCTTGACCCGATACCGAAGCCATACGAGAGAATCCACGTTTCTGCAGTTCGTCGAAGATGAACTTGGCAGTATCAGCGTATGCAGTGAAGATGACCACTTTCTTGTTAGAAGCTTGACGTTTTTCCTCCAAAATAGAAATCAGTCTCTCCAACTTACGATCCTGCTCAAAACCGTTCTTGTAATCTTCCGCAAAGGCATCAAGACTTTCGCAGATAGCCCGCAGTTTATTGACATCCATGCGAAGCCCACGCTCAAAGCCTCCCAAGTTCTTCATGTCTATTAGGTTGATGGTTCCTTTACGTAGAGTGAAGATGTCGTCGGTGTCGTTGTTCTCGTCATCATCGGGAATTTCCACTTCCAGTTTACCACTTGCTTTCTGTTCCTTGAAAGCAACTACTTTCGCAAGCGTCTGTTCATGGACCTCCAACACCTTCTTGATGGTAGTGCGACATGAGTGCCAACTGCTTTCCAAACGCTTCATAAATAGAATACCCATCATCTTGACAAGGAAACGCTCACGGTTTACATCATCGTTCCAATCGCCAGAGGCTTCTTTTTCCGCATCTTTGCGTGAGGCATGAAGGAAAAGACTCGGCTGGTAAGCTGTGAGGCTCAGTGCGGCAAAGGCAGCATAGATTTTTTTCGTGGAATGGTATTTGCCAAAGTGGTCAACACCTTGATAAACATTGTAAGGTTTTTCCTTATTCGGGAACCCAAGGTCTTCGCCCAAGGTGTTCTCTATGAGCTTACGGGTACGGGCAACAATCAGTTTGTCCGTCAGATTGAAAAACTTTGGAGGGAGGAGAGAGATAAATGAGCCTATAGTGCGGTCTGGATCGCTACACCATTGTGTGTATTTACGCTGACTGTCTGCAAACAGATTTCGCAGTGATTCCACATTGAAATCTTCCGTATCGAATGCTGCATCATTTCCGTGACCAATAAGGTTGAATTGGCCTTTTACGTCATTTAATCCAGTATTGATAGGCGTAGCAGAAAGCATCAGCACTTTTACGTCACGCCCGTTGTCAGGGTCTTGACTTTGAATAAGGTTCTGAAGGAGATCCTGGTAGCGACCAGACTTTTCATTGCGAAGGTTGTGGCTTTCATCAATGACAATGAGAACTTTCTTCCTTGACTGTAGCCAGCTAAGCGGTGCATCATCGTAGGCATTTTGTAGACGCTCGTTCTGAAGGTCGGTGTGGAAACGAACGATATAATCAAACTCATCTTTATCAAAGCGAGAACCATGACGCTTAAGGTATTGTGTCCAGTTCTGCTCCAGTTTCTTCGGACAAAGTAAGACCGTGACATAGTTTTGTGTCTGGAAATACTTGATGACAGCAAGTGCTGAGAATGTTTTACCTAAACCTACCGCATCGGCAAGAATGGCTCCATTATATTTTCGGAGCATCTTGATAAGAGAGATAACACCCTGTTGCTGATACTTGAACAGTGTATTCCATATCTCGCTCGTCTGGAGAAGAGACATGTCTTGACGATGTTCAATAGAGCCGTCCAATTCAATGTCTGAATTGAAGAGTTCAAAGAGGATCTTGTAATAGATTTCTTCGGGAGTATACCGACGGAAATAGTCATCAATCTTTTTGATGAAATAGTCTTTGACGCTAATTTTCTCAGACTTTGGATTTGTTGGGTCTGATGGGATTTGCTCTGTTGCCATCTTCCAGATTTCCTCGAACCAAGAACAGACTTCTTGGTAGTCCTTGTCACTCAGTTTAACAGGGTTACCATTCGTCAACTCTATGTTTGATGTTGCCTTCAGTCCCAATCCTGCATCGGTGAGATTGCTACTACCAGCCAAATAGAAACTGTCATTCTTCGGGTTGTTGTTCTTGAACATGTATGCCTTGGCATGACAGAAGGCATTGACAATGGCTTTTATCTGCACGGTGTTTCTTTGTAAAAACGCTTTTGCGTCGCGTGCATATTCATCAAGGTTGAGGGTAGTCTCTATACCCGTGTCACCATTCAGGAGGTCAATGATATGGTTCTTGCCCTCTTCTTGCATCACCATTTCAGACGATACAATGCGGAATACATCTTCTTCTGGTAGTTCATGATAGAGTTTACTGAGGGCTCGGATTGTGAAATAACCTGTCACAATATCCATATTGCCGACCTGTTCTGATGGCTTACCAGAAAATTCATTGATGAAATCCCAAACAGTAACAATGTTAAAGCCAGAGTCGGGATATCTGTTAGTCTTGTTGTCTATGAGCATACTGTACTCTTAAAAAGAAATTCTCAACATAGTGTATCGACAGACAACCAAGCCCTTTTTACACAGCGAGGGAGTTCTATTATTCTTTGTTCTGCCTTACGGATTCTGGCGGTCTTTATCGAGAATATCCGCACTTCGATAAAGGCACAAAATGGTGCTTGCACCATTCGTCTCTTTCTAAAAGACGTAGAGAAGCCAACAGTCCTCTTATATCACAGTTTTAGGCGCTATTCTTACCTGCTTTTGCTAAACAAAGTCAAAAAAAATAGCACCTCTAACGCCACTTTTATTTTATAATAAGGTGGATTTTACCAAAAACGAGTACCTTTGTGGTAAATATCCGTCTCTTAGAAAGAGATGAATGGATATAGCTAGACAATCCTTGATCTATAACAATTCCAATATCATTTTGTTAGCTTTATCGACCACCGACGTTTCCAGCGAAGCGAGGTAGATTTGTGTTGTTGCCTCTGAATCGTGTCCCATGCCTTCACAGATGACTGACAGAGGAACATTCTTCGCCTTGGCTACACTTGCCCAGGAGTGACGGGCCACGTACATTGTTAGCGGTCGCTGAAGTTTAAGCATCGTAGAAAGCTCTTTCAAATGATAGTTCACCAAGTGGAGGGCATTGTCATATTGCTTCCGCTCATTGCCTTGTTTTTTGATGATAGGGAGAAGAAAGTCTGTTTGGTTTTCAGGATATTTGGTTATGATTTCAGCCATGCACTTCTCCCATTTGATGGTCAATTGTTGTCCTGTCTTTCTTCTCCGATAGGTCAAGATGCCATTCTTCAAATCCGCCTTTTTGAGATAAGCTATATCCACGAAGGACATTCCTCTTGTATAGAAACTGAAAAGGAACATATCTCGTGCAAAGTCTAATGTTGGTTTCAAGGATAAATCAAGTTCCTTCAAGGCTTTGATAGCCTTGATAGGTATAGCTCGCTTTACCGTCTTGTCCACTCCTGTATAGACGTGATGAAAGGGATTGTTCTGTGGAGTCAGGCCTTTTTCCACGGCACGGTTATACACCGCCCGAAGGTTACGCATATAGAACGATATGGTATTCATGCGTACATCTCTGGCTTTCAAGTGAGCTTCGTAAAGAAGCATCAGATCTGAACTGATGCCGTCCAGTGGTACATCCTGTTCCTCTCGGAATGCCATGAAACTTTTGAGCGTAGCAGTATAGGTTTCGGAGGTCCGCACCTTGCCCAACTGCTTCAGCTGTGCTATGACTCCATGCATAAAGGTAAATAGGGAGGACTCCTTGGTCAGTTTATGAAACATGGTAATTACATCGTCTGCCGTAAAACGGTGACGTTTCATCTCCAACGTGCGGACAACTTTTCCCCAACGTGCTATATCCCAGGATAAGCGTTCCTGAATGCCGAGTAGGTAGTTGGGGCGCTTACCATTTACGATAACGCTTTCTGACTCTGCATCCCATTCCTCTGCAAAGACCTTATAATTCGTATTCAACTGACGGACAACTCGCTTATGAATAATCTGGAAATAGAGAACCCCCTCCTTACCATCCACAGTGGATGGTCGAAATTTTACTTTTATTGATGTCATCATATTTTTATTCTTCTAATATTGTCTATGGGACGATGTCATGCCCTAAGCTGTTTCTTCTTTGTGCCATACCAATTGGAGAACTTCAATTAATGACATGCAGAATACCTAGTTGCTTCTATTAGTTGAGTAAGCTGATAAATGCTTATGACATACGCAAAAACGCTCTGTAACGTAACTCTATTGTAGAGCTCAGGCGTAAAGTCTATTATTTCGGTTATGTGAATTATGACAAAGAAATACTAACCAACGTTCTGATTTACCCAATGACGAACTAAGACCGGCGTATGAAGAAGGTCGTGAGAATATGCTAGAGAGTAGCATATATGTTATCTTGAGTATCAGAGACTTACGGAGATGTTGGAAACCTTCAAGAAAAACTTCAAATAATAGGGACTGTTCAAAAGCAAGTCTAGGTTGAAAACATTTGTATTCTCATTTTTCCTAAAATCTCTACTATAATTTTGAATACCCTTAATGTAAATTTGCCGTAGAATTAAGGGTAAAGTCTGTAACGATGAGAGGGTGGGGAACCTGACAAACAAATATGTCTGGGGAATAGAAACAAGTTATCGCACAATGAGGATTGCGTGTAAGAAGACCGACTCGGTCTTTGGAAAATAGTATAGAGAGGCTGTTTAACGCAATGTTTTTCGTAAATTCGCTCAACCAATATTAAGCCCAAATCCATAACAGGCTGTAACGGCCACTTGAAGAATTTTGTTGCATAATGCAGTTCAACGATATGACTTTTTTAGAAGCAGTAGCAAAGGATCTATTTCAGAAAAATGGTGGCCCAGATTTCAGTCGCTACATAGTAGTGTTTCCCAATAAACGTGCGGCCGCGTTTTTTAACGAGTATCTCTATCGTCAAGTGGGAGGTGTTGTTTGGGCGCCACAGTATTTATCCATTGAAGACCTTTTTATATCGTTGTCTGATTATTTTCTTGTAGATCCGATTGAGGCTGTATGTCGATTGTACAAGATCTTTCAGCGTCATGTCAATTCGGGAGAGACGTTGGACCTGTTTTGGCCCTGGGGCGAGCAACTCCTGTCAGACTTTGATGATATTGACAAGAAACTACCCCTTGCCTTTAGCGCGGAGAGTCTGTTGCAGAATGTGAAAGACCTGCACGAATTGGATATTTTTGACTACCTTTCAGCAGAACAAAAGGAGGCACTACTTACCGTAAGCCGTAACAGTAGCGAAGAATCGTCTTTTGTACAGAAGCGTTTTGGCAAGTTATGGCAAGCCTTATATCCTATCTACAGAGACTTCAATGAAGAGCTTGCATCAGAGGGACTGGCTTATGCTGGTGCTTTGCAACGGCGGGTTGTGAAAGAGTTGCCTACCAGAGGGGACCTTTCACGCAGATTTGTCTTTGTTGGATTTAATATCTTGACTCTGGTTGAGCGCCAACTTTTTGAGGAGATGAAGAAACGTGACTGGGCACTTTTCTATTGGGATTATGACAGTTACTATGTGGACGAAGAACGCCATTTGGAGGCAGGTGGAGCGATGCGCGACAATCTTCGAGATTTCCCCAACGCGCTTCCCCGCGACTTCTTCAATAGTTTTGGCCAGCCAAAAGATTTGGAAATCGTACAAGCCAATACAGAGAATGTGCAGGCCTATTATGTACCCACTTGGGTAAAGGAGAACTTGACGCAGTACGATCATCGAAAAACGGCGGTAGTGCTCTGTAATGAAAACTTGCTTGAGAGTGTTATTCATGCCCTTCCCTCAGCAGAAGTCTCCGATGTGAATCTGACAAAAGGTTATCCCGTTAGTCGTACACGAGCCTATCAAGTGCTGGAGGATAGTTTTGACGAAATAAAACTGGAAGAATCCACAACATCGGAAGTGCTTCAACTACTGATGAAGAAAGTCTTGATGGAGGCATGTGAAAGCCAGATTTTACTTGAAGCCTATGAGACCCAATCGGATGAAGACGATATACCAGCTTCTGCCGTAGAGTCCTCGTCACAGGAAGATAGGGCTCGGGCCTATGATAAGTTTATTGACCTGCTCAATGCAGAAGCCCTGTTTCATATCTATACTACGCTCAATCGTCTCTGTACGCTTGTAGAGAAAGGCCTGTTGGAAATACAGGTAAATACTTTGCATCAACTTCTCCGGCAGATGCTTTTAGCACAGACTATACCTTTTGAGGGTGATCCGCTTATTGGGGTACAGATTATGGGCCTGTTGGAGACGCGTTGTCTGGACTTTGACCATATTCTGATGCTCTCGTGTAATGAAACGTACTTACCTCAGGCTAAGACGGCGGATTCGTTCATCCCTTACCTGTTGCGTAAGGCCTATGGCTTAACACTACCGGAGCAAAAGACCGCGGCCACATCCTACCATTTCTATAGGCTCATTCAGCGGGCTAAGAAAGTGACCTTTGTCTATAACAGCTCAGATGCCAACTCGCAACCTAGCGACCGTTCGCGCTATCTGTTGCAGCTGTTGCTCAGTAGGGCGCACCCCATCAAGCAACTTGCGCTCGTTAATAATACACAGAAACAACGGGAGGTAACTCGGGTTTATCAGAAACCGGCCGATCTTTATTCGCACCTGCTTTGCACAGACCACAAGGAAAGGCCCTATATATCGCCGTCTTCTCTTAATCGTTTTTTATCGTGTCCGCTTGAGTTCTACTATCATGATGTGGCTAAATTAAGGCAGGAAGAATTGACGGAGGATGATATAGATGGTCGTGTGTTCGGCAATCTGTTCCATCTTGTGGCTCAGACTTTTTATAAATCTCTTCTGCTCGGTCTGTCGCCCCAAGATGCAGCTCAGTTAGAGCAGACTTGGATAGATTTACCCGTAGATAATGCTCTATTGCGCCAACGAATGGGCGACCACGACTTTATCCACAAAATTATTGACGTGGCTATTGAAAAAGAAGGTGCCACAAACGATATTTTGGTAAGGGAGGTGCTCCGGCGCCAACTGGATATCTTATTGCGTGAAGATGCAAAATTGAGTAACCTGCGTATTCTAGGTCTTGAACATCTTCTGACCAAGCCTTATAAGGTACATTATCTGGGACAGGACTACGAAGTACCCGTGGGCGGTATTATTGACCGTTTAGATTCTTATGAACAGTCTGATGGCAGACGCGTAGTTCGTATCTTGGATTATAAGACCGGACGCAATGTCCAAAAGGCAAAAAATATAGAAAGTATGTTCTCGGAAAGGGGGGAGGACAATCGGCCGAAATACTTTTTCCAGATTTTCCTGTATGGCTTGATAGCAAAAGAACAAATTGCCAAAGGCGCACCAGTGAGTGTACAATTATTCCATCCCTATAGGAAAAACCATTATTTTATAGGCTATGGAAATGAGCCCTATATTATTTCAGACGATGAATTTAAGCAATACGATGAAATGCTACTGGATTTGTTGGATCATCGTATCTTCAATTCAGAAAAGCCGTTTATGGAACCTGAAAAAGTTAGTGCGTGTCAGTATTGCGATTTTCGCATACTCTGTCAAAAGGAGATGCACAGATAGGGTAGGAGGCAATGGATAAATTTACAGGCAATACCAGCCTGTACCATTCGTGTGTCTATAGGTAGCCTATGGCCTGTTGGGGGATATGGTACAATGACAGGAGAAATTGTTTGGTTTATGCTGTCGAAATATTGTTCTGTTTTTCCGATTCCCGAACGGTTTTATCAGATAGTTTATATTTTTGCCTTCCAACAAATAGAGTACAGATTGACAGAACAATGAAAATGATAAAGAGAATAATAGTTGTGGCTTGCTTGCTGTTCGCGGGAGTTCAGGGCATTAATGCACAACAGCTTCTTACGCTCGACAATTGTCGCAGTATGGCCTTACAAAATAATAAGGCACTCCAACAAAGTCGCGCCAAGCAGGACGTAGCCCATTATACCCACAGCGCTGCCACTACAAACTATCTGCCGAAAGTTTCGCTTACGGCAGGATATATCTTGTCAGGAAAAGAAGTGTCCATTCTTAGTGACAATCAGAAAAATGCACTGAATAATATGGGTACAAACCTATCGGGCACACTGACACAATCAATGCAACAGATTATTGCACGTTATCCAGAGTTTTCCAACTTATTACCTGTGCTGCAAGGACCGTTGCAGAGCGCGAGTGAAGCTTTAAATCAATTCGGCGCGACCGTAACCGATGCATTTAGAACAGACACTCGCAATATGGCCGCCGGCGCGATCTTGCTTAAACAGCCCCTGTATATGGGTGGAAAGATTCGGGCGTATGACAAGATAACGCGCTATAACGAGGATCTTAGCACCCTGCAGACACGTACCGACGAACAGGAGACTATCTTAGAGGTGGATCAGGCTTACTGGCAGGTTGTTTCTTTGTCGCATAGAAAAAAACTTGCAGAGAGTTATCTGGCCACTTTGCAGAGACTAGATAATGATGTAAATAAGCTGTTGGCAGAGGGATTTGCCACGCGTGCTGATGAGTTGCAGGTATCTGTCAAGTTGAATGAGGCAGAAATGTTGCTGGCCAAGGTCGATGACGGACTGGTACTATCTAGAATGTTGTTGTGCCAACTTTGTGGCTTATCAATGGACGAAGAAGTCCTCTTGCAGGAAGAACTTTCTGAGGAAATACCCGTTACCCCGCAGACAGATAGCAATGCGGATGTTAATCTCGCCTATGCCTATCGTCCAGAGGTTTCGATGTTGGAAACAGCGAATCAGATATATAGTGAGAAAGTCCGTCTTGTGCGGTCAGATTTCCTCCCTCACCTTGCTTTTGTCGGAGGTTATACGATGTCATACCCATCCGTTTACAATTCTTTTGAGAAAAAGGTACGAGGGGATTGGCATGTGGGCTTAATGCTTTCAGTTCCAATCTGGAATTGGGGAGAAGGTCGTTATAAAGTCCGTGCAACGCAAGCAGAACAGAGGATAAACGCGCTGAAACTGGAGGATGTGCGAGAAAAAATTAATCTGCAGGTCTCGCAGTCTAAATTTAGGGTTACAGAGGCTTATAAAAAGCTTACTTTGGCCACGAAAAGTCAGTCGAAGGCCCAGGAGAATCTGCGTATAGCTACCTTAGGCTATCAAGAAGGTGTGATTCCGGTGTCTGATGTCCTATTGGCCGAGACAGCTTGGCTTGAGGCCCATAGCAATAAGATAGATGCCGAGATAGAAATTCTCTTGGCTAAGACACATTTGGAAAAGAGTTTAGGAATATTGAATAATCATGGAAAATAATCAGATAAATATGCCCGAAGATAAGGTTAGTAAACAGACAAAGAAGAATATCAGTCCGTTCCCAGCACTATTGCTGTTCTTGCTCGTTATAGCAGCAGTAGCTGTCGTAAGTATTTTTGCATTCAAATCAGACACGGAGACCATTCAGGGCGAGGTAGATGTGGATGAATACCGCGTTTCGAGTAAAGTGCCGGCCCGTGTTTTGGAGATAAAAGTCAAGGAGGGTGATTACGTCCATAAGGGAGACACGCTGGTTCTCCTTGAAGCTCCCGATGTGGATGCTAAATTGGCTCAGGCAGAAGCCGCACGTGTTGCTGCTGACGCACAAAATGAGAAGGCAGAGAATGGGGCACGAAGAGAAGAGGTTCAAGGGGCCTACGATATGTGGCAAAAAGCCAAGGCCGGTTCGGAAATTGCAGAAAAGACTTATCAGCGCGTCCAGCGACTGGCTTCAGAAGGAGTGCTCTCTCAACAAAAATTGGACGAAGCAAAGGCGCAACGTGATGCAGCCGTAGCTACCGAAAAGGCAGCCAAGTCGCAATATGATATGGCTGTGTCTGGTGCGCGAAGAGAAGATAAGAAAGCAGCACAGGCTTTGGTAGAACGGGCGCGTGGCGTAGTCAGCGAAGTAAATTCCTATATTGACGAGACCGTGTTGATAGCCTCTGCCGATGGAGAAGTGACGGACATCTTTCCGAAAGTGGGAGAACTGGTAGGAACAGGCGCCCCAATCATGAATGTGGCGATTATGACCGAAATGTGGGTTTCTTTCAATGTCAGAGAAGATTATCTGGCAAGATTTTCTATGGGACAAGCTGTCAAGGTAGATATTCCTGCACTTGGATTGGAGGATCAGGAATTGACGGTGTATTATATGAAAGATTTGGGCAGTTATGCGTCCTGGAAAGCCACAAAGACTACCGGCCAGTTTGATATGAAAACATTCGAAGTTAAAGGTCGGTTTAAATCTGCTCCCGAAGGTTTGCGTCCAGGAATGAGTGTCTTACTAAAATAAGAGTGTACTCTCTATCTATTTTTCTAATCAATGGTTTCTGCGCAAGGGCGTAATAACGATACGGGCTTTTGGAATATTGTCAGGCGAGAGTTTCGCAGGGTAATACATGACCCTGTGTATGGTTTCTGTCTGGTCATAGCCCCCATTTTCTGTCTCGTGTTTTTTACTACCCTTATGGGGAAAGGCCTGCCAACCGACTTGCCGGCTGGGGTGGTAGATTTGGACAACACTACTACTACTCGAATGGTAGCCCGCAACTTGGATGCATTCGAGCAAACTAAGGTCGTAGCCCACTATGCCAATGTGACCGAGGCACGCAGAGCGATGCAACGAGGAGAAATCTATGCCTATTTTTATATACCTAAGGGCACGACGGAAAAAGTAAATCGGCAAGAGTCTCCGACCGTATCGTTCTATACGAATAATACCTTTCTCGTAGCGGGTTCCCTATTGGGTAAGGATATGCGAATGATGGCCGAGTTGGCTTCAGGCGCCGCCGGTCGGACGGTATTACGCGCAAAGGGAGCTACAGAGTCGCAAATGATGGCCTTCTTACAGCCTATAGTTATAGAAACGCACCCGATTGGAAATCCGTGGATCAATTATAATGTATATCTGTCCAATATCTTGATACCAGGCATCTTGGGCATCTTCCTGTTTATGCTGACGGTCTATACCATTGGCTTGGAAATAAAATGGGGTACGGGGCGAGAACTTATGGCTTTGGCAGAAGACAATATCTTCAAGGCCGTGACAGCTAAGTTACTCCTACAGACCATTTTCTTCCTTACTGTAGGATTTCTCATTATGGTATATCTCTATGCGATATTGCATTTTCCATGCTACGGCGGTTTGTGGCGGATGCTTATAATTATGGCGCTGTATGTCTTAGCCTGTGAAGGGATGGGGCTATTTATGCTGATTGTCTTGCCCACGTTGCGACTCGGTCTGAGTTTTGCATCACTTTGGGGGGTAATCTCATTTAGCATTTGCGGTATGTCGTATCCCGTCATAGCTATGGATGGCTGGATACAGGGACTTAGTCTGCTTTTTCCGCTCCGCCATTATTATTTGTTGTATGTGAATACGGCTTTAGACGGTTATGCCTTGTCCAATGCATGGCCGTATGTGATGGCTTTTGTAGGATTTATTTTGCTACCCGTACTTTTTGTCGGACGATTGAAGAATATAATCAAAAATATGGAGTATATCCCGTAGAAGATGAATAGGCTGAAAACATACATACGCGAAGGATGGCGCGATTGGAATTATATATTCCGTCGAGAGATGCACACTATCTTCCACGACGATGCGCTACTCATCTTCTTTGTGCTTGTACCCCTGTTGTACCCCATACTTTATGCTCTGATTTATAATAACGAGACCACCCGAGAGGTTCCAGTCGTAGTGATAGACCAGAGCCATTCCTCCATGAGTCGCGACTATCTACGCCGACTAAGCGCCACGCCCGATGTGCGCATAGTTTCCTATGCTACAGATATGGAGGAGGCAAAGACACGTATCAAGAAGCGCGATGCTTATGGTATTGTGTTTATACCTAACACTTTTGCCCACGACCTTGTCAATATGCAGCAGGCCCATGTCTCTATCTATGTAGATATGGGAGGCTTGCTCTATTATAAGGCCATGCTCTTGGCCAACACAGAGGTATCGTTGGAGATGAATAAGGAGATAAAACTCAGCCGACAATCCATAGGACAGACCCGTGCGCAGGAGTTGGCCACTACCAGCCCGATACAATATGAGCAGGTCACAATCTATAATCCAGCCTCAGGCTTTGCACAGTTTCTTATTCCTGCAGTTATGCTCCTTTTGCTTCAGCAGACGCTCGTCCTTGGTATTTGCCTCGCGGCAGGCACAGAGCGTGAGCGAGGATTACAGTATCAACTTTTGCCAGTGCATAGCCATCACCACGGACTCATCCGTATTGTTACGGGAAAGGGGGCGGCCTATCTCACACTCTATATTTGGAATGTAGTATATTGCCTTGGTCTGATACCCAAAATCTTTCATTTACCCCAGTTAGGTACAGCACCTGAGATATGGGCTATTGCCATTCCGTTCCTTTTGGCTGCTACGCTTTTCGGCATGACCATCAGCGGACTGATTCGACATAGGGAAAATTGCCTTATGATAATTGTGTTTTCCAGTGTGCCCTTGCTGTTCTTGTCTGGCATCAGTTGGCCTTGGTATGCCATACCTGAATTCTGGCGTACCTTTGCCTGTCTGTTTCCTTCAACCTTTGGTGTGCAGGCTTATATAAAGATAAACAATTTGGGAGCATCACTCTCGGAGGTACAGACAGAGTTTCTGGCACTATGGGGCCAAGTGTTTTTCTACACATTTACGACTATCTTTACCTACTATAGAGGTCTGCTCTCCTTCCGTAAGAAAAGGAATGAGGCGTAATATCTTGTAATCCTACATCTCTATTCTTTTTATCTCTTCACCTATTCTATCTGATAGTTGGAAGATGCTTTTCTCCATTTCACAGTGTGAAATGGAAAGTTCACACTGTGAAATCTGTATTTCACGCTGTGAACTGAAAAAAAGAACGGTTGAATTTTTTGAGCGTATAACCCGATTTTGTCAAAGTTTTATGCCACCTTTGTATAAGATTAGACAAGAGTCTGACAAGTGTTTTTCTTCAAACAAATTTAGGTATGAAACGAATTCTTCTATTAGGTTCCGGGGAATTAGGAAAGGAGTTTACAATCGCAGCCTTACGTCTTGGGCAATATGTCGTAGCCTGCGACAGTTATACAGGTGCTCCTGCTCAGCAAGTTGCGCAAGAGTTTGAGGTCTTCAATATGCTGGATGGCGATGAGTTGGAGAAAGTCGTTCGTAAGCATAGGCCGGATATTATTGTGCCTGAGATAGAGGCTATTCGCACAGAGAAACTGTACGAATTTGAGCGTCTGGGTATTCAGGTTGTGCCTTCTGCCAATGCGGTAAATTATACGATGAATCGCAAAGCCATTCGTGATCTTGCGGCTCAGGAACTTGGACTTAAAACGGCTAATTATCGCTATGCCTCCACTTATGAGGAACTTAAACAGGCGGCTCAGGTTGTGGGATTTCCCTGTATCATTAAGCCATTAATGTCATCTAGCGGTCACGGCCAGAGTCGTGTAGAGAATGCCGACGAACTTGAGAAAGCTTGGCAGGAGGCTATCCACGGAAGTCGCGGAGATCTGGCCGAAGTAATCGTAGAAGAATTCATCCCCTTCGATAGTGAGATTACATTGCTTACGGTAACGCAACAGAATGGTCCTACGCTTTTCTGCCCACCTATTGGTCACGTTCAGAAACACGGAGACTATCGCGAAAGCTTTCAGCCTGCTCCCGTTTCAGATATTCAAATCAAAAAAGCCCAACAGATGGCCGAACAGGTTACTCGCGCCCTGAAGGGAGCAGGAATATGGGGCGTGGAATTTTTCTTGAAGGGCGACGAGGTATATTTCTCTGAACTTTCCCCACGTCCGCACGATACGGGAATGGTTACGCTTGCCGGGACACAAAACTTTAACGAGTTTGAACTTCATCTGCGTGCCGTCCTCGGTTTGCCTATCCCATGCGTTAAATTGCTTCGTACGGGAGCCAGTGCCGTTATTCTTTCGCCAATAGCCTCCTATGAACCACCTCGCTATAAAGGCTTGGAGCTCACTTGTGAGGAGGACGCAGACGTGCGCATATTTGGAAAACCCTTTACACGTATGCACCGACGCATGGGTGTCGTTGTGGTTTCCGGCGCGCTGGATGCAGATGTGGAAAACCTACGGGATAAGGCCAAACGGTTGGCTTCAAAAGTAGAAGTGTACTAACTTACACTAATAATTAAAAGGCCCGTCTAATGACGGGCCTTTTAATTGAGCATAAAGGATTATTCTGCATCAATAAACCGTTGCAGTATCGGCTCGTAGGCCTCTATCCTGCGGTCGCGCAAGAAAGGCCACCAGCGACGTACCTGTTCGCTCCGCTCTAAGTCTATTTCCACAAGAAGAATTTCCTCCTCATTTTGTGAAGCGCAGGCAAGCAATTCACCTTGCGGGCCATATACGAAACTGCTACCCCAGAATGTTATGCCGTTAGTTTGTCCGCTTGGATCAGGCTCTAAGCCGACGCGATTGACAGTGATAACAGGGAGCCCGTTTGCTACAGCGTGTCCGCGCTGAACCGCCTGCCAGGCATCTCTTTGACGTTGTTGTTCTTCTGCCGTATCGCTACTCTCAAAACCGATAGCCGTAGGATAGATTAGGAGGTCGGCTCCCTGAAGCGCCATAAGCCTGGCACCTTCTGGATACCACTGGTCCCAGCACACTTGCACGCCCAAACAGCCTACGCTCGTGGGAATAGGATGAAATCCCAAGTCGCCTGGTGTGAAATAGAACTTCTCATAGTACGCAGGGTCATCAGGAATGTGCATCTTTCTATATGTGCCGGCAATTTTTCCATCTCTTTCCAGAACGACAGCCGTATTGTGGTAGAGCCCTGGGGCGCGTTTTTCGAAAAGAGAAGCCACAATGACGACATCGTCTGCCTTGGCCAGTTCCCCAAGTCTTTCCGTAGAAGGCCCGGGAATTGGTTCTGCGAGATTGAAGTTATCCACATTCTCTGTCTGACAGAAATAAGGAGTGTTGTGTAGTTCCTGTAACACGATAAGATTAGCCCCCTGAGTGGCAGCCTTATGTATGTTGGCAGAAAGTTTGTCCCAGTTGTCAGTCAGATTGGGGCTACAACTTTGCTGGATAAGTGCGACACGGATTTTGCCAGGTCTTTCGGATTGGAAGTTTGTAGAATGAGACATACCGATAGGGATGTGAAATTGTAAATTTATTCGTTTGTAAAATTAAATACGCCTTTCGGATATTGCATGGTGGCGCAATGTAGAGAGCCGTGTTGTTTCAAGAGGGTAGTGCAGGGTACGGGAACAATATCGTATCCGGGAAATGCCCGCGACAGGGCTTTTATGGCTATAGCGTCTTTTTCGGGCTGATTGTAGGTGGGTAGTAGCACGGCGCGATTAAGAACCAGATAGTTTGCATACGTGGCAGGCAGTCTTTCTCCGTCCGCCACGACGGCTTCTGGCCAGGGCAACGGGATGAGTTCGTACGGCTGACCCTGTGCGTTGGTAAACGAGCGTAACTGAGCCTCCATCTGTTGAAATTCCTCGTAGCATTCTTCTGCCGGATTATCACAGCGTACGAACAGGAGTTTCCCATCGGGACAAAGCCGGGCGAGGGTATCAATATGTGCATCGGTGTCGTCGCCTTCAAGATGGCCGTAGTCCAGCCAAAGAATATGTTCTACTCCCAGCCAATCTTTCAAAGAAGCTTCTATGGTCTCGCGCGATAGTGAGGGGTTGCGATTCGGATTCAGCAGGCACCTGCTGGTAGTAAGGAGCGTGCCTTGACCGTCGGTCTCAATACTACCTCCCTCAAGCACGAAGTTGAGGTGGTTTACATAAGTGCCGTGAGCCAGTCCGCTATCGAAAAGAGCGCGGTTGATAGCATTATCCTTTTCGGCCTCAAACTTATCTCCCCAGCCATTGAACTTGTAGTCATGCAACTCGACGGTATGTTCGCTGACAACCGACAAAAATGCGTGATCACGCGCCCAAGTATCATTCGTCTCCGCACTTACTAATCGGATGTTGGCTATAGCCCGATGAGGCAACTGACTTTTCAGAAAATCCCATAAAGTGTCAGGCTCAGGGGTTACTATTATGAGCCGTTCGCGTGTGGCTATTTCATAGGCCAAGCGTATATATGTAGTTGTTGTCTCCCCTAATATGGGAGCCCAATCGGTTTGCTCGTGTGGCCAAGTAAGTTGCACTCCACTCTGAGGGTACCATTCAGCCACAAGTGTACGTTTGTGGCTGAAGATACCATCTTGTACGCTCTCATGACGGAGCAACCCTTCTAAATCCAAGTCTGCTCGAGGAGTCTCCGGGGGCAATGAAATCAGACCCATAGGTTAGGGGAGTTGAGGTTGCTGTTGCAGATATTTTATAAAGGCATCCGTGGTCAGCGGAAGGTTGATGTCGACGAGTTTGTCGTTGGGGAACAATTCCGGACTATAATCGTCGCCCCCAGTCGTCATGTATTCATCGGCTACAATATAGCACAGTGTGTTGTCCTTGATTTTTTTGCGCTTTCCTTTCGGGCTTACATAGGTAAGTTGCTTCACATGACCATCGGCATCCATTTCTGTCTCCAAATAAGATTTCTGCATGCGCCCGAAATACTGGTTATGATAGCCGTAGTCCACTAATTTATAGAGTTCTTTACCGGTCACTTTGTAAACTCGGATCGGGTTGCCGAACGGAAGCACTTCGCCTACATCTAGTACGGTAAGCCGGCCCTTAGAAATACCTGCCCGAATACCGCCAAAATGGCTTACACCGATAATAATATCCTTGTCCTTTTTGTGAGCCGCTTCTCTGTAACTTTCAGCAAATGCGTTGACGACAAGCGTACCCACGGGGCTATCTACAAACTTGGCCGTGCGATCGTGATGGAGATCTTCTGTGCAGACAGTAAGGAATGTTCCTATAGAAACCCCCGCCGCAGTCTTAGTATTGACAAGTAGCGAATCCGTCATATCCTGCAGGCGTTTTGCCTTACCTGTCAGTTCTGAAGGTAATTTGGCTGGAACGCGAACTAGTTCGGGCGTGATTTTTACGACTTTCATTTCGAGCGTATCTACCTCGTATTTCATTACGGAAATATACGCTCCATGCCACCAACCTTGCAAAACGGGAATTTCTCTGTCGTTTATCGTGCCACAAACGGGCTCGTGGCTGTGGCCAGAGAGTATGGAATGGTAAAATGTATCGTTTATAGCTTTTAGTTCGTCTATGCTCTTGTCAATCCATACGGGGTTGCCATTTTCCATCTTTGTGCCAATGTGTATGAGTAGGCTACGGATTGTGGACTCCTTGACAGCCGCAAATTCTGGTAAGGCTTTGATGCTGTCTAATACGCGAGTATAACGAGGCGAAAAACTTAGGCCCACAGTGTTCTGTGCTTTGATTTGCTCTTTGGCTGAAGATGCCAGCAAACCTATGAGTGCAATTTTTACAGAACGTTCTTTCGACAGAGGCACCTCTGCAATGGTAAAAGGTTGCATATATGGAGGAATATTACCTGCTTCGTCGTATATGTTGGCACATACATAAGTCAGATTCCAGTTTGCTGGGCGCAACTTGTCGCCTTGCCATTTGCGGGCGAACTCTGCTTGTCCGTCATCAAACTCATGGTTTCCTACGGCCGATATGTTAATTTCAGCAAGGTCGAAGAAGGCAGGAAGAAGCGCCCCTTTTGTGGCCTTGTAGAAGTAACTGCCACCAAAATTATCTCCTGCGGCCACTGTTAGATGGTAGGGATATACTGTTTTTAGAGAGTCCAGGCAGGCTAAAACAGAAGCGGCTCCAGGAATATCCTTATCCACGTCTTGTACAAAAGCACCGTGAAAATCATTTATAGAGAATACGGCTACCGTTGCTGTATGAGGCGGCTCGGTGGCTTGGACTTGTGCTCTGCCAGCATAAGCTGATAAGAGCATTGTACTTAGAAATGTAAATAGATAACGGTTCATTTGATTATGTTTATATACTTTGTTTATAGATTATTATGATTTAGTTGTAAACAGTCCTCTCGGAGAAACGTTCATCTCTACGAAGCGTGCCGTAGGAGTTATCGGATGAGCTTGTAGCAGGGATTTTATTTGTTGCGTGGCATCAGGATCTTTCGTCACCATATACATATAGCCCCCTCCGCCAGCACCTGGCAGTTTGTAGCCTAAACAGAAGTCATCAATAGTTTGGCAAAGTTGCTGAATCAGCGGTGGGCATGTGCCTTGGTCTAAAGCTTTATTCTGTTCCCAGGTCTTTCGAATCAGTTGTCCGTATCGGAGGAAGTCACCAGCCTGCAGGCATTCACTCATATCAAGAGCGTGTTCTTTCATATCATAGAGGATGCGAATAGTATCTCTGTCGTTGAGGAACATACAACGCACTATTTCGCCAAGAATATCTTTTGCTGTACGCGTCAGACCTGTATAGTAGAGCAGGTGACAGGGAGCGTTTTCCCCTACAAATATCTCGTTAGATAAGAGATGGGCATCTATAGATACACTGGGCCCGCTCTCCGTGTGTAGTAGTTTAACCCCCGGAAGAATTCCACCGTATTGATCCTGCCATCCTCCGCCCGAAGTCAGTAGTTGCTCTAGTACGAATGTTTTTTTGCCAATGGTCTCTTTCGACCATCGTAATCCGCAGAATTCAGCCAAGGCCGCCAGTACGGTGGCTGATAATACAGAACTGGTTCCCAAGCCACTACCGGCCGGAATGGCTGAGAGCATGGTAATTTCGAAGCCACCACCAAAGGCTTCTAATTGTTGGCGGAGCGTAGAGAATGTTTCCGTACAGAAAGACGGCAAGAATCCACAGAGGGCAAGAGCTACTTTCGGAATAGAGAAGGGAGAACGAAGACGTTGGAAATCGGCAATTTGTTCGTAAGTCTCAATAATTTCTGTTGCGCTTAAATCTATAGAGTGGCAGACAATATGATAGTCTTTGCAGGGTTTGACAAATATCTGGATAGGTTGTTGATGATTGAGCTCGATAGCCACATTCACCACATTTCCACCTTCAAGCAGACAGAAAGGAGGAGTGTCTGTCCATCCGCCAGCCAGATCGATGCGTACGGCACTGCGAGAACAAACGATTTGGTCGTGTAAGACCTGTCGTATAGGCATCTCTTTTGTTCTGTCCGTATGGGATACAATCGTTTCCTGTAGAGTTTGGAAAGCTAGATTGTTATATTTTATAGCTTCTTCATTCCGCCCCTGCTGACGCGCCACTTCAGAACAGAACATAGTATGGTGTATCTTTTTGTCATAAGATGTGGGTGTGTCAATTACTGTGGGGTGAATGGGTAATAGCGTGTAATATTCAGACAAGTGGCGGAAGTCTTGGAGATAAGCATTCTTGTCTGTTAGTTCTTGTTGAGACGAGGCAAGATGGGATAAGCGGAATCGTTCACGCTGACTGAATAATCTTTCAAGATTAGCTTTGTTGGAGATTTCGTTGGCTGACAATCTTTCTGCTTGAATATACTTCTGGCTGTCTCCTTCGGCGTACAACATAAAACGAACCATCTGTAACGCCTCATCCAGATTGGCACAAACGGGGAAAATATCAGAGGACTGAATATCATCGTGCTCTGTAAATGTGGCGAGGTCTAAATGACGTGCATAAGCCCATTCTAGGAACGGTTGCCCGAGATAGGTGGTGGTTTTATCTTCCAATCTGCCATTAAATGTATCATAGAATCCGTAGGGCCGGACGATGTACGCTGTTTCTTTATAGGGTACAATATCCAGACAAAGTTTTTCTTCCAGTGTAAGATCCCAACTGTTTTCCGGAATACCTGTCACAATATTAAGGCCGTCAAAATTCCAGTTAGGATTGATATAGCTATTCTCAATCCAAATCAAGTTTGAGTCCTTATATTGTTTTTTTATGATGCTATTCTGAGAAAACAACATATTGGGTTCCGGGGAATCAATATTATTCCTCATACACGTCAAATGTATAGTGGAATCAATCATCTCTGGCGCAGTTCCAAAATGGTAGAAGGCACCTTCCGGTAAAGGCAATATCGCTATGGATAAGTCAGAATAGCTGGCCTTTGTGGAAGACGGATGTTTGCCCAGGGCGCATCCGAAGTCGCTGTAGAGGTCGTAATACTCCCAATCTACTACATCATTCGTTGGATTTGTTTGCTTCAGTATGCGTTCCACGGCTTTATCCGACAAGAGCCAAAAGCCGATGTCCATAAGTGCAATATGGGTCCCAGAAAGTTTTTGTTGGGCTTCAATGGAGGGTTTCTGTAATACGAAGTCCAGTTCTGTGGGACTATCTTTGTGCATATAGTATGCACCGTGATGACTCAATGTGGTCTCGTCGGTCGAAAGTCCGAAGCACACGATGTCTGCATTAGGTATTTGCGGTAAGCGCGAAGGATTTTGGATGAGTACATCGCCACTTACGACAAGGGTATGGAGATTTTGTGGGGCTTGCCTCAGAATGTTTTCACATAGTGGGAGTTGTAAATCAAGTAAATATTGGTCGCAACGTTGTCCACGTATTTTATCCAAAAGAGGAACGGGGAGCAGGAGCTTACTACTAGGGGCGTAGGCTGCAAGTCGGCGACTTTGGCCTCCTGCATGGATGAGTATGCGTTTTTCCTGTTGGAGCCATGTGAAAAAATCTGTAAAGGGAAAGATGCTACTATTATCTTGAACTTCTTTCTTATAGGCATTATACAAAAGCCAAAGTGTCCCCCCGCCGGAACCGAGCTTTTTGTTTATAGGGTCAGCACCGCAGAAAAATTCTTCTTCAGAAAGATGAGTTATCTTATGGAATGAATCGACTACATTAGGAGGTAAAGAAAGAAGTTTCTTCATTGGAAGTTTTATATTGATTGATCTTTGAACACAAATATGCGGTTGGCCAGATAGTTGAATAGCGGGTACACAGGGAAAGCACCTATGAAAGCCCAGTATTCGTTTACTCCCAAAAGCAATACGCGGAAGACGCACCACTGGGCTACCCAGCACACAAACGCACTTAGGAAAAACTTCCCGCATTCTGTTATGGCATGATTGGACGGAGTCTTAAATGTCCAGTACTTGTTAAGCAAAAAACTATTTACAGTGCCGATGCCATAGCCGACGAAGTTGCTGAGATGTGGGTTTATGCCGAAGAAGACCATTATACTGTAAATAAGTGCTGTCAGGAGTGTATTGCAAATCCCGACGAGGCTATATTTAAGGATGTATGTGAGTTCTTTCTTCTTTTCCATTGTATCAGTTAGGCTACATATCACATTTTCAGATAGTCTTATACTGTGTGGACTATTCCTCAAGGGCTGAGGCTATAACCGTATGGGTCCGTTCAATGAGCGAGGGTAAGGTCTCCGTAGAGTATTGTGTGGTATCTATAGGTTCGTGTATGGTAAGTGTGAGTGGGGTGCGTTCTACAAAGAAAAAGCCTTTTGTGCGTGGAAGTGCCTTGAAACTTCCATTTATAGTAAGAGGGACAATCGGTAGGCCAATCTCGTGGGCCAACACAAAGGCTCCGCGACGAAAGTTCCGCATTTTTCCGGTAAAAGTGCGCGCTCCTTCGGGGAATACAACAAGGCTTGTCCCATCTTGAAGCGTCTCACGGCCTTGTTCAATAGTCTGTTTTATTTTGCTGGCTTTTGAATTGTCAACAAAGATATGACGCGCTTTCTGGCAAGCATATCCCACAAATGGAATTCTGCGGAGTGACTGCTTCATCATCCATTTAAAATTTCTCCCTAAATATCCATAGATGAGAAAGATGTCCATTGAGCCCTGGTGATTAGCCACAAATACGTAACTGCGATTATGCAATACATGTTTGTTTCCTTTTATCCGAATAGGAAGTAGGAGAATCCGACAGATAAAACGGCTCCATAGCATAGCAGGATAATAGCCCCAAAAATGCGCACTGCCTAATAAGCATCCCACACTGGTTATGATTGCGGTAAGAAGCGTAGCCAGAAGGCCAAGAGGTAGGGCGAAGAACAGTTGATATATTCTATATAGAAGCTTCATTATTAGAATTTTAGTCTGAAGGATTGAGCAGGATGACATCTAGTTCGGGCCAAGCTCCCAGCCGGAACGGCAGAAAAACTTCTCCGACCCCTGGCGTGACATAAAGGGTCTGTCCACTTTTACTCGTATACAATCCAGCCCATTCTGGGTAGAACCACTTTGCAGGAGACCAGGGGCCAATCTGTAGTTGCATAGCATGCGTGTGACCCGATAGAGTCAGAGGGATATTAGTAAGAGAAACGATGCTGTCGGACCAATAACTGGGGTCGTGCTCAAGGAGAATTTGAAAAGTGGACGGATTTATATCTTTCCGTGCTTTATCTATGTGAGCATACTTTGGGAAGTTTGGCCGATTTCCTGTGTTTTCCAGACCGATTATGGCAATACTGTCAGAGTCTCGGACAATAGTTTTGCTTTCATTTAATAATAGTGTCCATCCCCAACTACGGATGCGTTCTTTCAGTAGTTTGAATTCGGCTTCACGAAGAGCGTCAGATTCAAAATTATAATAGCCTAAATAATCGTGATTGCCTAAAACGGCAATTACGCCGTCTTTTGCACGGATAGATTGGAGTAGGTGCGAGAATGGTTCAATTTCTTTTTCACGATAATTGATAATATCGCCAGTAAAAACGACCAAGTCAGCCTTCTGCTCGTTTATGCGTTGCACAATTTTTTCTATGATGTTTGTTCGATGCCTGAAGCTACCAGTGTGTAGGTCCGAGAAGAGGACGATTTTATAGTTGGAAAACTTAGGCGGAATAGTTGCCTGCCGATATTCTATAGTACGTGTCTGAATGTGAGCCGGTCCGATTGTGAGCCCATATATTACAGAAGATAAGCAAACTATAGATAAAAAGATTGCAAAATACTTTAATATTCTGTGCCACCTTGAGTTTTTTATGAAATGACCAATTCCTGCGAACAATGCCATTACTGTTTGTGGTACGATAAGGCAGATGGAAATGGACATTACTATCTGTTTGACAAGGTCTGCCGTAGTGCTAAAAGATTCGCTTATGGAAAGAATTATCAAGGCTATGCAGACAATTATATTGAGTATCCAAACCAATCGTCTGACAGACTGTTTTTCTTGTTTCCGTAGCCAGCAGATATCTATGATACCGAGAGGAATCAAGAGCAGAAAGAGTAGGACTGGTAGAATACGCGCAATCATGGGTGGCAGTATCGGGATAGAAAAAATTAGTGATTAAAAGTCACAGGCTGGCCTTTCCTGCTTTCGTTGACTACAGCCCCTTTATCAAAGACTAAGCTGCCATTACAGAAGGTCTTTTCAACCTGCCAATGGAACGTGTGGCCTTCCAGTGGAGACCAATGGCATTTGCTGCGAATGTCGTTGGGGGTCAGTGTCCAATAGGACTGTGGCCTTACAAGTACGATGTCTGCTTTATACCCAATACGCAGAAATCCTCTGTTCTCTATGCCATATAGCGTTGCAGGGTTATGACACATTAGTTGGACAAGTCTTTCAATCGAAAGGTAGCCTTCATCCACTAGTCCAAGCATTGAAACTAAGGAAAACTGCAGGAGAGGAATCCCGGATTTAGCCTTCGCTGCACCTCCAACTTTATCGGCTTTTGTATGGGGAGCATGGTCCGTAGCGATGGTACATATCTTATCTGTGGACAAGGCTTTGCGCAGTGCTTCGCGGTCAGCTTGAGTTTTGACGGAGGGATTACATTTAATACGGCTTCCTAATTGTGCGTAATCATCTTCACAGAAGAGTAGGTGAGGCAAACAGACTTCTGCTGAAATTTCTTTGCCGGAGCTGTGGATAAGTTCCAGTTCCTCTTTTGTGGAAATATGTGCTATGTGTAAATGTGTATGGTATTGCTGTGCTAGCCGGATAGCATAGCGCGTGCTATTAATACAAGCTTCAGCAGACCGTATTTTACTGTGGAATTGTATATCAGGATCTTCTCCGTAGAGCCTCTGATAGTGTTGTAGATTCTTGCGGATGATAGAAGAATCCTCACAGTGGGCTACTAGCATAGTGGGAGAGTGCTGAAAAAACCTTTCCACAGCTGACGGGTCTTCAATCTGCATATTTCCCGTAGAGGAGCCCAGAAAAATCTTTATAGCTGCAATTTTTTGCAAAGGCATATCTGCCAAGCTGTCTGCATTATTATTGCTGGCCCCTATCAGAAAACCAAAATTTATATGACTCTTAGCCTGTGCGTTCTTTATTTTATTTTCCAGTGCCTGTACTGTCGTAGTTTCAGGTAGGGTATTTGGCATATCCAATACGGTAGTTACCCCTCCGGCTAATGCGGCCAAACTTTCAGATTCGAAATCAGCCTTGTGGGTCAGTCCCGGGTCGCGAAAATGTACATGGCTGTCAATGATTCCAGGGAGCAGATAACATCCATCTGCATCAATGGTCTCCATAACTGGCTGGGATGGATAGGCCTCTCGGCCCAATAGAATCTCGGCAACTTGTTCGTTGTCAATTACAAGGGAGCCACAGAACGTATTACCCTCGTTTACTATCAGCGCATTTTTTATTAGGATTCTTTGATGCATCTATCGTATTGTATCTTCCTTAAATGGATTGATTAGACTTTTTCAGGAGAGGATGGCCGAGGCTTTATTTTTCCAAATAAAGAGGCAAAACGCAGGCGAATAACACCAAAGAGCGCTTCGCTAAAGATACCTCCACTCATCTTGCTCGTACCTTCTTGCCGGTTTACAAAAACAACGGGTACCTCTTTGATTTTGAAACCTAGTTTAAGGGAGGTGAATTTCATCTCTATTTGAAATGCGTAGCCCTTAAAGCGAATGTTTGACAGATCTATGGTTTCGAGCACTTTCTTGCGATAGCATACAAATCCAGCGGTAGTGTCGCGAAGATTGATACCGAGTACAAGTCGTACATACATTGACGCATAGTAGCTCATAAGGATACGACCCATTGGCCAATTGACAACATTTACGCCGGACACATAGCGTGAGCCGACAGATACATCAAATCCATCAACCGCACAAGCATTGTAGAGAGGAAGTAGGTCGTTTGGATTGTGACTGAAGTCTGCATCCATCTCAAAGATATACTCGTAATTGTGGGCAATAGCCCAGTCGAATCCTGCAATATAGGCGGTGCCCAGGCCAAGCTTCCCTTGCCGCTCTATGAGGAAGAGTTCATTGTTGAAGTCGGTCTGCAGCAGATGTTTCACTACATTCGCAGTGCCATCAGGGGAGCCATCATCGATTATCAGTATGTCAAATGATTTTGGAAGGCTTTTTACGGCCCGTATAATCTTTTCAATGTTTTCAATTTCGTTGTAAGTCGGAATGATAACAATACTGTCACTCATAAGCAATATGTGTTTTGTTAGGTTCAATATACAAAAATAATAGTTTAATAAAGGTTTGGCTGAAACGTTAAGGTAAAAAAACGATTTTAGTATATGAATTTTCTCCTGTATGGCTGTAAATGTGTAGATAAAACTGTAATTTTACCACAAAATAATTCTACAAAAAAACATGAAAAATAGACTATTATCCCTGATAATTGTTTTCTGTGCATTTGTCGGTACAATGGTGGCACAGCAATATTCCGTACAAGGAAAGTATAGTAAAGACGGAGCAGTCGTCTATCTGCAGAATCTGTTAGCTTCTCGCGATGTTGCTCCTGATAGTGTTGTTGTTAAAGATGGCCATTTTTCATTCTCGGGCGATGCAGATGGAAAAGTTTTTGCTAAGATTTTTACAGAAAACGGTTATCCTTCAGGACTAAATATAGTATTGGAAGGAACCGTTAATGTGGACTTGGATAGATTTATTATAAGTGGAACGGAAGAAAATAACCGTTTAAATCAATATATACAGGAGTTCTATCCGATTGAGAGCGGTATTTCAGAGATTCAGAAGCAGGCTTCAGAATTTACGGCAGATACGCCACAAAGCGAGATAGAGAAACTGAGCTATGCATACGATTCCCTGTTTACGCAGGGACTTGAAATTGTAAAGAAGGCATGTGAAGAGAATCTGGCCTATGTTTTTCCGGCCTTTTATCTCCGTAACAACTTCTATTATATTGAGCGCACTAAAATATTAGAATATGCAGACAACGGGGCGACCTATATGCAAAGCCCATTGATGGCTCCAATTTCTAAAAACATAGATGGTTGGCGTAGATCTTTACCCGGTGTGAAAATAACGGACGTAGAAGAGGCTGATACCGCTGGAGTTGTGCACCACTTAACCGACTATGTGGGCAAAGGCAATTATGTACTCATTGATTTTTGGGCTAGTTGGTGTGGGCCGTGTATGCGCGAGATGCCAAATGTTAAGGCACTGTACGAAAAATATCATCCTAAAGGGTTTGACATCGTTGGCCTTAGCTTCGACCGCGATAAGAAAGCATGGATTGGAGCAATCAATCGCGTGGGATTGCCGTGGCATCATCTCTCAGATTTGAAGTATTGGAATACGGAAGCCGCTAAAACATACGGAGTGGTATCTATTCCCTATACGCTACTTGTAGGGCCTGATGGTACAATTATACAAGAAAATCTTACAGGCGAGGCTTTGGCGCAAAAGTTAGCTGAGCTCTACGATTGATGGGGGATATAGACTCATAAAAATAGCGCATCAGTAGAAATCTGGTGCGCTATTTTTATGAGTGGTTATTAGTCTTAACGCTATGACTCTTTTGTGCTTGGTATAATCAGGCTGTTGTAAAAGAAAAAGGCATTCTATGTACAATTCTATACCTGATGTCCGTAACTATATGGCTCGAAGCGGTTGATTTTTCTGGAGATCTGTTTGGATTAGGCTTCGCGTTGGCGCACAGCCTCAAAAAGTAGGATTGCAGCACTGACAGATACATTCAAGGAATCCAGATTTCCGCGCATAGGTATGCGAATATGGGCGTCAGCGGCTTTGCGCCAAATGTCTGTGAGCCCAGTTGATTCTGTTCCCATAATTAGTGCTGTTGGTTGGCACATGTCAGTTGAATAATATGGGGATGAATCTTGCAATTGTGCCGTTAGAATTTGTATTCCATGCGACTTGAGAAAGCGTATGCAGGTTTCAGATGAGCAACTAATAGTTGGAACTGTAAATAGCCCGCCCATAGCACTTCGTATCAAGTTTGGATTGAAAAGATCTGTACGCTCGTCACAAATAATCACGGCGTCGGCCTTTGCTGCGTCGGCTGTGCGTAGAATTGCCCCAAGGTTTCCAGGCTTTTCAATACTTTCTAGCACAACGATCAGTGGATTTTCTGTTAATTCTAGGTTTTCGAGCGTCCGTATCTTGGTCTTGACAACTGCAACCACACCTTCCGTTCCACTGCGGTACGCAATTTTATTATAGACGTGAGCTGAGACTTCTAAACATTCGGCTTCTGGGCATTTGTTCCTCAGGCTATCGGCCTCGGTACATATATCGGGACAAATGAAAAGTGTTTCAACTTCAAAACCAGCTCCTATACAGTGCCCCAATTCACGCCGTCCTTCTACTACAAACTTCTTTTGGCGTCGGCGTTCGGCCGACTTTTCTTGCAGAGCGACTATGCGTTTTATTCTTGGATTTTGAGTGCTGGTAATAATGTCGCTTGTCATGATGAGTGGGAAGAAGTTGTACAGAAAATCCCTTGTATTCTGATTTGACACAAGGGATTTCTTTCTGAGATTACTGTTTGTACACCGTCAGGGGCTCGAACCCTGGACCCACTGATTAAGAGTCAGTTGCTCTACCAACTGAGCTAACGGTGCAAAAAACCTTTGGATAGGGTGCTTCCGTTGTGAAAGCGAGTGCAAAGATAATACCTTTAATTAAAATAGCAAATCTATCAGTTGATTTTTTACCTTAAAAACCATTTTCCATCCTCAAATACCATCCGGAATAGGACTTCTTCTTCTGTACTGTCGTTGTATATGACAGATATAAGGGCATCAGTGGCGTACTCGCCTTTGTCGGAAAATGCTTCTATATCATTGATACTGAAATCACGGATTCCTCCTTTGTTTTCTCGTATGGCAAAGGCGTGTTGCTTGAGTGCATTCTGAATTTCCTCAACATATTCGGCGGGCATATCTTTGCAAGAGGCCATCTTCTTTGTGATGTCTTCATATTTTTCAGATGTGGCCAACTTGTAGAGCGCTGTCACTTCCTTGGTGCTTGGGTATTTCAAGTCCTTACCCTCTTCTTTTGAAGAGCAGGATATTACAAGTGCGCCAAAGATGGCTATGACGAAAAGACGCGACAGATTCATGACAAATTATTTCTTACGAATAAAAATGTGCATGGGTGATCCGGAAAAATTCCAACGTTCGCGTATCTTGTTCTCAAGGAAGCGTTTGTAGGGATCCTTGACATATTGTGGCAGATTGGCATAGAAAACAAACGAGGGAATCTGTGTTTCCGGCAGTTGCATACAGTATTTTATTTTTATGTACTTTCCCTTCATTGATGGGGGCGGATAGGCTTCAATCAGAGGGAGCATTTCTGCGTTTAACTTAGAGGTAGAGATGTGGAACTTTCTCTGCACATAAACATCCTTGGCTGTTTCCAGCAGTTTGAAGATACGTTGCTTTGTCAGAGCCGATGTGTAAACGATAGGGAAGTCTGTAAACGGAGCCATTCGCTCACGAATTGTGGCCGAGAAATAATCTATGGCCTTTTGACTCTTGTCTTCTACCAGGTCCCACTTATTTACTGCCACTACAAGACTCTTGCGATTGTGCTGAATAATTTGGAATATGTTCATATCCTGCGTGCCTATGCCCCGAGTTCCATCTATTAGCAGGATACAAACATCGGAATTTTCAATGGAGCGTATGGCGCGCATTACCGAATAGAATTCCAAATCTTCATTAACCTTGGATTTTTTGCGAATACCCGCCGTATCGACTAAGTAGAAGTCAAAACCGAACTTGTCGTAGCGTGTAAGAATAGAATCGCGCGTAGTGCCTGCGATATCAGTAACAATGTGGCGATCTTCTCCGATAAAGGCATTTATCAGGCTGCTTTTTCCGGCATTAGGACGACCTACTACAGCGATTCGGGGTATGCGTTCCTCTATGTCGCTTGGACTATCGGGGCCCAGTTTTTCAAGAATTAAATCGAGCAAATCTCCCGTGCCTCCTCCTGTAGCCGCCGAGATGCAGAACGGTTCGCCTATGCCTAACGCATAGAACTCGGCACTTTGATAAATATCCTTATTGTCATCACATTTGTTGGCGCATAGAATGACAGGGATGGTGGCTTGACGCAAAATTTGCGCTACTTGTTGGTCCAGATCAGTGATACCTGTTTCGTTATCCACCACGAACAATATGCAATCGGCTTCTTCCGTTGCGGCTATTACCTGCTTGCGGATTTCCGCCTCAAAGATATCGTCAGAATTTACAACCCAGCCTCCGGTGTCCACAATAGAAAATTCGCGGTTACACCACTCGCATTTTCCATATTGTCGGTCGCGGGTGGTACCTGCATATTCGCTTACGATAGCTGCACGAGTACCTGTGAGTCGGTTGAATAAGGTAGATTTTCCTACATTAGGCCTACCCACGATAGCCACTAACTTCTGCATACAATATATAAGTTTATTATTTGTTTATATAGCCGTAATTACGCAATCGCTTATCGTCATTGCGCCAGTTCTTATCCACTTTGACGAATACTTCAAGGAAGATTTTCTTCTGAAAGAAACGTTCCAAATCTTTACGGGCCTCTGTGATTACTTTCTTAAGGGCCACGCCGCTATGACCGATGATGATACCTTTTTGACTTTCGCGTTCTACGTTTATAACTGTGCTAATGCGTATGAGTTTGTCGTCTTCTTTGAATTGTTCTACCACTACTTCGCAGGAATAGGGTACTTCCTTGTCGTAGTATAGAAGTATTTTTTCACGAATTATTTCAGAGACGAAGAAACGGGCTGGTTTGTCGGTCCATTGATCTTGTGGAAAATAAGGAGGAGCCTCTGGGACAAGTTCCTTAATGCGCGAGAGCAGTGCATCGGTGTTGAATTTTGCCTTAGCCGAAACGGGTAGTATTTCTGCGTTGGGGATGAGTGTATGCAGTTGTTCTACACGTTTTTCAAGGTCCGACTGATTGCTGAGATCAATCTTGTTGATGACAACTATAATGGGGACAGACAGTTTGTTTACCTTTTCGATGAAGTCGATATTCTTTTCTATGTTTTCCACTACATCTGTCACATATACAAGCACGTCTGCGTCTTCAAGGGCCGATTCGGAGAAAGCAAGCATGGCTTCTTGCATTTTGTAGGACGGTTGTACGACTCCGGGGGTGTCGGAAAACACGATCTGTTCATTGTCCGTATTGACAATGCCGAGTATTCGGTGTCTCGTTGTCTGCGCCTTAAAAGTTGTCGTAGATATGCGTTCGCCCGTAAGTAGGTTCATCAAGGTTGATTTACCTACATTGGGATTGCCTACAAGGTTTACGAATCCAGACTTCATTATGTAATCAATCGGTTAGATATGCAGATTAGTATGCCCAGGTAAGGTATGCAGCACCATAAGTGAAGCCTGCACCAAAAGCAGTAAGCAATATATTGTCGCCCTTCTTCAACTTCTTCTCAAAGTCCCACAATACGAGCGGAAGCGTACCACTTGAAGTGTTGCCATACTTCTCTATATTGACAAGTACTTTATCCATAGGCACTTCTAAGCGATTGGCGACGGCTTCGATTATGCGGATGTTGGCTTGATGCGGTAGTACCCATGTAAGCCGGTCGCCTTTCAGATTGTTGCGTTCTGCTATCTGTGCGCTCAAGTCACTCATGTTGGTAACGGCATATTTGAAAACCGTGCGCCCCTCTTGGTGGAGGAAATTCATCCGATGATCCAGTGCATAGTAGGAGGGTGGACAGGCCGAACCGCCTGCTTTTGTCACAAGGTAGGGCAGTCCTGTCCCATCGGTGCGCAGTATGGAATCCTTCCAACCGAGGTCTTCTGTAGTTGGTTCTACCAATACGGCTGCGGCACCATCGCCGAAGAGCGGAGATGTAGAGCGGTCTGTATAATCAATAATGCTCGACATTTTTTCGCTGGCACAAACGATGATTTTCTTATATCGGCCCGACTCAATCATACTGGCAGCTTGGTCCATGGCAAAGAGAAAACCGCAACAAGCTGCATTGAGGTCAAAACCATACGCATTGGATAGACCCGTATGTCCGATTACGATAGACGCCGTATTAGGCACTCCATAGTCTGGCGTAGTGGTTGATAAAATCAGAGCATCCACCGTAAGTGGATCCGTATCCGTCTTCTTCAGGAGCTCTTTGATGGCTTTCCGTGCCATATAGCTGGGGCCAAGTCCTTCCTCGCTAAGAATGTGGCGCTGTTTGATACCAACACGCGTCATAATCCACTCGTCGTTTGTTTCTACAAGGCGCGACAATTCCTCGTTGTCAAGGATGTACTCGGGTACGAAGCCGCCTACGCCCGTAATGGCAGCATGTATTTTGTCCATAGAATTTTACTATTAAAAAAAGCAGATTTTCAGAAGTATTACGGAGCCTGTTGAGAGGCTTATGCCGTTGTACCTTTAAAATCTGCGCACATTGGCTCCGATAGGCTAAGTCTGCCTGAAGCCTCTGTAGTGACTGCGTATGTGGGACGTACGCAAAGAATTGAATTATTCAGCGTTTTCTTCGCTAAGTGCAGCAACTGCCAGCTTGCCTCTGTAGTAACCGCAGTTAGGGCAAACGGTGTGATAGATATGCCAACCGCCACAGTTGGGGCAGATAGCCATCGTCGGCATAACGGCATTGTCGTGCGTCCTACGCTTTAATGTGCGTGTCTTTGATTGTCTTCTTTTTGGATGTGCCATTTCAGTGTATTTTATTATTGTTTTTAATTATTCTTCCTTTTCAGAGATGATCAGACGAGTCATGTCGGCGTCGCAGTCGGCCTGTTCGTGAAATCTCTCTATGGGGAGCGATGTTACGATAGATTCGTATAGATACCAGCCTAGGTTGAAGAGTCCGGGATGCCGTGCGTCAGTGTAGTAGAAAGCTTGTTCTTCGGAATTGGATGCAAAAGTCGATTCGTCGGCGAAATCTACATCCAGATTTAAGTCATTCAGACACCTGTCACAGGCCACTTTCACTTGACCGGATAGTTCTATTTCAATCTTTGTTGATGCGCTGTTGGGCTTACTTACAGAGTAAGTGGCCGTCACATTACCCCCTCTGATTTCATCTTGCTCCAATTGGCCGAAAAAAGCATCATCCAGAATCACTTCCTTATGGGATGTTCCTTCTGCGGCTTCTTTTTGCAGATCAATGTAGATTGAGGCTTCTGTGGGCATATCGGACGCAAAATTAAAACAATAGTATGGAAAAAGCAAATATGGCAGGCGTAAAATTCGCTTATTCTTTATGACTGCTTCCTACGGAAATTATCGCAGACAATGGCTGTGGCCAGTGCCACGTTAAGGCTCTCAATCTGTCGCTCTGTGGTGCGGGGATAGGGGGGTATGAGCAGTCTGTGTGTGACCAGTGGGGAAATGCTGCCGGATATGCCGTTGCCCTCATTGCCCATTACGATGATGCCACAGGAGCCGAGTTTTTCATCATAGATATTGTGGCCGTCAAGGAAAGTGCCATAGATGGGAACGGATTGGGGGACAGTGCGAAGAAACTCGGGTAGGTCGGTGCGCGTTATCTTTATGCGGGCTAGTGCGCCCATCGTGGCCTGAACTACCTTGGGGGAGAAGGTGTCCACGGTGTCGGTGGAGCAGACGATGTGTCTTATGCCGTACCACAAGGCCGTACGGATGATAGAGCCTAAGTTGCCGGGATCTTGAACTCCGTCTAATGCAAGGACTAGATTCTGTCTTAGTTCCGTCTCGGTGGGTGGCTCCGGCGGGGGAATTTCAAAGAGCCCCAGACAACCTTGGGGTGTCTTTTGAAGCGAAACGCGCTCTAACTCGCTTGGGGTAACTTGGCGCACCTCAAGATCAGGCCTTCCGACAAAGAGCGGATAGTATTCATCGGTGCATAGCAACAGTCTGCATACCAGTGCCTCAGTCAGTTCGCCTATCACCTTAGGCCCTTCGGCAATGAACAGGCCCGTGTCCTTTCGCCCGCGTGCCTGATGGAGCGAGCGTATATGCTTTATTTCATTTTTGGTCAGCATCTGCTTGTGGGGTATATTGAGGGGTAAGCCTGTGGCGACGGGATGTTTGCCCGTCGGCTTATCGTTTGCGAAAATACTATAATCTGATGAGAAAACGGGATAATGCCAAGTTTCATTTCACGGCGTGAAATATGAAGTTCACAGTGTGAAATGCGCGTTTCACACTGTGAACTGAAAAATCCGATAGACTTGTGTGCTGATTTCATAGGCTTAAGGAAAATTCTGACTATGTACTCGGCAGATACAAGGCGAAAAAAGTAACTTTGCACTATTGAACCCCTTTTTTATAATATGCCGTTTCCTCGAAAGTACGTTGTCTCAGTTTGTTTCATTCTGCTACTGACATTTTTACTAGCAGGGTGTAACACTACGAAGTTCCTGTCTGCCGACCAGATGATGCTTTCAAGTGTGAAGATGAATAGCACAGACAAGCAGGTGCGCACTTCCGACTACAGGACCTATGTACGTCAGGAGCCCAATGCCAAGTGGTTCAATCTTCTTAAGGTGCCGTTGGGGATTTACTCTCTTTCGCCTGCAGATACAACGCGCCGCAAGGGCCGTTTCTTTCGCCGGTTAGGCGAGGCTCCTGTTGTGTACGATGCCAATCTTACAGAATATTCACGTCTCAATATAGAAAATGCGCTCAAGTTAAATGGCTATCTTCATGCGAATGTGCGTGTGGATACTGTAAGCCATAAAAAGCGTGTCACGGCCCGTTATACGCTCTCGCCAGGGGCTCGGTATTATATATCGTCGGCTTCTTCCCACTTTGAAAATGATGATATCGAACAAATATATAGGGAGACGGCCCGACAGACGCTTATAAAAATAGGACTTCCCCTTAATGTCAGTCTGTTGGAAGAAGAGCGCAAACGAATAGTAAATCTGCTGCAAGACAGGGGCTATTTCTTTATCAACAAAGACTATGTGTCGTTTCAGATAGATACGGTTCGCAACGAGAGGGGAGCTACCGTTACTACGGTGGTGGCCCGGCCTACATCGGATATAGACCCTTCTGTCTATCGCCCTTATCGCCTGCGCAATGTGACGCTTTATGAAAACGTGCAGGCCCAACTTTCCGATACAGCCGATATGGAAAAGGGGAGAGGAGTGCTTGCGCTGACATCGGGGCATAATACTTCATCAACCCACCCGGCTACGATGGGCTCAACGCATACGCGAAAGCGCATATATCTCAATCGCATCAGCCTGCGCCCCGATAGCTTGTTTTCGGAAAAAGCAGTGCGCAATACGTATTCACGCCTGAACGCGCTCCCCACGATTAACTCTACCACGATCCGCTTTAATAAAGTTGAAGATACCGATAGCGCACAACTTGATGCCACTATATCCCTCAATCAGCAGAAGTCACAGAGTGTGGGAATAGAACTGGAAGGGACCAACACTAACGGAGATCTTGGCGCAGCCCTAGTATTGAGTTATACCAATCGAAACCTTTTCCGTGGTCAAGAGCAGTTTTCCTTGAAACTGCGAGGGGCTTACGAGGCCATAAAAGGCTTGGAAGGTTATAATGCAGAAAACTTTTTTGAATATCGCATAGAGGCCGGCTTCCGTTTCCCAGCCTCCCATCCACCTTTCGTATTCAGGCACCGATTTACGGACTATGCTTCGTTTGGCGACCTTAACTTTGTGTACGACTCGGAGGATAGGCCCGAATTCCATCGCCGTGTTCTGACGGCAAACCTGGCTTATCGCTGGACACAGAATCAGCATCCTGAATGGCAACATCGTTTTGATTTTCTCAGCCTTAACTATGTGTTTATGCCCTGGATATCGGAAACTTTCCGTACAACATACTTGGACAATAACACCTCGCGTAATGCCATTCTTCGGGCCAGCTACGAAAATCTGCTCATTATGCGCTGGGCATATACCTTTATGATGGGTTCTAATAAGAAGGAGACGGTAGCGTCTTTGCTTGTTCCCAATCTTGGACAGCGTAAGGAATGGCTCTTCCGCATAAGCGCAGAGAGCGCCGGCAATCTGTTGCAGGGCTTTTCAAAGATAACAAAAGCTCATAAGGACGAGTCGGGACATTACAAAATCTTTAATGTGCCCTATTCGGAATATGTGAAGTTTGATTTCGATTATGCGTTTTCATATTTCATCAATGAGCATAATTCGATAGCCAGTCATGTGGCATTCGGTTTGGCTATTCCCTACGGTAACAGCTCGGTGATACCTTACGAGAAGCGCTACTTCTCGGGCGGTGCTAATAGTGTGCGCGGTTGGAGCGTGCGCGAATTAGGACCGGGCTCCTATAAAGGTACAGACGGGCAGGTGGATTTCATCAATCAGACAGGTAATCTGAAGCTGGACCTCAGTGTGGAGTGGCGCACACATCTGTTCTGGAAATTTGACGGAGCCATCTTTGCCGATGCCGGTAATATATGGAACACCCGTAAATACGAGGGAATGGAGGAAGGACAATTCAAGCTGAATCGTTTCTACAAGCAAATTGCCGTGGGCTATGGGGCAGGAGTCCGTTTCAATGTCAATTATTTTGTTTTGCGCTTTGACTTAGGTATGAAAGCCATCAACCCGGCTTACACAACCCGGCGCGAGCATTATCCCATAATCCATCCTAAACTTTCGCGCGACATGACTTTCCATTTTGCTGTCGGATTACCCTTTTAGATAAAGCAACACGAAATGAAACTGATAAGTCTAGGCTCTGGCAGTAGTGGCAATTTCTATTTCATAAGTCATGAAAATCATGCACTTATCATAGACTCAGGCGTGGCTATCCGCCAACTCAGCAGGAATATACGCTCGTTCAACTTGCCGATGCATCAAGTGGAAGCTATACTCGTTACGCACGATCATTGGGACCACGTGCGCACTGTTGCGGTCTTGTCGAAGCAATACCGCATACCCGTCTATGCATCGCAGGAGGTTTTTAGGGGAATGAATACGAATCCGCGCTTAGTGCAGAAAGTCCCCGAAACATTGCGCCATCCTTTCAGTGTGGGCGACAGTCTTGAGATTGGCCCCTATAAGGTTGCAACGTTTGACGTGCCACATGACGCGAGCCGTAACAATGGCTATTATATCACAACTGCAGGAGCGTCGCTTTGTCTGATGACAGATATCGGGCACATCACGGACGAACTGAGGACATATATCAGGCAATCAGAAAATCTGATTATTGAAGCCAACTATGATCTTGAGATGCTGGAGCGTGGGAGGTACCCACAATTTTTGAAGGATAGGATAAAAAGTGGAATAGGGCATCTGAGCAACACACAGACTGCGGCTGTACTCACGGAATGTCTGTCTGATTCTATCAAACAGGTATGGCTTTGTCATTTGAGTGAGGAAAACAATCGTCCCGAAAAGGCATTATCTACAGTCGGAGAGTCTCTTGCTTCAGCAGGACTTTCGCCCCAATTGAGAGTTTTGCCGCGTAGAAATCCTTCTGGAATCTTTGAATTATAGCAATATTGGGTTCAATTCGTAGAAAAATTGCACAGAAGATTTGCATTATCAAATTTTGTTGTAATTTTGCACCGCTAAACAAATGGTACCTTGACCGAGTGGTTAGGTAGCGGTCTGCAAAACCGTGTACAGCAGTTCGAATCTGCTAGGTACCTCAAATGCAAAGATGGCATCATTGCCGAGCGTTTTTTGCGAAAGTAAATTTTGAAGTCCTTCGGGGTGTAGCGCAGTCCGGTTAGCGCACCTGCTTTGGGAGCAGGGGGTCGAAGGTTCGAATCCTTTCACCCCGACGACAAGAAGCACAACGATATAATAATTATCGTTGTGCTTCTTGTTTAATCTTTAGGCTCGACCCGTTGCATTTTAATATGGACTCACATCCCTGGTCCATTCGATTCTTCAATAATTGTGTCTGTTAGCGAGCCAGATTTTTCCACTTATTGCATTATCCCACAAAAAAAGACGGTAATAGCCATGAATGCTATTACCGTCCTGTTAAAGGATTGAATCTTCTTATGCGTTTTCAATAGCAGCCTGGGCGGCAGACAGACGAGCTATGGGAACTCGGAACGGGGAGCAACTTACATAGTTCAGCCCCAGTTTGTCGCAGTACTTAACGCTACTTGGCTCACCTCCGTGTTCTCCGCAGATACCGCACTTTAGTGTCGGGCGAACAGCGCGTCCTTTTTCTACAGCCATTTGTATAAGCTGTCCAACACCACGTTGGTCTAGTACCTGGAACGGATCTACGGTCAAAATCTTCTTATTAAGATATGTGGGCAAGAAGTTGGCAATATCGTCGCGACTATAGCCGAAAGTCATCTGAGTAAGGTCGTTCGTACCAAAAGAGAAGTATTCGGCACTCCGAGCTATGCAGTCGGCCGTCAAAGCAGCGCGAGGAATTTCTATCATAGTACCCACTTTGAACGAAAGCTCGATGCCTTCTTCTGCAAATACCTTGGCTGCTTCTTCGCGTATTACTTTTTCCTGTGCCTCAAACTCAAAGACGTTGCCAGTAAGCGGAACCATAATTTCGGGCTTGGGATCCAGGCCTTGCTTCTTCAATTCGCAAGCTGCACTTATGATTGCGCGTGTCTGGGTCTGAGTAATTTCCGGATATGTATTTCCGAGACGACAACCGCGGTGACCTAACATTGGATTGTGTTCAGAAAGGCTGTCAACGCGTTGTTTAATGAAGTCAACAGTTACTCCCATGTCCTTAGCCATCTCTTCTTGTCCTTTTTTATCTTGAGGAACGAACTCGTGGAGAGGAGGATCCAGCAGACGGATATTGACGGGATAACCGTTCATAGCCTTGAAAATACCAATAAAGTCGTTCTTCTGGAAGGGAAGTAGTTTGCTGAGCGCTTGTTTACGGCCCTCTTCGGTGTCGGAAAGTATCATTTCGCGCATAGCAACAATCTTCTCAGCCTCAAAGAACATGTGCTCGGTACGGCAGAGGCCGATACCCACAGCACCGAACTTGCGAGCTACGTCTGCATCGTGTGGAGTATCTGCATTGGTGCGTACTTGCAAACGAGCATATTTGTCACATAGTTCCATAAGTTTGGCGAAATCACCAGAAAGTTCGGCCTCCTGAGTCTTTACTTCGCCATCGTAAACGTCGCCCGTAGAACCATTAATTGAAATATAGTCGCCTTCGCGTAGAACTTTGCCGTTGATTTCAATTGTGCGTGCTTTGTAATCTACATTGACAGCACCTGCACCACTGACGCAGCATTTACCCATTCCGCGCGCTACTACAGCAGCATGACTTGTCATACCTCCGCGGGCAGTCAATATGCCTTCTGCGGCAGCCATACCTGCAAGATCTTCCGGGCTCGTTTCCATTCGAACGAGGATAACCTTGTGTCCGTCTTTATTCCATTTATCTGCGTCTTCTGCAAAGAAAACAATTTGACCACAAGCGGCGCCTGGGCTGGCAGGAAGACCACGTGTGAGAGAAACGGCTTTGGATACTTCGTTTTTATCGAATACTGGATGGAGAAGTTCGTCTAATTTCTGTGGCTCACAGCGTAATACGGCAGTTTTCTCGTCTATTTTACCTTCTGAAAGGAGATCCATAGCGATTTTTACCATTGCAGCGCCAGTTCTCTTACCATTACGAGTTTGCAGGAACCAGAGTTTGCCTTCTTGGACGGTGAACTCCATATCTTGCATATCGCGATAATGATTTTCAAGTTTCTGCTGAATAGAGTTGAGCTCGTTATAAATTTCCGGCATTACTTCTTCCATAGATGGGTATTTAGTAACGCGCTCCTCCTCACTGATGCCCTGAAGTTCTGCCCAACGTTGTGAGCCAATCTTAGTAATCTGTTGCGGTGTACGAATACCAGCTACGACGTCTTCGCCTTGTGCATTAACCAGCCACTCTCCATTAAATAGATTTTCGCCTGTAGCTGCGTTACGGCTGAAGCATACGCCAGTGGCACTGGTCTGACCCATATTACCGAATACCATTGCCATAACATTAACGGCTGTTCCCCATTCAGCAGGGATACCTTCCATCTTACGATAGAGTATGGCACGATCATTCATCCAACTATCGAATACAGCACAAATAGCACCCCACAGTTGGTCAACAGGGTTGGTTGGGAATTCTTGCCCGGTCCGTGTGAGGATGGCTTCTTTGAACAAAACGACAAGACGTTTCAAATCTTCCACATCAAGTTCGTTGTCCAGTTTTACACCCTTTTCTGCTTTGACTTTCTCTATAATTTCTTCAAATGGATCGATGTCTTCTTTGTTTACTGGTTTCAATGCCATTACAACATCGCCATACATCTGAACAAAACGGCGGTATGCATCGTAAGCAAAGCGTGGGTTGTTGGTTTTACGGGCTAATCCTTCTACAACTTCGTCGTTCAGACCCAGATTTAAGATGGTGTCCATCATTCCGGGCATAGAAGCGCGCGCACCAGAGCGTACACTTACCAAAAGCGGGTTAGTTGCATCTCCGAAGGTCTGTCCTGTCAATTCCTCGATATGTTTCATTGAGCGATTTACGTCGTCGCGTAAAAGTTCAACTACTTTGTCCTTCCCGATCTCATAGTATTCATTACAAACATCAGTAGTAATGGTAAATCCGGGAGGAACGGGTACACCGATTAGATTCATTTCTGCCAAATTAGCACCTTTTCCTCCGAGTTGATTACGCATGTCTGCACGACCTTCGGCCTGGCCGTTTCCAAACAGATAGACGCGTTTTGAATTTGTCATAAGTTAGCCTTATAAAAGTTTATGAGTTAAATTGTTTTTATAGTCAAAAGAGTTCGTTCGATTTTAGTGTGCGCAAAATTAAATAATTTGTGCGAAATCAAAGGTATTCTATTCAAAAATTAAATAATGGAATTTACTTGTTTTCTAATTTGAAGAAAAGATTACAGACAGAAGCGTGAAAATTGCATTATGGAATTGACATTTTGTAAAATACGACGCAATAACTTGGGGGTGTAATGATAAAATCTTACCTTTGTATAAAACTTCAACCTTATACTCTTACAAAATCTTTATTTGTGATGCAGAAAGAATATTCGGTAAATTTTGTAGAATTATCTTTTGACGAATTGGCAGAAGCCGATGCTCAGTTGGTAGCACAAGCGCGTCAGGCTACAGATTCGAGTTATTCGCCGTTTTCACATTTTCGTGTCGGCGCGGCCATACTGATGGATAATGGGGAAATATTGACGGGTAGTAATCAGGAGAACGCATCGTTTACTACAGGTACCTGCGCTGAGCGTTGCACTATCTTTTACGCTAATGCTCGCTATCCGGGTGTCGGAGTAAAAGCCATAGCCATAGCAGCCAAGGATACAACAGGAGAATTTACAGATGAGCCCGTTTCACCCTGCGGTGCCTGTCGCCAGGTTCTTACAGAGGTGGAACATCGCTATCATCCTATGCGCACGTTGCTTTGTGGAAAAGACAGAGTCTATATATTTGACAGAGTGGGGGACTTGCTTCCGTTCCAATTTAATAGTGATTCATTATAATAAATAAGGAGAACTCAATTGGGTTCTCCTTATTTATTTGTTTGCAGGATAGGGATGCCTGCATTATTTATTAGCACGGCTACCTAATACAATAGGAAAGTGGCGCTTTGTCAGTATGATTATCGGTATAAAGAGCCCGAGTATAGCTACTGAAAGGCTTAATTTTCCGATATTCTCAATTAGTGGATGCTCCAGATAATTGTGTAGTATTCTTATAGTAGGAACCAGAATATACAGATGGTAGGCCAAGATGATTAGAGAGCCTGTTGAGATGAGATGACAGTATTTTCTGTGGAATCTATCCAGCAGATGCGCAGTCAGTATAATAGCACTGATTCCTGTAATGCTGCTACATAGGAATGCAAGGTAGTTATGCCCGTATTGCCCCTTGTAGAGGAATGCATTGCCGTTGCTATAGCTCAAGAGGTAAGTCAGAGCGAACATCAGCATAATGCCTACTAGCTTCGCCCCTAATGGGAGGGGTTTATATCTCGTTGTCCAGTTGGATATCAGCTTATGAAACTTCGGCTTGGCAGCATAAAATCCGGCAATGAAATAAGGAAACGCAATAAGTGCATTCGTGTAGGCCCAAGCGATGTCATTGTGTGGCGAGTAATTATAAGCGAACATTCCGCCAAGTGCCAGTACGCCGACGTATAGAGGCCCGTATCTGAAACGTTGGGCGTAGAAGCATACGACTTTAATTACGATGAGCGTATAGACAAACCATAAATTGGAACAGCCTATAATACGACCGGCGCTGTGAATACCGCCGAGAGTCATTAGGAGGGAGTAAAGGGATTCTGGAGAGGCTCTGTGCGTAATTATAAATATGGCGTTTAATGATAGCGAGAGGATGAGGTAGGGGACAATTAGGTTATGCCAAAGTTTGTGGAAGAAAACTTTTGGATTTGATTCCTCTTTCGTCAGATAGCCTGATAAAAAGAAAAAGACAGGTACGTTAAACGCGTAGATGAAGGGGGATAAATAGGCAGGGAAGGTGTGTCCCCAGACAATACATAACATACCTAAAGTTTTTGCCCAATCTATCCAGTTTTTCCACGGATGTGTCTGATTGGGCACACATTCTAATGTTTGTTGCGACATTTGTATAAAGCGTTGTACGCCTGCCGTCGCTCCTGTACCCTATAGACACGCAAAATCGTGGACATTTCTTGTCCGAACAATGCGGTCGTAGGATACCGAAACAGGCAGACAAGAACGGCCACGATACAAAGACGTGGTCGTTCGCGTATCTGCTCTATTCCTGTTTTCTTGCTAATGAAATTTCCTACGTTTCATTGTTTCAGAGCAAATAGCAAACGCTATTATTATAAAGTGTTGCGCCACTGCGTAACGATGTAACTTTGCAAAAGTAGTATTTTATATGTTAATACATTTATGGTCTGTTTTACTTTTTTTATGTGGAAGCAAAATAACAACGCAATCTCTCATTCTTTATCCCCTGGAGATTGCGTTGTTATAAATGTGTAAAACAGAATAAACTCTGTTTTTAGTTGTAGTCAGATATAATCTATTCGTTTTGGAGTGCTGCGCATTCGTTCAGCCATAGCGTGGCACAAGCATCGCTTGGCATACGCCAATCGCCTCGTGGGCTGAGTGAACAGGGTAATACTTTAGGGCCGTCTGGCAGACAACTACGCTTAAACTGTTGTGTAAAGAAGCGGCGGAAAAATATTGTCAGCCAATGTAATATGGTTTCTTTAGAAAAGGCACTGACACGCGAGTCTGTTCCATCAAAGGCTCGCTGGGCAAGTTCGTATATTTTGCGGGGCCCAAAGCCATTTCGGAGCATGTGATAGAGGAAGAAGTCGTGAAGTTCGTAGGGGCCCACAAGGTCTTCGGTTTTTTGACTGATTTGTCCTTCGGCGTCGGCTGGAAGCAGTTCTGGACTCACAGGAGTAGCCAAGATGTCAAGCAGAGTACGGCGCACGGCCTCGTTTGCACTGTTCTCTATCACATTCTGAATGAGGTTTCGGATCAGTGTCTTAGGTATTCCAGCATTCACACCGTACATAGACATGTGGTCACCATTGTAAGTGGCCCATCCGAGCGCCAATTCGCTCAGGTCGCCTGTGCCTACAACAAATCCGCCTATCTGGTTGGCCACATCCATAAGGATTTGCGTCCGTTCGCGCGCTTGTCCATTTTCAAAAGTGGTGTCCAGTTTTGACGTGTCATGGTCTATGTCCTTGAAATGTTGCTCGCAGGCGGCTGTTATGTCTATCTCTCTGCGGGTAATGCCCAGTTCTTTCATCAGAGTAACGGCATTATCGTGGGTGCGGGAGGTCGTGCCAAATCCGGGCATAGTGATACCGACGATTCCGCGCCTGTCAAGCCCCAACAGGTCGAAGGCCTTGACGGCTACAAGAAGGGCGAGAGTAGAGTCGAGCCCGCCACTGATACCTATTACTACATTTTTTGTGTGCGTGTGGTCCAGACGCCTTGCCAAAGCAAAGCTCTGAATGGTCAGCACCTCGCTGCAGTCAGTCTGGAAGTTCTTGTCGGATGGCACAAAGGGGAGAGGATTGACACGGCGCGTTGTCTCAGTTCTGTTGTCCTTACCTTTGTCTGAAACGACTATGCGACGATAAGACGTATGCAGACGTTCTGATTGTCGGAGCAGGTCCTTGGCTGAGCCGAACGTCGTGTTGGTCAGGCGCTCGTTGCGAATGGCCTCTATATCTATGTCACCATAGATTATCTGCGGTTGTAGGGAGTAACGCGTGGCTTCAGCCAGCAATTCTCCCTTTTCGGCTATGAGACCAATCCCTCCAAATACCACATCTTGCGTACTTTCGCCGTAGCCTGAGCCGGAAAAGACATAGCCACCTATATTCTTGGCACTTTGCCCTAATACCAGTGAGCGCAGGTAAGCGTACTTTCCGATTACTTCATTACTGGCGCTGAGATTCAGAATAAGGTCAGCACCGTTAAGTGTATGAATGGCTCCGGGAGCAATAGTGGCCCACAAATCTTCACAGATCTCTATGCCAACAGTAAAGTGTGGCAGTTCGAAAAGTAGGTGTCCTCCGATGGGTACATTATAGCTGGAGATAGTTACAGTCTGGTCGTGGTGTAGCCGTGAAGCGGAACTAAACCAGCGAGCCTCGTAGAATTCATTGTAATTAGGAAGGTAGGTCTTGGGAACGATGCCCAGAATCTTGCCTTTATGAAGCACTGCCGCGCAGTTGAGTACCATTCCGTCGAAATAGAGAGGCAGACCCACAACTGCTGTGATCGAACAGTCTTCCATCTTGGAAGCCAGTTCCAGCAACGACTTTTTGGCTTCTTGCAGGAGGGTCTCCTGCTGAAAGAGGTCTTGGCAGGTGTATCCCGTAATGCTCAGTTCGGGGAAAACGATGATGTCAGTTTGCGCTTCTTCTGCTTCTCCTATTTGCAGGGCTATTTGTTGCGTATTGTATTGACAATCGGCCACGCGGGTGCTTGGAATGGCCGCGGCTACCTTTATAAATCCTTCCATTTCTGTATGTTTTTTTTCAGCAGGTTTATTCAATGACGAGGTCTTCCAGATCAAATTCGTCTGACTCTTCCGTAGGTTCATCATCATCCCAATCGGGCTCCCATTCTGCAAAGTCGGCAGTAAGCACCGTGTCTTTCAAGTCGCGGTGTACCAGTTCGTCGTGACTGTCTGTTCCGATTTCTTTGTTGTCTTTATCCAGATTTTTCCACAGAAGGTCTTTCAGTCGGTCCACGCCATAGCCGGACACAGCCGAAAAATAGACGTGCTCCACATCCGTAGGCAGTTCTTCTTCCAGCAAACGCATCAGTTCTTCGTCAATGAGGTCGGCTTTCGAGACGCCCAGCACACGTCGCTTGTTCATAAGTGCCGGGTTGAAGGCTTGTAGTTCGCCCAGCAGCGTTTCATAGTCCTTTTTAATATTATCGCTGTCGGCTGGGACGAGGAATAGCAGTAATGCGTTGCGTTCAATGTGGCGTAGAAACCGAATGCCCAGCCCTTTCCCTTCGGAGGCTCCCTTTATGATGCCCGGAATATCGGCCATCACGAAAGATTGGTTGTCCCGATAGGAAATAATACCCACTGAGGGCTGGAGCGTAGTAAATGGATAATTGGCAATCTTAGGTTTTGCGGCAGAAGTAGCCGAGAGCAATGTACTCTTACCCGCATTGGGAAAACCTACCAGTCCTACATCGGCTAGCAGTTTGAGTTCGAGCACAACCATAAGTTCCTGCATCGGTTCTCCTGGCTGTGCGTAGCGTGGAGTCTGATTGGTGGCTGTTCTAAAGTGCCAGTTGCCAAGACCTCCGCGCCCACCTTTCAGCAGCATTACCACCTGACCGTCTTCTGTTATGTCGCAGAGATATTTACCGGTCTCGGCGTCGTAGGCCACCGTACCACACGGTACGTCTATGTACTTGTCGGCGCCAGCGGAACCCGTGGCCAAAGCCTTTCCTCCATTCTGTCCGTGGCCCGCAAAAGCGTGCCGTTCATATTTAAGGTGTAATAGCGTCCAAAGATTACGGTTTCCACGAAGATATACGTTGCCTCCGCGACCGCCATCGCCCCCGTCGGGTCCGCCATTGGGATGATATTTGGCCCGATGCAGGTGCATAGAGCCCCGACCGCCTTTACCAGAGCGACAGAATATCTTGGCGTAATCTATGAAGTTGCTTTCAGCCATAAGTATAAGCGTTTCTGTAGATAGAGGAGGGACGTTGTCAGGACAGACGGATTAGAGTGCGTCTATTACCTTGCTGATGTCTGCAAAGATGTCTTCGAGCGTACCTATACCCTTGATAGGAAAGCGACAGCCGGCCTTTTCGTACCAATTGCTTAGGGGAAGCGTCTGTGCCTTATAGACTTCGAGTCGTTGGCGTATGGTTTCCTCGTTGTCGTCTGAGCGACCGGAAACTTTTCCGCGGTTGATGAGGCGGGCAATAAGTTCTTCTTCGGGTACAGCCAGTTCAATCATGGCATCCACGCGCTTTCCGCGCTCTTCAAGCATTTGTGCCAATGCTTCAGCTTGGGGAATGGTGCGAGGGAACCCGTCGAAGATGACACCTTCACAATCGGGCAACGCATCATATACTGAGGCAAGGAGCTGAATGATAAGTTCGTCGGGTAGAAGTTTACCCTGACTGATAAATCCCTGAGCTATTTTTCCTAATTCCGTGCCTTGTTTGATTTCGGCGCGTAGAGCATCTCCCGTAGAGATATGCTTGAATCCGTATTTTTCTATGAGCAACTCGCTCTGAGTGCCTTTGCCTGAGCCGGGGGCTCCAAATAGTACGATATTTTTCATATCCGTTGTGCTGTTATTATAATGGAGTTAGTCGATTACATAAATATCTTTCAGGTTACGCCCCTCGCCGTCGTAGTCCAGTCCGTAGCCTAAGATAAAATCATTGGGAATGCGGAAGCAGGCATAGTCGATGTTTAAATCCACCTTGAGATTGTCGGGCTTTACAAGCAAGGCTGCAATCTTAATCTTAGCGGGATGACGCTCAGTGAGTTTGCTTATCAAATCTTGCATAGTGAGTCCCGAATCAATGATGTCCTCTATTATGACCACAGTACGTCCTTCGAGATTTTCATTGAGGCCGATGAGTTCACGAACCACCCCCGTGCTGGAAGTGCCAGCGTATGAAGCCAAGCGAATAAACGATATTTCACAATCAATATCCACTTCGCGTACAAGGTCGGCAGCAAAGATGAAAGCACCATTCAACACAGTCAGAAACAAAGGTTTTTCGCCGGCAAGGTCCTGTTTTATTTGCTGGGCAACTTCTTTTACACGCGCCTTAATATCTACCTCTGAGATAAATGGCTTGAAAACTTTGTCTTTAACGTTCACGCGAGTCATAGAATATGGAAATTTTTAAGGTTGATTATTGGGTATGAAAATGCGAAGATAGCGAACTTTTGTTTAATGACACCTATTTCGCCCGTTCTTTTTGCAAGTATAAAAACATACTATTATCAGTGTCCTCATCCCTTTCGGACGGTTTATCTTGCATAGTGTAAGCCGTTTAATATCTATGGTAGCTCTCCGCATTTCTATGTCAGCTATCTGTGCGCTTATACTTTGTGGCAGTTTGTCCTTTCCCTCTTATCATAGGTCTATTCTTTTTGGAGATTCCCTAATCCCATTTTCCAGTTCACACTGTGAAACGCGCATTTCACAGTGTGAAACCGGAATTTCACACTGTGAACTTGAATGCTGTATTATTCGATCTGTAAGCCGGTCCGTATTTGTCTGCTTGTGGCCGTATTGGGCAAATATGTAGCTCTATGGCCAGAATGGCGTTCTTCTTCAGATATTTTTATGCGAGCCACCTTTGAAGTTATTATATTTTATACCTTTGCTAATCATAAATGAATTGTATTATGACCTAAATATTAACTGACAGAAGGATAAATAAGAAAGTGTTTACTTTTATCTGATGTACTTCTAAAATCGCCAAATTTTAATATCTGAGTACACATCAGCAGTAAAAGTGAATGCTTGCACCCGATAGGTGTGGGCTTCACTGTTGTTTGTGTACTGGTGTTTGGCGATAACTTGGCACCCAGAACAGTTTGGTACATCAATGTATTCTACTGGCAGGTCTATCAGCGGTTCCAGTTTGGCAATCTCACGGGCAATTTCATTTCTTGTATTATCAGTCACCTCCTATAGTAGAATCTTCAGAGTTGTTGGAGTAATGCCAAAGAACAGGCAGTCGCTCGCTGTATTGAGAAAAGTACAAAATGAACGCATACCATCCTTCAACTCGCCTGTAGTCTTCTTCATTTACAACTGGCGGGTTTCATCGCCATATATCAATGCCTGTATGCCTTCTATTGTCATATTAAAGTTGTTATAAAAGTGCAACATTTCTTATCAAGTTTACCCATCCTCGCGTGTACAATTACTCAAAATTTGTAAAAAATCCATTGATGATGAATAAAACCTTCTTCCAGTTAAGAAAATTTGAGTAACTTTACATCCAGTTCCACGCCGAAATGCTCGTCATCAACGATGTTTGCATGGTTGGGTGGGACAACATACAGACATAGGCGTTTTCTGGACGCTTTGGTTTTGATGCTCTAAGAATCTCGCAAGTTCGAACAGTTTGTCAAAAACAAAGCAACGGGAACGCCCCTTGGGGTGATTATACACTTCACTTTCTGACATATCTCATAATAGAGTTTGTCAGATTTGTGGACTTGATATACTCATCGGCGTGGGGCTTTCGGCGTTGCTCGTTTCGACAAACTGGGCAATGCGAGAGCCTTTAGAGCGTGAAGCGAGCAACAGGACTGGCTCCACGTTTTTGTTTGTATGTAACAAGAACAACATTTAATCCTCTGCTGTGAGGGGCCAAGGCAGAACATTTTATTAGAAATGGCAAAGAATGACAAACAATGGAGTTCTGCTACTCCTGGTTTACTGATTATCTTATTGGATCAGTCTGGCTCAATGAGGAGTGATTATGAAGGTACAACACGTACCAAGTTCGCAACACTTGCTGTCAATAAAGTTATTGACAACATCATCCAGAAGAATTTCGATGGTGACGCACCTAAAAACCGCTGTTTCATTTCTGTGATTGGGTATAACCATAACGTGAAAGAACTATGCTCTGGTTGGCTAAAGGACTTAGACGCAAATCCTTTGCGGTATGAAACTCTGAAAAAGAAAACGCCTGATGGCACAGGAGGGCTTGTTGAAGTAGAGGTGAAACAACCTGTATGGGTAGAACCTATTGACAAAGATGGAGCTACCAATATGCTTGGTGCTTTCCAACTGGCAAAAGACTTAGTTGAGAAGTGGATGGCCGATAATGCAGAAGGACCAGCCCCTGTAATTATCAACATCTCTGATGGCGTTCCTTATTACGAAGGAAAAGACCCAAGGGATTGTATGCGAGAAACAGTCGCGCTCGCAAAAGAAATTATGGAGCTTTCAAATAACGATGGCAACGTCCTTATTTTCAATGCTCAGATAGATGAGTCAAATGGTAAGGTGGTGTTCCCATCTGATCGGAATAATATTTCTCAGGAGCAAGCCCAGTTCCTGTACGATATAACCAGCGAAGTCCCTGATTCTTACAAAGCCGCTGCCGCAAAGAACGAATTGCCTATAAAAGATGGTTCTCGTGGCTGTATTTTTGGTGCAGATGGTGTACAACTGATTCAACTCATTGACTTTGGCTCTTCAAGAGCAGGCGATAAAGGACTTTAATACGGAATATGGTTATACGTGCTTTTATAACACACAAGCAAGCAGAACGATTCGCAGACTGCCAAGATAGATTTGGTGTTAATACAGACACCAAATCTATTGCGGTGTCTGATGGAATGGGGTCAACCTGGCAGCAAAAGATATGGGCTCAACTACTTGTTGAAACCTATACGAACAGTCGGGATTGGAATCTGTCAAAAGAATCTATTATTCCGCTTTGTCAAGAATGGCGCGCTAAAGTTTCCGAGTTCATTCAAAACTTAAAGGATACAAATGCGCCAGAGAACATAATTTATCGAAACGAACGCAACTTTGCTGAAGGTCGTTCAGCAGGGGCAACGTTTGTTGGCATTCGTCTTGATGGGAGCAAATGGTCAGGAGAGGTTCTTGGTGATACCTGCTTGATAGAGTGGGATGGGAATGAGGCAAAGTTCAACACCTCACAAGATACTGATGCCTTTGACAGTTACCCAGATTATTTCGATAGCAATCCACTAAAAGACGGGAAGGGTACACCAAAGTCTATCGAAGGTACGCTTACAGATGACAAGAAACTCTTATTGGTATCTGATCCATTCTCGGAATTCCTTTTGGAACATAGTAAGCAAGGGGACATCGCTAAGTATGTTCAGCAACTATTATCAGTGGCTTCGCATGACGATTTTGAGGTGTTGGTTGACGAATGGAGGAAAGAAGGGATGCACAATGATGACACGACATTAGTAATCGTCGAAAGTGACAATGCAGAGGCTCTCACTATTACCTATGCAGACAACATTGCAGAAATGGTCGAGAAAGAGCAAATGGACAAAGAATCAGTAGCAGAAAAAGTAGAAGCGGAATCAACAGAAAACACAAATGCTACATCCGCTATCGAACAGGTAACTGACAAACAGGATGAGAGTCCATACAGAGAAAAAGAATGTAATGCTTCCGACCCTGTGAATGCTGACACAATTATTGAAGAGTTTTTAACTGAATACAAAAGTGTCCTTGAAGGTAAATGTAAAGGAAAATCTCAAAAAGCAATCAAAAAGTTTTGGAGCGAGTTGCAGTATAAAACAACTCAAAATGCTGCAAAGGAAGCCCTCCGTACTATTCTCGACAAATACGTTATTTATGCCAAATAGTATCTGCCATGCCATTACCAACAATTCCCGATTATAGCACATATATCAAAACACCAGCATTGATACATCCTGCGGTACTGAAAGATGGACACCCAATAGAAAAAGGTGTTCGGCTTATCAAGTATTCAGGTGGCTTCTGCGTGGTGTTTCCATATCTGACTCCGTCTAAAAAGTATGCAGTGCGCTGTTGGCATGCAGAGGTTTCAGATGCCAAACGCAGGACACAAGTCATTGCAGAATCATTGAAGGAAGCAAATCTTCCCTATTTCGTTGGGTTTGATTTCTATGAAGATGGCATTATGACACCAATGGGAATGCAGCCACTTGTTGTAATGGACTGGGTGGAGGCAAAATCTTTAAAGAAATTCTTGTCCGAACATATCACAGAGGCCACAACCATCAACAAGGTAGCTGAGAATTTCAAGAAGATGGTAGCCGATTTACATGCAAACCATTTCTCACATGGCGACTTACAGCACGGAAACATCATGGTCAAGCCAGATTATTCATTGGTTTTGGTTGACTATGATTCAATGTATGTTCCAAAACTAAACGGTATGCCAGACGAGATTAAAGGACTAGTTGGGTATCAGCATGAAGCAAGATGGGAAAACAAAATGGTTTCGGAAAAAGCAGACTATTTCTCCGAACTAGTCATATATCTCAGTCTAAAAGCACTTGCCAAAATGCCTTCTCTGTGGAAAGACTTGAACATGGAGGACACAGAAACTCTCCTGTTTTCTGGGGAAGATATACAGTCAAAAGGTACTTCCAATATATTCAAACTGCTGAAAACCGATTCTGAGTTAGCTCCACTTGTCGATAAACTATGCGAGTTTATGGGTAAGTCATCAATTGAAGACCTTACGCCCTTAGAGGATGCCGTATTATCAAAAAGCGAAATCATCTCATCCAAATGGCAAGGTGGAAATGGCTATAAAGCCACGGCTAAAAAGGGCGAAGTGGATGATTCCAACAAAATTGCTGGGAAATGGGGAAAAGGAAATGGATATGTTAAAACGAATAAAGAAGACGAGCGTAAAAAAATTTCAGCCTCAATATCTGAAAAGTTTAAGAAGCCACAATAAATGCCGACAATACCAAGCATAAGAACGTCCGTCGAGAACCAAAGTGTTCTTGTGTTAGACAAGCATGCCCAGAATGGTGTCTTTCGCAGGGATGCCAGAGGCCGACTAATTGCCTATACAGGCGGCTTCTCAGTTGTATTCCCATACGAAGTAGCCAATGGTGAGAAATGGGCTTTCAGATGCTGGCATGTTGATGCCAACAATTCAAAGAGGCGTTATGAAATAATCTCTGACGCTATTCAACAGACACAATTGGATTTCTTGTGTGGATTTGAATATATAGAGAATGGTATCAATGTGGACGGAAGAATCTATCCGACCACAAGGATGCGGTGGATTGATGGAATAACCATTAAAGACTATATCTGTCAGAACCGGGAATCCAAACAATTATTGAAGGAACTTGCAGATAAATTCCTCGCTATAACTCGTTGCATGCATAGCCTATCTCTTGCTCATGGGGACCTTCAACATGGGAACATCTTGGTCGACAAGGATCATCGTTTATACTTGGTCGATTACGATTCTTTCTATTGCCCCGAACTTCAAGGTGAAGCAGATAATGTTACCGGTCTCCCTGATTATCAACACCCCGCTCGAATAAGTAACAAGTCTGTATCAAAGAAGCTGGACTATTTTTCCGAACTGATAATCTATCTTAGTATTCTCGCTATAGCGAAGAATCCTTCATTGATAGACAAGTATAAAGTGGCGGATGCCGACCGCCTCCTTTTTGCTAAAGAAGATTTTGCAGACATAAAGAATGCACCGATATACAAAGACATTTATTCTCTAGGGAATCATTTCCAAGACATACTGGCAGTGCTAGAAGAATATCTTGGGTATAGGAGTATTGACGATTTAATCCCTTTCGAATCTTGCTTGTTACATCAAAAGGTTTCTTTCACCGCATCAACGACCAAGGCCGTACGCAATACCCAATCCATTGAGTTGGTTTGGGATGTTCCTTTTGATGCCGAGATTACCCTCCGCAAAGGAAGAGAAACAGAAGTACAACAATGTGAGAAGCATAGAAAGTTTACCACAACTCTTTCAGAAAGCACAACTTTTGAATTGTCAATAAAGACATCCGACGGCCAAGTAATAAAGAGAGGAATCGCTATCGCTGTCTTTGACGAATGCGAAATAGAGTTCACTGCTGACAAATACTATGTGTTTCCGACCATACCAGTCAAAATCTCTTGGAAGGTTAAGAATGCAAAAAAAGTCTGGCTGGATGATGAAGAAATACAGCCTTCTGGGACAAGAATTATAGAACCAAAGAAAGCAACTATATGTGTTTTGACAGCGGAAGACGAGTTCGGGAAGAAGGAAAAACGAATTGAAATAGGAATATTACCTATTCCTCAAGTAAAATCTTTGCTCGTGCCAACTCCAAACATCGTCAACAATCTATCTCTATCCATAAAGCAGCCTCGCTACAATGCGAATGTTTCATTTCCAAACATAACTATTGGAATGGTAAGGACAGAGATTCCTAAGGTTCCCTCTCTCAAAGAAATGGGACTAAATGTGGAATTATCACCACCCCTTTCACGATTTAGTATAAAACGTTCGATTCAAAAAATTTTCAATCACATAATAAAAAAGTAACAATGGAATCAAACAATATATCCAATAACAAAGAAGAGAAAATCGAATGGGGCGGCTGGCTCAATGAGTTCCTGTGGATTTGTGCGGGCGCAAACCGTGAAGTCCTGAGGCAGTGTCCAACGGATTACTCAAAGTATGCAGGTATTGGTGGAACCATCTTGTTTACTGCCTTAATGGCAATGCTATCTGGAGGATATGCATTGTTTACAGTATTTAAAAGTCAGATGCTGGCCGTCTTGTTTGGTGTATTTTGGGGACTACTTATTTTTAATCTTGATAGATTCATAGTCAATACAATGTACTCTGATGGTAAGGTGACGATTAGCAGGAGGGAGTTCTATAGTGGTTTACCAAGAATAATTATGGCAATATTCCTCGGTGTCATTATCTCAACCCCACTCGAACTTAAGATATATGAGGATGGAATCAATAACGAAATTGAACACATGAAAGAGGAAGAACTTTCCAAAAGAACGGAAAGGCTCGACAATGAGATTAACAAAGAGGAACAACGTAGAGAAGATCTTGAAAATAGAGATGCCGTATCGGCAGGAGTTGGAGGTTTCTCAGCTATAAATAGCGAGTTAGGGCAACGATTAGGTCAGTTACAAGGGGAACAGCGTTCTTTAAGTGATAGAATTCGTAACAAGCAGCAAGAGTTGAAACGATACTCTCCGGTAAATTCTCCGAAGCAATATCAAGTCTGTTCTCAAGAAATTCGCAAACTTCAGAATCAGCGAGCTAAGGTTACAAGGGAACTTCATGAGGTAGAATATAGTTTATCTCAAAATAATACTGAATACGCAAATGCATTGAGGGAGGCAGATTCGAAAAAACAAAGAGAGATTGCGACAATCAATGAGCGAATAGAACAATTAAAGAAATCAGTTGATGACAAAAATGATATTAATATAAAGAAACTGGAGGACGAATTGACAGGTTTTCAAGGTCGAATGGTGGCATTCAATCGGATGAAAGACAATGAGCCTTCAACAAGAATTGCTGCTTTATTTATTGCCCTCTTGTTTATCGTTATTGAGACAGCCCCTACATTCTTCAAAATGATGATAGCTTCGGGTCCATATGATGATTATCTTCGGGCTGAAATGCATAAAGTTCGCGTATTGTCAGACAAAAGAATCTCCGATCTCAATGACGAAGTTAACACTGAAGTCCAAATTTCTACTCAAAAGAATAAAGAGCGTTTAGCCGCAGAAGCACTCGCAAATAAGGAAGTTATGGAAAAAATTGCAAAGGCCCAAGCAGAACTTCTTCAGACCGCAATAGACAAATGGCGAGAGGAGGAACTTGCTAAGATTAACGAGAATCCATCAGCATATATCCAATCAAATAGTGAAACATAATGGAGGATTATCAAAACAAGCCTATTTCTTTAACCTGTCACTCCATGTCGTATAGGACAGTATGGACACGAATATCTTTTGGTAAATTTTCAAAAGAGAATCACACAATAGGCTGGGTCTATATAAAGAGGGGAGGTTTCCTCTTGCAACTAATAGCCCATTCTACTGCAGAGCAGTTATGATAGAGAGTCCTAAGGGCTTTGGGACGGACAGATGGTGGTCGCCAATCTCTGAAAGAATGGGGGGACTATTTGAGAAAACGTCTCTTTCGATTAACCTCATTGATGTGTTTTGCCCCAAGTCGGTAGGATAGCACAAATACGTTATTCTCACAGAAAGGAAGTCTGTCTAATACGACAACAAGGAGCCTGTGCAGACTTTGGCAAATAGAGTTCGGCCGAAAGGGCTACTTCCAGCAATCGCTAAAATAAGAGGATTTATTCGCAAAAGAGTTTAACCCGTAAATTGGGTCAACAATTAAAGACTAAGCTTCGTCAAAAACGGGTTTTTCCTCACCTAAAAACAAAAAGCGATAATTGGATCCTTTTGCAGAAGGGAACTGACTCCGCGCGTCAATATCTTCTCGTGAGGACAGATAGGCTACGATACGATTGTAACAATCCAGTGCGCTTTCAGCATAGACTACAGAATCGAACGAAGCATTGATGTACTGAAACTTATTAGTTTCTCCAATAGAAATTACTCGCTTAAAAAGCAGAGAGGCTTGATACCAACCCTTCTGTGCTTTCTCTAATAATTCCTGCTTGGTGTAGGTGCGTTGGGGAGCCGTAAGATTATCGTGTTCACCACTTGAGTTTTTTCGATGTGCCTTGAATTCTTCCAATGTGTTGACATCTGTCTTGATAAGAATGAAGTAAACGCGTGGGCGAATCTTGTATCGCTTTGGATAATTGTTGGTATTTTCAACATATCGGTATATCTCTTGACACAACTCTTCTGTGATATCAAAATCGGATAGCGCAGTTAAGAATTCTATGGCTTCTTCGGCTGTTTGCACTAGCGTCTCGTGGTCAAAATAACGGATATACAGACTCATATACCAAAGGTGTTAATGGGCAAAAGAATGAAATTGGGTAATTGGCAAGTTCAAAAGAAATCCCTAAAGCAGAAAACAAAAACAATAAAAAGGGAGGAGCGGCAAACGGGGCTCGGACCCGCGACCTCAACCTTGGCAAGGTTGCGCTCTACCAACTGAGCTATTGCCGCAATAATAGAATGAAGAAAAAGAAAGTGAAGAGGAGGAGACTCGAACTCCCACGTCGCAATTGACACTACCCCCTCAAAGTAGCGCGTCTACCAATTCCGCCACCTCTCCATTTTATTTCCTTTTTCGTCGTATCTCTGAAAAGGGTAGTGCCCAGAACAGGACTCGAACCTGCACGTCATTGCTGACACTAGTACCTGAAACTAGCGCGTCTACCATTCCGCCACCTGGGCAATCAGAGATGCTGTCCAACATTCTTGTCGAATAAATCTAAAGAATAGTTGTTGTTCAAAATGTTGAGCGGCAAACGGGGCTCGGACCCGCGACCTCAACCTTGGCAAGGTTGCGCTCTACCAACTGAGCTATTGCCGCATTGCGTTCAGACAATCTACACTAAGATGTCTCTATTGCTTAAAAGCGTTGCAAAAATATACGGAAATTTTATATAAGCAAAATATTTGTTTAAAAAACTTTCTGATTTTGCCTTATAATAGTTCCAACTCTTTGAATACGCTTACCAAAATTTGGATACCACGTTCAACTTCTTCCTGAGTATGGCTTGCCATTAGTGCAAAGCGTACCAAGGTATCTTGAGGTGCGCATGCAGGTGGAATAACGGGATTTATGAAAACGCCCTTATCAAAAGCGAGTTTTGTAACGAAGAATGTCTTTTGAACATCGCGCACATAGAGCGGTATGATAGGACTTTGCGTAGCTCCAATCTCAAATCCTTCTTCTTTGAAGCGTTTCAGCGCGTATTTCGTAACATCCCAGAGGTGTTGGATACGTTGAGGTTCACGCTGTATAATATGGAGTGCCTCGCGCGCCGCAGCTGTGGCTGCAGGTGTGGCTGAGGCACTGAAAATATAAGTACGTGCATTATGACGTAGCCAATTTATGATTGTCTTATCGGCTGCGATGAAGCCACCAATACTTGCCAACGATTTACTAAAGGTTCCCATTATGAGGTCCACTTCGTCGGTTAAGCCAAAATGATTACAAACTCCACGACCTTCCTTACCAAATACGCCTAAACCATGAGCCTCGTCAACCATTACAGTTGCTCCATATTCTTTTTTCAAGCGGATAATTTCCGGTAGGTTACAGAGGTCGCCTTCCATAGAGAACACACCGTCCACTACAATCAGTTTAACGGAATCGGGAGCACATTTTTTCAGCTGACGCTCCAGGTCCTCCATGTCGTTATGTTTAAATTTCAGGCAGGTTGCAAAGGCTAATCGACGACCATCTACGATGGAGGCATGGTCGCGATCGTCGCATATAATATAATCATTCTTGCCGACGAGTTGAGGAATAACACCGGAGTTTACGGTAAAGCCTGTGGCGAAGCAAAGTGCTTCATCTTTTCCTACAAAGTCGGCCAATTCTTTCTCTAATTGGACATGTATATCCAACGTACCATTCAAGAACCTTGAACCAGCGCATCCGGAACCATATTGGCGCATGGCTTTAATTCCAGCCTCTATGACGCGTTCGTCTCCCGTCAGCCCCGTGTAAGCATTGGAGCCGAACATGAGCACTTTGTGACCACCCATTTCAACTTCGGTACCTTGCTTGCCTTCGATTTCGCGGAAATAAGGATAGATTCCTTGTTCAATACATTCTTGGGGTAAGGTATATTTTGCTAATCGCTGGTGTAGGATATCCATAAATTAAAGATGTTGTTTGATAGATTTACGAATAAATAGAATGCAAACTTACAATATTCTTAAATAGAAATGGTACATTTTTGCTCTTTTTGTGCAAAAAAAATAGAAGCTTGGGCCCATTTCGCGTAATTTACTCTTATTTTGCAAGACGATAAGCAAACCTGTATGGCTAAGCAAAAAATATTCTTTATTATCAATCCGATATCAGGACGAAGGCGTAAGACGTCTCTATCCAAGCAGATTCATCAAAATATTGATAAGGAGAAATTTGAAATAAAAATATCTTATACTGAATATCCTGGACATGCCACTCAACTGGCCGCTGAGGCAATAGAAGCCGGAGTGAATTTTGTGGTGGCAGTCGGAGGGGATGGAACGGTTAATGAAGTGGCGCGAGCTGTTGTGGGTACTTCTTCGGCTTTGGGAATAATTCCGTGTGGCTCGGGGAATGGGTTGGCCAGGCATCTCCAGATACCTCTGAATGTAAAGAATGCGCTAAAAGTAATTAATGAAATGGATGTCAGAAGTCTTGATTATGGCATCATTGACGGCCATCCGTTCTTTTGTACTTGTGGAGTAGGTTTTGACGCATTTATTAGTGAGAAATTTGCCAATTATGGTAAGCGAGGACTTAAGTCCTATGTAGAGAATGTACTCGGGCAAGGTTTTTCTTACAAATCGGAATATTATGAACTGTCCATTGACGGAGACGTAAATACACACAAGGCATTTCTTATTACCTGTGCCAATGCCTCACAGTATGGGAATAATGCATTTATCGCCCCCCATGCTTCGATGGAAGATGGAGTTATGGACATTGTGATGATATCTCCGTTTAATGTGGTAGAAGCGCCTCTTATAGCTACGCAGTTGTTTAGTAAACAACTCCCTAAGAATAATCATATCAAAATGTTCAAAGGGACAAAAGTGACGATTACAAGAGCGCATGCAGGTGCCATCCATTGCGATGGCGATCCCTACGAGGCGGGTGAACGGATAGATGTAGAGTTGATTCCACATCAATTTAAGGTAATTGTTAACGGAAAGGCAAAACCGACCAACATCATATTGGGTTCACTCAAAAACGATTTTCTAAAATGGAGGGAGTGGCAACAGCGCGAATGGCGCAGGCAACACTTCTTGCTAAAGAAACTCCGTTATTATTTTGCAAAGAAGTTCGTAAGAAAATAGCGGTTGGAATTTCCAACCGCTATTTTCTTATGGTTTTGTTGTAGGCTCTAAACAATTCGTGGAAAGGAAGTCCGCAGCATGAACAATAGCTGTGAGTGGACTTTGGTCCAAAGCATTGTAGAAGGCGATACGGCTGGGTGACGCATTTTCGCCCAGGTCAAACATTCCCATATGCCAACGGATGGCCAAGAGCTCATCCTTGTAAAGTTTCATAAAGCGATGGACTATAAAGCAGGATTTTTCCCCATGCCCAAAGGGTAAGTCGTCCTTTACCTCATATCCAGAATAAGAAACCCATCTGTTGTCATTGTCCTTTTTCCATTTTTCTGTCACTTTATATATGTTGGTTTTACATAAGTCATGGAACAATGTGGCGACAGCAATATTCTCCAAAGAGATTTTTTCTAGTTTTTCAATAAACTCAGAATTGGTTGCTATGTCTAGAATCTGCTGATGAACTCTAACAGCCGTGTTGAAGACATTTAGAGAATGGTGACAGAGTCCGCCAACTTCGTTCATGTGGAATTTAGAACTAGACGGAGCGGTAAAAAAGTCGGTTTCTTTATCTAAATAGTTGAGAAGGTCTTCAAGTCCTTCGCGTTGGATGTGTTTACGGCAGATGTCAAGGTATATCTGCTTGTTCTCGTTAATCTGTTCTGGTGTCATTGTCGTCTTTATAATTGATGCGTGTAGATTGTTTGAAGCAAAGGGAATAGGCCAGTAGTATCCACGTCTGTACAAGGAAGAAAATGGAATGGCCTACAATAATCATGGTGTATAAGGCGGTGGGAAAATAGGAGGGGATAATGGTTTGGTCTGATAGATAAACCTCCTTAATTACGATGATATCTGTGGCACACAAAATCAAAGCCGGCAAGCAGAGTGCTAAGCCTAAGGAAATACTGCAAATTGTTGCGATAAAGCCAAGCAAGAGCCATTTTTGAAAATCGGCATGTCGTGTCAGAGCAAACCATAGGGCTGTGGGAGCACGGAGTTCTTCTACTAAAATATGTTGCTGGCTGATGATGTGAAGCGTCAGTATCCAAAATCCGGAAGTTATACCGAGCAGGCTCAAGACCGTGGGTTCTATCCAGAAAGGAATATTGTCAAATTTGACAAATAGCACATGTATGCCGATAAGTATGCAGGATACGATGATAATAAGCAGACTCACGAGGATATCATTAAGCCAGAGTTGAATCAGGCGCTTTCCCGAGTTAGTTCTCTTGTCTTGAGGGGCAGTCAGTTCTGTGGTGCGAATTTTCCACATAAGCAGGCCGAAGTATCCTATAATGCAACTTCCTGCCCATACATAGATAGGAGTCTGCGAGTTCGCAGTGTAAAAGGAGCGTAGGCTCTGATGCCAATCCAGACCTTGTTCGGCCAAAAGCAGGGAGGGGTAAATGATATCTAAAAATACTTGCCGGAATCCATACCAGAATCCTGCGCCTGCCACACCTATTATAATAATATAGAGTAATAGGCGGGATAGACAATTTTTAGGTTGTTCCGCAATGGCCGTCCAACTTTTGGGGAGGTAGCGTAATGGATTTCCGTTCGTGTAATACTTTGATGTCATATATAAAGAATAAGCGAGTAAACAAGTGTATGAGATTTTACTGTGCCACTGTCTACTCGCAAAAATTGAGCCTCATGTCGGATTCGAACCAACGACCCCAGGATTACAAATCGAGTGCTCTGGCCAACTGAGCTAATGAGGCGGGAGGGAAAGCTCTCTACATCGCGCCGCTACAACCTGTTACCCTTGCTGCGATCAAGCCCTGGG
>JAFVDF010000004.1 GCA_017478625.1 Alloprevotella sp.
CTGAGATTGCCCAGATGAATGATAAGTGACGTCCACGCTATAAGCGCGAACATTCACAATTACCGCTATTCATCTTAGATTAAGAAATTTCTCAGGTTTCTATATCTTCTAATAACTGCTCATGTCGTTATTGTTTTACCCACAAAAGTCGCACTGCACTCTGCACTCAGAGATTCTTGTCAAAGCAAGTGCCCTTTAGGGCTATCTCGCAGTGTTCATTTGCAAAAGTACATAAAATATTCGAAACCAAAACATATTTTCACAAAAAGAGCGCAAAAAAATGGCAGAAATGTCTCAAATAACTGGAAGATAAAAGAAAATTGCAGACTTTCAGGTCAAACTGCGTTATTCTTCCAAATTCGTTTTGCTGTCTCGCCGAATCTTAGTACCTTTGCAAACCGAAAACATACAAGGAAAAGAAGAATTATGCCAAAGAAGAAAAGTGGATTTCCGTATGAGGTACATCCGACACCTGCCAAGGGCAAGGACGGACGTAACATCGTCTATGCCCGTCCCGCCAGAGGCCTGAAGATGAGCATCAGGGGGGTGGATGAATACTGTGCCAAACACTACACCACGCGTAATGGTGAGGTGGAGTTTGTGTTAAGGCAGTTCCTGAAGGCTGCTGCAGAGATAATGGCCATGGGCTACAGGATTGAAACGCCCATTGGTACGTTTGTGCCAAAACTGAAACTCAGACGTGAGATCACGAATGCCGATGAGGTGAAAAACAGCGACGTGATGCTCGACGGTGTGGACTATAATCCTGGCAAGATCTGGAACAAGGAAATCGGGAAATGGCTCTTCAACGGGTTCCTTCGCATGGATAATCCCAACGTGCTGGAACAGTTGGAAGATAAGGAAAAGCTGGAGCAGGCACTCGGCGAGTGTCTGAAGCGAGGTTACGTGACGGTGAGCAGCTTTGCCCTACACGCCAACCTATCGCATTATACAGCCCGTCGGCTGCTCAACGAGTGGACTGAAGGCAAGAACCCCCGTCTGTTGAAGACGCGCATGGGGCGTACAGATATCTATACAGAAACTTAGTTATTGTTAAACCATGCCGTCATAGCCGGTATCATGGTTAATAGGCTGGTTTACAAGATGATGATGACGGCTATGTTTGTCTAAAACTATGCCGTTACTCTGCCGTAACCTTGCACCATCGCTCTGGATTGCGTTTGAATTTGAGTACAGGAGAATATACGTTTGAGTATACGCGAACATACGTTTGAGCCAAGGCGAACATAGGTTTAGACGGCACTTGACCCCTGTATACACGGCACTTTGACCGAGAAAACACTATCTTTTTACCTATTCGAAAACATCTTTTCAACAAGAGAATATATTATTTTGCGCAAAGATGTCCTTGTTGTTGCGTATCAAAGCGCTCGACCTCTGGTCGCTTCGCTCTGCGAAGAACTCCCGACGCAGAGTCACCAGCCTGTTTCCGCTCGAGCTCTGCTCGCTTGTTCCCGAAGGGTCTCAAGAATGGCTCTTTGTCGAGGGCAAAAGTACACAAATAATGTGAAATGAGCAAACTTTTGGCTGATTTTTGCATAAATCCATTGTTATTTGAGAAAAAAAGACTAATTTTGCAACGAAAAGGCGACGTAGGTCAACTTTCAACAAAGAAGATACAAACAACA
>JAFVDF010000005.1 GCA_017478625.1 Alloprevotella sp.
GAAAACAAGCCCGTGCCGACCGACTTGATGTAGCCGCCACGCACCATCAGTGCCTGACTCTCGACGACGCAATCAGCAGGTGCCTTCTTGAATCTTTCTCCCAATAAAACTGAAACTTTCATATCTGGTTATTTTATTTGTCCGTTTTGGGCGGCAAAGGTACGGAATTTTTCGGATTATCTTCCTATATTTGTCTTTGTCTGTCAATTTGATAATAGTGGTCTCTGCAAGGTATGCTTTTATCCATCCAATGAAGGTAGTTCCAGGCATCAACAGAGACACCTTCTTCGTGCTTGCAACCAAAATTGTAACTGGCTACTGTGTCTTGGGATTTGAAATAGAAGTACCCATCACCCATGTTGCCTTCATATTGGGCATATCCGTTAAGACATGCAACAGGCTTGTCGCCTATTTCGGCATTCTTTGCGAATAGGCTAAGCCTATATAGTGTGTCGCTCACGGTACTTTTGTCGATACGCGCAAAGCCATAAACATCATCAGCTAACATCAGTCTGTCAATGGGTGTCCGGTCACCTTGCAGAGATGGATGTAAAGCATCGAACTCCGCTTTGATCAACGAATCACGCAACCTTTGTTCGGCGGGTGAAGAATAGTTTACGGTAACCAATTCACCACCATCTTCCCATAATTCGCCAGACATAATCGTGAATCCTCGCCATCCTACCACTTGCCATTCGTCGAGTTTTAATGAGCGGATAGCATTTCTAAATTCGTCATCAAAGAGAAAATCGAAATACTTGACCATTTCGTCTTTGGTATAGACGTTCTTTAAAGGATACTGTCTATACAATGGGTAGCGAACCAAACCTGCGAAAGTTTCCTTATCGCCGTTGGCGATAGAGTTAAAGATTAGTTGGCAAGTTTCTTCATCTGATCGATGCTCCAAAGCCTTGCAATCGACACATTCTGTCTTTTTATTGTTATTGCTGCAGCAACACAGTGTCATTGTAAGCATGGACAATAACGCAAAAATCATATTTCTTTTCATGGTATTTCTCGGTTTAATAGTTTATTCATAAACGCCAAATTCATTCGCATCGTATTTACATTTACCTTGATATGCAAAACAATTGCCATTCCAAGTGTATTCAAGACCGTAGCCTGTGGGCCAGTCGTTTTCGTTGATTTCGGCCAACACTATTCTTTCGATGTTTTTGTTGTCGAAATCAGCGTCAACATACATCAAGCATATCTCATCAAAATCCATAGGAAGCCAACGTTGGCCACCGCAACTGACAGTGATTTCATCATAAGAGGCGTTCCTGGTTTTGAACAGAGGCTCTTTCACAAGCTCACCTTTCTCGTTAAATGACAAGGCATGAATTGTTTCTGAAACAACAATGCCTTGGTGCAGAATGCCAAATTCAGTTTTTACCAAATAATAAGGTTTGCCGTTTGAAGCAGATACTTGGTATATATCCACGATAGAGCCAAAGTCATCATGCAAGAGCATGGTGTCTAAAACCGTTTGGTTTTTGTTGTTATTATACTTTATTGTGTTGCGGCAATATTCGGCATAGCCACAGTATTCATCAGACGGAATTGAATAGATGCTTATCCGCCCTATCGTTGCGCTGTCGATTGGATAGTCCATATCTTCAACAGGCATAAGACTATTGGTTTGTTGTTGTATTACGTCTGCCGTTTGCTTTTTGTTGTCGCAGGAAACAAATGCCATGAACAACATGACTATTATTAAAAAATGTGTTTTCATTGTATTCTGTATCTATTTGTTTTACATCACTTTCTTAATTTCATTATAAACCAGAACAGACATGAGGCCAGCGGTGGAGCCACCATAAAGAGGTTCTACTCCAAGAATCATATTGTCGCCTTGGCAACGGCCATACGATGCGAACGAAACGACCAATAGGTTTCCGTCACTGAGTACAGCCCAGCCGTATTGTTGGCGTGTGGACGTTCCAGTTTTAGAGTAGTATGTGCGGCCTTCTGGCAAGCTTGAGCGGTGAGCTTTCATCGTGCCGCTCACGATGGTTTGGCTAAGGGCTTGTTTCACTACGGCCACGTTTTTGGACTCGTAAATGCGGAAAGGCACGAGGGTATCGCCTAGCTCATATTCGCGAAGCGGATAACACAAACCGTCATTCATAAGTACCTGAAATGCTTGTGCCACTTCGGTCACGTACATCTGGCGGATGCCAAGGGGATAATTGTATGTGTCTTCACACATTTCAATGTGGTGTTGCTCTGACCTGATTCCCATTTTGCGATAGCTAACTTCATTGCGGAGGAAAACCTGCCTTGGATTGAGATTCAAATCTTGCAGGTTCACGAAGGGCGCATTTAACGACTTGCTTAAAGCCTCGGAAATTGTAACTTGTCTGCAAGTCCATAAATGATTGGCATTCTTCGGAGTTTTCCTTCCGTTTTTTGGACCATCGTAGAGGGTGAGATTAGGGCTTGCACCCATTTCAAGCATCTGGGCCACGATAAACGGTTTCCCAAGACTACCAATGGCAAAGCCATCGCGGTAGTCTGCGTAGTCAATCATGCCACTGCTGTAGTGGGCAATGACATGACCAGTGTGGACATCCACGACGATGCTAGCAACTTCAAGTTCGGCATCGTTTTTACGAAAGACGCTGCTGTTGCGAAGGCCTTTATAGGCGCGAGTCATAGCCTGCTCGTTTTCGAGCGTTATGTAACTCAGATGACGGCCAGGAAGCACTCTATTCCTTTCGAAACGGAGACGTGTGGCCATTGGGATGTCACTCTTGCGTGGGCAAGTAATTTGCAATTACCAACGATTACCATTTATCATTAATCATCACATAAGGCACTCTAAATGAGTGCTTTATTTATTTCCAAATTCATCGATGCCAATCGTTGAATTTCTTTTTTTAGTCTGTTTTTGTACCACATTTGTACCTCGGAGGTTTTCAGCGGACTACCTTTAAAGGGGCAAATCGCTATTTTAAGAACTTTGGTGAGACGTATTGAGACGTTTTCAGATTGCCTACAACCGCCATTAAGGAACCTATGTGAGACATCATGGGACACGGTGGGACGCAATGAGACGGTTTTAGGCGAGTAAAAATAAAAAAATCGTGACACACCAATCTCCATCATAGCAATCCACCTTAATTTCTGGTATATAACTATCCAAATAATTTTATGCCGATGTCACATTAGCCCTTCTATGGTAAAAGAGTCATCTGCAAACACAAAAGAATATCATATTACAACGGAAAGACCACCTTCAACTCGGTTGTACATCATCATCAAAATTCAATAACTTCTTTATCTTTCAAATAATGGATATCAATCATTAATCTCACATCCTCTAGAGCATCAGATTTAAACATTTTTGTTAACCTCCCATTATCATAGTTGAAATACAGTGATACTGGAATGTTAGATGATGCCGCCACAATTCTTGCAACCGTCTCTTTATTTGGTAAGCAATGGCGATTAATACCATCTGCACTAATGATATATTTGTTAGCAGATATCATCTTAAACAAATCTAAGCTATTGTTAGCCGAACTCCCATGATGAGAAAGCAAAACCACATCGCACTGCATCTTATTTGTTTCACTATATCCGAGTTTTAATAGTGAACCGACAACCACAGAGGGTATCGAATCAGATAGCCACAAAACTCTTTTTCCTCTATATTCAAATATAGCAGCAATACTGCTTGCATTCTCAATGTTAGTGTCTTCTCGGAATTTGTCTGTTTTAAACTGAAGCAATGGTACTGAATAGTCATCTGCCACGCCACCTGCTTCAATACTTATTTCATCCGTTTCCGACTTGCTGAGTGGACGGTTATTCGAATACTTGTATCTCAACAGATTCAGAGTGTTCACATCGGGTGAAAGAATGGTAACTTTCATTCCATCAATATCAAAGAACAGCCCTTCCGTAACATCATTTATATCAGACGGCCTATTTACAAGAATATATTCATAGACCTTATCTCCAGACACAATACCACATAATACGCCATTCTGTTCATTTCGTATTTTTTCTATGCCATATTTTCTTGGGGCATTGTATATCCAACGGCCAACAACATTTTCAAGAGTGCAATCCATCTGTATATCCTTTATGAATCGGCAGGCACCGCCAATGTGGTCATCATGAATATGAGATAAGAATATGGCATCTATCTGTTCTGATGTTCTAACTATACCCGAAATAACATCTTTCAACACCTGAGTATATGTCTTAGGGTGTCCCATATCGAGAAAGATGTTTCGATGCTTACCGCTTTCACCCTCATACTGCAGGTGAAAAGCATCTCCACACATAGCCTTGTAACAAATCAGTCTCATTTCAAACTCTTTTATATGTCTTTAGGACGCCTTTAAGATTCGTATCGCTATCCAAATAATATATGCCGCATGGATTATATTCACTTAGACACCCTATACCGCCACTAATAAAAACCATCTTATCTCCTCTCACTAGCCATAATATGGCCAAACCACTCTGTTCAAGATATTGCAGAAGTGGTTCTTTCCTTACAAGAATCTGGGCATATCCGTAAGTTATCGCTACAAGATTTCCATTTTTATCAATGTATCGGCCATCATGTGCATCGTATTCCATTTCCAAGCCTTCAAATAATCTTCGACATGGAATACTATAACTTCTTATTGTACCAGATTTATCTCCTTCAATATTTCCACTTGCCTTTTCACTGGTATAAATGAATGGAACATTAAGATCCTTTATAGTATCAGACCAATCATCCGTGCTTCTGTACACATCCTTATAGGCAGGTGACCAATATTTTTCTCTATTTATTAGATATTGCCAATCATCAGAGGGGAATTCATTTCCTTCCCATAAACTTCTATTATCAAGAGACCGAATTGCCTCTTCAACATCTTGCTGTTTTACCAGAATTGCGTCAACATAAATGGCTACACTATGTCTTTTGAGTTTGTAGTGATACTTTTCCTTACCAATATCTTTTGGATCATCCCATCTATTATAGTTATTCAATGTAAGCCATTCTATTCCACAATCGTCTACTTTTTGAATCATAGAGACTGGATCAGGTAAGTCTTTGAGCAATGATGTCCACGCTTCATCAGAACCAGGATAATTCCAATTATCATATTTCTCATCTCGATACCATTTCTCGTATTCGGCTTCATTATCATCATCTGACGATTCAAAGTCAGCGACTATTTCTCTTGATATCATTGAAGGATTAATATTCCTCAAATAAGACTGCCATGTTCCGTGAAACAATTCATATCCTCCAGAACCCTCATTAGCAAAGTCGTTATTAAACTTGTAGTTGTCTGATAGTATTCCCATTATCTCATGAAAAGCAATCCACTGATACTTCTTACCAACGCGGTCTATCCTATCATCCGAATTCCTGAATGTCCAGCTTTTTGCAAAACGGTCATACCTCCCATGGAGTTCTACATCAAAGCCCAGATCGTATGCCCTCTTAACAAGCCAGTTTCTTACACCGTCTGTCGGGAATCTGCAATTATAATGTTTCTGTAATGGCAATTCCTTAACTTTAAAAGGAATCAAGACATCGTATAAAGCTTGTTTTTGTTCTTCTGACATTAACTTTTCAGTCTCATTACAAACAAATTCAAACATCTTATCGCTTATGCTAGCATCCTTTGGCCCTTTTTGTCCATTTAAGATTAAGACAGCTTTTCCCTCACACATACACTCAGCCAGTTCCCTCATATTGCCTTTAAACAAGCGTAATGCTTTTTCAAATGCTTTTTCCTCGGCAATTGATATTGGGTAAAAGCGCTCAATGTCTGATGAAGCCAATTTATTCCAGAAATCGGCCAATCCACCTTTAACCGATTCCCAAATCAAGTTCTGTTCCGAACCTTTTCTTTCTTCATAGTCAGGAGCATCATAGTTTATATGAAGGAACTCAACCTCATCATCCGTTGGCCATTTTGGAAGAATACTGAAATAAGGCGGGCGGACTTTTTTCATATTGACAGAAGTCAGCCCCTCTTTGTAACAGGCATATTCAATAATATTTCTGGCATAGTCTCTCAACAAAATATCTTTAGGCGGATTATTGTGCTTAAAAATGGTATCATATACATACTTACCCAATTTTTTAAGCCCTTCGCCCGAGGATGTTCTCAATGCTACTCCGTATGCTACCGCGAATAACCGTTCATAAACATACATGTCATCAACATTCTCGAAAGTACGTATAATATCAATGAGCACATCCACCTTCTCTGAAAGGAGATTGACAAGTGCCTTTGTCGCTTCGTCTCGATGTTTGATGTATGTTGACGACAGAATCCAACATAGCATAATAGCGGCCAATCTTGTAGACTCCGGATCTGAATTTGCAGATACACCTTCAGACCATGCCCAGTCTATCAACCGACGTAAAGGGTTTGCGCATTTCTCATCATCATATCCGGCACATCCATTGAAAAAGAACTGAAAAGTTCCATCACGTTCAGGCATAGACTTACACATCATTAATGCATGAAAATAATCAGCATTGAATGGATGATCTGGAATCGCAGAAAGTTCTGCCAACTTATTAAACCAGACATCTGAATCGACCCTACACATTCTGGAGTTGAGGAAAATTTTTATTGCTTCCTTATTGATGGATTCAATGGATCGCCAATTTAAACTGTTTATCAGTGCTTCCGAAATAAAGTCAAGGCAAGAAGAATATTGCCTTTCTATTTTCTTTGGCGGAATAAAGTGAATTATGTCTGTTATTTCACGGCCATATGCTTCTGGTATTAAGATTGCAAACGCTTCTAGTATACCTTTGTATTCCCAATTAGTATCAACAATTATCGAGCTAAGGGTGTTGTCGTCATTGACATTCCCTACAAAAGACTCCCAGTCCTGGTATTTCTTAACTATTTCTCCAGCAATAATAAAGTCACTAATTCTTTGATAGCAAAAAAAAACGCAGTCTTCATTCTCATCACTGATTTGTGGCTTCGTCTTTAGCAGAATGTTGTTATCTATAAGGTCGGCCAACAATGATGGACAACTAGGGAAGGATGTCTGCAGTATTCTATCAGCATCCTGTTTCCTCAAAAGATTGTACTTGGCTTCAAACATCGGGAGGGCGAGCAATTGTACGGAACTGCTGACGACATCCCGATACTTGTATTCTGGTCTTTTTTTGCCAAACTGCTGATCTTGAATCCTAAAATATCGGTTGAATAGTGAGGTTACATCGTTGAAACCTTTGGGAAAATCTTTTCCGCCAGATGCTTCTAATGTGTCACAAACAATCTTGAGAAATAAAGGATTACAGAATTCCGGAGTAAGAATAGGAACATTAGGTAAGTTCAATTTATAAGCCAAACAGAATTGCCTGACAGCTTCATACTCCAAGCCTTTAAATCCTTTATGTTCAATGATTGTTGCATTACTTTCTGATTCCACATCATCAGGAATAACATCATCAAAGTATGTATCACGCACAGATACTACCAGACCAATCGCTGGATAATCTTCTAGTGAATGTATCAGTCCTGATAGTTTGTCTTTCCACAAGTTGGCTTGTTTGCCTTCATTCAATGCGTCAATCATTAATAATGCCCTAGAACCGACTTGACATCCTACCTGATTAAAACTAGACAGGAATTCCGGAAATGTACCTGCAAAACCAATTTTAGATGTTATGGTACTTTCATAGATGCCATCAGAGAAATCGGTACCAAGAAACAATAGCGTTGGTAGCCCATCAGCAATTCTCTTGCTAGCCATATCTCCCATCAAATGAGACTTTCCACAACCTGCTTCTCCTTTAATTATAAGATAGGGGGTATTCGCCAGCCCAATCTTCAAGTCTTTATAGTCCTCGGTGAAAGTATATAAATCCCGTGATATCTCAGATAGTCTTGACTCGTCAGCCTCTACTTCGTTCTTTAATTTATCCTCTGCCTCTCGCGTTGACGAATTATCAGAGTACAAATCGTAACGAACTTGCTCAATCTCAACCTCAAGGTTATCTACACGTTTTATCAAGTCTGAGAAATTAATACTCCCCTCCACACTTTTTTCCAAGTCTACCAAAGCAACGGCGAAATCGGTTCTGATTGACTTAAGAATTAATTCCAAGTGTCCAATCCTGCTTGATTCAGGTCTGACCATATAACTCTTTTCCGTTAACCATGCATCTACAGTTCTAATCAGTCTTTCGTAATAGATGGGAGTCTTGGCAACACAATCAATGTATCTAGCTGTTCCTGTCTTTACATTGACTTTTTGACAATATCTAGGGCCAAGATTAGCAATGGTCTCATTTACGTTGTTCTCAAAAGTTTTGTGTCCCAATCCATGATGTCCAAGGAATGATAATGGTATCTGTTTCTTATATTCAAAACCCAGTAGTTCATTAAATGATGTCAACCTCTGTGAGAATATTACTTTGCCTCTCTCTTCATCTGTGAATCTGGTAAATATACCGTTGAGATATAATTCTCCACATGCTTCAATAAAAATTCCCGAACCAGACATCCCAATAATTGTATTCTCGTTATAGTCATCGATAGTAGTAAGTTGGAATGTACGTTCTGACAATACCTCCTGACGGTATGTCATTTTAAGTGCTACCAAAGAAGACTCTCCAGCTTCACTAGTCTGATCAAGACTTGCCAGAGGAAAACCTTTGGTTACAAACTCATTCTCCCCCACATTCTTGTCAACAACAAATATTGATGGGAGTTTCGGATTAATTTCTGCAAGTTCCCGCTGGTTGAAGACAATAATTCCTGCATCATCAACCGAATGACACAGAATAGTTTGATTAACGGGAATAACATATTCGTACGTATTGATGTTTGGATTGTAAACACGTAAAGAAACTTTCTCTTTTTCATTCAACCCAGCAAGACAATGCTTGGCAGTCAGAACATACACTAATCCAGATAACAGCTTGTTGGAATAAAGTACACCTGTCCCTAATTTCTGTTTAACCGGGTCATTTTTATGTAATTCAACCGTTATCTGAGTTATCATGTCAAGACATTTTTCCGTCATACGCTTTAATTATTTGCAGATTAGTTCTTCCATATAATCTCTTGAAATTCGCTTACAGACTTCTCTATAGGTCGGGCTCCTATCGTTTCTCCAAATCGTTTTAAGTCTTCATTGCTGTAATAGAAAGGATCTACAATAAATGATGGTTTGTCGCGATAATCAAAATAATCCAAAATATATTTGTTAATACCTAAATCTCTACCGCCATATCCTATTATTATTAAACATTCAGCCTTTTTCAAGTTCTGTCGAAAGCGATTAAACAACTTCTTGTAGAAACTATCGTTATAATGATGTGTTTTTGACAAAGTACCAGAGAGAAAATCATGAGAATACTCTATCCAATCTTCTATATATCCAAGCCTATGATTGTTCTGCTTCTTAGTCTTATCTATGGCTATCCCATAAGGAACCTTAATCATTTTATCATTCCAATAGCAACCATTACTATCACACCTCTTGAACAGAAGATAATCCAAACTGCCATGTAGCTTGTATAACCTAATAGCAGTATTGTAATAGGCCTTATATTCCTCAAGCCTACAATCATATTTTTGGCCATTACATTCCTACTCTCCATAGTAGGGTGACCTATAGCTATGAAAACCATCTGATATACCCTCATGTTGTAGCCAACTTGTTCTTGGAAGATTCTCGATAAGCAAATCATGATTCAACGAGAAGATATCAACAATATAGTTAATCGAAAGTTTATCAAGATACTTCACAAAACTCTCGTATTTCCAAAATTTTTCACTAGCAAACTCATTGTCTTTTATTTCTGTCTTTCTTCCCTCTTTCAGTTTATATTCTATCAACTGATTATACACGGTCTTCATATTAAACACTAGTTGGTAGTAGTCACTAAACATCAAAAGATATGGCTTTGCAAGATTCTGATATTGAACTTCATAAATACCATTTCCGCTAATGAAATCATAGAACTGTTCATAATCAAATTCATTGCTTTTACCATATTCTTTCATTGCCTCAGAACAGAATGACAAGCAATAGTCAAACGGGCTTCCAATTGTATGTTTAATACCATCCCGTGAAACTGCCAATTTACCTGCATAGTCAAACGTAATAGGACTATTTTCTATGTTAAACACATAACCATTCAACTGTCTACCAGTGGGCATACCACATGGGACAGAAAAACCGGAGCCAACAAGAAAGGCCACATGTTTTCTTTCACCGTAGGGAATCTTTACAGATTCTGTGTAACCCAAATCAATATACTTAATTCTTTGTTTAATCATTCTTTACTTTTTAGGTCTTGAATTTATTAAATTTGTATTATACAACATCTGCTTCATTGCGATTTAAGTACATTTTTTAATTTTTCTGTTTCTTCACGCAATTTCTGCGGATTCTGCTTAGCCAGTTTCTTCAAATTAAGGAATTTCCATTGTACCGATGGATAATCTTTGAAATATTCAAATTCATATCCGTCCCATTCTGGCTGGCCAGATTCAAAACTGATTAGGAACTTCTTATCTTCTTCCGTCATGAGTGATTTAACATCGCTGATGAGTTTTGCACGGGTCTCTTCAAACTCCTCGTATGTAAAGGGAATTTCTGTCATTCCTGTGAACTGGTTCTCCATAGCCTCGCGCTGGTCAATCAGACTTGGAGCAAAAGACTCGTGTATTGGCCTGTCACTTCCCAACAAACAGAAGATAAGACCCTCACGACATTCGCTTAGAGGAATATCCATGTACTTCACGTCAAATAGATCACGTGGATGTTGGCGAGAGAGTGTCGCTGCAATCTTACCACCATACAATTGAGTTAGAGGCACAACTTTTGCTTCACAAAAAAGAGAAAACTCACTCTGTGCCTTCTCGCTCAATGGTATAGACAGACAATCACCACCAACAATTCCCCTCTTTGTCTGGTTTACCTCTATTTTTACTTGCTTTCCTCGATACTCACACAGCAATTTACACGTACTGAAGTTTGGAACAATGTGCATCCCTTTGAATGCCTTCTTCGCCTTTTCAGCAATGGATTTCAAGTGTAAGTTGATGTCGTCCAAACTATTTTTTCGGTCAGCCAATGGTATATAAGTCAAATCAATATCTACAGAATAACGTGGCAGGTCCTTCAGGAAGAGATTGATGGCTGTACCACCATGTATAGCAAATACTCCCTCGTCCATCACAATCGGAATAAGGCGAAGCAAGAGTTCAACCTTTTGTGCATAAACGCTTGATTTTATGTTGTCATTCATATTCTGCAAGTTCTTTGGATATTGTCATATTATACTTGTTGATGTACTTTCCTGTGGCCGTTATCATAAACCTCGATGTACCAAGATTGATATTCTCAAGTTTCAATGCCTTGAACCAGGAATGACTCGCTTTTTCTGCCATATAAAGAAACAGGCGCTTTACTTTCTGAGACGTGCAGTTTTCCAGTAAAGTCTGAACCAACTTAGGGCGTAATGTCGTCATACTCTCCATTATATAATAGATGTCAAGCAAAGAAGAAGATGCATCTGGCAAGTTCAGGCACTCCAATATGGCACGTTCAGGAGACGATACAAGCAAATCGTGTTGTTCTATGGTCATTGTTTCTATTCCTAACAGTTCATCACCCAGAAAAGATGTGATCATATATTTTATGGTCATATCCCATTCCTCATTTAGTAGCCATAAAGGCAACTTATTTCTTCTGTTAGTAAACAAGAATGCCATAGGCTTTCCCATTGACAGATAATGAGAGTAACCACGCATTTCCAAAGCAGTATAAGCACCTACTATGCATTGCTTAGAAAGTTGCGTATTATAGGATGAAACTGCAACCATCAGCGTTGGCGATGAACCATGTATTTTATACACCCCTTTGGATATACGATCGAGCCATCCACTTTTCATATAAGAGTGTTGCCCACGAGCATCTAATCCTTGACTTGAAAGCCAAGAGCCAAATAATACCGAGCCATGTGGGACTTGCTCTAATATTTGCTGTATTTTTGTTGCCATCTTCCTTTTTTTTACGAATATGACGGAAATTTTTCTGCAAAAATACCCGTTTTCTTCTTATTATATAAACTTATAAATGGAAAACAGCACAATTTTATATAAATTTCCCTCAATATTCGCATTTATTTGGATTTTTGCGCTAAATTACTTGCAAAGACAGCCGTTTTAGCGAAAAATAGATAATGATATACCGATTTAGTGTTTTTTAGACATTAAAATGACCTCTCGTTTGCAGGAATTTGACTACCTTTGGAAACGAGAGGTCAAGTGGACACTTTCGCAGACTTTTGAGAGACTGGAAATACACCTAAGCATGGCGGATGAGTAATTGCATTTTCTTACTTGTACCGTTTAAATGATTAAAGTGCTGTAAGTGAAGACTATATAAATACCGCGTGGGTAAGTAGGAAATTTACATCAAAGTTGAAAATCACATCGAAGGAATAGGCAATATGCTCCTCTTGGAGATATAGTACCACGAGTTGCCTTAATCCATAAATCAGTGAAAAGAACTATAAGTATAACCCGTAGGGTTTATAAACTTTTCTTTACCTTTGCCTCGTAGCGATACTTCGCCTCCTGCAAAGACGGCCACAAAACGAACAACAAACATACAGAATTCTCTCGTAGGCTACAATGGCTTTGGTCGGCCAGCAGGTACTACGAGGGAGTTCTTGCTTTATATTATATATGCCGATAAAAACCAAACTAACTTACCGTGAAATTGGAGAAAGGCTCAAGGCGCTACCTACGAAGCCCTGCCGCACCTCGACTTGATACTCACACCCAACGGCTTTGCCGTGGTGGGCAACCAAAACCTCACGCCAGCCAGCCGCCAGCGCGTCTACGACCTGCGCCTGCTGGGGCACGAAGTCTAGGACTTCTTAAACCGCAATGCCGACAGTCTGCCTACTTACAAGGCAAGTACCAAATACGAGGCCGACCATTTCCTCGGTGCTTGTCCGAGGCATATAATACGGGGCTATCTTGTTATTATAGCCGACCATATCCTGAAGAATGTCATCAATCTCTTCAATGGGTATTCCTTCAACAGGCCGAATGACAACTCCGGTTTTATCATCAGTGTCAACGCCTACCACGATATAGCCGCCACCTAAATCGTCAAAATCATTTGCGAAAGCGCATACGCTGTGGTATATGCTCACAGCGGAGAAGGTACAGGACAAACAGACCAAGCAGATGATACCCACCGGACGTGTATTCAATTCCGCAGGTGAAGAAGTGGAACCGGCTTATTGGCTCGGAAAGTATTCCGATATGCCACATATCCTGTCATTCCTCAATGAGAGTTACCAGACCATTTTTGAGGTATTGGAGACCGACAACGAGGTAGCACCGTTGCTCGGTCCGTTTCAAACAGCTCTGAAGAACAAGGCAATGGAGCAGTTGGAAGGTATGATTGGTACACTGCGTGTCTATACCTCACGACTTGCCACCAAGGAAAGTTACTGGACATTCCACAAGGACGGTGACGACTTCGACTTGAAAGTTTCTGACCCGAAAAGCCCTTCTTATCTCTTGATAGGAAATGGAAAGCTTTATCGGGGCACTCAACGCCCTTATTCTCAATCGTCTGGTTACACGAGTGAACACGGGACAAAGCAAGAATATCCCGGTAAGCATCATCGTGGATGAGTTGCCTACCCTGTATTTTCACAAGATAGACCGCCTTATCGGTACGGCACGAAGCAACAAGGTGTCGGTAGCATTGGGATTCCAGGAACTTCCGCAACTCGAAGCGGATTATGGCAAGGTGGGTATGCAGAAGATTATCACCACTGTCGGCAATGTGGTCAGCGGTTCAGCACGTTCCAAAGAGACCTTGGAATGGCTGTCTTCCGACATCTTCGGCAAGGTAGTACAGCTCAAAAAGGGCGTTACCATTGACCGGGATAAGACCTCCATTAACCTAAATGAGAACATGGACAGTCTTGTTCCTGCATCCAAAATCTCCGATATGCCGACCGGATGGATATGCGGTCAGACGGCATGTGATTTCGTACAGACGAAGACCGGAAGCGGTGGCAGTATGAATATTCAGGAAAGCGAGGAGTTCAAGACCTCCAAGTTCTACTGCAAGACGGATTTCGACATGAAAGAAATAAAAAAGGAGGAAGCCGGCTATGTACCGCTTCCCAAGTTCTACACCTTCAAATCAAGGGATGAACGAGAGCGTATTCTTTATAAAAATTTCGTGCAGGTAGGAGAAGATGTCAAATCCATGATAGCAGAAATACAATGTAAGAATCATGCAAAATAAAAACAGCACAACGACAAATTCCATTTCGAGTTATTGACAATCAAGGAATAACGGTATGGAGTGATAGAAGGAAACCGGAATTTCCGTTATTGGATGCCAGTGAAACTTTATCAGGTAAATCGCGATCACTTGATGGTATTGGCACGAATGGACAGAGTACGATAATTATCCAAACAAAATAGATAAAAGAATATGGCAACAGTAAAAGTGAAATTCCGTGCTTCTTCCAACTCCGATAAGGAAGGCACATTATATTTCCAGATAATCCACAACAGAATTACAAGGCAGATACATACCGGGTATAAGTTGTTCCAATATGAATGGGAAACTGAGCAGTCAGAAATTATCTTGTCGGGGAGTGACACATTGCGACATGATTATCTCATTTCATTGAAGGAGGCATTGGCGGCAGACACCTTGAAGTTAAAGGGTATCATCGCAAAGTTAGAAAAAGTAGGCGGCACATATACGGCAGAAAAAATCGTGGAGCAATTCCACGCACCTGAAAACGATGGAGGTTTTATTTCATTCGCGTTAAGGCTTATTGACCAGTTGAAGCAAATCGGAAAGATACGAACAGCAGACACCTATACAACCGTACTGAACAGTTTCAAACGATTCAGAAATAAACTGGATGTGTTATTGGAAGACGTTGTTTCCAACCTGATGATAGAATATGAGAGCTGGCTAAAAGAAAACGGCATCTGTAAGAATACGATTTCGTTCTACATGCGCAACTTGCGTGCTATCTATAACCAGGCGGTGGAAAAGGAACTGGTCACACAGCGGTTTCCCTTTAAGCACGTCTATACCGGTATTGACAAAACAGTCAAGCGTGCCGTTCCTATAAAAGTCATTAAGCAAATCAAGGAACTGGATCTTACCTTGTTCCCTATGCTTGATTATGCCAGAGACCTTTTTATGTTCTCGTTTTACACGCGCGGAATGTCCTTTATTGATATGGCTTACTTGAAGGAGAAAGATTTGCAAAACGGTATTTTATCTTATCGCCGGCATAAAACCAACCAGCAACTCTTCATCAAATGGGAACGCCCCATGCAGACTATCATTGACAAATATTACACGGCGGACAACCCTTACCTGTTGCCAATCATCAAAGACATGAACATTGACAAACGTAGACAATACAAGAATGCGGCTCATCTTGTCAACAATAAACTGAAGAAAATCGGGGAACTACTTGGACTGAATATATCATTGACCAGTTATGTCGCGCGGCACTCATGGGCAAGTATAGCCAAGAGCAAGAACATCTCAATCTCTACAATCAGTGAAGCCATGGGACATGATTCGGAAACGACCACGCGAATATACTTAGCTTCATTAGACACCTCCTCTGTGGATAAGGCAAACTCCATCGTGCTGAATTTACTTTAAACAGCAGATCTGGTACAGTAGATGCGGATTTAAATATTCAATGGTCAGTCCAATTGCATAGGCTGGCTTTTATTGTTGTATAAAACAGCAACTTCTCTCTTAATGAGAGAAATACCGAATTGGAGAATTGAAAGATGTGTTTTCTCATTCTTTTGAATAGGAAATGCGTTCGATATTCCTAAATAATGGTAAAGAGGCATAAAGATACAAAGAAAGAGAACTTGTTTTGCAAATGGGAAGTTCTCTTTGCGAGAGAAGTACTATAGTCTACAAAGATACTGATTTTATCTGAAATATTGGTGAAATCTGCTGTTTATTTTGCATATACAATAACATTTTATGTATTTGTGGCCTATTTGTGGTATCTGTTGTAAAACAAATGTTGAGCAAAAAAGTGCTTGTTTAAGATAAATGATTTGTATATCAACCGATTGCTTGATAACACGGCGGTGGTCTTTCTCTCGCAAAGAGAAGTACTGAAAACTCCAAGAGAGAGAGACTTTTACAGATATTCAAATGTACTAAAATCTGGATAATTCGAATGTATGTCAAAAGAGGGAAGAATCGCTTGTCAATGGGACAAACGAACGCGAAGCGCACCCAAAGCGCTGGGTAGCAGCACTTGTTCATACTAATTGTGAAAAGAAAGTTGTGGCAAAATTAGATAAACTTGGAATAGAGAATATGTGGCTATCCAAACGGAAGAACACCAATGGAGTGATCGTAAGAAAAAGATTGATAGGATTATAATTCCAGGATTGATGTAGATGACGATGGCAACATTACAAATATCCATGAAACGTCTAACGATAATCAAGACGAGCATGAAGACTATTCAGATTGTCATATAAATGACTTTTATCAATAAACTTCAATATGTCAAGTTCGGATCTGTATTATGTTGCTCTTGATGACCAAGTTTTTGGGCCTTATTCACTTGATGAGGTTTCAGATCTTGGTTTGTTGCCAGATACATTAGTAAGTCGTTCAGATTCAGAATGGACAAATGCATCTGAAATGCCAGAGCTAAGACATTTATTTCATTCTGATAATCAATACAATACTCAGAGGCAATCACCATTGTTTAATAATAAACAATTAATATACAAGCAAAAGAGGAAAGCTGCTTTAATAGGAGTATTAACATTAGGTCTTGCAGGTCTAGCGATAATCGGAGTTGGAGAGACATGGCGGAGTAACATATTTGCAGGAACTTCTTTTGACCAAGGAGGACTGGGCTTTGTAATGAAAATTATTTCATTTATGATTGTGTCTGTAATTGTCGCTATCCCATTCTTTATAATTTCACTAATACAGCTAATATATTATAGCATAAAACTGTCTTCAACGAACTAATATTATGCCAACATTCATAGCAAGTCGTGTTTCTTCAGATCAGAATGCATTATACCCAGATATGCTAGAAATAGATGATTATAATGTCATTTATTACAAAGGTTATGTGCTCGGATATACGACAACAGTTATCGCAAGGCATAATGTCGCAAGTGTTTCATTAAGTAGCGGCTTATTTTTCGCCGATGTTATTATTTCTAGCAAAGGTGGAGAATGGATTAGAGCTAGAGGATTCAGTCAAAGTAAAGCAAAAGAAATATTAAGAATTTTAGCATAAGGAATCATGAATACGCTCTATTTTGTTGAGTTAGATGGGCAGCAATTCGGTCCATACGAATTGAAACAAATGAAAACATTTGGGTTAATGCCCAATGTTCAAGTTTACTCTACATTATCAGAAGAATGGGCTCCTGTGGAATCATATCCGGAGTTAGTTGACTTTATTGCACATGATGACACCTCTAATGATGATATTGACATCTACAATGCAACATATTATCTAAGATTGGGCGAGGATAATTATGGCCCATATTCATTGCCCGAACTGTCTTTTTTAGATATAGAAGCGAATTCTTTGTTGAGCGTAGATAATATGCATAGTTGGCTACATGCTAGCGAAGTTAAAGGGCTGTTATCAGCTATAGATTTATTAGCGGAGGAAGAAAATAATGTTGATACCCCTATTGTTGAAACGCCCAACACAGATGAACTTGAAGAGATAATTGAAGAGCAAGAGGCAGAAATTGTACAATTGAAAGACCAATTAGCAAAACTGAAAAACAAATTAGATGAAGACAAAGAATATGAATCGGATGCTCCAGCATACGATATGTCGGCTAATAATGCGTTAAACTATTCAGAGCAAAGTAATGAGTTGTGCGCGTTGATAAATAATAAGATTTTAGTAGCGGATAGTCACACAACTATTTATCGTAAAATATTCCCATCTATTGAGAGTGAGAAACAATACCATATTGAGGAATATATTAAATTCATTAATAGCACAAAACTTACATTAGAAGTTATTATTGAAAAAACGCAAAACATCCAGTCTTCCTTCGAAAATGACATGATGCTATTAGAGAATAATGCTCAAGCTGTTCATAGAAAGTGTATAAAAGATTCAAATAAAGAGGAACGCTCATTAATAGAGACTATAAATCAGCAGATAGAATCTATTAAAACTGCACGGAACGTAGACATTGCTATAGAGTCTCTTAAACAGACCTTAAGCTCTCGTAGAGCTGAAATCATTTCTAAATATAAAAGAATTCAGGCCGAAGAATTAGAGCATATTGCAACAGAAAAACGCAAGGTAAAACAAGCCTATGAAAGCCTTCGTAGAGATGTATTAGTAGCGATTAAGAATGCATATAATAGCGGGAAATCATACTATGAAGAGTATTTCAATAATCTTTATGAAACATCTAAAGCTGATATTCCTTTGTGGAATACAATCAATGATAAAGGAAATATGCCTTCATCATTAATAATAGTAGGAAATAAACAATATAGATATACGATACTTGGTGAAGACATTGTCATTAAAGAAGACTGTTATATTGAACTACTTAACAATCAAAATCTCATAATCCGCCATAACGATAAAACAAAACAAAAGGCACATCAGATTGTAAACTCATTAGTAGGTCGTTTGATGGCATCATCATCTCCTGGCAAAGTAAATGTTGCTATGATTGATGCAGAAGAAATGGATGGTACTTGTGATGTGTTTAAGTTTCTTAATAGAAATATTTTCCAAATTTTGGCTCGACCAGAAGATATTCGTAAGTATTTGGACGAGAAAGAGCGGCATATCGGTAATATAATCCAAAATTTGTTGTTAGGATCTGTTAAGTCATTGCATGATTACAATCAGGCCAAGGAAAACAAAGAGCCGTATCATGTGATTGTTATAGAAGACTTTCCAGTAGGATTTAATAGTGAATCTCTACTTCTCTTACAGAAAATATTAAAGAATGGTGTTCGTGCTGGTGTAAATGTTATAATGTTAGTAAATGAGGATAAGATTGATTATTCCGAAGACACTCGCAAGACATATAATAACAGTAATATAGGACTACTTGAGCGTAGTTGTTCAGTGTATAATTTAACAAAAAGCGAAGACCAAATAGAATTTGATTCATTTACAGATGAGCAACTACGTAAAATTGTACAGTATGTCAATTCTGGTGTTGAAATCCGTAAAGAGGACGCGATATTGTTTGCAGACTATATGACCACCAAATCTGAATGGTGGCAAAGAAAGAGTGCAAAATATATTGAAATACCATTTGGTATGTCTGATGATAGGCAGATCCAAGAATTAAAAATCACTCAAGAAAGTGGTCAGAATTCAGCCATTGTAATAGGTATCCCTGGTTCAGGAAAGAGCGTTTTCCTTCATGCTTTAATATGCAACGCAGCCATCAATTATTCACCCGATGAGTTAAATATGTACCTAATTGACTTCTCTGGCGTTGAATTTAATTCGTATGCTTTACATAATTTACCACACGCTCGCGTGATTGCACCAGAAGCTGAGCGAGAGTTTGGTCTTAGCATTCTGAATGAATTGGTTGAAGAGGGTTCAAGGCGAATGGAACTTTGTAGAAATCACGATGTAAGCAATATTGTGGATTTAAAAGCCAAAAATCCATCTTTGCATATTCCTCGACTCTTGGTTATTATTGATGAGTTCCAGAAAATATTTGAAATTGAGAATGATTTGATTAGTCGAGAGGCTAATGCAAAGGTTCACACCATTATTCAAGAATTCCGAAAATTTGGAATAAACTTGATTTTGGCGACACAAAAACTGCCATCATCATCAATTTTACCTAAAGATCTAATTGCCAACAGAGTTGTATTCAAGAGTTCTCCAGCAGATTTTTCCGCCCTTATCTCATTGACAATCAACGGAAAACTTCCACAACTACATACGGGAGAATGTATATATAACTCAGAATCCGGCTCCCCATATGACAATCGTCAAGTACATGGGTTCTTAGTAACCAAATCTGATATTGACAAATTGCTAAATCAGATTTCAGATTTTTCGGATGCATCTCACTATCAAAGGAAACATGATATGGTTGTATTCCGAGGTAATGATTTGCCGGAGTTCAGAAATAGAAGAGTTGCTAAATGTCATCAAGTTCCTTCAAGTATACCAGAATCGATTGGCGTATATTTAGGGGAATCAATTTCCATTCATGAAACTGACGTTTGTGCAATATTACGCAAAGAATCAGCTAATAACATTTTAATATTGGGAGGAGAAGCACATGTTGCACAAAAAATTGCTTATCATGCAACTATTTCAGCTACTACAGCATATGCTGACCAGAGTGCAACATTTGTAATATTAAACTTCATGCGCCGTGAAGAATCATTGAATGAAGAGATTCAAGATGTATTTGAGTCACTACCGTTCACTTCGCAGATAATATCAAAGACGGCTGAGGTTATAGAATCACTTTCTGCAATTAAAGAAGAGATCGATGAGCGTCGCAAAGATGAAGAGCATACGCAAAATCATATCTATCTCTCAATCTATGCATTCCAATTAGCTCGTATGTTTGATAAGGGTGGTCGACGAGGTGATGATGTATCTGAAAGTGGCGTGCTATTGGATTACATCCTAAAAAATGGTCCAGCTGTCGGTGTGTTTACCATTTTGCAATGTGACAATTGGGATAACCTTTCAAGAATCGGTAATTCCCTTTCAAGCTTTGCATATCGTGTAGCATTGCAAATGACGGAAAATGATTCTAATAAGATTATAGGTTCATCAATTGCAAGTAAGCTATTTGTATTCAATCGCCCAAGTTCGGTGAATAGAGCATATTTCAGAGACAATAATAGGAATATCAATATCAAGTTTAAACCTTATAAATAAATAGAATTATGGCAAGTGTTATAACTAACTCTACTTCATTAAAGAAGTTTCGCAATGAGTTATTAGATACTGTAGATAATCTAAGGGAGCAGTTAAGAGCGACTGAAAATGCTATTGACGAAGTATCTCAAGAATGGAAAGACCCCCAGTTCAAAAAGTATAACGATGAATTTAGTAAAGACAAGGAACAAATAGAGCCTTTGTGCAAAAAAATCGAGGAGTATGAAGATGATGTTCTCAGGGGGCTTTATGATATAGTATATGAATACGAAAATTTGTAATTAAATCACGATAATTATGGACATTTTTGCACATGTTAGTTCAAAGTCTCTTATAGATCTTCAATCAAATTTGAGAAAGCTGTCGGAAAGATTGAATGAAACATATGAAACATTAAAAAACAACGAGGCTGATTTAGGAGAGTCTTGGTTGGATGATAAATTCTCAGAATTTGAAGATGATTTCAAGTCAAGCAGAGAACTTATAAGTGAACTTTCTGAGAAGTATCTGCATTGGGCTAATAATTATCTTCCACCATATATTGAACTAGCTCTTAAATATGAAGCCGCCAAAACAGGATTGAGTCGTTGATTTAATATTATTATAAGATTATGAGTGAACCATCAGCACATATTCGCGATCACCAATCACTTATAGAATTAAATAATACCTTGGAGTATAGTGCAGACTCTATCCTTAAAATATTAGAGCAAGTAGACGCTTATTTAAAAGGTGTTATTGAAGCATTAAAAAAACAAATGAAAGTGCTTGAGGAGGAACTGCGTGCTGCTGAAGAAGCATTGGCAGAAGCAGAAAAAGCTCATGGTTCGTGTGTCGCGTCACAACGTTGGGTTGAGGAATACGAGGATGAAGATGGTAACACACATGGTGGATACTATACACCGTCCTGCGATAGTGAGGCTTCGGAAGTAGAACGGTGTCGAGAAGAACGCGATAGATGCCAAGAAAAGTATGAAAAGGCAAAATGTATATGTGATGATTGTGAGCATGAAATAGAAGAGTATAAAAAAGATCCAGGCTTCATAACCCCTCCTGGTGGTGAGAAATTAATGGAAGCTTTAGCTAAGGACCATACGGATAAAGCTACTTCTAAGATGCGAGAAATTCTTGCTGTGGTTGAGAGATATCTCCGATATAATATGTCTACAAAATCCTCATGTTCTTCAACTATTCCTGCTGACATAGATGCGGCAAATGGTTCGAGTAAGACATTAAGTCCAGAAGAGAAAAAAGAACGATTTAATAGTGCGATTCAAAAAGTTATTGAGCGTCAACACAACGAGAACTATGGTAGCCGTCAGATTGCTGATGCCAATAGAGTCATAAGATGTCCTCGATGTGGAAGGCCACCAATCGCATGTATTTGCAATAATACAAGAGAAAGAGAGTACACAAGAGAGGATATACAAATTATCAGAAATGATTTTTCGCGATGAGGAATATACCGGATTTTGCGATGCAAGTGCAAGAGGCGCAAAGGCAAATCGAGGCACAGAGTGATGTTACAGCACAGGATTGGAAAGATGCTGTACAGAAACGATATTACGACAATTATATGAATGCCTACAAAGAGAAAATGGAACTTTATGTACATGGAGGTTCTGGAATATCTGGGAAAGGTATAAATGATTTGTTAATATTTCTTGATGAGCAGATGCAAAAAATGGAAGAACTTACCGGAGTTCCGGCAGATGTCACATTCTTATGTGCTGCAGGATCTTCCTACTCTGGTTCTGTACGGGATAATTATGGCGTTGATATAAATGTTGAATCATCGCAAGAAGTACAAGGACGCAACGGAATTGTTCATAATGAGAAACAAGAACGCGATTATTGGCAAGAAGGAGGCGGTTACTACAATGGCACACGCCCGGGACAATATTCAAATGAAGAGATCAAGCAGATAATGGACTATCGTAGTCAGGATGACTTTTATAAGAACTTTAAATTTTGATCATAATTTTACCATGGAGATTAAACCAAAACAATAGATTGAATACGATTTTTAACTATTAAATGTATAAATATATGGAAAATATTTTTTCTATTCCTGCCACTAAGATGGCAGCTGATGATGCGACATTGAAAGCAAAGCGTGAAGAACTCAAGAAGAAATTACTTGAGGGTAAGAAGGTAACAATTGCTCCCGATGGTAATGTTACCAAGGGTGATGATTCGTCTTCTATTGTAATTCCGAAAGGTAAGTTGGCAGCAGATGATGATATCTTGAAGAAAAAGCGCGAAGAGCTTAAAAAGAAGTTGCTTGAAGGTAAGAAGGTAACAATTGCTCCTGATGGTAATGTTACTAAGGGAGACGATTCGTCATCAATTGTGATTCCTAAAGGTAAGTTGGCTGTTGCACAGTGGTATGAAAAGGACCCGGGGCTTCTTATGGCTGAAAAGGCTGCAATGAATCATGCATTCCCTAGATTTACATTGGATAAATTGGATGATGGTCGCTTGGCGTGGGTTGGTTCCCTCAATATTGGTATTCTCGGTGATAACGAGTGGCACATTATGGCTGTATATAACAATAACCACCCTCAACAAGTCATGGGTAGTTCTGTTCGCGTTTATTTGATACAGCCGGATATTGATGAACTCATAAAGGATCTTGGTTGGAGACCTTTGCATTTGCTTATGGATAGCAACAACCAACTTTACTTGTGCACTGCGGAAGCTGGTAATATTAAAACCGGTAAAGAAACAACATCTGCTGCATCTGTAATTGCATGGGCGGTTAAGTGGCTTATGTCATTTGAGTTGGTACTGACAGGTGATTTATCTCAAGAGCAGTTCAACACTCACGGGGTTATTTAATATAAAATGCATTGGGTATGAGTAATTATTGTCAAACTGTAATATTCTCTGATAAAGCGTATAACGCTATTATCGACGAAACCTTCCGTAAAGACCCCATTGAAACAGGTGGTATTTTGTTGGGCCATGTGTTGGATAATGATTTATGGGTCGTCATGGAAGTGATACCTCCAGGTATAGATTCTGTTCATCAATATGCATACTTTGAATATGATGAAAAGTTTGTGAATTACCTTGCAGAATCTGTAGCTACAAAGTATGAGAACAAATTAGAATTGCTTGGTTTGTGGCACAGACATCCAGGTAGTATGGACACTTTCTCTGGGACTGATGACGGAACTAATCATATTTTTGCAGGCTTACGGTCTTGTGGAGCTATTTCAGGATTGGTCAATGTTGATCCAAATTTCAGATTAACAATGCGCCATGTGTCAAATCCTTTGCATTACGAAATAGTTGATGTTGAGGTCGGAGATGACTTGATTCCAGAAAATTATTTTAAATTGAGGCATTTCCCCGAGAAAGGGCTCAATCCGGTACCGTATTCTGAAAAAAAAAACGATTGGACGACTATCGGGAGTATGTCAGAGCAAAAGTCAAACTCTATCAACGAGAAAACAATAGCGATTCAGACAAAAAAGACTGATATAAAATATCTAAAATCTACGATACTTATTCTATTGTCAGGATTCTTCTTATCGTTCTTTGTGGTTGTACATATATGTCAAAATATTGTAGATGAAAGTGCTAGTAAGCAAAGTACTCTATTTGAACTGGTATACAACACTACCGATTCAAAAGGGATATGTATCAGAGATGCAAAAGATGCTAAGACATATATTGATAAAAAGACTAATAAAGAGATAATTAAACAGAAAGCGAAGCCTGCTGTATATATCAAACAGCATACTTCAATTAATGTTGTTAAATATGGTTTTCTTGCAATTGATGCATTGTTGATAAGCCTGATATTCATCCCATTATATCGTAAAGAGTATGTTTACTGCGGAATAGGAAGTTTTGTGCTGGCTTTTCTTATCCTCTTACTATCTCCAATAAAATTATCATTAGCATTTATTGCTTTGATAATACTTCTTGACTTGCTGTTTAGTTTGATAAGTATTGGAGTATTAAATCTAATTGAGTTAGTCAAGGTGTATCAGAATATGCCTTGGTATCAGAAACAAAAGGAATTATTCTACGATGAGGATGCTGCAATACGCAAAGTAGAGCCAAATGCTGAACGTAGTTTTGAAGAAGGTAAACTTGTTTATACAGTCATCACAGATAGACATATTACCCGCCAGGAACACACTTTGACTTATCAGATGATCTATTCTACTAATTACATTGATGATAGCTCAATTAGAATATATTTTATCATGCCAGAGTTGGCAGAAATGTTTACCTCCAAGAATGGGCTCAAGTCATCACATGTTAAGAGTGATGATAATGGGGATATGTATCTTGAATTTGCCCGCGAAGATAAGCGTATGAATGGAACTGAAACAATCAAACATCTCTATAGTTGGGTAGATTCCTATAATCGTCACAGAGCAGGAGATATGTCTGTTAAATCCGAAAAATTATAACGACTATGATTACTTTAGGGAAACGAAAAATTAAGCCTATTGTATATTTTCCTCTTGAACTAGAAAAGGATAAATATGTAGGTAAGATATATGGTTTACATATTGAAAATACTAACCATTATAATATCGTTACAACGAAAAGCTATAGCAACTACTCTAACCTTATTGAATTAGGCGAGGTTGTAGAAAATAAACCCGTTAATAATCCAAACAAAGGAATTATTGGATATTTTGAGAATGATTGTATTCAATTCATTGATTGCGAGGGAGTCGTATGCAAAAAAGAGCCGTATTCACTCAAGTTGGATATTTTCTCTCGCAATGTGGGCATCTTAGAATCAGATATAATGCTGAAAACAGGGGCAATGTTAGTTGGGTGTGGTTCTGTTGGAAGCTTAGTTGCATTAGAACTTGCGAAAGCTGGCGTTGGCAGGTTCTTGTTAATAGACAACGACATTCTCGGATATCATAATATTTGCCGTCACCAGTGTGGAATCCTAGATGTCGGTAAATATAAAACCGATGCAGTAAAAGAGCGTATTTTGCAAATTAACCCATCAGCACATGTGGTTACTCAGAATATGACAGTTCAAGAAGTCCCTCTTAATGTATTTGACGAGTTCTGCGACGAGAACACCATTGTAATTGGTGGTGCAGACAATCGAGAGGGTGATTTGTATGCAAATAAGATTGCGAAGGAGGTTGGTATGCCTCTTATGTCAATTGGATGCTGGGAGAGAGCCTTTGCAGGAGAGATTTTCTATTGCTTGCCCGATGGAATGCCCGACTATGAGGATTTTATGTATGCGTTAGGTGATACATCTGGGCGTGTAAATCAAAACAGAAAATTCTATACCAATGAGGAAGAGTTGGAAAAGGCTTCGTTTGAACCGGGCATATCTGTCGATATCGACTTTGTAACTGTGATAGCTGTAAAACTGGCACTTGATATATTAAACAGAAACAATCCTGCATTTACGCCTCGCCTACTTGGGCATCTGACTCAATACACTCTTGTTTGCAACACCAACAATCCAAAGATTGGTGGCGATATGGCAGAAATATTCTCCTATCCGTTACAGATTACAACAAGTATCGAGGTAGATTATGCACCAAAAGAAAATTAGTTTTATGGAAATTAGAGGTATAGACAATATGACATATGGCAATTGTATCATGATATAGCTATGGGAGGTAAGTTCGTCATCTATACATACGTAATATCAGTCATTCTAATGACTTTTAAGAGACCATCTAACACTATTTACTATGTAAAATCAGGGGAACTCCCTATCAAATTCGGTTGGAGTTATTTGCTGATAACTCTATTTCTTGGTTGGTGGGGAATTCCATTTGGACCGATTTATTCGATTGGTTCTATTATTACTGCATTTACAGGAAAAGATATTACGGAAGGGGTTTTAGACAATATAAACAGAAACATAAAAACAGAAGTTTAACTATTAAATATTAATTATGGGACAAACAAATTACACAATTAATGAGTATGGAGAAATAATTCGAGAAGATTATTTTTTCTCTTCAGTAAAAGGAACAACACCACAGGTGCTACCTACAAATCGTAAAGTGTGGAAGATTTGGCTACTATCTTTCCTTACATTAGGTATATATGGTGTTGTAGTCATGTTTGCAATGGCAAAAGAGACAAACATCTCATGCGCTGACGACGGGAAGCATACAAGAGGTTTCTGGGGTGCAATTCTGCTATCAATAATAACACTCGGCATATATGCCTTTGTGTGGCAGTATAAGTGGGCAGATAGAGAATACTCTTATCTCTCGCGGAATAGAAAAGATGGAGGCATACTAAGCGGTGGGAGTCTCGTTTGTTTAATGTTAGTTACATTACTAATGACTTTTGCAGAGCAATATGCTTCCCTGTGTTATATGATGGATATATATTGGATAATATATGCTGTTCAATTGCTGTGGGGAATTTTTGTGATGTCTAGATTTGTGAAACAGCATAACACTGTCAATAGAATATATAATCTTAACACATTCGGTCAAAAGGCATAAATAGTTATGGGATTCTTTAAACGCCTTTTTGGTTGTAAAAAGAAAACAGATACTACTGAATCAGGAGATGTTTTTTCATCTCCTGACCTTCAGTTTTATGTGAATTTTGAAGATACTATATTTGGGCCATTTTCATTGTCTGAGATTAAGGAGTATCCTTTGCTTGAAGACACATTGATTACAACCAACACACTTGGTGGTGAATGGTACGAAGCAAAGTATTTTGAATGTTTCGATGAAATGTTTAATCCTCATTTAGGATTTCGCATTGCAGAAGATGGAACAATAATTAGAGAATAAATATGGGAATGAATAGTAATATCAAGGAAAATTTTGCTATTGCAGAAGACGGTACAATTAAACGCGTTTCTAATGAATTAGATGTTGCGATGCTTAACATTATTCGAGTTGGAGCAAATAAAGATGATATATTAGCAGCATATAAAGCTCGTAAGAAATGTTATCAGATTTGCAAGAAAGTTGCAAAACGCCTAGATTACAGAGAATATGTTGAGACTCTACAATTAGATAATTTCCCTAATGAGTTAAAGAAAGCTGACTATGGTGAACGATATGTAAATATCTTTAGGTGGCTTATTATCTGTGTTATCATAGGTATAAGTTGTTTGGGATTTGGATTGTATGTGCTATATGAGTATCATTCAGATTTTGAGATTTTGTTGGGGTTGGCTTTTGTATCAGTGGCTGTTGGCCTATATTTTATTGTGTCAAGATTCTTTGTAAAGAAACTTTCTAGCATTTCTCAATCCATTAAAAGCATAAAATCTGTATAAAATGGGAATCATCATATTGCTACTCGCAATTGTAATTTTATTATTAGCCTATTTTGTATATAAGAGTAACACATCCTCCTCTACTTCCTCTTATGTTATAAAAGAGGATGGTACAATATTAAGGCAGGATAATGAAATTGAATCAGATTCAGTGGACCAAAATGATATAACAAACACTAACCCTTTTTCCTTGGAGAATAACAACCGTCTTCTTATTACTTCTATTCAGACACAAGAAGAGGCAACTCAGGAAGAGTTTATTCTTAGAAAAAGAATGTTGGCTGGTGAACAAATAGAATTTTCTCAGTGCAATGGCCTACTTGATACAGTTGATGATTTCGAATTATGGGAGCTTATAGTGAAAAATCATATAAGCCAACCTAATAGGCCACCTGTTGATCTTATTAACAATTATTCTTCTGAACGAGCTATCGATTTTATGGAGATGATATATCGTATTGTTAGTTCTTGTGTAGCAACAAATAGTGAATTCTGTCAATTGTCCCCAGAGTTTCTAAAGAACATTATCGTTTTTTCAAAGAATATTGATGCTTTGTATTGTATAGCTGATATGCAAGAGTCAGACTTAATAGAGTCAAAATATGACGAAGATTTATTTAATGAACTTAAACGGCGTGCATATAATAGATATAATTTCCTAACGACTAAAAGAAATAAGCATTATGGGAATGGATTTTAAGGTTAATGAGTATGGTGAAATTATCAGAGAAGATAATGAACTATTAACTCTTGAACAGGAATACTTAAAAGGTGTTCCTTTGAACATAAAAGTTAGGAAACAACTTGCAGCTGAATCTCAGAACTCCAAAGTGCTTGAGGCTTGTCTGAAAGAAAGAGCCATTACCGTGAGAAGAATAGTTTGGGACAACCCACATCTGCCTCCCGAGATGCGTAAAGAAGCAACTCGACAAAAACTATTGGATAAAGGTCGCAATTCCAAAACCGAGCACAAAGATAATGGAGAAGCCAATTGTTGCCTATGGTTTTTTATTATTGTAGGACTTTTGATTGGTTTATTTTCTTATCTTTCAGGGGAAATGTGGTTCCGGGAAATGTGGTTCCCCTTTTAACCATTTATAAAATCTAACATGGGACAAGAATTTAAAATTAATGATTGCGGAGAAATAATCCGAGAAGAACAAAATACAACTAAAAAGACAAATTGGTGGGCTATTGTATCGTTTCTCTTCTTTTTTGCACTTTGCATATTATCTTATGCACTGTATGAATCTTATGAAAGAAATGACCATTTGAGTTGGCAACGGAGTAACTTGTACAATGAATTACAAACAAAAGAAGCAACTATAAATAGCCTTCAAAACCAACTCCCCCAAACATATTATACAAAGTATTCCAATCAGGCTATATATTCTATTTATTGGGACGGCTCCTTTTTTAAAACTGGCTCATATTATGCCGATTCAGATGTTCGTGTAACGATCTATCTTCAAAAAGAAGGTTATGGTATGACAGAATTTGGATGGATACCAATGAATTGTTTGCGAAAGTGATTCAAGAAAACTATTTGTGTTGGCCAATTGATATGCTAACCGTCAGTATCAAACAGATTCCATTGGCAAGTTATGCCTTGACTGTAAATAATGTTGCGATTATTCGTAGCATTATCGTAAGAAATAATACAGATTCAGATAATAGGACCACAAACAAGGGAATAACATGAAAATCATTATTTTCGTATGAAGATTAAATGAATTTATGATATGAGTATGTCGGATGATAGAAGATACGAATTATCAATGTAACACGCAAACCGACGAAAAGTCCGGATTGTGGCAGTGAAGTCTTTGATATTATATATTGCACAGGCGACTTGACAGAAACTGACTTTTTGTTTGAGTACCGTAAAAATGCCATCATAGGCGGTGAAAATATCCCCACGTCAGCTGCTGTTCGTGCGGATATAAACGCTTCAAGAAAGTAAATTCAGACGGAACAGATGCCCCTATAAAAGTAAAAACGTTGAAAGACATCCGTAAAGCACCTGCATCCACTATCAATTGGTCAACTGAACTGGTTGGCCGAGACTTGGAAAGTAATTGCATGTAGTGCATCATTATAGTCTGGATGTAACTACAGAACTTGATAAGCGAGAGACGCTAAAGATAACAGCCGTGAGTAGAAGCGATGCGGAAGATCTTGCATGGGAGTTGGTTGCTAAGTTGTCGTAGGACTTAAAGGTTGGCTCTGCTCCAAAATAGAGAATGTCAAAATCAAAGAAGAATTATGAGGTGTAATGTGATAAACGACATTACATCAAAACAATATCCACGAAAAATCTCTCGAATTACAAATTATCCAATAGGTGGGACAGCGTTCCACTTATTTATTGTACTGAGACGTGATGTGGTTGATAATAATGATTGGATTGATACTCTTTCGTTCGTATTTGCAGGTGATGTGCAGATGTTCCCCAGTACTGCGACCTGTATTGCCGGTAATACCTAATGTCTCAAAACACGGTGAGAGCCTACAACTTCGCCGTGCGCGACTTCTTTGCGCACTACAAGGAACTCAACAAACGGAACTTGTTGCTTTCTAAGACGCACCTTATAGAGACGTTCAAACCCAAAACGGTGAACCTACGCATCCAAGCACTAAACAAGTATCTCATTTTTTTGTGCGCCGACCGCAACTGCACCTTAAATCCGTCAAGGTGCAGCAGCGTTCGCACTTGGAAAACGTCATCTCCAATGCCGACTACGTTTTCCTCAAGAACAAACTGCGCCACGAGTCCAACCAGGAATGGTACTTCGTCGTGCGCTTCCTCGCAGCCACGGGTGCACGTGTAAGCGAGTTGGTACAAATCAAGGTGGAGCACGTACTCATCGGGTACTTCGACATCTACAGCAAAGGCGGCAAGATACGCCGTTTGTTTATCCCCAAGAAACTACGCGAGGAAACGCAGGTTTGGCTACAGAAACAGTAACGCACTACAGGCTATTTGTTCCTAAACCGTTTCGGGCAACGCATCACCACACGTGGCATTTCCCAGCAGCTCAAAATCTACGCAGAACGCTACGGGCTGAACACAAAGGTGGTCTATCCGCACTCCTTCCGCCACCGCTTCGCCAAAAACTTTTTGGAGAAGTTCAACGACATATCCTTGCTGGCCGACTTGATGGGACACGAAAGCATAGAGACCACGCGCATATATCTCCGCCGCACTTCCAGCGAGCAACAGGCTATCGTCGATAAAGTTATTACTTGGTAGGACGTTTCCCTTAACGGGGCGGGCTAACGTGCCTTTTGGTGCAAGGCGAATGCAGAAAAACTTGTATCCATGTTGAGCCGTAGCCCAAAAATCTGTAAGAAAGAAGCTTGTAATCTCCGCCATTCAGCTAATATCCCTAACGCATAGCGTGCCGCAATTTGTGGCACGCTTTTTCTGTCTTTTTATCCTTATTAGCAGACACAGATCGCATTGTAAAACTCCGACACTTTTGCCCAACGTTCTAATAGAAAAGAAAAGCGGGAACTTAATGTTCTCGCTTTTCTTTGTTGGCGGTGCGTACGGGACTCGAACCCGTGACCCCCTGCGTGACAGGCAGATATTCTAACCAACTGAACTAACGCACCAGGATTTACGAAATCACCTCTGTGAAATTCGGTGCAAAAGTATAATGGAATTTTATAACTGCAAAGGATTATCAGAAAAAAAATCATATCCGAGAGTGTTTTTTACCAAAGAGGGAGACGAATTTATGTATTGAACGAGTTGATATGAGGACTTTTTTGAATAATTGAGTCTGAGAAATAGATGTACCAAACATCTACATAGTTCGCTCAATAAGTCATTGAAACAACAAATCAAAAAGGATGACACTCTATAATAATGGAAAGAGATGGACGTGTTAAGGCTCTGGCGCAACAAATCCAAGAATAAGGTCACAGCGTATCGGTACGAAAACAATTCTCTACCAGAGAATATCGGAATATGATAGCACAGCGAATTGTGACAATGAAGTAAAAACAACAGATATTATCACGTATTCTCTGTCAAGATTAAGGCTCACCACAACTCTGTCTAACAGAAACCACTTCGGGCGCTATAGAATGGAGGTATTATAGAATGAGGCTGTAGAGAGCAATATCTACAAAATGGCCTGATTGAAAACTCCAGTCGGGTAATGTGGCAATAAGGCAAAATCCATTGTGCTCAAAAACCTGATTGCAGGACGGATTAGAATATGGCGTAATTTTTGCTGTAAGCTGATGGAGGTTGAGTGTCTGGCGAGCCTGCAAGATCAGAAGCCGAAGCGCCTCTGTAGCATATCCGTTATGTCGCTCGGTTTTCAGCACTGCTATTCCCACTTCTGCCCGTTGAGCAATGGCGTCGTAATCAAATAAGTCGATCAGACCTATGGCCCTACCGTCAAGGTCTATGACTTGGCGCAACTGACCCTGTTCTGTAAGGCTGGAGGTTTGACTTAAAATATATTTACGCAAAGAGAAGCGCGAATAGAGAGTCCCGGGTAGTCCAATACTCCAAGATTCAGGCGCATTTTCTATAGTATAAAGAATATCTAAGTCTTCGGGTTCGAGGGGGCGTAAGGTTATCATCTGTGTGGTGCTCTATTGGGCGGTACTACCGTATAGTTTCCACCTGCTGTAATGAGTTTTTGGAGTGGATAATAAAAGAATCCGACGAAATGCTTGTGGTTAGAATTTATCATTTCATCCAATATCTCGGCATAAGTAAAATCTCTTGTGTCATAACAGTAGATAGAGGCGTCTTCGATACCGCTATCTCCCGTAACAAAGGAGGGTACATCCAGATTGATAATCGCACCTTCTGAGGGCAGATACTTAAATTCATAATAGTAGCCCCTGAAAGACAGAATGCCTGTTAGCTGTTCTTTTTCTACCTTGGGCGTTTTCCGCTTTAGGCGATGTATGAATGCGCGCAGGCGTATGGCAGACTCCACAAAGAAACTTAATGCGCGATGCGACCGATGAAAATGTTTACGATAGAAGAAGAGCATAGCCTCATGAAAGTGCTGTACATAGCGCAAAGAGTCCTTTTGCGTACTTTCTCCCTTATAGTGTAGAATCGGTGTGGGGCAGTAGTAGTTTTGATACCCTGCTTGAAGTATGCGATACGACAAGTCTATGTCTTCTCCGTACATAAAGAACTGCTCGTCAAAGCCTCCTACCTCTTCCAGTATGCTACGCCGAACCATCATAAAGGCTCCGCTCACGATATCTATAGGGCAAGCCTGATCCTGTGGTGTAGTGTTCTGATAATAGCGTCCAAAGGTCCGACTTCTTGGAAAAAGTGCGGTAAGCCCCGTCACTTTGCAGAAGGAGACCCAAGGAGTGGGTAATCCGCGCCGTGATTCGGGGGCAAAACTTCCATTGTCTTTCAACATCCGGACACCCAATGCTCCCATATCTTCGTGCTGTCGGGCAAAAGCAAGGCAGTCTGCCAACGTATGTTCTGTCAAGACCGTATCTGGATTAAGAAAGAGGATGTATTCTCCCCTAGCCTTCTGCAAGGCAAGGTTATTCGCCCGTCCAAACCCCAGATTTTCGTCAGATGCAACAATTGTAAGATGGGGATAATTGGCCTCCGGATAAAAATCTCTCAAATACTCTACACTTCCATCCTTAGACGCATTATCCACGACAATAACTTCTGCATCCATATCTTTGGCCGATAGCCAGACAGAACGCAGGCACTGCCACAGGTAGTGCTTGACATTATAACTTACAATAAGGATGCTCAGTTGTGGCATAAGGTCTTGAACGGATTGTTACTTTGCTTCGTTTCGTGGCCAGCACAAAAAACTACCGAGCAGGCAGATTATAGCACAATAGAACGTAGTCTGCGTCCCCGCAAGCATATTGAGTACCGACGTACTTACAACGGCGGCAGATATAATAGCGGTGCGGAAAAGTTGCATTCTCCCCAAACGGTCGTCATTAGGTTTTTCGGTTATATAGCGCTTCACACGCTCAAACTGGAAGAATCGGCAGGAAAAATAGACACCTGCGATGGCTATCAGCACACAGAAGAGGTGGCACACATACAGCAGTGTAGGGTCATCCGATAGGACTTTGGGCAAAATACCCGAGAAATGAATCAACAGGAATAAAAGCGCATATCCCCAGGAAGCCATTAGTAGAACGCGGGATATTTTCATAATGAATCTTAAGGTTTTTGTGCGTCCAGACAGACACGATTAACGATTGAACGGCCCAATGTGATTTCATCTGCGTACTCCAAATCATCGCCTACGCTTACTCCACGGGCCAATGTAGTCATAGTAATATCCTGATTGGATAATTTTCGGGAAATATAGAATATTGTGGTGTCGCCTTCCATCGTAGGGTTGAGTGCGAAAATCACTTCTTTCACTTCGCCCGACTGTACCCGTTCAATGAGAGAATCTATCTCCAGCTCATCAGGACCAATGCCGTCAATGGGCGATATAATGCCCCCAAGCACATGGTATAGCCCACGGTAAATGCCTGTACTTTCAATGGTCATCACCCCTCGGATATTTTCCACCACACATATTGTAGAATGATCGCGCTGGGGGTCTGCACACAAGTCGCATACCTCGGTATCTGATATGTTATGGCATACGGAGCAATACTTTACCTCCTCAAGCAGTTGGCTTATACTTTGAGCCAGCACCATAGCATCTTCCTTCTTGCGATGCAAGAGGCTAAGCACATAGCGCAGGGCTGTACGCCGGCCCACGCCTGGAAGTTGGGAGAAAGCCTCTACACAATGTTCAAGCAGACGTGATGAGAATTGTTCCGACATATAGTGTGGGTGTGTTAGTCATTAGATGTGTGTTCGTGGTCCGTATGCAGACAGTCGCAATCGTGGTCAGAACAATGGGCATCAGGCAGTTCCAGTTCGAGCGTACTATGCTGTATTCCTGCTGCAAGGAGGGAACTCTTGACTTCTGCCTTTACTCGCTCTATTTCATCAAGCGAGTCCACTACGAGGTGTGCTGTCAATGCCACTTCCGTAGTAGAAATAGCCCATATATGTATATGGTGGACATCCAGAATATGCTCACAGTTCAATATGGTATTACGAACGACCTGTGGGTCTATTTCCTCCGGCGTTCCGTCTAAACTGAGGCGCAGGCTCTCGGACAAGAGATGCAACGTCGAAATGAGAATAACAATAGCAATAATAAGTGAAATTATCGGGTCAATGTAAGTCCAGCCTGTGAGGATGATAATCACGCCACTCACGACCACTCCTACCGATACAAGCGTGTCTGCAACCATGTGGAGGTAGGCTCCCCGTACATTGAGGTCTTTATTTCCGCGTGGCATAAGAAGCCAAGCCGTCAGGCCGTTGATGACGATTCCCACACCTGCCGTCCAGGAAATCATCTCTCCACTGACGGGTTCTGGAGTTATGAACTTGTGTATGCTCTCTATGACAATAGCTCCCACTGCGATGAGCAGAATAATCGCATTAAGTAGAGAAATCAAAATAGTGCTTTTCTTGTATCCGTACGAGAAGGTTTCCGAACTATGCAAACGGGCGAGATGGATGGCCACTAATGCAAGTACAAGAGAGAATACGTCACTCAGATTGTGCCCCGCATCTGAGAGCAGGCCCAAGGAATGGCTATAAAAACCGACACCGGTTTCCACCACGACAAACAGTACATTCAGCACTATGCAAAGGACAAAAACCGAATTTAGCGATTTCGGCGCCTCTACATGATGATGGTGGTGATGATGATGTGTTTCCATTTGACGGATTAAATAGTGCTACAAATATATGAAATATTTGCATATCCCCATACCATAAGCGTGTCGAAACACACGGTCTGGCATACGACACACTACCCCGCCCTATCCTAAAACATCAAAATGCAACAGCCACACGGACTTTGTTTACAGAAATAGATTATCTTTGCAGGAACAGACTGTCCTCTCCCTCAACGAAATTATATGGTTATAAAATCGGCAGAGTTCCTCATAAGTGCATCTAAGATAAGCCAATGTCCGCCTACGACCTGTCCCGAATATGCTTTCATAGGTCGGAGTAATGTCGGCAAGAGTTCTCTGATAAACGCTCTTACGGGGCGCAAGGGGCTTGCCAAGACTTCTGCCACACCCGGTAAGACCCTGCTCATCAATTTCTTTAAGATCAACGACAGTTGGATGCTTGTAGATCTTCCTGGCTATGGATATGCCAAACGAGGCAAAGCCGTTCAGGAAGAATTACGCCGTATGATAGGCTCCTACATCCGGAAGCGGGAACAACTAGACTGTCTGTTCGTCCTAGTGGATGCCCGTCTGGAACCTCAGCATATAGATTTAGCATTTATCCATACACTGGGCGAAGAGGGAATCCCTTTTGCCATCATCTTCACTAAGTCGGATAAATTGTCGGCTACAAATGTGGCTAAAAATGTGGCCTCTTTCCAACGAAAACTAAAAGAAGAATGGGAAGAACTACCTCCCATTTTTGTAACAAGCAGTCTGTCTGGAAAAGGACGGGATGACGTACTCGGATACATAGAGGAAATCAATCTGCAACTCAAGGAAAATCATCAGAATCCGTGATCAACCGAGCGTTCAAAATAGTATTTCTGTTAGTAGCCCTATTGATAGCCTGTACGTCCTTATGGGTAAGCAATGCGCTCATATCAGACTTGAAGAAGCAGGAGCAACAGCGGGTGGAAATCTGGGCAACAGCCATGCGCTCTTTTACAGAAGCCGATGAGACCACGGACCTCAATCTCGTCTGGCACGTGCTGAATGACAACAACACCATACCTGTCGTAGCACTCTACGAGTCGGGAGAGGTGGCTGCGGCCAGAAATATGTCCATTCCTCAGGACAGTATTGAAATAGCTCTGTCCGACCCCACCACGCCAGCCCACCGCCAAACACTGGAAGCATTAAAGGCCCGCGCGGAATATATGAAGGCCAACGGCAACTACATAGTCACACCGTTAAGCGATAACGCCAATATGTTTGTCTATTATGAATCTTCGTTATTGCTACGACGCCTCACTTGGTTTCCATACATACAACTTGCCGTAGTGGCTCTGCTCTTGTTGCTGGCTTTTGCGGTGCTTCTGGCCGCGAAACGAAGTGAACAGAACAAGGTTTGGGTCGGACTGTCGCGCGAGACGGCCCACCAACTCGGTACTCCGCTCTCCTCGCTCGTAGCCGGAGCCGCTATATTGAGCGATGAATATCCGGAAGATCCCCTTATTCCCGAAATAGACAAGGACATCCAGCGACTGCAACTCATAGCCGACCGCTTTTCAAAGATAGGTTCTGTTCCCATACTTGAAGCGCAATCTTTGCAGGACGTATTACGTCGCGTCGTTTCCTATGTGGGTAAGCGTGCAGGAAAGCACATCGAGTTCATTGAAGCTTTCCCCGAGCAGGATGTAATAGCAGAAGTCAATGCTCCCCTATTTGAATGGGTGATAGAAAACTTGTGCAAGAATGCCATAGACGCCATGGAGGGTTCGGGAACCCTTACTTTGCGTATTGCTGAGACCTCCCGCCACATTGTCGCTGAAGTGTCAGACACAGGCAAAGGCATACCCAAAAATAAATGGAAGCGCGTCTTCAAACCGGGTTATACCACCAAGACACGTGGCTGGGGACTGGGTCTGTCGCTGGCTCGAAGAATAATAGAAGAGTACCATCGGGGCAAAATCTTTGTGAAGAGCAGTTCGGCAGAAGGCACTACGTTCTGTATTCTTCTTAATAAAACTTCCGCCATATAAGCGGAACAACTCATAGTATTATATGGTAAAGGTAATCACTTACGGCACCTACGATCTTCTCCATTACGGACACATACGCCTGCTGGAACGTGCAAAGGCTCTAGGCGACTATCTCATCGTGGGAGTAACGGCCGACGCTTTTGACCAGGCGCGCGGAAAGATAAATGTGCAACAATCGCTCGTCGAGCGTATTGAAGCCGTGCGCGCCACGGGGTTAGCCGACGAAATCATAGTGGAAGAATATGACGGGCAGAAGATAGACGACATACGTCGCTATGGCATTGACATCTTTGCTATTGGTTCCGATTGGGAGGGCCATTTTGACTACTTGCGGGATTATTGCCGTGTAGTATATCTCCCTCGCACAGAAGGTGTCTCCAGTACCGACTTGCGTACACAAAGCAGAAACGTACGCATCGGACTGGTAGGTGAGTTGAATATGGTCAATAAATTTGAGGCTGAAAGCCACTTCGTAAACGGTGTGACTATATCGGGGTTCTACGCAGAAGAACAGACTTTTCTGTCGGAAGCCATTACCCGGTTGCCTCTTAATGCGAAGAATTTAGACGAACTGCTTGATGTAAGCGATGCCGTATATATTGTATCCCATCCCGCACACCACTATTCCCAAGTCCGTCAAGCCCTTTTGCGCGGTAAGCACGTCATCTGCGAGGCCCCTACCACGCTTCTGTCCGAACAGTGGGACGAACTGACAGCCCTGGCCCAGCAGCAAGGTTGCATATTGATGGACTCTGTCAAAACCGCCTATTCGCTGGCTTATTCGCGCTTGTTGCTGATGGCAAAGAGTGGTAAAATCGGCAGAATAGTCTCTGTCGATGCCGTATGCACCAGCCTGACCGATCTGGCATTAAAACGGGGCAAAGACCTGTCGAATACGTGGAATAGTATGTGCCAGTGGGGACCCACAGCCTTACTTCCCGTCTTCCAGTTATTAGGCACAGACTTTGTACAGAAGTCTGTCGTCAGCCACTATTCCGACGAACACGACGGTCTCGACCTTTTTACAAAAGTATCCTTTGTCTATCCTCACGCTGTAGCCTCCATTAAGGTAGGTAAGGGCGTCAAATCGGAAGGAGAACTGATTATCTCCGGCACAGAGGGTTACATCTATGTTCCAGCCCCTTGGTGGAAAACCTCCTATTTCGAGATTCGCTTTGAAAACCCGGCCGACAATCTGCGCTATTTCTATCAGAACGACGGAGAGGGCATCCGATATATGATAATATCTTTCCTGCAGTCCATAGCCCGCAACGAGCATCTTACCTATATTCAGCCCGAAGTCTCGCGCGCTATTGTCAGCGAAATAGATTATTTTACCCATTCAGACAATGTGGTAAAAATCTGACAGCCTTATGAAATCGGCTCGTGCAATAGGCTCCGTAGCCAGTGCCCTACTCTGCTCCTGCGGTTTCGCGCAACAGCGACCCAACCTCATACTCTTCCTTGTGGACGATATGGGCTGGCAAGAAACCAGCGTACCGTTTTATCAGGAACGGACTCCCCTGAACGCGCGTTACCATACGCCCAACATGGAACGCATGGCTCGTCAGGGTGTCCGCTTTATGGAAGCGTATGCCTGCGCCATATCTTCGCCGTCGCGTTGCAGTCTGCTGTCAGGAATGAACGCTGCGCGCCATCGCGTCACTAACTGGACACTTGAATACGACCAACCCACTGATGTGCAGAACGGGGTTTTCAACGTGCCGGACTGGCATTACAATGGCATACAGCCAGATACAGTCTCCTCGGATAAGGCCCGTAAAAACGCCACCCTCATTACCGCCCTGCCACAGGTGCTGAAAGACAACGGATATTATACTATCCACTGTGGAAAAGCACATTTTGGGGCGCGGGAAACACCTGGAGCCGACCCGCACACCTTCGGTTTCGACGTAAACATAGCCGGTAGTGCTATCGGAGGGCCGGCCAGTTATCTGGGAACGAAAAACTTTGGAGAAGGCCGTTTCCATGTGAGCGGACTGGAACAGTATTATGGTCAGGACATATTCCTGACAGAAGCCTTGACGCAGGAAGCCCTCAAGACCCTGCGCCAACATCTTGACACCTCAGAGGAGTCAGAGGAGCGGAAACCGTTTTTCCTCTATATGAGCCACTACGCCATCCACGTCCCCTATGATGCCGACACACGCTTCGTTTCTCATTATCAGGAGCCTGATGGCAGTGGAAAATACGATAGTCTGCTCTGCGCACCGCTCAGCGAGCAGGAGATAAATCATGCGGCGCTGTTGGAAGGTATGGACAAGAGTCTGGGCGATTTACTGGACTTTCTGGACCAGCGTACCGAGGTGCGCGACAACACGATAGTGCTATTTATGTCCGACAACGGCGGACAGGCCATTTGGCCCCGACAAGGACGCTACAACTACGATCAGAATTTCCCGGCAAGAGGTGGAAAAGGCTCCGCACTTATGGGTGGCGTCCGAGAGCCTATGATGGTAGTCTGGCCCGGCGTGACACAGGGCGGCACAATCAGTGCGCACCGCGTCATGATAGAGGACTTTTTCCCTACTCTTATCGAGATGGCAGGCATCAGCCGGTATCAGACCAGTCAGACCATAGACGGATGCAGTTTTGTGCCTGCACTGAAAGGACAACATATTGATACCGGCAGACAGATTATCTGGCACTATCCCAATCTTTGGACAGAAGGAGTAGAAGAGGCTGACGGCTACGGGCCCTACTCTGCCATTCTGCATGGCAATTATCATCTCATCTATTACTGGCAATCGGGCCACAGCGTACTCTATGATATCCGCCACGACATTGGCGAAACTCACGATTTGAAAGCTGAAAAGCCCCGACTCCATAAGCGCCTGCTTCGAAAACTGATGCGTGAACTCAAACGGATGGATGCACAGCTTCCCACAGATAATGCGCGCTGACCGTTTTCCCCTACTCTCTGCCCACACGCTTATGTGCTGACAGATTTCACACTGTGAAATGTGCGTTTCACACTGTGAAATTCAAATTTCACAGTGTGAACTCCAACCTTCCTCTATGTAGCGAAAAACGGCATAAGACAGTGAGCCGATTGCATAATACGGAACCTCGGGCAGATAGGTATCGGACGAAATCGGAGCCACTTTTCAGCCTGTGGCATAAAAAAATCGACCCATGGGCCTTGAATTTGAAAAAATCGTGTAAATTTGCACGCGATTTGCAACCGCATCTCAACTGGAAAGGTGCTCGAGTGGTTGAAGAGGCACGCCTGGAAAGCGTGTAACCGGCAAAACTGGTTCGTAGGTTCGAATCCTATCCTTTCCGCCAGCATTAGAAAATGCGCTGAAGTTATTTGCTATATTATCTTACACTATTCAAGTGGGAATAATATAGCAAATGTCTTTTTTAGAATCCCGTAGGTTTCATCTTGCCGAAAGAGGCAAAAGATAGATTGGCATATAGAAAAACACAACGCCATTATAAAATAAAGTTTCTCTTTACTTAAAATACATCAAATATTTGTTTTACATAATTTTAATATATACAAACACTTGTACGCAAAGGAGGAAAAAGAGGATTGTGGTGGCGCATCGCCTCGCTGAAGCAGTTCTTCCGAAATAAAGAATAAGCGCAGACAACTTAAACACCCAGTTGTCTGCGCTACAAAATATGCAAAAATGTGTTTCTACAAAGATCCCACCCTCTGCAAAGCAGAGAAGAGCCTGTTACCTAATGGACATTGACGGCCTTAACGGTTACCGGCATCGTGGGAAGCAGTTGGGAATTGTTACAAAAGATGAGTTGGCCCTTTTGCCCCTTCAACCAGAAGTAGAAATTACGCTCCATTGACTTTGTACGCGGGTCGGTCGTGATGGCATAGACGCCACGTACGAGGGGGTAATCCCCCGTGGCTATATAATACTGATACGGACGGAAATGACGGATGCCCTCATCTGACGTACGGGAGACGAGCATCACTTTCACTGGAAGCGTATCAAAATTGGGTAATACGGTATCTCCCTCGCGTAGCCAGTCGGTGCCGACAACGCCGATGGCATCGGAGTTTTGCTTCACTAACTCAATAACAGCCTTATTGGAGCCCTGTGCAAAGACATTGCCTTGGAGCTGCGCACCGCCACACAGGCTATCGCGCATATAGCGTACCGTGCTGGATGAACTATTGTCAAACACCAGACTTAGCCTACCCTTTTTCTGCCCATGAGAGAGTTGTTCCCAACGTGTAATTTTCCCATTGACAATATCTTTAAGTTCCTCGACAGAAATAACGGTATCTGTATTTTGCTTATTGACGATGAGCGCAAACGCATCGGAGGCAATCAAAGACCAAGACACGCTGTGTCCAGCTGCCGAGATTTTCTTTTTTTCTCCGTCGCTCAAGGGACGTGTAACCACCACAGAACGCAGACTGTCGTTCACCAGCAGGCGAATGGCCGAATCCTCGCTACAATAAAGGGGCTTCATACCGGCATCCACATACGTCAGACCAAACTGCTGTATCTGCTCAGACATAATAGGCTCAAAGGTCTCATCTATGGCTACACGCACGTCTGTACTGGTAAGCCAACTGTAATCTGCTTTCTTATTGGAGCTGCACCCCATTATCAATGCGACGCAACTGATAAAGAATACTATTTTTTTCATAGTTCCATACGTTTAGATGGCGAAGTTACGAATTCGCTCTATCTTTGGCCGTAAAGATTTCCAGATTTTTCTTTTAGAAGCACTAATACATTGTCGTTATATAAGGACTCTGCCCCTATATGTGGGAATACTCAGCGGAACACTCGTGGGCGCAGTAGCATAGCGCATAATCAACTGGATTGATTCGGGCTTCAGCCGGTTACAATCTCATAAGTCCCCAAATATATTTCCTACTGATCGCAAGCCGGGCTCCTATCCTATCGACACGCAAACTTATGTTGCATTTAATTATCCAGTGTAAAATTAAGGACTCATACTGCGATTACACTCTCTCCCATCAAAGAACCGAGAAAAAAGTGTGGACTACGGAGATACTCCATAGCCCACACTACATATAACACTGAGCAATCGGCCGAAAAGCCTATCCTACAATTCCGTCGGTACTTCAGCAATGGCAGAATCGGCTTCCAAATAGTCGGTTGCCTCTTCTTCTGCAACCTCAAAGGATTCGGTCTGTTCATTTTCACTGGCAAACTCAGAGATGTCATACTGCCTGAAATAATTGCTGTCATTGATAAGTGTCACCATGACTCGGCGCGTTTTACGGCCCACTACATAGCCTAAATTATCAGAAACCTTTACCATTACAGCTCCACTATTCTGTTTGTACACAGAACCGAATGCCTTAACTTTAGCTACGATTTTCTTGAAGAGCTGGCCGACTTTTTCCCCGCCATCACTAAACTTGATTTCAGACTGTACATAGGTGGGTTTGTCATTGGACCATGCCACATCATAGTCGTAATAGTTGCTTTGCGTCAGGTAGCCATTATAATACACCTTTGTGCGGTAATAGATTCCTCCAGGTGTGTTCCAGGTAAGCTCCAAACGGTCACACCCACGATTATCTTCGGGAGTTGTACCCATCAGATGGCCGTCTTCAACTCGCTCCGTAGGGATACTTCTATATAGCGTATTGTATGCCTGCACTATCTGCAGAGGAGTTGCCGAGATCTTAAAGCCGGATAACGACTCTTTCTCGATTTTTAGTTTATTGAGTATACCATCATAATCAACAAAATCGCTTTCGATATCGGAGAGTTTGCGATTCAGCCACAGATTAAAGATATCGGGCATATCCTTACTTGACACTTCCTGCCCCTTGTGGGAAATAAAAGTCCAACTATTGTCGGAAATCTGAGCGGGAAGGTTACCCCCAAACTGAATCGGCAAAATACGCTGGTAACTCTCTTGCGTGAGCACTTCACCTTTAAGATTTATCAAATCATACTCTCCGTCTGACTTGCTACATACGAGTAACTCATCTGTAACCCAGTCCAAATTGTCATACTTAGGCCTAAGTATCACATCTCCTTTAATATTTCTTACTCCATAATTATTCCCATCGGAAAATATGAAGTCATCCCCCTTAATCTGGCCTAAATACTTAATTTTAGACGAAGGCTTCAGCAGAACTTCCTTATCAAAAGATACATATCCCCAATGTTCTTGATCGTCAATCTTAGTGGATACAGCCAAGCGACTATGCTCAAAGTCAGAAGCCTCCGGATTTAGGTTCACATACTTCTGCCCAGTACCGATTTTAAGGTCGGATACATTTTTACCTTTGGTATCTACAAAAGAAATGACAAACTCATTCTTTTCCACATCTATGTCTTTCTCCTTTATGGCCAGAAATTTTCCTTTTGCCACAGGTATTAACACGGCAAACTTAGGAGATATGACAACTTCACCGTTCATATTTATGGCTCCCGATAAGCCATCTTCTGTTGTGATGATGGCATAGCCGGATTCAAACCTACGACACCTGATAATATTCTTTCCTTCGGCCTTATCGAGTGTGGCCTTCACATTTCCGTCGCGGTCAATGAGCGTTATATGCTCCCCCTTTTTCACTGCAGGCGTTACATTTCCTATAAACTCAATGATGTCCTTGTACTCTTCGCCTACAGTCTCCAAGTTCTCATTGGCTTTGTATATTTCCCATAGGCCATCCACATTTTCAACAAAGAAGCGACCATTCATCACATTGGTCGGTACGTTTTGAAACTCACCATCGGCCAACACATTCCCCTTGTCGCTTATCAACCCCCATTTGCCGTCTTTGTCAGACTGAAAAGGATAAAAATACTCATCCTCACCCAAGAGTCCGCTACACGAAATGCCCGAAAGCACCAGGGCGAACATCAATAAAATAGAGAAAAACCTCTGTCTCATAATAGTCTGAATCCCCGATACCCTAAGAGAGATTTAGAAATTTATCAGATCCGTGAACCACATAATTAAAAAAACGCAGGTATCCACTTTTCTAAGTTTGCCAGCTTCTTTAGGCCCTAGGAAGCCCCATATAGTTGACAAACAGTGTGATACCTACGCTGTATAGCACGATGACGTCCCTAGAAGGTGTGCTTGAAGGCAAAAAATTGCCCTCTGCACACCCCGAGATGCCAATCTTGCATACTCGTAGCATCAACCGTTGCATTGTCATTGACTATATGCGATGAATTTCCTAGGTTCAAAGAAGCCAACCGACAAAGCGAAAGTGACGCTTTTTTATCATGTCGTGTCTCCCGCACATCAAAATCAGGAATTTCCAGTTTGGTACAGAAGACAATGCAAATATAGGAATAAATCCCACTAATTTATCCTTCGGCTATTCCATTTTATCCATATTTGTCAAGCCTCTCATTCCCAATCTCGCCACTCTATCAATCCGCCTGCTCTTCGTGGCGTCATATATACCTATCCTCCCCTCCTAAACATCTTACCAACAACTCCGCGAGAGATTCCTTCTCTCCATCTACCAATCCCTCTTTATAATAGGTATTTATAAACGTTCCTGCACACTCTATCTGGTCACACACGTCCCCCTCTTGAAATACATTGCAAGCATTTCATCATATTATACATACATTGACTTGGTCCAGGCAAGACATATATGCATAAAAAAGTGTGGACTACGGAAATACTCCATAGTCCACACTACATATAGCACTGAGAAATCGGCCGAAAAGCCTATCCTCTTCTTTTGCTTATCGAAGCTGGAAGCGTACCGGAAGTGTAAACCAAACGGCTACCGGATGACCCTGAGATTTTGCAGGGATAAAACGCTTCAGTTTCTTAACAACCTTGATTGCTTCAGCATCGCACTCTTTGGTAAGGCTCTTCTTGACTTTTACATCGCTTACAGAGCCATCCTTATCTACCTTGAAGCGAAGCACTACAGTACCCTGCACTTCTTGTTCCTGTGCTATTTCCGGATAAACTGTGTTGCTGTTCACGAAAGCGATAAGTGCGGCCTCTCCACCCGGATAGGTTGCAGGCACTTCTACCATAGCATTATCTTGAACCTCTTCTTTCTTCTTCTCGGTATTTGTACTACCTGCTTTCTGATCGCTCTTGAGGTCGTCGATAGTCTTGGTGGCATTGTCGCTACCCTTAATATCCATAGAGGCTACAGTGAACTTACTCTTCTGTACATCCTCCTGAGTTTTGAGTTCCTTCTGCTTTTCAACCTGATTGTCATCTACAATCTTAGGAACGGTAAATTGGATAGAAGATTTAACCTCAACGATTTCCTCTTTAGGTTCTTCTTTGGGTTTGTCAATCTTCTTCTCTTCTTTCGGTTCCTCCTTCTTGAGTTCCGCAAATTCGGTCTCCATTTCGCTATCACCAGCATTTGAGCCAAAGGCATTCTTTACTTCCTGCCAAGAAAAGGCAAGTAGCAAGATGGCTGCGATTGAAATCAGCACCCAAATAACTGCATTACGCTGGCGACGGCCAGAATTGGCACGCAAACGATAAGCACCGTACTCTTTGTTACGTCCCTCAAAAACCAGATCACACCAATCTTTGGCGGTCAAATTCACTTTAGACATAATCTTTGACTTTCTTATCGTTTACTACTTTCCGTTCAGCCGATCAATCTTTGCTTGATCTTGCGGCGTGAACTTGTCAATTACATACTTACCGATGCTACAAATTTGCATCTCGTCGAGAAGGTCTATCAAGTCCTTGTAGGTAGATTTGTCGGAGGGCTTAATAATTACACTAGGAGTATCTTCTGAATTACGTATTTCAGAGAGTTCCTTCTTGTATTGCTCCTTCGCCTCAAGGGCTTTTTTCGGGTCAGAACTTTGCTGCGTTGCAAACTTTGCTTTCAATTCGGCCACTTTTTCTTGTGCAACTGCATTGGCCTCCTTAAGCATGGCGCGAACACCATCTTGGCCGTATTCGGTAGCTTCAAGATTATCATCAGTAGCTTTACCTTTGAAGAAATATAGCTTACGGTCTTCAGCAATCATAATAGTGATAGCTTTTGATTCAGCCACCTGAGAACGACTTTTATCATCAATGTCTTCTTTATCTGAAGGCATTACGATTTCCATCGTCTGCGGTTTCATCAAAGTAGTACAAAGCATAAAGAATGTAACCAGCAACATAATCATATCCACCATCGGCGTAAAGTCGACGCGGGCATTCATTTTCTTTTGTTTACTTCCTGCCATAATTTCTCGGATTTATTCTTCGCCATTCTTAAGAGACGTTATAAGGTTATAACGGTTCTCGTGAATACTACGAAGAGAATTCATAACGTTCTTAATTACAGCGTAGGGAGTTTTCTGGTCTGCCTTGATTGCAATGCGCATATTATCGCCTGCAGCATCACGGGCTGCCTGAACCCATTCTTTCAATTGGTCATTAGCACTGTCGCAAGGAATACCAGCCTCTTCCTTCTGAAGAAGACTATTGCGGTTCTCAGCCGGAGCATTGAGCCAACTCTTCATCAAGTCTTTTGAAAAGCCAAAAGTAGGAGCCAACTGGAAAGCCTTTCGTTCTTCTGGAGTTATCTGGCCCAATACTTTGTCAGCCATAGCACCAAGAACTTCCTTACTATCCATTGTCATAAACACCTTACCGGACTTGTTGTCTGCATCAGGCCTTACAAAAATGGTAAGCAGATTGCTTTCTGGTATCTTGATTTCTGAAACAGAACCCGGCGTCACCACCTTAACGGGCTCTTCCTTTACGAACGTTGCAGTAAGCATAAAGAAGGTAAGCAGCAGGACCATCACATCACTCATAGGCGTCATGTCTATGAATGTGTCTTGTTTTTTGATTTTAAATCGTCCCATATTAATTTGCTTTAGGTCTTAGAGAATAAGTGTCTCTAAGGCCATACCTTAATTATGTGATTAATGAGTTGCGTTGAAAGTTTGTACGATAGAGAAGCCAACCTCGTCAAGAGCAAAGGTCAAGCGGTCAATTTTGTTTGTGAAATAGTTGTAGGTAATAACTGCGAGAGCACCCGTTGCGATACCTGATGCCGTATTAACCAAGGCCTCAGAAATACCGGTTGCAAGAGCAGAAGAATCGGCGCCACCTTCGCCACCACCCATAGCGGAGAACGAACGAATCATACCGATAACCGTACCAAGAAGACCGGTCAGAGTACCCAATGTGATAATGGTACCAACGATTGGAAGATTTTCCTGAAGCATTGGCATCTCAAGAGCGGTTGCTTCATCAAGAGCTTTCTGGATGGAAAGAACTTTTTGTTCTTTCTCCAACTCGTTGTTGGCTTCCATTTCCTTATAGCGTGCAAGCGTTGCACCTACTACATTGGCGATAGAACCACGCTGTGCATCACAAAGCTTCTGAGCCTTTTCGAGATCATTTTGCTTGAGAGCAGATTTGATATCTGTAACGAATTTTGCAAGGCTGGTCTTACCGTATGCTGTACGGATTGCGAAGAAGCGCTCAATGGCGAGAGCAAATACCGTAAACAACATGGTCCAGATAAGAGGTACGATGAATCCACCCTTATATACCGTACCAATCAAGTCACCGGTAATTGGGCTAAGGTCGCCATCTACCAAGAACATAAACGGTTTGCCAGACTCAGCACCACCTTGGAAGTGGGAAGTTTGACCAAAAACGAACAGGAAGATGCAGACTGCGATTACGAAGCAGCATAAGATCACTGCAAAACCTGATTTAATTCCCGTAAAACCTTTGGAGGCTTTAGCTTTAGGAGCACCCTGTTGGGCGGTTGCACTCTTTGGTGCGGTAGCATTAGTTGTTGCCATTTTTAATTAAATAATTGATTAGGTTGTTATAAATGTTTGATTTTCTGAATGAAATACTTTGCAGACAACCAACAATGTGGCATATTGCGCTACAATATTAGTAATTTCCTCTTAAATAAAGCACCCTATCAGCCCAAAAAAAACACAGAATCGGACAAATGTCCCAAATTGCCACTCTATATGAGGATTTTCCAGTTACTCAAAACCATTCAAATTTTCGTTATTCAGATGCTACGGAAGAAATATCTGGCAAAATTTCTTTATTTAATTATGGAGAAAGACTATATTTGCCGTACATAAAACCTAAAACCTATGGAACCACAAATTGAATGGAACAAAATTGGCTTCGGATACATTCCCACAGACTATAATATCCGCAGTTATTATCACAATGGAAAATGGAGTGAACCAGAAGTAACTGATGACTTGAATATTTCTCTCAGCATAGCTGCGACTTGTCTGCATTACGGGCAGGAAGCTTTTGAGGGATTAAAAGCCCGTCGGTGTCCTGATGGTAAGGTTAGAATTTTCCGTCTTGAAGAAAATGCCGCACGAATGCAGGCTACAGCGCGAGGAATCGTTATGGCAGAAGTTTCGACCGAACTTTTCCGCGAAATGGCTATTAAAGTAGTAGAATTGAATAAGCGGTTTATTCCACCTTACGAGTCTGGCGCCTCATTGTATATTCGCCCGCTCTTGATTGGTACCTCCGCACAAGTGGGCGTCAGTCCTGCAGAAGATTACACCTTTTTAATGTTCGTAACCCCCGTTGGCCCTTACTTCAAAGGCGGTTTTGCTACAAATAATTATATGATTGTACGCCAATTTGACCGTAGCGCTCCGCTCGGAACTGGTCGGTATAAAGTAGGAGGTAACTACGCTGCTTCATTACTAGCCAACCACATGGCACACGAACAAGGCTATGCTTGCGAGTTCTACTTGGATGCAAAAGAAAAGAAATACATTGACGAATGTGGAGCGGCCAATTTCTTCGGAATCCGCGACAATACATACATAACCCCGAAGTCCACGTCAATCCTGCCTTCTATTACGAACAAAAGTTTACAGCAAGTTGCCCTAGACTTAGGCCTTCGTGTAGAATGTCGCCAAATTCCAGAAGAAGAACTACTCACTTTTGAGGAAGCTGGTGCGTGTGGAACTGCAGCCGTAATTAGTCCTATAAATAAAATAGACGATGTAGAAAAAGGCGTATCCTATCAAATCTCAAAAGACGGAAAGCCTGGACCTATAAGCACCCTGCTCTACAATCGCCTTACTGGAATAATGTACGGCACGGAGCCAGACATTCACGGATGGAACACTGTTTTAGACCTTTAATAAATATATTACCTTCCGCATATTTTCATGCATAAATCAAATCATCTTACCCAACTGTTGCTCGGTGCAGTAGCAGTTGGGCTTATTTCTTTAAGTTCATACTCTTGTCAAAGCAACCAGTCTGACCGTCAGGAATTGGAGGATCTTAAGAAACTGGCAGAAGCAGACCGTGAAGAGCTACAAAATCAATATGCAGAGTTCGCTCACGAGTATGAAGAAATGAAAAAAGTGGTTCGCGACGACTCCTTGCTAGTCAAGTTAGACCAAGAGCAACGTCGCGCAGAACAATTGATGAAAGAACTGAAAGCTACAAAGGCTGCGGATGCCGCGGAGATTCTTCGGCTAAAAAAAGAACTGGAAACTGTACGTGCCGTTCTCCGAGATTACATTCGGCAAGTGGATTCTTTGCAACAATTAAATATTGCACTGACAGGAGAACGTGATGCTGCGCTTGAAGACGCCAAACAGGCCCACTTGCGCAACGAGGAACTTTCTTCAAACAACGCTCAGCTACGCCAGACCGTTGAGGTTGCGTCCCAATTAAATGCAACCAATGTACAACTTGTGGCTCTCAAGAAAAACGGAAAGAGTACAAAGAAGATAAAAGATACCAAACGATTCAGCATTACATTTAATATTTCTAGAAATGTAACTGCCAAAACTGGTACAAAAGAGATATATGTAAGGATAATGAAACCCAATCAAGAAGTCGTAGCCCCCGCAGGAACGATTACCTATGAAAATGCTTCCATACAATACTCAGCCAAAAAGACAATAGATTACACTGGCGAAGAAGCTTTATTGACATTATTCGTTCCCATATCGGAATTTCTGAGTGCCGGTACTTATTCCACATATATCTTCTGCGAGGGACAAATGATTGGCTCTGGCAAAACCCTACTACAATAATATCGGCTTGATGGATATTTTTGATATTTATATCCTCGGATGTGGAAGCGCTATTCCCTCTTGCAGGCACAATCCGGCTTGTCAAGTTGTAGATATACATAGTTGGCTTTATATGATAGACTGTGGAGAGGGTTCACAGATACAGTTCCGTAAAGCCGGACTAAGTTTTGCCCGACTCCGTGGCATATTCATCTCACATCTACATGGAGACCATTGCTTTGGTTTGATGGGCCTTTTGTCCACGCTGTCCCTGCAAAAGCGCACTGCACCTATTGAAATCTATGGTCCACAAGGCATAGTTGATTATTTTGTCCCCCAACTAAAATTCTACTCAGGGGCAATTACATTTCCGGTAAACCTACATGTCGTTCCCACTGAAGAATCAGTCTGCATTTTAGAAGAAAAAAGTTTCAAGGTTACTACTATCCCGTTGCGCCATAGGGTACCTTGCTGTGGGTATCGTTTTGATGAGGCACAGCCCCTTCCTCATATTCTGCCTGATATGATAGATTTTTACAAGATACCTCACTATGCAATACGCGATATTAAAGAAGGGGCAGATTGGATTACTGCTGAGGGGGAAGTTATTCCTCATATGAGATTAGTTCGTCCGGCGCGCTCTCCAAGGTCTTACGCCTATTGCTCCGATACTGGTTTTTGTCCGGAAAATGCGCCTCTACTTCGCAATCTCTCACTTCTCTATCACGAAGCCACATATGCCACGACGGAAGAGGAACATGCACACCAGGTTGGACATTCCACAGCCTCAGAAGCTGGTCGCATGGCAAAACTGGCAGAAGCCAAACAGTTATTACTGGGACATTTCTCCACTCGCTATGATGACGACAAACTTCTACTCAATGAAGCGCGACAAGTGTTCCCAGAAGCCATTTTAGCCAACGAAGGAATGCATATAGCCCTCAAGTAGTCGTAATATATATAATATAGGAGTATTAAAATTGAATTATGAATACCAAAGAAGAAAAACTGGCGGCGTTCGGCAGGCTCTTGGACGTGATGGATACATTACGCGAAAAATGTCCCTGGGACCACAAGCAGACCAATGAAAGCCTACGATCAAATACGATTGAGGAAGTGTATGAACTCAGCAATGCTCTTTTGAATAATGACAAAGACGAAATCCGCAAAGAACTGGGAGATGTGCTTCTGCAAGTGGTATTCTATGCAAAAATTGCACAGGAAAAAGGAGATTTTGACATAGCCGATGTCTGCAATGCATTATGTGACAAACTCATTTTCCGCCATCCTCATGTTTACCCGCCTCAGGAATCAGTAACTTCAACAGTCGAAACCGCCGATGAGGTTATCAGTCAATGGGAAAAACTAAAGACGCATGAAAAAGGAGGTAATAAAACCGTTTTAAGTGGTGTTCCTCAAAGTCTTCCCTCCCTAATAAAAGCATACCGCATACAGGAAAAAGCAGCAGGCGTAGGCTTTGACTGGGACAGACCTATAGATGTGTGGGATAAAGTAAAGGAAGAAATAAAAGAGTTTGAGCTGGAAGTTGAAGGTATGGATAAAGAGGCCGCCGAAAGGGAGATGGGAGATGTTTTCTTTAGTCTCATCAATGCAGCGCGCCTTTATCATATCAATCCCGACAATGCGTTGGAACAGACAAATAGGAAATTTATCCGTAGGTTCACTTACGTGGAAGAACAACTTAAAGCTATCGGAAAATCGCTTACAGAAGCATCGCTAGAGGAAATGGAAAGGCTTTGGCAACAAGCCAAAAGCGAATCATAACTCCGGACAAAAACACGCTTAACTTTTTGTGCGAGAAGAGTAGCTAATTGGCTACTCTTCTCGCACATTTGATGCAGCCACAATCTGCTTGATGCTCTTCAACACAGACTTTATAGAACTCCAAAGCCATTGGCTACCTACTCGTATTATTATCCAAATCCATCTGCATATAAAGGAAACTACAGATACCACAATCTTAATAACCTGATTGCCCACGGTCTTGTTGAACACCTTAGCCCAATTGATATGCAAATCATACTTATCAACTAATTTCCTGTAGCCAGCCAACCACAACAAAGGCAAACCGACACCTGCAATTATGTAGAGTATGAAGAATAAGTCTGTCCCCTCTCCCACATGTACTACAGTGTGACAGCCCACCATCTTCCAAGGTAGTCCCAATATCCATACTTTCAACACGCTTACCACACGGAAAGCCAGAAGATGAAAAGCAAAAATATAGAGCGTTCTATCTCCAATATATGCAAGACTGTCGGCCAGCCAGCCCCAGCCTTTATTATCTATAAGGCGTGAAAGCCAAAGTAACATAAAGAAGCCTGCAACACCTGCCACAGGAAGACATATCCATTGTAATAGATTCGCCCGAAAACCCATACTTGTCGGATAGTACCAAGCACTAACCAACAAATAAAGGAGGCACACTGCAGCTACAGGAAAATTCAATTTGAAGACATACCTATGCACTTGTTGCTCTGCAAGTTCATATTTAGAAAATACAAAGCCTAATGCCATCAAAAGTACAGCCTGAACTTCTCGGAAGCCCCCCTGAGCCACTCCCGTCATAGTCAAGTGTTCAACGCTCTGCCACAAGCCCAGCAACAGAAAGGTCACGGCTATTGCCAGACCAATACCTATCGGACTTTCAGATAAACGTAACGACTTACTGATTCTTTCAAACAATTTATAGCATAACAGGAACAGCAGACTGGCTATAAACAATGCACGGAAAAACCAGAAAGAGCCTGCAAAAAACTCATCGTATCCCGACATATTAAAGATTATACACCAAACTCGCTGGCTAAATATGTGCCAGGAATAATAGGCCAACACACCTCCCTCGGCATTTCCATAGGTCGTATTAAGAAAACCGGTGTAGAACCATAAGTTATGTACAATCAGAAAGAACAGACTCCACCGCAGAAACGGCAAATAAAGTCGATTAAACTTTTTACCTACAAAGTCAGCCCAGTTGGAAGCATATTTTTCTTTAAAAAAATAGCCGGCGCATAAAAAAAAGACTGGTACATGAAATTGAAAAACAAAATGCGTCAGGAACGATGGCGCACCCGAATGTGAAATGACCACACAAACTATGGCTAAGGCCTTGCAGATAGAAAATGCTCTGTCGCGCGCCTGTCTTGTCGCCGCGTCAGATATAATAGGTTGTTCCACAATTGGGTTTTGCTCAAATAAATCCATATCCTATATTTTCACCGTTTAAAGAAATGGCCACAAAAATTGCCAGAACCAGGCTCCCCTACGTTTCTTTTTAGAAAAGTGGCTATTCCAAGTTTCAGGCGTCAATTGCCATGCTGCATTTTCCTTATCGTTTTGGAATTGTTGCAGGAAAAACTGCGTAGTAACACTATCGCAGACAGCCACATTACATTCAAAATCGTGCCAAAGACTACGGCTGTCAAGGTTGGCACTACCCATGAAAGTGTAAAGGCTATCTACCATCATAACTTTCCCATGCTGAAAGCCATCCGCATAGAAGTACACATTCGCCCCACGCTTCATCAGTCTGTGTACGTTATGCTCCACCACTCTGGGAGTAATCGGTATGTCACTTTTTGCCGACACCAGAATATTTAAGCGCACCCCCCGCTTCAGCGCCTTACGAAATTCTTTCCTTACATGACGACACAGGGTGAAATATGGATTCATCAGTGTAATTTCAGTATTGGCTGAACGGATTCCCTGCACAAACGCTTTGTGTATCATATTGCGTGGCGAAAAAGGACCTTTGCTTACCAAACCAATAACCTTCTGCCCATTCGTAGAGTCATTGTTTTGAGCCAAATCATAAAAGTAATCCTTCACCTCCTTATACCCTGTATAATATTGCGCTCCCGAAAGGTTCTCGCCAGTAGAAAAGTTCCAAATTTGAATAAATTCTCGCTGAAGATCATTGACCACTTCCCCTTCTAAGCGAGCATGAAAATCTCTCCAAGCCCCTAATTCCGGTTTTCCAACCACATAGTAGTCTGCCACATTCATTCCGCCAGTGTACCCGATCATTCCGTCAATAACAACAATCTTACGATGATCGCGCCTAAATATGTGATTGACATACGGAAATTTGATTGCGTTGTATCTATGTATCTTTATGCCACTTTCCCGTATTTTTCTCAGATGCTTCTTACGAAGAGGACGGTCGTTAGATAAGTTACCAAAGTCATCCACCAGTACTCTTACCTCAACGCCTTGTTCTACTCGCTCAGCCAACAATTCAAATAGAAGATTGGATATAGAGTCATTTCTAAAATTAAAATACTCTAAATGTACACTCTTTCTTGCCTGAGCGATGGCCTTAAACATATCTTCAAACTTCTCAGTTCCCGATTTGAACACCACAAATCTGTTATTATCTGAAAAGCGGATATTGAACGATTCTTCTAAGGACTTTCGAAATACGGAGTCGGCACGAACTTGTGCAAACGATATTTCCGCAAATAGCATAAAGTAGAGAAGCATTGGCAACATTCGCCAACGCTTCTGCACTATCCTATTCTGCAAGAAGTCTGCCATCTGTACTCCTATAACTGTGTGCTGAACGAATCGACTATTCCCAGCAATTTTTTCTCACTGTCGGTCACAAGAACACAATGTATCTTTCGTTCGTGCAAAATAGATTCTATCTTTGAAACCTTAGTCTTCGGAGAAACACATACCGGATTTTTAGTCATAAAATCGGCCACCGACTTTTTGAAAAAGTCATCGTGAGAATGCTGAATAGCACGTCGCACATCACCATCCGTTATCAGACCGACAACTTTATTGTTTTCAACAGCCACACAGAGTCCCAGCCGTCCTTCACTAACCTGCACAACGGCTTCTCCCATCTTGGTATCGGGAGATACTATTGGCATATTCTCAGAAAGCATTACATCGCAAGCGTTCGTAAGCAAACGACGCCCCAGTGTACCGCCGGGATGAAAAGTGGCAAAGTCTTTGGCTTTAAACCCTCTCGCAGCCATCAGCACGCAAGCAAGAGCATCACCCATTGCTAGTTGTGCAGTTGTGGAAGACGTGGGGGCCAAGCCGAGCGGACCGGTCTCTTTTTCTACAAAAGTATTCAGATGCACTGTAGAATAATGTGCCAAATCTGAATTCGGATTGCCCGACATCCCTACAATAGGAATATTTTGTTCTAGAAGATAGGGCAAAAATCTTAGTAGTTCGTCTGTCTGGCCCGAATTAGATATAGCCAACACTACATCCTCTTTTCGAATTACGCCAAGGTCCCCGTGAAATACATCCAGAGGATTTATGAAAAAAGCGGGAGTTCCAGTAGAGGACATAGTAGCTGCAATTTTAGCTCCGATATGGCCACTTTTTCCCACCCCTGTTACGATCAGTTTTCCCTTACAAGAAAGAATAATCTCCACGGCTTGTTCAAACAAGTCATCTATGTGAGAGGCCAGTCCCTCTATGGCAGCCGCCTCATCCTTTAAGCACGTAAGCGCTATGTCTCTCCATTCTTCTTGTATCATAACAGACTTTTAATTACTTCTTTAAGGTCTTTTAAATAAAGCATATTCTTTCCATCGCTAAGTGCCTTCTCCGGGTCGGGATGAGTCTCGAAAAAGAATCCATTAGCTCCAAATGCTTTGGCAGCCTTAGCCATGGCAGGCACAAAAATACGGTCGCCAGACGTAGAACCCTTTCCTCCACCTGGCCGCTGGACAGAGTGTGTACAATCCATAACTACTCGGTCAGTCCAACGTTTCATCAAAGGGATATTACGGAAATCTACGACAAGGTTATTATACCCGAAGAAATTTCCACGTTCGCTCAGCCACACCTCTTTGGCCCCCGACTCTCGACACTTATTAACTGCATATTGCATATCATCGGCCGAGAGAAACTGCCCTTTCTTTATGTTCACGACACAATCCGTCTTGGCTGCTGCCACCAGAAGATCGGTCTGTCTGCATAAGAAAGCAGGAATTTGCAGTATGTCAACAACCTGTGCTACAGGTTCAGCCTGCCAAGCCTCATGTATATCGGTTGTGATGGATAGGTTAAATTTTGATTTTACATCGGCCAGCATTTGTAGCCCCTTATCCAGTCCCGGACCACGATAAGCAGACAAGGAGGTGCGATTAGCCTTATCAAACGAGGCCTTAAAGATAATATCTGTTCCCAGAGATTTATTGATTTCTACCAACTCTGCAGCAACGCAATCTAATAATTCTGCAGATTCAATAACGCAAGGACCCGCTATGAAAATGGGCTCAGATAACTGGGGAGCATTATAGGACATCGTAACGAAATAAAGAGGTTTAATGGTCGTAACTTTTCTTCTGCAAATACCACTTTTAGGTGGTACGCTTTAATTTTGCTAAAATATTACAAAATATTTGAAACGCACATGCTCATACTTTTGTTTTCTGACTAATGATGCTTTTTCTTACACTAAAACACACATTTTCACAGAAAAGATTTTCAATTTGAACCAGAACCTTTACTTTTGCATTCTATGGACTATTGTGCAACAGCACAGCATTATTGAATTTTAGCGTCACTTAATGATAAGACTTTTACTCATTAGCCTACTTTCCATCTCCACCTACTTTGCTACAGAAAGAAACGCTGTGGCCAAGAATCCTGTTATGGGCCATATTGAGATGACGCTGATAGAAACGGATCCCATAATCAGCGTCAATGGTAGCAACATTCGCGTGCAAAATGGGATGGGAGAAGTGCTTGAGGTATATAACATCACAGGGTTACGAGTCTATTCCAAGAAGATAGAGAAGGCCGATATCCTCATCAGCCTCAAGCTTCCCAAAGGTTGCTATATATTGAAAGTGGGCAAAACTGTACGCAAATTCTCTATTGCATAATTCCAGCCACCAATTTATCCTTAGATACACCCGTTCCGATGAATGATTTGACCAGTCGCCTTAAGAATCCAGCCACTCGCCGAGAGGCTTTTGAGGAATTGGTCAGGTCTCAGAGTCAGAATGTCTATCGCAATGTACGGCGTCTGGTCCTTGACCACGAAGATGCCAATGATGTGGTCCAAAATGTCTTTCTGAAAGCCTGGTTGTCTTTAGATTCATTTCGCGGAGACGCTCAGCTCTCCACATGGCTTTATCGTATTGCCATAAACGAATCACTTACCTTCTTGTCCAAGAAGAAAAAGGAGCAGTCTCTCTCTCTGGACGATACAGATGTGGCTCTGACCCTAAAAAGCGACAGTTACTTTGATGGCTCCGAGGCACAAGCCCTGCTACAGGCGGCCATTGCTACCCTACCCGATAAGCAAAGAGTCGTTTTCAACCTTAAATATTTCGAAGAGATGAAGTATGAGGAAATGAGCGAGGTACTTGACACCAGCGTCGGGGCACTAAAAGCGTCATATCATTTTGCCGTACAGAAAATTGAGGCTTGGATGAAACAGCACGAATAAAAAATATGACCGCGATATTAAACTTTTTTCAGATTCTACTATCAAAAGGACAAACAAATATATCGGAATAATTCAACATATATGCTTCCAGAAAAGCCACAAATAGAACCTTTTAAAGTTCCCGAAGGATATTTTGAGCAACTTCAGGAGCAAATCCTTATGGCCATAGACAAGCAAGCTGCCCCCACTAAGAAATTTACCCTCAAGAAGAGTGGAAAATTCCCCATGTGGCTTCGCTACACCACGGGTATTGCTGCGTCAGTGGTTTTATTCTTTGCATTTTCCCATATCCATGAGCACCGTTTCCCCACGACGGCACAAAACAACGCTCCTGAATATGAGATTTCCAACAATCTTTATTTGGCAGGCCTGAACACCAATGATATGTATGAATATATGAGTGCGGCCGAAGATTTCCATTATGACAATTATGAAGAAAACTAGCCTACTCGTTATTTTACTTTTTTGCCTGAGCGCCCAGATAGGGTTGGCAGAGAATATCTGTACTTCAAATGTCTGCGAAGGTATGCAACGCGAGCATCCACAACGCAACCCCAAAAAGTCACATTTTGATCCCACAGAATTCAAAGCTCGGTTTGACGCCTACATTACCCAGCGCTTAGGACTTAATAAGCAAGAAACTTCCGAGCTTCTTCTAGCTTATCATCAGATGCGTCAGGCGCAACGCAACAATGATTCTTTCGTTCGTCGCATGCTGAAGAAGCAACAGGGTACAGAGTCCGATGAAAAAGAAGCCAACAAGGTACTGAACGAAATCATTAAGATGCGCGAGAAAAATGCTAATATTGAGAACGATTTCTACAAGAAAGCAATCAAGAAGATAGGCGCAAAAAAACTCCTCCAGTTCCAATTGGCTGAAAAGAACTTCTTCATGCACGAGTGGAAGAAGTTTGCTAAATAAAGATTCGTCTTATTTTCATCATCTATAAAGAATAGGTTTCCGCCGGGAAACCTATTCTTTATTTTGCCAATCAGGCAAGGGAATATTCTTCATCTGTCGCAGAATCCAACGTTGCCGCTTGTTCATATATCCCGATGGTCGGCCAGAATTATAACGCAACGGATTCGGAAGCGTAGCGGCTATGAGCGCACAATCGGCACGTGAAAGCTGACTGGCCTTGCACTTGAAATGTTCCTGAGCCACTGCCTCCGCACCATATATTCCATCTCCCATTTCGATAGAGTTAAGATACACTTCCATAATGCGCTCTTTCGACCACATCAGTTCGACCAAAACTGTAAAGTAGCCTTCCAATCCTTTCCTTAACCAAGACGATTGAGGCCATAAGAAAATATTTTTAGCTGTCTGTTGTGTAATTGTACTGGCCCCTCGCCTGCGCTTACCTTGTAGGTTTTCTTCCAGAGCCGATTGTATCGCTTCTGTATCGAACCCGTTATGTATGAGAAACTTCTGGTCCTCCGAAGCAATTACAGCCACAGGTAAATATTTGGAAATAGAGTCCAATGGCACCCACTTATGCTCCAAGCGTACAGGTTCTCCCCTGTTGGCCTGCTGAAAGCACCTAATCCCCATCAGAGGCGTGTATTTCACAGGAACATGAAATCTTAGCAGAAAGACGGACAATAGTGTTGATACAAAGAAAAACACGACAGCCCCACGCAATAAGCGCAGGATACTGTGCCATAATCCATTCCGGCTCTTCGTTTTCTTTTTGGCCATTTACTATAAAGATTGCCCGGATTTTTTCAATCCGAGCAATTAAACACATAGGTGCATCTACACCCTATATATATTAAATTCTGACATTACCTGCTCCGACTAGAAAGGAAGATCGCCCGTTGGGTCAGTTGCTTCAGGGGCTGGAGCAAAAGGAGCCTCTGGAGAAGGTATTTCCTGCGGGGGCTGAGCCGTTGCACCTTGGGCGGGCTGTACGCGCCAAGCACGTATGTCAGCAAACCAACGACCGTTGTATTCGCGAGCATCAATATCGAAAGATACCGTAAGTTCCTGTCCTACCTGAATATTGAACTGTTTGATACGGTCTTCGCCGAAAACATTGAAATATAAGTGACGAGGATATTGGCTATTGGTATCGGTATATTCCATTACGTATTCCTGCGACATCCAAGAGTTGCCCGTTGATTTTGATACGCCACTACGTGCTTCAAGGCAGTGTGTAATTTTTCCTGTTAATTCCATATTGTGATTTGATATTTAAATTGTTTCGAAGAGCAAAGATACACTATTTTTTCATAATCATTCTTCTGAAAAAGTTATTTCTTCTTCACCATACAATAAGGGGTTTCTTCTATCTCATAATGCCATTTTCCATTTCACACTGTGAACTCCATATTTCACACTGTGAACTCTACGTTTCACACTGTGAAATAAGAAACGCAAAGGACTTGCCACTGGATTAAAATAGATGACCTACAGATGGGAATGGGATTATTTCGGATTCCTACTTCAAGATGCCTCGTTCGTTAAGCGCGCGGACATACGCGGCTGCTATTTTCAGATGCTCGCTGTAATTTTCGGTAAATACATGCGTCCTGCTGAAATCGGGATTGGCACACATATATAAATAGGAATGTTTCTCTGCGTGAAGAACTGCCTCGATGCTCTCCACAGAAGGGATGCATATAGGGCCAGGAGGAAGCCCCATGTAACGATAAGTATTGTATGGACTGTCTGTTTTAAGTATCGCTCCCGCTACACGGCGCAATTGGAAATCGCCCGCCGCAAATTTCACCGTAGGATCTGCCTGTAAAAGCATAGGTTTGCGCAAACGATTCAGATAAAGCCCTGCAATTCTGGATTTCTCACTGGACGCCGACGTCTCCTGCTCCACTATAGAGGCCAGAGTAATTACTTCCTCTTTTGTAAGTCCCAGTGCTTCCGCCTTAGCCACGCGTTCTTCCGTCCAATAGGCTTTTGCCTCTTTGGCCATACGCGACAATAATGATTCAGGGGAAATCGTCCAATAAACCTCATAGGTGTTGGGAATGAAAAGGCAGAACACGGTCTCTGGCTTTATGCCATAGCCTGACAGCAACGTTGTATCAGAAAATGCGCATAGAAAACTGTCCGCAGGCTCCTTGAGTTGTCGCCCGAGGAAAGAGGCTAAATCTTCGTTAGTATGTACTATCGGAATAGTCAACCTTACGGGTTGCTGATTGCCGTTTCGAATATTGCGAAGCAAGCCCAAAATACTCACGTCCGATAATGAATAGCGCCCGTGGCGTAGTCTGCTGGCGCTGCCAGACAACTCTGCACCCAAGCGGAAGAGTGTAGCGCGCACGCAGGAAGATGCGGTGCATACAGAGTCGGCTACATCGGATAAAGTAGTTGTCTGGCTTACATAAAGCACCTTGTTTTTTTCACGCGAAATGGGGGTAAACGTGATATAACAAAGTCCTACAGCAAAAATACCTATGAGAATGAGGGCATAGGGTATAAGTTTTTTATAGTTTCTACTTTTGTCTGTCATATTAGAACGAAGAAGAATCTTGATTCAGCAGTGCAAATGTAAGACTTCTTCTTCGGCCCACAAAACACGATACTCCAACAAGCTCCGTTCTGAATCCTTTTCCGTACCTTTGCAATCCTATCCCATCACTTCATACTCTACTATGAGATTTTTCGTACCTATCCTATTCCTTTCACTACTGATATTGTCGCTCAGCTATTGTTCTTGGCGAATATATCATGTGTTGCCGTTCAGCAACTCCATCCTACGCGCTTTTATCAGCCTCTTACCCTTTGTCTTGACCCTCGGCTCAGTGACCTGCTTTATGGTGGGATTCGACCGCATAGCCTATCAGCCGGCTGTCATACTCTACGAAATATGCACCTCGTGGATTATCATACTGCTATATATTTTCCTGGCTTTCTTACTGATTGACGTCCTGCGCTTAATCCACCTTCTGCCTTCAGACATACTTACGGCAAACTGGAAGACCCTTGGTACACTCACCGTTCTCCTTGCCAGTTTGTTCGTATATGGTAATATCCACTACCAGCATAAGTACCGCGAAGAGATAACCCTGCCCACTCATGGAAAAGTATTGAAACCCACAAAGATTGTCCTATTAAGCGACCTCCACCTGGGCTATCACAATCGCGCAGAAACTTTCAAAAAATGGATAAGCCTTATCAATAAAGAAAATGCAGATGCCATCCTGATTGCCGGAGATATCATAGACATCAGTATTCGGCCTTTGCTGGAAGAAAACATAGCCGAACTTTTCCACACCTTCAATGCCCCCGTCTATGCGAGCCTTGGCAATCACGAATACTTTAGTGGAGAGCCTCGTGCAAAGTTGTTTTTTCGCGATGCCCACATTATGTTGCTTCGTGACACCGCTCTAACGCTACCGGCTAATATTCTAGTTGTCGGGCGTGACGACCGCACCAATCCACACCGCGCTTCTACCAAACAGATTCTGGCTTCTGTCCACAAAAACGATACGCTGACAGCCCCCTACTCTATTCTCTTGGACCACCAGCCCTATCATTTGGAGGAATCTGAAGAAGCCGGAATAGATTTCCAGTTTAGCGGACATACGCACCACGGACAAGTATGGCCAATATCTTGGATAACAGATTTAATCTACGAAGATGCGTTTGGTTTCTACAGTCGTGGCGATACAAACTACTATGTGTCTTCCGGCTTAGGTATCTGGGGCGGAAAATTTCGTATCGGTACACGCTCAGAATATGTTGTACTGACGCTACTGCCTTGATTTGTAGGTCTGTCGGACAAATATTTCTAAAAAATCCGGTTTTCCATACTCTCTTGTCCCTATTCGGCACACAAATTGCATAATACAATTTCCATAGATAATCATACAACTAGGAGGACAGTATAATATGGAATATAAACTTCCAACCAGTTTTACAAGAATTCTCGCAAATTGTCGTGCAGAGGCTATTCGGCTGGAGCGCAACAATGTCAATATCTTGTGTCTTCTACTGGGAATGCTTAAAGACAATAATGAAGAAATAAAGCAACTGCTTACCGATATGGGGACAGACATACCCCATCTGGCGCAGGAAGCTGAGAATATAATCGTCAAAGTACCGGAAAATGTCAATGCCATTGCCTCGGCGGCAAATTTGATGATGTTTGACCATGATTGCACTCGCATTTTTCGCCTTGCCCTTATGGAAGCCAAGCGTTGCGGAGTAGAAGCCGACGGACGCCATCTTCTAATGGCCATGCTCCATGATCGGACCAATTTGGCCCGCCCACTTTTGGAACAGCACGGGCTTACTTACGAAAAAATTGTAGATAAAACAGGCTTCCGCCCTATATCAGACGAATATGCCTCCTCTCCTACAGACGATCCGGATAGTCTGCACCACAGTCGGGGCCAACATAGGCAGCAGAAGACTAATTCTGCAGAGAACAACAACGAAACACCAATCATAGACAATTATGGGACAGACCTGACCCAACTGGCAGAAGAAGGTGTACTCGATCCGGTAGTGGGACGCGATAAGGAAATGCAACGATTGGCCCAGATCCTGTGCCGACGCCGTAAGAACAACCCGATACTCATCGGACAGGCTGGCGTGGGTAAGAGTGCGGTCGTTGAAGGGCTGGCTCAACGCATCGTAAAGCGCAAAGTTCCTCGTTTGCTACAGGGCAAGCGAATAGTTACCGTACAATTGGCCGGACTTGTGGCAGGCACTCAGTATCGCGGACAATTTGAAGAACGAATCCGACGTCTTATCCAGGAACTCAAACAGCATCCTGAAATCATAATCTTCATCGATGAAATCCACTCCATCATAGGAGCTGGTGGCGTAGAAGGCGGACTTGACGCCGCAAACATACTGAAGCCGGCTCTCTCTCGAGGCGACATCCAGTGCATCGGAGCCACAACCATTGACGAATATAAGAAAAGCATTGAAAAAGACCGAGCCCTCGAGCGCAGGTTCCAGCAGGTAATGATAGAGCCCACCTCTGCACAGGAAACAATCCTTATTCTGCAAAATCTCAGTAAACGCTACGAAGAGCATCATAACGTCCACTATACAGACGAGGCCCTCGAAGCCTGTGTTCTACTTACCGGACGCTACATCACAGACCGTGCATTTCCTGACAAGGCCATTGACGCAATGGACGAAGCAGGTAGCCGTAAGAGTTTAGTCGGACTAAATGTTCCAGAACCCATCCTTACGCTCGAAGCCTCCATAAATCAGGCTGAAAAAGAAAAGACCCATGCGGCCAAAGCAGAAAACTATACGCTAGCCGCAGAATTGCGTGATAAAATTCAAGGATTGAAAACGCAATTGGAACAGGCCACAGATGCTTGGAAATCAGAGCAACAAGACAAACGCCAAGAGGTTACCTCCGACGATATAGCAGAAGTTGTATCGCTCATAAGCGGTGTACCCGTTCAACGCATGACAGAAACCGAGAGCAAACGACTTCGCGAACTGCGCTCCAGACTTTCGGCCAAAGTAGTGGCTCAGGATGACGCGATAGACAAGCTTGCGCGTAGCATCATCCGCAACCGTATAGGCATTGCTACGCCCAATCATCCTATCGGAACTTTCCTTTTTGTCGGACCTACGGGCGTAGGAAAGACCTATCTGGTCAAATGTCTTGCCGAAGAGATGTTTGGAAGCGAAAGTGCACTCATACGCTTCGACATGAGCGAGTATGGTGAACGCCACACAGTATCCCGTCTCGTAGGGGCTCCTCCGGGATACGTAGGCTACGAAGAAGGTGGACAATTGACCGAAAAAGTGAAACGACACCCCTATTCGGTCATTCTACTGGACGAGATTGAGAAAGCACATCCCGACATTTTCAACACTTTACTCCAAGTGTTGGACGAAGGGCGCCTAACCGACGGAAACGGAAATACGGTAGATTTTCGCAACACCATAATTGTCATGACTTCCAACAGCGGAAGCCGTGACCTGAAGGACTTTGGAAAAAATGTGGGGTTCAACCTAAATCCTTCGGGCAATATTTCTGCTGAAAAGTCAGAGAAGATTATTGACAAAGCCCTGAAGCGACAGTTTGCCCCCGAATTCTTAAATCGGCTGGATGATATTATTTTCTTCAGCCCGCTCACTCGAGAGGATGCCTACGATATAGTAAAATTACAACTGAACGAGTTCCGCGCACGATTGGAAGAATTGAATATTCTTACCTCATTTGACAAACGTATCCACAATTTTATCATAGATAAAGGTTTCGATACACAATATGGCGCCCGATCTATTAAACGAACCATTCAGACTCAGCTGGAAAATGAAATATCCTCTTTCTTGATTGAAAACGACCTCCTTTCACGCACAGTCCCCCTCCGACTGACAGTCTCGATCAAAGAGAATAAAATTAAAATCAAGAAGACAGTGGAAAAAGAGGAGAAAAGTGAATAAAATGAGTATTTTTGCAGTTGGCAACATTAAGTTGTCAACTGCTTTTTCTTTTGCACAATGAAATTTCTTAAAACTGAGATTGAAGGGGTTTGGATTTGTGAGCCAAAAGTCTATGCGGATGCCAGAGGCTATTTTGTAGAAACGTGGCGCGAGGCAGAATTCAACCAGCAGATCGGCTCTCCGGTTAAGTTCATACAAGACAACCAATCTAAATCTTCGTTGGGTGTGTTGCGCGGACTACATTATCAGAAAGGTGAATATTCGCAAGCAAAACTAGTGCGAGTTCTTCAAGGCGCCGTCATTGATGTGGCCGTTGATCTCCGCAAGGAATCTCCCACTTTCGGCAAGCATGTAGCCGTTGAACTTAGCGAAGATAATTTCCGGCAGTTGTTTATTCCACGCGGATTTGCTCACGGGTTTCAAGTAATAAGCCAAACTGCCGTTTTCGCCTACAAGGTGGACAATATCTACGCACCTCAAGAAGAAGTCTGTATCCGCTTCGATGACCCCACCCTCCAAATTCAATGGCCCATAAGCGACCCAACACAGATATCCCTCTCGGAAAAGGATAATCTACGTTCTGTTAGTTTTTTAGAGGCTCCTTCTTTCTAACTACATATTCTAAATGAAGCATATACGCAACTTCTGCATTATTGCCCATATAGACCACGGAAAAAGCACCTTGGCCGACCGCTTGCTTGAATATACAAATACAGTGACGGTCAAAGAAGACCAGGTGCTTGATGATATGGAACTTGAAAAAGAACGTGGCATCACTATCAAGAGCCACGCTATACAGATGGACTATACCGCCACAGATGGGCAACAATATGTACTCAATCTGATTGATACTCCAGGACATGTGGACTTCTCATACGAAGTATCAAGAAGTATAGCCGCTTGCGAGGGATGCCTATTGCTCGTAGATTCCACCCAAGGCGTCCAAGCACAAACCATATCCAATCTGTATATGGCTATAGAGCAGGATCTGGAAATCATCCCCGTATTGAGCAAATGCGATATGATAAACTCCATGCCCGAGCAGGTAGAGGACGAAATCATAGAACTATTAGGTTGCAAGAGGGAGGAAATAATTCGTACCTCAGGTAAGACGGGAGAAGGCGTCCCCGAAATTTTGCAACGCATAGTAGATATTATTCCTGCACCGAAGGGAGACGAAGACGCTCCTTTACAAGCGATGATATTTGACTCTGTTTTCAATCCGTTCCGCGGTATAATTGCGTACTTCAAAATAGTGAACGGACACATAAGTCAGGGGGAAGAGGTCGTTTTCGTAAACACTAAAGAAAAATATTCGGCCGATGAAATTGGAGTACTAAAGATGGAACTTTCTCCGCGTAAGATTCTCCACTGTGGCGACGTCGGATATATTGTTAGTGGTATCAAAGCGGCCACGGAAGTAAAGGTCGGAGACACCATCACCAGCGTTTCCAATCCGTGCGATAAGGCTATATCTGGATTTGAGGAAGTAAAGCCAATGGTCTTTGCGGGTTTATATCCAATAGAAACAGAAGACTTTGAAAATCTACGCTCAAGTTTAGAAAAACTTCAGCTTAACGACGCCAGTCTCACGTTCCAGCCAGAATCTTCCGTTGCACTAGGTTTCGGATTCCGTTGTGGTTTCCTCGGACTTCTCCATATGGACATCATACAGGAGCGTCTTGATAGAGAATTCAATATGAATGTCATCACGACAGTACCTAATGTCAGCTACCATGTCTTTGACAAACATGGCGAAATGACTGAGGTACACAATCCTGCGGGTATGCCAGATCAAACGGAGATAGAACATATAGAAGAACCCTATATTCGCGCAAGTATAATTACCCGTTCTGAATACATCGGACCTATTATGACGCTCTGCCTCAATAAGCGCGGCGAACTGGTAAAGCAGGAATATGTGTCTGGCGACCGACTTGAAATCCACTACGATATGCCTTTGGCTGAAATCGTTATTGACTTTTACGATAAATTAAAGTCCATTTCCAAAGGGTATGCTTCGTTTGATTATCATCCGATAGAGTTTCGCCCTTCTCGCCTTATCAAATTAGATATTTTACTTAATGGCGAACCTGTAGATGCCCTTTCTACACTGACACACATTGATAATGCCGTTTCATTCGGACGTAGAATGTGTGAAAAACTTAAAGAACTGCTTCCACGGCAACAGTTCGACATTGCGATACAAGCAGCCATTGGGGCCAAAATCATAGCCCGCGAAACAGTAAAACAAGTGCGAAAGGATGTTACCGCAAAGTGCTATGGGGGCGATATAAGCCGTAAACGAAAATTATTAGAGAAGCAGAAACGCGGAAAGAAGCGTATGAAGCAAATCGGTAATGTACAAGTTCCTCAAAAAGCCTTTTTGGCAGTTCTAAAACTTGATTAATTTTGTAGAATAAGTCCATCTGACAACCCTATAAATCTTTGTAAAGTGATCATAGACATAAAACATATTGACATAAAGCACGACGAGGACAAAACGCTCATCGAAAATGTCTCCTTTAATGCCGACAAAGGTTCCTTTATCTTTATAGTTGGTCGTGTAGGTGCAGGCAAAAGTACGCTCCTGCGAACAATCCACGGCGAATATTGCCCTTATCGCTCTGAGACTATCCCAGAGGAGGAAGAAGCTATCGTAAAAGTTTTAGATTATGACTTATTACGAATTAAGCGTCGGAGAATGCAAGAACTGCGTCGCGAGGTTGGATATGTTTTTCAAAACTATCGACTGCTCGGGAGTAGAACCATCGCGCAGAATCTGGGTTTCGTGCTACGGGCTACAGGATGGAAAAACAAACAGGAAAGACTCGAGCGAATCAATCAAGTGCTTGAAGCTGTAGGACTTGCCGATAAGGGAAATAAGTATCCTCACGAATTAAGTGGTGGCGAACAGCAACGGGCCGCTATAGCCAGAGCGTTGCTTAATCGGCCCAAAATATTGCTAGCGGATGAGCCCACAGGCAACCTTGACGCTGAAACAGGCAATCAAATTCTAGATTTACTCCACTATGCAGCAGAGCAAGGCACAGCGGTTATCATCGTTACGCATAATATGCACCTGCTCCAACGCTTTGATTGCCAAGTCTATCATATAGAGAACAAGCAATTACTGCCTATTTCTGCTGAAGAAGCTTTTCTGACGCTTCAACAGGAAAGTAATGCGCAACACCCCCAATAATCCGTTCGTTTTTATCCTTATTCAATATGAAAGTTCTAAAATTTGGTGGAACCTCAGTTGGCTCACCTCAACGCATGAAAGAGGTCTGCAAAATTTTTCTAACCGACCACAGAAATCTCGTCGTACTGTCTGCTATGTCAGGAACGACAAACTCATTGGTTGAAATAGCCGAATATTTCAAAAAAGGCAACCCTGAGGCCGCAAGTTTGGTCATTAATCAGATGAGATTAAAGTATGACCAACATGTACAAGACCTTTACTCTACTACAGAATGGCGTGAGCGGACATATCTGTTTCTCAATGACATTTTCTCATTCCTGTTTTCGTTCGCAAACAGCGATTTTGACGAAAAAGCCGAGAAAACGATTGTGGCTCAAGGCGAGATTATCAGCACCAATATGGTGACCAACTATCTCTTAGAGAAAGGTATTAAAGCCACTCTCCTATCTGCACTTGACTTTATGCGACTGAGCGAGAACGGCGAGCCAGACCTTCCCTACATAAAGGAGAAGCTCGGCCCCATTATTGAAGCCAATAAGGAGAGCGATGTGTTCATCACACAAGGCTTTATTGCGCGCAATTCGCAAGGAGAGATTGATAATTTACAACGCGGTGGCAGCGATTACACGGCCTGTCTGATCGGAGCGGCCCTTAAGGCTGAAGAAATTCAAATATGGACTGACATTGACGGAATGCACAATAATGATCCGCGCTATGTGAAAAACACGAAGCCTGTAAGGCAACTGAATTTTGAAGAGGCTGCGGAACTTGCCTATTTCGGAGCAAAGATTTTGCATCCCACGTGTATTCAGCCGGCCCGATATGCGGATGTGCCCGTGCGCTTATTGAATACGATGGAACCATCGGCGCCTGGAACAATTATTAATAACGAAATGCGTCCCAACGCTATCAAAGCCGTTGCGGCAAAGGATAATATCACTGCTATAAAGATTATATCTTCTCGGATGTTCCTTGCGCATGGATTTTTGTCTCGTGTGAGCAAAGTTTTCGAGAAGTATCAGACAAGCGTCGATATGATAACCACGTCAGAAGTAGGCATTTCGCTTAGTATTGATAATCGGACGCACTTGGACTCCATTGTCAAGAAGCTCAAACAATACGGCACTGTAGAAATCGACGATGACATGTGCATCATTTGTGTAGTGGGAGATCTGCGATGGGGTAATGTAGATTTTGAAACCAAAATTCTGCAAGCCCTCAGCAAAGTACCTATTCGTATGATTTCTTATGGAGGGTGCAACCACAATATTTCATTCCTCATACGTGCCCAAGATAAGAAACTGGCACTTAATGCTCTAAGCGAAAGTCTATTCTAAAAACGCTTGAAAGCCTTTGCGCTGGAGAGGCTAAATTGAATTACCGAACGACTTCCCTATGAGGTATTTTTACCTCATAGGGATTATTATATTATGGCATATCGAAGCGAAATACTCTCTTCTGTCGTAAACTCGTCGTTTAATTACACAATAAAATCAAATAATTAAGTATCTTCGCAAAAGGTTTTACCCTATCGCTAACTTTACTCAATTATGCGACTACTTACTACCATTTGTGTTTTCCTTTATACTCTGTGTGGAGCCGTGGCTCAAATCTATCCGTCGGCGTCACCTATAATGATAGTTTCCGGACGAACTTCTTCCGGCGAAGTCCTCGTCAATGAAGAAGTCTCTACGTTTGATGGAAATGCCCCTTTGGAAGCCCGATTTGAAGCCCAACCACAAGATAATGATGGATATACAGCCCGATACGAATGGCGTTTCTATCAAAACAATGCAGAAAAACCATTTCTAACCCGTTTAGGCACGGAAGAATATACGGAATACACATTCAACGAAAGCGGTTCTTTTACCATTAAATTATTTGTTACTTTCACAAGAGGCACAGACGAGATAGAATATGAGCAGGACGTACCGTTTTCAATATCTATAGCTGAATCTTACATAGAGGTACCAAACGCTTTCACGCCCAACGATGATGGTATCAACGATATTTTTAGAATAAAGGATAATTACAGGAGCATTGTAGAGTTTCGTGCACGCGTGTATGACCGTTGGTTCAAAAAACTCTACGAATGGACCGACATCGATGGTGGCTGGGATGGAAAAAGTGGCGGTCACAACGTACCCGATGGAGCATACTATTTGAATGTAGAAGCCAAAGGGGCTGATGGCCATCATTACCATATCAAAAAAACCATATCGCTTTTACGCGGATTTGATGAAGTGTTACGATAGAACCTTTATTTGTTGAAAGCCCCCTCTATGCCACGCAAAAAAAAGACAGATACCCCCTCCCCTGTTGTCCCTGACTTCGGCGACTGGATAGAAGTAAATGGAGCACATGTCCATAATCTGAAGAATGTGGACGTGCGTCTTCCACGCTATCGCCTTTCCGTTATCACAGGACTTAGCGGAAGTGGAAAAAGTTCCTTGGCTTTCGATACGCTCTATGCTGAAGGCCAACGGCGCTATATTGAAACCTTTTCAGCCTATGCCAGAAATTTTCTGGACAATCTGGAGCGACCGGATGTAGATTCCATATCCGGACTAAGTCCCGTAATCTCTATAGAACAAAAGACCACTAACAAAAATCCGCGCTCTACGGTTGGAACGGTCACTGAGGTCTATGACTTTCTCCGCTTACTCTTTGCCCGGGCGGGTACGGCCTATTCGTATATCTCGGGCGAGAAGATGGTCAAATTTACTGAACAAAAAATCATTGACCTATTTCTCTCCGACTATGAAGGCCATCGTGTTATCCTGTTAGCCCCTCTAGTTCGTGGACGCAAAGGACATTATCACGAACTCTTTGAGAATATCCGCAGAAAAGGCTTTTTAACGGTTCGGGTAGATGGCGAAATCCGCGAAATAGAGCGTGGCATGAAGTTGGATCGCTATAAGACGCACGACATAGAAGTAGTCATTGACAAATTAAAGATTCAAGCCAAAGATCGCGAGCGCCTTCAAAAGAGCTTGAAAGCCACGCTCCAACAAGGAGACGGACTTATGATGGCTCTTGATATGGATGACGGCAGTGTGAAGTATTATAGCAAACGCTTAATGGACCCTGTCTCCGGAATATCCTATCAGGAACCAGCCCCGAACAATTTTTCTTTCAACTCCGCACAGGGTGCCTGCCCAAAATGTAATGGGCTCGGCTTTGTGAATGTGATAGATAAAGAAAAGGTTATTCCCGACCCCTCTTTGTCTATTTACAACGGAGGACTGGCCCCTCTTGGAAAATACCGCAATGCCCTAATATTTTGGGAGATTGAGACTATCCTTTCTTCTTATGATTGCGACCTCAAGACTCCTATTTCAGACATTCCGGAAGAGGCTCTTGACGATATATTCAATGGAGTAGCCGACAGATTGCGTATATCTGGCGCTACCGCCCATACTACAGACGATCTCTATGTACAGTTCGACGGATTGGTCAAATATATCCGGCAGATGGCTGATACAGAGATGACCATTGCCGCTCAACGTTGGGCAGAACAATTCTCCAAAGAAGACGTCTGCCCCCACTGTCATGGCGACAGGCTCAATCCTGAAGCCCTGTCCTACCGTATAGCTGACAAAAATATTGCTCAGCTTTCGCAAATGGATATCCGCGAGCTATACGACTGGCTCAACGGCATAGAAGACCGCATAGAAAGCCGACAGGCACAGATAGCCCATGAAGTGCTAAAAGAGATTCGTTCCAGACTGAAATTTATGCTGGATGTCGGTCTGGACTATTTAGCCCTTGGTCGCTCGGCACAATCGCTTTCCGGAGGAGAAAGCCAGCGTATTCGTCTGGCTACGCAGATTGGTTCTCAGCTGATAAATGTGCTTTACATCTTGGACGAGCCTAGCATCGGACTTCATCAGCGCGACAACATACAACTCATCCGGTCGCTAAAAGAACTGAGGGATATTGGCAACAGTGTCGTTGTCGTCGAACACGACAAGGATATGATGTTAGCGGCCGATTATGTAGTAGATATGGGCCCACATGCCGGGCGTCTCGGCGGAGAGGTAGTTTTTCAAGGAACTCCCGCTGAACTTTTAGAGCAACATACGCTGACTGCCGACTACCTTACCGGACGCCGTGAAATCCCTATCCCTGAAACACGCCGTAAAGGCAATGGCCATAAATTGCGCCTACGGGGGGCTTGTGGAAATAATCTGAAAAATGTCAATGTAGATTTTCCACTCGGCACTCTTATCTGTGTAACCGGTGTCAGTGGCAGCGGAAAATCGAGTCTTATAAACGAGACACTTCAGCCTATCCTTTCTCAGCATTTCTACCATTCTCTCAAATCGCCTCTACCCTATAGCAAAATAGAAGGACTTGAGTTTGTTGATAAAATCGTAGCCGTAGATCAGAGTCCGATAGGAAGAACGCCCCGTTCCAATCCTGCAACCTATACCGGAGTATTTAGCGACATCCGCAATCTATATGTGGAATTGCCCGAAGCACGCATCAGAGGCTACAAGGCTGGGCGCTTCTCTTTCAATGTAAAGGGCGGGCGGTGTGAAAACTGCAAGGGAAATGGCTATAAGACTATCGAGATGAACTTCATGCCAGATGTTCTCGTTCCGTGCGAAGAATGTCACGGCCGACGCTATAATCGAGAAACACTGGAAGTGCGGTTCAAGGGAAAGAGTATTGCGGAAGTCTTAGACATGACCATAAACAATGCAGTAGAATTCTTTGAGAACGTACCGCATATCCTGCACAAGATAAAAGTTTTGCAGGATGTCGGACTTGGCTACCTTAAATTAGGACAGAGTAGCACTACCCTGTCAGGTGGAGAAAGCCAACGAGTCAAACTGGCTACCGAACTATCAAAGCGTGACACGGGCCAAACAGTCTATATCCTTGACGAACCCACCACGGGGCTTCACTTTGAAGATATTCGCATATTGCTCAATGTGCTCAACAAGTTGGTAGATCGTGGCAATACCGTAATAGTCATTGAACACAACCTTGACGTAATCCGCTCCGCCGACCATATCATCGACATCGGGCCAGAAGGTGGACACGGGGGGGGACAAATTGTAGCAATCGGTACTCCCGAACAAATAAAGAAGAAAGGAAAGGGCTACACAGCTCAATTCATATAATAAAGCCAAATAAGAAATCAAATCATATAATCATTTTAACTTAATCTATCATTATGGACCCCTTATTCCTTACTTATTTAGGCTACGGATTTCTCGTAGCCAGCGTATTGGGATTCCTTTATTTGCTGTTTGCAGTATTATGTAAAGGACAACCCCTCGGCTTGCTTTGGCTCGGTCTAGCCAACACTGGTGAACGATTTGGCTACTATACGATGCTTGCCGTATTCGCACTCTTCCTCGGTGAGAACTTTGGATTCAAGCCAGGCACTGCCAGCACGATTTATTCGACCTTCCTGATGCTGGTATATTTTCTCCCTGTCATCGGAGGTATTGCCGCCGATAAGTTCGGCTATGGCCGGATGGTTACCGTGGGTATTCTGATTATGCTCATAGGCTATGTACTGCTCGCCATACCCCTCGGTGGTGTAACCCCTACGGGTGATGTCGATTGGATTGCTGTTTCGGCTATGGCAGCGGCTCTTTTGCTCGTCAGCTTAGGTACCGGTTTGTTCAAAGGTAACCTGCAAGTCATGGTGGGCAAGTTATACGACGATCCCAAGTTTGCCGACAAGCGTGACAGCGGATTCTCACTCTTCTATATGCTCATAAATGTAGGCGCAATGGTTGCCCCGACTGCGGCCATTATGATAATGAACTGGGCCCAGACCACGTTGCATGTCAGCAAGGCAGACTCTTACCACTTCGCCTTTGCCGTGGCCTGTGTCTCCCTTGTAGCCAGCATTCTGATATACTTCCTTAGTCGCCCCTCTTATAAGCATATCTTATTGCAAGAATCAAAAGGTGCTTCCAGTAAGGTAGCAGAAAAGGAAGAGGCTGTGGTTCCCGAACTCTCTAAGGAAGAAACCAAAGAGCGTATTATCTGCCTCTGCCTTGTCTTTGCCGTAGTTATATTCTTCTGGATGGCTTTCCATCAGAACGGACTTACGCTTACCTGGTTCGCTCGCGACTATGTACAGACGGGTTCTGTCGGCGTACAGAGCATGATGTTCAACGTGGCCAACTTATGGGCTATCGTCGGAATAGTATATGGCATCTACTGCTTCATACAGGCTCGTGATGGTGCCAACAAGCTGATTTCTTGCTTACTGGGCTTAGTTTCTATTGGCGTTATTGCCGTGCAGTATTTCCTGCTGGACGACAACGGTATCAAGGTGGAAGCCCCCATTTTCCAGCAGTTTAATCCTCTCTTCGTAGTGGCATTAACTCCTGTCAGTGTAGCGTTGTTCGGTTGGCTTGCTAAAAAAGGCAAGGAGCCCTCTTCGCCAAAGAAAATCGGACTGGGAATGTTTGTCGCCGCTCTGGGATTCTGCATTATGATAGGCGCATCCGTTGGTTTGCTATCTCCGTTGTCACAGGCCGACGCCATTTCAGCCAATGCTGACGTGGCTCGTGTAAGTGCAAACTGGCTGGTTTCCACTTACCTGGTGCTGACATTTGCCGAGCTCCTTCTCTCTCCTATCGGCATTAGTTTCGTTACGAAAGTGGCCCCACCCAAATACGCCGGCCTTATGATGGGACTTTGGTTCGCAGCCACGGCGCTGGGCAACTTCCTCGTACAGATTCCTGGCCTACTTTGGGGAGCCGACGTGGCCCTTCCCTATATCTGGGGAACGCTCGTATGCATCTGTCTGCTTAGTGCATTGTTCATCTTCAGCGTATTGAAGAAACTCGAAAAAGTGGCGTAACACTGCAGTATAATTCTATTTACAGAAATCGGCTTCGGGCCTGCGCGTCCGAAGCCGATTTTCAACTATTCCGATATGACTGAGAAAAAAAGACTCATTGTAGGCGATGACATCCGCAGGGCTTGTCCGGAGTTCGTAGGCGGAGCGGTCTATGCATCCTTTGAAAATTCAGCACACAGTGATGCACTCTGGGCAGAGATCCGGCAGGCTGTGGACGAGTTCCGACAAACGGAGACGACAGACAGCATCAAGTTACTCAGCGGAATATCGGCTACGCGCCAAGCCTACAAGGCCTGCGGAAAAGATCCTAGCCGCTATCGTCCCAGCAACGAGCAACTGCTCCGTCGCACGCTACAAGGAAAAGAACTTTGGTCTGTAAATACTGCCGTAGATATTGGAAATCTTGCCAGTCTGCGGTATCACTACTCCATAGGATGTTTTGATTTTGACAAAATAGAGGGCGAAACTATCACTCTGGGTATTGGACGAGCTGGTGAGCCCTATGAAGGAATCGGTCGCGGTATCTTAAATATTGAAGGGATGCCCGTATATCGCGATGCCATAGGCGGAATTGGCACTCCCACAAGCGATCACGAACGTACGAAGATGTCACTTCAAACCACGCGTATGCTGGCCGTCATCAATGGCTATGATGGACGTCGGGAGCAGGTCCTGGCCTGTGCAGAGTGTCTTGCGGATGCTTTCCGAAAATATCTGAATGCCTCGTGCGAGGTAACTACCTTCTGACAGAATGATTATTTGGAATCCTTGGCACGGTTGCCACAAAATCAGTGAGGGCTGCCAACACTGCTACATGTACTTTCTGGATGGTCAGCGCGGGATAGATACTTCGCGCATATACCGAACTGAAAGTTTCCACTTGCCCATGGCCCGCACCAAGAGTGGCCGATTCAAGATTCCTGCCGGAAGCACCCTCAGCGTAGGTCTTTCCACCGACTTCTTCCTCGAAGAAGCAGACGAATGGCGTGCGGAGGCTTGGCGTATTATACGCTATCGTAGCGACATTATCTTCCGACTGCTGACCAAGCGCGCCGAACGTATCCCGAACTGCCTTCCTGCCGACTGGGGTGACGGGTACGAAAACGTAATGCTCAGCGTCACCTGCGAGAACCAGTGTCGCGCCGACGAGCGCTTGCCGGTCTTGTTGCAAATCCCTGCCCGGCACAAAGGCTTTATGGCGGCTCCATTCATTGGTCCCTTGGATGCTTCGCGTTATCTATGCGACGGACAAATAGAAGAGGTGCTCTGTGGCGGAGAAAACTACGACGGGGCCCGCCCCTGCCATTTTGCGTGGGTAGAAAGTCTCTCTCAGCAGTGCAGACAGCACAATGTGACGTTCAACTTTATTGAAACGGGCACAACATTTATCAAAAACGGCCACACCTACCACATTCCCATCAAGCGCATACAGAGTGAGCAAGCTTTCAAGTCTGGGCTAAGTTTTCAAGGCAAGCCAATACAATATCACCTCGTCCCGCCAGAACCCACTCTCTTTTCCGGCGACTCGGCCTTCCCGGAAGAACTACAATCCTACGAACCTTTTTTCCGAAAGCACTGTCAGACCTGTGGCGCTCGCCTAACTTGCAGTGGATGCTCTAATTGTGGGCGTTGCCATCAGGATTAAACCGACATACAGACTGCGACAGTTTCTCCAAGGAAAGTACCTCTATCCTGTGCCCATAATTCGTTTGACAGATGGTACTATTGACGGGGAAAATAATTGACAATCCCCCAAAAAGTTAAATTTTTCTAAATTTCTGCACCATAATGCAATGAATGGGCCACATTATGGGATAGAAAAATGGTATAATCGGATTTTGAAATCCAATTATACAATCGGCCGATTACATAAGCGAATTTTCCAATGGGATAATCCTGTTTTCCACAAAAAAAGGCTTGCCCATCTATGCAAGCCACTGAAATAAGGTATAATATATCGCGTCGTATTATTTCTCCTATACTCTAACAAAGTTACAAAAACCTTCTGACCTGTGCAAGAGGGAGAATTTGCTCAAATGGTAAAATGAATTGACAACGGGATACTCTTCTATGAGCAAAAATTCTTCCGAAGCCATGTCCCAGTAGTCGTATATCATCGCATCTCCCCGTTTCCGAATAACAAGCGCAGTCTGAGCGATGACATAACAAGACTCCCACATCCGACAAATAGCCGTAGGATGTGGGAGATGGCTCGGGGCAGAAGATAGGACTACTCCCCTATTTATAGAAGTTATCTCTAACTGAGTTGTTCTATGGCACGCTTGATGCGAGAAAGGGCCTCTGTGATGTTTTCCTCACTTGTGGCATAACTCAGACGGATGCAGTCGGGAGCACCAAAGGCATCGCCACCCACAGTAGAGACGTGCGCGTACTCTAAAAGGTAGAGTGCAAGGTCGGTACTATTGTTTATGACTACCCCATTATACTGCTTGCCGAAAAGTGAATCGCATTTGGGGAACAGATAGAAGGCTCCATCGGGCACATTGACTTCAAAGCCGGGAACTTCCTTGGCCAGCGAAACGATAAGGTCACGCCGACGCTGGAAAGCCTGTCGCATATCCTCCACACACTGCTGTGACCCCGTGTAAGCGGCTAATGCAGCCTTTTGACTGACAGAGCAGGGCCCACTGGTATATTGTCCTTGCAACTTATTACATGCCTTAGCCAACCAAACGGGTGCAGCCATAAAACCAATGCGCCATCCCGTCATGGCATAAGCCTTGGAGACTCCATTTATAAGCACTGTACGCTCAAACATATTGGGCGCCTTGGCAAATGAAGCATGTGTACCCAGATAGTTGATGTGTTCGTAGATTTCATCGGCGATGACGATGACCTGAGGATGACGCTCCAGCACTAGTGCTAATGCATCCAGCTCCTGCTGGCTATAAACGGCTCCGGTCGGATTGCACGGCGAGCACAAAATTATGGCTTTGGTATGTGGCGTGATAGCCTGTTCCAGTTGCTCTGGGGTTACTTTGAAACCGGATTCGAATGTAGTCTGAATATATACCGGAGTGGCACCGCTCAACAGTACCATCTGCGGATAACTTACCCAATAGGGCGCAGGAATCAGCACTTCGTCGCTTGGTCCTACGAGAGAGATAATGGCATTACAAACACTTTGTTTGGCACCATTAGATACTACGATTTCCTCGGGCTTGTACGTAAGTCCGTTCTCGTTCTGCAGTTTGGCTACAATAGCCTGACGCAAATCCGCATACCCCATTCCGGGTGAATAGCGCGTCCAGCCATCATCTATAGCCTGCTTGGCGGCCACTTTGATATGCTCGGGTGTCGGAAAGTCCGGTTCTCCGACCGACAGTGTAATAATGTCTATTCCCTGAGCCTGTAGCTCCATGCTTTTTGCCGTCATTGCCAATGTGGCAGATGCCTGCAATCGATTTACATTATCAGAAAGTTGTGTCATCTGTATAGGTTATTGGTTTAGGTTCGCATATAAAACAGGTCTATTCCGCTATTATCTATCCCGCCCCATAAAGCGGAGGAGATACAAGAATAGATTTATAAAGTCCAGATACAGCGTCAGCGAAGCAAGCACGGAGAGCTTCTGAAGCATCTCCGGTTCTGCATCGTAATACTCAATAAACATTTTTTTGATTTTCTGAGTGTCCCAAGCTGTAAGTCCGGTAAAGATGGCTACGCCGAGTATGGAAAGTATAAAATCAAACAACGAATTGCCCAGGAAGATATTCACGAGAGTGGCTATTATCAATCCGATGAGCAACATATATAGCACTTTTCCCATCACGGAAAGGTCTTTTTTAGTCGTATAACCTACAAAAGACATCCCCGCAAAAGTACCCGCTGTCACGAGAAAGGTGGTAGTAATGCTCTCCACGGAATAGCTCAGAAAAATGAAAGCAAATGTCACCCCTGTCAATATGGCATATAAACCAAACATTATGGAGGCAGCGGCAAAAGATAATTTCATGATTCGAGCACTGAGGATAATCACGACAGCCAATTCTCCAATAATAATTCCCCCAAAAATAATCGGGCTGGAAGCTATGGTCGTCATAATATCCAATCGATGTGAGAGAAAAAAGGCCGTCAGTCCGGTAATGGCCAGACCAAGTGTCATCCAGAGATATACATTTTTCATAAGAGAGGCAAAGGAGCCCTCCATCTCTATGCCTTCTTCGCGCAAGTAACGTGGTTCAAAATCCATGATAATAAAGGTTTGAAGTAAATAGTCTTAATGTATTATAAATGAAGTTTATGTCCCATGCGCTCTTTCTTAGTGCGCATGTAGCGTTCATTATACTGATTAGTAGAAACTTCAAGCGGCACATTCTCCACAATCTCCAAGCCATAGGCTTCTAAGCCCACGCGCTTTACAGGATTATTCGTCATCAGTCTCATCCTACTCACTCCGAGTAGGTTCAGAATCTGTGCACCTACTCCATAATCGCGTTGATCGGGGTCATAGCCGAGATGCAGATTTGCTTCAACTGTATCTAATCCTTGCTCTTGCAATTTGTATGCCGCAATCTTAGCCATGAGTCCGATACCGCGTCCTTCTTGATTCAGATAGAGTATTACGCCCTTACCGTCCTCCTCCACACGCTTCATAGCCAGATGCAACTGTTCTCCACAATCGCATCGCTGACTGCCAAAGATATCGCCGGTCACACAAGAGGAGTGGACACGCACCAGAATGGGTTCATTCTTCTCCCAATGGCCTTTTATCAGTGCAACGTGCTCTAATCCGTTAGATTTCTGCTTGAATGGAATGAGGTGAAAGTGCCCATGTTCAGTAGGTAAATCCACTTCCTCGCCTTGCTCCACCAGACACTCCGTCTGAAGTCTGTAGGATATCAAATCCTTAATGGTCAGCACACACAGATTATGCTTCTGCGCAAAATCTATGAGCTGTGGAAGGCGAGCCATAGTACCGTCTTCGTTTAGAATCTCTATCAAACAAGCCACTGGGCGCAATCCGGCCAGACGAGTCAGATCCACAGCAGCCTCTGTATGGCCAGCCCGGGCAAGCACGCCACGGTCTTGCGCATAAAGGGGATTGATATGGCCAGGTCGTCCAAATGTCTCGGGACGACTGTTGGGATCTGCCAGTGCACGGATGGTGGCCGCTCTATCAGCAGCGCTCACACCCGTTGTACAGCCCTCCAGCTTGTCCACAGTAACTGTGAACGGCGTACCTAGCATGCTTGTGTTGTTTCCTACCTGATGCGGAAGATTAAGTTCGTGGCAACGCTCAATCGTAAGAGGGGCGCACAGTACGCCACGGCCACATTTTAACATAAAATTGACACTTTCAGGAGTAGCAAATTCAGCGGCCATAATAAGGTCGCCCTCATTCTCCCTGTCTTCGTCATCCACAACAATTATAAAATGGCCTTTACGAATTTCTTCAACGGCCTCTTCCACTGTAGCCAAACGAAAATCTTCTTGCATATAGTCTGGATTAATTAATCTGTTCTGTAAGTAACTCGTCTTATCGTATATCAGTCGGTCATTAGCTTGCGATAGCGTACACGGTGGGGTTCTGTCAATCCCAAACGCTTCATCTTATTGACCTCATAATCGGAATAACTGCCTTCAAAGAAAAATACATTTCCCTCACCCTCGAAAGCCAAGATGTGCGTACATATCCTATCCAAGAACCAGCGGTCGTGACTGATTACCACCACACAACCTGCAAAATCTTCAAGGCCTTCTTCAAGTGCCCGCAACGTATTGACATCAATATCATTGGTGGGCTCGTCAAGCAACAGGACATTACCCTCTTGCTTTAGCGCAAGGGCTAACTGCAAACGATTGCGTTCACCGCCAGATAATACCGCACACTTTTTCTGCTGGTCTGTACCCGAAAAGTTGAAGCGACTCAAATAAGCCCGGGCGTTTACATCACGCCCACCTAAACGAAGCAACTCATTGCCTTGACTTATCACTTCATAGACAGTCTTATTCGGTTCTATATCGGTATGTTGCTGATCTACATAAGCAATCTTTACCGTCTCTCCCACTTCAAATTCGCCTGCATCGGGTGTCTCTAAGCCCATAATAAGGCGGAACAGGGTGGTTTTCCCTATGCCATTCGGACCTATCACCCCAATAATGGCATTGGGAGGTAGGACAAAATTCAGATCGGAATAGAGTACTTTATCAGCAAATGCCTTTTTGACATGCTTTGCCTCTATGACCTTATTACCCAAACGGGGTCCATTCGGAATAAATATTTCCAGTTTCTGCTCTTTTTCTTTTTGGTCCTCATTTAATAATCGGTCATAACTGTTCAGACGCGCTTTTCCTTTGGCCTGACGTGCTTTGGGTGCCATACGTACCCACTCCAATTCACGCTCTAAGGTCTTACGCCGTTTGGACTCCGTTTTCTCTTCCAAAGCCAATCGTTTTGATTTCTGATCCAGCCACGAAGAATAGTTTCCCTTCCAGGGTATGCCTTCTCCTCTGTCCAATTCTAAAATCCAACCTGCCACATCATCCAAGAAATAGCGGTCGTGAGTCACTGCTATTACGGTACCCTTATATTGATTAAGGTGTTGCTCCAACCAGTCTATACTCTCAGCATCCAAATGGTTGGTAGGCTCGTCGAGCAACAAGATGTCAGGCTCTTGCAACAATAAACGGCACAAGGCTATCCGACGACGTTCGCCTCCCGACAGCACTGCCACTTTTTTTGTTCCCTCTGGGCAGTTGAGTGCCTGCATGGCCTGGTCCACCCTATTGTCCAACGTCCAGACATCGTGGGCATCCAAATAATCTTGCAGTTCGCCTTGACGGGCAAAAAGCTGGTTCATTTTTTCCTCATCTTCGTAATACTCTGGAAGACCGAATTTCTGATTGATTTCTTCATACTCCAGAAGTGCCGCCTTTTGCTCGGCCACTCCCTCCTCGATGATTTCACGCACTTGTTTATCGTCATCAAGTGGAGGATCCTGAGGTAAGTACCCCACACTATAACCTGGAGAAAATACAACCTGCCCCTGATAATCGTTATCTATACCTGCAATGATTTTCAGCAAGGTGGATTTTCCCGCACCGTTCAATCCTATAATTCCAATCTTCGCACCGTAAAAAAATGAGAGGTAAATATCTTTTAATATAGTCTTTCCACTCTGCTTGATGGTCTTGGAAAGACCTACCATAGAAAAAATAATCTGCTTATCGTCTGTAGTAGCCATAGGCGTTAGGTTTTGTATCTTGCGAAAGTAGTAAAAAAATCAAGCAACTATACCATATTTAGATAACAAAAGCCAATGAGATGATGAAATTGCACTATTGAATTGAGAATAGGAATTTCTTTTCGACCCAATCATTTCCTACAATCCCACAATTATACTATCTTTGCACCCGCTTACAGAATGGTTCCGTAGCTCAGCTGGATAGAGCAACAGCCTTCTAAGCTGTGGGTCTTGGGTTCGAATCCCAACGGAATCACGATAAGGAGTATCTGAACAAGATGCTCTTTATTATTTTCCCCGACCAAAACGCTGTGGGATGCGAGCGAATAACAGAGGAAGCACGAGAGAGGCTGCTCATTATGGGCGGTCTTTCCAAGGTTGTCTCAAATCAATGCCCGCGTGAGATAGAAGAATAGCCTGAGATATACCTTAAACAAAAAGAGAAAATCCTTGTACGGACTTTCTCTTTAACCTAGTTTAAGAACTTTATACCTAAGTTGTTATGGACAAACGCAAGGCATAATTCTGAACAGCGACTTTCCGAGAGATACTTTTATGAGAACCCATTAAATGGTAATCCCAAACTCTACCCGAATATACTCTCTTATCTTGGCCTTATCACTACCACAGGCCTTTCTTACTTCAGCCACTTTGGCATCTACTAACATTCTATACCAAAGTCCTTGGAAAAAGTCATATTCAAATCCCTCGCGACCATCCAAGAAGCCGAGTTTGAAAAAATAACGATAGAGAAAATAGAATAACGCCCGCCAATAAAGTGGCATCCTTGCATAGCGCGCCTTTTGTTCTCGCTTTTTCTGTACAGAAGCACTGTATTCAGTCGTTTCATCCTGTGCCGAATTAGTAAGGCCAAATTCTGCATCTAAAAGCAATGTGGCCTCGCGAGCGGCATAATTGTTATGCTTCGTGGTGAACTGATGTATCGAGATTCTATTGTCATCTATAAATTGGTGCTTCATCTGCAAGACTTCTCCTTCGAGGATTTGCAAATGTTCATCCATTATTCGTTGCTCATAACGCGCTTTCCCCTTGCGAAAAATACGCACGATATTGACACTATTAGCCACGCCATGCTTAAGGCGTTTTCCGCCATAAGCGCGCGCGAGAGAGAGAGAGAGGGCTGAAATCCGCTGTGGCATGGTAGGCAATTTTTCTTCCAACTCCGCTACTAACTCAGGCAGAAGATATTCGTCGGCATCCAGCCGAAGAATCCACTCGGTATTTATCTGAAGATTATCCAGCGCCCAATTGAACTGCATGGCCTGATTTCCTGGCCATGCGTGTTGCACCACCTCTACATTCTCAAATCTGCGACATATCTCTACAGTCTTGTCTGTTGAGAAACAATCCACCACAATTACACGCTCCGATATGGGGCATGTGTTCTCTAGACAGCGCTGTATATGACGCTCTTCATTGTATGTAAGAATCAGTGTCGTTATATCCAGTTTTGACATATCGGTCTCCAATAATTATTTTATCACAAAGTCGGGTTCTTCGCCACCTTCTAAAATCCACCGATATAATTCAACTGTTCTTCCGGCCACCTCTCTAAAATCAAACTGACGTCGAACAAGGTTTGCCGCACGTTGGCCCATTTCAAAGAGTTCATCCGAAGACTTGGAAAGTGCCTCGCGCAAAGTATTTTCTAAACTTTGAACAGAAAGAGGAATACACCACCCTGTTGCTGTCTTGTTCAGCATCTCCCAAGGGGTGCCATCTGTGGTAATAACAGGAACTCCGCAACTCATAGCTTCGGCCACGGCCATTCCAAAACTCTCACTATAAGAGGGTAGCACAAATACAGCACTCTCTTGATATAATCGAATCTTATCCTGATCATACGCAGGAGGTAGAATGCAGATTTTATCAGCCAAGCCCGCTTCCTTTACAATCTCATTCAAGTGTTGTATATAGTCTGATGTCCCATTCCCGACAATCAGAAGTTGCCAATCTGCAAATTCTTGTGCTATATTTTTCCACGCTTCTATCAGAAGTTCAACGCCCTTCTGCATATGAACACGCGATAAGAATAAGACTTGCTTCTTAACCTGTTTCTTTTCTACACGGCAGGGGTAAGAATCAGTCTCCAGACCATTAGGAACGACAGCACGAGGGGTATTTATCCCCATCGCACCAATATGTCTCGCTTCAATCTCTGTGGCGGCATAGATACACCGAGCCTTGTTAAGATCGGCTTTCTGATATATCGCCAACGCTAACTGCTTCTTTAACGCTTTTCGTCTTAAGCACCACGGATCCAGCATCCCTCTGGGCGTGATAATATATGGGATATGCAAACGCTGGGCTATTCGTGCAACCTGATGATAGCGGAGATCCCAAAGACTTTGTATCTGAATCAAGTCAAAACCACCCGTCTCAATAAAATGCGTCACTTCTTTTTTAGAATAGCCCCGCTCTAAAAAATGAACTGAAATATTAGCGTCTTCCAAAAGTTTGACATTCATATTATCAGAACGCACAACCATAAGAGTAATGTCAAGCCCTGCGAGGGCTTGTCCCTTAGCCAAGAGAGGCACACTACGCGACGGCCCTCCTGCACTCTTATCTATGCTTGTTATAAAATGAAGTATTCTCATTTTTTGTTTAATTTGTTCAAAGCAACCTCACTAATGATATATCTTGTCTTTCCAGCGTCATGGGCAATAGTTTCTACTTGCTGGAATGAAATGGGTATCTCTGATGCCACATCACTTTCTAATGTTGCTCGAATGGTTTCTATAACCTTGTCTATGCGTTCGGTTGCACTGTCCTTCGGACGATAATATACAACGATTGAATAATCAGCCTTCTGATATATTTGAAACTGGTCTATTTCTTCTGGGTAATTATCAAATATGGTTGTCAAGTAAGAACCATCTATAACTCGTCCACCAGGCGTATATACCATGTCTGATGTGCGGCCCTTCACACTCTTCATTAAAGGCAATGAGACTCCACATTCACACGCTTCTTTTACAAAACAGCCACGATCACCCAGTTTATAACGAATCAGAGGGAAAGCATAATTGTACAAATCCGTTACAAGAATATCCCCTTCTTCATCATATACAGGAAGTCCATTCCCATCTACGATGTCCACATGTACGAAGTCATAATTGATATGTAAATGCTCACTATGGGGACACTGCTGAGCGATATGTGATACCTCACAACTGCCATACTGATCCATTACCTTACAACCGAAAGCTCTCTCCATCTTATTACGCGAGTTGGTCGTCAAAGGTGCAGAAGTAGACCAAACGAGTTGAAGTGTCGTAATCTGAATATGATGAGCCAATATATAATCGGCCACACATTCTAAGGCCCCAGCATACCCCGTAATCCAGACTATCTTATAGCGCGTTAAATCCTGTACAAAACGGCTGATTTCCTCTTCCGACATAGAGGTAGCGCTGAGGTAAATGCGCTTTGTGGGCCACCATAGCAATCGGTTCTTGAAACGAGCGAAACCACTTTGAGGTACGCGACGATGAGTTATTGCGGTATTGTCTGCTGGAGAAATATTCCACATAGAAAAAGCACGCCACCCCAGAATCTCCGCCTTAAAACGCTTGTCCTTATATACTTTTAATGGCTTTCCAGTACTTCCTCCCGTTGTCGTAAAAGATGAGGGAATACTTTTGTTTCTCAGCTCTTCCGTATATTTACGCACTAGGTCTTTTGTCAAGATTGGTATGTTTTTCCAATCTGCTTCCGACTTTAATTCTGCAGGATTAAAACCCAAGCTATCATAATACTTCCTATAAAATGGAATGTTATTATAGGCATAAAGAACAAGAGACTTTCTCTTGTTCCAATTTATTTCTCTAAGCTCAAGAATAGATAGCTTCTTATTTTTCATTGCTTCTCCATAAAGGCGCATGGCCTGAGGTCGGAAAAGCCTATTCTTAATCCAAAACAGTTTATCGCTTAAATACATCAGCTAAAATTTATATAGGACTGATTATTTATAAATACTCAAAAGAATGAACGGTATCAATGCTGGGAAAGAGTGCAAAATATTTGAAAATCCTTATTCAATTATCCTCCTTGTAAACACTAAAACGACAGTGTACTATAATGTTTACCCAACAGACGTTTATCTCTAAGTCTTCCTATGAGTGAATAACTAAATATTTTTGACAATCGCCATAAATATTGCAAATATGCAGGACGGGGGTAATTATTCCGGAGAAAACTATTTTCTTTTCTTTTTTGAATCCATGATGGATGTGACTTATCGGCCAATTTAGAGTTTGCAAAATTATGTCCAGACATCTTGGCATCTTCGTGAAGCCGTAGCCCCCATAAATAGGCATTGATTCGCTTGAAATTAATCCCCTGAGAAAGATAGCGGAACCACAGTTCCGTATCCATCATATAATGAAAATCGTCTCTAACTCCACCGAGGCTTAGCAATGTAGATTTTCTCATAATGGCAGAAGGCCCTCCATTGGAGAACAAATATCTCTTGTTCCAGAACCTGTTCTCCTTTTCAACCTTACCCACTTTAATAAGTTCGCCCTGCTTATTCATCCATACTAGATTTCCCAAGAACCAGTCTGTTGATGGGTTCTCTTTTATGGCATCTAAAATATTACTTATAGCCCCGCCCAAAAAGACATCATCTGAATTGAGCCAGGTTACAAATTCTCCTCGGGCTTTTGATATGCCTTGATTTATCGCATCACTTTGTCCTTTGTCCTTTTGGCTTTGCCAATAGTATATGTCATTTTCATATTTATGTATGATATCCAACGTATTATCCGTTGATCCTCCATCAATCACAAGAATTTCTACCTGAGGGTTCTTTTGAATAATAATGGATCGCAAGGTTTCCTCTATAAAACGCCCTTGGTTAAATGACGGTATAACTATTGAAAGTAATATCATTTTGTCTGATCTAGTTACGATGTTTGTAGTTGAGACTGTTCAAATTTTTCTTGTATTATAAATAAAAATACTAGAAAGAACACAAAATTTATTCGGTCCGAGAACGGCGAAAAGAAAATATCCCACAGAAATGCTAATAACAAATACATCTCAAAGCCCAGCAATTTGAAATCATATACAAAGGCCCTAGACTGGAAAAATTTCCACAATTTAATCAGCACATAAAGAAAGAAAATAAAGCCTAAAATACCCGCGAACAACCAACCACCAAGCAGATAAGAATGGCCGGGAAGCATGTCCGTCTTATCATATTCTTCATCATATAGGTTCATCCCATGGGACTGTTTGAACTTATAAGCCATTTTCTCCTTATCCTTTGCATAGCTTCCATATCCAAACACCGGGTGCTTCTGAATCAGGTACAACGCCACAAGAAAGTCTCCTCTACCAGAAGCCAAGCCGATACTTGATTCTTTCTGAAGAATATATTTTTTCTTGGCATCAATTCCTAAAACGCCAGAAGATGCCATCTTCTCATAGGTCTGAGCCACAATAAAAAGACCAACCAATAGTGATAGAAAAATCCTAAAAATTCGATAATTGAAATTCAACTTTAGGATATCTGTTCCTACTGCGTATTTATTTAAATAATATAAGATAATTACAGCCAGGGATTGCACCAAAAAGATATTTCTACTCATATTAAACAACGACCAAACTCCAAATGCCATAATTATGGCATAAGAAAGTAGGTGCTTCCCCTTATAATATGAATATCCGGCTAAGAACATAGCTAATGGATAGTGGCCATATACAAACCAAACCGTATAGCTAAAGTCTGAAGTAAATGTCTTTTGGAAATAGAAATTATACAAGGTGGATAAAGCAAACCCAAAGTAGAAATATATCCACCGCTGTGGCTTATCATACAGAGCCCAAAAAACGAAAGGTATCAAAGACACCAACAGTAGGACATTAAAGATTCCTTTCAGATTGTCCTCAGGGGGGATTTCATTCCAAAAATTTGACAGAATTACACCAAGCAACCACACGAAAGACATCAAGAATAGGTTTCTTACATTGCGGTTCTTTGTAAATAAGGTCAAAGGTATAAATAGTGAGCACAACAAAACGAGTATCTCGCCCAAGGCAAATGTTCCTATGACGCGAAATTTGACAAAAGAAAGACTTCCGACAATAAATATCAGCCAATCTTTTAGTCGCTCCTTATTCATCCTGTGTGTGGGTTTGAATTATTTTAGTTTGTGGGTACTTATATTACAAACGCCCATCTACAATCTCCCTTGGTAGGAAACTCTTTACGTCATAAATTGCACAATTCTCCGCAGCATACTCCAACACATTCATATTCAAGAATTGCTTGTGAGCAACAGACAAAATTATTGCATCATATGTAGATTTCTCCAAAAGATTCTCGTTCTCCACAATGTCTATGCCATATTCCCTCTTGACTGCAGAAGAATTCGCCCAAGGATCATATATCGTAATATTATTGGTGTACTCACTCAATGTATGATAAATATCAACCACTTTTGTGTTTCTAATATCAGGACAATTTTCCTTGAAAGTTATGCCCAGAATAAGAATCTTTGCGTTTTTAACAAGAATTCCTTTTTTGTTCATCAACTTAATGACCTGATTACCCACATAATTACCCATACCGTCATTTAGTCGGCGGGCATTTTTCATTACACGGGGGAAAACTCCATATACTTCAGCTTTCTGAATCAAATAATAAGGATCTACAGATATACAATGCCCTCCCACGAGTCCCGGGGACATCTTGATAAAATTCCATTTAGACGATGCGGCTTCAATGACATCTTGAGTATCTATCCCCATCGCGTTAAAAATCTTTGCCAGCTCATTCATGAAGGCAATATTAACATCACGCTGACTATTTTCAATGATCTTAGATGCCTCTGCAACCCTGATACTTGATGCCTTATGCGTTCCATTAATCAAAACGGAATTATAGATTTCATCAACAATATCAGCAATCTCTGGAGTGCTACCAGAGGTAACCTTCCGAATTTTCTCAACGGTGTGTAATTTATCACCTGGATTAATACGCTCAGGAGAATAGCCCGCAAAGAAGTCCTTGTTATATGTTAAGCCTGAAACTCTTTCTATCACAGGAACACACTCTTCTTCCGTAACTCCCGGATATACAGTAGATTCATAAACAACTATGTCGCCTTTATTTATAACCTTTCCGACTGTTTCCGAGGCAGACAATAAGGGCTGTAAGTCTGGCTTGTTATTGATATCGACAGGAGTTGGTACTGAAATTACATAGAAGTTACAGTTTCTTATACTATCTAAATCTGCAGTACATTTGAAACCATGATTATTAATCGCATCTTGTAAAAGTTTATCATCAACTTCCAGTGTATAATCATGTCCTGACATAAGCGACTTTATTCGTTCTTCATTCAGGTCAAATCCTATTGTTTTGTATTTTGTTGAAAAAAGTCTTGCCAGAGGAAGTCCAACATACCCAAGACCTATAACACAAATTTTATACTCTCTCATAACAAATACAATATCTATGAAAATAATCTATAACACAGTTATTCGTCGTCATCGTCTTTTGAAGATTCTGACCCATAACCGTAGCCATATCGGCCGTAACCGTAGCCATATCGGCCGTAACCATAGCCATATCGACCGTAGCCATAGCCATATTTATAGCCATAACGATATCCATAATGACTACCACTATCTGTGCAATTAAGGATCATGCACATATTCTTATATTTCTTATTAATATAGAAATCGTCTATATCAGGAAGAACACTGCGGTCAAGCAAGCCTGCACGAATGATAAACAAAGTTGTATCAGCATAGGCATTAATAATATCCGCGTCTGTAACAATCTCTACAGGAGGACAGTCTAGTATAATGTAGTCATAATTATTACGAACATCCTCCATCAATTCATGCATTCTCTCACTTGCCAAGAGTTCGGCTGGATTTGGAGGCAAAGTGCCAACACCCAGTACATCCAATGTAGTACCAGAGTTCTCGTAATTAACTATCAACTTTTTATAGTCATCGCTCTGTCCACTAAGGTAGTCGGAAATACCTTTTCGAGGAGAGCCAAAATACTCACTTAGCGAACGTTTTCTCAAGTCAAGATCTATCGCCAACACTTTATTTCCCTTAATTGCCATCGCAGTTGACAAATTGGCACTTATAAAGGTCTTACCACTGTTGGGGTTAGCCGATGTTATCATTATCACATGAGACTTTGCTTCTTTATTAAGAAGGAATTCCAGATTTGTTCTAATTACGCGGAACGCCTCATTGATAATATTTCGACTATTTGCCTTAACAACAATTTTGGGTGTCTCTTTTTCTTGAGTCTTCTTTCTTTCAAAGAGAGATTTCTTTTTCTTCTTGCTAGCCATTTCCGGCAATTCACCCACAAAGGGAGTCTGCATCCGTTCCAAGTCTTTGCGCCCTCGAACAACTGTATTTGTAATCTCCCGCAAGAATATAATTGCAAAAGGTATAAGAAGTCCTGCTAACAATGCTACCAAAAAGACTTTCCGTTTTACAGGGGCTGTAGAAACTCGCGCTCCGCTCCGTTCTGGGGTAGAAACCACACGAGAGTTTGTATTTGTAAAAGCTTGTGATAACTGATTCTCTTCACGCTTTTGTAAGAGGAATAGATACAAGGCTTCCTTAACTTTCTGCTGACGCTCAGGCGAGAGTAGTAGCCCCTCTAACTGAGGTATGTTACTTACACGGCTATCAGCTTGAGCACGGGCGTTCTGAGTAGCAGCAAGCTGAATCTTTAAAGCTGATATGTAATTATTCACGGACTGAACAACATTCGACTTTAAGGATGCTAATTGTTCATCATAATCCTTAACCAGAACATTTTCGTTAGAAGAACTGGCAACTACACTATTTCTACGTAATTGTAATTCGTTATATTCATTAATCAAGGACTGAATACCCAAGTCATTAATACCCACATTATTGGGAAGTAATTTGTTGTTAGAGCGACTAATATACGCAGACAGGTCACTAGCTATACGAAGTTGCGTGTTCAAATCCATAATCTGCTGAGTCTGTTGCATTGATTGTTGCAAATCAAAGCTGGCAGACGAAGATAAGTCCGGTAATTTATTCGCACTCTTAGATGATGTTATCTTAGAATCAATATCGCCCAATTCTTCTTGCAATATCCTCAAACGCTCATTGATAAAGCCATCGGTTGCTTTAACAATCTGGTTTTTATCATTCATCCAACGTTCATTATACACCAGCATGATTGTATTTAAAACATCATCTGCACGTTGAATATTTTTGTCATTTAGAGTCAATTTGACAATCGACGTTCCATCCTCTGCATAATCAACCTTTAGCCAGCTCTTATATCTTGCGATAACACCATCAATTGTTGAACGAGTTATGTAAAATGCATGTTCAAACGGTAGGTTGGGTTTGTATGGTGTCTCTGTCAATGTCAACAAGCCAATAGGAGATTTAATTGTTGTCCCCAATTTTGCCACAATAGGTTTAGAGTCTACCTCTTTACCCATCTTTTTGAAATCAGTCAACACGACTTCCGATGCCGACTTGGGGGTTGCCGTAAAGGAGGCCGTTTCATAATCGTCAAAATTGTTAAACTTCACTGTAAATGGCAACTGATCCCCATAAATAAGGCGCTTTCTAAACGGACCTTCTGTAACATAATTGACATCAAGATTAAGACGTTTAACCACCTCATACAATAAATCCGGCGACTGAATATTCACCATCTCATTATCTACATTCGTATTGCTACGAGATAGTCCCAATTCAGAGAATGTAGATGCCACATCAGTTGATACAGAACCACCACGATCTTCCTCCTTGATAAGAACGGACATAGAGCGTGTAAATGTAGGAGGAGTATATAGCAAATAGACAATTGCTATGGCAAAGCAAATCGCCAAAGAAATTAAGAACCAATACCAATGAGATATACAAGCGAACCATAAATCTTTCAAAGAAAAGACTTCTTCTTGACGGTTAGTTTGTGATTGTGTAGTTGCCATAAATTAATTAGAGGTTATTGTTTTTAGCTATATTGTTAATCTATTCTATTTTTTCTCCAAGACACGAATTCGCTTACTAAGGAGGAAGTGCATCGTAATCCACAACAAAATATCTGCCAAAATTATGAGATTGATATTTACATCGCGATATATAAGGGATGCATTCAGTATTATAAACACGACTGAAATTGTTATGATAAACAACATCACTCCACGAGAACTTAGTCCCAAACGAAACATCTTGTGATGAAAATGGTTTTTATCGGACAAAAATGGATTTCTTCCTTTTAACAAACGGATAAGAACAACTCTCACCACATCTAACATAGGTACCAAAAGAGATGATAATGCCACGAACAGATATGGAAATCTACTTTCCATTGACTGTAATTCAGAATCTTGGCAAGAGTATATCAATAAGTATGAAAGAATAAAGCCCAACGTCAGGCTTCCGGTATCTCCCATAAAAAGTTTATTCTTTTCCTCAACTCTTCCAAACATATTATAATACCAAAAAGGCAGTATGACACCGATTCCTATGGCTGCAATTAACGCATGAAACAAATCTCCAACTAAAACATTTAAAACCACAAAAACCACCAACGACACCACACATAACCCAGATGCAAGACCATCAATACCATCAATAAGATTAATAGCATTAGTTATGTACACTATTAGGAATACCGTAAAGGGTATCCCTACAAAGTTTGGCACCTGTTCAATACCTAAAATTCCACCCCAAAAGTATAACCAAGAACCGCCAGCCAGCAAAATTATGGCAGTGATAATTTGGACAGCAAATTTATAACGGTAGTTCTCACCTACAAGGTCATCCTTCAAACCTACGAGGTACAAAGGTATACAGCCAGCCATAAAGAAGACAGCCTCTTTAAGATTTTCTTTTTGTAGCCCTATTGAATCATTTCTGTTACATAAGAACAGGCCACCTATAGCCAAGCAAAAAACAAATGTAATAATTGGAAAAAACGAAAAGCCCCCTAAACGTGGAATTGTCCCTTTGTGGATTTTTCGTTCTCCAGGCAAATCAAACAGATTCAGCGTAAAGGAAACATATAGCACATTTCTAACCACAATTATCCCAAGGATAACAGATAATACGAAACAACTAATAAACAATAGTATATTTTCCATTGACAACGAAGTGGAGTATCTACTTTAGCAAAAGTCACTTTGCACAAGAACGCAATGATACTGGTTTTTACAATGTAGTTGAGATCAGGTACACAAAAATGTATAATTCTTTGCAAAATTACAAATTATTTCAAATAACTTTATAAAAGTCTTATAGAAAGTACTCATCTTCAAACTAAATTGCTATTAGTATCAAATAGATATAGATGAGGACGAATGACTTTGTTTTCGATAATTTTAATATTACTTTTGCGCCCAAATTTTGATATAATATAATAGACAAGAACCGATGATTAGTGTAAGTAACTTAGCCATCCAGTTTGGTAAAAAAATACTTTATAAAGATGTAAACCTCAAGTTTACGAATGGTAATATATACGGTATTATTGGTGCTAATGGCGCAGGAAAATCCACTCTCCTACGAGCCATATCAGGCGAGTTAGAAGCAACTAGAGGAAATATTGAACTTGGACCTGGCGAACGACTTTCTGTTTTATCTCAAGACCATTTCCGTTTTGACAATTGCTCTGTTATTGAAACTGTGCTCCGTGGACACACTGTACTTTGGGATTTAATGAATGAACGTGATGCACTCTATTCAAAACCGGACTTCAATGATGAAGATGGTATTCGTGTCGCTGAATTAGAAGAAAAATTTGCTGAAATTGGTGGCTATACAGCAGAAAATGATGCCGCAGCGCTATTAGAAGGTTTAGGTATTAAGGTTGCACTACATCAAAATCAAATGAGTAGTCTCTCTGGTAAGCAAAAAGTCCGAGTTATGTTAGCACAAGCCTTATTTGGAGAGCCAGACAATTTATTACTTGACGAGCCAACAAACGATCTTGATCTTGAGACCGTCGAGTGGTTAGAAGATTACTTGGGTAATTTTGAACACACCGTACTTGTTGTTAGCCATGACCGTCATTTCTTAGACCAAGTATGCACCCACACTGTGGACATTGACTTTGGAAAAGTCACACTCTTCTCTGGAAATTATAGTTTCTGGTATCAATCTTCCCAACTTGCACTTCGACAAGCACAGAATCAAAAGCAGAAAGCTGAAGAAAAGAAAAAAGAACTTGAAGAATTTATCCGTCGTTTCTCTGCGAATGCGGCAAAGAGCCGTCAAACTACAAGTCGCAAAAAAATGTTGGAGAAGCTCAATGTGGAAGATATCAAACCCTCCACACGTAAATACCCGGGTATCATTTTCCAAATGGAACGTGAGCCAGGCAACCAAGTCCTTGAAGTAAATGATTTATGTGCAGAAACTGAGACGGGCGAAATTCTTTTTAAAAACCTTACCTTCAATGTAGAGCAAGGAGATAAAATTGTATTTATCAGCCACGACCCACGTGCCATGACGGCGTTGTTTGAAATAATAAATGGCAACAGAAAGGCTGAGGCGGGCCATTTTAAGTGGGGAATAACAATTACCACAGCCTATCTGCCCTTAGATAATTCAGCATTCTTCAATACAGATATGAACATGTTAGATTGGCTTGGACAGTTCGGTACTGGGAACGAAGTCTTCTTTAAAGCTTATCTTGGACGAATGCTATTTAAAGATGAGGATGTACTTAAAAAAGTTTCCGTACTCAGCGGTGGTGAAAAGATGCGTTGTATGATTGCTCGTATGCAGTTAAAGAATGCCAACTGCCTCATCCTAGATACTCCCACCAATCACTTAGATATGGAAAGTATCCAAGCATTTAATAATAATCTCAAACTGTTCAGAGGAAATATTCTTTTTGCAAGTCACGACCACGAATTTATCAACACCGTGGCCAATCGAATCATAGAACTAACTCCTAATGGTTGCATCGATAAACTAATGACTTATGAAGACTATATCCACGATGAACGCATCAAGGAAGTACGTCAAAAGATGTATGGCGAGGTGTAATTCCATAATGCAATCCGCCCAATTGGCATAAATATTGCAACTTCATTTAGTGGCTTTTAAAATCAAGACAGATATGAAAGAACAAAAAAATATTAAAGAAGAGCCAGAGTTTGCTCCACAAGAGAGTTTTGAATCGGAAACAAATGCACCTGAACAAGAGAATAACGTGGGAATAAATGAGAATCAAGAAGCTGAACTCGGTACCAAATTGACAGAAATTGAAGCACAGTTGGCTGAGCAGAAAGATTTGTATCTACGCCTTGCAGCAGAATTCGACAATTATCGGAAACGGACCTTACGCGAGAAAACTGAATTGATTCTTAATGGTACAGAAAAATCCTTCACGTCCATTCTTCCTGTAATTGATGATTTTGAGCGAGCCCTACTTAATATGGATAAATCCGATGATGTAGCAACACTAAAAAAGGGAGTTGAACTAATTTATAAAAAACTCATTGAAACTTTGGAGAAACAAGGACTTTCTCAAATCAATCCTATCGGCCAAGACTTTAATACAGACTATCATGAAGCTATAGCAATGGTTCCAGCTCCCGATGACTCTCAGAAAGGGAAAGTTATAGATTGCACGCAAAAAGGATACATACTTAACGAGAAAGTCATTCGCCATGCGCAAGTTGCTGTAGGACAATAAATAATCTATAATTTACATTTAAAGATATTGTGAAATGGCAGACATAGATTATTATAGCATTTTAGGCGTTGAAAAAACAGCGTCAGCCGATGAGATAAAAAAAGCATATCGGCGGACGGCTATCAAATACCATCCTGACAAGAATCCCGGAAATAAAGAAGCCGAAGAAAAATTCAAACTCGCAGCTGAGGCATATAGCGTACTTAGTGACCCCGACAAGCGTAGTCGCTACGACCAATTTGGAAAAGCTGGGCTAGAAGGTGGAGCTGGAGGTTTTGGTGGTTTTGGTGCAGAAGGAATGGATCTTAATGATATCATCCGCCAATTTGCAGAAAACTTCGGTTTTGGTAGTGGCTTTAGTTTTGATGATGCATTTGGTGGAAATAGTGGTGTACAGACACGCAAACATAAAGGTGCAGATCTTCGCGTTAAAGCAAAATTAACGCTTCTGGAAATCAGTACAGGAGTAACTAAAAAGTACAAAGTCCACAAAGATTTAGTTTGTCCTCATTGTCATGGAGAAGGGAGCGAGGCTGGATATCATGCTGACACTTGTTCTACTTGTGGTGGGCGTGGATATATAACTAGGACACGTCAAAGTCTTTTTGGAATGGCCCAAGTACGTGAAGTATGCCCTACTTGCCAAGGTGAAGGCCATACTATTACCCACCCGTGCAAACATTGTCATGGCACTGGTGTGATAAAGGGAGATGAGGTCGTTGAAGTTAATATCCCTGCAGGCGTAGCAGACGGCATGATTCTTAATGTAAGTGGAAAAGGCAATGTAGGACAACACAATGGCATCCCTGGCGATATTCAAGTAATCATCGAGGAACAAGCAGATCCAAACCTCATACGAGATGGTCAAGACTTGATATATAATCTTTTATTAACAGTGTCACAAGCCACCTTGGGTGATAGTGTTGAAATTCCTCTTGTATCTGGAAAAGCACGTATCAACATAAAATCTGGCACCCAACCAGGAACGACACTCAGGCTTCGAGGGAAGGGGTTACCGGCAGTGCGTGGTTACGGCTATGGTACGGGTGATTTAATTGTAAATGTAAGTGTTTACATACCGGAGGTACTCAGTTCTGAAGAACGTCGAATGTTTGAACAGTTAAAATCCAGTGAGAATCTTACACCTTCAAGTAGCATCAAGGATAAGATGTTCAAAACCTTTAAAAATTATTTCCGTTGAATTACACAGAAACTATCCAATATCTATATAATGCTACACCCTTGTTTCAAGACAAGGGTGTAGGTGCATATAAGGAAGGCTTACAGACCACGATTGCGTTAGATTCTTACCTCGGACATCCACACAGATTATATAAGACAATTCATGTGGCTGGTACTAATGGAAAGGGAAGTTGTAGTCATACCCTCGCCTCTGTACTTCAAGTAGCAGGCTACAAAGTTGGCCTTTACACCTCACCGCATCTAATGGATTTTCGCGAACGCATTCGTGTGAATGGACAGAAAGTATCCAAAGATTTTGTTTGTGATTTCATTGAAAAATACCGTCCTTTTTTCGAACCACTCCATCCTTCTTTCTTTGAACTTACTACCGCAATGGCTTTTCAATACTTCAAAGAAGAGCATGTGGATATAGCTGTTATAGAGGTCGGACTTGGGGGGCAATTGGACTGTACTAATATTATATCCCCCATCCTCTCGGTTATCACAAATATTAGTCTAGACCACACCCAACTTCTTGGCCACACATTAGAAGATATTGCCCGAGAAAAAGCGGGCATTATCAAACCTAACATTCCTGTTGTCATCGGTGAACATACTCGTGCTACTCGCGAGGTGTTTGATGCAGTTGCTTCGGAACTAGAGGCTCCTATATTCTATGCGCAAGACAACCCTGAGGTATCTTCCTCAAAGCCACAATGTGATGGTGTATTATACCAGACTCGTTCTTTTGGTACAATCAAACATGATTTACAAGGCGAGTACCAAGCAAGAAATGTAAACACAATACTAGTTGCCTTGTCTCATCTCGATCTACCACACGTGGACAACCAAACAATCCTACAAGGATTTTCCGCTGTGCAGAAAACTACACATCTACTCGGGCGCTGGCAGATTTTTTCTGAAAAGCCACATATCATTTGCGATACGGGACATAATATCGGAGGATGGGAGTATAATGCAAAGCAATTATATCACATTGACAATCTTCATATTATTTTCGGCATATCTGGCGATAAGGAAATTAACCAAATCCTTCCACTCCTACCTAAACATGCCCATTATTACTGGACACAAGCTTCTGTCAAGAGGGCTTTAGCCGCTGAAGAACTTTGCCAGAAGGCCAAAGAATATGGATTAGACGGACAGAGCTTCTCGGATGTGGCCTCTGCCTTTCAATCCGCACGAGCCTCAACCACCGAAGAGGCCACCCTTTTCATTGGTGGTAGTTCTTTTGTGGTAGCAGATTTTCTAACCTTTATGTACTATAATGAGAATTAAAATCTTAACAAACGATAAATATTTGTGAAATTAAACTTTAATAACAATCCATTGTCTTCTTTTATTAAAGTCCGTTCTACTTTTGGTTTGTGAATAGTATTGCACCCCAAACATCAAAGTACTATGAATACAAATCAAATTAAGAAAAAAATATCAAGTATTATGACAAAGAAAACATTATTCCTCCTTGTGGTTGCCCTATTTATGGGATTATCTGCAACTGCCACTTATAAAACAATTCGTGTGGAGAAGGCGCTAGGCTTATCAGAACTACCCCTACCATCCGAAACCAGTGTCCCCTCTACCCCGGTCGTTGACCTTACCTATGCGGCAGAAAAGGCTGTAAACTCGGTTGTATATATCAAAGTTACTATTCAAGGCCAACAACGTACTATGACCTATAGGGATCCTTTTGAAGATTTCTTCGGAGACTTTTTCGGGCGCGGACAAGGACAGCCTCAGCAACGCACCTATAAGGAGCCCGACCGAAAAGGAGCTGGTTCTGGAGTAATACTCAGTGCTGATGGTTATATTGTTACAAATAACCATGTCGTAGAAAATGCATCTGAGATATTAGTTAAGCTCAATGATAACCGTGAATTTAAAGGACGCATCATTGGAACGGATGCCAACAGCGATTTGGCTCTCATCAAAGTAGAGGCTAAAGATTTGCAACCTATCACCATAGGAAATTCCGACGATCTCAAACTTGGTGAATGGGTATTGGCTATCGGTAATCCATATAGCCTTACTTCTACGGTAACAGCTGGTATTGTGAGTGCAAAAGCGCGCACCACAGGTAGTCTCAACGTTGAATCTGCCATACAGACTGATGCTGCTATTAATCCAGGAAATTCAGGCGGTGCTTTGGTAAATGCACGTGGCGAATTGGTCGGTATTAATAATATGATTTACTCTCAGACGGGTTCTTATGCTGGGGTAGGTTTCGCCATTCCCGTTACCATTGTAAAAAAAGTCGTATCCGACCTCAAGGAATATGGTGTTGTACAACGTGCTCTTATTGGTATCAGTGGCTCTGATGTTGCTTCCTATATAGAGCAACAGGAAGAGAAAGGAGAGAAAGTAAATCTCGGTACCACTACGGGTATCTATGTGGGACAAGTCGTTGAAGATGGCGCTGCCAAGGCTGCTGGTCTGAAAGAAGGTGATGTAATCACAGAAATTGACAATAAGAAAGTAACACGCTTCGGTGAGTTGCAAGAATTGCTCAGCACACATAAGCCCGGTGATAAGATTGCGGTAAAATATCTACGCGACAAAAAGGCACATACTGCTACTCTTACCCTACAAAACGCTCAAGGTACCACATTAGCCATAGAAAAACTCAACAATGACGACCTTGGTATCGCTTTACGCGCACTGACAGCTGACGAGAAAGAGGAACTTGCCCTTTCTTATGGACTTGTAGTTAGTGCTGTCAAAGATGGAAAGATGAAAGAAGCTGGTGTAACGAAAGGGCTTATCCTAACACAAATAAACGATCATCGTTTGAACTCAATGGAAGACTTTGATGTTGCTATCAAGGAAGCTAATATGTCATCCGACCGAGTATTATGGATACGCGCCAAGACACAGTCTGGATACAATAAGAGTTTTACTGTAGAACTCGGGGACAACAAAAAGAAAAAATAACCTTTTCCCCTATCCTCCCAATCGTCGCTGGATTATTTGAGAAAATCCAGCGACGATTTTTATATATGTACGTTAAATTCTGCATGTTCTCAATAGATAATAAAAGGTTTTTATTGACATAACTATAGCCTCCGAAATAGTTGCGAAATAAATAGTTTCTCCTTTAGTGCTAAAAATCTTTAATGCAGAATAAGACGAGTTTCAAGCTTAAACAAGATTAAGAAACACGCAAGAAAAGCCATCGAAAAGCAAGGGGCTACACTTGTGATATTTCAATTCGACGCTCAAGGAAACAAAGATAAGTTTATAAGTAAGATAAATAATTTATCTACAAGGGGAATACATGGATACTATTTCTTTACGGGAGAAAATAAGCTTGTAGAATATTAATAAAAAATGGCCGCCGAGAAAATTCGGTGGTCATTATTAGCAACCCGAGCCGCCCGAAGCGTAACACGGATACCGCTAACAACACTAAAGTAATATAAAATCCTAAACAAACAAAATAATAACCCACAAAAATGCAAGCGCAACAAATAGAAATCTCGCGGCTGACACCGAACAAAGGACTGGTGGCAGGGCGACCAAAGAACCCGAGATTCATACGAGACGAGAAGTTCCGCCTTTCGTGCTAAAAATCTTTAATGCAGAATAAGATATATCTGCTTGAACTAATAGAACACGTAGAATCTATAAGTTATTTACAGGAGCATTCCCAAGATAGGTAAATCCATCCCTATCCTATCGCCACCAAATATATATATATGCTCTTAAACTACTTCATAAAAAAATGCCAGCTATTAAATGCTGGCATTTTTAATTAAACTTGTAATTACCGATATATTTTACTTACTATGCAATTGGATTGTGGCAGATTTCAAGCCTTTTGACTTAGCAACCACTTTAATCGTTCCTGCCATTTCTGTCGTGGAAATAATCGCCGTCATCTTCCCTGAAAAAAGTTTCATAACCGGATTTTGGAAAGACTCAAGTGACGCTGGATTTCCATTAGCGCCAGCCCTGTAATAACCCGAACCACTTACGGTAAAAGCTATTTCATTTTCAGCTGTCGGGCAGGGATTTCCGTCTTTATCCACTACCGAAACCGTCACAAAAGCCAAATCTTTACCATCGGCCGACAGATTTGTTCGATCTGGTTCTAATACAATCCGATAAGGCTTTGATGCCGTACGTATTTTTTTCTCCGCAACAAGCTTACCCGCATTGTCATAAGCCACCACTCGGACCTCGCCTGGCTCATAGCGAGTATCCATCCACATTAGCCGATAACGTTGCTGACGCTTAAACTGGGCTTGTGAGATAGAGTCTGCGCTATTCTCAATCGTCACACTAAGATCTTTTGTGCGCACACCTTGACTTTTTCCATTGATAAATAATTCAGCAGAAGGATAGTTCGTATAGACGAAGATGGGAGTCACCTCTCCTTCTCTTCCGGGCCAAGTCCAATGTGGCAATATATGAAGCGTCTCTGCCGAGGGATTCCACTTACTGCGATAGAGATAGTATCTGTCTTTTGGAATACCTGCCAGGTCTATAATGCCAAACAAAGACGAATGACTGGGCCAATCCGAATAATATGGGGTCGGCTCTCCTAAATAATCATAGCCGGTCCACACGAATTCTCCCAAATCATTTCCAAGTTGATCATATTGAATAAAATTATCCTCTGGGAGGTCTGACCAACCACAATGCTCTACATCGTAAGAAGAGGCTTGATGGTCTGGGTATTTTGCCATAGATTTCCGCTCAACGGGAAATTTGTACACACCACGAGAGCTAAGAGTTGAAGCCGTCTCTGAACCCAGCAACAAATCTTGGGGCAGAACTGCAAGATTCTCCACATACTTGTGGGGTCGATAATTAAATCCAGGAATGTCCATTACTGCGGCCATAGCATTTGCCATAACGGCGTCGGGGGCATCCATACCTTGAGTGACAGGCCGTGTAGGATCTTCACGATGACAGATACGTTGCAATTTCTGAGAAAGACGTGGGCCGGTCTTTGCATTCCATTGATCTGGCACCTCATTACCAATACACCACATAACTATACTAGGGCTGTTGCGATAATGGCGTATGAGATTGATTAAGTCGCGCTCTACCCATTCTGTAAATTCTACATGATATCCATTTTGCACCTTCGCAGTTTGCCATTCATCAAAAGATTCGGCCATCAACATCATACCCTCTTCGTCACAGATACGCACCAATTCAGGCGCAGGCATATTATGCGATGTTCTGATGGCATTGCATCCCATATTTTTAAGTGTCAATACCTGTCTGCGAATAGCTGCTTCGTTGACGGCTGCGCCCAATGGCCCTAAATCGTGGTGGTTGCAAACACCTTGAAATTTAATCTTCTCGCCATTAAGATAAAATCCGTCACCTTGACGCACTTCTATGGTTCGAATACCAAAACAAGTTTCAACGGAATCTACCAAATGGATACCTTCATAAATTTTTGTTTCTGATATATAAAGTGCTGGAGATTGAGGAGACCATAACAGAGGATTCTGAACAGTAAATCGTTGCACAAAGAGATTGCCCTCATAATTATCACCCAACGCTGAATCGGTGGCCACCACCTTTCCAGTCGCATCTTTCAGTTGTGTAACGATTCTATAATCAGCTATGCTTTTACCTTGAGGAATTGAGAACTCTGTTTCCTGCAAAATCCGGGCAAATCCATCAGTCAATTTTTCCGTAACGACCTTTGTGCCCCAAACAGGGATATGAGCCCGTCTGGTAGTAATCAGATGTACATTGCGATAGAGTCCAGCTCCGGGATACCAGCGCGAACTTTCCGTTTTGTTCTCCAAACGGACAGCCAGCAAGTTATCGCCTGTATGTAAGAATGGTGTAGCATCGACCGCAAAGGAATTGTATCCATTAGGCCACATCGATGCAAGTTGTCCGTTAATAAAGACCTGAGCATGGCTCATTGCCCCATCAAATACAAGCGTGTAGTCTGTAGGTTCAGTCTTGTCCTCTATTTGCAAATGCTTTCTGTACCACCCTACCCCAACAAAAGGCAGTCCACCCGTACGTCCGGCGTGTTCCATGGCCTCTTTCTGGCCATCTTGTGTTATAGCCACATTCTGTTTGTCATTGAGCACGGAAAACGGGCCATATATAGCCCAGTCATGGGGTATTGAAACTTTTTGCCATCCCTGCTCTGATGCTTCGGGGCTACAATTGATATCACTGTCTTGCTGGGTAAAATACCAATCTTTTTCCAACCTTTGTTCTAAGCGCACCTGAGAGCAGAGTGGAACAGAACACAAGAAAAATAATAGAGAAAGTAGATTTTTCATAAAACAGATGGCAAGAACTAAGTTCTAAATGCGATCAAGTACAAGCTGTATGAGCGTATCTATAGAATTCTTGTAGTTAGGATTTGCCTTTCCACTACGACGGTTAGCAATAACCATACAACAAGTCATGGCTCGATGTCCAAGCAAGAGCGATAAGCCTGCCACTGCACTGGACTCCATCTCGAAATTAGTTATATTAAGTCCGTCAAATTCAAACGCTTCAACCTTCGTATTTTGTTCTGGGTCCGCAAGTGGAATACGTAATCTGCGACCTTGTGGGCCAAAGAATCCGCCACAGGCAATAGTAATACCTCTTACCATATCTTCCCCTGCAACGCGATTCAACAATTCTGCATCTGCATTTACCACATAGGGATGGGCGATACAAGTATTACCCGACCATCCCATATGCTTTAAGAAAGCTTCTTCTAGTGCCAAATCGCAGACCTCATTACGTCCTGCATAGAAATTCAACAAACCATCATAGCCAATACTCTTTTGGCTGGCCACAAAAGTACCTTCTGGGGTATAAAGTTGTAAGCCTCCACAAGTACCGATTCGTACAATGTTTAAGTGGCGTAAATCCTCTTTCTCTGTACGTGTTTCAAAATCTATGTTGGCGCAAGCATCTAGTTCGTTCAATACGATATCTATATTGTCACAGCCGATTCCCGTAGAAACAACCGTTATCCTTTTACCTTTGTAAGTTCCGGTAATTGTACGGAACTCACGACTGCTTATGTCACACTCTGTAGTTTCAAAATGTTGGGCCACGGTTGGCACACGTCCCGGGTCGCCTACCAGGATTACATTATCGGCCAAATTTTCAGGCTTGATGTGCAGATGGAATATACTACCATCTGAATTGATAATTAGCTCTGATTCAGGAAATACTCGTTTCATAGTTAAATTAGAATTATAGGTTGTTTTTTAATGTTTTTTCCTTGAAATAATTTTTAGTTTATCTCTTCTTTCTCAAGGGTTTCACGTTCTTTTTCTTAATGGCTGGTTTTGCCATTACGGGTTTAGACGCAGACGACGGCTCTGTGGGCACATTAGTCAAAGGCATCTGAAATTTCGGGACATATAGTAATGCAGCCTTACGTAGTTCCGCGGCGTCCGTATTATAGGGAAGAAAATTAAAATCCTCTTGATTTTCTATGACAAAAAGGCTTAAACTATCCGATGTACATCCCCTATCAGAAATCAGATAAATCCGATTTTCCAACTCGTCTATCCAAAACAGATAATCATTGGACATAGAGGAAAAGGGGAAACCTAAATTTTCAGGTTTAAAATAGGTATGAGTATCTAAGTCGTAGCGTGTCACATACAAATCAAATCCACTGACGGATTGAGCCTCCTTGGCTGAAAAATAGAGCGTCAATCCATCTGAAAGAAGGAAGGGGTTACGGATGTCTTCAAACTTTTCGCCTAATCCGTCAAGGGCTTCCGGGCTCGTCCATAATCCGCCTATTTTATAGGTCTCATAAAGTTTTGTCTGAGGGAGTTGGTGCTGTGTAGATCCTGAAACAATTCGCTTATCCCCATATCCATTTTGGTAGTCAGACAAGAGGGCCGCCTCATTATGTTCAATCAATAGACATTCTTCTTTATGTCGCGGTATAGCAGCATAAACTGCATTTCGGGGCAGAATGGTGTGCGAAATTAGTTTGACAGACTTCACACTCTGTAACATATCATTTCCACGTTGCGCAATACGCAGTAGGGAATCTTTGCTCTGTGGAAATTCCAGATTTTCTACATTCAGCTTTTCTATAGCTTCATCATACTTTCCGACGGCAAGCAAACTGTCGATTTTCGCCATGGGGAAAACCGCTTTGTTGGGCCGTTTGCGCTGCTGAGCATGAAGCGTACAAGCCGACAAAACAGCAATAATGAAAAGTAGCGTCAACTTCCTCATCAAAAAGGCCTGCTAAGAATTATACTGCAACGAAAATACAAAAAGTTTGCTATTAGAAATAAATAATTGGGATAAAATAGTTCACAAACGCGATGTTTTAAGTATTTTCGCTTTAAATGTAGCAGACCTGTTTCTCTGCTCTAAATAGCAATTATGTACTCAACGCGCAATTTCAATACCCTCCTAACGGTCATTTTCGTATTTCTCCTATTCGGCAGTTCGGACCTTTTCGCACAAAATGCCTCCCACACGGTGCAGAAAGGGGAAACACTATACCGAATATCAATACAGTATAGTACCACTGTGGATGCCATTCTGCAACTGAATCCAGGAATTACTCCTGAGACACTTCAAGAGGGTCAGACACTCAGACTTCCAAACAAACAGACGGTTGCTACAACCCAGAAACATATCGCCGTCATTCTACCGCTGGAGTCTGCAGGAGTAGAGGGAAGTCGGTGTGTTGAATTTTATAGAGGATTGCTAATGGCCGCCGATGCACTATGTACCCAGGGACAACGTATTCAAATAAACACCTATACCGAAACGGCTCAAAATAGCTCTATAGAACAGGCTATCAATAGTTTGAACAACACTAAGCCTGACCTTATCATTGGTCCTGTATATCCCAGCCATTTTGCACGCTTAGCCCAATATGCAAAAGAGTCAAACATTCCTCTATACATACCTTTCTCGTCGAAAGTGGAGGAGGTGGCCACCCATAAGTCTGTCAATTTAATCAACACTCCCACCTCTTATAAAAACAAACTATTGGCGCAACTTATTCTGACCTTATTTAAGGATTATCGCTTCGCGTTTCTCCATTATCCACAAGCTGAGGACGCAGAGTTGGCCAACGAGTTAAAAAAATTACTGAGAGCCGACAAAAAAGTATTTACGGAATTCAATGCCGACGCTCCTATAACGCAGATGGTTTCCGCTACATCCAAGACTAAAGCGACCCTTATAATCCCAGACTCCTCTACCCCTGAACATATAAAAGAGGCCATCTCTAAGAATATTCAAATCCACAATTCTTATCCCCAACGGGCGGTGGCACTCATCGGCCTTCCGACCTGGGATGAAAAGATAAAGGCTATTGAAACCAAAGACCTCTATGCCGCCGACGTATTTATTCCATCGTCTAGTTTCTACAATGCCACAGATAAGCAAACTGTGGCTATTGAACAACAGTATAGACAACATTTCAAATCCAACCTATTGACAACCACGCCTCGTATGGCTCTACTGGGCTACGACTTAGGCATTGCCCTATTGGCATCTGATACAGAACGGGCACAATATCAGCCACTGCAAACCAATATCGCTTTTACTCCAGTATCAGCTTCTGGGGGAAAGGTTCTCAATTGTCTCTACCTACTCCATTATAAACCCAATAATCAAGTGGATTTAATCAGTCCTAAGGTGGACCTTGCATTATGAAAAAGTGCCTTTTTCTTCTCGCTCTAGTTTTTCTGCCGATATTTACCTATGCCCAATTGGGCGAACCGAGACATGTACTCTCCATCGGTGCCTCTGGTGGTTTGGCGTTCAATAGTGTGGCTTTCTCCCCCACCATTAAGCAGAAAAAACACATCGGACCTACAGCCGGACTGGCTTTTCGTGTAACAAGCGAAAAGTATTTCAAGTTATTATGCGCCCTACAGATAGAGTTAAACTATACACAACTTGGCTGGAACGAGAATGTTATCAATGCCAACAGCCAGCCTCTACCTGACTCCTACAACCGAAGTATCAACTACCTACAGTTGCCGTTTTTGGCTCGATTAGCGTATGGTAAAGAAGATTTGGGGCTGAGCGGTTATCTTATCCTTGGCCCTCAATTAGGCTACGCTTTTTCAGAATCAGACTCCCGTTCGGCGAGTTGGACTCTTAATGCTGAAGGCTTGCCCGATCGTCCCAATTCCTTATTTCAGCAGTACGATATGGAAATAGAACGTGCTTTCGATTATGGTATCACTGCCGGACTCGGAATCGAACTGGCAACTAAGTCTGGTCGCTATGGACTGGAAGCACGCTATTATTTGGGCCTGGGTAATATCTATTCCAATCGCAAACGCGATATTTTTGAGCGGTCAAACCATAATACCATTATGGCAAAAGTGACATACTTCTTCGACATTAAAAAGAAATAATTCCTCATAAGCTCGTGACACCATGCCCAAATATAGACATATCGTTTTGTTCAAACTTATTCCGACATTATCTGAAGCGGAAAAAGTGCAACACTTCCAGACCTTTAAGGCTGCTATAGAAGACCTGCCTAAGGATATCCCTTTTATCCAAGAGATTGAAGTGGGCTTTAATACTAATGCCTCCGAGCAATGGGACATTTGCTTAAATGCTTTATTTAACAATCTTGAAGAAATTCATCAATACAGTTTACATCCGCTCCACCTCCAAGCTGCCATCGGCCTAAAACCCTATGTGGTTGAACGAAGTTGTGTGGACTATGAAACGCTGGCCTAAGTAGGCCGTGATAACCTTGCGTTCCCTCCTTTATATAATAATCACACTGAGTCTTTTCTCCTGCAAGAAAAGTCAGCCGGCTCTGCTTCAACTAGACAGGCCGACAGAGTCTGTTGAACAGAGTGGCATATCCTGGGATGATATCTTAACATCTGGAGAATTCATTGTAGGAACAATCAGTGGTCCAGACACCTATTTTGATTACAATGGCGAACCCTCTGGAAGGCAATATAAATTGCTCTGTAACTTTGCCCAACAGAAAGGTTTGCGCCTACGAGTGGAAACTGCACACTCCGAATCTGAACTATGCGACCTCCTACAGTCCGACCGCATTGACTTAGTGATGTATAGCCTAAACCTAGACACTATTTCAAACCGAGAACTGCTTGAGGCGGGCTTAACTACCGATTCGTGCAGTTGGGCTGTTCGCCCATCCAATAATGACCTAAAAGGACAACTGGATATGTGGTTCCAAGCGTTGTCGCAAGAAACGATAGACAATGTTGCCAAATCTTCACGCGCCATCATCCATCCTACCATTGTACGCAAAGTACGCTCTCCCTACTTGTCACGGGAAAAAGGTATCATATCCATTTACGATAATTTGTTTAAAAAGGCGGCGCAGACCACGGGCTGGGATTGGCGACTCATAGCCTCACAGTGCTACCAAGAGAGCGGATTTGATCCTAATGCCGTATCTTCGGCAGGTGCACGGGGATTAATGCAAATTATGCCACAGACCGCAGCATCGTTAGGCTTAGCCAAAGTGGAAGATCCTAATGAGAATGTGGCCGCCGCGGCTCGCTACATTGTACAACTCAATCAGAAATTTTCAGATATCCGTGACACACAAGAGCGCATCCGTTTTGTACTGGCCGCCTATAATGGAGGTCCCGGGCACATTAAAGATGCGCAGGCATTGGCACGAAAGTTTGGACGCAACCCCCAAATCTGGGCTAATGTAGAACCCTTTATTATCGGCCTTCAAGGACCTCGCTACTATTTAGACCCCGTTGTCAAAAATGGTTATATGATTGGGAGCCAAACGGCCAACTATGTGGCTAGTATCATGTTACGCTGGCAACAATATGGAGGCCATGTGTCAGCCGGCAAAAGTGCTGAATCTTATACTCCTCCTACCTCATCGGCCAAGCCAAACAAGTACCGGAAAGAAACTCATATATTAAAGCCTTTGGAACAACCGGTGTCCGAGCGCGACAATAATTGAAGGGCTAGATCCGAATACCTTACGAGCCAGGTGGTAATTGTAGTTTTCGCAATTAATTATCTTAACAGAGGTTAAATTTTACAAATCTGTGAATATAATTGTGAAATTACCCCTCTGCATCTGGGTAAAAAAAGCAAACTTTGTGTTGTGCCTTAGGCCCATAATGTAACGACATGAAGAAATCTACTATTTGGTTAATTGCATTAGCGATGGGAATCTCGTTCCTGTCTCTCCTGTATATTCAGACTCGCTATTTTCAAGAAACCTTACATCTTCGCAAAGAACAATTTGACGAAAATGTAAAGCGGGCCTTGTGGTTAGTGGCACATCGTTTGGAGACTGATGAAGCCAAAGCCTATCTGCAACAAGATATAGCCCAGAACAATGAGGGTGCCCTGTCTCCGACCGACACATTAGGCTTTTGGCCCAGAAATCTGATGTCCCTACCGGGAAATGCCTCCGCCCAACTCTCTTTACAGTATGCAGGAAAAGAGCGCTCCGACTTTCAGAAAAGACAAAGTGAGATTCTGCAAAAATATATACACAACAAGAAATTGTTTGAGGAGGTAATATATTCATCTTTATATATTGATGACAAAAAACCACTGGAGGACCGTCTGAAAAGTCTGGACGGCTACCTCAGAGATGAACTTCAGCATAGTGGCATCAATATTGAAAACCTCCATTACCACTATCTAGTGAGCGATTTCGAGGGCGACACCGTATCCATATGCCCCGACTACAATGAAAGAGGGATGCAAAATTCCTACGAGCAGGCTTTGTTTACAAATTACCCTATAGAACAGGCTGCCACGCTTTATATACACTTTCCGCAACTCCAGAAATATTTGCTCTCGAATGTACAATTTCTAATTCCGGCCATTCTGTTTACCCTCTTCCTGCTAATCGTCTTCATTTATACTATCTACATCATTTTCCGGCAGAAGAAACTGAGTGAAATGAAGAATGATTTCATCAACAATATGACGCACGAATTCAAAACACCTATTTCTACCATCTCCTTGGCCGCTCAAATGCTTGGAGACAACTCTCTGATGAAATCGCCGGCTATGTTTCAGCGTGTGTCACATACGATTGGAGAAGAAACCAAACGCTTGCGCTTTCAGGTTGAGAAAGTTTTACAGATGTCTATGTTTGATGAAAAGGGCGGCACCTTTAAGATGGAAGAGCTTGATATCCACTCTATTATAACAGGTGTGGTAGATTCTTTCAAATTGAAAGTTTCGTCCATTGGAGGCTCGCTGGATATAGATTTACAGGCCGAACATTTTTTTGTATTCGGCGATGAGATACATCTGACAAATCTTATCTTCAATCTGCTTGAGAATGCCGTAAAATACCGCGAGGACAGTAGGCAACTTATGCTACGGATTGCTACGACCAACAAAGGTTCCGACATAATTATTACCATATCAGACAACGGAATTGGCATTAAGAGTGAAGACGCAAAAAGAATCTTCGAAAAATTCTATCGTTCGCACACGGGAAACCGACACGACGTAAAAGGATTCGGACTTGGGCTGGCCTATGTTAAAAAGGTGGTGGTTTCCCATCACGGCCACATATCCGTCGATAGCGAACTGGGAAAAGGCAGCAGCTTTATCATTTCGCTCCCTCTCATAAAAGAATAATACTATTGAACAATAATATAAACGACTAAAACTATACGATTATGTTACACAATTCTTCCGCCCCACAACAAAAGATTCTTCTCTGTGAAGACGATGAGAATCTGGGTATGTTACTTCGTGAATATATGCAAGCCAAAGGATATGACACCGAATTGTATCCCGACGGCGAACAAGGCTACCGGGCTTTCAACGAAAACCATTATGACCTCTGCATTTTAGATGTCATGATGCCCAAGAAAGACGGATTTACACTCGCGAAGGAGATTCGCGCCAAAAACGAGGAGGTTCCTATCATTTTCCTAACTGCAAAAACACTCAAAGAGGATATATTGGAGGGCTTCAAAATAGGTGCAGACGATTATCTTACCAAGCCTTTTTCTATGGAAGAACTGATGATGCGCATAGAAGCCGTATTCCGCAGAGTTAAAGGACGTCATCGCAACGAGCAAACCACGTACCATCTGGGCTCTTTCCTATTTGATACGCAAAAGCAGATACTGGAACGCGACGGAAAACAAATCCGTCTGACTACCAAAGAGAACGAATTGCTCGCCCTCCTATGCGTGCACATGAACGATATACTTTATCGTAGCCTTGCACTAAAAACAATCTGGGTGGACGATAATTTCTTCAACGCACGCTCTATGGATGTTTACATCACCAAACTTCGCAAACGCTTACAGGACGATCCTGGAGTGGAAATCATAAACATTCACGGCAAAGGCTATAAGCTTGTGACGCCAGAGAGCCCCAGAGAGGAAGTCTCAGAATAAATCTGCAATAATATCGTCGCTACGGAAAATCCCTTTTCTGGTAAGCCGTAGGACGCCATCCTCTTCAATTAAATTCCCTGCCATAAGGTGGGGAATTTTTTGCTTATCCAACTGTGCTATAAATGGCTCTGGAACATCTGCCAGACAAAGCCCTTTACGCGTACGAAGTCGTGTCATCAGCAGTTCCTCATAGCGCATCTGTTCTGAAAGCTGTTCTCCCTCAAAGGGTGGCTGTCCCGGAGAATCTATATAGGCACGGATGTCTGCCACATTCCATCGTCGGTTCACCCCATCATAAGAATGGGCGGCCGCACCAACCCCTATGTAATGAGTGCCGTCCCAGTAACCGCTATTATGTCGCGCTTGATAGCCTGGTCGGGCAAAGTTAGATATCTCATAATGCTCATAGCCTGCCTGAGCCAGCTGGTCCATCAGCAATTCGTACATTCTCCATTCTGTATCATCCGATGTCTCCGTCAAGGCTTTACCTTCACGCAAGTGCCAAAGACGCGTGCCCTCCTCATAAGTCAGTGCATAAGCAGAAATATGCTCCACACCTAATTCTATAGCCTCCAGCACATCCCCCCGGAAGTCTTCTACGGTTTGCAGGGGCAGCCCGTAGATTAAATCTATACTTACGTTATTTACGCGCTCTTTTGCGGTCCTCACAGCCCGTTCTGCGCTCATCGCATTATGTCGTCGGCCCACAAACTGGAGCACTTCGTCATTAAAACTCTGCACGCCCATACTTACTCGGTTGAATCCTGCCGAAAGTATTGAACTGACCCACGCTTCATCTATATCATCAGGGTTTGCCTCTATGGTTATTTCTGCATCATCTGCAAGTACGGAAGCCCGCCGTACGGTTGCCATCAAATCGTACAGGTCTGTGTCGCGCATCAGCGAGGGAGTTCCCCCTCCCAAATAGACATTCTGCACTGCCCCACTTACTCGTTGGAGAATTTCTTCCTGCAAGGTCTTCACATATCGTTGGGCCCAATCTGCAGAAAGCACCGTACTGTAAAAATCACAATAGGCGCACCTACTCCGACAGAACGGAAAGTGTATGTAAAGATTCTTTGAAGCCATACAAAGGTCTGTGCCGATTACAAAAGTAAGCAATTTCCATACAACAGCCTACAATCCGACTGCCTCATATTTTGTCCGGTTCACCACCCTATGCCCTGCTCTATTTCACAGTGTGAACTCCGCATTTCACAGTGTGAAACGCATATTTCACACTGTGAAATGAAAAACAATCCTATGAAACCGGCTGAACAGACAGGGCATTATTACCGACGAATTATAGTTTCTGCAGGCCTCATATTTGGTCACACAAAAAAGTGTGTGTAACTTAGCCTTTCAAAAGATTTTTCCATGGAGAACTATATCGTATCAGCCCGAAAGTACCGCCCGCAGACATTTGAAAGCGTCGTTGGCCAGCAGATTCTTACCCAAACTCTCAAGAATGCTATTGCCAGCGGAAAATTAGCCCACGCTTACCTCTTCTGCGGTCCCCGTGGTGTCGGAAAGACTACTTGCGCCCGTATTTTTGCCAAGACCATCAACTGTTTCAATCCTACGGAAGACGGAGAGGCCTGTAATGAGTGTGAAAGTTGCAAGGCTTTCAACGAAAATCGCTCGATGAATATTTTTGAACTTGATGCCGCATCCAACAATTCCATAAATGACATTCGCTCCATCGTAGAGCGAGTAAACATTCCGCCCCAGATAGGACGCTATAAGGTATTCATCATAGACGAGGTGCATATGTTGTCGCAAGCCGCCTTTAATGCATTTCTCAAAACCTTGGAGGAACCGCCTGCCCACGTTATCTTTATCATGGCTACCACGGAGAAGCACAAAGTTATTCCCACGATATTGTCCCGTTGCCAGATATACGATTTCCAGCGCATGGACCTCTCCGACATCGTAAACCATCTACGCTATGTGGCAAAAGAGGAAGGCATTCAGGCAGAGAACGAAGCCCTCAGTCTGATAGCCCAAAAGGCAGACGGCGGTATGCGTGACGCCCTGTCCATATTCGACCAGGTCTGCAACTACTCCCAAGGACATGTTACCTACCAGAAAGTTATTGAGGACCTTAATATTCTGGATTACGATTATTATTTCCGGGCCACAGAAGATTTTCTGGCAGGAAAATACAAGGAATCTCTGCTCTTGCTCAACGAAGTAATAGACAGAGGTTTTAATCCTCAACAATATATCGGCGGACTTGCCAGCCATTTTCGCGATTTGCTCGTGGCACGCGACAGTGTTACGCTGCCACTGCTCGAAGTGGGCGAAGAAATACAGCAACGCTACCACGAACAGGCCAAGCGTTGCAACCCACGCTTCCTATATAAAGCAATAAAGATTTGTTCGGAGTGCGATGCTGAATATCGGACCAGCCGAAACAAACGACTGACCGTTGAATTGGCCCTCATCCAACTTTCGCAGATAGAACAACCCGACTTGGACAACCCGTCGGGGCTTGGCCCTACTACGCGATTAAAACCCCTAACCCCATCTGAGCAGCCCACTACCCAACCCCATGCACAAACCGAACAACGGCCTGCTCCCACTCAGTCTTTTTTACAACCTGCGCCACAGCATCCGCATACAACCAATACTGTGGCCCGTACCGTTTCCATAAAACGGTCAAAGAACACTACTACATCAAGCACCCCAGCGGAGCCTCCTACCAAAGCTCAACCAGCTCCGTCGGAAGAACTGAACAATTCATTCAGCGAGGAAGACGTCCGAGACCAATGGATTGGATATAGTCTCCGACTGCCACAAGAAGAAAGTGCGATGCAGAGCCGTATGGCCTTGATGCAACCCAAACTGGTGGGTCAGCACAATGTGGAAGTTTGCATAGGAAACGAATTGGTGCTAAAAGACATAAGTCGTTTGAAACCGTCCATAGAGCAATATCTCCGGACGGGATTGAAAAACAGTCATATTACCTTATCTTTCCAACTCGTAAAATATGACGAAAACAACAAGCCCCGTAGCAGACAAGAGTTATACAAGTCTGTGTTAGAGGAAAACCCTGACATAAAGAACCTGTGCAAAGAACTCTCCCTGACACTCTATTAAGTAATTCTATTTTAACCTTATATAAAACATCAATTTATGGATTCCAAGAACCATCAATACATTAGCGTAGCCTACAAACTCTACACATTTTCTGCCGACGAGACTCCGGAACTTGTAGAAGAGGCCACTGCGGAACAACCCTTCCAGTTTATTTCCAATTTAGGCGTGGCCCTGGATTCGTTTGAAGCGAAAGTCAGTCTGTTGGATAGTGGAACAGACTTCGACTTCGAACTTTCTCCTGAAGAGGCTTATGGTAACTATGAGGAACAACATGTCGTACAACTGAACAAGAGTGATTTTGAAATTGACGGCCACGAAAATCATATAGACCTCAAGGTGGGCAATATCATCCCATTAGTCAATAACGACGGACTACGCTTCAACGGCGAAATTATAGAAATTGGTGAACAGAAAGTTACTATAGACTTAAATCACCCCCTAGCAGGCTACTCTCTCCACTTTATTGGAAAAGTTATTGAAAACCGCCCAGCCACAGAGAATGAGATTGAAGCCATGCAACACATTATGAGCGGAGAAGACTGTTGCTGTGGTTGTCATGACGACGAGGGTCATTGTCACCATCACGAGGGAGATTGCTGTCACCATGATAAGGAAGACCATCACCACTGCCATCACGATTAAAACACCCATATTATAAGCAACAAGCATCTTGGGCAACACTTTTGGTCACATACTCCAACTGACCACCTTCGGCGAGAGCCACGGCTATGCGATAGGTGGAGTGATTGACGGCTACCCTGCAGGCATAACCATAGACATGGACTTTGTGCGAAAAGAACTATCGCGCAGAGCCACAAACCAGTCCACCTTTTCGTCTGCCCGCAAGGAAGTTGAAAATGTAACGTTTCTATCCGGCATTTTTAAGGGAAAATCACTGGGCACTCCTATCGCTTTCGTCGTGCAAAATGAAGACGCCCGGCCGTCAGACTATGAGACGCTAAGGGATGTATATCGTCCGTCGCACGCCGACTATACCTATATGGCTAAATATGGCTTGCGCGACCATAGAGGTGGAGGACGTGCTTCGGCCCGAGAGACCATTGCCCGAGTTGTCGCTGGAGCGTTGGCGAAAACAGTCCTACTATCGCAGGGTATTCACATCCAGGCCTTTACTTCTCAGATAGGACCTATAGCACTCTCTAAGCCATATACAGATTACGACCTTTCAACAGCCGAAAGTAACGACGTACGCTGTCCTGATAGGGAGTTAGCCACCAAGATGCAGGACTTTCTGACGCAGACCAGGCTGGCCTCTGACAGTGCAGGAGGAGTTGTAACTTGCGTAATAAAAGGATGTCCGGCTGGAATAGGCGAACCGGTATTCGGTAAGTTGGAATCCGTGCTAGCCTCGGCTATGTTGTCCATTCCTGCCGCAAAAGGTTTTGAACTGGGCGGAGGTTTCAGCCTTACGAATAAGTATGGGAGTGAAGCTAACGATGCCTTTTTTGAGAAGAACGGACAAATATGCACGCGCTCCAATAACAGCGGGGGAATACAAGGCGGCATATCCAATGGCGAAGATATTTATTTTAACGTAGCCTTTAAGCCCATTCCGACAATTGCTACCCCACAGGAGACCGTCAATATGCAAGGGGACAATGTCATTATTGAGACGAAAGGGAGGCATGATGTGTGTGCGGTTCCACGAGCGGTTGTCATCGTAGAGGCTATGGCTGCACTCTCCATTCTAGATGCCTTGCTCTTGCAACGAACTAATAGAATCTGACTGCATAAATGAAAAGGATTAGCGGAAGATGTGCTTTGCAATCTTCCGCTTTTTGTCAGAAGATTCCATTATGCAATGCGTCTGTAAGCGCATTTTATGGGTAAGTTTGCCTATCTTTGTAATCCATAATCTGCCTTGCTTGACATATATGTCTTTCCAGTTTCAACAGTTTTATATCGACGATACACATTGCTCCCACAAAGTAGGTACTGACGGCGTGCTATTAGGCGCGTGGGCGGACTTACAGGACGCTCAGCATATTCTGGATATTGGCTGTGGTAGCGGATTGATCAGTCTGATAGCCGCACAGCGAAGCAGAGCTATAGTTACGGGAGTGGAAATAAATTCTGCCGCTGCAGAAGACGCAACACGCAATGCAAAAGCCTCTCCTTGGAGCGAGCGAATCCGTATTATCAACCAAGATGTACGAGATTTTCAATCGCCAACCCCTTTTGATGTAATACTTTCTAATCCCCCATTCTTTCAAGAGACTCTTCTTCCCCCAGATGAAGCCCGGGCACAAGCCCGCCATACAGCATTGCTACCACTGTACTCACTTTTGAAACAGATCGACAGACTGGGAAGTGAGGATGTCTGGGTCTATCTCATCGTTCCTAATACTCTAAAAGCAGAAGTCTGCAAAACCAGCGCACAACACGGACTTTTTATAGTAAATCAAACGGATGTCTATACAAAAGCCTCCAAACCCTGCAGAAGGCTACTGCTAAAACTAATGCGCAAACCACAGACAAGTCTGCACGACAAACTTATCCTCCAGGAAGAAGATGGAAGTCGCTCAACCCAATACTCTACTTTAACAAAAGATTTATATCTACCTAGATAACAAGAAACTTATGGACAATATAAGCGTCATTCAAAAGTATTTCAAAGAACTGTCTGAAAAGCAGACCGAGCAGCTAATCCAGTTGGGCCCGCTGTATGCAGAATGGAACGAAAAAATCAATGTAATCTCGCGCAAAGATATAGACAACCTATATCTGCATCACATATTACATTCATTAGGTATTACCAAAGTTATTCGTTTCCGCCCACAGACTAAGGTTCTCGATTTAGGAACCGGCGGAGGATTTCCAGGCATTCCTCTCGCCATCCTTTTCCCAGAGGTAAAATTCACGCTCATAGATAGCATCGGCAAGAAGACTCTTGTAGCAAAAACCGTAGCCGAAGCTATCGGCCTGCAGAACGTTGAAATCCTGCATCGCAATATTGTTGAAGAACGGCGCAAATATGACTTTGTAGTAAGCCGGGCTGTGGCACAGTTGGGCGAAATTATAAATCTTACGAAAAAGAATCTGAGTAACGAACAGCACAATGCCCTTCCCAATGGCATACTATGCTTGAAAGGCGGAGACCTTTCGGAAGAATTGAAACGATATAAGAAATCGTCTGAGACATGGACCCTTTCCGATTTCTTCAACGAGGATTTCTTTGAGACCAAACATGTGGTTTACGTACACGCCTAATCTCCCATTCAGATGCTTAGTATAAAATGTTTTGTAGTGAATGGCATTCAGGAAAACTGCTATGTCATCAACGACGAAAGCCGTGAAGCTGTCATCATAGACTGTGGGGCACAAACCTTAGAGGAATGGAACCTCATAGAGGAGTATATCTCACGGCAACAGCTTCGTCCCATCCATCTGCTCAATACTCATGCACACTTTGACCATATTTGGGGTGTAAATTTCGTATATGAAACTTACGGCCTGAAGCCAGAGATGCACCCCGACGATATCTTCCTTTATGAAAATGTAGCAGATCAATTCCGCGCCATATTACACCGTGACATCCCTTTACTGCTTCCCCCAAATGGGCCTATATTGACAGAGGGCGAAAGCATAGACTTCGGCACACATCATCTAAGCGTAATCACCACACCGGGCCACACCCCTGGAGGAATATGCTTTTTTTGCCAAGAAGAATCGGTCCTGTTTACCGGCGACACTATCTTCCGTCAGGCTATAGGCCGTACAGATTTGCCGTACGGTAATTCAAGTAGCTTGCAACATAGTATCTTGCAAAAAATCCTGACATTACCTAAACAAACCGTCCTATACCCAGGACATGGAGAACCGACAACGATTGGCGCAGAGCAGGCTTACTATGGTGTAGAATACTTGTCCTGACCCACAGAAGGCCCGCGCCAACACTTTGCATTTCCAATCAGACACGCTATTTTAGCAGAAATAATAATAAACATATCCCACTATGCTAACAATCAAACAAATTGAGACAAACAAAGAAGTTATAATAAAAGGCCTCCGCAAAAAACATTTTGCAGGTGCCGAAGAAGCTATTGAGAAAGTAATTGAATTAAATAATAGCCGTAAGGCCGCGCAAGTTCAACTTGACAACCTGCTCAATCAGACAAAGCTGGCATCAAAAAATATAGGCCAATTGCTCAAAAACGGGCTCAAAGAAGAAGCCGAGGCTGAAAAACAAAAAATCGCAAGCCTCAAAAATCAAGCGGCCCTACTCAAGGAGGAAATGGAGAAAGCCGAACAGGAGCGAACGAAAGTGCTTCTGACCATTCCGAATATTCCCTACGAAGAAGTACCAGAAGGAACTGGGGCAGAAGACAATGTAATCGTAAAACAAGGCGGACAACTCATTGACTTACCTGAAAATCCGCTTCCACATTGGGAACTTGCAAAAAAATACAACCTTATTGATTTTGATTTGGGCGTTAAAATCAGCGGAGCCGGTTTTCCTGTTTATGTAGGACTGGGGGCAAGACTCCAACGTGCCCTTATAAACTTTTTCCTTGACGAAGCCCGTAAGGCAGGATATACTGAAATAATGCCACCCACGGTAGTAAATGCCGATTCCGGCTATGGCACAGGTCAGCTCCCAGATAAAGAGGGACAAATGTATCATTGTGAATTAGACGATTTATACTTGATTCCAACGGCAGAAGTACCTGTTACTAACATTTATCGTGGAGAGATTCTGGACATTAAGGACCTACCTATCAAGAATTGCGCATATACACAATGCTTCCGCCGTGAAGCCGGAAGTTATGGTAAGGATGTGCGCGGACTGAACAGACTTCACGAATTTTCCAAGATAGAGATTGTGCGAATAGATACCCCTGAACACTCGCGCGACAGTCATAAAGAGATGTTGGAGCATGTAGAAGGACTATTGCAGAAGCTTGAGCTCCCATACCGCATTCTCTTGCTCTGTGGCGGTGATATGAGTTTCACATCCAGTATTTGCTATGACTTTGAGGTCTATTCTGAGGCTCAAAAACGCTGGCTGGAAGTAAGTTCTGTCTCTAATTTCGACAGCTATCAGGCTAACAGGATGCAATGCCGATATCGTGATGAAGAAAAGAAGATACAACTCTGTCACACCCTCAATGGGTCGGCTCTTGCACTACCTAGAATTGTGGCCGCACTATTAGAGAATTTTCAGACGCCAGAGGGAATTCGAATCCCGAAAGCATTGCAGCCCTATATGGGTACGGACATTATCCGATAAGAATTATGGGACGAATTCTTTGTATAGACTACGGAAAGAAACGGTGCGGAATTGCCGTCACAGACGTCTTGCAAATAATTCCCAACGGGCTTACAACCGTTCCGACGCACGAACTTCTCAACTTTTTGGAAACTTATATACAAAAAGAGAACGTGGAACGTTTTGTGCTGGGACTGCCCAAACAGCCTAATGGTCAGCCTTCTGAAAACCAAGCACGCGTGCTACAATTTGCCAAAACGCTACAAAAAAAAATCAGCCACATTCCCATTGACTTCTATGACGAACGTTTCACTTCCGTGCTGGCTCATCAAGCTATGCTGGATACACTAAAAAAAGAACAACGTCGCAACAAGGAACTCGTGGACGAGATTAGTGCCTGCATTATCTTACGAGATTATCTTGAAAGTCAAAGCAAAAGCCCTGCAAGTCCGTACTGAACAACCCTCAAAAGAACCTTCCTAAAAAGACAATTATGGTACTTCCCATTTACACTATTGGCCAACCCGTCCTGCGCAAGGTGGCCGAAGATATCTCTCTCGACTATCCAAATTTGAAAGAGTTGATAGAGAATATGTTCGAGACAATGTACAAAAGTGACGGTGTTGGACTCGCCGCGCCCCAGATAGGATTGTCTATCCGCGTAGTAGTCATCACACTTGACGTTCTAAAATCCGAATTCCCGGAATACGCAGGTTTCAATCATGCCTATATCAATCCACACATCGTAGAAACCGACGATTCCGATATGGAAACGCTCGAAGAGGGTTGTCTGAGTCTTCCAGGAATCCATGAGCCTGTTCGACGCCCTAAGCGAATCCGTGTGCAATATATAGACGAAGAGCTGAAAGCACATGATGAATGGGTAGAAGGATATTTGGCTCGTGTTATGCAACATGAGTTTGATCATCTGGAAGGTGTTGTTTTCACCGATCGCCTATCCCCTCTGCGTAAACAACTCATCAAGAAAAAGATGCAACAGTTACGCAACGGAAAAGTAAGTTGCCATTATCGCGTTAAGCCTTTGAAATAGTCCATCGTAATATTACGTTGATGCCCAAGCCTATCCGACTGACATATTTCCTAATTTGTGCCCTCGCCTGCAGCCTTCTCGCTACGCATGCAAGGGCGCAAATCAATGTAGACAATGTGCTGTTTATGGGGCGGAGCGCACTAAGTGCTGACGACAATATCACAGCAATCCATTACTTTAATCAAGCCATTCAGGCAAGGCCTCAAAATGCCCAAGCCTACTATTTCCGAAGTTACGCGAAGTTTGTCTTAGAGGACTTTCACGGTGCAGAAACCGATTGCACCCATGCCGTTGAACTCAATCCTTATGTGATCGACTTTTATCTATTGCGAGGCTTGTGCAGAATTAACCTCGGAGATTTTGATGGGGCCCTTAAAGATTATACAAGAGCCTTAGATGACACACCAGACGATATTGGTGCACGCTTCAATCAAGGATATTGTTATCTGCAACTTAAGCAAACGGCTCAGGCTGATAGTGCCATGAATCGAGTGCTCGGACGTTCTCCACGCTACTATAGGGCTTTTATGATGAAGACTCAGATTGCACTTGAAGAGAAGGATACTTTACGCGGGCTACATTGGATAGATTCTCTGCTTACCTTTAGGCCTCGCGAAGTGGCCGCATGGCAATTTAAGGGTCAATATGCGCTTGACAAGGAAGAATATGAGCAGGCAGATTCTTTCCTTACAAAATCCATAAAATACGACACCGAAAATTTTGAAGGATACCTACTGCGGGCTATGGCGCGTAATGGCATGAATCGATTTGACGATGCCATTGGTGACTACACCCGTGTAATCGAACTTGTTCCCCAACATTTTGTGGCACATTATAATCGGGCGTTACTCCGCGCCCTTGTAGGGGATGACAATCGGGCTTTGGCCGATTTCTCCTATGTACTTCAGCGCGAACCCGATAATACACTGGCCCGATATAATAGGGCATTGCTCCGCGAACGGACAGGCGATTTTCAAGGAGCTATTACAGATTATACGGAACTTATAAAAGCCTATCCAGATTTCACATACGGTTATTATGCCCGAGCCGCTTGTCGCAGAAAAGTAGGTGACATTAGAGGGGCTTTAGCCGACGAAACCGTCGTAGCCCGGACTCAATTGGACATTGCATTCTCCAAGCCACGTAAAAAGTCTTTCAAGGAAGTCCGGCGACGGAGTGATCTGGCATTGGAACATTATGATCGACTCATCGAAGAGGATAAAGATACAGCCCGAATATTCGGAGATATTGTTATAGGGAAGGTACAAAACACTAAAGCCGTCCAAGAATTTCTACCCCTATTCCAATTGGCTCTCCACACAGAATCGGCCTATGGATACCATGCTTTAGGATTCATAGACGATCTTGATATTCTGCAAAAAGCCTTTACACCCATTGAACTCAAAGCAGAACGGGAGGAAACCGGCGATAGAATCTTGAAAAAGTGTAGTAGAAAGATTTTCTTTACTGCGGAACTGTCCCAAGAAGATATTGATAATGTCTCTCGACATAATGATAGGATTTTACCTGACGTGAGCAATCTGCCCCTACGTCAAAGATTCTTGCTTCTTTCTATGTTGTATCGCCAGGTGTATGCACTCTCCGACGCTCTGGAATATGCCCACCAGGCAGTCCAAGCCGATTCCACCTCTGTGCTTACTTACCTCAATCGTGCCGGTATTATGATGGCATTAGCCAGAAATAATCGTTCTGAAATTTTCTCCGATGCACCTCAGGAGACATCCTTGAAATCCTCGCCAAACTATCGTCAAGCCATCGAGGAAGATTATTTTGCCGCGCTACACTTAGCTCCCACAAATGCTTACATCTATTATAATAGAGGATGTTATTATGCAATGCTTGAGCAGTGGGATGCTGCGATGTCAGACTTTAATCGCGCAATCGAATTAGACGCGCGACTGGCTGAAGCCTATTATAATAGAGGCATAATCTATCTTACTACAGGTCAGAAAGACCTTGCCATACCAGACCTCAGTAAGGCTGGCGAACTAGGACTTTATAAAGCCTACAATCTGCTCAAACAAACACGTTCAAACAAATAGTTTATACCTCAACCTCCTTTTTCCATGAAGAAATATAACGATGAATCCCGCCAACAAGTCACACCTATCAGCAAGGCGTGGCGAGAAGATATCCGAAAGGCTGTAGATATAATGTGGAAAGGCGGTATAATCCTTTATCCCACCGATACTATTTGGGGCATTGGATGTGATGCCACGAATGAAGATGCCGTGCGACGTGTCTATGAAATAAAGCAACGCATCGACTCAAAAGCACTTATCTGCTTAACAGATAATGATGCGAAACTGCCCTATTATGTAAAAGACGTACCGCCCATAGCTTGGGATTTGCTTGAACTTTCTGTCAAGCCACTGACCCTTGTGCTGGATCAAGCGCGTAATCTGGCCCCCAATCTTCTGGCTGAAGATGGTTCTGTAGGTATTCGCATTACCAAAGAACCCTTTAGCAAGGAACTCTGTTTCCGTATGCGCAAAATGATTGTATCCACTTCTGCCAATATTAGTGGCCAGCCTGCTCCGAGATGCTTTGATGAAATTTCCGATACTCTGAAGCAATCCGTCGATTATATATGCACGTCGCGTCGCAACGAGCGCAATCCGGCAGCTTCCTCCGTCATTCGGCTTCGCTCGAATGGCGAAGTCTGCGTTATACGCCAATAATCTGATTTGCCAACTCTCGTATAATGATACTACATTATATCACTCGCCCACTCTTCTACCTGAAGAATAAACATCTCACTCAACGACAGTTCTTCCTGCTGTTGAGTTTTATCGTGGGCCTATTCTCTGCCCTTGCAGCCTGCTTCCTCAAATGGCTGATACATATTATAGAGATAATTCTGACCCAACAATTTGACCGTACAGAGGAGCATTGGCTCTATTTGATATATCCCATCGTTGGAATCGTGCTTACAGTTTTGTTCGTCAAATATGTAGTCCACGATGATATCAGTCATGGCATCACAAAGATACTATTCGCCCTTTCCAGGAAACAAGGCCATTTGCAGAAACACAACTGCTGGTCAAGTGTTATAGCGTCCTCTCTGACAATTGGCTTCGGCGGTTCTGTGGGTGCAGAATCCCCTATCGTACTTACAGGCTCGGCCATTGGCTCAAACCTAGGTAGTCTGTTCAAATTAGAGCACCGTGCGTTGATGCTATTAGTCGGTTGTGGAGCAAGTGGGGCCATTGCCGGTATTTTCAAGGCCCCTATAGCCGGGGTAGTATTCACTTTGGAAGTATTAATGGTCGATTTGACAATGGCCTCGTTGCTTCCGTTGCTTATAGCCAGCCTTACAGCCACATGTACGGCCTACGCTCTGACTGGTATGGGAGCGATGTTTGAATTTCATATGAATGAATCTTTTGCCATTAGGCAGATACCTTCTACCATATTGCTGGGTATCGGCTGTGGCTTGCTCTCACTCTATTTCACGCGCGTAACCAATCGTGTGGAGAACTTTTTTCGACGAATCAACCAGATATGGATTAGAATTGCCATAGGTGGTACACTGTTAGCCTTTCTGATTTTTTTATTTCCACCTCTATATGGAGAAGGCTATAATACCATCAATGTCGTGCTTAATGCCTCCAATCCGTCCGATTTTAATGCCCTGCTGAACAACTCTATTTTTTATGGAGAGTCCCATAATCTACTCTTGTTTATTGGTGCTATCATCTTGTTAAAGGCATTTGCCTCTACGGCTACTAATGCAAGTGGCGGATGTGGCGGACTTTTCGCTCCAAGCCTCTTCTTGGGCTGCCTTGGCGGACTGTTTTTTTCGGCTGTATGGAACGATTTTCATATACTTCATACAGAACTACCCAACCACAACTACGCCCTTCTAGGTATGGCAGGTATTATGAGTGGTGTTTTTCACGCTCCGCTAACTGGCGTTTTCCTCATCGCCGAACTCACAGGTGGCTACGATCTTTTCATTCCTCTGATGATTGTTTCCACAGCTTCTTATCTGGTCATCCATATCTTTGAGCCTCACAGCATTTATGCTATGCGCTTGGCCAGACACGGCGACTTGCTGACACATAACACCGACCAATCTGTGCTCACGCTTATGTCGCTGGATGCCGTGATAGACAAAACCATACCTCGCTTAGCTCCAGAGATGGATTTAGGCCAGATAGTAAAAATTGTCTCAGACAAATCACAAGACGACTTTGCCGTAACCGATGGAGAGGGTATGCTTTTGGGGATCATAAACCTCCACGCAATACGTCTCTATATTTTCCGAAACGAATTATACCACGAATTTGTGGCGGCGCAGTTGATGCAGAAACCGGCAAGCCTGCTTTATACCGACGACACTATGCAAAGCGTCATGGATAAGTTCCAAGAGACAGATGCAGACGTTCTTCCTGTTGTCAAATCAGACCAGACTTTCGTTGGCTTTATTTCGCGTGCGAAAGCCTATGGTCTTTATCGCCAACTCGTAATCGACTTTTCTCAAGAATAAACCGAATCAATGGATAAGAAAGACCTACGTATCATTTTCATGGGCACGCCGGAGTTTGCCGTAGCAAGTCTGGCCAGATTACTCGAAGAAGATTTCAACATTGTGGCTGTTGTCACGATGCCAGACAAGCCTATTGGCCGACATCAGGATCAGTTGTCCCAATCGGCTGTTAAGAAATTTTCCTTAGAGCATAAACTGCCTGTCTTGCAGCCTGAAAGACTAAAGGACGAGGCCTTTCTGAAGCAACTCCAAGATTTTAGAGCAGATTTGCAGGTTGTAGTGGCTTTCCGTATGCTTCCTGAAGTGGTATGGAATATGCCCCGCTTTGGAACGTATAATCTACACGCCGCACTTTTACCGCAATATCGTGGTGCAGCTCCAATAAACTGGGCGATAATAAATGGAGAAAAAGAAACAGGTGTAACTACTTTTTTCTTAGATCAGGACATAGACACCGGGCGCATTATTCACCAACAGCGTATTCCTATAGCAGAAGATGATAACGCCGAAGACATCCACGATCGCCTTATGGCATTGGGAGCTGACCTTGTAGTAAAAACAGCCTATGACATTCTGTCCGGAAATGTAGAGACTATTCCCCAAGAACAACTTTATACTTCTTCCGGAGAACTCCGCCTTGCACCCAAAATTTTCCGCGAAACCTGTCGCATTGATTGGAGCAAGTCTGCGAAAGACCTGCACAATTTCATTCGGGGCTTATCCCCCTATCCTGCGGCTTGGACCGAGCTGCATCAAGGTGGCTCTGTCTGGAATCTCAAACTATTCCGCACTGAGATTGTAGCCCTACAACCCAAAGAGCCCACAGGCACAGTGGTCATCAACAACGGAAAAGAAATACTTATTAGTATAAAAGACGGCTATCTGCGTATTTTAGAATTACAGATAGCCGGCAAAAGGCGTATGAAGTCCGCTGAATTTCTCAATGGCTTCCGTGACTGGAGTAATTTGAGCGTGCAATGAATCTACAGAAGCAATGTAGCCATCTGCTTCTGCAACTTTTGGGCCTCTAAGGCCGCCGCCTCGGCGAAGTTCTCTGAGTTGTCGGCATACAGAATACTGCGCGATGCATTGACCAGTAGGCCACAATCACGTGTCATACCATAGCGACATACCTCCTCAAGACTTCCTCCCTGAGCACCTATCCCTGGTACCAAGAGGAAACTGTTGGGGACGATTTTTCTTATCTCCTCAAACATTTTCCCCTGTGTCGCACCTACTACATACATGAGCGTATCATCATTGCCCCATTCTCTGCTCTTACGCAATACTTCTTCAAAAAGTCTTGTACCTTCAGCATTTTCGAATAATTGGAAATCTCGCGAACCGCCATTACTGGTAAGGGCCAGTAGAATAACCCATTTTCCGGCATAATTAAGAAATGGCGTCACGCTATCTTCTCCCATATACGGCGCCACTGTAACTGCATCAAAGTCCAATACTTCAAGCAAAGCATGCGCATACATTCGGCTGGTATTACCTATATCCCCCCGTTTTGCATCTGCAATAAGGAAATGGTCTGGATAATGCTCGCGCAGGAAACACACGGTCTGTTCAAGCGCCTCCCAGCCCTGCAGGCCATAACATTCGTAGAATGCAAGATTAGGCTTATAGGCTACACAATAAGGAGCAGTAGCTTCGATGATAGCCTTATTGAATGCAAAAATCGGATTTTGTGGGCCGTCCAACAGATGCTTCGGTATTTTCTGCAAGTCCGTATCAAGGCCTACGCAGAGAAAGCTCTGCTTTTGTCGGATAATGCGAATGAGTTCTTGTCGGTTCATAATATGAAATAAGATATTATTTACTAAACAAATAACCGGACAACGTGAAATTATATGTATCAGGCTCGGGATTGGCCGATACATCAAAATCCGTTACCACAAGAGTCCGATTTGCGCTCTTGGTCTCGAAAGCAACTGGCTTGTCAAAATTTTCAGTAAGTCGCTTGAGTATGGCTATATCTACCCCTACAGAATCCACCACTATATCCCCCACTCTCACTGGAAGAAGTGTTTCCACACCTTCATAAGCCTTTGAATTTGGTTCCGAAACCCAAACCGCGGAAAAGTCCTTACTATCTGTGGGTATAATTATGTTTTTGTCTGTGATATAGCCATAATATCTAACATCCACCGTGGTATTGACATCCCTCCTATATGTTATCATGTGTTCTAATAGGTCCATAGGTTTACCATCCGTTTCAACCAATTCGCCCAACACATCCTCCCCCATGGTTTCTCGCAGATAATCCATTTTCTCAACCACACTTTTAGCCTCAGCCTTTGGCATTGAGCACATAAGTCTGTCAAATTGAGATAATTCTATAGGCAGTTGTTTCGCACCATTATTTAAGAATGTGTTATGTATGGTGCGAACAAGAGAGTTGCGCGTGAGACTTGTAAAATTCACAGGAAAAACTGACGAGAACAACAGCAACACAGCAAATGTAACAGGTATAAAACGGAAATGTCTGGCTCGCGAAATATGTAGCCATAGACAAACGATATAGAACCACGCGTTCAGCAAGGCCAGATAAAGGCGCGCCACCGTAATGCCATAATCGGAGAATCTACGACAAATACCGACTGTCATCAACAGAAGTAGCGGGAGCAGTATCAGCGGAAGATATTGTGCCACCAGATTGTCAAACCGATGGTTATATTTCTTGCGCGAAGGATACAAAAGCACTTCAATGCCGACACAACCGACAAATGCCACAATTACCAGCCACGACACCATGCCATCAGGCAACTGCCACGTCAAAAGTATCTTCAATGCATACACATAAAGCACTAACAAGTACAAAGCCTCGAGTGGCAGAAAAATATAAAGGACAATCTTGCGTAAAAAGCCTGTGCCTCTGAGCGTATAGTCGTGCTTCCGTTCGCCTGCAGGTATCAAGCCTAAGAAAAGCAATAGTGGAAACAAAAAACCAAAGAGCACATATATGCTCTCTATACCCTTGCTGCCACCCAAAGCAAAGCCAAAAAGTCCTTGAAGAGCCACCCAAAGCATTGATATCCCCCCTATAAGGATCATACCTATAATCTGACAGACCATCCAGCTTACCAAAAGCCTTAGCCCAAAGTTCCAGACAGGCACATCATCCTTACTACGAAGAAATGGGAGAACCCATATGACTACCAACAGTGTGACATACACAGCCAGATGCCCCAAGATAATTTCCTGGCACCCAAATTCTGTGGGTTGCAAAGAAGTATAAAGATATAGTGCGTCAACTATTATACCGGCTAAGGCTATAATATAAACACTCCAGGCTAGTACAGGCTTAGTGCCGTCTTCTTTCCACAGAGAAAAGGCCAGCGAAAACAACCCTCCTAAGGAAAGAAAAACAGAGGCACTGATAGTAACGACATCGGTAGTTTTTCCCCCATAAATACAGTATAACATGAACAACGCCGATAATACGACAAAAATTGTGGGCAGTAAAAAGCGCTTCACACAATTATTGTAGGCATCGCTTAGCACTTGGTTTATCATAATAAGGGGCTTGGTTTAGAGTTCAGCTTCCTTCAATCGCTCTGCATTCTCGGCCACAATCAGATGATCTATACAGTCCTGAATATCGCCGTCCATAAAAGCAGCCAGATTATATATAGTATAATTTATGCGGTGGTCTGTAATACGACCCTGCGGGTAATTGTAGGTTCGTATCTTAGCACTTCTGTCGCCAGTAGATACCAGCGTTTTTCTACGACTGGCTATATCGTCCACATACTTCTGATGTTCGCGGTCGTAGATAAAGGTTCTGAGTCGGGCCAAGGCTCTTTCTTTATTTTTCGGCTGGTCGCGCGTTTCTGTACATTCGATTAGTATTTCCTCTACCTCTCCCGTATTGGGATTTTTCCAAGGATATCGAAGCCGAACTCCGCTCTCTACCTTATTTACATTCTGCCCTCCAGCGCCACTACTGCGGAATGTGTCCCACTTAATCTCGCCTTCGTGGATTTCCACGTCGAATGCCTCTGCCTCAGGTAGAACTGCCACCGTAGCTGCGGAGGTGTGGACACGTCCCTGCGTCTCAGTGGCTGGTACACGCTGTACCCGGTGTACACCGCTCTCATATTTCAGCGTACCATATACGTCCGGTCCATTGACAGAGCATACAATTTCCTTATACCCGCCTACAGCGCCCTCGCTAACAGAAGAGACTTCAAACTGCCAACCTTTTCTTTCACAATATTTCGCATACATCCGGAAGAGATCTCCGGCAAACAGGGCCGCTTCATCTCCTCCCGTACCGGCACGAATCTCTAAAATGGCATTTTTACTGTCCTCCGGATCCTTTGGAACGAGCATCAGTTTGATTCGTTCCTCCCACTCTGGAATCTGTGCCTCGCAGGCAGCCACTTCTTCGCGAGCCATTTCCTTTAGTTCCGGATCCGACTCGTTAAGGAGGATATTTTTACTCTCATCAAGATTGGACAGCAGGTTGGCATACGCCTTACGGGCGGCCATAAGGTCTTCCAGTTCCTTGTATTCTTTGGTTAAGCGGACATAACGTTCCTGATTGGCAATTACTGCCGGATCTGTAATGAGCGTACTTACTTCTTCGAAGCGTCCGAGAAGGGAATCAAGCTTTTCTATTAGTGTATTCATCGTAATTTATAATAGTGCCGCTCCAAACAATACTAATACGGGAACGGCTGAGTCTGTTGTATAGAGAATATTACCTTGATAGGTGCTGTTTCCTTTATAAATATGTCGCCCATCGTAGGTTGCAATGATATTCCCCGAGTAGGTGGAATTGCCACGATAGGCGTATTTTCCATCAAAGGTAATTAAAATGTCGCCTGAATAGGTGGAGCATCCGCGATAGATATACCGCCCGTCGTAAGTGGCAATGATATTGCCCTGATAGGTAGAGTTTCCACGATACAGATACTGTCCATCAAAGGTATAGATAATATTGCCCGTATAAGTAGAATTACCACGAAAGAGATATCGCCCGTCAAACGAATAAAGGACATTACCCGAATAGGTGGAATTTCCCTTATAAATGTGAATGGCATTCTGTGCCACAACCACACAAGGCAACCACAGCATTATAGCAAGGAAAAAATACCTGATCCAATGGCTTTTTCCTTTCAGCAGGTTAGTATTTGAATTCTCCGAACTCACTTTTAATGGTCAAACTACGGGGGCCTTCTTCTACACGGCCGATGATTTGGGCATCTACATTATAGGATTTTGAAATATCTATAACCTCCTGCGCATCTTCCGGGGCAAGATAAATCTCCATCCTATGGCCCATATTAAATACCTTATACATCTCAGCCCAATCCGTATGGCTTTCTTGCTGAATCATACGGAACAAAGGTGGTAGCGGGAAAAGATTGTCTTTTACCACCTTGCAATTATCGCCCACAAAATGTAACACTTTCGTTTGTGCCCCACCTGTGCAATGTACCATACCATGGATTTTAGAGCGCATATCCTGCAAGACGGTACGAACGATGGGGGCGTATGTACGAGTAGGACTCAGTACAATTTGTCCGGCATTGACTGGTGCTCCGTCCACTTCTTGAGTCAGCGAATATGTACCCGCGTAAACAAGTGCTTCCGGAACCTGCGCATCATAACTCTCCGGATATTTTTGAGCCAGGTATTTGGCAAAAACATCGTGGCGCGCACTGGTCAGTCCGTTGGAGCCCATTCCACCATTATATGCTCTCTCGTATGTGGCCTGTCCTGAGGACGAAAGTCCTACAATGACATCCCCCGGACGGATGTTTCCATTATCTATTACATCGGCCCGAGGCATTCTGCAGGTAACTGTACTGTCCACGATAATGGTACGTACCAGATCGCCCACGTCCGCCGTTTCTCCCCCCGTGGCATAGATTCCTATGCCCATAGACCGCAGTTCCTGGAGTAGTTCATCGGTTCCGTTGATAATCGCACTGATTACCTCCCCCGGTATAAGTAGTTTGTTTCTGCCTATGGTAGAAGAAACCAATATGTTGTCCACCGCACCCACACATAACAAATCGTCCAAATTCATTATAAGTGCGTCCTGCGCAATACCTTTCCAGACTGACAAGTCCCCTGTTTCACGCCAATACATATAGGCAAGACTCGATTTAGTGCCTGCGCCGTCAGCGTGCATAATGTTGCAATACGCCGGATCACCGCCTAAAATATCAGGTATAATCTTGCAAAATGCCTGCGGATACAGACCTTTGTCCACATTCTTTATGGCATTATGGACATCTTCTTTAAGCGCCGAGACGCCCCGAGCCAAATAGCGTTGGTTTACCACGTCCGTTGAATTGAGTGTATATTATTCATTAAAGTTTACCACGGGAGCATCCTGTGCCGCTGCAGAAGCTTCGAACTTATCTTTCTTTGCAAAACTGCAAATAGAGGCTACAATATTTTGTGGAAACTGGCGAATGTACTGATTGTAAGTCTGTACGGCCTCATTAAACTTAGTACGACTCTCGTTTATACGGTTCTCCGTGCCTTCAAGTTGGGCTTGCAACTCCATAAACTGCTCGTTTGCTTTCAGATCCGGATAGGACTCCTGAATAGCTATAAGGCGTCCGAGAGCTTGACTGAGTTCTCCTTGTGCGGCATTGAACTCTTGTAATTTCTCAGGCGTAAGATTTTCCGGATCTACGGTTACCTGAGTAGCTTTCGTTCTTGCTTCTACAACTTGGGTAAAGGTTTCTTGCTCGTGCTTGGCATAACCTTTCACCGTGTTTACCAAATTGGGAATCAGGTCCGCGCGACGCTGATATTGAGTCTGCACATTGGACCACGCCGTAGAGACACCTTCGTCCTGTACTACGATGTTATTACGCACGCTTACGCCCCAGAAAAATAGTATAAGTGCAACGCCAAGGATGCCCAAAAGTACAACTGTACCCGATGCAAGTTTCTTCATAATAGATATAATTTTTATTTGTGAATATTATCTGCTAAAAATGCCCGCCAGCACCTCCGCCTCCAAAGGAGCCTCCGCCAAACGAGCCACCTCCGAATCCGCCACCGCCAAACGAACCTCCACCCCAGCCAGAGCCAGAACCCGTGCCAAAGATAAAGGGTACACCACTGCGACCGTATGAATTGCCACGACCGGCAGGGGGATCATTATAATCGTCCTTCTCAAATCCGCATTTTCCACAGCGCCAATGACGATGGAGCTTAGCCCGTCCGCCCACACGAACGATTTCTTCTTTACGAAGTACGAGGCGTCGTTTTCCACAACGTGGGCATTTATGCACCACACTGAGGTATGCACTCACTACACTGAAGAGGAATATGCCACAAAAGAGAAACAGGAAGAAAAGTCCTTCCGCCATATCGTCATCATCTTGTGGTTCGGGTATCAGCGTATCATCGCCTTCTATATATCGGGCTAAAGCACTGACGCCATCCCCTATTCCTGCATTCCAATCAGCCTCCTTAAACTTTGGAACCATCAACTGATGCTCCACACGGCTGCATATCGCATCAGGAAGCGTCCCTTCCAACCCATTGCCTGTGGCTATAAAATAGGCACGGTCCTCCGTAGCCAAAACTACGACCAATCCACTGCGCTGACTTTTAAGTCCTACGCCATACTTATTGCCCAAATCGACAGCAAAGCGGTACGCATCGCCACCTTCTATCTCTCGGACGACAACTATAACCGACTGAACACCGCGCTCCTGCTCTACCCGAAACAGCATATTATCCAGCGAATCTACCACCTCCGGCGAAAGAATCCCATCCGGATTGCAGACATAGCGATGCTTATCTTGAAGATGAACCATAGGAAGCGTCTCCACTGTCCATGTCTCAGCAACCAATGGCATAGACATAAACACCGTCAGCAACAAGGTTAATGTGCGGAAAACTATGAGAGAGACATGCTTCATACGAGGCCGTTTTATCAAGAATTGATAAATCTGATGCGAAGATAATGAAAGCACAGCGTTCTATAAGGCTTTTCCCGAAAAACTTTATCCGATCTGTACAGAAGTGGCTCAGTCGGAAAAAAGAGATAGGCCCATTTTACAGTTCACAGTGTGAAATACGGAGTTCACAGTGTGAAATTTGCGTTTCACAGTGTGAAATGGACATTGCGCCCCTCCTGTTATCTCAACCAATTATGCTATCTTCGCGAGCAATAAGTGCATTTCCTTTTCCAATATGTCAGCAGAACGCCTCAAAGCCCCCAGTTCACCACGCCCGCCTCTTCCCGATGCTTTTGTACAGGAGATGACCGCATTGCTCGGCACTGACGAGGCCACAGCCTTATGTTGTGCATTGGAAGATGAAGCCCCTGTGAGTATTCGCCTAAACGCTGCCAAGACGGCCTCTTTAGAGGGAGAGCCTGTAGGCTGGTGTGCCGATGGCCGATATTTGGAAAGTCGTCCGCGATTTACGCTCGATCCGCTCTTCCATAGCGGATGCTACTACGTGCAGGAGGCATCGTCTATGTTTATAGAGCAAGCTGTTCAGACTATCAACCTGCACCCCCAGCGTGTATTGGATTTATGTGCTGCACCAGGGGGAAAAAGCACGTTGCTCCGATCGCTGCTACCGGACGACTGTCTGCTCGTCTGTAACGAACCCATAAAACCACGCCACCATATTCTGGCAGAAAACCTCGCCAAGTGGGGTCATCCGAATGTAGCCATCACTCACAATTTTGCACACGACTTTCGGCCCTTGCAAGGCTTCTTTGACGTGATTCTGGCCGACGTGCCGTGCTCGGGCGAGGGTATGTTTCGCAAAGATCCTGCATCGCGCACAGAATGGACTCCTCAGTCTCCTGAAAACTGCGCGACTCTGCAACATAGCATTATTGAAGACATTTGGCCCTGCTTGCGTCAGGGAGGATTCCTCATTTATAGCACCTGTACCTATAATCGGCTGGAAGATGAGGATAATGTAAAGTGGATTTGTGAGGCATTGGGAGCAGAACTTGTTCCTGTTTCCACCCGGCCCGAATGGCAAATATATGGCGATGCTACTGGAAATTCTTTACCCGTATATCACTTTTATCCACACCACGCTCGAGGCGAGGGATTCTTCCTTGCTCTACTGAAAAAGACGGCGGAAACTACACAAAAGGATACATCTGTCAAGAAAAAGCAAAATGGCTTATTTCAACAAATTAAAGATAATTCATTAAAGCAATACTTAACTATTCCGGACAATTATCTTTTAGGTCAGGCTAACGATGGTTTCATCTATGCGCTCCCTGCTTTTTCCGCCCGCGATATGCTTCTGCTCCGCCAGCATCTGCACTGCGTCTCGACCGGACTGTGCCTGTTTGAACAAAAAGGTAAGAAACTTGTTCCACAAGCGGAGCTAGCCCTCAGTACCGCCCTGCGTACAGAAGCATTTCCGCGTGTAAATCTGTCGCACGAGGAGGCCTTGAATTATTTGCGGCGCAATGCGCTCTCACTCCCCGAAGCTCCCCACGGATACGTCCTCATCTGTTACGAAAACCACCCGCTCGGGTTCGCCAATAATCTAGGCTCCCGCGCCAACAACCTCTACCCGAAAGAGTGGAGCATAAAGAACTTGTAAAATTCCCCTATCCCACCTAATCTTCAAAACGATGAAATACATTGAAGTACGCTTCACGCTCACGCCCCCTTCCTCGGATGCATACGACCTCTTAGCCGGTCTGAGTGCGGAACTGGGTTTTGATTCATTTGAAAAGTCCGAATCCGACGAAGGTCCCTTGAAGGCTTACATCCCCCCAAGCGCGTTTGACGAGACTGCCCTCCAATCACTGATTCAAGACTTCCCCTTTGCCGGTACGTCTATCCGCTACGAGTACAGTGAAATGGAAGACAAAGACTGGAATGCAGAATGGGAAAAAAACTACTTCCAACCGCTTGAGATTGATGACCAGTGCGTCGTCAGTGCTACTTTCCACGAAAATGTGAGGCAGGCGCGCTACAATATCAAAATCAATCCGCGCATGAGCTTCGGTACAGGCCACCATGCCACTACCTCGCAAATGATGCGCGAAATCCTGTCGGCCGATTGCAAAGACAAATCGGTGCTTGACATGGGGTGTGGAACGGGTATCCTAGGCATTCTGGCCTGTATGTGCGGCGCACGAGAGTGTACCTCTATTGATGTAGATGAATGGTGCATCCAAAACACACGCGAAAATATCGAACTGAACCATATCCCTAACCTTTCCGTCCACCTGGGCGATGCCACTGCGCTAGAGCAATACGGACTATTTGACCTGCTACTTTGCAATATCCACCTCAATGTGATTGTACACGATATGCCCTATTACGCAAAACAGTTGAAGGCTGGTGCGACAGCGCTCTTCAGTGGTTTCTATTACAAAGACCTGCCACAAATCGAAGAGGCAGCCAGAAATGCAGGACTTACTTTCTCCCACGCGCGCCAAGAAGCCAACTGGTGTTGCGCCTGCTTCAGAAAATCCTAAATACCATTATTGGGCCGACAGACACCTCCCGTCCGTCGGCTCATTTCATAATCCCATTTCCTTATCCCCCAGCCTATTTCATCTCTCGGATAAGCATACCAGGGTAGAAGTCGCCACCACTCACTTTTACAAAGGTTGTAAAATTTAAATCGGCGTTTCTGGCACTTTCTTCCACGGCCATAAATCGATTGTCCCATATCTTATCTTTCGCTGGCTTTATGATGCCGACGCGTCGGTAAGATACTTTCCCATTTTTTCCCTCGACGCGTTCCAGCACTTCATAACGCGACTTTTCCGTTACATCTTCCTTCATGCCGACAGCGGCCGTCAACGGTTCTATAGAAAGGAGCGGTGCTTTCACGCGAAACTCCGGATATTTGTGTTGAAGGTTGGCCAGAGCCTTGTCATAAGCGCGCGTGCATGCTTTCAGGACTAACGCTTCATTGGTATTAACACCGTGAGTCGATATCTCGGACTTGGTGCTCGAGTAGGTAGTCTTACCCACATATTCCATTTGGAAAAGATGATTGTCGGTCAGATATGCCAGCACTTTATCGGCATCTTTTTCAGTGTTGTCTGTATAATATTCTGAAAAGAACTGTCCCGCCACGTCGTCGTCCCATTTAAGGCGATAAAGGTATGATGTAACACGCACTTGGAAGCTTTTAATGTTCAGCGCGATGCCGAGTTGTGTGAGCTTCGAAATACTGTTTGATGCAGAACTAATAATATTTGATGTACTTGAAAGGGTATTTGTGAGCGTAGATGAAGCGGACGAAACAGCCGCCGAAGCGAATCCTGCGGCTGTAGCAGTAACCCCAGACAGAAGTCCAACGCCCACCCATTTTGCAATATTCCATCCTTTGCCTTTATCAATGTGTCGGATATCGTGAAAGACTACGTACGTATTTTTTATAAGATTTTCGCCAGCATCTTCGAGCATTGCTCTGCCGCGCGTACTCTTTTCAGCCATTTCCATATCCAAGGCCGTGGCGTTATAAAGGCCTCGTTCCTTTACAAGGTCCACATTAAAGCACCCATTAGCGCGTCGGAAACCAAACCACTTGGACACGAGTCTTTTAGCCAGCTGTTCTCTCTCGCAAAAGTAGGTCAGGTTCTTTTCTTGATTGGACGCGTCCTTTTTAGGATTGAACGAAATAGTATGCACGTTCAACGAATGGTCAAAAAAGTGCGATGAAGTAGGCGTAGCCATAAACACACTCTCCATAGTATCGGCATACTTATTCTTATCGTGCTTTATCATTATAGAATAAAGCGAACTGCGTTCATACTTGAAGTCTTCGTGCGTAGCTCCCTGCTGCGCAAAACCAACTACAGTGCCGTATGCAAACAGCATTATCACACCAATCCGTCGGCTATTCCTCCCAATCTGCATCCTTCTCATAAGTATAAGTTTTAAAGTCTCTTGTATCTGTATGCTTAGCGCGCAGACGCTCCCAATTTTGCTCCCTCAATCTATCACTAACCTTTGTAACTTTATTAAGCTCTTTCACATTCTTAAATTCTGGATCAAAATAAGATGCATCCGTTATGATATAATCTTCTGGTATCTTAAATTCATCCTCGCTTACAGAACGCTCTTTTATACCTTTTAAATTTCTTCTATAATACGTTACACCGTCATCATTCTTTGTGTTACTAATTGTTTGCAGTATCAAGGCTGTTGATTTCTTAAAGCCGTCTGGATATTCAACTATAGCACCTTCTCCGATGTACTGTTCCGTTTCCCAACGTGTAAATTCTGTTACGAAAGGGGCTTCTCCTGCCATTTCGCGGTATATGTATTTATATTCATATACTTTACATGGTATTCCCATTATAGTATCTAAATTCCCCGACTGAAGCCATTCTTTTCTTATAGAATATTTATATAGAAACTGGTCCACATTATAAGGAACACTCTCTCTTATAGCGTCTTTAATTCCGTCATAATACAGAAACGAAATCAAAGAGTCCTGTTCATTTATGGTAATAACATGCTTCCCTATATCCTCATTATATGTATGAGTTTTATTACCCTTAATGACTGTAATACTATGTTTTGTGGCTTTCCACTCCTTGTTTAGAACAGTAAATTCCCCCGACTCATTAAAAGTCTTATAGTCTTCTTCAAAAACTAGTTCTCCCTCAAACACTCGGGGCCACTTTTCAACAGGTTTCGCCGTGGCCTGCGCTTGTGGCTTAGGCGGAGTTTTCTTTACAGCCGTACGCGGACGGCCTTTCCTTGTTCCTCTACGATTGTTTTGGGCTTGCGCACTGACGGCGAAGCCTAAAACAATCATAGCAAATAATAGTCTCAACAAAAAGGTGCGCATACTACCGGATAAAGTTAAGGTAAGTAGTTTGTGGCTTCTGCCCATTGCCCCACGCAACGCCCACTGCGCGAGCTGCGCCTATGCGATCTTTCTCCAACAATATCTGGTCGTTATACTTCTGCTTATGCTCGAAGTCATAATCTACTTTAACCGTTTTCTTAATCTCGTTGGCCAAACTGACAGCCTTATTGTAGCAAGAAGCATCAGAGTCTATTTGCTCCAAGAAAGCATAAGCCTCGCGTGCACCCCGCTCCGTAGGATTGGCCCCCCAAGCGGCTTGCGCCTTTTGCAAGAGTTTTTCGGAAGAATAATTGAGGTATTGCTTGTAAACTTTAAGCGTCAGTTCGGAAGCCTCGTCGTATCCATTGCAACATTCGGGCACTGAAGACGCATAATAGAGGGCTTCCTCGTAATGCTTAAGCGATGCGGCGCGGCGAGCCCGTTGCAGATACTGCGTATAATTCTTATTGTAGAACTCAAGCACCTTTTTCTTTCCTTGAGCGATAAGCGACTGCAGCTTAGCGTTGCCTCCGTTGAGTTGATTAAGGGCGTTGAGAAGTGCACGCTCCTCGCTCATTCCAACTCCGCGCAATTCAAAGGTGGTATTAGCAAAGACCTGCCGATTAAGCACATCGCCCACATAAACCGTCAGCAATGTGTGGACTGCATATTGCATTGGTGGGCCAGCTAAGGTCTCTTTGTAAATATGATTAAACTTTCCCGTCACAAAAAAGCGGTCGTAATTGGGATCAGCCACTACTCCCGTGGCAGATACGGCATTGCCGAGCCGCGTGATAAAGAAATCGTTAAAATTGTCGGGCACCTCCTCACCTTGCTCTATGGGAAGCGTGGTAAGGTGTATCTCACAATTTTGCGCCTTTGAGGCCGTGACACACAGGAAAAAGGCACATGCCATATATATAATTGTACGTTTCATAATGGTAATGGAATTTTAGGACGGCATATTACTTTTCACCCAGAATGAGGTCGGCTCTGCCAAGTCCTACGGTAAAGATTTTGGAGTCGATATTTAATTTCGTTTTCAGATACTTGCGCAAATCGGCCGTAAAGGTTCGTGTATCTAGCGCACGGCCTTTTGCGTTATAAAGTGGTATGCGAACTTGCTTGAAGACAAGGGTTGTCTCCGTAGCGTCGCTTAGGTTGTAGCGATGGTTCTGCGTATTTTCGTCCATCCAATTATCAATAATTTCTATAAGTTCCTCGCCTCCGAATTCATCTTCGAAGGTCAGCCCACGCCCATTATTGAATATTCGACAATTGATATTCACTTCGCGCCCATTGGCCAGCAAGTCGTCGAAATGTGCCTGCAACTGCGCTACAAATCCGTCCATCTTTTCAATTACAGCCTCTTCCAGCAATACAGGAGTCTCGGCCGTGTAAGAAGGAGCACCCGTACCCGTTGTGGCAGCCACTTGCTTGTTGGTATATGCGTCCAATCCGCGCAACGTATATGTCACCGAACGTTTTGGCCCCACTTTATTGACCTTCCAAGTAACCTCTACAATGATATCAGCCTTGGCTCGAGTGAGAAGACGGTCAAGCGGCGTTTCAGCAATAGTGGCTCCGGAAGTGCGACTTGTGGTCATCTCCAATTCGGTCGCGTTCTGATTGATTGACTTTATGGTTTGCGAAAGATCCTCAAGCGGAAATCCCTGGTCGCTCATGAGTTCGCCAATCTTGGTTATGACGTTGTAAAGATCCATATCCTCCTGAATGGCTTTCTCGTAGTTGGGAACTCGCGTCTCCTTTCCCTGATTCTTAAAGGTCTGTGTATATCCGTGTTCGATACACCAATTGTCTGCCGGAAATACCATAAGCGTCGGTTTCTTTGCCTGACCGAGCATAAGAAGCGGGAAAGCAGACAAGATCATTGTCAAGAAAAAATATTTGTTTTTCATGTATGTTGGTTTTTAAGGTTTAATGATACCGTCCTCTATGAGTTTCTGACGCAACTCTGACCTAAGCACTCGCACCACAGAGCCATAGTTGCGCTGGGTAGTGTTTTTCAGCCGCACCTTAGCAGATTCTCTTTCATCGGCCGAAGAAGCGAACTGAGTGTAAGCACCTCCGTCGCGGAAGAACGTGTCAAAATAGTTTTCATACTTATCTCGTGCGTTCACTTCTAAGACAAGTGGTTTGTAAACACGGTCTTTTGTATTGATTCCCTTAAATATTATGTCGTTTACAGCATTCTTTTGCGCTTGTTCACGGGCATCGGAGAGTCCTTTCCCCTGCCCCCAGGCACGAAGCGTAAGCGAACCGTCATTTTCCGTATTGAGATACTCCGTTTCATAGCTCACAAACGAGCCCAGACTACTCTTTGCGCATCCTATCATAAGAAGGGAGCACAATAAAACTATTACAGGTAAGTGTTTCATATTAGAATCCGTTGTTAAGTCCTTTGATTATCCCTGCAGCCTCAAGATCTTTTTTCAGTTGGTCTTTGGCTACGCTCATAACTACGCTTACGCGATATTGTTTGCCGACCTTCGTAACGACGCGAGAGCCTTGTACGGCCTGCACATAATTGAGATAAGCCGTCTTAAAGAACTCTGTGAAAAAATCTTCGTGCTGTTGCTCAACAAGTGCAGACCCAGCAATCGGTTTCTGGCGCTGACGAAATTCTTTGCTTGAGAAACCACGGAACAGAACGCCGTGAACCGCACATTTGGCTACTTCGTCCTCTGACACCTTTTTGTTTTTTGAGAACACGTGTATCTTAATCAGATACGTCCCCTGCGCACCAGTTCCTGCGCCCTCGATTTCGTAATGAAGCATAGGGTTATCTTTTGCATAAAGGCTACTGGAGCACAGGCAAAAGATGAGCAACACCCAGAGCGGCTTGAAAATTTTCAAAATGTCTTTCATACAAATCATTGTATTAAAGGTTGTCCCCCAAGTCCCTATGAGAACAGTTTATTTCATACAGAAGCGTGGAACTTACTATGCCACACCCAACTTGAAGGTCCTAGGAAAACCCATAACACAAGATATGATATAGTTGTTCCACGCATATATATGCGAGAACCACTATGCCACCTTTCTGTGTTATAACTTACGAATTTCCTAGGTTCTCAAGTTATCAGAATGGCATAACGCCTCTATTTTATAAGTACACGCCATATCGCTGCGTGACAATTGCAAACTTATCAATAAATATCTATAAAGCCAAAAACAGCATTGCATTTCTATAGTGCATAAACAAGTGACAAAGAAGAGGGGAACAACTTGCTGAGAAGTTGCTCCCCTGGGGATGTTAAATTATCGTACGAACCGATTTAATAAGCAAACATGGGATATTGAACCATAATTTCGTTCACTTCACGGCGCGTCTGAGCGATAACAGCCTCGTCATCAAAATGATTCAGCACATTTTCTATCATGCGTGCGATTTCTACCATGAAATCCTCCTTGAGTCCGCGCGTAGTGATAGCGGGTGTGCCAAGGCGAATACCCGAAGTCTGGAAAGCACTGCGAGTATCGAACGGTACCATATTCTTATTGACCGTAATGTCGGCAGAAACGAGCGCGTTCTCGGCCTGCTTACCCGTCAGGTCGGGGTACTTCTCACGCAAGTCCACGAGCATGCTGTGGTTGTCCGTGCCACCAGAAACTATGGTAAAGCCACGCTTTGACAGTTCGGCTGCCAAGCAAGCAGCGTTGCGTTGCACTTGTTGCTGGTAGGCTTTGAACTCGGGTTGCAAGGCTTCACCGAAAGCAACAGCCTTAGCTGCGATGACATGCTCTAATGGACCACCCTGCTGGCCGGGGAATACAGCACTGTTCAATAGGCTTGACATCAGGCGCACCTCACCTTTTTTGGTCGTAATGCCCCACGGATTTTCAAAGTCTTTACCCATCAGGATGACACCTCCGCGCGGTCCGCGTAGCGTCTTGTGGGTCGTGGAGGTTACGATATGGGCGTACTTGACAGGATTGTTCAACAGACCTGCCGCAATAAGTCCTGCGGGATGAGCCATATCTACCATAAGCAATGCGCCGACTTCATCAGCGATAGCACGCATGCGTGCGTAATCCCACTCACGGCTATAAGCAGAACCTCCGCCGATGATGAGTTTGGGCTTATGCTCTTTGGCCAACCGCTCCATCTCGTCGTAATCTACACGGCCCGTTTCGCGGTTGAGATTGTATCCAACCGGACGGTAGAGTATGCCGGATGTATTTACGAGGGACCCGTGAGACAAATGGCCTCCATGGTCAAGGTTCAAGCCCATGAACGTGTCGCCTGGCTTAAGGACACAGAGCAACACTGCTGCATTTGCCTGCGCACCGGAGTGAGGTTGTACGTTGGCGTATTCTGCTCCAAAAAGTTTTTTCAGGCGCTCTATCGCGATTGTCTCGACCTGATCAACGACTTGGCAGCCGCCGTAGTAACGATGTCCGGGATATCCCTCGGCATACTTATTGGTCAGACAAGACCCCATAGCGCGCATTACTTCGTCACTTACAAAATTTTCAGAAGCAATAAGCTCGATACCACGCACCTGACGTAGATGTTCCTGTTCGATAAGTTGAAAAATCTGGTTGTCTATTTCCATAGCTTTTGTAATAAGGTTGAAGGGTTATTATATTGGTTTATTTTGCAAATTTAACGTGATTCACATCCACTTCTTTGCCACAATAATGACATTTAAGGGCGTGCTTGTCTGACAAATAATGAAAGCGCGTACGCATTGGCTCATTATTGGTAATACACATAGGATTGGAGCAAGCCACAATATCGGTCAGCTCTGTAGGCATTTCAAATGAGCGCTTTTCTACCACCTCGTAGTCTTTTACTATAGAAAGCGTGGCATCAGGAATAGCAATACAGAGCGTATCTAGTTCCTCTTTTGAGAAATAATGGTTGGATACCTTTATAAGACTTTTATGTCCCATCTGCTCACTATCAAGATTATAGCCAATCATAATGCTTGAATCCGGAAGTTTGTCCAGCTGAAGCAGATGCTCTACCTCTTGAAGCTTTTCATTAGGAATATGGTCAATGACCGTTCCGTTTCGGAGGGCTGCTACTTGCAATTGTTTGCTCATATAATTGTATGAAATTACAGGTTCTTACTTATCGGCCACAATGTCATCGAGGGTAATGCCAAGGACATTGCATAAAATGGCTTCACGCATATACAGCCCATTTTTAGCCTGCTGAAAATAATATGCGTGAGGATCGTCATCGACATCCTGAGCAATTTCATTGACACGAGGCAGAGGATGAAGAATCTTCATATTTTCACGAGCCTTACCAAGCATCTTGCGCTGCAGAATATACACATCTTTGACTTTCTCATATTCCATCAGGTCAGTAAACCGCTCACGTTGTACACGCGTCATATATAATATGTCGGCATCAGCAATGATGTCTTCATCAAACTGCTCGCATTCAGTAAAATCTATATGATGTTCGCGGCAATAATCCTTGTATTCTTCAGGAAGAGGAAGCTCCTTAGGCGAAACAAATTTGAACTTCGGATTAAAATGGCGCATTGCCATAATAAGAGAATGCACCGTTCGGCCATATTTAAGATCTCCAACAATACAAATATTCAAGTTGTCCAGCCGCCCCTGAGTCTGAAGGATTGTATAGAGGTCTAACAATGTCTGAGACGGATGCTGATTAGAACCATCCCCGGCATTGACAATAGGAACCGGAGAAACTTCACTGGCCCATAGCGCTGCGCCCTCCAAATAATGGCGCATAACGATGACATCGGCATAGTTGGACACCATCATAATAGTGTCTTTCAAAGTCTCCCCTTTCGTAGAACTTGTAACCTTGGGGTCTGTAAAGCCAATAACTCGTGCCCCCAAACGATTGGCGGCAGTTTCAAATGAAAGGCGCGTACGTGTAGATGGTTCAAAGAAAAGCGTCGCTACCAACTTTCCGTCAAGAATTTTCCTATTAGGACGCTTCTCGAACTCGCGCCCCATAGCTAGCAGATACTTCAACTGCTCGCCTGTAAGATTGGCAATGGAAACCAGACTATTGTTTGCCATAAAAAGAAACCGTTACTTTGCCAAGAAATCCGCTGAGCTGATACCTTGATGTATGAAATGTTGCACAAAAATAATATAAGTTCGCAGAATATCAATCGAACAAAAGTGAATTAAAGTTGAGTACGAAGGGAAAATATCTAAAACATTTTATGCAACTTTGTAGCGTAGAAATATCAGAAGAGAACCAACATGTTGGATAAAGATATAAAAATTGCGGTGGCTGGAACGGGCTATGTAGGTCTTTCCATTGCTATAATGCTGGCTCAACACCACCCTGTGACTGCTGTAGATATTATTCCCGATAAGGTGGCAATGATACGCAACCGCATTAGCCCCATCGTGGATAAAGAAATCGAAGAATATCTGACCCATCACGAGCTACAACTTGAGGTCACTCTCGACGGCGATAGTGCTTATGCCTCAGCCAACTATGTTATTGTGGCCACTCCTACCAACTATGATCCACAGCGTAATTTTTTCGACACATCGGCCGTAGAATCTGTCATAGAACAAGTTCTTAGAGTAAACAAGCAGGCTTGGATCATTATCAAAAGCACTATCCCCGTAGGATTTACAACTCTGGCCCGAGAAAAATACCATACAAACCGTCTGCTATTTGCTCCAGAATTTTTACGCGAAAGTCGGGCCCTCTACGACAACCTTTACCCCAGCAGAATAGTTATTGGCCTAGACAACCACAACGATGAAGAGCGCCAAGCCGCCGAATTATTCGCCCAATTACTGCAAGAAGGTGCCATAAAGACAGATATTCCCACACTGCTTATTGGACTTACAGAGGCCGAGGCCGTTAAGTTGTTTGCCAATACCTACTTGGCTCTACGCGTAAGTTATTTCAACGAACTTGACACCTATGCAGAAATGAAGCAACTCAATACCCAAGATATAATTCAAGGGATATGCTTGGATCCTCGCATAGGCGAACACTACAATAATCCGTCGTTCGGTTATGGTGGTTACTGCCTGCCCAAAGACACAAAGCAATTGCTTGCCAATTATCAGGATGTACCCGAGAACTTAATACAGGCCATTGTTGAGAGCAACCGCACACGAAAAGATTTCATAGCCGACCGTATTCTTAAAAAGGCTGGCTATTACGATTATGCCGATCATAGTGGCTATTCGGCCGATGCGGAGCGTCATTGCGTAATTGGGATCTACCGTCTGACAATGAAGTCGAATTCTGACAACTTCCGGCAATCAAGTATCCAAGGAGTTATGAAGCGCATCAAAGCCAAAGGCGCTGAAGTCATTATCTATGAGCCCACATTACCGGATGGAACAACATTTTTCGGTTCTCGCGTAGTCAATAATCTCGAACGATTCAAGCAAGAGAGCCAAACTATTGTTGCCAACCGTTATGATGCCACTTTAGACGATGTGGCTGAGAAAGTATATACGCGTGATATCTTCCAGCGCGACTAATCTTAAAAAACATTATAATTTATTATATAACAATTTAATATTCAAACCACATGAAAGACTTAAAAGGCACAAAAACCGAAAAGAACCTGTGGGCCGCTTTCGCAGGCGAATCACAAGCACGCAACAAGTATTCTTATTTTGCCTCTAAGGCTAAAAAGGATGGCTTTGTACAAATTAGCAAAATCTTCGAGGAAACTGCAGCAAACGAAAAGGAACACGCAAAGATATGGTTCAAATATCTATGCGGGGGGAGCATTCCTTCTACTATCGAGAATCTAACGGCGGCTGCGCAGGGCGAAAATGACGAGTGGACAGACATGTATCCCACTTTCGCCAAGGAAGCAAGAGAAGAAGGCTTTGAAGAACTCGCTCAGAAGTTTGAAATGGTAGCTGCCATAGAGAAAGCACACGAGGAGAGATACCGCAAACTTCTCAAGAACGTGCTAGATAAAGTTGTCTTCTCCAGAGACGGAGATTGCATTTGGGAATGTAGCAACTGTGGCCACATTGTAGTCGGCAAGTACGCCCCGGAAATTTGTCCTGTATGTGCTCACCCACAAAGCTACTTCGAGATTAAGGCTGAAAACTACTAAATCAGTCCACAATATTAGAGAATCCTATTACGCCTTGTAGCCGTTTCGCTACAAGGCGTTTCCTTTTCAACAAAGAACAACATCATTGACGGAGTTTATAATTTAGTCAATAATCTAAGTCGCATAAACGAGTGGACAAAATGGATTTATATGCGTATAACCCTTTTCTCTATTTTTGTGCAACAATTCATCTTTTTAGTTCAACGGATTAATCTATTATTAAAAGACTTATGAAACAGTTTTATTCATTAGCCCTGACATTCCTAATGGCATTCTGTGCAATTTCCTTTACCGCGTGTGACAACGAAGAAGAGGGAACAGGTAACGGCGATACTGCCATTAGCATAGCAGACGGGCAAGTAACTATCTCATTCGGTTCTGCAAGCGCCCAGCTCTATTATGCCTACGATGCAGAATGGCAAACAGGACACCAAGTAGTTTCAGGCACCGTATTAGATAACCTTACGGACGGAGCAACCTTTGTCGTAAACATAAGCGATAATGCTCCATCAGATTTGCAAGAAATTTTGGGAGATTACATCTACGAAATCCTCGCGACCTGGCAATTTGAAACGCCAGATGCCATAAGTGTGGGTTCGGAGTTGAATATTGACAAGAGTCACTGGAATAATGGAACCTACGACAATGCAGGATATTTTTGTACAGACTGCGAGGGAAGCGTAAAAGTTAGATCCATCCAAGGCAACGACATAACGCTTTCATTCCAAAATTTCAAGTTTAATTATATCTCCAACTTCCGTGTAGGAAACAGCAGTTATACTGACGTCGTCGTAAACGGAGATATAAAATTTACCTATCAGGCAGAATAATTTCAGAGTGTGGCTCTCGACCGCCGAGAGCAAAGTAATTTGCTCTCAAAAGGACATCCGCTTCTACTTTAAATAGCAGAAGCGGATGTTTCTTATCATACTATCATATTATCTAATTAAGCAGCAAAACTATAAGCCGGGTTCTGTAATATCTACAAGAGACATTGTTCACCATTTATCTAGACGGGCTGTTGCCAACACCGTTCTATCGTCCTACCCTCCAGCGCAAGATTAAAACTTTCGGACGGGCCATCCTTATCGCTGGTTTACATGGACTTTCAGCTCGCTACTAGTACAGCAAAAGTATCTCTACTTTCCTGGTAGGCTCTTACCCTGCCTTCTCACCCTTACCTAAAATCGAAACTCTAGGCGGTTATTTTCTTCTACATCATTAAGTCTCACGACCTACTTCCCATTAAGAAGAGCGTTGCCCTATGCTGCCCGGACTTTCCTCCCAACCATAGCCACTAAGCCATGTTGTGCGGCGAACCGTTCTACTGCTACATTCACGCGGAATGCGAGTACAAAAATATAAAACAATCCGCAATAGTCAAAACTTATGTTGTGCAACGCAAGAATCCCCTCCGGCAATATAGATTGTGGATATAGCCACGATATATCCGGCTCCTCAATTTCCAGCAAATGGAGGAAACATTAGACTGGAATGACCTCCTCTAAATCTACATACCAAAGGAAGCCTTTAACATTGACATATCCAACCTTATGAAGCAAATCTACATAGTTGCGAACCTGCCGTTTATACTTTACATTATCGGCGTCTGTTGAAAACTTAAAGTCTATCACCACAACTTCATCCCCACGTTTCATCACTCGGTCTGGACGATACGCCCTATAATTCTGGGTCAATTTTAATTGCGGGTTTAGGAATGTCGTTTCATTAAATATAATCCAAGAACCGTCAAACCAATCGGTCGCACAAGGCTGTTGTAATATTTTGCTAAATTCCTCAAAAAGAGAAATACGTTCTTCTTCATTGATAAGCCCCTGATGATAGACTGTTGCTATAGCCCTTTCCAGGTCCTTTGCACAACCGATATACTCCATAATCTTGTGTCGGAGTTTTCCACGATCTATCAGAGTCCGCCATTTGGGTAATGGTTTTGACGTAGTATCTAAAAAATCTTTTGCCACATTGGATTGATGCAAATGTGGAATTACATCAGAATTTTCCCATCGGAAATTTACTTCTGTAGCCTGCGCCTCAAACGGACTATCTGATACAACATTCAATTTCTCTGTGGCAGGAATAGCTATTTCTCCCGTCTCAAAAACGCGCACCCTTCCCTCTTCTAAGACCTCTTCATCTTCTTCCACACAGACCTCATGCAGACAGGAAAGCGACGGAACAACTGTCGCTAACGACATTCCTATTTCAACGTCCTCAGCCCAAATGAAAAGATTGGCTCTCGGACGTGTAAAAGCAACATAGACCAAGTTCAAATTATCTACAAGCCTTTCTGTCATTTCCTTATTGTAGGCTTCAGAAAAGGCCACAGATTCCTTCAAATCTTTGGGGATATTAACCGGTAAAAGATTTAATTGATTGTATGGCTCTTCCTGTGGACACATCCAAAGATAATCCTCGGAATCATGTCGGGAGGCTGTCAGCGACCAATCTACCTTCGGAATAAACACAGTATGAAATTCCAACCCCTTTGCCTTGTGAATTGTCAGAATTTGTATTCCGTCTGGCTGTGTGGGAGGAATTGTCTTAAAAGCAAGTACCTCATCAAAATACCGCAAGAATGAAGACAGTTTACTTCCCTCTCGAGCTACAAAATTACTTACTTCATCAAGAAAGCTTAATAAAAAAGCATTGTCTTCTTGTATTAGTTCATCCAGATTCAATAATTCAACAATCCGATGGCAACATTCCACAAGTGGCAACTTCAGTAGTTTGCTACGCTCATCATAAAGTTGACCCAATACCTCTGCTTCGGACAGATAGCCGTCGGCGTGTGGTGGTAAATTTTCAGATTCCGGTTGGGCATTATAATCACGGCTGAGTTCCTTGAGATAAGCCACAGCAACGGTTTCCTTCATCTTTCGCCCACTTCCTTGCTTGTAATTACGATTAGCATACAGCCAGCGAAGTGCACTAACCAAGGCCAGCACTAATCTTGACGATGAATATTCAAACATCTCGCTTGTCACAAGAGGAATCTTTGTCTCAAAAGACTGTAAATGGCTCTTTATATTTTTTATGGCACTCTTATTACGCACCAGAATTGCCATGTCTGTCCACTTAAGGCCTCTTGCGTGAAGCGATAGTATCTGACTACCTAGCGACAGGGACGTTTCGCCATTAACCACCTTTCCATTCTTCCTGCTAAAGCACAAGCGTACATATCCTCCTTTTCCTTTGCGTGGTATCTGCTGAGTTGTACTTTCGCTATATATTTCTTGACAGATGGTTCTCTTAGCGTCGGAATCTATTTGCTTCGCTAATAAAGGGAACAGTTCGTTATTAAAATTGACTACATTAGCCAATGTACGGAAATTGTTGTCTAATGTTATTGTTTCTGGCTGGCCTAGTCGTTTTATATCAGGCTCGTTCTCCATATTATGCAGTATTCGCCAATCGCCATCATTCCATCGGTAGATACTCTGCTTGACATCACCCACAACAACACACGAAAATCCGCCCGCCAAGCTATTCAGAAGCAATTTCTTTATATTCTTCCATTGTGTAAGGGCTGTATCTTGGAACTCATCTATCATAATATAACTGAAACGAGTCCCAACGCGCTCAAAGACAAAGGGCGAATCACTCTCGCCTATCAGCTTACTAAATAGCATTTTCGTACGCGACAACAACATTGAGTTATGCGTACGCAGAACTACATTCAGTCGTTGCTCTAAGTCCAAAAGCAAACAGAGAGGCCGAGTGCTTTTTAAGATTGTCTTACAAGTTATCAGATCGGAAAATGCTGCGGATAATTCAGATTGTAGTTTGCGAATGGCCAAAAGCACAGATTCTAGGGAGGCATCGTATTCTGCTCCCCTATAGGCTTTTTTGAAGATTCCTTCTGGCTTCTCTACTTTTTTAGAAATACTATCTATAATACCTGAATACTTTATTGTCTTTTTATCTTCCCATGAATACGCTGAAGAAAAGTAGATCTGAATCTTATTCAGAAAGCCTTCATAGTGATTGTAACTAGAAATCTTCTCACTATGCAATTCCAGAATGTGCCGACAGGCTTCTTCCGCATCAAGAGCGCGTTGATTAGCACGTTCTGCAATCTCTTTCAGTGTGTGCTCATATCTTTTTAAATCACTGGCACTTGAGAGCTGTTTCTTAGAACTTTCATCCAACTCTTGATATCTTTCTGCCAACAAATTTCTCTTTGCAAATTTTCCAAGATCCTTTCGAAGCATCCATTGGCTTGATTCTTCCATCTGCTGCTCTATATAGCCCACAAGCCAATCAAGCACTTTTTTGTCCTCTCCCGGGTGTTTTAAAAAGTTATCTACCGCATCATCAACTGCTTCATCGTTAGAAATTTCGACACGACTATTTAGCACCACACCTAACTCGTAAGCCACTGTGTGTAGCAAGCGCTGAAAAAACGAATCAATAGTCAAAATTGAAAAATTGCTGTAGTCAGAAGTCAATAGATTTAGAGCCTTGGTCGCTCGGATTGGCACTTCTTCAGGAATTAAGCCCTCGGGACCGCCCAACACAAGGATATCTGCTAACAGCTGAGAGTCCACCTGTTCTTTCAGTCTATAGAGGAACGAAAGAATGCGTTCCTTCATCTCCGTAGTAGCCTTGTTCGTAAAGGTAATGCCTAGCATTTCACGATGCGCATTAGGATTATGAACCGTGGCAAGAAGATGCGCCACGAAACGAGTGGCTAATGTATAAGTTTTACCAGCACCAGCAGAAGCTCGAATTATGGTAAGCGGGGTTTGGGGCATAAGATGAACGGATTGCATTGAGACGTGGAACAAAATTACAGATTTCCCCAAAAAATTCAGTATGCAATCTGCTAAATAGGCTTTTCTCTCTGAGAAATAGTCTCAGTTTTTGCATTTTCCTGTTCTAACAATTAAATTTGCTCCTATTATACTAATAGGAAAGACTATGCCTCATAAAAAAACAGAAGAGGAATTCCATGATGTGCTTACACAATGCCGTCAACTCTTTGAGAAAAAACTTTACGATTACAATACTGCTTGGAGAATTCTCCGTCCAATGTCTTTATGCGACCAGCTACTTATAAAAGTGCGCCGGTGCCGTTCTTTGGAAACCCTCTCCGAACATCTCGTAGATGAAGGAATCGTCAGCGAATACATAGGCATTGTCAACTATTCTATCATTGGATTGATACAACTTAGCCTTGGGTATGCTGACGAAGCAGATTTGTCCAACGAAAGTGCGCTCGAAGCTTACGACCGTTGCGCTACTGCCACAATGGATCTTATGACAAGGAAGAATCATGACTATGGCGAGGCTTGGCGAGATATGGAGACGACCTCCTATACCGATCTGATTTTGATGAAGATCCTCCGGACAAAGCAAATCCTCCAACTTGGTGGCCAAACGCTAGTCAGCGAGGGCGTTGATGCTAATTTTCAGGATATTATTAATTATGCTATCTTTGGCTTAATTAAGTTCACGATTGAAAACAAGTAAGACAGGTTCCTTCTTGATACATACGTGCATCATTATCTTAGGTGTCACGTTTGTTATCTCCGGTTTTTTGAAAGCCATCGACCCTCTGGGGATGGGTTTCAAGTTGCGGGCCTATTTTACCTCTTGGGGCATAGACGTACTAGCCTATAGCAGACAACTATTCATCCCTGTATTGGCTTTATGCACCTTTGAATTCTGCATAGGCATTAATCTGCTTCTGGGAATCCGTAGGAAAACCACGACATTGCTGGCTTTAATCTTTATGTCGTTGGTTTCTCTGCTTACATTGTACATTTATCTTTTCAATCCAGTCCCAGATTGCGGATGCTTTGGCGATGCGATACTCCTTTCTCACGCTCAGACACTCGGAAAGAATCTGATTTTATTAGCCTGTGCTATTGTCGCATTTCTATTCTCTAGACATACAATCCGTGTCATCTCAGAAAGAAACCAATGGATTATTGCCATCTGTGCCATTCTCTATATCATTGGTCTCACTATTTATTCTGTCCGTCACCTCCCACCGCTAGATTTCAGTCCATATAAGGAAGGGGCAGACCTCAAGGCCGCTTTTTATGGAACAGAAACATCTATGGATGACTTGGCCCTACTTAATTTGGCATTCTATGATGACTCTGGAGAAGATATCGTAGAAACGCTTGCCACCGATACTTCCGCCACGTTTTTACTTACTATCCCCGAAGAAAACAGTGCAGATGATGGCAATAATGATCGCATTAACGATTTGTATGACTATTGCCTTGACAACGGTCTCCAATTCTATGGGGTGATTGCTGCATCCGATGCCTCTTTTAAAAGCCACTGGACAGATAGAACTGGAGCCACCTATCCTATTCTATATGGCGACAGCGAACAACTAAAATCGCTTGTCCGCTCAAACCCTGGATTATTGATGTTCCGGAATGGGAAAATCGTAAAAAAATGGAGTCAAAATGATTTGCCCGTATTTGAACAAACAGACATCAACGGCATTTCCACCCCACAAACAAGCCAGCCCTTGCGTGCATTATGGCTTTTGCTCGCTTTCTTAATCCCATCAACGCTCGCTATAATTGCAGACCGGCTTTGGATAAACAGAAAATTCAAAAAGCATTATAATTTTTTAAATCAACTAATTAGACGAAAAATGAGAAAAAAGATTGTAGCAGGTAACTGGAAGATGAATAAGAACCTGCAAGAAGGAGTGGCTTTGGCCAAAGAACTTACTGCAACACTTGAGGCTGATGCACCAAATTGTGGTGTGGTTATCTGCACACCGTTTATTCATTTGGCAAAAGTCGCTGAAGTTATAAACCCAGAACTTATTGGTCTAGGCGCACAAAACTGTGCAGATAAAGAAAAGGGTGCATATACGGGTGAAGTATCAGCCGAAATGGTAAAAAGCACAGGAGCAAACTTCGTAATCCTCGGTCATAGCGAACGGAGAGCCTACTACAACGAAACACCTGAAATATTAAAAGAAAAAGTTAAACTGGCTCTTGCTAACGACTTACAGATTATTTTCTGCATTGGCGAGGTCTTGGAAGAAAGAGAAGCCGGGAAGCAGAACGAAGTGGTACGCGCACAGTTGGAAGGTTCGCTATGGGAACTCACGCAAGCAGAATTTAAAAACATTATCTTAGCCTACGAACCTGTTTGGGCCATTGGTACAGGAAAAACGGCCACGGCTGAACAGGCTCAGGATATGCACGCATTTATCCGCAATACCATAGCCGAAAAGTTTGGTCAGGAAACGGCCGACGAAACTACCATTCTCTATGGTGGAAGCTGCAAACCAAGCAATGCCAAAGAACTTTTCAGCAAACCCGATGTAGACGGCGGTCTGATTGGTGGCGCCGCGTTGAAAGTAGAAGACTTCAAGGGCATCATTGATGCTTGGAAATAATTTAAAACCCCATCCCTTTAACAGAAAAAACAATGACGCACGTATTTTCCATAACGCCCTCATTGCTTTTCTATAAGAAAATGGTCCATGGCCTATGCTCTTTTACTCGGGGCATAGTGCCATGTGGCATTTCCGGCTTCGTGGCATGTTGCGTCCTTATGATAGGACTGAGTGCGACAGCCACAGCTCAGACTTTTACCAAGAAAGTTCAAGTCCCACATGCAAATGGTGGCAAACTGACTATTATTGAGAAAGGAAAAGTTGATACTATCATTGACAACATTCCTCAAACTCAACCCAAGCAGGTACCTGCTGAAAAGAAACAACCAGCCAACGAGTCGCAAGACACCACAAAACTAAAAGAATCGCTGTCCGAAGACCAAACGCCGGAGGATAACGTTACTACCCGACAGGCCATTGATGTATTTAGAATCCAAATCTATACTGGCGGAAACTCGCGTCAGTCCAAACAACGCGCAGAACAGATAAGGCAACAATGTAAAAGTGCGTTTCCCGAGTTAAATGTATATGTCCGCTTTATCTCTCCACACTGGGTATGCCGTGTGGGAAATTTCAGGACCAGGCAGACCGCACAGCGATATGCCCAACAGATCAAGAATAAAAAGATTAGTTACGAGACCCGTATCCTATCCTCAAAAATATATAAGAAACAGTGATGAACACCGAAGATAAAATATCAGCCATCAAACCTCTGGTCGGCCAAATCCTCTCCAATTTGGGAGAAGACCCCGAACGGGAAGGGCTTCTTAAAACCCCTGAGCGCGTAGCCAAAGCTATGACTGAATTAACCCGAGGCTATGAACAGAATCCCATTGAAGTGCTTTGTTCGGCCAGGTTTAAGGAAGACTACAAGCACATGGTTATCGTAAAAGATATTCAATTCTATTCACTCTGCGAACACCATCTGTTACCTTTCTATGGAAAAGCCCATGTGGCTTATATCCCCAATGGCTACATCACAGGGTTGTCAAAGATTGCCCGTGTAGTTGATATCTACTCGCACAGACTACAGGTACAAGAGCGCCTGACATCCCAGATAAAGGAAAGCATACAGCAAGCACTTAATCCTCTGGGTGTGATGGTCGTATTAGAGGCTAAACACATGTGCATGCAGATGCGAGGCATTGCAAAGGCTAATTCTATCACGACAACGTCCGACTTCAGCGGAGCCTTTTCACAGGCTAAGACGCGAGAAGAATTTCTGCAACTTATCCAACCCCATCAATCACTATAATAAATTAATCAATCCACAGGTATGAAGAAGAGAATTTTGGTAACAGGTGGCACGGGTTTTATTGGCTCGCATACATCTGTTGAACTTATAGAATCGGGCTACGATGTAGTTATTGTGGACAATCTCTCTAACTCGAAGGCCGATGTTATATACGGCATCGAAAAAATCACGGGTATCCGCCCCGCATTTGAGCAGGTAGATTGCACAGACCTCCCTGCTCTCGAGAATGTATTGAGGAAGTATCAACCGATAGAAGGTATCATTCATTTTGCTGCAAGCAAGGCGGTTGGCGAGAGCGTAAAGGAACCACTTAAATACTACCGCAACAACACGGTTTCCACTATCAACCTTTTGGAATTGATGCCACAATTTGGAATCAAGGGGTTTATCTTCTCTTCATCTTGTACCGTTTATGGACAGCCCAACACGGAGAATTTACCGGTAAGAGAGACTTCTCCGCGTCAAGATGCAGAAAGCCCCTACGGCAACACGAAAAAAATTGACGAAGATATTATTACGGATTTCTGTAAAAGTGGCGCACCGATACAGGCTATTCTGCTCCGCTATTTTAACCCTATTGGAGCACACCCTACAGCCATCATAGGCGAACTCCCCAATGGTGTGCCGGCAAACCTTATCCCCTATTTGACGCAAACGGCTATCGGTATTCGTGAATGCCTGAGCGTATTTGGCGATGACTATAACACGCCGGATGGTTCCTGCATACGAGATTATATTTACATCGTCGATTTGGCCAAGGCTCATGTGGCTGCTATGGAGCGCATACTGAATGGAAAGTCTGACAAGCAGGTAGATATTTTCAACATAGGGACAGGTACAGGCGTAAGCGTGCTGGAACTCATCCACACCTTTGAAAAATGCACGGGCGTAAAGTTAAACTACAAGATTGTAGGCCGACGTGCGGGCGATATAGAGCAAGTATGGGGCAATGTGGACAAAGCCAACAAAATCCTAGGCTGGCACGCCACTCACACCCTCGAAGATGCCCTTTCCTCTGCTTGGAAATGGCAACAAAAACTTCGGGCCGACGGTGTAATGTAGTCTGTTCTTTCTTTGCATAATTTCAGAATTATATCAAGCATTGAAACCTTCCTCTGACATTATTTCCTCGCTTCCCATTCCTTGCTACGTAATGGACGAGACGCGCCTGCGACAGAATCTGAGTCTCATCCGCCAGATTTCCCTACGTGCAGATGTGGAGTTCATTATGGCGTTCAAGGCTTTTGCCTTGTGGCGTACATTTCCAATCTTCCGTGAGTATATCTCGCATACTGCGTCTTCTTCACTCTATGAAGCTCGCCTGGCATTTGAAGAATTTGGCAGTAAGTCACATATTTTCTCTCCGGCTTATGAGGAAGATACCTTTTCAAAACTTCTCCCCATTTGTAGCCACCTCACGTTCAATTCACTCAGCCAATATGAGCGATTCAAGAGCGACGTATGCAAACACCAGAAAAATGTAGCTTTTGGTTTACGCATCAACCCCGAATATAGCGAAATCACCACCGAGCTCTACAATCCCTGCGCCCGAGGTTCTCGCTTCGGCGTTTTATCTGCCAATATGCCTGAGCGATTACCCGAAGGCATAAGTGGACTGCATTGTCACAACCATTGTGAGAGCGACTCCTACGCTTTGGCACACACATTAGAACATATCACAGCAAAGTTTGATCCTTGGTTGCGTCAGGCAGAATGGCTGAATCTTGGCGGGGGCCATCTTGTAACAAGGGCCGACTATGATGTGGAACACTTAATTCGTACGATCAACGATTTCCATAAGCGCTACCCCCATCTGCACATCATCTTTGAACCGGGGAGTGCTTTTACCTGGCAAACAGGAGAACTATACGCCAAGGTTATTGATATCGTAGAGAATTACGGCATACGCACAGCCATACTAAACGTAAGTTTTACCTGCCACATGCCCGATTGTCTGGAGATGCCTTATCATCCTGAAATCATCGGGGCCAAAGTGGTCAGTCCGTCCCAGTCCGCAACGGGACAACATCTATATAGGCTCGGCGGTAACAGCTGTCTAAGTGGCGATTATATGGGCACTTGGGAATTTGCAGAACCGCTCCACGTAGGCGACATCCTTACATTCTGCGACATGATCCACTATACCACTGTTAAAACCAATATGTTCAATGGTGTCTCCCACCCCTCCCTGTGTCTGCGCAAGGAGGATGGCAGTGTACAAGTGCTTCGTACATTCCAATATGAAGACTATCGTGACAGAATGGACTAGCCTTTTTCTTGATTCAATATTCACTTCAAACAATACTATCCTATATGTCTGAAAAAACGCAATTGCCCGAAAACGCTTTTCGCGAATTACAGCCTGGAGAAGAATACACTCCACTGATGGAAGACGGGAAACGCTACAAAGAACTGACCTCCTGGTCGCTCATCTTAGGTCTTTTAATGGCTGTCATATTTTCTGCAGCCTGTGCCTACTTGGGTCTTAAAATAGGCCAAGTCTTTGAAGCCGCCATCCCTATAACGATTATCGCCGTAGGCGTAGCAGGAGCTACAAATCGCAAAGATCCACTTGGAGAGAACGTTATCATCCAAAGTATCGGTGCTTGTTCCGGTATGATTGTGGCTGGTGCCATCTTCACACTCCCTGCGCTCTACATATTGCAGGCTAAATTTGGCGAAGAAATCACTATAAACTTTCTGGAAATCTTTACGGCCACCGTATTGGGCGGAATTTTAGGCATATTATTCCTTATCCCGTTCAGAAAGTATTTTGTAAAGGATATGCATGGTAAATATCCATTCCCTGAAGCTACGGCTTCCACCCAAGTGCTTATTTCTGGACAGGGAGGCGGTAGTCAGGTAAAACCGCTACTCGTAGCAGGTTTGATTGGAGGACTATATGATTTTGCTGTAGCTACGTTCGGTGCTTGGAACGAACTGTTTACTTCGCGCGTTTGTGCTTTGGGGGCCACTGTGGCAGATAAGGCAAAATTTGTTTTCAAGATCAACACAGGAGCCGCCCTATTGGGTATGGGCTACATCATTGGCTTAAAATATGCCGCTATAATCTGCTTTGGCTCTATCCTTATGTGGTGGATTATTGTGCCAGGTATTGCACTCTTATTTCCCGAGCTTCCCGTTCAGGATGGTATCTTGTCTGCCGTTGCAAGTCCGGAACAGATTTTCTTCCAAGCCAAAAACATCGGTATTGGCGCTATTGCCATGGCCGGTATCATAGGCATATACAACAGCAGAAAAGTTATTCTGAGCTCTTTTTCCTTGATGGGGAAAATTTTCAAGAAGTCATCAGACGACACAACGGCAGTGCCACGCACCCAGCGCGACTTATCTATGAAAATCATAGGCATTGGCACCATCATTACTATTGTGCTGACATTCCTCTTCTTCTATTTTGATGTAATGAAAGGTAATTTACTCCATGCCATAGTAGCCATACTTATTGTGGCCGTCATTGCCTTCCTTTTCACTACCGTTGCCGCCAATGCGATAGCCATAGTCGGTTCAAATCCCGTAAGTGGCATGACATTAATGACGCTAATCCTGGCGTGTGTTATTATGGTCGGTGTAGGCCTTAAAGGAACAGGAGGAATGGTGGCTGCGCTCATTATGGGTGGCGTGGTCTGCACAGCGCTATCTACCGCCGGCAGTTTTATTACAGACTTGAAAATAGGCTATTGGCTGGGCTCCACACCCAAAATACAGGAAACGTATAAATTTCTCGGCGTTCTGGTTTGCGCGGCTACGGTCGGAGGCGTCATTATGATACTCAACAAGGCTTACGGCTTTGCCGATCCAAATGTTATGGCTGCTCCACAGGCCCGCGCAATGGCTGCCGTAATTGAGCCACTTATGAACGGCGGCAATGCTCCTTGGCTTCTCTACGGAATCGGTGCTTTAATCGCTCTCGTCATCAACTTCTGTGGCATCTCATCCCTGGCCTTTGCTCTCGGAATGTTTATCCCGCTTCAACTTAACCTGCCCCTGCTCGTAGGTGGAACCGTCAATTGGTTTGTCAGCTCCCGCTCAAAGGATGAAAGCACAAACAAAGCACGCAATGAGCGGGGTACCTTGCTCGCTTCGGGCTTTATCGCAGGCGGTGCGCTTATGGGAGTGGTCAGCGCGGCTATCCAATTCTTCGGTGTGCACCTCCAATCAGCAGACTGGCTCCAGCACCGGGGCAGCCAGTTGCTCTCATTGTGCGCTTACGCCCTGTTAATTACCTTCTTAATATGGGCTTCCCTGCGCGCAAAAGGTAATAAAGCGGAATAGGATTTTGCACTTATCAAACAAAATTATACTTTTGCACCGCCGTTACGAGATAGCGGTTTATTCAAACTTTTAATTTATAAATAAATGGCAACAAAAATCAGACTTCAGCGTCGTGGTCACAAAGGCTATGCTTTCTACAGCATCGTAGTGGCTGACGCAAGAGCGCCACGTGATGGCAAATTCACTGAAAAGATTGGTACGTACAACCCCAATACCAATCCTGCCACAGTAGATTTGAATTTTGAGCGTGCGCTTTATTGGATTGAGACAGGCGCACAGCCTACCGATCGAGTACGTAACATTCTTTCTTTCGAAGGCGTACTTCTTATGAAACACCTCCGTGGTGGTGTTCGCAAAGGTGCTTTCGATGAGGCTACCGCTCAAGCAAAATTTGAAGCTTGGAAGGCTGAAAAGACCAGCAAATTAGCAAAGAGAGTCAGCGAATTAGCTGCCAGCAAAAAAGCTGAGTTGAACGCACGCCTCGAAGCCGAGAAAAAAGTTAACGAGAAGATTGCAGAAAAAGTTGCAGATAAGAAAGCTGCTGTGGCTGCCGCTCAGGCAGAAGCAGAAGCAGAAGCTGCCGCTGAGGAGAATGCTCCTGAAGCCGAAACTGAGGCTCCCGCAGAAGCATAAATCTCTCCTACCCTGCAACTGCAGTGAACTAGACGGTCGTTACCTTAGGGTAGCGACCGTTTCTGTTATGTAATCTCTTCCCCTCATAATACAACATTCCATTTCACAGTGTGAAACGGGGAGTTCACAGTGTGAAATACGCAGTTCACACTGTGAAATGCACAAACCGATTATGGAAATATAAAATTCCCTTATACCACACATCCAGGGTATAAGGGAATTTCTATGGATGATTTATGTTTCGACTGGCTACTTCGTCGCAGACCTTTGTTCCTTAAAGAATATCGTAAACAGCACAAAGACAATGAGCGCGTAAGTAGCAAAGATGAGCCATACCGCGGACCAGTTGCCCACCTGGAACTTATCACTGCCAAATTGCTCCCACGTCGTGAAGTGATTCACTATAGCACCGGCAGCCATCATACCGAGAGAGGCTCCAAGACCGTTGGTCATTATCATAAACAGGCCCTGGGCACTGTTGCGGATATTGCCGTCGGTGTTCTGGTCTACGAATAGTGCACCTGAGATATTGAAGAAATCAAAGGCAAGGCCATAGACAATCATAGAGAGTATGAACATCCAGACACCCGGGCCCGGGTTACCAAATCCGAATAGTCCAAAGCGGAATATCCAGGCCGCCATGGCCATCATCATTACCCGCTTGATACCATACCGCCTGAGGAAGAACGGTATCAGCAGGATGCAGCAGGCTTCGCTTATCTGAGACAACGAATAGAGTATGACGCTGTGTTGCACGCCAAAGGTTTCTTTGTACACCTCGTCCACAGCGAAACTGCTGATAAACGGAGTGGCGTAACTGTTAGTGATTTGTAGTGAAACACCTAGGAGCATGGAGAAGATAAAGAAGATGGCCATGCGTTTCTGCTTGAAAAGTTTGAATGCGTCCAAGCCGAGAGCCTGCGCGATGGTCTTTTTACCTCCCTCCTTGTTGATAGGACACTTCGGCAAGGTCGGAGCATAGGCGGCAAGTATGAAGCCTAAGAATGCAGAAGAGTAAAATTGCTCATAGGTGGACTTAAAGCCCAACAAGTCTGTGGCCCACATACTACAGATAAAGCCCACAGTGCCGAAAACACGGATAGGCGGAAAATCCTTTACGGTATCCATATTGGCCTGCGTCAAACCCGTAAATGCCACGGAGTTGCTAAGCGCAATCGTAGGCATAAAGAAGGCTACGCTAAGCGTATAGAGCGAGAATATCGTCACAAAATCCGGTTCCGGGGTTGTCATGCCATAATAGCCGGCGGAAGCCATAAACAATGCGGCCAAAAAGTGGCACAAGCCCAACAAACGCTCTGCCGGCACCCACTTGTCAGCCACGATACCCATCAAACCGGGCATAAAGATTGAGACAATGCCCTGTACGGCGTAGAACCAGAACGTATAGTCGCCCAAACCCACACTGCCAAGGTAGTTTCCCATTGATGTGAGGTAGGCCCCCCAAACTGCGAACTCGAGAAAATTCATTCCCACGAGTCGCGATTGTAAAAGAAACTTGTTATTCATAGTATGTATAGTTGATTTTCTCGACTGACTGAAGTAATGAGGTCGCACATAAGGAGTGCAGAGGGACCTCATTATGTCATTTTTGCATAGCAAAGGTAATTTAATTTCTTCAACGATGCAATTTCCCGAGATATTTCGGACTAAACAAGGCGGAAAAGTTAAATTTGTAGAATCAAACATTCTATCTATTGTGAAAGAACTCCATTTATTCTATGCGCCCGAAGCCACATCAAGTGGCATATTACCTCCTGATGAAGCCATCCACGCCGTGCGTGTCCTGCGTATGAGAGAGGGCGACAGCATCCATCTGACAGACGGGGAAGGCCACTTCTTTACCGGGCATATCACACAATGCTCACAGAAGTCCTGCCAGTTTGAAATAGACACCTGTGAAACCGTACTGCCTCATTGGGACGGGAACATACAGATAGCCGTGGCCCCCACAAAGAATATAGATCGCATGGAATGGTTCGCCGAAAAGGCGGTAGAGATAGGTTGCGACCGAATAACATTCCTGTCCTGCCAGAATTCAGAACGGCATGTGCTGAAAAGCGAGCGTATTGAAAAAATCGTCATCTCTGCCATGAAACAAAGCCACAAGGCTGTACTGCCCCAAGTGGACGGACTTTTAACCTTTCGAGACTATGTAGCTGAGCCGTTTGATGGTGTGCGCTGTATAGCCCATTGCTATGCCGACAGCGATGTAGGTACTGCCAAGCGAAATCTATTTGATCTGGTAGAAAAAGGCCGTGCCGTACAAGTTTTAGTCGGTCCAGAAGGCGATTTCAGTTTGGAAGAGGTTCACACTGCCCTATCTGCCGGCTTTATCCCCGTAAGTCTTGGCGAAAGCCGACTGCGCACTGAGACGGCTGCCTTAGTGGCCACACATATTATGAACCTTAAAATGACTCTTTCCTAAGCCCGTAAACAGTTATGAACGAATCCCTGCAAATTCTATATAAGGAAACTTTCAGACAAGCCTTTGCCCATTGCACGCCACTTACTCCCAGTGGCAGCAACCGCCAGTATTTCCGCTTGGAACATACTGATGGAAGAACCTGTATCGGAGTAGTCGGCACATCTAAGGCAGAAAATCATGCTTTCATCTATCTGACGCGCCATTTTGAGGCTCTTCATCTTCCAGTGCCTCATCTGATCGCCGTATCGGAGGATGAAATGACCTACTTGCAGGAAGATCTTGGCTCTTGCGGACTATTTGACGCGCTCCAAGACGGACGCAAAACCGGCTACAAGCCAACAGATATAGAATTGCTCAAAGAAACGCTTCGCCTACTGCCACACTTCCAAGTGGAAGGTGGGGCGAATATTGACGAAACCCAACTCCTTCCGCCCACACGCTTTGACTTCCGAAGCATTTTGTTTGACCTCAATTATTTCAAATACTGCTTTTTGCGGACAACTGATGTGGTGTACGACGAAAACCTCCTGCAAGACGATTTCGAACGATTTGCCACAGACTTAGCACATATTGCCACCGAAGGGGAACACAAGTATTTCCTCTATCGAGACTTCCAAGCACGCAATGTGATGCTTCGCAATGGCAAGGAACCTTATTTCATCGATTATCAAAGCGGACGTATTGGCCCACTGCAATATGACGTAGCCTCCTTCCTGCTTCAAGTATCTTCGAAATACCCTGCTCCACTCAAAGAGGAACTGCTGATCACCTACCTGGACGAACTCAGAACCTTGGACCTAACTGCGGCCGAGAAATTTAAGGCTTCGTTCAAACGATTCAGCCTTTTCCGTCTGTTACAAGTGCTAGGGGCCTACGGACTGCGCGGACGCTACGAACGAAAAAAGCATTTCTTGCACAGCATACCCTTAGCCATTGATACGATTGGAGAATACTTGGACAGCAAAGAACTTATGGCCTATCCGCATTTAAGGGATACGTTAAAGAACCTGACTAATTCTGCTGAGTTTAAGTCACTTAAAACAGTTAAATCAAGCGGCCTGCTGACCAACAAACCCAAGGACCCCCCCCTTGAAGTAGAGGTATATAGTTTTAGCTTTAAGAAAGGAATCCCCACAGACCAGAGTGGCAACGGAGGCGGGTACGTGTTTGACTGTCGCTCTACACACAATCCAGGTAGATTCGAGCAATACAGAAAACAGACCGGTCTAGACCTTCCCGTTATAAACTTTCTTGAAGAAGACGGGGAGATACTGGAGTTTCTGGACCACATCTACCCCATCGCTGACCATCACGTGGAGCGCTTCATAGAGCGCGGATTCAGCCATCTTATGTTCTGCTTTGGTTGCACAGGCGGACAGCACCGCAGTGTATATTCGGCTCAACATCTGGCCAAACATATCCATGCAAAGTTCGGCGTCTGTGTAAAACTTACCCATAGAGAAATTGGCATTACGCAGACTTTTGAAACCACAGGGCTTTAATAGTGAGCCGTTCATATATTTCTGCTACCAAACGCGCTATTACTCAAAACTTTTTTATATTTGCAATCAAACAAACACAACCTAATTTCTAACTTTTCAATTTTACAATTATGAGTTTCATTAAAGAATTCAAAGAATTCGCTATGCGTGGCAATGTCATGGATATGGCTGTCGGCGTAATCATTGGCGGTGCTTTCGGAAAAATCGTAACTTCTCTCGTGGACGACGTAATTATGCCATTGATCGGCGTATGCACTGGCGGGGTTGACTTTGCTGGTCTGAAGGCTGAAGTAGGCGAAGCAAGTGTAGCCTATGGACAGTTCCTCCAGAACATTATTGACTTCCTCATCATCGCATTCTGCATTTTCCTGATGATTAAAGGAATGAACAAACTGAGTAAGAAGAACGAAGAACCCGCAGAACCTGAAGCTCCAGCCGAGCCAGAACCCACGAAAGAAGAAGTTCTGTTGACGGAGATTCGCGACCTGCTGAAGAAAGACTAATATTCCTCAGGAACAACAGTCTATAATACAAACAAAAATAACGCTTGCATCAGTCGGTGCAAGCGTTATTTTTAGATTTGCAATTACGCTATTTCGTATTTACTTCTTACTTGGTTTTGGTAAATCAAGCAAACCACCATACGAAATGGCGTCACGGCGAACTGGCGTTACAGCAATATTGACTACACCATTGTTGTAAAGATCCACCTGTATGTTGTAGTTGTCTTCCTTATTGGAGACCGTCAAAAAGGCCGTATAATGATTCTGGTCAAGCTGTACGGTGCTGTAAGACTTCAATTTTTCATTAAAAGACATACCTTGGCTACCCGTATAGGACATATTCATTGCCGTGTCGCCAATATAGGGCATATCACAAAATACGGAGTCGCCCTTTACTTGGAAAGAGTAGCCGGGATCCAACTTCCTTGCAGCAGTACGCAACGGAGTGGCCTGAACAATCTTAACCTTGAAATCCTTCGAATAGACTTTCTGACGAATTACGTCCATCATGGCAGCCTCACGTTCAGCCTTAGTCTGTTTCTTATTCTTAGCCGGCTTGGCTGAAGCCTTACCCTGTTCTGTCTGCGTATCAGTTGTCTGAGCATACAGATTGGTGGAAACAACTATACTTAGGCAAAAACCTATCAACAAAAACAACATTCTTTTCATAACGCTGAAGTTTTATTAAGTTTATATTATTTTTACAACGAATTTGCTTATTGGACTTTCAAATTTATAGGTAGTTTATTAATCAACAAAACTATTTTTTCAATTTTTCGCCATTCCATCCCATGAAACGATTATTCCTGTTACTATTCTGCATACTGGTCTTAGCAAACGGATACGCCCAACGGACGAAGGTATATGGTACCGTTCGCACTGCAGAGGGAAAGCCTGTTGAAATGGCCAATGTGCGGATTCAGGGAACGGCATTGCTGACACTTACAGACCTCAAAGGACGATATACGCTATTCTGCGAATCTAAAGACTCCGTAGTAGTGGTATTCTCGCAGATTGGATATTCCAGCAGAAGACACCTTTTGCGAAATCCGGGCGATAGCGTCAAAGTGGACGCCGTACTTCATGAAGCCACCAATACGCTGGGAACCGCAGACGTCGTAGGTATGCGCCGACAGAACGGCAGTATGCAGGACTTGAAGACGGATCAGTTAGACTTTATGCCTTCCACCACGGGAAATGCGGTAGAAGAACTCGTGCAGGCTCAGGCAGGAGTATCCACCCATAACGAACTGAGCTCACAATATAATGTGCGTGGAGGATCCTTTGATGAGAATGTGGTATATCTTAATGGAATAGAAATATATCGTCCGATGCTTGTGCGTAGTGGACAGCAGGAAGGCCTCTCTATCATAAACCCCGACATGGTACAACGTATTCGTTTCAGTTCGGGCGGTTATGAAGCACGATATGGCGATAAGATGTCCAGCGTATTAGACATAACATACAAGAAGCCAGAACATTTTGAAGCAAAAATCTCGGCCGACCTTTTGGGAGCAGGAGCCTACATCGGATGGGGAAACAAGCACGTATCGCTCATGTCATCCGTGCGCTATAAAACAACAGGCTATCTGCTCGGTAGCTTAGATACTGAAGCCGAATACAAGCCGCGTTTTCTTGACTATCAGGCTTATTTCTCCTGGCGACCGAGTCCTAAATGGGAACTGGAACTGTTAGGAAATATTTCAGACAACAACTACAAATTTGTACCGAAGAACCGCGAAACGTCCTTCGGCACCATGTTAGACCCTAAGACCTTTACCGTATATTTTGACGGACAGGAGAAAGATTTCTACCGCACCTATTTCGGCTCCGCATCAGTCACTCGGCATTTTAATCCCAATACGTTCCTTTCGCTACAGCTCTCTACCTTTACCACGCAGGAGCACGAAACCTACGACATACAGGGAGAATACTGGTTACAAGAGGCTACAGCCCAAGAGCAGATGGGTATCGGCACGTATATGGAACACGCCCGCAACCGACTTAAAGCCCACGTCTATAATGCTGGATTAAGATTTGGAACAAAAACAGGGGCTAACCGAGAGAAAACGAATACCCACACCCTGCTGGCTGGCTTCAATTTCCAACACCAATCCATTAACGAGAATGCGCGAGAGTGGGAAATGCGCGATTCTACAGGCTATTCGCTACCATATAGTGCTGATGTTTTGAGACTCATATACAGTCTGCGCTCGCAAAATGACATCTCAGCCAACCGCATAGAGGTATTTGCACAAGACTCTTGGCGAAAGCGCACTAATGCGGGCCTCTTTGACCTTACGTATGGCCTGCGCTTCACTTATCTGGACTGGAACAAAGAATGCCTTATATCCCCACGCGCCAACATTAGTTTTATGCCTGCCAAGAACGACCACTGGACCATTCGCTTCGCAACAGGTATATACTATCAGGCTCCATTCTACAAAGAACTGCGTGATACGACTCTACAAAACGGCATTGCCACCGTACAACTCAACCGTGATATCAAATCACAACGTTCCATCCATTTTGTACTGGGAGGTGACTACACGTTCACTATGTTTAACCGCCCATTCAAGTTTACGGCAGAAGCCTACTATAAGGCGCTCAGCAACCTCAACCCATATAGCGTGAACAATCTGCGTATTATATATTACGGCAGAAATATCGCATCAGGCTATGCCACAGGAGTAGATTTCAAGCTCTTTGGCGAATTTGTTCCCGGCGTGGACAGTTGGCTCACCTTCTCCCTGATGCAGACACAGGAGAAGATTGACGGCATAAAAATCCCTCGCCCGACAGACCAACGCTATAACATTTCCCTCTTCTTCTCAGACTATTTCCCAGGCAGCACGCGATGGCGCGCTTCTCTGAAGTTGGTGTTTGCCGGTGGCTTACCGTTTGGTCCTCCTCACACGGAGAGAGCAAAACAAACCTTCCGCGCACCAGCCTACAAGCGTATGGACCTAGACCTCAGCTACCTGCTGTTGAAGTATGACGCAGAGAGACGCCACAGTGGCATAAGGAAAGCGGTCAAAAACATTTGGCTGGGAGTTGATTTCTTTAACCTGCTGGGCATTTCCAACGTCAATTCCTACTATTGGGTAACTGACATCAGCAACACCCAATATGCTGTGCCCAACTACCTTACCGGACGACGCGTATCAGCACGACTAACTTTTGAGTTCTAACCACCTTTTAGCCCACTAATCCATACTTCGCTATGAAAAACTATATGCTATCTCTTCTAATGTCTGTAGCATTTTTGTCCGCAGCCTATGCTCAGACCAAGCCCGAGCCACGTCCCTATATAGAGCCTGAGACTCCGGGTACTTTAGATGCTCTTCCCTGGTTACAGGTGCCGGAAGGCCTACAGCTGGGCTGGGCTTTGGCAGATTATCATCATGAACGCCATACGGTACCCATAGATGTCGTGGGAAAAGATACCACACTTACGGTATGGAAAGGCGAAAGAATCGGATTGCAGGCTGTAGTGTATAGTCGCGAGCCTATGGACGATTTGGAAATCCGTGTAGCCAAAGCCACCTCTAAGCCTTTGCGCACGCAGGTACAATGCGGTCTGATGAGATACCTGATTACCGACGGATTCCAAGCCTGCGGAGACCATCCTACAGACTTGCCGGCATATTTGGTTGATGATATAATTGATGACGCCACAGACCTGTCCATCAACAGCTGCGAGACACGTCCGATTTGGCTAAACATAGAAGTGCCCAGTCATATTACCGCAGGCAGTTACATTACCGGCATAGACATCTATTCGCGCAAAGAACAGAAAGTGATAGCCAATCTGTGTGCCCAGATAGACATCATAGACCGCGCACTCCCCCAACCCAAAGACTACACCATACACCTGAACTTTTGGATGCAGCCCTATGCCGCTTCGCGCTATTACGACCTCGTACCCTATAGTCAAGAACATCTGGAAACGCTTCGACCTTATATGCAACTCCTTGCACGCGCAGGACAGAAGGTTGCCACGGCCATACTCTTCTATGAACCTTGGGGAGTACAAAGTCATGACAAATTTCAGCCTATGATTGAGACGTCACGCAAAGCAGATGGAAGTTGGGCCTATAATTATGACATTTTTGACCGTTGGATAAGTTTCTTGGAGACTTGTGGTATAGACCGACAGATTAATTGTTTCTCTATGGTACCGTGGGATATGTCGTTCCGCTATTATGACGAGGTTTCAAAGTCTTATCGCGCTCTCCAGACCACTACTGATACTGAGGAATACAAAGAACTCTGGACTTCTTTCCTCCAATCTTTTGCCTCGCACCTCAAGGCGAAAGGCTGGTACGATAAGACGACTATTGCCATGGACGAACGTGCGTTGAAAGATATGCTCAATGCCTACGAAGTGGCCCAAGCTGCTGTCCCGGGCATTAAACTTTCACTGGCAGGCAATTATCATCCAGAGTTGGCCGATAAGGTTTTCGACTACTGCATAGCCTACGGTCAGCATTTTACTGAGGAAGAATTAAGTGCACGAAAGGCCAAAGGATGGATAAGTACTACCTACAACTGCTGTTCTGAAGCGGCTCCCAACATTTTAGCCAACAGCGAACCGGCTGAAGCCACCTACGTGCCGTTATATTGTGCGGCCAACCACTTTGATGGCTACTTGCGCTGGGCTTGGATGAACTGGCCGGACAATCCCTTATGCGACAGTCGCTTCAGAATGTTCTCTCCCGGCGACACCTACTCTATCTATCCCGGTCCACGGAGTTCGCAACGCTTTGAACGCTTCATCCACGGCATAGAGGCATTCGAAAAGGTAAATGTCCTACGCAAAGAATACAAAGCCCGCGGAAACGAGACGGCGCTACAAGAGTTGGAAACGGCACTGAGCCAGTTCCTATCGTCCGACATAGAGCAAGCCGAAAAAGCAGGTCCGCTCTATCGCGACATCCTAAAAGTGCTCAATAAGCCGAAGCAGAAACTGAAACGTCGCTAGATGTGATATAATAAATAGACTAAGTAAAGAAAATAGACCACAATGAGGGACCACCCTTCTTTGTGGTTTATTTCATATTTGGTATAGGAAAGCCACCATACCAATAAGACCGTTGCCGAGATAACGAAGAAATCCACCCATGAAGTATCGGCTACCGACAGTGGAGCTATCAGACCGGACAAGCCAAGTACAAAGAGGATATTAAACACGTTCGAACCGACCACATTGCCTATGGCAATGCCCGACTGCCCCTTGCGTGCTGCCACAATGCTGGTGGCAAGTTCCGGCAGCGAGGTTCCCCCTGCCACAATCGTAAGCCCAATGAACGTTTCACTTATGTGGAAACGGTGTGCTATAGCTGTGGCCGACTCTACAAAGAGATTGCTACCAAACACCAGCATGGCCAATCCACCTACAATCCAAAAGATACAACGCAGATACGACTTGGCTGTGGGTTTGTCCATTGGCTGGTCAGCTGTAACTGCATCTTTTTTGCTGCTGTGCAGGGTAAAAACCATAAAAGCGATGAAAAGCAACAGAAGCAAGCCTGAATCTATCCGATTAATCTCTCCATCTAAGCTGAAGATACAGAGAAGCGCAGTGGCAATTACGGCAAAAGGGATGTCGCGCTTTATCGTAATGGGCAATACGGGTATAATGGCCACAGCTGCAGAGCATCCGACAATCAGCGTGGTATTGAAAATATTTGACCCGATAACATTGCCGAGCGCCAGTCCGTTAGCACCTTTTAGGGCTGATACTACCGAGGTAAACATTTCAGGTGCCGATGTTCCGAAAGAAACAATGGTCAGACCGATAACCAGTTCGGAGACACGCATATAACGCGCCAATTTACTGGCCCCATCCGTGAACACATCAGCCCCAATAAGTACCAAGGCCACTCCTATGACAAATAATAGAAAATCCATATCAGACAGATCCTGAGATACAACTAAATCAACTGGTAGCAATATGGAGCTACGTTATTTCATACGATGATGCAAAAATAAAAAAAGTATGCAGACAAAGAGACTCTGTCTGCATACCAATTGTATTATTTGCTGAAATTCTACAACAAACTCCTACTCAGCGCGGAGCGTGAAACGACGGAATGCCGTAACGGTAAGTTCACGGTCAGCCTGCTTGAGATAGTCTGCCACAGTAATTTTACTGTCTTGAATAAACTCCTGGGCTAACAGGGTAAAGTCCTTGTAGAATTTGTTCATGCGACCATTTGCGATGTTCTGTAGCATCTGTTCGGGCAAGTTGGCCAGTTTAGCAGCAGCTGCCTCTACCTTGATTCTACGAATATCGTCGGCTTGCGCTTCGGTGATATTTCCTTTGCGAATACCTTCTTCCAAATGTTCTTCATTCTCGGCGATATAAAGATTATAACCGGCCTTTTTCAGAGCAGCCTCTACTGCCTTCTGAGCCAGTTCCTCTTTGGTCTTTTCAACGGCCACTTTATATTCGTTGTCCTTCACTTCCTGTGGAACACTATTCTCATCAATCGCAACGGGGTTCATTGCAGCCACCTGCATAGTGAGCTGATGACCTTGCTCTTCAAACGGCTTGTTAAGTTGAACAAGCGTGCAGAGCGTATTATTGTTCATGTGATTGTAAGTATAGATGTTTTCACCGGTAAGGATGGTGTAGCCATCAAGTTCCATTTTTTCGCCAGTGATACCCGAGCGGTCGGTAACTGCATCCTGCACCGTGCCAGCGCCAAGGGGAAGTGCCTGCACTTCTGCGAGGGTCTGACATTTTGCAGCCACAGCGGCATCCAGAATATCTTGGGTAAGTTTCACGAAGTCCTTGTTGGTAGCCACGAAGTCTGTCTCACACTTCAAGGCGATAATAGCAGCAAATCCGTCTGCATATTTTACCAATACGCAACCGTTAGATGTCTCACGGTCGGAACGTTTTGCGGCAATAGCCTGTCCCTTTTTACGTACGATTTCTACTGCAGCGTCCAAATCGCCATCGGACTCTTGAAGCGCATTCTTACAGTCGCTCAAACCGGCACCTGTCAATGTGCGCAACTTCTTAATGAGTTCAATTGATACAGCCATTGTATATGTTTGTTAGAATATGAACAATTATTTAGTTGAAATAGGCTTATTCTTCTTCAGCCTGTGCGGGTACTTCCTCTGCCACTGCCGGTTCTTCAGCAGGAACGTCCTTGCGAACGCGAGCTACACGCTTGCGAGGAGCCTTCTCGCCTTCTTGCTTGGCAGCAGCCTCTTCGTCGGCCTTTTCTACCTTGCGCTCAGCCAGACCTTCGGCGATTGCTTTGCAGCAAACGTCCAAAATGATGGCGATAGAGTCTTTGGCATCGTCATTGGCAGGAATTACATAGTCCACCGTATTGGGGTCAGAATTGGTATCAACTATTCCGAATACAGGAATACCGAGGCGTTGTGCTTCCTTAACGGCGATGTGTTCTTTCATAACATCTACGACGAAAAGTGCGGCGGGCAGACGGTTAAGGTCTGCAATTGAGCCCAGATTCTTCTCCAATTTTGCACGCTGACGGGAGATCTGCAGGATTTCGCGCTTAGAAAGGTTTGAGAAAGTACCGTCGGCAGTCAGTTTGTCTATGTTAGCCATTTTTTTCACGGCTTTGCGGATAGTCGGGAAGTTAGTAAGCATACCACCCGGCCAGCGTTCTGCAACATAAGGCATTCCAACTTCAGTAGCTTTCTCTGCTATCAGTTCTTTGGCCTGTTTTTTTGTAGCTACGAATAGGATACGTTTGCCGCTCTTAGCGACTTGTTTAAGCGCTTCTGCAGCCACTTCGAGGTTAGCGGCAGTTTTGTGGAGGTCTATGATATGGATACCGTTACGCTCCATAAATATATAAGGAGCCATAGCGGGATTCCATTTACGCTTGAGGTGTCCAAAGTGACATCCAGCTTCAAGTAATTGTTCGAAACTAATTCTACTCATTTCGTTTGTTTGTTTATTATTATTCGTTTACTTTCTTGTGGGCTAAGCGGTCTGTGGCGTCGGTGGACGGAACGGACCTTTTGATTTGTTTTAACCAACCATCGGGTAAACTATGACTTGGGGCAAACCGACAAGTCCATTGTGTCGCGATGGTTTAGATACTAAACGTAACGGGCAAAGCCAATTCCGATTAACGTTTACTGAACTGGAAGCGACGACGTGCTTTGGGACGACCCGGCTTCTTACGCTCTACAGCTCTCGGATCACGTGTCATAAAGCCTTCCTTACGGAGTGCGGCCTTATCTTCGGCGTTTACTTTTACAAGAGCACGGGCTATGGCCAGCCTAAGAGCCTGGCTTTGTCCGGTATAGCCACCGCCATTCAGATTGGCTTTGATATCGTACTTTTCGAGTACATCGAGCAACTGCAGGGGCTGCTTAACAACAAACTGCAGTATTGTGCTGGGGAAATACTCGGTGAGGTCACGCTTGTTGATAGTGATTTTGCCAGTACCTTCAGTCAAGTAGACACGGGCAATGGCGCTCTTACGGCGTCCAAGTGCATTAATTTGTTCCATCTGCGTTTACTTATTTATACTGGTTAATATCTATAGATTTAGGTGACTGGGCTTCGTGCTTATGTTCGCCGCCTTCATAAATATAAAGGTTGTTCAGCAACTTAGCACCGAGGCGGTTTTTGGGGAGCATACCCTTTACCACGCGACGAAGCAGGATTTCTGCGCCATTGGGCTTTGCCAAGATGCTTGCAGGGGTCTGTTCGCGCTGACCACCGGGATATCCCGTATAACTATAATAGATTCGGTCGGTCAACTTATTGCCCGTGATACGAATCTTGTCCGCATTGATAATGATAACATTATCGCCACAATCTACATGCGGAGTGAATGTCGGTTTGTACTTACCGCGGAGTAGTTTGGCTACTTTTGTGCAAAGGCGACCCAGCACCTGGTCGGTTGCATCTACGACAACCCACTCTTTTTGTGCGGTCTCTTTGTTCACAGAAATGGTCTTGTAACTTAAAGTATCCACTTTCTTGTTGTTTTTTTGGTTGTAACTACAATTATTAATTATTCGTTTTGGCTTGGCAATTTCCTAAGCAATCCGGCCAAAGATCCACTCGGGCTACACCAAGTTAGCAGCGCTAAGACACTGCTTGATAATAATCGGCGTGCAAAAGTACCGTTTCTATGGAATATGACAAAGTTTTCAGCCTCTTTTTTTGCTTAAAAATTAAACCTTTCCATCTTTTCTGTGCCACTTGGGGCAAATTGGCCCAATAATGGGATTTACAACGAACTCGCTCCGCCGGAACGGCCTTAGCCATCGGAAATCTCAGCGCCTATTCCGACGGGCCGACTTCTATGCCACCACCATCCTACCCCACCTCTGCAGAACCAAGCGGAAACTTTCTCCGGGCAGATGGTGCTCTGGAGGGAGCTGAAAACACCGGTATTTGTCAAACGGTTTCTCGGTTTTCGCCCGAAAGGGGCCTTGCACAGGTCGGAAGATTGTTGTAAATTTGATGGAGCAAAAGGAAAGAATACTACGCCATACTACAATCCTCCTTACCCACGGCTTGCACGGAAATGCAGGCCGTTTTTTGCATCAAAATTCGCTTATGGCGCAGAAAAATCCGCTTATGCAATCAGCCGATTACATAAGCGGATTTCCAAATTCAATTATCCCATTTTTCTACGCCATAATCGCGTCAGCTAATTGCATTATGGAACAGTTCGTTAGGATAATTTAACATCTGCGTAAAATGTCAATAGAATTTACCCCAAAGAGACAACACCACATCCGCCAGATAGAGTATCTCTTTGCGACACAAAAAAATGACGGCAAGCCTATCTGGGCCTGCCGTCAGAAAATGGTTCTGCCATAATGAGACTACTTACTCTCATTTCGTACATCCACAGCTTCAAGAACAAACTCCGTCGGGGCTGTGGTCAAGCGCATATCTTCCGGCACACCAAGAGTCTCGTTAAAAAACTTGATCATGTCAAAATGCAACACCGTCTCACCTGCCAGGTTCCTCCCAAGCTGAGCCTCAAACTTTGTAAACCGTGAAAGGTCTAATGTTTCGAATTTCGGGAGAATATGCTTATTAGTCGCTTGGATAATACCTTCATCATCTAGGCTGGGCAAGAGGAAATAATAAGTCAGTTTCCCCGTGGTCTCGTCATAAGTATATGCTCCCTTAAACTCATATGAGTACGATGCTTCCTCTTCGCTCAATGCAACCGAAGATATGGACGGCCCAGACCGGAGCACAGTTCCCTCCATATTAACTCGAAATTCGCCTACATTCAATAGTCCTTCAGACGTCTCTTCGGGGTCTAAGTCGGAAAAACATAAACCTAGTGTAAAGGCAAATTGAGCTCCCGAGTTATTGGTCATTGTGTATGTAGTTGGAGTCTCCCAGGCATAGAAAGAGTATAGTTCTGTCAGTGCAAGGGGCGTTTCTGTAACAACCGGAGGGGTTGTAGTATCATCGCTACACGCGGTGAAAGTGCCAAGCATCAATACTGAGGCCAGCAAGAATAAGATTTTCTTCATAATGGTACTGTAAATTTATAGGATAAAATATGTGTAAAATGGCACGGTGCTCGAGAGTCGTAAAAACAGGCCTTCCGACTGCAAATAAAAGCCGTTATCCGCTCATTTGCAAACATTTCCGAAAAAATCAACAAGGGGGGGGGGGGGGTAGATTTGAGCATACGGCCTAATTTTTGCCAACTACACTTGTCAAAATTACCTCTGTGTTAAACAAAAAAAAATTGGAGCATTTTCCTAAATCCTGACAACGCTCCAATCTTCAGATTGCTATACCTCGTGCATAATCTCGGCAGGGGCCCGACCTTCCTGCAGAAGTTTTTTCATTCTATCCATATAAGGGGCGACGTGCGCAAAGAACTTCTTATAGCCTCGGCATAGATAGTTGTGACGTTGATTACCGTAACTGTCCGTCGCAAACCGCAGACGAGGACACTCTCCGTGGCAGGCAAAAAGATAGTCGCATTCTCTACATTCACGCGTCAGCGCCTCCCGCTTGTCTAATCCGAACTGTCGTTGCCGTTCATCCTGGAGCATCTCCACGAGCGGGCGTTCGTAGATATTTCCCAACTTATACTCCGGAAACACAAAGTGGTCGCAACAATATACATCCCCTTGAAATTCCATCGCCAAGGCGTGTCCACAGGTTTCAGCCAAGGTACAGACACCCGGCATTACCCCCACCCAATTTGCCAGCGTGGCATCGAAAAGTTGCACGAACATCTTTCCCACATCCCTACGCACCCATTCATCAAAGATAGCACAGAGAAAATCGCCCCACTGTCCCGGAGACACGGAGAAAGGTGCCAGTTGCAAATGGGTCCCTCCTGCAACCGAAGCCAGATGTCTGCCATCGGAATGGGGCTCAATACGTTCAACCACAGGCGTGAACTGCAAAAAGGGGCCACTGAGTTCGTCACGAAAAAAACGATAGAAGTCAAGCGGATAATCCGCATTGTAATCATTAACTACGGCCAAGGCGTTCCATTCCACGCCGTGCTTTTGCAGAAGCCTTATGCCACGCAAAACCTGCATAAAGGACGGACGACCGGTGCGCGACTTGCGGTATTCATCGTGGAACTCTTGCGGGCCGTCAATACTGACACCTACTAAGAAGTGGTTCTTAGCCAAAAATTCCGCCCACTCATCCGTCAGCAACGTGGCATTGGTCTGAAGAGCATTGTCTATATGACGGCCTTCAGCATATTTGCGTTGCAGATCAAGTGCTTTCTGATAAAAACTGACCGGACGCATCAGCGCCTCGCCACCATGCCATGTAAACAACACATTGGGTGTGGGCTGCGCCTGAATATAGTCACGCGTGAAACGCTCTAACAAAGCGTCGCTCATCACGTGATGTGGGGTCTGTGCATAGAGATGTTTCTTTTCGGTATAGTAACAATACTCACACGCAAGGTTACAAAGCGCTCCGGCGGGCTTTGCCATCACATAGAACGGCACTCTTGCTATATCGGCTGATACAGGTTCTCCCAAAAGCCCAAAGGGATCGGCTGTTGAAGAACGTAAAAAGCCACGCTCCAAACTATTATCAGAGCGGGCTTCATTATGCAGTGAGCCGTCAGCCTTGTGCCCCAAGGCAGGCCGGCGCGTTTTTTCGTCCATTACGGAGACTTAGAGATTGTCGCGCTCTACGTCCTTGAAGAAACGATAGGTGCCGTGTTTGATTTCCTCGCAGGCAGCCTCGTCGCAGACTATTATACCGTGCGGGTGAAGTTGTAGCGACGAGATGGTCCACATTTGCGTAACAGGGCCCTCTACTGCGGCCTGCAAAGCACGTGACTTATTGTGTCCGTTACACAGTATGAGCACTTCCTTTGCACTCATTACCGTGCCCACACCTACGGTCAAAGCCTGTGCCGGAACATTTTCCGGATTACCACCAAAGAACCGACTGTTGGCCACTCTGGTATCAGTGGTCAGCGTCTTGATGCGCGTGCGACTGGAAAGGCTCGAACCGGGCTCATTGAAAGCGATATGCCCGTCAGGACCAATACCACCGATGAAGAGATCAATACCGCCGGCCTCACGAATCTGCTTTTCGTATTTTGCACATTCTTCTAACAGATCAGGAGCATTACCATTTAAGATATGAATATTCTCTGCCGGGCAGTCAATATGATTAAAAAGATTTTCCTTCATAAAGGAATGATAACTCTCCGGGTGCTCTTCAGGCAAGCCTACATATTCGTCCATGTTGAAAGTTACTACATTCTTGAAACTAACCCGGCCCTCTTTATAAGCACGAATAAGTCCCTGGTACATACCTATGGGAGAAGAGCCCGTAGGAAGTCCCAATATGAAAGGATGTTCAGCCGTAGGTTGGGCTGCATTGATTTTGTTTACCACATAATTGGCGGCCCATTCGGAGAGTCGCTCATAGTTCGGTTCAATAATAACTCGCATAGTTGTGGAATGTTTTATGTTGAGGATTAGATTGTTGTATCCACTATTTACTTTAAGGTATAGCAAAGATACTGTATTTCCGCTCAAAATTGCATATTTCAATCAGAAAATACTATTCTACCACGGTGCAAGCTACATACTTTTTGCTAATTTCGCATAATAGAACACACGGATAAATCGACACTATAGAGATATGCTCCTTTATTTTATTCTCGGCCTGTTGGCCGGTCTGCTCATTGCCACCAGCGTGGCCGCTTATTTCTATTCCATTAAAAATGCAAGCCTTTCTGCCACAAAGAGAGAACTTGAACTTGTGCGCACTGAGAGCAACAGACAAGCGACCGAGTACGAACAACGATTTCAGCAGCAGATGGCATTGGTCCGCGAGAGTCTTGAAACGACCACGCAAAAAATGCTGGATGAGAGCCGAGATAAACTAACCGACCGCAACAGGAAGGACGTAGGTGACTTGACGCAACCGTTGCGCGAAGCCATACGAGATATGCGCACAGAGATGGCAAACAACAGTCGCGAAACAGCCCGGCAGACCGCAGGCCTTAGTGCAGAGATAAAAATACTGGCCGAAGCCAGCCAGAAAGTGGGAGAACGGGCGCAAGCACTTACTGCAGCTCTACGCGGAGAGGTAAAAAAACAAGGCAACTGGGGAGAATTGATTCTGACAACCCTCCTGGAACGTGAAGGGCTCAAAGACGGTGTCGAGTTTACTACTCAAAAATCGCTACGGGACGCTTTGGGGAGTGTAGCCAAAAATGCAGAGTCCGGCTCCACAATGCTTCCCGACGCCATTCTGCATTATCCGAATCAACAAGATGTGATTATTGATGCCAAAGTTTCGCTGAATGCATTCTACAACTATCTGCAGGCTACTGACGACGTCACAAGAGAAAACGCACTTAGGGCTCATGTAAAAAGTGTCAGGGAGCAATTTCTGCGTCTGTCTAAGAAAAACTACAGCGAATATGTCCGCCCACCGCGACAAGCCGTAGAATTTGTAGTCATGTTCGTCCCAAACGAAAGTGCGCTTCAGCTGGCTCTCGATAGTGATAGTTCGCTGTGGTATGACGCCTTTGACAAGCACGTTTTAATTGCCGGCGAACACAATCTGGCTGCAATCTTACGAATCGTAGGAATAGCGTGGCGTCAATTTAAGCAGACCGAAAACCAGCAACGCGTATTTCAGGTAGCTTCAGAACTATTGGACCGACTGGGGGATTTTGCCCAGCGCTATGCTAAAGTAGGCGAGACCATAGAGCGACTACAAGGACAGTTTGACCACGCATCAAAGAAACTGGTAACAGGCCAGCAGAGTGTGGCTAAAAAGGGTAACGAACTGAAAGAATTGGGGGCTAAAGAGAATCCATCGCGCCCCATTCCACCGGTACAACTTGATGCAGACGATTTAATCAGCCCAGAAAAATAAGGCATCTTTGCCACGAAACAAAGATGCCTCTAACAATCAGGTATAAGGCCTGGTTACTTTTTGCCCAATCTCTTCTGCACCAATTTTACATACTTCACGCTAATGAGATTGCGGGCCTCTGTGTCCAGAGCCTTATCGTATTCTGTCCAAGCCTTATGAGCAAGTTCCTTTTGCACGGCCGTAACTCTTGTTGCTCGCTCTAACGACAGGGCTTCCGCCTCGGGCTGGGCAAAGGCATGACGATACCCCTTCACATCATTCCAATGTCCGCGTGTGAAATCGGGGAATGTAACGCTCGCACAATTATGATCCATGGAAAGTGCGCCCAATTCTCCAATGCAACACCATTCGGCCAGATCATAGACATCCATATCAAGGCGCAAACCATTCTGTAAGCAATAGACAAGCCGGCTGTCCATCACATAGTCCATACCACCGTGTCCTCCGATTTCTTTGGCGTCTTTGCCATAACGGGCCAATATGGGTGAATAATATTTCTTTTCGAGTGCTTGAGCCTCGGCTTTAGGTATGAAGGCATGACCACTGAGATCATCCACACTGGGCTGTGTGCCTGCAGCCTTCAACTGCTCACTGCTAAGAGCATACCCCTCAATGGGATATTTGTTAGCAAAACCTTTCGTACCTGTCAGCTGATAAAGTCTGTTATAGGGTTGCGGAGACATTACATTGTGCTGGATTTCTATCACTTTCCCATTTTCCGTACGCACAAGCGTAGTGGTTGCATCACCGCTCCGGTAGGTAGCCGGACGCTGACCGGTTTTTTGCTCAACCCACTCTGGTCCATGCACAGCTTTTGTGTCCATAGCAACCAGCAGTTTCATCCTATCGCCACGGTGTATGTCTAAAGCCTGTGCTACTGGTCCAAGTCCGTGGGTTGCATAAAGGTCTCCACGATTCTCCATATTATAGCGCATACGCCAACCGAGTTTATCATCGCTTCCCGATTTCCAGTAGTAGTCCCAAAATGGGTCAAGGTTATGGATATAAGCTCCCTGAGCGCGGATAATCTCCCCGAAAACGCCATGCTGAGCCATATTGAGCGCGTTCATCTCGAACCAGTCGTAGCAACAGTTTTCAAGAATAAAGCAATGGAGTCGCTTTTGCTCACTAAGATCAATAAGTGTCCAACACTGTTCCAAATTCATAGCCGAGGGCACTTCAACGGCCACATGTTTCCCGTTCTCCATAGCCAGTTTCGCAATCGGGAAATGATGATCCCAATCGGTTGCGATATATACTATGTCAATATCGTTGCGCAGACAAATTGCCTCATAGCCCTGCTCACCGCTATATACAGAGGCGGGTGGCAAACCTGCTTCACGCAAAATCTTCTGGCAGGCCACAGCCCTTTCTTCTTCGTAGTCGCACAGTGCGATGACTTCAATACCCGGAATATGCGACCATCGAGCCACAGCATCAGGCCCACGCATACCCAAACCGACAAAAGCAACACGCACATTAGATAATACCGGTGTGGTAAGTCCCAAAGCAGTCTGCTGGTCAGATGGTCTTTCTGGAGTTTCTACTACTATTGTGCCCTCATCCCAATGCCACTTTGTAGAGGGAGACAATGATTGTGCCAAAGAAGTAGCACCTATCAAAGAGAACAATCCTAGTACGATTCGTCTGAAATATCTACTCTTCATACATTCCAATAACTAATTAATATTACTACTACAAAAATAGAAAATTTAGGCGAGTTCTGGTCCCTGGCTATAAGGTTTACTCATAAAAAAAATTAGCACCTTGGCAAACCTATCTGCCAAAGTGCTAAAAAGTAAGATACTATCTGGCTATATATTATAGACCGAAATTCTTCAGATACTTGTCGGCGTTAAGTGCACTATCGTTTTCGTCGTCAACAGAAAGCATATCATTGACATACTTACGAGCATTGGCAAGAACTGCCTTGTTTTCGCCACCAGTGTTGATATAGTAAACTACATTATACCAGTCTGCACGCAAACGAACGGTCTCGTTCTCGGTATCATCGCCCAACTTAACCAACACATTTTCATAAAGCTGACGAACTTCCTCTGAGAAGTCATCTGTAGTATTGATTACTGCACGATAATATGTGGGTTGATAGTTGTCAGGCTGAGCGGCTTCGACAAGCTGGAACAACTGGTCGCCTTCTTTAACGTACTCAGCTTTCTTCTCTGCAGAAACGCCAGCAGCCTGGCTTGCATAAAGATTAAAGAGAGCCAGTTTGAATGTGTCAGCCATTGCAGCCTCTTTTCCCTTCTTTTCAATATATGATTTGAATGTGGCGATTGCTTCATCGTGCTGACCATTGTTTCGCTTGTAGTTAGCCAATTTGCTCAGACCTTCAATCTTCGCAGGATCTTTCTTTATGGCTTTTTCCATATACTCAGCAGCAAGAGCAGCGTCGTTCTTCATATCGGAAGCGTACTGCGCAGCATATTCGTAATCCAAGTAGGTGAAAACGGTGTCAACATAAGAAGCATCGTTGAGATAAGCGGCACTCTGTTCAGCAGCTTCTACATCGTAATTTTCTACATCAGCGAAGAAAATCATACGCTTGAACACCGGGCTCTTGGGAAAGAGTGCTGAGAACTTCTTAGCATTGGCCGAAAGTGCTTCAATATTGTGGTTCATGTGCAGACTACTTACAAAGTTCTCTGCTGCGCCCTCGTTTTCTTTTCCTTTAGGCACATTGTTGAAATATTGTTCATAGAATTTGGCTGCATCCTCAAACTCATTCATGTTGTAATACACATCCGCGAGTTCTTTATCAACATTATAGTTGCTAGGATTCAACTCTTTGATCTTATTGTACATTTCAATGGAAACGTGGGGGTTTACATTCTTATATACAAAAGCGTTGAGCTCCATTGCCAAGGTATTTTCCGGCTGGATGTTGAGAATTTCTTCGTACTTCTGACCGGCGGTACCATAGTCACGACGTGCGAAAGCAACTTCTGCTCCAAAGAAAAGACCCGGAATATAAGTTGCATCGTTCTGATAGACCTGACGAGCGCAGAAATTAGCCAAAGAAATTATCTTCTTATCAAGGAAGTAGTCACCAACGGCAATAAGTTGCTCGTTGTTTTTCTTAATTTTCCTAGATAAGGTCTGGTATAGTTTGTTTCCCTTTTCTGGATCAGAAAACTGTACATCAATAATTTGATCGGCCAAAGCTTTTACATCAGCGTTCATTGCAAAGGGGGTATAACCTTTGTCTGTCTGCGAATTTGCGGCTCCAATGCTCAAAAAGAACAGTGCACCGAGCATCAAGGTCTTGGAAAAAATCGATTTCATACAATTAATAATGTTATGTTGATATTATTTATTCTGACAAATCGTTCGGATTAAAGTTTAAAATCCGTGCGTATCCATCTACGGGCTTGCAAATATACAAAAAACTTAATTTGGGAATACATCGACCGTTTTTTTTCTTTGCCCCCACTATTTGATAGAAGATGTGCGTAAGCGAATTCTTCCATGCGATAATAGCACCAAAGCGTTAGAATGTCTGTATCAAAACTGGGATAACCGCACAATCCCCCACTCCTCTATATTCTTCAGATAGCCCAATAATAAGAATCGGACCCACAAACCTGCAAGTCCGATTCTTAATGAGATAGGGTAATTTTCAACTGTCCTTCTGGCGTCGAATTATACCAAGTCTGGATTGCTTGATAAAGTCCACAATTTGTTCTATTTCTTCGCTTCTCGGAATCTGGTCATAAATCTGGTGGAGTACATCCTCTAGACTCGTGTCACTCATATAAATGAGGCGATACGTGTTGGTTATGTGGCGAAGTATGCGATCGTCTAAATTGTCGTACTTCTTCAGCACATCCACGTTCACACCGCGATAGGTTGTAGGATTTCCACCTGCTATGATATAGGGCGGAACATCGTAGTGGACACGACAGCCACTTTGTATAAGTGAATATACTCCCACCTTGGCCAGATGTTGCAGGATGACACTTCCAGAGAGAATTGAATAGTCGCTTATCTCGCATTCGCCTGCTATCTGAGAATGTATTCCTATGACACAATGGTTTCCTATCTTCACATCGTGACATACATGAACTCCATCCATCAAGAAGTTATCGTCGCCAATCGTTGTGGCTGTGTTTTCATCCAGACTGCCCGCTATAACGACATTCTCACGTATCCTATTCTTGTTTCCGATACGGACATGCGTCAAATGCCCTTTCTGGTAGCGGAAACTCTGTGGGGTAGAACCTATTACTGCGTTCTGATAAATCAAATTGTCATTGCCAATTTCCACACCTTCAAGGATGGTAGAATGTGCCATTATAACACAGTTCTCCCCGATTATTACATTCTTGTCTATGTACGCAAAAGGTTGCACGACGGTGCCTTCTCCTATTTGCGCGGAAGGATCAACGAAAGCCAGCGGACTGATTTGTGTATGTGTTTCCATAGTATATTTGTTTATTAGTTACGGCCACCGCCTAAAGCCTGATAAAGCGTAATACCTGCCTGCAGGAGATCAAAGCGGTCGCTTATCAAACCGAGCCGTGCCTGCAAGAGAGCCTGCTGTGCACTAAGTGTTTCGAGATAAGAAACGGTGTTGTCGTTTCGGAAGATAAACTCGGTCACTTCTGCCGTATTGGTAAGTTCGCCAACAAGTTGTTTGTCTAGCTCTATACGCTGACTGATGGCGTGATAATCTGCCAGCGCTGAACTTACCTCATTGCCTGCATCCAGAAGAGCCTGCTCGAAACGAATCTGTGCGCTCTCCTGCTGAGCCTTGGCAATATCCAAATTTGCACGAAGTTTGCCCTGAGCAAACAATGGCTGTACCAATGACCCCACTGCACTAGCCAATATCTTTCCTGGATTAACAATGCCCATTCCACTACTATTGGTCCAAGCACCAGAACCCGACAACGATATCTGCGGATAGAACGCCCCACGTGCACCTTGGACCCCATAGAACGCATAAGCCATCTGCAACTCTGCAATGCGGACATCCGGCCGATTGGAAAGGAGCTGCAAGGGTACTCCTACAGAGAATTCACTCGGAAAACTGGCATCTCCTAAGACACCACGTTCTATTGCGTGCGGAGATTCGTGGAGTAACGCACAGAGACTATTCTCTGCACTGGCTATTGAAGCCTGCAGTTGGGGTATGGAACCTAACAGCGAAAGATAATTAGCCTTAGACTGAGAAACTGCTGCAGAGGTAGTGTATCCAGCCTCTTTCATCAGCTCCATTGCCTGTACATTTTTATTCCAGATCTCTCCTGTAGCCCGGGTGGTGCTTAATTGTTCGTCAAGCATCTCCAGGGTATAATAAAGGTTGGCTACCGCAGCGATTATGGCTGTTTGTGTGGCCTGCTTACCTATCTTCGCCTGTTCAAGAGTTACCTCGCTCTGCTTTTTGGCATTACGCAATGTGCCAAAGGCGTCTATCTGCCAGCCTGCCTGCAGAGGAACATTATAAATCTGAGCAGCTTTTTTGAAATCCCAACTACTTACCGTGCCCGTTGCCCCGAGAGATATTTGCGGGAAAAACGCCAATCGAGATACACGAAGTCCGTCCTGAGCCTGACGAATGGAGAGGTCGGCCTGTTGCATATCCGAATTGTTGGTAAGTGCTTTCTCTATCAAGGCTTGAAGAAGAGGGTCTGTGAATACCTCGCGCCAGGGACGGTTTCCAAAATTGGTCGTATCACTGAGAAGAACTTGTGCCGTATTGGCTGTGTCGCGGTAGAGAGACTGAGGCACTTGCGACCCATCTTGACGCTGATAGTTGGAAAAGAGTCCGCAAGAATTGAACATAAGCAGGCTCCCGAGCATCAATATCAAGTATTTATTCATAATCTAAATCGTATTTTTTATCCAAAAACGGGTTTATTTACGCGTATATTGCTCAATATCTGCGTCTGCATCGGTATTGTCGATATCTTCCCATACCATAGGTTTCACTTTCTCTTGCAAAGCTTCAAAGATAACGAACAAACTAGGCACAATAAAGAGCTGGCATATCATACCGATAAGCATACCACCCACGGCAGTAGTACCAAGAGAACGATTGCCGTTTCCACCCACACCAAAGGCAAACATCATAGGCAACAAGCCTATAATCATTGCAAACGATGTCATCAAGATAGGACGTAAGCGGGCTCCCGCACCCAATACTGCGGCCCAAGTGATACTCATGCCCATTTTGCGACGTTCCAGCGCGAACTCTACAATTAATATCGCATTCTTGGCGAGCAGACCGATAAGCATGATGAGTGCTATCTGGGTATAAATATTATTCTGCGCCGTTCCAAAGATTGGGATGATATTGTTGATACCGCCCATCATCTGTATAAATATAAACGAGCCGGCCAAACCAAACGGTACGGACAGAATAACGGCCAACGGCAATATGTAACTTTCATATTGAGCCGACAGGAGCAGGTATATAAACATGATACAGAGCACAAAGATAAGTCCGGTGGTATCAGAGGAACGTGCTTCGTCTCTTGTCAATCCAGAATATTCATAACTATATCCTTGTGGCAGATACTTTTCGGCCGTCTCTTTAATGGCTTGCATAGCCTCTCCGGAAGTATATCCGTCAGCTGGCGTACCATTCACATCAATTGAGGTAAACAGATTAAAGCGGTTGATATTATCTGGTCCGTAAATGCGCTGAAGACTCATGAACTGAGTGATGGGAGCCATCTCTGAACCGTTACGCACCATTACTTTTTTCAAACTCTCGGTGTTTATACGCTGACTGGGGTCGGCCTGAATCATTACACGATACAATTTACCAAAACGGTTAAAGTTTGAACTATACAAACCGCCGTAATAACCTTGTAGCGTGGTAAGAATATCACTGGGAGTTAATCCGGCTTTCATACACTGTGCCACATCTATATCAATCAGATATTGCGGGAATGACGGATTAAAGGTGGTCTGTGCCTGCTGAATCTCCGGACGCTCTAACAAGCGAGAGATAAATTCTTGCGTGATTTCGAAAAATTTATTCAAGTCGCCACCTGTGCGGTCCTGCATAGAGAAAGTAAAACCGTTAGTAGCACCAAATCCCGGAACCATTGGAGGCTGGAAGAACAGTACCTGTGCATCTTTTATTACCTCGCGACAGCGTAGCAAGAAATTGATGCTGACTACCTGTGCCCCCTCTTTCATGGAGCGTTCCTCCCATGGCTTCAGTTTTACGAACATTGTACCATAGCTCGGTCCCTGTCCACCAGTCACACCGAAACCTGAAACGACGCCACGCACCGCAACGGCCGGACTGGCTGCTACGATACTATCAACCTGCGAAAGTACATAGTCGGTACGATCCTGCGAGGTTCCTGGAGGTAGCGTTATGGCACCAATGATGAAACCGGTATCCTCATTGGGAATCAAGGCCTGTGGAGTCCGTTTCATAAGAACAAACAGTCCAACGATACCCACGACAACTGCGGCAATAGTCAGCACGGGCTTACGAGTTACACGAACGACAGCTGACTTGTACTTATTGAGCTGTTGCTCAAAGAAGCGGTTAAACCACTTATGGAAGCGTCCCACGAAGGTAGTCTTTTTCCCTTCGGCCTCCTCATCATGGGGTTTCAGGAATATCGCGCAGAGTGCTGGCGACAGCGTAAGTGCATTCAGAGCGGAGAAAGCGATTGCCACCGCCATTGTCAAACCAAATTGGCGGTAGAAAATACCACTTGTGCCACCTATAAAACTAACTGGGATAAAGACGGCCATCATCACCAACGTGATAGATAAAATTGCGCCGCCCAATTCGCTCATTGCGTCTATGCTGGCTTTCTTGGCTGACTTGTAACCCTGATCCAACTTAGCGTGAACGCCCTCTACCACAATGATGGCATCATCCACCACTATCGCGATGGCCAAGACGAGCGCGTTAAGCGTCAGCAGGTTTATGGAGAATCCCATCAGATTCAGGGCAAAAAACGCACCAATCAGACTAACAGGAATGGCTATGGCTGGAATCAGCGTACTGCGCATATCCTGCAAGAATATATAAACGACAATGAACACTAGCAGGAAGGCTTCTATAAGCGTCTTAACCACTTCGTGGATAGAAGCAAACAGAAAGTCATTCGCATTATTAATGTCCACGATGTCAATGCCGTCGGGCATGGTCGTACGAGCCTCGTCAAAGAATGACTCAATATTCTGTACGGTTGTCGTCGCATTGGTACCGGCTAACTGATAGACAATACAGCTGACGGCATTATGCCCATTCGTCCAAGAGCCCCACGCATAACTTTCGCGACCGAGTTCTACGGTGGCCACATCACGCAATCGGAGCAATTCTCCGTCGGGCAACGCTTTTATAACCATGTCTTCAAATTCCGTCTCGGTAGAGAGGCGGCCTTTCCAGGTCAGAGTGTACTGGAAAGTCTGGTTTTCACGCTCGCCGATAGTACCCGGTGCAGCCTCAATATTTTGAGTGGCCAATATACCGGTAATATCGCCTGGCATAAGGTGGTATTGCGCCATCTTTGCCGGGTCTAACCACAATCGCATAGAGTAACTGCCACCCATCAACATGGCATCGCCCACACCATTAACACGCTTAACTTGTGGTACTATATTGATTTGTGCATAGTTCTCCAAAAATTCTCGCGTGTACTTGTCCTTAGTATCTACGACAGAGAAAACGACGAGCATCGAGTTCTGGCGCTTCTGCGTGATAACGCCGATACGCGTTACCTCGGCTGGAAGTAAACCCTGGGCCATTGCCACACGATTTTGCACGTTCACAGCCGCCATGTCGGGGTCTGTACCTTGCTTAAAGGTAATGGTTATTCGCGCAGCACCCGTACTGGTGGCTGATGAAGACATGTAATCCATGTTCTCCACACCGTTAATCTGCTCTTCAAGGGGAATAATGACAGAGTTGAGTACGGTCTGAGCGTTTGCACCAGTATAGGTTGTACTAACCGATATCGTAGGCGGTGCTATATCGGGATATTGTAACACCGGCAGGCTCATAAGGCCAATTACACCCAGTATCACAATCAAGATTGATACTACGGTGGAAAGTACCGGCCGTTCTATAAATCTGGATAAGTTCATATTGTATGGATACTTATATGGAATCTACTAATTTAGAAAGGAAGTTTACCCTCTTTTATATCTTGCTTGGCGTCTTCACGCATCTTTGCAGACTCTTCAGGCGTAATGGGGCGGATTTCTTGTCCGTTCTTAAGGTTTTGTACGCCTTCTACAACGATTCTATCGCCCACATTCAGTCCGCTAGTAACCACATAGGTTGAACCATCGTTTTGTGACTCGACTGTAATCTCTGTGGAAGCGACTTTATTGTCCTTTCCTACCACATACACAAACTTCTTGTCTTGTATCTCGGTCGTAGCGGTCTGCGGAATAATGATAGCATTGTCTGAAAATACGGGCATCACGATATTAGCCGAACCTCCGCTGCGAAGAATACGGTGAGGATTGCCAAATGTAGCTCTCATCTGCACAGCACCCGTAGCCGCATCAATCACACCACCGACAGCATCCACTTTGCCTTGTTCTTCGTACAGAGAACCGTCTGCCAGTTGCAAACTGACTACGGGCATTTGGCGAATAGCCTCTTGCACACCGCCATTGCCCGTACGTGCCAAGCCGAGAAGTTGTTTTTCAGTCATAGAGAAATAGGCATAAACCGTACCCATGTCTGAAACGGTCGTAAATGGTTCTACCATACTTGGGCCCACTAATGCACCCACCTTAAGGGGTATCATTCCGATGACGCCACTGGCTGGGCTCGTCACAGTACACCAGTTGAGATTATCTTGCGCAGAGGCTAATTGAGCCTGAGCAGCCGCCAACTGAGCCTTCAGACTTTGCAAATTGTTCTCAGCCAGTTTCAAGTCGTAATCGCTAATAATCTCCTTGCTACGCAGCAGGCGCTTGTTCTCTAGCGTCAGCTCCTGAGTAGCGATATTGGACTTCACTACTTCGATCTGTGCTTTGGCTGCTTTTACAGCTGCGGCATATTGTGCATTATCTATCTGGAACAAAACCTGTCCCTTACTTACTACTTGGCCTTCCTTTACATTTATCCGAGTTATAAAACCCGAAATTTTCGGACGAATCTCCACGTCTTGAATACCCTTAATGCTAGCAGGATAAGTAACGCTCAATTCTGCTTTCTGGGCCTGTACCGTGATAACAGCCATTCGGTTGTCGGCTTCAGGCAGGCCCTGTTGCTTATTTCCGCAACTGCAAACTGCCAAAAGAGCCATGGTAAGAAATGCTACCTTCTTCATACGATTTTGTCAAATTATTTGTTGTTCTTATTATTTATTTTCTATGGTTTACAAACAGGTGAAACATACACCCGGATTTGACCTATTACCTAAAAGGTCTGCAAATTTAGCAATAAACTATTATGCAAGAAATAGTTTTCACTATAAAAACGGCAATTAACAATATTTAAGACGGAGAACCGCCCATTTGGCAGGTTGAAATGACAATTCTCGCCACCAGTTCAACCACAGTCCAGACATAATCCCATACACTATCATTTCCTGCAAAGACACAAGTGTATATCTAAGCTCTAATGCAACAAAAAGCAATGGTCTGACTAGGCTGCAAATCGTAATAATTATGCCAAACCTGAGTCAATATCTCAGAAAGTATAATTGAGGCCACCATCTCAACAGTCCGGTTACGCCATAAAACCGTCTAATTACTCCATAAAACCTGATGCCATTCACATCATCTGGCCTTTTGGCACACACATATTCCTCTCTAGCACAAAGCGGACACGATACTTGGCGTCCCAACGTATCAAACACATACATCCGATTATGCCATAGAAAAATAGAATAATCTTTTTTTCTATTTCACACTGTGAAATTCACATTTCACAGTGTGAAATCCCCCACCCCATAATGCCCTAATTTCATTCCATCTTCAAAAGATGAAAAAGAAAAGGCCCATATTGGGCAGATTATAAGATGTGTGGATAAAACCTTACCGGCTACGCATCGGACACAATGAAATACGGCCTGCCGGAGGTTTATGCAGGCCGTATGGGTAGTTTATCGTCATTGTCATCTATTGCGGCAGTCGTCACGAAGCCACTGCAAGAACGGGAGAAGCACTTCTGCCGCAGGTTCTGCAGTTTTCACGCTGAGGTCTATATCAGCTCCAAGCCCGGTAAGGATTTCAAACTGAAAGCGAGGGTCGTTTTCATAATCCGTATCAATCGGAGTGCGTCCCTCCATCAGGTCTATAGCTTCTTGGGTCATTACATCCAGTTTTAGCAACCATGGACGCAGGTCATCATATAAGAGTCTGTCAGTCTCCGAGGAGGAATTTTGCAACTCCTCCAGCACCTTGCAGGCCCCATTGACCTCCTTTAATTCTTTCAGAAGGACTTGTGTCACAGCCACATCATCTTTCCGGTACGTCTTATAGTCATTGACGAGATAAAGAAGTGCATCTGTGTCATAATAGCGCAGATATGGGGCCACTTTCCGTAATGCGCCCGCACGCTTCGCGCCTGCAACGGCCACGAGCGACGCTTCAAAACTCTGCTGATTATCGAAGGCGACATTATTCCACGTATAGTCTGCCGCCGAAAAAAGGGCTATCTTAGAGACTTCTCCCTGCTGCATCGGGTTGAGTATAATCGTACCTGTTCCCCGGAGGTTAGGCTCTAAACGTGCAAGATTGGCAATATGCTTTTCATCGCGGAAATTGGTGTACATATCCATCGGGAAAAGTTTTGTCACATCGTTGTCGTTACAAGGATAGTTCCACCACCAACTGGGGCTATGCCCAATCCACTCGCGCACTATTTCCAAATCGCGGGAATTGGGTACAGACCAAATCTTGCGACCTGTAATATAGATATTAACCTTTTCGGGAACGTCGGCCAAAGATTGGAAGAATTGGCGCCCCTTTTCTCTGGACACCCATGAGAATGCATAGAGTTGTGGCACATAATGAAGTGGCTTCACAGTATCTGCTGGAAGGGCCGCAGGTCCGTTCCATCGAGCGTCAATACGACGCTGGAGTTCCGTAAGACGGTCTGCGTCCAGTTTTAGCGAGGCATCGTCCTCCGGCACACCTACATCATCCACAAATACACCAAACTGACGCACACCCAGGTCATACATAGAACTAAACTTGTCCATAATCTGTCCAAGCACTTCCGTATTGGCTGAATCCGTAAACGCGGTACCGGGATGAATTGCCCAGATAAAATTCACTTTTGAAGCATGGGACATACTGGTAAGTTCCCGGAGCATATCTTGCGTAAGATAGCCTATACGCTTTTGTTCGGGGGTTATGCTTGTAGGATAAGGCTGCGACCAAAACTGAGAGTGATATGGGTCTGATTTTGCCCCATACATATAAGTATTCATTTTGTATCGGGCCATAAAGCGGAACAAATCTTTTGTCACTTCAGCTGAATATGGCACACCATAATAGCCCTCAATGACACCTCGGTTCTTCAAGTCTGCATAATCGTAAAGCGTGACTACAGGTAGTTCTGCAATGCCTACATCAAGGATCTGCTCTAAAGAAGCAAGGCCACAGAAAACGGCATCGGTATTTTCTCCAAGAATAAGGACCTGTGCGTGCTCCGATTTGTCGGCGTAAAGATTCAACAAGTGCTTATCGTACTTCGGAAGACTAAAAACATCGCGCGAAAGGCCCAACTTTTTCGCTTGTTTATCGGCTACACCACCCGATGCCACGGTACCCAACAATATATTGGACAAATCTTTCGCAGGCTTTAGGGAAACAACAGGATTCAATCCGTAATCTGTCAAAATCTGCTTCGCACGATTCAGAGTAGCTGCATCAATATGGCCTTCAGCTACTATATTAACCGAAGTCGTAAAGGAAACCTTTTGACCTCCAACTATCTGCTTGTGGGGAATAGGATATATTTTATAACTCGGCTGCGCATTCAATACAACAGCTGAAAGAAGAAATAAGAAAATAATAATACGTTCTTTCATAATCAGATTATATCAGCAATTAGAACCGTTGATTAGGTAGGTAAAATTAAAGAGAAAATCCAAATTGAGAAAGTAAACGACAAAAAGAAAGGTCAGAGAAAATCTCCAACCTTCCTATTATATTAAATGGATGTATCGGCTTACAGCACACCCAACGTACCTAACAGGTAAAGTGTAGCATAGCCTATAACCATACTGATTATACCTACGATGAGACCAACCTTAGCCATATCTTTCTGCTCAACCAGATTGGTAGAGAAGGCCAAGGCATTGGGAGGTGTACTAATCGGAAGTACCATTGCACTACTTGCCGCAATGGCTACACCTATCAGAATGGTTGGTGTACCGCCAATAGGAGCCAACTTGTCGCCCATTCCCACACAAACAGTAGTCAGGATTGGCATCAGAAGAGCTGCTGTGGCTGAATTACTAATGAAATTGGACAATCCGTAGCAGACAAGACCACTCAGAATAAGTATGATCACGGGCGAGAAGCTTCCAAACGGAATACTCTCTACTGCATTGTCGGCCAAACCGGACTTATTGAGCGCGTAACCGAGGGCAAAGCCACCGGCAACCATCCAAATGACGCTCCAGTTTATTTCATCCAGATCGTCCTTACTGATAACGCCCGTCAGCGCAAAGACAACAAACGGTATCAAGGCCACAGTGTATGAATTCATACCCGTTGCTTTGTCGAAAATCCAGAGAAGAACCGTCACAATAAAGGTAACGATGACAACCTTGGTCTTAAATCCTTTCTTCATTTCGCCCTCTATCTCAATATTGATGGTCTTCTGGGTAAAGGGGAAGATAGTTTTCAAAACAAACCAGGAAATGGCCAGAAGGACAATGACGAGTGGAAGCATAAAGGACATCCATTCTCCAAAACCCAAGTTGAGATTCAGACCCGCTGGATCATTCAGATACTTCAAGGCTATAGCATTCGGAGGAGTACCGATTGGTGTGCCCATTCCGCCGAGGTTTGCGGCAAGAGGTATGGACAGAGTGAGCGCGATACGTCCTTTTCCTTCGGGCGGAAGTTGTTTGAACACCGGAGTAAGGAATGTCAGCATCATTGCTGCGGTAGCGGTGTTGGAAACAAACATAGAGAAAACGCCTGTAATCAGGATGAAGCCGAGCAAGACGTTCTCACTTTTCGAGCCGAACGGCTTAAGAAGGATACGTGCCAGTTGTGCGTCCAAACCGGTCTTGGTTGCGGCGATGGCCAATATGAATCCGCCGATAAAGAGCATAATAACCGGATCGGCAAAGGTGGCCATAATGCCTTTATAGTCCAGAAGACTGCCAAGAGGTTGGGCATCTGCGCCGGCCGACTCTTGTTGGAAGAAGAGAATACCACTGTCGCTCGTGGTTAAAAGTAGTATGCCGATGATGGCAACCGATGTGGCCCAAGACGGAACTACTTCCAGCACCCACATCAGTGTGGCAAATGCAAACACGGCAATGATGCGCTGTTGCACTACGGTAAGGTTGTTGATACCGAATACTTCGGACGGAGCATTCCAAAGCAACAACGTGACGAGAAGCACAATCGATGCAAAGATTGTCTTCTTCAGGAAATGCCGTGGATGGTTACGGCGAGCGTGGCGCTCCTTGTGATAGGCATCCAAAAGGTGGAAACCCGGGAAAATCTTAAACATAAAACTTTATTAATATATTGGTTCTCATTTTCGAAGCGCAAAATTACTATAAAGTTCAACGATTTACAAAAGAAAAATCATTGCTTTTTTCATTATCAGACAGCCTGCCCTCTCCCGCGCCTCAGGATATTACACAAGGCAAGTCTGCGACAGAGAAAATAAAATACCGTCATCAACAAAAGGAATGTAAAACCAATCACTAAATTTGTAAAAATTTTTACCGCATGCTTTCTATTCTGATACCCACTTATCAATCCGACTGTTCCGCACTGGTCTTCGCTCTGGACCGGCAGGCCCGCGCCCTGAAGGAGGAAAAGGGAGAAGAATTCGACTATGAAATCATCGTATCCGACGATGCCTCCGACTCCATATATATATATAGCATGCAGGAACGGCTGTCCGGGCTCGCAAACTTTACCCTTTTGCTCCACGACAAGAATCTCGGCCGAGCAGCCAACAGAAACGCACTCATAAACGCCGCCCGTTTTCCCTGGGTGCTCCTTATAGATTCCGACGCCCGTGCCGACCGCGAGAATTTCATTGCCAAGTATTGGAAAGAGCGTGCCGTGTCGTCCGTAGTCTATGGCGGAATAGAAACCGCGACGCGCCCGCCTTCCGACGAGGGGAACTATACGCTGCGGCTAAAGTACGAACTCGCGGCGCAGAAGAGGCGGAGTTTGCACTGGCGCAGGCAACATCCCTACGAAAACTTCAGCACCTTCAACTTCTTCGCCCACAAATCCGTCTTCGCCCACAATCTCTTTGACACACGGTGCCGAAACTATGGCTACGAGGACACCCTGTTCGGCTTCACGCTCCAGGAGAAAAAAATCCCCATAAAGCACATCGACAACCCTCTGACACACGTCGGAATAGACCGCAACGAGGAATTTCTGCAGAAGATACGCCTTTCGCTCCATACCCTCTGCGCCCTGAACGACCCACGCTTAGACGCCGTCGGAGCAGTAAGAGCGTGGAGAACACTTCACACGCTACGTCTGGACCGTATCATAGCGCGGCTCAAAGGCGCAGACCGACTGCTGGAAAAGAATCTCCTGAGCACTCATCCCAGGCTCTGGATACTGAAACTGTACAAGGCTCTCTATTTCTGCCGGCTTAAAGCACAATCCACCTCAGACGTACCGACCTCAGCGTAGGGCCTCGGAAACAAAGTCGTTATGCCTTCCGAGAAAAGTCGTTAGGCTCTCCGAAAAACTTGCTATGCCTTCCGAAAAACTCGTTATGCTTTCCGAGAAAAGTCGTTAGGTTTTCCGAAAGTCGTTATGCTTTCCAAGAAAACTCGTTATGCCTTCTGAAAAACTCGTTATGTTTTTCAAAAAAGTCGTTATGTTTTTTCAAAAAGTCGTTATGTTTTTTCGAACGCATCACGTCTCCCCTTCCGCAGCGGCCATAGACCTGCGCACAAAGCCCCTCCCCGGGGCCAGAATCCACGCTTTTTTATCCCCTCACTTATAGTCCATCAGAAAATCTGAAGAAATAAATGCCCTCGGCCTCCATACGGGGCGGTTCATCTCAGCTTTCTACAAATAACGCATCGCGTCTCCCTGTCGCACCGGCCTTAGACCTGCGCACAAAGCCCCTCCCCTAGGCCAGAATCCTCGTCTTTTTATCCCCTCACTTATAATCCATCAGAAAATCTGAAGAAATAAATGCCCTCGGCCTCCATACAGGATGGTTCATTTCAGCTTTCTACAATAACGCGTCACCTCTCCCCTTTCGCACCGGCCATAGACCTGCGCACAAAGCCCCTCCCCAAGGCCAGAATCCATGTCTTTCTATCCCCTCACTTATAATCCAGCAAAAAATCAGAAGAAATAAATGCCCTCGGCCTCCATACAGGGCAGTTCATTTCTGCTTTCTACAAATAAATCGGAGGTTACCTCTACCAAGAGAGTAACTCGTTCTACTCTTCGTCTTTATTGTGTCGCAACGAACGCCCAATGATACGATAGAGAAAGAATATAAATAGAACGAACCAAATATAGGGTTCAAATATGACAAACTCTATAATCTTATCAATCCATTCCATAAAAATAACCCGTGGCTTGTGTATAGTTCTTTCCCCATACGGGGCGGTTCATCTCAGCTTTCTTAAAACGGATAATCGGGAGCCGGTGCAATGCCCTCGGTTTGCGGTGCCGGAGGCGGAGGAGCCATCGTGGAAGCAGCCACGTTCTCCCCGGGAAGAGGAATGTAAGAAGTGCCTGCATCCTTATTCTGGAAACGTGTGAAGTCTTTCTTGAATTCTACTTCAAATTCTCCCATGCCGCCACTACGATGCTTTGCCAAAATAATCTCTGCCAACCCGGTCACATCATTACCGTGCGCATCTTTCTTCAGTCCAAACGCTTCGGGCCTATGGATAAACAGCACGATGTCTGCATCCTGCTCAATAGCACCGGATTCGCGAAGATCACTAAGCTGTGGACGCTGGCCTTTTCCGTCGCCTTCTTTCGGATCACGAGCCGTCAGATTACGGTTAAGCTGACTCAAGGCAATGATGGGGATATTCAATTCTTTCGCAAGGCCCTTCAAAGAACGACTTATCATACTCACTTCTTCTTGACGCGAGGAGAAATGCATCCCAGAAGCATTCATGAGTTGCAAGTAGTCTATCATTATCAACTTTATACCATGTTCCTTATACAGACGGCGCGCCTTTGTGCGCAATTCGAACACAGACAAGTTGGGCGTTTCGTCCAAATACAATGGCGCATCGGACATCTCTTTGATCTTATAGTCAAGTTGTCCCCATTCATGTCGGAGCAACTGGCCACTACGAATCTTCTCTCCGGAAATTTCACAGACATTGCTGATAAGACGATTCACTAATTGGACACTGGACATCTCCAAAGAGAAAAATGCCATAGGAGTTTTTTGATCTATCGCAATGTTCTTTGCCATTGAAAGCGCAAACGCGGTCTTTCCGACACCCGGACGCGCCGCCATTATTATCAGATCAGATTTCTGCCAACCGGCTGTAAGTTTGTCCAACTCATAAAAACCGCTTGGAACTCCACTTAATCCTTCCTTCTGAGCGGCGGCCAGATTGATCAGATGATAGGCATCTTTCAGAACGGGAGCAATGTGTGTATAATCCTGCTTAAGATGTTTCTGAGAAAGTTTGAATAAATTTCCCTCTGCCTCCTGCATCAATTCATCTACATCAATCGTAGGATCAAAGGCCTTAGTCTGGATGTCAGACGTATAGGAGATGAGCGCGCGAGCCGTAGCTTTTTGCGCAATCAGCAGTGCATGATATTCAATATGAGCACTGCTTACCACTTTCTCCGTAAGTTGAGTCACATAGTATGCGCCTCCCACTTCGTCCAAAGTCCCCTCGCGCCCAAGTTCATCTACGACCGTCAGCAAATCTATGGGACATTCGTCAATGTTAAGCTGGCGTATGGCTGTAAAAATGAGCTGATGTTTCTTCTCATAAAAGGATTCCGGCTCAAGTATCTCCAAAACCCTGTCAATAGCCTCCTTGTCAATCATCAGTGCGCCCAAGACGGCTTCTTCAAGCTTTATATCTTGAGGCTGAAGGTGCCCAAAATTATCTTGAAGGGGAGATTGGGCCGATGTCTTAGACTTACTCGTACGTTTGGACGTTGTATTTGGCATAATCTTGCTTAAACTTAATTCTGGAACACATAACATCCTATGTCGGACTTACTGCGCTCAAGGCGCGAACGGCCCAACCGGTCAACAGGAGCATAATTAATGCTTATGTCATAATTGGCTGTACCTATCGCACGGGATTTTTCTGAAAGAAGAAAAGAGAAATTCAATTTATCATAATCGAATTGGGGAGTAAAATTTTCCGATTCTGCAAAGCGAGACTCGTTATCCTCCGACCAAAGACAGTTTACGAAGTGCGTATCGTCAGAAACTCGCGGAGTATGGAGATAACAACTGGTAAACTTATACTCAAAAGCATCCTCAAGCCTTGAATTGTTCTGATGTCCCATTAAATCGTCGGCATTAATACCTGTGACGATGGTATTAGCCACCTCGAGATTGACTAAAGGCAGACGCTCTTCATCTTCATAATTAGAAAAATCAAAAGCTACGCCGTGTCCTCCGACAAACGGGTAAAATTGCGCAATGGTACAATGGATAAATGTATAATCTCCCCCCAACAATTTGACGCAATCGTTCCCCGAATTGGTTATCTGGGTATTTATCACTGTAGCATTTGCATTTTTTGCCAAGAGTCCATAACTCCCGGTGTTATGAATAATGCTATTTCTCAACACAAGCGATTGTTGGGACAAATCGGAGCCTTCTATTTGCACACCCACATTGGCACTGTGGATATCAGCGTAGTCTATCTCATTATTTGTACTTGTGGAGCGAAAATAGATACCGTCCCACTGATTGGGAATCTTATCGTACGGAATATCGGTAAGCATATTTCCCAGTCTATCTCCGCGGAGCACTACATTTTCATCCACACTGCCATTCAACGAAAGTTTGCCGTAAACAATTAATCGGGCATCATTGTGAAACAGCAATGTTACTCCGGGCTGAATAAGTAATTGCCCACCTTCTTCCACTACTATGCTATCCTTAATATGGTATGGACGTGACGCATCTAACACTTGGGTGTTTCCAACACGTAATTGTTCCAATGGAATAACACTTTGCGAATAGCATTTCAATACCACATGTTGTTCCTTTCCTCCCTCAGTCAGAAAGTGCAATTTATCTATAATTTTTACGGCATCATCTCTATCAAAATCTGTGGCACGTACAAAAAGGAAAATTATCAGGCTATCACGTTTTCCTATTTCTACATTACTGAGAGTCTCTCCCCCTGATAGAGACTGTCCATCCACATTGATTCTAAACGGAGATTCAACTCCACCTTCTAACCAAATACGCTCAAAACGTATCGGCTGATTGTGCGGATTATAAATCTTAAATGTATCTGTAGGCGTCACTTCGTTTGCTATAACGGTGTCCAGACTGACCGTGTCTTTCCAAATGGAAATTGCAGCTGTCGGAGACACCAAATAGTTATCATCGTCCATACACGCAACAAGGCACGACGACAACAAAATAAAGAAAAGAATTTTCTTCATAAAAGCATTAATTCGAAGACTTTACAGATTCTAGTACAACCCTATTTAACCAGTTTTCCTAATTCCTCCAATAGAAGCAACAGGTGCCTCCAAACCAAATCAACCGTAGGAATCAGCAATTTCTCATCTGGACTATGCACACCTCGGAGCGTCGGACCGATACTTATCATATCTAAATGGGGATATTTGACGCTGAACAGTCCACATTCAAGGCCAGCATGGATACCTAAAACTTTGGGATTTTTGTCGAAAAGAGATTTATACGTCTCCACAGCTATTTTAACTAATTTGCTATTCGGGTTCGTTTCCCATCCAGGATAGCCTTCTCCGGTTTTGACATAAGTAGCGCCACCAAGAACAAAGGCTGATCTAACAACAGCACTGACGTTCTCACGATTACTCATAAGGCTACTGCGCTGACTCGTTACAACTACAATTCCCTCCTCGGTCTTATGAATGCTTGCCAAGTTCGAACTGGTCTCCACAAAGTTTTCAATGGTCTGACTCATAGAGAACACACCATTGTGGACAGCATTAAGTGCTTGAACAAAGCGACATGTTTGCTCAAAGGTCTGAGCCTTAGACGGAACGGATACAGAGGTCAGTTCCAAGTGCAGATCCTTTTCTGTAACTTCAAACTCTTTTTCTACAGCTGCCACATACTGATTAAACGTTGCAGAGAGCCAATCGCGCTCACTATTACTAATCACAGCAACAGCAAATCCCTCTCGGGGAATGGCATTATGTAGCCCACCGCTCTGTATATCTACCAAACGTACTTCTGTATGTTCTAAAATCTGACAAAGAAATCTTATGATTAATTTGTTTGCGTTTGCACGTTTCTTTATTATATCGTCTCCAGAGTGTCCTCCTGTTAATCCTTTTACAGATACCTTGAATGCATAGGCGTCTTCAGGAACGGCTTCCTCCGAGAACGGGAATTTTGCGGTTGTATTAGCCCCGCCGGCACAACTAACGAAGATTTCGCCCTCATCTTCAGAGTCCAAATTGATAAGGTAATCACCTTCCATAAAATCCGGCTTCAATGCTTCTGCGCCAGTAAGTCCACGTTCTTCATCCACGGTGAATACGCATTCCAGAGGTCCATGCTTGATATTATCATCTACCAAAACGGCCATTTGCATAGCACAACCGATTCCATCGTCAGCACCCAGTGTTGTACCATTCGCCGTAAGCCATTCGCCGTCTATATATGTCTGGATGGCATCATTATCAAAGTCAAAATCAAGTGTGGCATTCTTTTCGCATACCATATCCATGTGACTTTGGAGGATTACTCCGGGAGCAGATTCCATACCTGCTGTTGCCGGTTTCTTTATGACTACATTTCCCACCTCGTCTCTACGAGTTTCCAGGCCTAGCTTCTGCCCAAATTCAATAAGGAATTGTGTCATTTTCTCCTCTTTTCCAGAGGGGCGAGGTATCTTATTAATTTCAGCAAAGATGGAAAAAACAGATTCGGGAGTTAGTTGCATGATTAAGTCGGTTTTAAGTGAATATTAAATATTTCCCAAAAATAGTTTTTCAATTTCATAATGCCAAACAATACCCTAAATTCCACACAAGTCCTCCCAATCAATAGAGTCAATATTTTGAACATCTCACAAGGCTGTTCATACACATTGGAGATATGTGGGATTTTTTCGTATCTTTGCCTTACCAACCTACCGAATAATGAGAACACGTTTATTTCTACTCCTTTCTCTGTTACTATTCTGTGCCTGTGGCTCAAAGGATAAGGAGGACAAGCAAACCGACAAGAGAACAACTCTGTCGGAAGATACTATTTTTATAGGGGTTGAAGAAACGCTCTCTGCTCTCCCTTTTTTTTACGCTGAAAAGTATGGTGAATTTCAACGCCAGAAGCTCCTGTGTAAAGTAGTTGTCTTGCCTTCTCAAGAAGACTGTTCAGATGCTGTATTAAGAGGTGACATCTATGCATCTCTCCTTGATGAGCCCACGTACAATGAGCTGAATAAAAAGTCTGAGCAACTTACCGCAATATTAAATACGCCCAACAATTGGGGCATAGTTTCTCCCACCTTATTGCGCTTACAAAGTTTGAAAGATCTCAAGGGGCGTATCATCGCCAGTAAGCGAAATAGTAATTCAGAGAATGTAGCCAAAGAACTTCTGGCTTTGGCAAATCTTAAAGATACGGATGTCGCATTTCCGCAAATAGGGAATTATGCGACCCGCTTAAGTATGATTGAAAATAATCAGGTGGATGCCACGGTTCTTCCCGAGCCCTATCTTACCCAGGCTTTGTGTAAGGGCGCAAAGTTATTATCCCCTCAAAAAAGCGGGCTTAAGAAGAACACTGTACTTGCCCTGTGCACGCAGCGAACAAGTAACACAGACAGAAAGAATATTTCTGCACTCAGACTAGCCTACAATGCGGCCATTGATTCTATTGCGGCCAAAGGAAAGGACTGTTGTATTGATATTTTGAAAGACGTATATGAGTTGAATGATACTACCATACGTCGTCTCGTTCTCCCAAAATTCCCCAAAGCCTCTTTGTAAATGTCTGTTCACCCATTGACCCCGGCGTTTCTACGTTCCGTTCAAACAAATTTAGACTCCGGCTGGCTCCTCGGAGCCATTATCCAGATGGAGGGGACGCTGTCGCAAGCCGACATCTTATTTGAGCAAACCCGTCAATTAAGGGAGTCTTATGAGTTGTTACTCAAATATTTAAAAAACGGAAGCCAGGATCCCACGCGGCATAATCAGTACGCGCAATTTTATCGTCAGGCATACGAAATATATGACACTCTCCTTTTGCGACAGCGTCGAGCATCTTTTGAGAGTATCCGATCTGAACTAAATCATCCTCAGACTGGGCAGGAATCCCGTACAATATCATTGTGCTTCGATGATTTGATTCTGTCAGACAAGTGGACTGAAGAGAATCCGGAGTCATTTCTATCGTTAGTCCGCCTGATTGCTCTGGACAATAATGCTCCGCTTCTAAATTCCATATCGGCACTGACTCTCTCTTTATTAAATGTCTTTGATGAGCAGAAGTTTTCTACCCTTTTCTTGCTGTTTTTCACTGAAACCGATGTTCAAGTAAGGATTCGCAGTATGGTTGGTATTGTTTTTGCTGTTATAAAATACAGCAAGCGTATCCACTTGTATGATGAACTACGAGAATATATTGAGAAAATACTACAAGACGATTTCTTCTGCCAGCATATTGAGGCACTCCAATACCAACTCATCCAGAATCTTCGTACAAAAACAGATCTACAGAATATAAACGAACAAATCATGCCTTGGCTGCAGGAGCATGCTAAACAAATGGGCAATTTGTTTACCTCTTCCGATGAGTTAGTAGAATCACTGTCCGATTATAATCCGGGTTGGGAACAAAAAGAACTTGCTGAACAAATAGAGGATAAGGTACAGGACTTAATTGCATTTCAAAAAAAAGGTACAGATACGTTCTATTCCACATTTGCCCAACTCTGTCGCTCCATTCCGTTCTTTGATAAATCTGAAAATTGGTTCTTCCCATTCAGTACAGAGCATTCCGCATTCTCCCAAATCGACTTCGATGTCCAAAAGTTGGCTCAATTTTACGACAAACAGCATCTATCCGATACTTCAAGATATGCATTCACACTTTTCATATTGCGTATGCCCAGCTCGCATGTGAAAAATATTTTTGAGCATATTGAACAAGTTCAAGGTGTTATGGAGGACTCCCCTTCAACGGATAAGCAACAGGACGTCATACAATCTATACAATTCTATCTACAAGATCTCTACAGATTCTATACTCTATATAAACACCGTGATTTATTTGCTAATCCATTCCAATTAGACCTCCATTTTGTAGACAATACATACTTGAAAGAAATCTTTATTAAAGAATCTGTTTTACGCAAGTTTTCAGATATTTATATAAAGGAGAGTGACTGGGAGAATGGACTAAAATATCTCAGACTTATCCGGCCTGCCAATCTCATTGCCAGCGACTTTGAAAAGTCTGGTTATTGTAAGGAAAAATCCAATCAACTTAACGAAGCGCTTATTGACTACGAACAAGCCTTAGTACTCAACGCCGACTCCTCTTGGACCTTACAACGTCTGGCTTATCTGTATTTCAGACTGAACAATTTCAACCGCTCGCTCCAGCTCTATGATGAATTGTTCAGCAATGATAGTTCCCACCTGGATTATCTGATTAAAATCGGAGAATGCCAAATGCATTTAGGCGATTATCAAACAGCGGAACAAAGCCTTATCAAGAGCGATTATCTACGTCCCTCTGATGACAGCAAACGTGCGTTAGCCTGGCTATATCTTTTAACAGATAATTGGGATAAAGCAGAGCAGTTATATCTGGGTCTGATTGATAACAAGCCCAGACAAACCGATTTTCTCAATGCAGGCCATGTGGCTCTGCTCTCGGGAAACATAGCAATGGCTATAGAACGCTATTCACGTTACTTGCTCTTCAATGAGAAAAAGCCTATCTCCAACCGAAATCTCTTTGACCAAGACCGTGACTTACTGGTCAAGAAAGGGCTTACTACAGAGTTTCTACAACAAATATCCGACCTCGTGGTACTCCACTAAGTCGGATAATTCCATAAGTCTGTGTGGTAAGATTTCGCCACTATCTCTTAGATAAATTCCCCTTTACAAGCGTGTAAATCTTATAGATGTAGCGTAAACTCAGCATAAACATATTTGAGTATACCCCATTTTTCCTAAGAGCCCGCAGGTGGTCTTTCATAATTTGCCACCTGCTACGGAAATTCCGGTTAGATGCCCCTCCCGTGCGCATCGTAACAAAATCCTTATCTATATAATGTGTTCTTATCCTGTGCACAAAGATTAAGCGCAAAAGATTCTCAAAATCGGCTGCCACACGGAAAGAGGTATCAAACACACCGTACTTTTCATAGATTTCCTGCTTGCAATAGAATGAAGGATGGGCTGGCATAAATCCAAAACGCATCCATCTGCGCTTAAATATCTTGGAGGAATAGTAGCGAGTACATTTTTGCAGATTATCACTGTGTACATAGTGGACATCTGCATATACTGCATCAATATCATGCTGCGCAAATGCGTCTGCTATACTCTGCAAAACATCTGTCGAGGTATAGAAATCGTCGGAATTAAGTATTCCCACAACATCACCGGTGGCAAGCCTCAATCCCTTATTCATAGCATCATAGATACCTTGGTCTGCATCGGACACCACCTTCAACCGTCCCTTAAATTGGGACGAATACTGATTTACTATATCAAGAGTATCGTCTGTAGACCCCCCATCTTTGACTATATACTCATAATCTTCATAAGTCTGAGCCAATACGCTTTCTATCGTATCTTTCAGTGTAGCCCCACTGTTGTATGTAGCTGTAATTATGGAGATTTTCATAGTTTGATAATATTGTCGTCAGCAAATATAGACATTCAATTTGAGTAAACAGAGATATCTGTTAATATAATTATCTCACAAGAAAGCAAGAAATACACTTTTCTTGGCCCTCACTACTGATTGTAGCAGTAATGGCGTCGGACAGACAGATAATCCAAGTCGTGCTGATGTCTATATGCTTCTTTTTCAAAACTTATCTGACGGTATGCTTTCATGCCGTTACGGTATCGGACAAGTCCATAGAGCCACTCACATACGTACCAAAGATAGAAGAATACATAAAGGAGTTCACGTTGCTGAACGGTATGGATTCGCTCATGATTAAGTTCCACAGCAGAAAGTGGACGCCTTGTCAGAATAAACCCAAATAGATTGATGGCAAGAAACTGCCTTCCTATGGGAGGATGCTTAAAGAGAAATACGCGCTTCATACCGGACTCCTACGAATTAATACGGATACACAATATCTACCAGAAACAGTGCCTCCCCTGGTACCGACTCCGCAGCCGCACAACGGTCTCTGCGAGCTATCACTTCTTTAAAATCATCAACACTAATTTTACCTCGGCCTACATCTATAAGTGTCCCCACAATAGCGCGGACCATATTACGCAAAAATCGGTCGGCGCGAATCTCGAAACGCCACAAATCGGGCTCCACTTCTGTCCATTCGGCTTTTTCCACATGGCAAATATGCGTGTGAGCCTGAGAATGCGCCTTGCAGAAACTGGAAAAATCTTCTATGGTCAGAAGTTCCAAGGCGGCCCTATTCATCAACGCAAAATCTACTTTATACGGCAGACGGAAAGCATAATGCTGACGAAATGGATTCTTTTGCGTATAAACGAAATAATGATAGGTTCTGGAAACTGCATCGAAACGGGCATGGCTATCAGACTCCACTTGACGAATTCCATACACTGCAATATCTTGTGGCAGTATGCGATTGAGCCGGTAAACACATTGGTCTATACTTTCAATCAGCTCAGCATCAAAATGAGCATACATTTTCAGGGCATGCACCCCTGCGTCTGTTCGTCCGGCCCCAGTCGTATTCACCTCCTGCCTCAAAAGAAGCGACAGGGCCCTATTCAACTCCGCCTGCACAGACCGGGCATTAGGTTGTACCTGCCAGCCATGATACGCGGTACCATCGTAGGAAAATTCAATAAAGTAGCGCATTCAAATCCCTATTTGGCCTTAAAATTAAGAAATAAAATAAAAATGTCGCACCGAAACGATGCGACATTTTATTATAAGGTTTTGAATATTGCCTTAAGCCTCAGCAACTTCCTCGGTTTCAGAAGCCTCTTCTATGGTTTCTTCTACAACTTCGGCGGATGTTTCTTCTTGCTTCTCAGCCTCAGCGCCCTCTGCCACAACGGTAAAAGGAACTTCTACGGCAACATCCTTATGTAGGTTTACGACAGCAACAAATTCACCTATGGCCTTCACATCCTTGAGGGCGATAATCTTGCGGTCTATATCGAAACCCTGCTCTTTCAGTGCATCAGCAATGTGCAAAGCCGTTACAGAACCATACACGGTACCCGTATTACTAACTTTCGTTGCAATAACAATTGGTTTGATATTCTTCAACTGCTCAGCCTGTGCTTCTGCATCATTCTTAATCTTTGCAATCTTCTTGGCGCGTTGTTTCAGCTCTTCCTCCAATACTTTGAGGGCGGATTTAGAAGCAATAACTGCCTTTCCGGTGGGAATAAGATAATTGCGACCATAACCGTCTTTTACGATTACTACATCGTCCTTGTATCCAAGTCCGGGAATATTTTCTTTAAGTATAAGTTTCATAGTCGTGATCCTCTAAAATTATTTCATTAAATCGGTTACGAAAGGAAGCAGAGCCAGATGGCGAGCTCTCTTAACGGCCTGTGAAACGCGGCGCTGGTACTTCAAGGAAGTTCCAGTAATGCGACGAGGAAGAATCTTACCCTGTTCGTTCAGAAACTTCTTCAGGAATTCGGGATCCTTATAATCGATATACTTAATACCGCTCTTCTTGAAACGGCAATACTTTTTCTTCTTAACGTCAATAGACGGAGCGTTCAAATAACGTATTTCGCTTTGTGCTTGTGCCATAGTTATGCCTCCTGAGGATTAAGTTTTTTACGACGCTTCTCAGCGTATTCAATTGCATACTTGTCGAGTTTGACAGTCAGATAACGCAATACGCGCTCGTCACGGCGAAATGCTATCTCAAGTTTGTCAATCAATTCGGGTTCTGCCTTGTATTCAACGAGTGAATAGAATCCCGTGCTCTTTTTCTGAATGGGGTAAGCCAATTTCTTCAGACCCCAATTTTCTTTGTTCAGAATTTCTGCTCCGTTATCAGTAAGCAACTTCTGAAACTTCTCGACCGTTTCCGCCATCTGTTGGTCAGACAACACGGGAGTAAGGATGAAAACGGTCTCGTACTGGTTTGCCATAAAAATTAATGTTTAGTTTAAATGTTTGTAATAATGGAACGAGTCCAAAAGCGGGGCAAAATTAGAAAAACTTTTGAGACAGACAAAGATAACACGCTCTTTTTTGTTTACCCCATAAGGAAAACGTGGATTTTCTCCCTTCGGTTTTTCAGTTCACAGTATGAAATTTGAATTTCACAGTGTGAACTCTGCGTTTCACAGTGTGAAATCAAATCCCGGATAATCGAATGTACTTAGACCATAGTTAAATCCACTGAACACATAATTCTCTTCTCATATTATATATTTATTACGTCAGAATGAGATTTTTGCTTTGTGTTGTTGGATTTTTTTGTGAATATTGCAGACAAATCAATTTTCTACAAACCCAAAAGCCTAAAACCAGAGGTCGGAGTCCTGCTAAAGCGATGGGCTCCTATCTGAAATTAAGTCTAACAAATTCTTTATGAACACGATTTTATCGAAGAAGCAACTTTCTGAAAAGGTTTTTCTTTTCGAGGTTGCAGCCCCGGAAATTGCTCGGGCCCATCGAGCAGGTCATTTTGTCATCCTGCGTGTGGATGAAAATAGCGAACGTATGCCTTTGACAATTGCATCATCTGATGCCGTGAAAGGGATTGTCACAATTGTGGTACAAGAAGTGGGCGTTTCTTCGTCCAAACTGGCCCGACTCAACGTAGGTGATAAGATTCACGACCTTGTCGGTCCACTAGGGAAAGCCACACATATTGAGAATTTTGGTACGGTGGTTTGCGCTGGTGGCGGTGTCGGCATTGCCCCCATGTTGCCCATTGCTACAGCCTTAAAAAAGGCCGGAAACAGAGTCGTGGCCGTTTTAGCAGGTCGAAACAAAGACCTCATCATCTTACAAGATGAGATGAGCAAGGTAGCAGACGAAGTGGTCATCATGACGGATGATGGCTCTGCAGGAAAGCAAGGACTTGTCACGCAAGGTATCGAAGATGTCATCCAGCGCGAAAAGGTTGACAAATGCTTTGCCATAGGCCCTGCCATTATGATGAAGTTTGTTTGCGTACTTACTCGGAAGTATGGGATTTCAACTGATGTTTCACTGAACACGATTATGGTGGATGGTACCGGTATGTGCGGAGCTTGTCGCGTTACTGTAGGTGGGCAGACCAAATTTGTTTGTGTTGACGGCCCAGAGTTTGATGGGCATGAAGTAGATTTCGATGAGATGATGTCACGCCTACGTGGCTTCAAGCCAGAAGAGATTGCCGCCTACGAATCCTATAAGCAAACCGACGTAGCCGAAGAAGATGACAGTCGCGACAGTGCTTGGAGAGTAGAATTGCGTAAGTCAATGAAGCCAACAGAACGCACTCAAATTCCACGCGTCAAGATGAGCGAGCTCAATGCACAAGTGCGCGCCCGAGAATTACGCAAGGAAGTAAACCTCGGCCTTACCAAAGAAGAAGCCATGACGGAAGCCAAGCGTTGTTTGGACTGCAATAATCCAGGTTGTGTTACCGGATGTCCGGTCGGCATTGACATTCCTCGCTTTATCAAGCACCTGGAGAAAGGTGAAATAGATGTAGCATCTGCCGTCATACGTGAAACGAGCAGTTTGCCTGCTGTATGTGGCCGTGTCTGCCCACAAGAGAAACAATGTGAAAGCAAATGTATCCACCACAAGATGAAGAGCGAGCCTGTGGCCATCGGATATTTGGAAAGATTTGTAGCCGATAACGCCGCCCCACTCTCGGCCTCGGCCAAAGAAGCCGAAGGACTACAAACGGAACGCCCACGCATTGCTGTCATTGGCTCTGGTCCTGCGGGACTATCATTTGCTGGAGAGATGTGTAACCACGGATATGATATTACCATATTTGAAGCGCTCCACGAACTTGGCGGTGTACTCCGCTATGGTATTCCCGAATATCGTTTGCCGAACAATATTATCGACACAGAAATTGAAAATCTTGAAAAACGTGGCGTAACCTTTGTGCGTAACTGCATCGTGGGCAAAACCATTACCCTAGAAGAACTCACAAAGCAGGGATTTGTTGGTGTCTTTGCTGGAACTGGCGCAGGACTACCTCGCTTTATGGGCATCGAAGGAGAAAATCTGAACAACATACTTTCGTCGAACGAATACCTCACTCGGGTCAATCTAATGGACGCATCTTCTGACCAGTCTGACACACCTCTTCCTTTAGGCAAACATGTAATCGTCGTCGGAGGTGGCAATACTGCTATGGACTCCGTTCGTACAGCCCTGCGCCTTGGGGCAGAAAGTGCCTCCATCGTTTATCGTCGTTCGGAGAATGAGATGCCTGCGCGTATTGAGGAAGTTCGACACGCAAAAGAGGAAGGTGTGGAGTTCTTAACTCTTCACAACCCCATAAAATACGAGTCTGACGAGCAAGGGCGAGTCTGCGCAGTCTTACTTCAGCAGATGGAACTCGGAGAACCTGATGAAAGTGGCCGACGCAGTCCACAACCAATTCCAGGGGCTATTGTTCGCAAGGAAGTTGATTTGGTAATTGTAGCAATAGGCGTTTCTCCAAATCCGATATTCACTCATACAGTGGAAAATCTCAGTCTTGGACGCAAAGGCACCATTGATGTAAATGAACAACTAGAGTCGAGCGTGCCTATGCTATTCGCCGGAGGAGATATTGTACGCGGTGGCGCCACGGTCATCTTAGCTATGGGCGATGGTAAAAATGCCGCCAAAGCGATGGCAGCCAAATTGAAGAGCGCCAAATAGACTTTTACTACGCTAGTAAAATCGCCACAGATGATTTAATTCATTTGTGGCGATTTTGTATATTGCCTCTTCACGAATCTCTAAACAAGCAAGCTCCAAAATAAAGACACAAAAAGAGTAAATACTTGCTTTAATTTTACTTCCAGAACAGACTGTTACTTACCACGATGAGTGGAAAATGTGGCTACTAGAAAATCCCATCAGAATAACTTCCCGTAGAAACGTAGAATAGATACCACTGTGCCAAAAAGCAACTCGCTTTATTTTATAGAATATTTCATAAAACAAAGAGTAGGCAATGCTAAGGCATCACCTACTCAATAATAAGATGCTATTTTAAGTAAATTTTATCCTTTAATAGCTGCTACGCCCGGAAGCACCTTTCCTTCAATTGCTTCCAATAGAGCTCCACCGCCAGTAGATATATAACTAACCTTGTCAGCCATACCAAATTTATTGATACAAGCTACACTGTCGCCACCGCCGATAAGAGAGAAGGCTCCATTCTCAGTAGCTTTGGCAATTGCTTCTGCTATTGCTCGCGAACCAGCCGTAAAATTATCGAACTCAAACACGCCAGCAGGTCCATTCCATAAGATTGTCTTTGCGTTTTCAATGGCTGCCGCAAACGACTTCCGAGTTTCCGGACCAGCGTCCAATCCCTCCCAACCAGCGGGAATATCGCCAGCCGGGCAAACCTGCGTATTACAATCATTAGCAAAATTGTCTCCAGCCACACAATCCGTGCCGAGCACCAGATTGACACCCTTTTCTTTAGCCTGTTTTAGGATATCAAGCGCAAGATCCAATTTGTCATTTTCGCAGATAGACTCGCCTACATTTCCACCTAAGGCCTTTGCAAATGTATAAGTCATACCACCGCATAAAATAAGGTTATCCACCTTACCAAGTAGATTTTCAATAATTCCGATCTTCGTGCTTACCTTACTTCCGCCCATAATTGCAGTAAAAGGACGCTTTATATTGGATAGCACATTATCCACTGCTTCCACTTCTTTTTCCATCAGGAAACCCAAAAGCTTATGCTCAGCATCAAAATAATCTGCAATGACGGCTGTACTGGCATGGCGACGATGAGCCGTACCAAAAGCATCCATTACATAAAAGTCTGCGTAGGAAGCAAGTGTTTTTGCAAATTCTTTCTGACGCTCCTTCATTTCTTCTTTAGCAGCTTTGTACGCCGGATCTTCTTTATCAATGCCAACAGGCTTTCCTTCTTCTTCAGGATAGAAACGCAGATTCTCCAGTAATAAGACTTCACCTGGTTTTAGGCTTGCGGCCTGTTCTTGCGCCTTTGCACAATCAGGGGCAAACTTTACAGGAACTCCCAGCGCGACACTTACAGCGTCCGTAATCTGGCCAAGTGAAAATTTAGGATTCACTTTTCCTTTGGGCTTTCCCATATGACTCATAATAATGAGAGCGCCTCCGTCTGCAAGGACCTTCTTCAGCGTAGGAAGTGCGCCACGAATACGCGTATCATCAGTAATTTGACCCGCCTCATTAAGGGGAACATTGAAATCCACACGCACGATGACTTTTGCGCTGTTGAAATTTACATCTTTAATCGTCATAATTGCTAAGATTATTATTGAGTTAAAATTATTCCGCTCGCGAAGATAGTGGAAAGTCAAAAAATAGCCAAACTGCATTATTAAGATTTGCAGAAGCGACCTTTCGCTTGACTCCTGCTCATAAAACAAATTTGGACTGTATATGAACCTGTTTTATATAGCAACTGAAAATCTTGGCAATCGAAGCAGTTTTCATCTCACAACTTATTGCTATTCTTCAAACTTAAATCGTTGTTTGACTGTATCAAGATAGCATAAGAACAGATAAACTTTATACGAATGCATAAAAGCCAAGCAAAACAGACAGCCTCTATGGACTGTATTATGTTCTGCTTCTTACATAAGCTCTGGAGTAACCTCTAAATGTCCCCAAAGTTGAAAGTGCTAAAAAGGGAGCTTTGCCACAAACATCCTCTATATACAGACCCCAACAGAGCGTATTTGCACCTTGCTTTTATACTCTTTCTCAGAAGAATGTTATACCTTTGCGACCATTAAATATAAATAGGTACTTACATAAGAAACTTGATGAAAGCAAAGACTATTCTCATGGCTACAGCCCTAATGGCATCCACTGCCACAGCCCAACAATCGGACGACCTACTTACTCCCGAACGACTTTGGGAAATGGGACGCATCGGTAGTGCCACACTATCGCCCGATGGAAACACTCTGCTCTACAGTGTAACGCACTATAACAAAAAGCAGAATAATAGCACAAGCCGAATCTGGCAGAAAAATCTGCTAGACGGTAGTCGAAAGCAATTGGCCCAAGGTCTTTCCGCAACCTATATCGGCAATGGTAGCCGAGTGGCTTATCTGCGAGGTGGAAAACTCTTTGTAGGTTCTGCACAAGGTGGAGAGTTCAAAACCATTGCCGAAGATGTGGCCGATTATCTCTTTTCTCCAGATGGTAGCAAGGTTATCTTAGTCAAGGAGGTGCCTATGAACGAAAGCATTGCCGAAAATGACGCCGACCTGCCTAAGGCTACCGGTATGGTCATCAATGATTTGATGTACAAACATTGGGACCATTATGTCAAATCTGTTCCCCACCCGTTTGTAGCTACCTTCGATGGCCAAGCATTAATAGACGAGACGGATATTCTTGCAGGAGAACCTTTTGAAAGTCCCATGGAACCATTCGGTGGCATAGAGCAACTGGCATGGAGCCCCAACGGAAAGCTCATTGCCTACACCTGCCGAAAGAAAACGGGGGTAAATTACGCCATTTCTACCGACTCAGACATATATCTCTATGATGTAACCACACACAAAACTATAAAAAACCTCTGCAAGCCTGAGGGTTGGACAAATCCGGACATTAAAACTACCGAAAGCCTTGAGGCGCAGTCTCCCAACACGCGTGAAGGCGAAAATTTTGTAGGCTACGATCAAAATCCCGTTTTCTCACCCGACGGGAAGTACATTGCGTGGACCAGTATGGCGCGCGATGGTTACGAAAGCGACCGCACACGCCTTTGCGTATTTAACCTAAAGAATAATACATTCGACTTCGTAACCGAAAATCTGGAAACAGGTGTAGAAACCTTCGTGTGGGGAGCTGATAGCAAGACTCTGTATTTCAGCGCATGCTGGCATGGGAAAATAAACATCTATCAAACCAACTTAAAAGGTAAGGTAACACAACTGACTGACGAAGTTGCCGACTATAGCATCTGCCAACTCGGGCCAGACAATAAGAGTCTTCTGGTGAAGAAACATTCCATGAGTCATCCTGACGATGTTTTCCTCCTACAACTCGGAAAGGGCGACCCACAAGTGGTTCAATTGACCAATGAGAATAAGGAAATCTTCGAACAACTCACACTCGGCGAGGTAAAAGAACGCTGGGTTCAGACCGTGGATAACAAGCAAGAACAATGCTGGGTTATATATCCGCCTCATTTTGACCCCACAAAGAAATATCCGACTCTGCTCTACTGCGAAGGAGGCCCACAATCACCCATCAGCCAGTTCTGGAGCTTCCGTTGGAACTTCCAAATTATGGCTGCGCATGGTTATATAATCATAGCCCCAAATCGACGCGGACTACCCGGTTATGGCATGGAATGGTTAGAAGAGATAAGTGGCGACTATACCGGACTTTGTATGCAAGACTACCTTTCCGCCATTGACGACATTAGCAAGGAGCCCTATGTTGATACCGAGCACCGTGGAGCTGTAGGCGCCAGTTTTGGCGGATTTAGCGTCTATTGGCTCGCTGGCCATCACGATGGACGTTTTAAAGCGCTCATTGCTCACGATGGAATATACAACACGCAACAACAATACGTAGAAACGGAAGAAATGTGGTTCCCCAATTGGGACCTAGGAGCCGCTCCTTGGATTAAAACAGCTGACGGCCAGATGCAAAAGGCCTATCAAGAGAGTCCACACCTCTATGTCGATAAATGGACGGCCCCCATTCTTTGCATCCATGGCCAACGCGACTTCCGCATAGAGTACACACAAGCCGAAAGTGCATTTGCGGCAGCACGTCTTCGTGGCATTCCGGCACAACTTCTTCTGTTCCCAGACGAAAACCACTGGGTACTCAAACCGCAGAATGGCATTTTGTGGCAACGCACATTCTTCCGCTGGCTTGATAAGTGGTTGAAAAATTAAAATGCTTAACTTTGCCAACGCAAACATCCAATCTAGCGAAAATAAACTCAACTGAACAATATGATTAAGATAACTTTTCCAGACGCTTCGATTAGGGAATTTCCAAAAGGAGTAACTGGCTATGAAATCGCTGAAAGCATCTCTCCAGCCCTAGCTCGTGACCTCTTAGCTTGTAGCATTAACGGCGAAACCATTGAACTCAATCGCCCCATCACAGAGGACGGAACCATCCAACTATACAAATGGGATGCACCCGAAGCCAAACATGCATTTTGGCACACCAGTGCCCACCTTATGGCGGAAGCTATTGCAGAATTATGGCCTGGTACACAGTTTGGCATAGGCCCTGCCATTGAAAACGGTTTCTATTACGACGTTATGCCCCCTGAGGGAGTTACCATTACAGAGGGAGACTTCGAGAAGATAGAAAAAAAGATGTATGAATTGGTTGCTAAGAAAGAAGCCCTTGTACGACAGAACATCAGCAAGGCCGAAGCACTCAATTTCTTTGGCCAACGAGGGCAGACCTATAAGCAAGAACTTATCAATGACCTTGAAGACGGCCACATCACGACCTACACACAAGGCAACTTTACCGATTTGTGCCGTGGCCCGCACTTGACAACGACTGCACCTATAAAAGCCGTTAAGGTGATGGCTGTGTCCAGCGCTTACTGGCGTGGTGACGAAAAACGTCCTCAACTCACACGCGTCTATGGCATTACTTTCCCCAAAAAGAAACTTCTGGAGGAATACCTACTTCTTTTAGAAGAAGCAAAACGCCGTGATCACCGCAAAATCGGTAAGGAAATGGAACTGTTTATGTTCTCTGAGCTCGTAGGCAAAGGCCTCCCGATTTGGCTTCCTAAGGGAACCGTGCTTCGTCTGCAACTTGAAGATTTCCTTAAACGTATTCAGAAACGATTTGGTTATCAGCAAGTAATGACCCCACATATAGGTTCCAAGAATCTTTATGTAACGAGCGGACACTATGCTAAATATGGCAAAGATAGCTTTCAGCCTATTCATACGCCCGAAGAAGGCGAAGAATATATGCTTAAGCCTATGAACTGCCCCCATCACTGTTCAATATTTGCCTGGAAACCGCGTTCATACAAAGATCTTCCGCTCCGAATAGCCGAGTTTGGAACCGTCTATCGGTATGAGCAAAGTGGAGAACTCCATGGATTGACTCGAGTACGCGGATTTACGCAAGATGACGCCCATATATTCTGTCGTCCAGATCAGGTAAAAGACGAATTTTGCCGCGTGATGGACATCATTATGATTATCTTTAAGGCACTTAAGTTTGATAAATTTGAGGCTCAGATATCTCTGCGTGACAAGGTAAACCGAGAAAAATATATCGGCAACGATGAAGTTTGGGAAAGGGCTGAGCAAGCTATTATAGAAGCCTGTGAAGAGAAAGGACTTCCTGCTAAAATTGAATCTGGAGAAGCCGCTTTCTACGGCCCGAAGCTCGACTTTATGGTCAAGGATGCTTTGGGCAGACGCTGGCAATTAGGAACTATCCAAGTAGACTACAACCTGCCAGAGCGTTTCCAACTTGAATACACTGCTGAAGATAACAAAAAGCATCGTCCGGTAATGATTCATCGCGCCCCGTTCGGTTCTATGGAACGGTTTGTCGCCGTGCTGATAGAGCATACTGCTGGAAAATTCCCGCTTTGGCTTACTCCAGACCAATGCGTTGTTCTCCCCATCTCCGATAAATATAATGATTACGCAGAACAGGTTCGCAAATATCTGGAGAATAAGGATATCCGCTGCACAGTCGATGACAGAAGCGAGAAGATCGGCCGTAAAATTCGCGACAACGAACTCAAGCACATCCCCTATCTGCTGATTGTCGGAGAGAAAGAAGCTGCCACCCAAACACTTAGTATACGTCGGCAAGGTCAAGGCGATCAGGGCACAATGTCATTATCCGATTTCGCCACTAAAGTACTCAGTGAAGTGGATGCTGAGAAAAATGAATACACCGCATAATTCATTTTATTTCAGTAAAAAGTTCGTTTATTCAAAAAGACTTTATATTTTTGCCCCCGCATTATAAAGAATGACTATAAAAAACGACAAAAACAAGTTGCAATACCGCGTCAATCGACAAATACGCGTTCCTGAAGTCCGCGTTGTAATCGAAGGAAGTGGTGCAACGATTATGCCGACTCGCCAGGCTCTTCAGCTAGCCGAAAGTCAGGACTTAGATCTCGTTGAGATTTCTCCCAACGCAGATCCTCCTGTATGTCGCATTATCGACTATAGTAAGTTCCTCTATCAGCAGAAGAAACATCAAAAAGAGTTGAAGCAAAAACAGGTCAAGATGGAGGTAAAGGAGATACGCTTCGGACCTCAGACCGACGACCACGACTACAACTTCAAACTCAAGCACGCTAAAGAGTTTCTCTCTGAGGGAAACAAGGTCAAGGCATATGTCTTTTTCCGTGGTCGCTCCATTCTTTTCAAAGAACAAGGAGAAATTCTTTTGCTACGCTTCGCCAACGATCTCGAAGAATATGGCAAAGTTGATAATATGCCCGTTCTGGAAGGAAAACGTATGACGGTATTTATCTCTCCCAAGAAGGTTTCAAAAAACAATTCCGCACAAAAAACGGAAAGCAAAGAAGAAGAACCTCAGCGCGAGAAGCGTCAGATGCAACAACGTGGACCTAAGGAATATCAGGGGCCAAAGATTGAAGGCGAAAACTTTTAGACAACTTTATTAAACCTTTTAATAACAACGAGTGCGCGCTGTGTTTGGCAAACTCACTCAGCCGCCTCCAAAAAACTTAAAGAAGAATGCCAAAAGTAAAAACCAACTCCGGCGCAAAAAAGAGATTTGTGCTGACGGGAACAGGCAAAGTAGTGCGCAGACACGCCTACCATAGCCACATCCTTACGAAGAAAACCAAGAAGCAGAAGAGAAATCTTGACCATGTAGCCATCGTGGACAAGACCAATGTTAAACAAATTCGCGAACTGCTCTGTCTTCGTTAAAAGTCCAACCTATCAATTAATCTGAATGTTTAGCCAACAAGACTGCTTAATGCAGCGCTAACATTCATAAAGAAACAAGAAAATGCCTAGATCAGTCAATCACGTTGCATCTCGTGCAAAACGCAAAAGAATTCTGAAATTAACTCGCGGCTACTTTGGAGCACGCAAAAATGTTTGGACCGTAGCCAAAAACACTTGGGAGAAAGGTCTGACCTATGCTTACCGCGATCGTCGCAATAAGAAACGTAATTTCCGTGCCCTTTGGATTCAGCGTATTAACGCTGCCGCACGTCTGGAAGGTCTTTCCTACTCTCAGTTGATGGGTGCTCTGCACAAAGCAGGTATTGAAATCAACCGCAAAGTGCTTGCCGACCTCGCAGTGAATAATCCTGCCGCGTTCAAAGCTATTGTAGAGAAAGTGAAGTAACCTTCCTGTCCTTTACAAACCAATTTTATCAGCACACGCCAGTTTTGGTGTGTGCTTTTTAATTATACAATTTTGCAGAAAATCCTTTAAGCATTTTATTATTCCAATTGGATTATCTAATTTTACCTTTTGATAAAGGCATTTGTTCTTCGAACAAGAATATTATAAAAAACAAATAAAATACAGCAATATGAAATTCACTATCTCCAGCGGCCTGTTGTCTGACCGCCTTCAGTTAATCAAGAATGTCGTAGATGACAAAAACCCACTCCCTATCCTAAGCAATTTTTTGTTTGAGATAACCGGGAAGAGTCTTAAGATAACAGCTAGCAATAGCGAATCTACGCTTATTGCCACTGCTGAATTAGAAGATTGCGAAAAAGATATTCGCTTCGTCATCAATGCCAAGACTATTGAGGAGTCTGTAAAACAATTGCCCGAACAACCGCTGGACATCTACATCAATGAAACAAATTGGGAAACCACGGTGCGCTATCAGAACGGACAATACAATTTCATGGCCCAAGCAGCAGACGAGTTCCCTGAATTTAGTGAAGACACGACAGGAGCCATTTCCTTCACGATAGAAGCCAGTAAGCTGGCCAGCGCAGTTAGTCGCACCACATTTGCATCAGCCGACGATCCTCTTCGCCCTGTAATGAATGGCGTTTTCTTCCATCTAAATGAAAATTCACTCTCTTTCGTTGCCAGCGATGGCTTAAAGCTGGCCTGCAACAAGGTGCTGAATATTGACAACGCTACAGTCGGTGGCTTCATCCTCCCCAAAAAGCCTTGCGCCCTCGTCAAGAATATTTTCTCCAAGGAGGCCGGCACCGTCGAGATATCGTTCACAGAGCGTAATGCTACCTTTAAGAGCGAAAACTTCGAGTTCCACAGTCGCTTGACAGAAGGTCGCTATCCAGACTATACGCGCGTCATACCAAAAGATAATCCAAACTGCGCAACAGTCAATCGCGATGCGCTGATTGCCGCTCTTCGTCGCATCTACATCTTCTCAAATGTAGCCAGCGGACTGATTAAGTTGGAAATTGGAAACAGCAAATTAACCATTTCCTCGCAAGATACAGACTATTCTATGTCGGCTGTAGAGTCCCTCTTATGCGACTACAACGGAATACCCATCAGCATTGGTTTCAAGGGTCCGAACCTGCTCGACGTAGTAAACAATCTGCAGGCCGAAGAAGTTGTTCTGCAACTTGCTGACGCCAGCCGTGCCGGTATCATAGTTCCCGTACAGAACGATGCCGATGTAGAATCGCTGATGCTTATTATGCCAATGATGTTGGCTCACTAATCCACTCAATGGTGCGTCAGATTTTCCGACATATCCTTGTAGTTATGGGCACATTCCTTTGTATGTGCCCATTTCTTCATGCCCAGGAGTTAGACGCCAAGGTTGTTGTCACACACCTTAATGTTGATCAATCTTCGAGTAGTGTATTTGAGGACCTTCAAAAGGCTCTGAACGAATTCATCAATAACCGCCAGTGGACAAATATGCAGTTCCGGCGCAACGAGCGCATCGCCTGCACATTCAACATTACGGTAAATGAATATTCCGACGCAGACCATCATTTTGCCTGCACCCTCCGCGTTCAGGCCACTCGTCCTGTTTTCAATTCCTCTTATACCACCGTGCTATTCAGCACTCAAGACGATTCTTTCAACTTCAATTATCAGGAATTTGACAATCTGGATTTTCGTGCCGATGTCATTGACAACGAACTGACGGCCCTTATCGCTTACTATGTCTATCTCATCATAGGGCTGGATGAGGATGCCATGTCGCCCGAAGGTGGAACGGATTACCTGGAAGTAGCAAGAACCATTGTAAATAATTCGCAAAGCCTGTCTTCTCATGGATGGAAAGCGTTCAATAATCTAAAGAATCGCTATACCATTATCAACGACATGCTGGATAACAGTATGTCTCCGTTCCGTCAACTTCAGTACAAATACTTCCGTGAAGGACTTGACACAATGGCTGAAAATGCAGAACGAGGACGTGCCACTATAGCAGAAAGTATAGGTTTGCTCACGCAAGCACATGAGAATAAGCCTCTTTCTGAGTTGCCTGAGCTGTTTACAGAGTATAAATCTGACGAACTTATACAGATTTTCAAAGGTAAAGGTACTTCTTCTGAGCGCGAAAGCGTAGTAGAGCAGTTGACCAATATCAATGCATCAAAATCCCCCGAATGGGCAGAAATAATCGATTAACATGCTGACTCACCTGCACATCGTAAACTACACACTGATAGAGAACCTTGACATTGACATAAGGGACGGTTTCTCTGTCATTACAGGTGAGACTGGTGCAGGTAAGAGCATCATCCTGGGGGCTCTTAATCTGCTTACGGGGCAACGTTCTGAAGGAAACATTATTAAGCAAGGTGCTGCAAAATGCTATATAGAGGCTGAGTTTAACGCACTCAGTGAAGCCGTGCTCCATCTGCTGGAATCGGAAGGCTATGAGGCTGGAGACTCCTGTACGCTTCGGCGCGAATTTCTGGTTTCCGGAAAGAGTCGCACCTTTGTCAACGACTCCCCTGCCCCACTTTCTTTCTTGAAGGCCCTTTCAGAACATCTTATTGACATTCATTCGCAACACCAAAACCTTCTGCTCGGTCACGAGGAGTTTCTATTGGACACAATAGACGCACTTCTGCCTGCCACGCTCCTTGAGAACTATCAAAAGGCTTATGCAACATGGCGCGAAGACCTTGCCACACTCCAGAAACTCACGTCCGATGCAAAGCAGAGTCAGCAAGAGGAAGATTTTCTGCGATATCAACTCGAACAACTCCAAGAGGCCAACATTTCTGAAGGAGAGATGGAAGAGTTGGAGAATGAATGCAAGACACTGGAACATGCCAACGAGATAAAAGAAAGTCTGTATGAATGCTTACAAGAGCTTTCTGGTCACACTGATATCGTGACCAATTTGCGGAACAGTGAGCACTCATTGCATCATGTATCAGATGTGTACGCACAAGCCGATGCGCTGTCAGAGCGCTTATCTTCCGTGCGTATTGAGCTGGATGATATCATAAGTGAAATAGAGCACACAGCCGAAGACATAGAACTCGACCCTAAGCGGCTGGAGTTTGTCAGCAACAGACTGGATACCATTTATGCACTCCTAAAGCGCCATCACGTCAGCACTGAGGCAGAACTACTCGCCATACAGGAAGACATCCAGATGCGCGTCAATTCTATTGACGACTATGCAGACAATCTTCGAATAGCCCAAGAAAATGTGGCACAGTCTTTTGCCTCTACAAAAAAACAAGCATCTCTCCTCTCACGCGAGCGTCAAAAGGTCGCAAAGCGTATGGAAACGGAAATTTTGCAGAAGGTTGTCCAGCTGGGTATGCCTCATGCAAAGGTGGAGCTCCATTTTGCTGACCGCCCGGAACCCATTGCCAGCGGAAACGATATTGTAACCCTGCTATTCAGTTTTAACAAAAATTTTGCGCCACAGAATGTCATACAGATCGCATCGGGCGGTGAAACCTCGCGACTGATGCTTGCGCTGAAATCCTTTATGTCTGCACAAAAAGACCTACCCACCATCATTTTTGATGAAATAGACAATGGGGTATCAGGTACTATGGCAGAAAAAATGGCCTTGGAAATGTCCAGAATGGCAGACCACAGACAGGTTCTCTGCATTACCCATCTTCCGCAAATAGCGGCTCGTGGTACATACCATTTCCGCGTGGTCAAAACTGAGTCGGCCGAATCGGCTACTACCCACATAGCGTTACTTTCTCCCGACGAGCGTGTTCTGGAAATAGCTAATATGCTCTCTGGAGAGACACTCACAGACGCAGCCATAAACAATGCAAAATCGCTCTTAAACTATCAATCTGAATCATAATGAAAAAACTGTATCTCCTCATAGCCTTATTCGTTTGCATATATTCTGGAGCCTCAGCAGCCAAGGATGTGCGCCTGTCGATAGTCAGCATCTATACCTATCAGCAGGATGGCACCCTGCTCCATAGTGGAAGGGGATTCTATGTGGCTGAGAACGGCACGGCCGTGGCTCCCTACGCACTGTTCAATAATGCATATCGTGCTGAAATCGTTGATGCCAAGGGAAAGAAGTATGCAGTTCGGCGCATTGTGGGTGCCAATAGTTCGCTGGATATTGTAAAATTCAGCATTGAGGGAGCTGGAAAGACTGATGGGCTTAGTCTATCTTCCCAAGGCGTTGCGTCTGGCACAAAAGTAGTTCTGCCCAATGCGCTCAAAGCATCTACGCCTACTACAACTACTACGATAACAACAGCCAGTCCTTTCAACGACTTCCTGTATTATGACCTCTCATTAGCCAATAGTGACAATTTTGTGGGACTCCCTCTACTCAACACGGCAGGCGAAGTTGTCGGTATCGTACAGAAGAATGTGGGCCGAGAAGCCCAGACAGCCTGTGCGCTCGATGCCCGTTTTTTTGCATCGCTCTATATCCACAGCATTAGCGCCATTGATCAAGACTTACAGAATATTCATATCCAAAAAGCACTGCCCGAGAAGGAAGCAGACGCCGTAGCCTATCTTTACCTTCTCAATCCAGCCGATGCCGAACTTACTTTGGCCACGCTAAACGAGTTTATATCCATCTACCCGAATAATGTAGAGGGCTACACCAATCGTGCCACCTATTTCTCGCAACATGGAATTTATGACAAGGCCGAAGCCGACTTCTCTCAAGCCCTTTCAATATCCAGGCAGGACGGAGCCCGTATCAAGGCCGATGAAGTTCACTATCAATACAGCAAAGCCGTATTCAACACGGTCCCTCAAGACAACACACAAAGCCGTTGGAATCTGGAACGTGCTCTTGACGAGACCCGACAGGCCTACGCGCTGAATCCTAATCCCGTCTATCAGATACAAGAAGGCCGTTGTCTATATGCCTTGCAACGTTATGGCGAGGCTTATGAGGCCTACCAGAAAGTTTGCAACAGTCCGATGGCCTCGGCAGAGAGTTTTTTCGATGCAGCCCAGGCACTTGAAGCCACACATACCGATTCCTTACGTGTATTGGAACTCATGGATAGTTGCGTAGCCCGTATTCCAAAACCCTACAATGCGGTTTCAATACAATATGTGCTTGCCCACGCGCGGTTGGCCATGGGTGTGGGCAAATACCGCGAAGCTGTCAACGACCTCAACGAATACGAGAAAACAATCGGCCCGTCCAATCTGACCGCAAGTTTCTACTACGACCGCGAGCAAGTAGAGAAGTCTGCGCGTATGTACCAGCAGGCTCTGAACGATATACAGTTTGCACAAACCATTGCCCGTAGTGACGATGCTTTCGAGTATGGCGTTGAAGAGGCTCTGCTATTGTTGCAGGTTGGACTCTACCCGGAGGTAATCGACAAGGTAAGCCAACTACTGTCTCTGCGTCCCGAAGATGCAGATTGCCATAAGATCATCGGCATTGCCTACGGAGAAACCAAACAGAAAGCCAAGGCTGCCGAACATTTAAATCGTGCGAAGAATTTAGGCGATGCAGATGCTGACACCTACCTCAAGCGATACAAGAAATAAACTCCTACAACAAGCCATTTCCCATGAAGAAAATTGCGTTTATTCTATTCCTTTCCTTTTGTTCAATTCACCTATACGCCAAAAAACCTAAGGTAGTAGGTCAGCAGATAAGTTTGTTTGGTGTGGGCATAAGTCTAAGCGACAGTGTCATCTATATCACGCCAATACAGACCATTCCGGAGGCCACAATAGATAGTAAGACCGGTTTTCTGGATAATCGCGCCTTCTACTCAATGCAACTAAAAAATTTCCTTGAGGGACAAGGCGTGACAAATCCTATTTGCACCACCTTCTTCTCCACGGACAAACAGAAACTCAATAAGAAGTTGGGCAATGTAACTAAGCATTACAACCGGAAGTTCCCTCAAAAACTCACCTACGTCCATGAAGGAGAGTTTACCTATAAGGTTTATACTACATCCAACTCTGAAGAACGTGAAGACGAGTAAGGAATAGAACCGTTCCCTTATGCCCTGGCAAATTTCATAGTGTGAAATTTGAATTTCACAGTGTGAAACGCGCATTTCACACTGTGAACTGAAAAACAGAAAGCACCTAACACCACATTTCATATTTCCACACGTTCATCACATTAAGGAAGAAACAAATGGCTCCGACTGATTATCAGCAAAATTCTTTGGCCCCAGCAACTCCGCAGGCCTCTACGAAGAAAAAGTCTCTCCGACTGCTTATTGGGCTTACGGTAGCCACACTTATACTGCTTGCAGCCATTGGTACTGGAATATATTTCCTTGTAAAGCATAATCGCGCCATCGCACAGGAGCAGGAGGCTTACGAGGCTCTGCAACAAAGTTCTTCGAGCAAGGATTACTCAGACTTCCTGGCCCGTTTTCCAGAAAGTGGCCATAAGGCAGAGGTCCAACAACGTTATGAAGAACTGGCACAAGTCGAGGCTGCGTGGATGAAGATACGCCAATCATCGAACATCGCCCATTTCCGCCGTTTCAGCCAGACCTGCCAAGAACCATTTTACCTAAGCCTGTGTGAGCAAAAGATAGACTCACTGGAATGGGTGTCGGCACAAGCTGAAAACACCATCGAGGCTTATCAAAATTACACATCCGCCCACCCTGCTGGCCTATATATAGCCGACGCGTCTTACCTTTTAGATAAACTAAAGAAGGCAGAGCTGACCGCAGAGGAGCAAGAGAGCGTGAAGAGCGTATTACACAATTTCTTCCATTATTTAGGCAACAACAATCAGCCAGCCATCGCTACGACAATACCACCGGTGATGACACAATTTCTGAACAAGAAAAATGCCACCAAGGCCGATGTGATGAATCTGGTGGACCACATGTTCAGCGACCACATATACCAAAGTCGTTTTTACATAAACGACGACTATGTCATCACACGCGAAGCAGCCGACACACCTACTCCGTATTTCAAAGCCAGCTTCAGCGTGGATCAATACATAACACGCGATGATGAGGGAAAGACTTTCGGCTCCTATCAAGTTGTGGCCGAAATTGATTACAATATGAAAGTGCGCGCGCTCACCATGAAGGAAGTTTCCAGGCGTTAATAATCAACAAAATACTATATCAAAATGGCACAACTTATTATCAATTCATACGATGACTTTGCTACGCACATCGGCCAACCTCTCGGAGAGAGCGACTGGGTAGAGGTAGATCAGAACCGCATTAACCTGTTTGCAGATGCCACGCTTGACCCACAGTGGATTCACGTTGATGTAGAACGTGCAAAGATTGAAAGTCCGTACAAATCGACCATAGCCCATGGTTACCTTACCGTGTCGCTCTTACCCTATATGTGGGGCCAAATTGTAAAGGTGAACAATCTGAAAATGCTTGTCAACTATGGGATGGACAAAATGCGGTTTGGCCAGCCCGTACTTGCCGGACAGCGTGTACGCCTGACAACGTTCCTCAACGATATCCAAAATTTGCGTGGAATATGCAAAACGGAAATCAAGTTTGCCATCGAAATTGAGGGCGAGCGCAAGCACGCTGTCGATGGTATCGCAACTTTCCTCTACTACTTCAACTCCTAACATCCCCCGGTAGCATCGTGACGGCCGACAGTTACAAAATGCTGGCAACCCCTTCGGAGGGGACTTATACTGAGAAGCGCAGCAAATTTCTGGCTTTCGCTTTCCCCATAGAAAGCAAGGAGGAAGCCACGGAAATATTGCATACACTGCAAAAACGTTTTCATGATGCACGACACATATGCTACGCCTACAGCATAGGCATTGACAGTCCGGAGGAACGTGCGAACGATGATGGAGAGCCCTCCGGTACGGGAGGACGTCCCATACTTGGGCAGATTCACTCGTTCGGCATAAACAATGTCCTACTGGCCGTAGTCAGATACTATGGCGGTGTGCCTCTGGGAGCCGCAAATTTAGGAAGGGCATATCAGCAAGCTGCGTTTGAAGCCCTGCATATGGCCACTATCGAGACGCGTGAACTAATAGATTCTTTTTCATTCTTTGCTCGATATGAAGATGTAGAACTTGTTATGCGTCAGGCAAAAAAAAGCAACGCCCGCGTTTCCTATCTGGCGCATCATACAGATGGTGCCGATATGCAAGTGAGCACACGCCGTTCTGAAATCAATCCGCTGCGCGAGGAACTAATGAAAATCCATACACTCAAGTGGTCATCCGACGCAATCGGCTAATCACTTGATATAGTCCTCGGCCTGCAACTCAACCCTATCACGAAAATGTATTACGTAGAAAAACAAATAGAGATTTCCTTCGCCCATCAGCTTCGCTTAGATTATCCGAGCAAATGCACCAATCTTCATGGGCACAATGCCATCATCCGAATCTTTTGTCGCGCCAAAGAGTTGGACCGTAATGGAATGGTAACCGACTTTTCCATCATCGGCAAAGTGGTTAAAGAGCGTTTGGACCATAAGAATCTGAACGACATCTTCGATTTTAATCCAACAGCAGAGAATGTAGCCCGCTGGATCTGCGAGCAAACGCCCAACTGCTATAAGGTAATTTTCCAAGAGTCTGAGGGGAATATCGCCACCTATGAGCGAGATTTTTAAGATTAATGAAATCTTTTATTCCTTGCAGGGCGAAGGATTCTACACGGGCGTTCCGTCTGTGTTTATCCGCTTTGCAGGTTGCAATTTACACTGTCCTTTCTGCGACACCCAGCATCAAAGTGGTCAGCAGATGACTGTGGAGGATATATGCCGGACTGTAAGCAACTTCCCCGCCCGACATATCGTGCTGACAGGTGGAGAACCGAGTTTGCAGGTCACGTCCCAACTTACGGAAGCACTCCATAAAATGGGAAAATATATCTGCATAGAAACCAACGGCACGCACCCCCTTCCCGATGGCATTGATTGGATTACACTCTCGCCCAAAGATATTTTTATAAAAAGTCCTGCCGCACGCCCCATACTTAAAGCTTGCGATGAACTCAAGGTGGTTTTTACGGGAAATATGCCTTCCTGCGATGGACTTGATATCAAAGCGAAATACCACTACCTGCAACCCTGTGACACGGGTAATACGGCCGAAACTCAGAAACTTACCCGTCTGGCCGTAAGCTACTGCCTTGCACATCCTGAATGGTCTCTTTCGCTCCAAACCCACAAGTATCTTTCTATTCCATAATCTAATTTTATCAAAAAAAGCCACTACAGTTTTTTTGTATTATAGAATTTCCTTATATCTTTGCACTCGCATTTAGCGCAATGCCGAAATAGCTCAGTTGGTAGAGCGACTCATTCGTAATGAGTAGGTCGCCGGTTCGAGTCCGGCTCTCGGCTCGGTAAAGCACAGAGAAGGGAGATTAAGCAATAGTTTAATCTCCCTTCTCTGTGCTTTTAGTAGTTCATCATATCATAGTAATGAACGGAGTCTATCTATAAATTGCATGATATCATCCTCTGTTGTATCAAAAGATGTAACCAGCCTAACCTCTCCACGGGCCTCATTCCAAAAATAGAAGAAATAATCTTTGAGCAACTCCCTACTGACCGATTGAGGCAAGAGTAAGAAGAGCTGATTAGTTTCACGCTTTTGGGTAAATTCAATACCCAAAAGACGCAACTCTCTCTCCAACAAGCCAGCCATATTATTGGCGTGGGTCGCATTCTTAAGCCACAAATCGTTTTCCATATAGGCCAAGAACTGAGCACTGAGGAATCGCATCTTTGAAGCCAACTGTCCGGTCTGTTTTCTGACATATTCTGCTGTAGAACGGAGATGCTCATTTAAGACAACGACACACTCTCCCAACATAAGCCCATTCTTAGTCCCCCCAAAGGACAATGTGTCAATGCCACAGTCCAGTGTGATGGCCTCGAGCGTGCATCCCAAAGCCGCACAGACATTAGCAATCCTTGCACCATCCATGTGAACCAAAAGTCCGTGCTGATGAGCAAAATCAGTCAGTCGGCGCAATTCTTCAGGTGTATATAGCGTACCTAGTTCGGTAGCCTGACTAATGTATATAGCTCCCGGCTGAGAATGATGCACCTCTCCCAATACTGCCATATAGGGAGAAAGCATTTCGGGGGTCAGCTTACCGTCGGGAGTCACTATCGGACGAATCTGACACCCTGTAAACCGGGCTGGTGCGCCACACTCATCTACATAGATATGGGCCGTTTCTGCACAGAATATGGAATGGTATGGCTGCGTTATCAAATCAAGGGCCATCATATTAGAGCCCGTCCCATTAAATACAAAATAAGGCCAAACCTCCTTTGTAAATTGTCGCTTGATAGCCTCTGTCGCCTTTTGCGTCCACCAGTCATCCCCATAACCTACAGCATGATCTGAATTGGCCTTTTCTATAGCCAGCAATACCTCGGGATGTACCCCACTATTATTATCTGATGCAAAACTTCTCATAATTATATTACATTAAAGATTAGCATTTTAAATCCGTTGATGCCACAAATTTACCTAAAACATTCTAACAACGGAAAATAGACCCTAATAAAGAAAAGAAAGAATAAAATTTGTAGAAAGATAAATATTTGCTAATTTTCGCCTGCTTTTGCCGTCAATAGGCACAAAGGCCGTGAAATTTTACACAAATATATCATAAACAATAAATCTATTATTATGAAAGTTTACAACTCTCACGACATCAAAAACATTGCTTTGCTTGGCAATGACGGTGCGGGGAAAACCACACTTACCGAATCTCTGCTTTTCGAAAGCGGTCAAATCAAACGCCGCGGCCGAGTTTCTCAAAAGAATACGGTCAGTGACTATTTCCCCGTAGAACATGATTACGGCTACTCTGTATTTTCAACAGTATTTCATACTGAATACAATCAAAAAAAGCTGAACATCATTGACTGTCCGGGCTCTGATGACTTTGTAGGTGCTGCGCTGACGGCTCTCAACATTACGGACACAGCCATCCTGCTTATTAATGGCTCTCACGGCCCTGAAGTAGGTACACAAAACCATTTCCGCTACACCGAGCAGTTGGGCAAACCTGTCATTTTCCTCGTTAACCAACTTGATGCAGAGAATTGTGATTTCCACAATGTATTGGAGCAGATTCAGGCCACCTATGGCCCAAAAGCAATTCCCGTACAATACCCTGTAGCCACAGGTCCAGATTTCAACAGCGTTATTGACATCATTCTCATGAAGAAGTTGACGTGGGGTCCTGAGGGCGGAAAAGCAACTATTGAAGACATTCCTGCCAGTGAGCTTGACAAAGCCCAGGAATTGCACCACGCACTGGTTGAAGCCGCAGCCGAAAATGACGAAGAACTTATGGAAAAATTCTTCGAAAGCGAGCAACTGACAGAAGACGAGATGCGGGAAGGTATTCGCAAGGGTATGGCAACGCGTTCTATATTCCCCGTATTCTGCGTCTGCGCAGTTAAGAATATGGGTGTAGGCCGCCTAATGGAATTCCTTGGTAATGTAGTTCCATTTGTGGATGAAATGCCAGCAGTTCCCACCACAACTGGTGAAGAAATCAATCCCGATCCAAACGCTCCTACGAGCATTTACTTCTTTAAGACAGGTATTGAGCCACACATTGGTGAAGTTCAGTATTTCAAAGTAATGAGTGGAACATTACATGAGGGCGACGAGCTTACCAATACAGATCGTGGTTCGAAGGAGCGTATAGCACAGTTGTTTGTTTGTTCTGGTGCACAGCGTGAGAAGGTAACCGAACTGCAAGCTGGTGATATTGGTTGCTCTGTAAAACTAAAAGATGTACGCACAGGCAATACGCTCTGCGACAATAATTGCGAATACCATTTTGACTGGATTAAATATCCAGAACCCAAATATATCCGGGCCATCAAAGCCGCAAACGAGTCAGAAACAGAGAAAATGATGCAAGCACTGAATCGGATGCGCCAAGAAGACCCAACATGGATAATAGAGCAGAGTAAAGAGTTGCGTCAAACCCTTGTAAAGGGTCAAGGCGAATTCCACCTCCGCACCCTCAAATGGCGTCTCGAAAACAACGATAAGATAATGGTGGAATATGCAGAGCAGAAGATCCCCTATCGTGAGACAATTACGAAATCAGCTCGTTCCAGCTATCGTCACAAGAAACAATCCGGTGGCGCCGGCCAATTTGGCGAAGTACATCTCGTTGTAGAACCATACACCGATGGTATGCCAGATCCAACGGTTTATAATTTTGGAGGACAGGAAATCCGTGTCAATCTGAAAGGTAAGGAAGAGATACCATTGGAATGGGGTGGCAAACTGATCTTCATCAACTCTGTTGTCGGCGGAGCCATTGATACCAGATTTATGCCAGCTATCTTAAAAGGTATAATGAGCCGTATGGAGCAAGGTCCGTTGACTGGCAGTTATGCACGTGACGTTCGCGTTGTGGTATATGATGGAAAGATGCACCCAGTAGATTCTAACGAAATTTCCTTTACCCTTGCTGGTAGAAATGCTTTCAGTCAGGCATTCAAAGAGGCTGGTCCTAAGATTCTGGAGCCTATTTACGATGTACAAGTATATACGCCTGCAGACGCAATGGGCGATGTAATGAGCGATCTACAGGGACGTCGCGGTATCATTATGGGTATGGATTCTGAAGGCAACTTCCAGAAACTCTCCGCCAAGGTCCCCCTCAAAGAATTGGCCAATTATTCCACTTCGCTTAGCAGCCTGACGGGTGGTCGCGCATCATTCGTAATGAAGTTTGCTTCCTACGAACTTATGTCCACTGATTTACAGAACAAACTTATTACAGAGTTTGCACAGCAGCAGGAAGAAGACGCATAAGTCTCGGAAACAAACCCGTTCTATCATTAATCCCCTGTGGCCAAACATACCACAGGGGATTTTCTTTATGCAATTTCAGAAAATCTATGTTTTTCTATTTCAAAGAAGCATAGAATGATTTTCCAAAAGAATAAAATCTACGTAAATTCGCATAATAAAATTTCACGCGCTTATGAAGCCCTTTGATTTCATCACAATACTTGGTCCCACGGCCTGCGGAAAAACCAACTGTGCCGTAAAGTTGGCGGATGCTATCAGCGGTGAAATTATCAGTGCCGACAGCCGACAGGTTTACAGGCGGATGGACATTGGAACAGGAAAGGACTTAGCAGACTACACTATCAATGGACACAATATTCCCTATCATCTGATAGATATTGCTGAGCCTGGTGAAAAATATAATATTTTCCGATTCCAACAAGATTTTCTCTCAGCCTTTGAGCTTATCAAACGGAAAGGAAAAGAGGTCATTGTATGTGGCGGTAGTGGACTATATTTAGAAAGTATCCTGCGCAACTATCGGCTACAAGCTGTTCCTGTCAATCCTGATCTTCGGGCACAATTAGCCAATAAATCGCTGGCAGAACTCACCTTACTTCTATCCTCTTACAAACGGCTTCACAATACGACAGATACAGATACAGCTCAACGGGCAATACGTGCTATCGAGATAGAAGAATACTATAGGCAGAACCCTCGCGACGAACGACCTTTCCCCAGTTTCAACAGTTTTGTTGTGGGTCTGGATGTGGACAGGGAAACACGACGCGAACGGATTACAAAGCGATTACACGAGCGTTTGAACAATGGAATGGTAGAGGAAGTAAGGCGTCTGATTGACAGTGGGGTCCCTACCGATACACTCATTAGCTACGGATTAGAATACAAATACCTCTCCTTATATATATTGGGCGTATTGACCTACGACGATATGGTGCGACTTCTCGAAATAGCCATTCATCAGTTTGCGAAGCGACAAATGACGTGGTTTCGCGGAATGGAACGACGTGGCATAGAAATCCACTGGGTTAAACCCGGGGAAGAATTTGAACACATTATGTCATCGGTTTACCCCAACCTCTCCTCCACAAATTAGATTATAGCTTCAAGAAAATGGAAGATTTTATTCATCTGCATGTACATACGCAATACTCAATACTAGATGGTCAAGCAGCAATAGACAAGCTAGTCAAGAAAGCCCTTAATGACGGGATGAGAGGAATGGCTGTTACTGACCACGGCAATATGATGGGCATTAAGGAATTCTTTAATGTGTCCAAAAAGGCCATATCTAGTGCCAAGAAAGAACTGAAAGTCGCAGAAGAAAAACTAGCAGAAATACAAAAAGAGTTTGTCGACAATGAGGCTATACCGACAAATCGGTTGGACGAAATATCTCGTTTGAAAGAAGAAATCGAGTCGCTTCAGCGTAAAGCCAATTTCAAACCGATTTTTGGATGCGAGATGTATGTGGCACGACGTTCTATGAAACTTAAAGAGGGAAAACTGGACCAAAGTGGTAACCACTTGGTAGTTCTGGCTAAGAACGAAACAGGATACCATAACTTAATTAAACTTGTGTCAGAGGCATGGACTGAGGGTTTCTATATGCGGCCACGTACAGACCATGAACATCTGAAAAAGTATAGCGAGGGGCTTATTGTCTGCTCTGCTTGCTTGGCGGGTGAAGTGCCGGCAAAAATTCTCAAAGGAGATCTTGAGGGAGCAGAGCAAGCAGCCCTCTGGTTCAAAGAGGTTTTTGGAGAAGACTATTATCTAGAACTTCAACGTCACGAAGTAACCAATCCCAATATCCATGCGAACAGGGAAACATTTCCGTTACAACAGGAAGCGAATAGAGAAATTGTCAAAATAGCCCGCAAACATGACATAAAACTAGTCTGCACAAACGACTGTCATTTTGTAGATGAGGAAAATGCCGAAGCTCATGACCGACTGATTTGTCTTTCTACCGGAAAGGATCTTGATGATCCTACACGCATGGTTTATTCTAAACAAGAGTGGTTTAAGACACGCGCGGAGATGAATGCCATTTTCTCAGACATTCCTGAAGCCCTAAGCAATACCTGTGAAATTGTCGAAAAAGTTGAGCTCTATGATATCGACCACGCTCCAATTATGCCAAACTTTGATATCCCTTCGTCGTTTGGTACAGAAGATGATTACCGGAAGCGTTTTAGCAATGAAGATCTCTTTCGAGAGTTTACAAGTGACGAGCATGGTAACCGCGTCTTGGATGAAGCAAGCGGACAGAAGAAGATTGCAGCAATGGGCGGTTATGAAAGACTGGTACGCATCAAGTTTGAGGCCGACTATCTGGCTCACCTTGCTATGGAAGGTGCTAAAAAGCGATACGGTGACCCTGTACCAGAGAATGTAAAAGAACGATTATGCTTTGAACTCCATACAATGAAGACAATGGGATTTCCTGGGTATTTCTTAATAGTGCAGGATTATATCAACGCAGCCCGGAACGAATTAGGAGTAAGCGTAGGTCCAGGAAGAGGAAGTGCGGCTGGAAGTTGTGTGGCTTACTGTCTAGGCATAACACAATTGGATCCTATTGAATATGATTTGCTTTTTGAAAGATTCCTAAACCCAGACCGCATTTCACTACCCGATATTGATGTAGACTTTGACGACGATGGTAGAGGACGTGTCCTAGATTGGGTTACAAATAAGTATGGAGCCGACAACTGCGCCCACATCATCACGTATGGTACCATGGCCACCAAATTGGCTATCAAGGACGTAGCCAGAGTAGAGAAACTCCCTCTGAGTGAGAGTAATCGGCTGTGTAAACTAATTCCATTCCAACTTCCCGTAGGTCCAGAAGACAAGCGACCCACTCTAAATTTACAAAACTGCATCAATGCCATACCTGAACTTAGAGAGGCTGAGCAATCAAAGGATCCCTTATTACGCGATACTATCCGCTACGCCAAAATGTTAGAAGGAAATGTACGCAACACGGGAGTACATGCTTGTGGCTTTATCATTTGCCGTGACCCCATTAGCAATTGGGTTCCCGTCTCTACGGCAAAAGATAAAGATACCGGCGAAGAATTGCGTTGCACGCAATACGAAGGAAAAGTCATAGAGGAGACGGGGCTCATCAAAATGGACTTTCTGGGGCTGAAGACCTTAACCATCATCAATAGTGCACTTGAGATTATACGCGAAAGCGTAGGTATTGAGATTGACACTGATAAAATACCATTAAATGATGCCTCCACATTTGAACTCTTCTCTCAAGGAAATACAATCGGTACATTCCAATTTGAATCTACTGGAATGCAACGCTATTTGCGTGAACTGCAGCCTAACTGTATAGGTGATTTGATTGCCATGAATGCTCTATATCGTCCTGGACCGATGGAATACATTCCGCAATTTATCAGACGAAAACATGGCATAGAGCCTATCACATACGACCTGCCCTGTATGGAAAAATACTTAAAGGAAACCTATGGTATAACTGTCTATCAGGAGCAAGTCATGTTACTCAGCAGAGAAATTGCTGGTTTTACACGCGGAGAGAGCGACACATTGCGTAAGGCAATGGGTAAAAAGCTCAAAGAAAAGATGAAAGCAATGCAGTCCAAGTTCTTAGATGGCGGAAAGGCTAATGGTTACGACCAGAAGACGCTTGAAAAAATCTGGAATGACTGGGTGGCTTTTGCATCCTATGCTTTCAACAAAAGTCACGCCGCTTGCTATGCATGGATAGCATATCAAACAGGGTATCTCAAAGCACATTTCCCTGCGCAATTTATGGCTGGTACAATGAACTCTTGGACTTCAGACATCTCGGCTATTTCAAAATTGATGGACGAATGTAAGATGATGAAAATAAAAGTTCTTGGCCCTGATATTAACGAGTCCAGGAAAAAATTCTCCGTAAATGCCAAAGGAGATATCCGTTTTGGACTCACAGCCATTAAAGGCGTGGGAGAAGCCGCGGTAGAAAGTATCATTAAAGAGCGAGATAAGAACGGATTATATAAAGACATATACGACCTCATGGAGCGAATAAGTCTGGCCGACTGCAATCGCAAGACACTGGAAGGATTAATTTTGGCGGGCGCATTCGACAGTTTTCTGTTACCACGCGAAATCTATTTTGCCGAAACAGGCAAGAATGGAACTTTCATAGACACACTAGTGCAATATGGCCAGCAATATCAACAAGGAGAGCAAGAAGCCTCTGTTTCACTCTTTGGCGACATCGAAACAATAGAGGTATGCAAACCTATTCCTCCTAAAGAATATGAAACATGGAGAGATATTGAACGATTAAATAAGGAACGTGATTTATTGGGGATTTACTTATCTGGGCATCCCTTGGATAATTTCAAAGTGGCACTAGAACTCGCTTGCAATGCTTCTGTATCCCAACTAGAGGATTTATCCACTTTACAAAACAAAGACCTTTCCATTGGCGGTATAGTGACAAGCGTAGCCGTCAGACAGACAAAGACGGGAAAGCCATACGGCTCCATCACCATTGAAGATTACAAAGGAAGTGGAAACTTTGCTCTCTTTGGAGATGATTGGGCCCGTTGGCAAGGTTATTTTTCGGAAAATAATACCCTATTCATTAAAGGAAAGGTTACCGAAAGGCGTTGGAGACCTGGTTCGTTTGATTTCACAATTGAAGCCATTTCGTTTTTGGCAGATATAAACAATTCGGCTGTCCAACATTTACGCATCATTATCAGGGCCGATCAAGTTGCTTCAGAAACTATCTACGAAATGATTGAACTCATAAAAAACAACGAAGGAAGTACACAATATACCATTGAACTTATTTCACCAGAGCACAACACCTCATTTATACTGAAGAGTTCCCAACCTTCACTTACCATAACCAACGATTTACTCAAATTACTTAAAGAAACCAATGGGGTTAGTTATTCTGTGAATTGATTACATTTGCAAACAAAACCAATAAATTATAAGAATTATGGAAATTACTATTACCGATCAAAATTTTGAGAATCAGTTAGAGAAGGGGCTCCCTCTTATCATCGATTTTTCCGCCACATGGTGTGGTCCCTGCCGTATGATGGCTCCTATCATAAGTGAGTTATCCGACATCTATGCAGAAAAAATCATAGTAGGTAAGGTAGATGTAGATGAGAATCCTGATATCTGTGCAAAATACGGAATTCGCAATATCCCTACTATTCTTTTTTTCAAGAATGGGGAAGTTGTTGACAAAGTGGTAGGCGCTCAACCTAAGTCCGAATTAGAAAAGCGTGCAGAAAACCTACTCTAAAACACCTACAAACCCACGCTATAAAATGGCAAATTTAGACAACGAGCTATTTCTTGACGCTCAAGAAGACAAAGAGATTATTTCGTTCATTCGACAGCAACTCCCACAGGAACTTAAGGATAGGTTCTCAGACGAACAGCTCTACTATTTTCTTGATGTCATTGAGGAATACTATGCCGAAAGCGGTATTTTAGATTCCCCACCAGACAAAGATGGCTACATAGAGGTTGATCAAGAGCGCGTAGCCAACTTTTTGGCTAAGACAGCTAAGAAGGAAGGTTTGGGAGACTTCAATCCTGAAGATCTTCTATTTGTAGTAGAAGCCGAATGGGATTTTAATCTTCAAGACGAATAGCTTTCCAATCCAATCTTTAATTTTATATAAACAAAAAGGCATCAGATAGACTGTCTGTCTTATCTGATGCCTTTGTTCTATAGGTTCGCCAAATGAGATGCTTATTTAAAATTCAGCCGTCTTTGGCGTACGTGGGAATGGAATCACATCACGAATATTCTGCATACCCGTCACAAAAAGAATGAGTCTCTCAAAACCGAGTCCAAAGCCTCCATGAGGACAACTGCCGTACTTACGAGTGTCTAAGTACCACCACATATCTTTCATTGGTATGTCACGTTCTTCTATCTGGCTCATTAGCTTAGTATAGTCCTCCTCGCGGACACTTCCTCCTATGATTTCACCGATTTGCGGGAAGAGAACATCCGTTCCTTGTACTGTCTTTCCATCTTTGTTTAGCTTCATATAGAAAGCTTTTATTCCCTTGGGGTAATCGGTCATAATAACGGGCTTCTTGAAGTATTCTTCCACCAGATAGCGCTCATGCTCACTAGCCAGATCCATACCCCATGAAATTGGAAATTCAAACTTTCGGCCATTGCGGACGGCTTCTTCCAGAATCTCGATACCTTTCGTATAGGGAAGACGCACAAAGTCATCTGCTAGAACTGATTGTAAACGATCTATAAGGGTATTGTCAATCATTTTATTAAGGAATTCCAAATCTTCCTTACAATGTTCCAATGCCCAACGCACGCAGTATTTGATAAAGTCTTCCTCCAAATCCATCAACTCTGCTAAGTCTATAAAAGCAACCTCCGGCTCAATCATCCAGAATTCAGCTAAATGGCGAGGTGTATTTGAGTTTTCAGCTCGGAAAGTCGGGCCAAAAGTGTAGATAGCCCCAAGGGCCGTTGCACCCAATTCTCCCTCTAATTGCCCACTGACGGTTAGCGATGTGGACTTGCCGAAGAAATCTCCGCTATAGTCAATCTTTCCCTCCTCGGTCTTTTTGAGTTCGTAGAGGTTCTGCGTGGTTACTTGGAACATCTCGCCTGCACCTTCACAGTCGCTAGCTGTAATTATCGGAGTGTGAAAATAATAGAATCCGTGCTCATGAAAGTATTTATGAATGGCAATGGCCATATTATGCCTAATACGGAAGACTGCACCAAAGGTGTTGGTGCGGGGGCGTAGATGAGCATACTGGCGCATATATTCAAAAGTCTGTCCCTTCTTCTGCATCGGATAATCGCCAGGGCAGAGTCCCAGAATCTCTATCTCGTCGGCCTGAACTTCAGAGTTTTGCCCAGCGCCCAGGCTTTGGACTAGAGTTCCTATTACGGAAAGACACGCTCCTGTTGTGATATCCTTTATCAAATCAGAAGAAAATTTCTCATTATCTACCACAACCTGCACATTCTTTATGGTAGAGCCATCATTCAGTGCTATAAAACTAACCGTTTTACTACCACGGCGCGTACGCACCCAGCCCTTTACTAGCACTTTCTCGCCAAAATCTGTCCGTTGTAACAGATCTACGATTTTATTTCTCTTTAATGTATCCATATCTATTCTTTTTTTCCCTTTATTCAAAAGAGCCCATACGCAGGAAGTTTACTTCTTCTTCTGTCAGAAAGCGCCAAGCACCACGTGGCAGGCGCTTTTTGGTTAATCCCGCGAAAAAAACGCGATCCAACTTTGTGACATGATAGCCTAAACTCTCAAAAATACGACGCACGATACGGTTGCGACCACTATGTATCTCTATGCCTACCTGCTTCTTATCTGTATCACTCGTATACTGTATGTCATCGGCTTTTATCATACCATCTTCAAGTTGTATGCCCTCTGCAATAGCTCGCATGTCAGCTACCGTGACATTTTTATCAAGAAAAACATGGTATATCTTCTTTTTCTGATACTGTGGGTGTGTCAGCTTGTCTGCCAACTCCCCATCATTTGTCAACAATAGTACTCCCGTTGTATTACGATCTAACCGACCGACGGGATATATGCGCTCCGGGCATGCGTTCTTCACGAGATCCATAACCGTCTTACGATTTTGTGGGTCATCACTAGTAGTCACATAGCCTTTGGGTTTGTTGAGTAAAATATAAACCTTATGCTCAATACGAACTGGCTCGTTATGGAAAAGTACGGTATCAGTACGTAGCACTTTTGTACCGAGTTCCGTTACAATTTGCCCATTTACACTTACGACGCCTGCCTCTATGTATTTATCAGCATCACGACGGGAACAGATTCCTGCATTGGCCAAAAATTTATTCAGACGAAGTGGCGCCGTAGGATCTATATTTTTCTCCTTGTAAATAATACGCTTGCGCATACTATACTTAGCATTGGGGTCATAAGGAGTCTGTTGGCGCCTCTGATAAGCCTGTTGTCCGCTACGATACGGAGAACGTTCTGCTTGATTATGATTGCGGCTTTCAAAACGCTGATTTCCAAAAGCGAAGCGTTGTGGTTTGGAATAATCACTCTGCGGTCTTCCTGAAAATCCTCTACGGCGATTACCTTCCTCTAAGTTATCTTGCCGACCGCCATATCGCTGGCGGTTATTATTGTCTCCTTTATACTGGTCGTAGCGTGATGGACGACGATAATTGCTACCTTGAGCATCGGAACGATAGGAAAATCTACTGTCTCCTCCGTTTTGTGCACGCTGAAAACGTGGGCGTGGTGTACGTGAACGGCGAAATTCACCAGTCCCCTCACCCCGTTCTTCTCTCTGATGATTGTCTCCGCGATGTGAATAGGGAGACCTTTCAAAATGTTCTGACATAAATATTTGACCTCACGGCCGTTTAATAATTAAATAATATTAGTACCCGACATAATTATGTGGTGTAATTCTCTTTAATTCATCCTTGACGCTCTCAGCCACATCCAGACTATCTACAAAGTCTGCGATGCGCTCAGGGGTAATTTTCTCGTTGGTTCGAGTAAGAGCCTTAAGCGTTTCATAAGGTTTTGGATAGCCTTCACGGCGCAATATCGTCTGCAGAGCCTCTGCCACTACAGCCCAGTTATCGTCCAAGTCAGCACTTATGGTTTTTTCATTCAACAACAACTTCCCCAGTCCTTTTAACGTACTCTTAAGAGCTATCAATATATGTGCTAGAGGCACACCGATATTACGAATGACGGTGGAATCTGTCAAGTCGCGTTGCAAACGGCTCACCGGTAGCTTTCGGCTAAGGAATTCTAGTACGGAAATGGCTAAAGACAAATTCCCTTCCGAATTTTCAAAATCAATGGGATTAACTTTGTGGGGCATTGCACTGGAACCCACTTCTCCTGGTTTTATGCGTTGCTGGAAATACCCCATTGAGATATATTGCCACATATCGCGATCAAGGTCTATCACGATAGTTGCCAACCGTTTCAATACATCGAACACTGCACTCAGATTATCATAATTAGAAATCTGAGTGGTCAACTGCTCACGACAGATGTTTAGTTTTTCAGTGAGAAATCTGTTGGCAAAATCTTGCCAGTTTGCTTCCGGATATGCTACGCAGTGAGCATTAAAATTACCCGTTGCCCCACCAAATTTACCAGAGATATAGTCTGTGGCTACTAACAGATGTGCCAACTGTTGCTCCAAACGATAGCGAAAGACGTCTATTTCCTTTCCCAAACGCGTAGGGCTGGCAGGCTGGCCGTGTGTGCGCGCCAACATCGCCACATCTTTAGTTTCCTCTACTCTTTCTTGTAGCGACTGCAGTAGCAGGTCGAAAGTAGGAATTATAACCCCCTTCAATGCTCCTTTCAGCATCATCGGGAAAGCAGTATTATTGATGTCTTGGCTGGTCAAGCCGAAATGTACGAACTCCTTATCGGCCTCAAAGCCACCCAACTCGTCCAGCTTCTCCTTTATATAATATTCTATCGCCTTTACATCATGGTTGGTAATGGCTTCTATCTCCTTGACGTGTGATGCCCCTTTCAAATCAAAGCACTCATAAATCTGACGCAACTGCTTTTTCCGTTCAACAGACAACGGAGAAAGGCGAGTTAAGCCACTTTCTGAAAGAAAGATAAAATACTCGATCTCAACACATAATCGATATTTCATTAAAGCCCTTTCGGAGAAATATTCAGATAGTTGTTCTGTGGCTTTGACGTATCGCCCATCAATTGGAGATACTGCGTTCAGGGAGTTGTCCATAACTGTCTCTTACTTAGTCTATCTGTAAGCGAATAGAAATTATAGATTTTTATTAAAGCGCAAAAGTAACTTAATTTTGCTGAATAACGCAGAAAATTTGCATAATTGAATTCAATCATTCCTTAATATACTTCACAAAAAAGTCCTGCACAATCTCTATGCAGGACTTTTTTTCGCTGACAAGAAAATTCCTACGGAATGAGAACTTTCTTGCCATTAATAATGTAAATACCTTGCGACGGGTTTTGTACGCGTCGGCCATAGATATCATAGATGATTTTCTCTTTAGCCTCTACCTGTGGAGTATCTACTCCCGTAATTGTCTCCGGTATAAAGTGATATAAATTCACAGGTGCCTGACTAGTTGTATAACAACGGAACATATCCGTACCAGAAGCCTTATTTTGCTGTAGAGAATAGGACGAATTGGTTACATTCTTTATCGTTGTTCCTGTTGTTGTAACATCTATTGTCCACAAAGCGGTCTTAGCGGATAGGTCTGTGGCCGTGTTCACAGCATTCTTTGCACTTGTGAGCGCCAAATAATATCCACCCGTCTCATCGTATATGCCCCACTGATCAGTGGTAGCTTTAACCGTCCGATCTGCAGTACCTCTATCTACGCCGGGTGCACTGGCAGCGCTACTCACTTTTTTAAGAGTGAAACGCCTCGGCTGATCGGTCCCATTCACCTCAGTTTCTATTACATTATCCTTTATTGTAACGGCACAATTATACAGTCTCGTGCTACCAAAGTATCCTGCAGCAACACTCTTCCCTTCTGCCACGATAAGATACATATCGCCATCAATGAGTTCTGACGCGGAGGTAACCTTTACATACTTATTTCCGTAGTCCTTATTATCTTCGCCACTTCCACCTTCGCTGGAACTGCCACCACCCTCGTCTATTCCACCAAGACCTGCACCATCATAACCTCCCGGATCTTTTAATGCTGCGGTAGAATCATAATTATCTGGGTCAAAAACCATATCTGTGTGGGCGCCCCAGACTATTTGTTCCAAACCAGGGAAATCTACATACGGATTACGGTTTTTCTGAATAGAATAAATGGCATTGTTGCGTTTTATCTCCTTTTCGCTGACGGGGTCGTTAATGGCCCATGTCAATAACATATTGAGTTGCCACTTTTCATACACTGGATAAGTAGAACCATCCAAAATATCACACGACCAGCTACTCAATTGATCCTCATAAGCCGTAGCCATATAAAAATAGATGCGGGCAAAGTCTCCCTTGTAGGTGTCATTAGGTTCAAAAACAGTTCCCGTATAACCAGTCAGGTTACATTTTCCCCATTTAGACCATTCTCCACTCGAATACTTGTAGGTGCTTCCTACCTCACCAAAGGGATTATTTGACCGACAGCTGTTAACCCAGCCATCAGAAGGCACCAAGTGGTGTAAATCCGTGTACATCGGATAGCCTTCACTGAACCAGCTTTTCGGAAAAGAATGTTCTCGGTTGTATCCAGAGCCTTCTTTACTTGTTGTAACACCTTTCGACTGCCAGGAATAATTGGTAATACCGGAATACATATCATAGATATAGCCGTCATCACGCATATCAGTCGTCTTATAATCAGCCCAAAGTTGGTCGTAGGTGCGTTGCGTGTGCGAATAAATAATTTTACATAGCGCGGTCTTCAGCGCCTCACCACTCTTACCCTTTGCTGCGCTATAATAGCCCGAAGGAATTTGGGCATAAGCCAATGTGCCAATAAGAGCGATGCATAAAAAGGAGTAAAGTCTCTTCATATATATATAGATTATAGGTTTTATTCTCGGAACATTTTTTGCTTGAGATGACAATCTTATATGCCAGTTTTAAGTGCATATTCGTTGCGAAAATAGGTATTTTAGTTCTTTCGACCCAATAAAATTCCATAATTAAATCATAAGATTTATCTTCGCGCCGATTTTAGATTTGATTTTTTACATAATCTGACAAAAAATATGAAAGCATTTGTATTTCCAGGCCAAGGAGCTCAATTTGTAGGAATGGGTAAAGATCTTTACGAAAATTTTCCCATTGCCAAACAACTCTTTGAAAAAGCCAATGACATCCTTGGATTTCGCATTACAGATATAATGTTCGACGGAACGGATGATGAACTGAAGCAGACCCGAGTAACTCAGCCGGCCGTTTTCCTGCACAGCGTCATCAAATACCTCTGCGCTGAAAGTGAGACTGCCCCAGATATGGCGGCAGGCCATTCGTTGGGAGAATTGTCAGCCTTGACGGCGGCTGGAGCCTTATCCTTTGAAGACGGGCTTCGCCTTGTAGCCACGCGCGCCACTGCCATGCAGGCTGCTTGCAACCAGAACGCAGGCACAATGGCGGCAATTATTGCCTTGCCCGACGAAGTTATAGAGAGCACCTGTAAGGAGGTAAGTACAGAAGATTGTCTTGTCATACCAGCCAATTATAACTGCCCTGGGCAACTCGTCATCTCGGGCCATATAGAAGCAGTCAATAAAGCCTGCGCAAGCCTTAAAGAAGCGGGGGCAAAACGCGCATTGGTCCTCCCTGTAAGCGGAGCGTTCCACAGCCCTTTGATGCTACCGGCACAAGACGAGTTGGAAAAGGCCATTGCTACCACTACATTCCATCAGCCCTCTTGTCCCGTCTATCAGAATTATGACGGCAAAGCGCACACTGAGGCGGAAGAAATCAAGGCCAATCTGATTCAGCAGCTCACTCATAGCGTACTTTGGACACAAGAGGTTACCAATATGCTGGAGGCTGGCGCAGACACATTCCTTGAGTGTGGTCCTGGAAAAGCACTGCAGGGGATGATTGCTAAGATTGCCAAGTCGGCAGACAAGACAGTCGAGATCGGAACTTTTGGAGAGTAATGGCCCAGAAACCTATTGCTATCTATCAAGTATTACCACGGCTTTACGGGAACACCCAAGAAAATTGTGTTCCCAATGGTAGTATTGAGGAAAATGGGTGTGGAAAGCTGGCTGACTTTACCCTGCCACGACTTCGAGCCATCAAGAAGATGGGTTATACCCATATCTGGTACACGGGTGTCATAGAACATGCCACCCAGACGGACTATTCATCATTCGGAATACGGCAGAATCATCCGCAGGTAGTAAAAGGAATGGCTGGTTCTCCCTATGCCATCAAAGATTACTACGACATAGATCCCGATTTGGCTATTAGTGTGCCAGACCGCATGGTTGAATTCGACGCGTTGATTAAGCGCACTCACCAGGCCAATCTGAGCGTTATCATAGACTTTGTTCCCAATCACGTGGCGCGCGAATATTTTTCCGATTCCAAGCCTGCGGACATTCGGGACCTCGGATATGATGACCAGACTGACCATGCTTTTGACCCACAAAATAATTTCTACTACATACCCAACCAAGCTTTTGACACCAGCCTGCTTCCACGTTGCCTGCAGACTGACACTCCCGATTACAAAGAGTTTCCAGCCAAGGCCTCTGGTAATGACGTTTTCTCTGAACGGCCTTCTGCATACGATTGGTACGAGACGGTAAAGCTGAACTATGGAGTAGATTATTTAGCTAATGGAGAAGCCCATTTTGACCCTATTCCTGACACATGGCGGAAAATGTTGGACATACTCCTGTTTTGGGCCTCCAAAGACATAGATGGCTTCCGCTGTGATATGGCCGAGATGGTGCCGGCTGATTTCTGGCACTACGCCATAGAACGCGTTAAGGAGCAGTTTCCCGACATTGTGTTTATTGCTGAAATCTATAATCCTGACAATTACCGTCATTATTTGTCGTTTGGAGGATTCGATTATCTTTACGACAAAGTCGGACTTTACGACACTCTCCGCGGAATTACCCAGGGATTTGTGGCCGCTACAGCCCTATCGCAATGTTGGCAGAATTTGGGCGACATTCGGACGCAAATGCTCCACTTCACCGAAAATCACGACGAACAGCGCTATGCGTCAGTACATATAGCAGATAGCCCCACGAAAGCCTTGCCGGCCTTTGTAGTATGTGCTCTTTTCGACACAGCTCCTGTGATGGTTTACGCAGGACAGGAATTGGGAGAAAAAGGTGCCGATGCTGAAGGATTCAGTGGCCCGGATGGACGCACTACCATATTCGACTACTGGAGTGTCCCCACTTTGCGTCGAAACATACTAGGAACATTGACCGAGGAAGAACTGCAGTTGCAGGCGCTATATAGCAAAATCATTCGCTTAAAAGGAAATTCGGTGGCTCTCCGAGAGGGAGAGATGTACGATCTTATGTACTTCAACCATTCTGGGCAAAACGGATTTGACTCCAGCCATCACTACCTCTTTTTACGCGCCACTGAAGAAGAATGTGTACTGGTCTGCACAAACTTCTCCGACCAACCGGCTGACATCCTTGTGCAGATTCCGACCCACGCCTTTGACTTCTTCCATATAGACAGGCCGTGGAACTCCTGCTACGACCTACTGAACAACAAGCGCATCAAACAGCAACTCAAGCCCAGCCATCCAGTCCACGTTACAATGCCTCCCTACGGGTTCAGCCTGCTACGTTTCCGCAAGTAGGTTCTTGGTCTATAAAAATCGGCCAATTTTTCAATTTGATTTGGCTAATCGGCACACTTTATATATTTTTGCATCGGCTTTTGGGACTTATCCCTTGGATGAAGCCAAAAGTCTACATATTGGAAAGTTGCCGGAGTGATCGATCGGGGCGGACTCGAAATCCGCTGTACTCATTTTGGGTACCGGGGGTTTGAATCCCTCACTTTCCGCTTTCAACCTCAAATGGGGATTATCAGCAATTTGATAATCCCCATTTGAAGTTTTATACCTATACGCTCCAAGAGCCAACACCTTTATTATACAACAGGATTAGACTCTTTTGTGAAAAGTTTGTGTATTTTTGCAAGTCAGAAGAACAATCTAATCAAACTTTCTCTATATGTATAGAACAAACAACTGCGGCGAACTGCGCCTTACCAATATAGGGCAGCGTGTTACCTTGGCTGGATGGGTACAGCGCATACGCAAAATGGGAGCCATGACCTTTGTAGATTTACGCGACCGTTATGGCGTAACGCAATTGGTCTTTGACACGGAAACATCCGATGAACTCTTTGAAGCAGCCAACAAACTTGGCCGTGAATTTGTCGTGCAAGCCACGGGAGAAGTCCGTGAACGCTTTTCTAAGAACAATAAAATCCCTACGGGCGATATTGAGATTCTCTGTTCAGAACTTCGTGTGCTCAACAAAGCCCTTACTCCACCTTTCACCATAGAAGATAACACGGACGGTGGCGATGATCTTCGCATGAAGTACCGTTATTTGGACTTGCGCCGTGGTTGCGTTCGCAGCAATCTGGAACTTCGCCACAAGATGTGCCTTGAAGTGCGCAAATATCTTGACGCTCAGGGATTCCTCGAAGTAGAAACGCCGGCACTCATCGGCAGTACGCCTGAGGGAGCCCGAGATTTCATCGTGCCTTCGCGTATGAATCCCGGCCAGTTCTATGCCCTTCCACAAAGCCCACAGACGCTCAAGCAATTACTCATGGTAGCCGGAATGGACCGATATTTCCAGATCGTAAAATGTTTTCGTGATGAAGACCTGCGAGCCGACCGCCAGCCTGAATTTACGCAGATAGACTGCGAAATGAGCTTTGTAGAACAAGATGATATACTGCAGACCTTTGAGGGAATGGCCAAATACCTGTTCAAAGAGGTCCGGGGCGTTGATTTAGGCGAGGCGCCATTCCTACGCCTGCCCTGGAGCGAGGCTATGCGCCGTTTCGGTTCAGACAAGCCCGATATGCGCTTCGGCATGGAGTTTGTAGAACTTGACGACATACTCAAGGGAACCGGCACGTTTGGAGTATTCAACGAGGCAACCTATATTGGCGGAATTTGTGCCGAGGGTTGTGCCGTCTACTCGCGCAAACAGATTGACGAACTTACCAATTTTGTCAAGAGTCCACAGATTGGTGCCAAGGGGCTTGTCTATGCTCGCGTTGCAGAGGACGGTTCAATAAAATCGAGCGTGGATAAATTCTATGAGCCCAATGTGCTGAATCGTCTGAAAGAGAAAATGAATGCTCAGCCGGGCGACTTGATTCTTATCTTAAGCGGAGAAGATGCCATGCGTACGCGGAAACAACTTTGCGAACTCCGATTACTCATGGGAAGCCGTCTCGGATTGCGTGACAAGAACAAGTTTGCACTTCTCTGGGTTGTTGATTTTCCAATGTTCGAGTGGAGCGACGAAGAACAACGTCTTATGGCGATGCACCATCCCTTTACCGCGCCGAAGCCTGCAGATGTCAGTCTGCTCGACACGCACCCCGAACTCGTTTGTGCCGACGCTTACGATATGGTATGCAATGGCGTAGAAGTAGGTGGTGGCAGTATCCGTATCCACGATGCAGAATTGCAACAGAAGATATTTGAAATTCTTGGTTTCACCCCAGAGGAAGCCGACAAGCGCTTTGGATTCCTTATGAATGCGTTCAAGTTTGGTGCTCCGCCTCACGGAGGACTTGCTTACGGGCTCGACCGCTGGGTTAGTCTCTTTGCAGGCCTAGACTCCATACGCGACTGCATTGCTTTCCCAAAGAATAACTCTGGTCGCGATGTCATGTTAGACGCTCCCTCCTTTGTAGATCAAAAGCAATTAGACGAACTTTCCATCGCCCTTAATCTGCCCGCTGAGGCATAGGCGTTTCTTACACACTTCATAAGAGGTCTCGTTTTTAACACATACGAGATCTCTTTTTTTATAGTATTCGGTCAGAATGCCGTGCCGTATAGGCAGACCCACTAATTAATGAAAGAACATTTCACAAACGACCTTAGGGTAAATTACACGGTTGTATTTAATAACACAATATTCCATCTTACAGACCGCATAATCTAAAAGTCCGTTTCACAGCGTGAAATTTGAATTTCACAGTGTGAAACGCACATTTCACACTGTGAACTCCACTATATCATAACGAAATGTACAACTAAATCTATGGAATCGGCAGTTTCTATAAAGCCCCACTCTACTTAGCCTATACTTCACATCGGCTATATAAGCCGAAGGTCTGACACCACAATATCGCCAACGGATGCATTCAGTCGCCGAACAATATCCTGACGTTGCATCAGGATACTTGTCCGTAAAGCGGGTGACGACAGACGCACGTGCAAGACTCCCCCATTGATATATATACTGGTTGTCTTACGCGCCACGTCGCTCCCCACGATACTCTCCCATTGCAGAATAAGCCTGTGCTCTGCCAATGGGCTGTCCAGTGAGTAGGTCTGCAGGAAGCGTCCTAACACATCGTTCAAACTTTCCGGTTTTTGCCTTTTCATGATTCCGAAGTCTCCAGCGTCTCTCCCTCAATAGTTCCCTCGGACACATAGAATAGTCGGGCTTCTCGGCGGGACAGACGAATGAGGCTACACATCCGTTCCCGCGAAGTATCGGTTATGAATACCTGACCGAAAGAACTGTCTGTCGTATAGGACACAATCTTGCGCACACGTCCCTCATCCAGTTTGTCAAAGATATCATCCAGCAAAAGAATAGGCGTAACGGCACGTCCGCAATTTTTCAAATATGCAAATTGCGCAATCTTTAGGGCTATGGAATAGGTCTTCGTTTGTCCCTGCGAACCCTCACGTCGGAGAGGATAGCCGCATAGTTGGAATTCGAGATCGTCCTTGTGGGGTCCGTAGAGAGAATAACCCACGATGAGTTCTTTTGCACGCCCCTGCGCGAAAAGTTCATGCAACGGGCCACGTTCTGCCTGCGACAGATAGTTTATAGTTACCTCCTCGCGCTCCACATTACTCAGATTGGCATAAACCTCCTGAAAGATAGGTACAAAAACGTTGAGAAACGCTCTGCGACGGTCGTATATGACTGCCGCATCCTGCTCCATCATGTTTTCCAGCACGTCCATAAGCGCGCTATCTATAGGTGTGCCGTGTTCAGCCGACTTCTTAAGCAACGCATTGCGCTGATGGAGCGTTTTGTCGTATCGCATAATAGCCTCCAAATAGGACACATCGTGCTGTGATAGGGTGGCATCCAGAAAACGCCTGCGCTCTGCGCTGCCTCCACTGACCAACTGAGAATCGGAAGGGGATATCATCACAAGCGGAATATTGCCCAAATGCTCCGAAAAGCGGCGCACAGCCTTGTCATTGACCTTTACACTTTTATGCCCTTTCTGGTAGCCACAACTGACGTCCTTTCGAGTGCCGTCTTCTGTGACGTAGTTTCCTTTAAGCAAGAAGTTTTCCGCTCCGTGCCTTACATTCTGCTCGTCAAGCGTAAGACCGGCCGAACGAAGCCTTGACATATAATATATGGCGTCCAGCACATTGGTTTTCCCCATCCCGTTGGCCCCATAGAGGCAGTTGATTTCAGGCGAAAACGTCAATGATGCCTGCTCGATATTCTTATAATTGATTATAGTAAGTCTTTCAAGACGCATAGTAAGAAACTTGCTGAATAAGTTAGGACCGACGCTTCGACGTCTGCGTTCCATAGGCAAAATTAAGGCGAAAATTCTAAAAAAAAACTTTTGTTTTTCATTATTCCATTGCCTTTCATTATTTTTGCGCGGTAATATCAAAATACCGCATTATTGTAGCAAATAATCAGATAATAATATGTCACAAAAAAACAAAGCTCTCAAGCAAAATCCGCAAGGTACCGACGCAACCGACCTGCTGACCTCTTCGGAGGCCTTTATCATTAAGAACAAGAAAGCCCTCATCATTGGCGTTGTCGCTCTATTGCTCATCGTACTCGGACTCTTTGGCCTGCGCTATTATCAGAACCAACGAGAGGATAAGGCCCAGACACTGCTCACCCAAGGTCTTGCCTATGTACAGCAACAAAATTTTGACAAAGCCCTTAACGGCGACGGAGCCTTCCCTGGTTTCAAGAAAATAGCCGATAATTATAGCTTTACCGACGCTTCAAATATTGCAAAACTCTGGACGGGCATTTGCTACGCTAAGACTGGCGATGTAAAGAATGCTATTGCTTATCTGGAGAAATTCTCTCCCAAAGGAGACCATACCGTTTCTCCCGCAGGCTTGGCTACTTTAGCCAACTGTTATGCTGAAAACGGTCAAATTGACAAGGCTGTCAAGAAGTTTGAAGAAGCTGCCGAGCTGGCCAACAACGATGCTACCAGCCCCGAATATCTGATTCAGGCAGCCGAACTGCTTCAATCTCAAAACAAAGATGCAGAAGCTCTGAAACTTTACGAGAAGATTAAGTCCGACTATCCTGCCAGCAACTACAACGGTGGCATTATGACCAACGATAGTATCATTCAGGACGGCCTTATTGACGCCTACATCCAGAGTGCTTCAAAATAAAAATTAGATAAGCCTATCATAGCAACCAACTTTGGAGTCCATTCAAAGTTGGTTGCTCTTTTCAAATACAATCATAGAATGTCCAGTTTATATTATCAGTATAGAGCAGCCAACGAGCTTGACGCCAGCGACATGCGGTTTGGTATTGTCGTAGCAGAATGGAATCAGCAGATTACAGAAAGATTGCTTGAGGGTGCACTGAACGAATTACAAAAACACGGCGTCAAGGAACAGAGCATTACCGTTATGCATGTCCCTGGAAGCTTTGAACTCATCTATGGCTGCGCCGAAATGGCACGTGCAGGCCTTGTAGATGCCATCATCGCTATCGGCTGCGTCATCAGAGGCGACACGCCACATTTTGACTATATCTGCCAAGGCGTCACACAGGAGTTGGCCAAACAAAACTCTGCGGGGCGCGTACCCGTCATATATGGTGTACTCACCGTCAATAATGAAGCACAGGCACTAGAGCGTTGTGGCGGACAACTGGGTAATAAGGGCGAAGAGTATGCCCTTTCTGCCATCAAAATGATAAATTTTGCACGAGAATTAAAAAATTAGACCAACTTGCTTTTGCGTTTAGCAGAAAGACACTACTTTTGCACTCGCAAATCCAATAGGGCAGATACCAGAGTGGCCAAATGGGGCAGACTGTAAATCTGCTGGCTTACGCCTTCGGTGGTTCGAATCCATCTCTGCCCACACTCTACAGATTGGTGCGTTAGTTCAGTTGGTTAGAATATCTGCCTGTCACGCAGGGGGTCACGGGTTCGAGTCCCGTACGCACCGC
>JAFVDF010000006.1 GCA_017478625.1 Alloprevotella sp.
AGTACTTGCTGTTGCAGCGGCTCTTACGCCCGAAGAGCGTCCATTCGTTCATTCTTATACCCTTAATCACATCCATAATGGCAAACATTGCATGGTCAGAATCACTTTTCTTGAAAAATGTGCTTATCTCTGACAGAAATTTTGTAACTTTGTGCATTGGCATTGGTGTAATGAGTCTTTTTGTTTCGTACCTTAAAGTTACTCATTTCTTGCGACATACGCAAGTATCCAATGCCTTTTTTGCACCTATATATTCATGTTTTTATTAACATCCGAAACTTCAATTAATTGATATTTCAATTTTTTTTAATTACTTTCTGCCACTAGTGTCTCTTAAAATTGTCGCCACAAAGTTAGCAATAAATTCTCAGATTCAAATTGTTTTCGTGAGGAAAATTTTTATTTCACATTTCCACAATCCTTATTTCAAGAATCTCTTTTATTTTTCATTTTGAATTAACTATCTCGTCAAATCTTTCGCTGACATCAACCATCCAGTCGGGGAGTTTCTTAAGGGCTTGATAGACAAGGGAATCGGGCATTTTCTTATAATAGGCGTAGGCCATAGGGCCGGCAATGGCGGCGAGGGTATCAGCATCACCACCAAGGGAAATGGCGAGTTTGATGCAGTCAACATAGTCTTCTGACTCCAGAAAACAGATAATCGCAGGGCCAACCGTGCCTGCACAGGTGGAAAAGAAGCCATAACTATCGTGGAAGTTAGCGTAGTTCTTGTCAGACCAGTCTGGATAGTATTTATCGAGGATTTGCTCACGAATGAAATCCTTGTCTTTGCCGTTTTTCAGATGGAAAATGGCAAGGGCAGTGGCCTCTGCGCCCTTGAAACCTTCCGGGTGGTTGTGGGTGGGAGCCGCCGTTTCATGGGCCATTTTGACGCACTCTTCTTCCGTTTGTGCCAGCCATCCGGCCGAGGAGCAACGCATGGCAGAACCATTTCCAAGACTTCGATAAGGTTTCGGATGATGACTGGCCATCCACAACTTGAACTTGCTGCCAAAACCCGCATGGCGATGCTCGTTGGCACATTTCCATAGGTTCATCGTCATGTCGAGATTGTCGATAAAAGCCTCGGCACAGGCAAAGGTCAGCACAGTATCGTCAGTGAAATGTGCCCGGCTGCTGAACAGCTTCACCTTGTCATAGTCTTTAATGCGGTGTGACCTCCCTTCGTAGGCACTCCCTGCGATATCACCTATCGCCTCGCTAATCAGGTAATTCTTCATATTCGTTTAATTTTGTGGATAGTGCAAAGATACAACTTTTTCTTCAAAATAAACTCTTTTGATGAAGAAATTGCACTTCCACAAGCCTTGCGAGGGATTTTGGCTTAGCGGAGTGAAACGGACGCAGTATCTTTGCAGCGGAACGTCGCACTTCGTAAGTTCAATTAAGAAATGCAACTTTTGGAGAAAATAACAGGGAACTGAGAAGAAAGAGAATTTTTTCAGGCGAAAGAGGGAAAATCCCTCTCTCCCTGATGGAAAAATTGGTATCTTTGCAGCCCCTTCCAAAAGTTACATAAGATGAGCCAACTAACCAGTGCGCAAAGGTACACAATTTCTGTGATGTATAAGCAAGGTTTTGCGCAAAAAGTGATAGCGGAGACGATAAAGAAGGATAAATCGGTCGTAAGCCGCGAGTTGAAACGCAATCGGAACGACAGGGGTGAGTACAGCTTCACCCATGCCCAGATGCTTGCAGATGTCCGCAAGGAGCGGCTGAGCAGGGAACGCACCTTCACGGGCGAGGTGGAGAACCGCATCAACCGCTATATGCGCAAGTGGCAATGGTCGCCCGAGCAGATCGTGGGCGTATGCAGACTTAAAGGCTATGCGATGGTATCAGTGGAGCGTATCTACCAGTACATCCGTCAGGACAGGGAGCAGGGCGGCGACCTCTACAGGCACTGCCGCCACCAGCTCAAGCACCGCAAACGTCCTGTCGGGAGGCACATCCCCATC
>JAFVDF010000007.1 GCA_017478625.1 Alloprevotella sp.
GACTGTAAATCTGCTGGCTTACGCCTTCGGTGGTTCGAATCCATCTCTGCCCACACTCTACAGATTGGTGCGTTAGTTCAGTTGGTTAGAATATCTGCCTGTCACGCAGGGGGTCACGGGTTCGAGTCCCGTACGCACCGCCAACTTTTAAGAAAGCAAGGACAAATTGTTCTTGCTTTCTTTTGTATCTATTGCCCAGACGCTTGTACGAACTCATAGCCTAAACAATCTATGAGATTAAACGAAGAAGGCGGAACATAGGAGGTAAATGTAAGGCGAGGGTTACATTTTGTCAATGTGCCAGAATAGAATCCCCAAAAATTGCATTATTATGGGGAATAATATTTCATTTCTTGCGACGGACACCCCCTTTGTTTGGGGCAAATGATAGAATTTTGTAGTGGAAATCTACAATGAATTTTGGGAGACGATAAATTAATTTTCTAACAAACTATCAAATTCAAGTATGAGACGTAATTGGATTCTGATGCTTCTTTGTGCCATCTTTTCTTTCGCCTTTAAGGGCGTGGCACAAAATAATGTGAGTGCAAAGTTTTCTGCCACCACATTACAATTCCTTGATGAGCGCGATGGAAAAGCCCAGCTTCCGAAAGCAAAGGAACGCAAGCCTTTGGCCACTTCTCCATCCAATACGCAACTTTTAGCACAAGATGACGAGATTCGATATTCCCGTCGAAAGATTGCAGAAGTCGCAGATGTCAATGGCACAAAGCTCATATCGGCCTTCATAACCGTAAAAGACGGCAACTTTACTGCACTGAGAAATTTAGGCGTGGAAATACAGTGCGAGTTTGGCACTATGGTCTCCGCCGCTATACCTATAGATAAAATTGAGGCAGTTGCAGCATTAGAGAATGTGGTAAACATTGACGTGGCCGAAGTTCTGGAACCATTAACCGACCAGTCGCGTGCAAAGACCCGTGCGTATGACGCAATCAATAATACAGCCGTTGCACAAGCTCTGGGTATCAACAAAGCCTATACCGGAAAAGGAATTATTCTAGGTGTAATCGATTCGGGTATCGACTTCCAGCACATTGCTTTTAAGGACAAAAATGGAAACAGCCGTATCGTGCGCGCCTACACACTTAGGAATACGAGTGGCCAACTTACCACACACTCCACTACCTCGGCCATATCTGCACTTACCTACGACACGCAGAACGGAAGCCACGGTACGCACACCAGTTCTACGGCCGGAGGTTCCAGTGTCATAATTAACGGCGACAATGTCACCGTTACAGACGATCACGCCTCTGCAACTTATGGCGGAATTGCCCCTGAAGCCGATCTGGTGCTTTGTGGTCTGAGTTCTCTCTATACTACAGCTATCGGAAATGCTATTAAAGCCATTTGCGACTATGCAGATGAAGTAGGAAAACCTTGTGTAATCAGTCTGAGTCTCGGTTCTCAGAATGGACCCCATGATGGATCCGGCTCTGTGGGTAATATTGTAAAACAATATGCAGGAGACAATCACATCATAGTCTATGCCTCATCCAATGACGCCCAGCGCGCCGATGATTTTGTGGCTCTCGGAACATCTAATGGCGGTGGTATGCATGCCTCGGCCACTGCTACAAGTGCAAAACCTTTTTTGGCCAACATACAGCGTAGTTATTCTAACGCCTCAGGTAATGTGCAGCTCCCATACCCCACTATCTATGCGTGCGCCCGAACAGCGAATGTGCCACTTTCCTTGAAATTCACGGTCATAAATACTTCTACCGGAGCCGTAGAATATAGCAGTTCTGCATATTCGCTATCTGCTAGTTCCACAACCAATACTACACTGTCTATTACCTCCACGACCTCCGGATTGGGAAAATACTTCTATTCCACCACAAGTTACTCCAACCAGTATTCAACTTCCGACACTGGTCGTATCCGCATACAGGGTGGACGCGATTCTTATAGCAACAAGTATTATTTCGCCATATATTGCCCGATGATGATATCCAATGGCATCACGCAAGAGTCTGGTAGTGACGTGTACGGTAGTAAATACGCTTTTTGTATCTCTATCTATCCCACTTCTACGACCAATACGACGACAATAGATGCTTGGGAATCGTCCTACTGCTGGTTCGGAAATGATTTGACGCTTGCCAGCTCTGCCAGTTATAACCTGGCGTTAGGAAGTGACGACTGTTCGGTCAGTGACAACGCTTGCTACGATGATGTCATAAGCGTAGGCGCATACATCTCAAAGAATTCAGTTCAAACCTATAAGAACGAGACGCTTGACCTTAGCAGTTCTTTCGGCGAGATAGGCAATCACGCCTATTTCTCCAGCTACCAAACCAGCGGATTCGGTCCTACCGGAAAGGCTCTGCCTACAATCTGCGCACCTGGTGCTACAATCGTGGCTGCCGTCAATCATTACAGTTCCGACTATATGGATGACGAAAACTACGATTATGGAAATGCGCGAATCAACACGAATACTACCTATCCTTATGGTAATATGGAAGGAACCAGTATGGCTACGCCGTGCGTATCGGGTATAATCGCGCTATGGCTTCAGGCTTGCAAAGATGCGGGTAAGACGGCCAACCCCGATTATATTAAAGAGGTTCTGGCCGCTACTGCCATTCACGACAGCTATACGTCGGGAGCGCTCGGAGATGGGGCCCAGACGTTTGGACCTAACGGAAAAATTGATGCACTCGCAGGCATTCAGTACATCTTAGGCACCACGGGTGGTCCTACCCTATCCGCCACTCCGGAATCCTTATCGTTCGAGGGATACACAGGTCAGACTTACGAAGAAAGCCTGTCTGTCAAAGGAGCCACATTAGAAGGTAACGTCACACTAACCTTGGATGATCCGAACGGCATATACAGTATAGACAAAACGTCCTTGACACAGGCCGAAGCTGAAGCAGGCGCAGACATTAAGGTAACCTATGCGCCCACAGAAGCAGGTACTACGAATGCCACTCTGACCATCAGCAGTGAAAATGCCGATGATGTAGTGGTCAGCATATCCGGAACTGCCGAACTGGCCACCCCCACCATTATCGCAACCCCCAACGAGCTGACCTTCTCGGCTAGTTTAGAGGAAACAGCCAGCAAATCGTTTGTCGTAACGGGACGTTTCCTGGAAAGTGACGTAAACGTAGCGCTTACAGACGCAAATGGTGTATTCAGCCTATCCACCTCACGCATACACTTAGAGGACATCGACGAAGAGGGCGTGAATGTGACCGTTAATTTCCTTTCCAACGTAGAGGGAAGTTATACTGGAAGTGTACGCCTTACCAGTAGCGGAGCAACACCCGTTGTGGTCAACTTGTCCGCCGAAGCTACCGATGGAGGCAAGGCTACTGACAGCTTCTTAAACCTCAAAAAATATGCATCCATAGATGATACCGAATGGACCGCTACTACTATTGACAAATTCTATATTTATACAGAATATCCAGACGATAATGTCGCTTACCTGACTATGACCGCCTATGTGTCAGCCTTGACTATTACGAAGAATAGCCAAGGATGGATGGACCGCGCAGGCACTACTACGGTTGGTAAAACGTGGAGCGCGTCTGACATATTCTTGGGCAGTAGCGCTTACTTCTCCTCCGGACAATCCGCAAAGGCTAAGGGTCGCAGTGTAACGAACGGCACAGAAGAACATACCTGCATCTATTACATAACAGACTGCACGGGAGTAAAAGCCTTCGGCTTCAACACGGAGGGAGTAACCAGCACCTATCCTGCATACATCAAAGTGTATGAATGTACGAAGAATGCGGACGGAACATTATCCGTTGGCGGAAAACCGGACTCCTCCATTGATCTTCCACGGACTTTGACGATCGGCACTACCGTCGTTGCGCAAGCCCAAAGCACTACGACAAACAGCAACTTCTCGCTTTCTGTTGACGGACTAGACAAGGATAAGATATATAAAGTCGTTGTCGGTGGAGCACGCAGCCAAATCTATGAAGTAGGCTTAGAGATGCCCTTCAGTCCCATTACTGGAGTTGATGCCATATCCGTTCCGCAAAAACAAGAACCTGACACATGGTACACCTTACAGGGTCTGCGGCTAAAAGGCGAGCCTACGCAACAAGGCCTATACATCCGCAACGGAAAAGTCGTACTTTTCATCAAACCATAAGGTAAATGTGCCACGCAACCCCTCTATCAGAAAGAACGCTCCTTCAACAGCGTTCTTTCTGCTTTCTGTTCGTAGGGTCGCTTATGCCGTGTTTCAGTTCACAGTGTGAAATGCGCGTTTCACACTGTGAAATTTGAATTTCACAGTGTGAACTCTAAAATCAGATAGTTCTATGTTCAGAACTGTCCGTTTTTTCGTAATTTTATACTCTCCGACTGTCACAACACATAAAGGTCTCCATCTTCTTGAATATTCAAGACATTTGTAGGTCCTTATAATTGTGTGCTCCCTAAGACGTTTTTCAATATTTCATACAAAAAGGTTATGTCCAATCTAAGATTTCGAGCCGTAGAAGCGGCCGCCCACAAAAAAGCCATTAAGGTACTGTCGCCTTCAAGCCGTCCGTCGTCGTATTTCGCCTACAAGGTGTTTAATCGGGAGAAGATGCAGAAATACCTGCCAAAGGAAATTTTTGAAAAGATGATTGACGTCATTGACAATGGTGTACGACTGAATCGAGATGTGGCTGACGCCGTGGCAGAAGGTATGAAGACCTGGGCTATTGAGCAAGGTGTAACCCATTATACCCATTGGTTCCAGCCACTCAATGAGGGCACAGCTGAGAAGCACGATGCTTTCATTGAACCCGACAGTCATGGTGGCGTAGTGGAGGAGTTCAGTGGTAAACTTCTCGTACAGCAGGAGCCCGATGCCAGTTCGTTTCCATCAGGAGGCATACGCAATACGTTCGAAGCACGTGGATATTCAGCATGGGATCCTACATCGCCGGTATTCGTCATAGAGGACACGCTTTGTATCCCTACCATTTTTATATCTTACACGGGTGAATCACTCGACTACAAGGCTCCCCTGCTCCGTTCTCTACATGCTATCAACGTAGCCGCCACAGAAGTGTGCCAATTCTTCGATACTACGGTCAAAAAGGTCACCAGCAATCTCGGCTGGGAACAGGAGTATTTTCTGGTAGATGAAGACCTTTTTTACGCTCGCCCGGACCTCTTGCTTACGGGGCGCACGCTCATGGGCCACGACTCGGCGAAAAACCAGCAGATGGACGACCACTACTTCGGTATCATACCCGATCGCGTCAAAGCCTTTATGAAAGACCTCGAAATCCATGCCCTGGAACTGGGTATCACCTGCAAGACGCATCACAACGAGGTAGCCCCGAATCAATTTGAACTGGCTCCCATCTTCGAGGATACGAATCTGGCGGTAGACCATAATATGCTACTTATGTCCCTTATGAAGCGTGTGGCCAGAAACCACGGCTTCCGCGTGCTTCTCCATGAGAAACCCTTCGATGGCATCAATGGGTCTGGCAAACACAACAACTGGAGTCTTTCGACAAATACGGGGGCCCTACTCCACGCCCCCGGGAAAACGCCGGAAGAGAACCTCCGCTTTGTGGTCTTCATCGTAGAAACGCTCAAAGGGGTCTATCGCCACAACGGATTACTCAAAGCCAGCGTACTAAGCGCTACTAATGCCTGTCGCTTGGGCGGTCATGAAGCCCCGCCTGCTATTATTTCAAGTTTTTTGGGCAAGCAACTGAGCACATTGCTCGATGAAATCGAAACCGCCGACACTAAGGACAGCCTCTTGGTAAAAGGTAAGCGCCAGCTTAAAATAGACATTCCGGAAATTCCCGAGTTGCTGATAGACAACACAGACCGCAACCGAACCTCTCCCTTTGCCTTTACAGGAAACAGGTTTGAGTTTCGCGCAGTTGGCTCCGAGGCAAACTGTGCCTCGGCTATGATTGCGTTGAACACTGCCGTAGCAGAGGCTTTGGCCGATTTTAAGATTCGCGTGGACAATTATATAAAATCCGGAAAGGACAAGATAAGCGCCATCCTCAAAGCGGTACGCGAAGACATCAAATACTGCAAGCCTGTACGATTTGAGGGAAACGGCTACACACAAGAATGGTATGAAGAAGCACAACGGCGAGGTCTGGACACCGAACAGTCCTGCCCGGAAATCTTCAAATGCTACTTGACGGAAGACAGTGTGCAGATGTTTGAGCGCATGGGGGTAATGACCCGCAAGGAGCTGGAAGCCCGCAATGAGGTAAAGTGGGAAACCTATACTAAGCGCATACAGATTGAGGCGCGTGTAATGGGCGACCTTTCCCTTAACCATATCATCCCTGTGGCTATGCAATATCAAAGCGCCTTACTCAAAAATGTGGATGCCATGCGTACGGTATTTCCACACGACAAGGCCGACCAACTGGGAGAACGCAACTTTCGGCTAATAGAAGAGATCGCAGAACGTAGCAGTATTATTGAACGATCTGTCGAAGAATTGATTGAGGCCCGAAAGGTGGCTAACAAAATAGACTCCGAGTATGAAAAGGCCGTAGCCTATCACGATACAGTCGTACCCAAAATGGAAGCCATACGCAAGCAAATAGACAAATTGGAACTTATCGTGGACGATGCGTGCTGGCCCTTACCCAAATATCGGGAACTTCTGTTCATTCGCTAGACTGCATAGAAAAACGGGAGTGACCGATAAGGTTACTCCCGTTTTGTATTATGGAAAATCATTATGGGTTAGACGAATAAAATAACCGCTTAAATTCACCTAACCACAACACAATACTACTTGCCAGCAGAAGTATTATCCAATCCGAGAATTTAATGGGGACTACTGAAAAAAGCTCGTCAAAACAAGAAACAATCAGTACCTGCCCCACGATAATTATTCCAGCAATTAAGCAAAAGCCTTCGCAATGGCGCAAACGGAATGCAGACTGATGTGTCATAAAGGCACGTACATTGAACATATTCCAAAACTGCAGCAACACAAAGAGCGTAAAGAAAAGGCTCAGTTCATAGGGAGAAAGTCCATTATAGGCTTGCAGTGTCACATTCGGCAACTGACAGAGAGAATCTATTGAAGCGTGTTGGAATATATAGAGAACGCCCCACAGAATAAGCGAAAAAACGCCTCCGGTAAGGAGAATGTGCTGCCACATAGATTTGGTGACAATAAAGGCCGTACGGGACCGCGGTTTCTCGGACATAACGGCGTGCGAAGGAGGCAAGGAAGCCAATGCCACGGCTGCAAACGTATCCATAATAAGATTTACCCATAACATCTGCGTTACGGTAAGGGGCGACTCTATGCCTGTAAAAGCACCAATAAGCACGACGAGACACGCCACTATGTTCACTGTCAGTTGGAAGTAGAGGAAACGTTGCAGGTTATGATAGAGCGAGCGTCCCCACATTACGGCACGTCCTATTGAGGAGAAAGAATTGTCCAGAATAGTAATATCGCTTGCTTCCTTTGCCACACTGGTTCCTGTGCCCATTGAAAGTCCCACGTGGGCCAACTTGAGTGCAGGTGCATCGTTGGTTCCGTCTCCTGTCACGGCCACAACATGGCCTTGTTGCTGGAGAAGCTCTACCAACCTACGCTTATCCATCGGCCTGGCCCTTGCAATAATCTTCAGGTGGTCAAGCAGAGGGTACAGCTCCGCATTCGTCTTTGACGCAAACATTTCACCTGTCATAATCTGGCTGGCATTGTCCTCTTTGTCGTTCCAAAGACCAATCTGAATGGCTATCTCCTTACTCGTCTCTATCGTATCGCCCGTCACAATAATGATCTTGATACCTGCGCCCATACACTCTGCTACCGCCACAGGCACATCTGGCCGAACGGGGTCTGCTATCGCGACAGTGCCTAAGAACGTCAGTCCGTCGCACCTTATCACATCTTCTGTGAATGGCTGTTCCTCCGGTGCAAGATCCTTATAGGCCAATGCCAACGTACGCTTTGCTTGCGACTGATAGGCCAACAAGGTCGATTGAACTTCCTCCCGCGAGACACCTCCTGATATTTTGTCGGAAAGTCCGAGTAAAATCTCTGGAGCACCTTTGACATACAGCTGTCGAAGGCCTGACGCAGTTTGCACAATAGTAGCCATATATTTTTTCTCTGGCGTAAAGGGCAACTCCTGCAAGATTTCCACAGATTCCCTTATCTGGCGATAATCTATACCCCGCTCATAAAGCCACAGAAGCAGAGCCCCCTCTGTGGGGTTACCTACTACTTGAGGACTAGAAGCCGTAAAATCCAAATCAGCCGTACTATTCAGACTCACGCTCTTTGCAATCAGCATAGGGATAGCACCCTGTGAATCGGACGTATTATCTTGCACACAAAAAGCCACATCAGAAACCTCCATCTGATTTTGCGTCAGGGTACCTGTCTTATCTGTGCAAATGACCGTAGTGGCTCCCATCGTTTCGCAAGCATGGAGTTTGCGTACCAAATTATTATTTCGAAGCATCCGACGCATGCTGTAGGCCAAACTGAGGGACACAGCCATAGGAAGGCCTTCAGGAACGGCTACCACTATAAGTGTGACGGCTATCATAAGCGTTTTAAGCGCATAGGCAACCAGTTCTGGCCAAACGACATCGCCTGCATTTACAAAATACATTATCAAACGGCCGACCACCACCAGTATCGCCACGCTATAACTCCATATAGTAATCTGTTTTCCCAAAGCTGTCAGTTGCTCATCTAAGGGTGTTTTTACAGAACTATCGATCTGCGTAGCCACAAAGACGTGCCCCTGTTCGGTCTGATCTCCGACAGCAAAAACTTGTGCTATTCCGTGGCCGGAAAGGACTTTCGTACCTCGCAATACATGATTTGAGGGAAACGTGGCTCCCTGTTCAAAATGCTCTTCCAATATTGTTTTAGAACAACTTGGCTCTCCTGTCAATGAAGACTCGTCCATTTCCAAATTGACCGCATTGAGCAATTGGGCATCTGCAGCCACTTCATCCCCCATGGAAAGAACTAACAGGTCTCCCACGACGACCTCTCTCTTTGCCACCTTATGCGTCTGACCATTGCGGATAACTACCACAAGCTCGTCAGCATTGACTTGATTGAGCAGAGCAAATTCTTCTTCCGCTTTGTGCTCAAAGTAGAACGCCACGCCCGTAGCCAGAAAAATAGCAACTATAATACCTATGGGCTCAAAGAACACTGTAGCCCCTTGCGGAGAGAGCCCGAACCATCCCATATACTCACTGAGAGATATCACAATGGAAAGTATCGCTGCTATCTCTAAAATAAAAATCAAGGCATCTCCGTCAGCCCCTCCTTTTATATAATGCCCAAATGGGCCGAGGAATTTTTCCAAAAAGACAAACCAAAGAGAACGCTTCTTTGGTGGTGTCAGCACATTGTCTCCATGACGCTGACGACTTTCAACTACTTGTTCATCTGTAAGTCCTATGTATCTGTGGGAATACTGTGACATACTTGCAAAGATAATATCCTCAGCACATCTGACGATATTTCTTCTTTCTTAAAAAAATATAAAATGAATAACTTTCATAATATTTCCTATGTACTATTATATGGAAATATCCTAATTTTGCGCTGAAACTGAGCAGGAACCCTATCCTGCAACTGCATAAAATCGATTAAGCAACTGAAATCGTATATGAATATAATAAAAGACCAGACTTTTGGTGGTGAACGTCCTTTGTTCGGACTGACTGATACAAGGTTAGAAAACGTTACCATTACGGAAGGCGAATCTGGAATAAAATTCTGTAAGAACATTGAAGCCGACCGATGTCGCTTCATCGGAAAATATCCTTGGTGGCATGTAGAAAAATCTTTACTTACCAATTGCATCTTTGAAGTAGGTAGTCGTAGTGCAATTTGGTACAGTAAGGATATGACTATGAAAGATTGTGTCATTGACGCACCTAAGCTTTTTCGTGAAATGGACGGACTTACATTGGAAAATGTAGTCATCAACGACGCAGATGAAACCTTTTGGCGCATTAAGAACTTACGCGTAAAAAATGTAGAATTACACGAGGGAACCTATCCTTTCATGTTTTGCGAGAATGTATATGCCGATGGGTTGAGTGTAGAGTCTAAATATGTCTTCCAATATTGCAAAAATGTAGAAGTTCATAACGCAAAGATTCTGACCAAAGATTCTTTCTGGGAATGCGATAATGTAACTATCTACGACAGTATTCTGGACGGTGAATATCTGGCTTGGCACAGTGACCATGTACGGCTTGTACGTTGTCACATCCTTGGAGAACAGCCTTTGTGTTATGTAAAAAACCTGGTTCTCGAGGACTGCACATTTGATGAAGCCTGCGATAGAATTTTTGAAGACTCCGACGTAGATGCCAGCATTATTGGTTCCCTAACAGACATAAAGAACCCCCGTTCTGGACGTATTGTGGCAGACGAAGTCCGTCATATAACTATAGACAGTCATATCTTACCTCCGGCAAACTGCCAGATAATAGAACGGAAACGAGATTGATTTTATAAGTCTCATAATACAGAAAACAGAAAGATGCGAGAAATAAGACGATGGCTCCAGGTAATACTGCTTTCTGCGCTTATAATTCAAGCGCAGGCTGGGATTGCTTTGGTACGTTGCCATCACTCTCAACGCATCTATTGGCTAATTCCGACAGAACTGCACCTAACCACTCAGCAGGACAAATGCAATCAAGATGCTCCCTGTATGGAGACGTCTATCATATCAGTTTCTCCTGCCACGAGTATAAGTGCGACTGTTTATAACTTTGCCCAGCAGATAGTTGCAATTAAGCCACAACTATTTCTTATATCCAGCTATTTAACAGAGAATTATTCAACACAAGCAAAAGTAGAGGTTAAACCTGCTATTAATCCTCCTCCACGACTTCTACTTTGCCTCAAACAGACACTCAATCTTTGATTTTAGATAGAAACTTATAGGTTGCAAGAATCAAAAAATCTTGTAACCCAAATTGACATTTGTTTCAACTAAAATCAACGATCTATGAGATTAACATACTTTCTAATTCTAATTATACTCACTCCCTTTGGAGTGATGGCCCAGACTGATACCATCGAAACGGCCTTAAATACAGCCGTAGTACGTACCCGACGGTTGGGCACAGTAAAGTCAAGAGAACCTCAAAATGGGTTTACAATAAATCAGACAGAGTTATTGCGTGCTGCATGCTGTAATCTCGGTGAAAGCTTCACGACCAACCCGAGTGTAGATGTAAGTTATTCAGACGCCGCTACAGGAGCCCGTCAAATTCGATTATTGGGTCTAAGTGGCCAATATGTACAAATGCTCAGCGAGAACGTGCCATCGCTTCGCGGAGCCGCACAAGCTTATGGATTAGGCTATGTACCAGGCCCGTGGATGAAGAGCATTCAGGTTTCCAAAGGAGCTGCTTCTGTAAAGAATGGGTACGAATCCATCACGGGACAGATAAACGTGGAATATCTGAAGCCCCAAGATGAAAATAACATACACGCCAATCTCTACGGCAATACAATGGGCAAGCTGGAAGCAAATGCTGACGCCAATGTGCATATGGGAAAACGCTGGTCGGCAGGAGTTCTCGCCCACTTTGAAAATGGCTGGGGCCACCATGATAAAAATAAGGACGGATTCGAAGATGATCCGATGGTACGCCAATATAATATGGCCTTACGCACTGCCTATTTTTCAGACAATTATATTTTTCAAGCATTCGTGCGCGGACTTTCCGAAAATCGCAAAAGTGGCCAGCTCCACAATATGGCCTCTATGAGTTCGCCCTACCGCATTTTGCTGGAAACAGAACATTACGACGCATTTGCCAAACAGGCGTTTATTCTAAACAAAGACCATGGGACGAACCTCGCACTTATTCTCTCTGGCTCTTGGCACGATGCAGACGCTCGCTACGGGCAGAAATCGTATGATGTGACTCAGGAAAATGGATACGCCTCTCTCTTGTTTGAGACCAACTTTACCCCACAGCATAGTTTATCTGCCGGATGGAATCTCAACTACGATCATTTCAAACAAAAAGCCAATCTACTCACCACTGAGGCTCCTGCTGATTTCAACAGCGAGACTACAAACGGACTATACGCCCAATATACCTACAACTTGGACGATAAGCTTGTGCTGATGGGTGGATTTAGAGTGGATCATAGTAATGTGTTCGGAACTTTTGTTACTCCCCGGGCCCACATCCGATACTTACCCGCTAAATGGGTAACCTTGCGTCTGTCCGCAGGAAAGGGCTATCGTACCGTACATGCTCTAGCTGAGAATCATTACCTTGTGGCAAGTGGAAGAAAACTACTCATACAAAATAATTTACCACAAGAGGCGGCATGGAACTACGGGTTTAGCAGTCAATTTGCCATTCCTATCCATGGAAAGAAACTTGATATCGGCTTAGAATATTATTTCACTGACTTCCAACGTCAGGTTCTAATAGATTACGACTTGTCGCCAGAGGAAATACATATAGGTGCGAAAAACGGTTCATCATTCTCGCACACCATTCAGATAGAGGCATCATACCCAGTTATACGCGGACTAAATCTTACTGCTGCATGGCGCTGGCAAGATGCTAAGGCACATTATGGGCATATATTTAGAACACGTCCATTGAATAATCGTTACAAAGCTCTTCTCTCTGCCTCTTATAAAACGCCTTTAGAGTTGTGGCAATTTGATGCTACATTCCAACTAAACGGACCCGGCCGCATTCCTACGACTCTATCGCAAACGCCAACACACTATAAGGCCTATGGCCAATTGAGTGCACAAATAACACGATGGTTTCGCCATTTCTCCATTTACGCAGGCGGAGAGAACCTCACCAACTTTAAACAAAAAAATCCAATTATTGGAGCGAATGACCCTTGGAGCAATTCATTTGACCCCACCCTTGTATGGGGACCCACGACAGGGGCAATGGGCTACATTGGCATACGCTACGAGTTTAACTAATATTCAAACACAATAAAACAGTATCATTATGAAACAGACTATTCTACAATCAAATCTCAGCAAAAAGCTACTATTATCTTTCGTATTCGTTTTGGCTGCCATTACGGTAGGCGCGAAAGACATCAAGACCCTTGTGGTTACCACAAATCCTAAAATGCACTGCGAATCATGCGAAAATCGCATCAAAAAAAGCCTTCGTTTTATCAAAGGAGTCAAGAATATTGAAACAAACGTAGAAGCGCAGAAAGTGACCATTCAGTATGACGCAGACAAGGTACAACCCAACACCATCTTTGATGCTCTCAAAAAAATAGATTATGAAGCCACAGAAATAAAAAAGGCAAATCAGAAAGAGAATCAGGCCTGTGGTCAATGTTGTAAGGGAGAATCCGGATGTAAATAGCAAACCGATTCATAGCATTATTATCGTAGAGGAGTGGGGCCTGCAACAACGCATTGCCCCACTCCTCTATTTTTCAAACCACCTTGAAACGCACACTACAACCCTCGTGCCTTCCAAATTCGTTCTTTCGCCTCGTTAATCTGCTGTAGTTTCTTCTCTGCCGCACGGCGTACATCTTCGCCCAAAGCCGTGACCTTATCCGGATGATATTGCAATGCGAGTTTTCGATAAGCCGCTTTTACCTCAGCATCTGTTGCATCCTCCCGCACTCCTAATACCTGATACGCGTCGGCTAGGGTTTTTCCGCCCAAACCCAACATTTGAGAAAGTGTCTGCCCAGGCAACAAAAGCCAAGACTCTAGTTCTTTCAGTGCAACTTCCTCTTCTTTCTGTATGGTTCCGTCAGCTTTACTGATTTCAACAAGAAACGCAAAAAGCGCAAGTCTTTGCGTCTCTGTAAGATGCTGGGATATTTGCGAACAACAATCGTGTACGTGAATACGATACGCCCTTTCATCCTGTTTCTGTATATCAAAGAGTCTCAGCAATATGCTCTGCCCCTGTTGCATCGCTTCATCGCCAAAATTTTGCCTCAAAAATTGGCGTACAAACTCCATCTCGCTATGCATTATCTTCTTATCAGCCCGTATAACGTAGGCTGCCAAGACCAACAATGAGAATCTAAAACTATTACTCAGACCTTCGTCGTACGATGATGCAGACGTCTGTTGCTCAGCATATTGTCCGAATCGATTTCCGTAATCCTCTATTTTATTTTCCCCGAAAGCACCATCTATCAATGAGCCAATAAAATAGCCTAACAGCAGTCCGAGAGGACCAGCTGTCATAAATCCCAGAATTCCTCCAATCCATTTGCCTACAGCCATATTCTACAAAAATTATATAACAATTATTCTTAAATTTAAGTCGTTCTCTCTTTCTGTTTGACTTGCAAATTTAAATGAAAGATAAAGAAGCAAGGAAATTAAAAGGAAAGAACAAAGTGTTTTTTGGATTTATCAAAAGAGAGAATTATTTTTGCATTATATAATACAGAAAAAATCTACAGCTATGACTGAACAACAAATTCTCATCTCTCAATGTGAAGCAAAAGCCAACGAGTGGCTGAACTCGTCGCTTTATGATGAAGCTACAAAGCAGGAAGTTAAACAATTATTGGATAATCCTGACAAGACCGATCTCATAGAAGCATTCTATCGCTCCTTAGAGTTTGGCACAGGAGGACTACGAGGCATTATGGGAGCAGGAACCAATCGGATGAATATATATACCGTAGGAGCTGCTACTCAGGGTCTTTCCAATTATCTGCGCAAGACCTACGGCGACAAACCTATCAGTGTGGTTGTAGGCTACGACTGCCGAAATAACAGCGAGCTCTTTGCAAAGAAAAGCGCAGATATATTCTCTGCGAATGGTATCAAAGTGTACCTTTTTGACGATATGCGCCCCACTCCAGAGATGTCTTTTGCCATTCGCCATTTCGGATGTCAAAGTGGCATCATACTCACTGCCAGCCATAATCCAAAAGAATACAATGGTTATAAGGCATATTGGGAAGACGGTGCTCAAGTGCTAGCTCCTCACGATACGGGTATCATCTCCGAAGTAGAAAAAGTTAAAGTTGAAGATATCAAGTTTGACGGTAATCCCGACCTTATAGAAATCATCGGTAGCGAAATTGACGATTTATACCTATCACGCGTCAAGACCATATCCATAGATCCAGCTGTCATAAACCGACAAAAGGATTTGAAGATTGTGTACACTCCTCTCCATGGTACAGGAATGAAATTAATTCCCCAAAGTTTAAAACGCTGGGGATTTGAGAACGTTCTCACTGTTCCCGAACAGATGGTCAAGGATGGAAATTTCCCAACGGTTAAGAGTCCGAATCCGGAAAACGGCGAAGCCTTGGAAATGGCTATCAACCTAGCAAAAAAAGAAGATGCCGACATCGTTATGGCTAGTGATCCCGACGCAGACCGTGTAGGTATGGCGTGCAAAAACGATAAGGGACAATGGGTTCTCATTAACGGCAATCAAACCTGTATGCTCTTCTTGTACTATATCATAAAGAATCGAATTGCTCAGGGACAGATGAAGGGTAATGAGTTTATTGTAAAAACCATTGTCACTAATGAAACCATTAAAGACATGGCACTGCGCAATAATGTTCGTTTCTTCGATTGTTACACAGGTTTCAAGTGGATTGCACGCGAAATAAGGGTGAACGAAGACGAAGGCGATTTGCAATACATTGGTGGAGGAGAAGAAAGTTATGGATTTATGGCAGCTGATTTTGTCAGGGACAAAGACGCAGTAAGTGCATGTTCTCTCCTTGCAGAAATCTGTGCTTGGGCCAAAGATCAAGGTAAGACGCTCTATGATGTGCTGATGGATCTCTACCTTGAATACGGTTTCTCTTACAATAAGACAATCAATGTTGTTCGCCCAGGTAAGAGCGGCGCAGAACTAATTAGTAAAATGATGGACAACTTCCGTTCTAACCGTCCGAAAGTCCTTGCTGACAGTAGTGTTGTTCTCACTAAAGATTTTCAACTCCTTAAGGATTATCGACAAGACGGCACTGAAGGAACACTTGATATGCCAGCCAAGAGCAATGTACTCCAATGGTACACAGAAGACGGCACAAAGGTAAGCGTTCGTCCAAGTGGCACAGAACCTAAAATAAAGTTCTACATTGAAGTAAAGGCCGACATGAAGACACCAGCCAACTACGAAGCCACTTGTGCTTTAGCTGAGGAAAAAGTAGCAAAAGTAGTTCGCGATTTAAATATTGAAGAATAAGACAGCCCTCTCCCCTCAACAGGTTTCACAGAGGAATAAGAAAAAGGCGTAAGAGTCGGAAGGAAAGTCTTAATAAACTTTCACTTTCGGCTCTTATCTATTTACAAAGGAGATAACAAAACCAGTATGAACACGAATAAAAGCCATTCGCCACAAGTGCTTCCAGAAGAACAGCAGACTATAAAAAAAATAGTTTGCTCATTGTATCGTGATGCACAATATGGAATGTCGCGCACACATTTGTTGTCTCTTACAGAAACTGCTTCTCAGGCTTTTCTCCAATGCGACAATCCACGAGATGAATATGGATTGTTGAAAGTGCTTACCTCACTTGAAGCCCTAGCCTTAGCCTATGCTGAAATAGGTATATCAGCCAGTGCCACAACTGATGCTCTGCTATTGAAAAGTCTAATACAGACGACAGACAGTTCTGCCCTTAAATCCCTTCGCATAAGTGCTGAGGTTGAGAGGGCCTTGCAAGCATTTTGGAGAGCAGAGAAATTTATTACCACAAACGCAAAAATCATTGACACGGAGAACTTCCGCAACCTTTTCGTTGCAGAATGTGGAGACATGCGCGTGCTGTTGCTTATCATCTCAGAAGCGATCTGTCGTATGAGAAAGATTCGTGATGTCTCTAATACGGAAGCTCGCCTGAGCCTATCTCATCAAGCCGACAAACTCTTTGCGCCCATTGCTCATAAGCTCGGATTATACACGTTAAAAAGCGAATTGGAGGATTTGTCTCTCAAATATCTTGAGCCAACAGCTTATTATCATATAAAGGATAAACTGAATGCTACTAAAAAGGCTCGCGACGCATATATCGAGGCTTTTATCGCTCCACTAGAGGAGAAGATGGAAGCAGAGCACATATCCTGCCACATAAAAGGCCGCACGAAAAGCATACACTCTATATGGCAGAAAATGAAAAAACAGAAATGCGAGTTCGAGGGTGTATATGATTTATTTGCCATACGTATCATCATTGATTCTCCAACGGCGAAACCCAAGGACTTGCGTAAGAAAGAGGCTGCCTTATGCTGGAATGTATATTCAATAGTTACTGCCGGCTATGAAACAAACCCCAAGCGTCTCCGTGACTGGCTTTCAGTACCTAAGAGCAACGGATATGAAAGCCTGCACATCACGTTACTCGGCCCAGAGGATAAGTGGGTAGAAGTACAAATTCGGACCACGCGTATGGACGATATTGCAGAGCACGGGTTAGCCGCACATTGGCGCTATAAAGGTATTCGTTCCAACGGAAATAGTGTAGATGATTGGTTGGCTAATATCCGCTCCGCCTTAGAAGACGGCAACGAGAACAAACTACTACAACAGTTTTCCGAAGGTGCTCAGGATGAAAATATTTATGTCTTTAGCCCCAAGGGCGATCTCTACCAGCTAGCCCCTGGTGCCACCGTTCTAGATTTTGCCTATCATATTCACACACGTGTAGGTGATCATTGCATCGGAGCACGCATCAATGGAAAAAATGTTTCCATCCGGCAAAAATTGCAAAATGGCCAGCGCGTAGAAATAATAACCTCCAACGCACAAGAGCCACGTATAGAGTGGCTACAGATTGTTGTATCCTCTCGTGCAAAAGCAAAGATTCGCGCATCGCTCAGTAAGAAGCAGGAAGCTGCCTCGAAGTTAGTACAGGAAGAATTAGAGCGCAAACTAAAGCGTCGGAAGTTGGAGTGGAACGACAGTATATGGAACCAGCTGGTTCGCAGGCTTGGCTACAAGGAAAATGGCGACTTCTATAAAGACATCTCAGAAGATAAGTTTGACTTGAACAAGGCTATTGAACAATATCAAGAGGCATTACTCAAAGAGCGCATGCCTGCTGACAGATTAGCGCTCCACAAAGCTGATGAATATGATATTACCGAACATTTTGAGCCACAAAAGGGTGTCAGCAATGATGTGGTAATAATAGACAAGAATGTAAAAGGTCTGGACTTTCGCTCTGCACGTTGTTGCAATCCTGTTTATGGCGACAATGTCTTTGGTTTTGTCACAGTAAACGGCGGAATTACAATCCACCGCATAACTTGTCCGAATGCCCCATCGTTACGTGCCCGGTTCCCATACCGTATTGTACGTGCAAAATGGGCTGGAAAAGGTCTTGGAAAGTATCCTGTGACATTGAATGTAGTGGGACGCGATGATTTGGGAATCGTCAATAATATTACCTCTATCATAGCCAAAGAGGAACATATTATGCTACGTTCTGTAAATATCGATTCTCACGACGGGCTATTCAGTGGCATACTCACCATTATGATAGATGACACTCAGGGGCTCACACGGCTTATCAAAAAGATACGTGCAGTCAACGGAATTAAGTCTGTCAATCGGACTTAGTCACTAGTTCTGTCATTTAAGTAACTCGCGAAACTCCTCCTCTATGGCGCGTTTCTGTGCGTCATCCGTAATCCATCCGTTTTCCTCTAGTATTTTACGGAAAGCCTGTTGTGCCTTTGTACGCATCTGGGCTTGCCCTGCTTCGTGCCCACTTTTATACAAATTAGTAGGAAGATGTAATTGATTATATTTTCCGTCTGCCATAGGGAATACAACTAACTTTTGAGGGCAAAATTGGATATTTGTACGAGTAAATCCAAATTATCTGAAATCCAGTTCTGCCCAATCTGCGAAAACAGGTATTTGTGTTAAAGCATATTTAAAGTGCCTCTCTAAATTGTTATAATTACTGAAACACGGTGCAAAAATTTGTCATTCAAGCATAGAATCGCTACTTTTGCTATTTAATAGCAAGGATAATGCCTTTCCTTGATTTCTCTTACTTCATCTTGCATCATTTTTCATACTCAAAAAACTCCGGTCGCTTATGAATCCCGATTTTCTCACCCAGCGTATAGCCTTTCAAGGTCTTACTTTTGATGATGTACTCCTTGTTCCAGCCTATTCGGAAGTACTTCCGCGCACAGTAGAACTTACCTCACGTTTTTCTCGTAATATAAATCTGCAACTTCCCTTTGTTTCCGCAGCGATGGATACGGTAACAGAGGCAGAGATGGCCATTGCTATGGCACGCGAAGGAGGTATCGGGGTAATTCATAAGAATATGTCCATAGCAGAGCAGGCTGCTCAAGTAGCCACCGTCAAGCGTGCTGAAAATGGTATGATTTATGACCCTATTACCATACACCGCACACAGACAGTTGGTGATGCACTGTCTCTTATGAGCCAGTACCACATCGGTGGCATACCTGTCGTGGATGACGAAAAGCACCTTGTAGGTATTGTTACCAATCGCGACCTTCGATTCGAGCGTAATCTTTCTAAATCTGTGGCTGAAGTTATGACCAGTGAGAATCTTGTTGTCACAACACAGCAGGCTGATCTAAAAAGTGCCACTCAGATTCTGCAAGAGAATAAGATTGAGAAACTACCGGTCGTAGATGCAGATAACCATCTCGTCGGTCTTATCACATATAAAGACATAACCAAAGCCAAGGATAAGCCAATGGCCAGTAAGGATGCCAAAGGGCGTCTGCGGGTGGCTGCGGGTGTCGGTGTCACTAATGATACTCTTGAACGTATGCAGGCTTTGGTACAGGCGGGTGCTGACGCAATAGTAATAGATACTGCACACGGTCATAGTAAATATGTAATCGAAAAACTCCGCGAAGCAAAGACTTCATTCGCTAATGTTGATATTATTGTGGGTAATGTAGCCACAGGAGAAGCCGCACTTATGCTTGCTAAAGCTGGAGCTGACGGAGTAAAAGTCGGTATTGGTCCTGGAAGCATCTGTACCACACGTATTGTGGCTGGTGTGGGCGTCCCGCAACTCAGTGCCATTTATGATGTATCCTGTGCGCTAGCTGACTTTGATATTCCACTCATTGCCGATGGCGGACTTCGGTATTCAGGAGATATTGTAAAGGCTCTCGCTGCTGGAGGAAACTGTGTAATGATCGGTTCTCTTGTAGCAGGAACTGAAGAAAGCCCGGGAGAGACTATTATCTTCAACGGACGCAAGTTTAAAACCTACCGAGGTATGGGTTCTCTGGAAGCGATGGAGAATGGATCTAAGGATCGCTATTTCCAAAGTGGTGTTGTCGAGGCTAAGAAATTAGTACCAGAGGGAATTTCCGGACGAGTTCCCTATAAAGGGAGCGTGCAGGAAGTACTCTATCAACTCTCTGGAGGCTTGCGTAGCGGTATGGGATATTGTGGTGCGCAAACAATCAATGATTTGCACAATGCCAAGTTTGTCCACATTTCCAATGCGGGTATGCAGGAAAGTCATCCCCATGATATTACAATTACATCCGAGGCTCCAAACTACAGCCGTGGTGGATTTTAAGGTTCACGGCCTCCTACTTCTCATCTCTGTTAATACGCAAAATTTTCCAACATACTATGAAAGATTTACAAACCCGCATCTTGTCAATGCTCTTCGTAATGATAGCATTCGGATGGTCGATGGCATCTGCCCAGCAGTCTGACCCCATAGTTATGACTATAAACGAACATCCTGTCATGTGGTCTGAATTCTACTATAGCTATGCCAAAAATGGCGACCAGAACGCTCTGATAGATCAAAAGACTATAGAAGAGTACATCCCGATGTATGTAGATTATCGGCTCAAGGTAGAAGCAGCCAAAGAGGCCCGTCTAGACACTCTGAAATCCTTCCGAGATGAGTTCGCACTATACCGCGATATGCAACTTACACCCTATCTCGTGGACTCTGCCTATATTGACTCGGTAGCCTATTCTGTCTATTTGCAAACTATAGAACAGTTTCACGGCAAAGAGTTACGCCGACCCGCTCACATCTTTATTGCATTGAGTCCTAACGCCGATGCCGATGAGCAAAAAAGAGCCAAGGCGCTTATAGACTCGCTTTATGTAGAGTTACAGAACGGAGCTGATTTCGGAGCCTTGGCTACTCAATTTTCGACCGACGAAGCCACTGTCCAATCTGGAGGAGAATTGCCTTGGATAGGCCATGGGATGGCTCTGCAAAATTTTGAAACTGAATTATTCCGACTTCAAGAGGGCGAAATAAGCCAGCCCATACTTACCGAAGTGGGATATCATATTATAAAACTGCTTGAAATACGTTCGCTTGATAATTACGATGAGCAGAAGCCTTTCATTCTGGATATGTTGGAAAAGAATAATATCAGAGAGACCTCTGCGGAGCATCGTATTAAGCAACTTATTGAAAACTCCAACGGACGACTTGACCGAGAAGCGGTCATTGACAGTGTGCTCAATGCTCACTTGGACAATTTACCTCTACGCTATTTGGTTGAAGAATACCACGATGGATTGCTAATGTTCGAGATAAGCCAGCGTAATATATGGGAACCCACGCTCAACGATTCTGTAAAGCTCGCAAAGTTCTATGCAGCCAACAAGCAGAAATACGCTTGGAGCGAGCCCCGCTTTAAAGGTTTTGTATTCCATTATAAACACAAGGCTGATAAGAAGAAAATTGAAAAACTTCTTAAGAAATACGGCAAAACCAATTGGCGAAAACCACTTCACAACACATTCAACCATGACAGCGTTACGGTTTCTGTCACAGGTCCATACTTAAGCAAAAAAGGCGAAAATGCCTTTATCGACCAGTATGCTTTCCAGGGTCCTGTAGCAAAAGCCCGCACACGTTTCCCATACAATGGTGTGAGCGGAAAAGTCATCAAACAGCCTGAAAGTTATCAGGACGTAAAATCTGATGTCGTGGCTGATTTACAAGAGCAACTCTCACAAAACTGGCTCACCGAGCTACGAAAGAAATACCCTGTTTTCGTAGATGAGAAACTTATCCAGTCACTTTATAACAAGGAGATACAGAAATGAAACATAGGTTCTTAACCCTCATCATAGCATTCTTTTGCGCACTGTTTACGGTTGCACAAAATGGTAGTAATGTCATTGATGAAGTTGTCTGGGTGGTAGGCGATGATCCCATCCTGCTTTCAGATGTAGAGGAAACACGTCTCGGCCAGGAAGAGAGTGGAGAGGTGGTAAACAATCCTTATTGCACCATTCCCGAACAACTTGCCGTGCAAAAACTCTTCCTTCATCAGGCAGACCTCGATAGTATCTACGCATCCGAAAGTGATGTAGCGCGAGAAGTGGACTATATGCTTGACAATGCTATACAGAATTTCTACGGGTCGCGCGAGAATCTGGAAGCTGTAACTCATAAGACATACGCCCAACTGCGCGAATTACGCAAGCGCATAGTGCGTGATCAGAATCGCGTAGAGCAAGTGCAGCGTAAGATTGTGGAAAATGTTAAAGTAACCCCTGCAGAAGTACGCGAATACTTCAAATCTATGCCGGCAGATAGTCTCCCCTACATTGCCAAGCAGGTAGAAGTGGAAATCATCACGCGAGAGCCTCAAGTGCCACGCGAAGAAATAGAGCGCATAGAGACACAGCTGCGTGAGTGGGCCAGAGCCGTCAATGCGGGAGAGACAGCGTTTGCCACGCTGGCCCGCTTCTATTCTGAAGATCCCGGTTCTGCCCGAGACGGCGGAGAACTTGGTTACAAAGGTCGGGGAGAATTAGTACCTGAATTTGCAAACGTAGCATTCAGCCTTAATGACCCCAAGAAAGTCTCCAAAATTGTAAAATCGGAATATGGCTATCATATCATCCAACTCATCGACAAACGAGGGGATAAGGTAAACTGCCGACATATCCTTATCAAACCGCATATTGCAGATAGTCTGCTCCAAAAGCAAAAACTTACGTTAGACTCTGTGGCTTCTCAGATACAAGAAGGCAAATTTACTTTTGAGCAGGCGGCCACCTATATCTCTGACGATAAGGACACGAAAAACAACCACGGTCTGATGAACAACTATAATGAGCGCACAGGTGTATCCACCGCTCGTTTCGAAATGAAAGACCTTAATCAAGACATCGCCAAGGTTGTGGACACACTCCAGGTCGGACAAATATCTTCACCCTTCGTTTATACTAACAAAAAAGGGCAGCAAGTTTGTGCCATTGTCAAACTTAAGGAGCGCATAGAAGGACATCGGGCCAACACCACCGAAGATTTTCAAGTGCTCAAAGATGTGGTGTACGAAAAACGCTGTCAGGAGAAACTTGACAAGTGGATAGCCAAAAAGGCAGAGACCACCTATGTGCGCATTTCTCCCGATTGGCGCAATTGCAACTTCCAGTACAACTGGCAACAATAAGTCCATCAGAATTGAAGACGAGACCACACATATCTTCTCTTAAAATCCTGTTTTATGCAGCAGGATTTTTATTTCTGTTATTCGCCCTAAATACATGGGCTGTCCGTCCGCCGAAAAAACCGCAGGGACGCGTCTATCTGATACATGCCGACCGACTTTCTTACAACGAAATTGAAAATCCGGGAGCACAGCGCTTGGCCGGCAATGTCCACTTCCGACATGATGGTATGGATATGTTTGCTGATAGCGCAGTCTTCTTCCAAGAATCAAACTCCCTGGAAGCGTTTGGCAAAGTACGGGCAAAGCAGGGCGACACCCTGTCGCTCAATGGCGACTACCTCTTCTACAATGGCTCTTCGGGTATTGCCGAAATGCGACATAATGTAGTGATGAAACATCGCGGACAGACACTTCTGACTGATAGTTTAAACTACGACCGCCTATATGGAATCGGCTATTACTTCGACGGAGGTATCTTAAAGGACGGGGACACCCAACTCATGTCTGATTGGGGCGAATATCATGTCAATACCCGCGAGGCACAGTTCAATTACAATGTCAATCTTACCAGTCCTCGCTATCGCTTAGTGACAGATACTATGCGCTACGACGCGCGCACTAAGTGGGCCGAAGTTCTTGGACCATCAAATATCTTCCAAGACAAAGACGTAGTCTATACTGAACACGGATTTTATAATACTGATGCCGAAACCTATCGGCTGATGAAAGCCAGCCAGCGTTCTAAGTTCTATCGGGGCATAGAACTAAAAGGAGACAGTATTTCCAATTTCACCTCACGCCTGGAAGCAGACAGTATTGCCAAAGACGGTGATTGGATCAAAGTGTTTGGCCACGTAGAGTATCTTGACAGAGAGAACAAGAGTATGTTACTTTGTGACTTTGCGCAATATAATGACACTATAGGTCAGGCTATGGCCACAGGTCACACCTTAATGAAAGAATTCTCCTCGCCCTCCGATACGCTTTTCGCTCATGCCGACACGCTTCGCCTTTACACCTACGACATGGCCACGGATTCGCTCAAAACGGCTGAGAGCGACAGTGTATATCGCGTCGTTTACGGCTATTATCATGCTCGCGCCTATCGCTCCGACCTTCAAGTCGTCAGCGATTCGCTGGTTTTCAACCTCCGCGATAAGCAACTTCATCTTTTCCGTGATCCTATCGTCTGGAATGAAGACAACCAGATTCTAGGAGAAGAGATTCATGTGTTCCTTAATGATTCCACAGTGGATAGCATATATGTAGATCGGCAGGCCCTTCTGGTCCAGCAAGTGGATTCAACGCTCTTCAACCAAGTTACAGGAAAGCAGATGCGAGCCTACTTTACGGAAGGTGAAATGCAACGGGCCGAATCGGAAGGTAACGTATGTATCGTCTATTATCCGCTGGAGAAAGATAGCAGTATCGTAAACATGACTTATGCCGAGACCGCACTGCTGAAGATGTTTCTTAAGGAAAAGAAAATGCAGCGTATCTGGGCTCCAAAGGCGCAAGGCACTTTCTACCCTATCTCACAAGCTCCGGCCGACAAGAGTAAAGTCCCCAACTTTGCATGGTTCGACTATGTGCGGCCACGCGACAAATATGATCTTTTTGACTGGCGCCCGAAATCACAGAAAGACCAACTGAAAGCCGTACCTAGGCGTGTAGCCCCCGTTCAGCATCTGTAAGGATCTGTGCATAATTCCATTTTTTGATATGTCCGACGTAATTCATCTTCTCCCCGACAGTGTGGCCAACCAGATAGCAGCAGGTGAGGTCATTCAGCGCCCGGCGTCTGTGGTTAAGGAGTTGGTCGAAAATGCCATTGACGCAAAAGCCGATCGCATTCAGGTGTGGATTGAAGATGCAGGCAAGTCGCTCATTCAAGTTATAGACAACGGTTGTGGCATGAGCGAAACGGATGCGCGCCTTGCTTTTGAACGTCATGCCACATCCAAAATCCGCCAGGCAACCGACCTTTTTGCTTTAACCACGATGGGATTTCGTGGTGAAGCACTTCCATCTATATGCGCAGTAGCACAAGTTGAACTGCGCACGCGTCAGCGAAATGATGAGCTCGGCACTATGCTCCGTTTTGAAGGTAGCAGGCTCTTAGAACAAGAACCTGTTTCCTGCCCAGTCGGCGCCAATTTTCAAGTGCGCAACCTATTTTTTAACATTCCTGCCCGTCGGCGCTTTCTCAAGTCCGACACAACGGAGCTGGCCAATATTGTGCAGGAGTTTGAACGTGTAGCCTTGGCTAATCCGGCCGTGCAATTTGAACTTTACTCTGAAAGAACGGTCATGCTCAAGTTGGAGCGGGGAAATTTCCGCCAGCGTGTAGCCTCGCTCTTTGGGGCAAAACTCAATGAAAAACTGGTTCCCGTCGAAGTAGATACGGATATGGTGCGCATCAGTGGTCTGGTCGGAATACCCGACAGCGCACGCAAGCGCAATGTCCGTCAGTTCTTCCTCGTCAATCATCGCTATATGCGCCACCCCTACTTTGCCAAAGCAGTGATGGCGGCTTTCGACCGACTGCTCCCTGAAGGAGAACAGGTGCCCTTCTTTCTAAACTTTGAAGTCGATCCTGCGCGCATTGATGTCAATATCCATCCGTCGAAAGCGGAGATTAAGTTTCAGGACGAACCTCATATCTGGCAAATCCTATTAGCCGCCGTGCGCGAAACTCTCAGTGCGCACAACGCGATGCCCAGCATAGATTTTAATACGACAGACCGCCCCGACATCCCACTCTTCAATCCAGACGGAAATCCGCCCCTACCTACGGTTACGCTCTCGGATCATTATTCCCCCTTTAAGGCAACAGGAGACCACACGGCACCGGTTAAGTCATCCTCTCATACGACTCAGCCATGGGAAGCGCCAACCCGTCTGTCACAGGCTGAACCCCACACGGAGTTCTTCACTCCAGAACAAGTTACCCTATCGCCCAGTCCGGTGTCTCAGGAGTCCTCAACCGACTACTTGCAGATACAAGGACGCTATATCGTGACGTATGTAGAATCGGGGCTACTGCTCATTGATCAGCACCGGGCACACATCCGTGTACTCTATGATCTTTTTTGTAAGAGGCTTCAGCAGGGCGACCGCCTATCACAACGCTTGCTCTTCCCCTGTAAGGTCGAACTCTCCACTCTTGAAACGCTTTGCCTGAACTCGCTTTCTGCAAAACTTAACCAAATGGGGTTTGACATCTCTCCTGCAGACGAAGCCAATCTCTTTGAAGTATGCGCCATTCCCCCTGAGATGAGCGGACTGGATATTATCGAACTTATACACGAACTGTTGGCCAATTGGCAAAGCGATGAAAATGCGCAAAGCGTGACTGCCCCCATCCATCAATTGGCTCTCACGCTCGCACGGCGCGGAGCCATCCCCGAAGGACAGTATCTCACCGCTCAGGAGATGAACACGCTCATGCAACAACTCTTTGCCGGCACTCAGCCCAACTTCACACCCGATGGGCAACCTATTGTGGCCATTCTGTCCAACGAGAACATTGCTTCGCTCTTCTGATTTTTCAGCCAAACCCATTTCTCCTCCGATGAAAAAGTTTCTGTTTTCTCTCACGTTGTTTCTCCTTTCTCTTCCCGTCATAGGGCAAGATATCGTTCCTGTAAAGAACCGTATTGTGGCCACAAACTCTTTTTGGTCCAACTGGTTCGTATCTACCGGCGGACAGTACACAGCCTCATACACATCACAGGAATCGCCCGACTTGAAGTTCAATCCCTTCAGCGCCACCCGTGGAGAATTCGGTTTCAATATCGCTGTTGGAAAATGGTTTACTCCTTCTATCGGCCTGCGAACCAAGTTTGAAGGTTTGTGGCAGAAATCGGTTCTCACTCAGGATATCCATAAAAGTTATACCAGCTATAATCTTCACGAGGACCTTCTCTTCAATCTGTCCTCCCTCTTGTGTGGCTACAAGCCTAAACGCACTTGGAATCTCATACCCTGGCTTGGCATTGGCTTCATGCGCAACGTCAGTTATAACAGCAATGAATTATCTTTCCATTTCGGATTACTCAACAACTTCCGCCTCTCTGAGCGGTGGAGTGCTTTCATAGACATCTACACCAATAGTGCACGTGGCCGTCTTGATGCCAAGAACTACGCCCTACCCGATGCGTGGGCATCACATAAGACGGGCGCATTACGCCATTGGGACAAGCAACTGGGCCTATCTGTTGGCCTTACATTTCATCTGGGCAAAACCCATTGGGACCGCGTTCCCGACGTAGAAGCCCTTCAAACAATGAATCAGGAGCAACTTGACGCCCTGCAGTCTTCTCTTGACGAATTACAACAGGAGGTAAATGAATTTTACAATAATCCCATTGAACCCTCTGAGCCCAGCATAACTCCGGAAGTACGTACTGACACCGTATTTCTGGCTTCGGTCCATTCGGTATTCTTTGACCTTGGCTCATCAGATATAGCCAATCGCAAAGAACTCGTAGGTGTCAAACAATTGGCCGACTTGGCTCTCCAACACCACGCCCGCCTGCTTGTAACAGGCTATACAGACAAGCAGACCGGTACGGAAACACAGAATCGCAATCTGTCTGAAGCGCGGGCACAAGCCTTGGCTGCCGAACTAGTCAAGATGGGCATCAGCCGTGACCTTATTGACGTGGTCGGTGCAGGCCCGTCGGATGCACTTACCCCGTTCTTCTACAACCGCCGTGCAACGGTACAGATCAAATAGTCCTTTGCATCAGTGATTTGTCCTATCCCTCCAACTCATTCCACATGAAAAATGCAATTGTCACAGGTGGCACCAAAGGCATAGGCCTTTCCATCGCCCAGATGCTCCTCCGTGAAGGGTATTTTGTTACGGCCACCTACGGCCACGATGCAGCCTCGGCAGAACAGGCCCGTGGTATGTTGGCCGAAGTGAGTCCTCATTTTGAAATCGTCTTTGCCAACCAGTCAGACAAACAGTCTATGGCCTCGCTGGCCGCTTCTATGCGCCAACGCGAACATATTGACTGCCTCGTATGTAATGCCGGGGCCACGCTCCGTAAAGATTGGCTACAGATGACCGATGAAGAATGGGAAGATGTGCTTCAGGTAAACCTCAACAGTTATGTGTTTCTCCTGCGCGACTTGTTCCCCCTCATTCCTTCTGGCTCACGCATCATTCTGATAGGCTCGCAGATGGGCATACATCCCCATGCTGCATCACTGGCCTACGGTGTGACGAAGAGTGCAGTACACGCTTTGGCACAAAACCTTGTCAAATGTTTCGACGGCACAGAAACGACGGTCAATGCCATAGCCCCAGGCTTTGTGGAGACAGACTGGCAACAGCAAAAACCGCAACAGATTCGCGAAAACATCTGTGCAAAAACCGCACTGCATCGTTTCGCCCGCCCCGAAGAGGTGGCTGACACCGTACGCTTCTGTATAAACAATCCGTTTGTCAATGGTAGCATCATAGAAGTCCACGGGGGCTACAGTTACCGATAATCTGCCGATGGGCAGAAGAATGTAATTCCCGAAACCTAAGGTCCGAGCCTTTGATACATAGTAAAACACCCGAGCACTGGTCTCGGGTGTTTTACTTTTGGATAATGTGGTTCGCTTATTGGCGACCCAGTTCGTGACCTAACTGCCTACACTGCGCAGCGATGTCCGTATTAAATCCCTGCTTCATCTCAATGGGAGCACCCACTAACGTCCACCCCATCTCCTCGACAAAGGCAGAAAGTATCTTCACGGCTGCGCTGGCCCAGGTAAAGCTTCCGAAGATAGCCACACGCCTGTTTTTTACTCCGCGCAACTTCAGTTGTGCCAACAGTTCCTGCATGGGAGGATATATCTGCGTATTATAGGTAGGTGCACCGAGGACAAGTGTGTCCAAATCAAAGATATCTGCCAACACATGGCTCAGATGACTCTCAGACAGATTGTGCACACGAATATCCTTTATGCCCTCGGCGGCTATGCCTTCGCATACGGCTTCTGCCATATTCTCCGTATTGCCGTACATACTGCCATAGCAAACGGTCACGCCCCGCCGGCCTTCGTAACGGCTCAGACGGTCGTAGAGGGCGGTAACCTCTGCAATATTCTCCTGCCAAACAGGGCCATGGGTCGAACAAATACGCTGAATACTCAGACCTGCCAGTTTCTGCATCGCACGTTGTACTTGCGCGCCATATTTGCCCACGATATTGGAATAATAGCGCTTCATCTCGGCCCAATAGGGTTCTATGTCAAGGTCTTTGTCCAGAACAGCCCCATTAAGTGCGCCAAACGTACCAAAGGCATCGCCGCTGAACAGCGTACCGCTCAACTCGTCGAAGGCCATCATTGTCTCGGGCCAATGTACCAATGGCGTCATATAGAAGCGCAAAGTATGTGCGCCGAGGTTCAGTTCGCTACCCTCAGCCACCAGCACATCCTCTTCACTCTCTTCTCCATAAAAACCCTTGACCATTTGTAACGTCTGCTTATTGCCCACGATACGCACATTGGGATAATACTTTCGCAACAGGCTGATAGAGCCGGAGTGGTCAGGCTCCATGTGGTTTACCACCAAGTAATCTATCTGCCGGTCGCCCAATATAGCCTGCAACTTCGTCAGAAGATGCGAAAAGAAGTTCACATCAACTGGCTCTATAAGGGCTACTTTTTCATCCACTAAGAGGTACGAGTTGTAACTCACACCTTTCGGCAAGGGCCATAGTCCTTCAAACAAATGCTTACGGCGATCGTTTACGCCTACATAGTATAAATCTTTGGTAATCTGCATAAAACAGCTGATTATATTAAGGTTTAAGTAATTGGTCTTATGGAATGGAAAAATCCGTTTCTGCGCGAAGATAATCAAATAATTGCGCAAGCGTAGCGCATAAGCGCCTTTTCCAGTTCACACTGTGAAATGTGTGTTTCACACTGTGAAATTCAAATTTCACAGTGTGAACTCTGAATTTGTATTATCTTCGCTTCCAATCAGATTATTCTTTTATCATAAAGATGGCTTGTAACGCAGACTTGGTACAATATCTCGTGGAGCAATGTGGCCCCGAAGGACAGGTAGAGGCCCGCAAAATGTTCGGAGATTATGGACTCTATCTGGACGACATACTCGTCGGGCTGATTTGCGACAACAATCTGTACCTCAAACCTACGGAAGCAGGTCGCGCACTTATGCCTTCTGTCCAGATGCGCCCACCCTACGACGGGGCTAAGGACTATTTTTATATTTCAGAGGTAGATCATCGCGATTTCCTTACCCTGCTCGTACGCACCACTGCACAAGCACTCTCAAAGCCCTTGCGGGACAAACGCAAATAGTATCGTACAAACTCATCTCTACGCCTATGGATCTTAAAGGCCTGCACCATATCGCCATCATCTGCTCCGACTATGCCAAAAGTCTGGACTTCTACACACGCATCTTAGGTTTTAACGTGATTGGAGAACATTATCGAGCCGACAGACAGTCGTACAAGACGGATCTTGCTATGCACGGAGAGTATCTGATAGAGTTATTTTCCTTTCCGACACCTCCGCCTCGCCTTTCCTATCCCGAAGCCTGCGGACTAAGGCACTTGGCGTTCTGTGTCTCAGACCTGGAGCAGGCTATCGCCCATCTTTCAGCCCACGGCATAGCCCACCAGCCTGTTCGCACGGACGAATATACCGGACGGCGCTTCCTCTTCTTTGCCGACCCCGATGGGCTCCCCATAGAGTTGTATGAGATACCTTGAGCAAGCGGACTTTCAGATAGCCTGAAAAAAGAAATGCCACCACAAGCTTATCAGGCTGTGGTGGCGGAGGTAACTAAATGGATAGGCTATCGTCTAATGCTTGTATTTGACGATGATCGTGACTTTCGCATTACGGATATAATTCGATTCATGGGGGCATTGGAGCATATAGATGCGGTTCTGAGTAGGTTGCTCTATGGTAAAGGTGGTAGTCTCTACCCCTTTTTCAAAGAAGCCCTTGTAAGTATGCTGCTTAGCCTCGGCAAGGAATGTCTGGCGTAACCTATTGGCCGACGGTTCGTCGATTTCGAGCACTTTCACTACGCGCTCCACGCGGTTGTCTGCAGGATTACGCTCTACCACGCTTGTAAACTTACAACGTCCCGTGGTACTGAATCTTTCTACGGCCTGATCTATTCGATTCTGTGCCGTAGCTATTGACAAGAGGTTAAAAAGAAGGAAAAAGAGTATTAAGATGCGTTTCATAAGTCCTTATTTTAAGAGGGATTCTATGCGCTGTCGTTCCTCGAGGTCTGAAATTTGCTGTAAGACTTCGTTCTCAATCTGCAGGCCTAAGCCCTGGGGCGAAAGGTCGCATTCTATAGCGTCTGCCAGGCTCAGCGTTTGTTCTATCTCGGTGCGGATGGCCCGTAAGTCGGTCTGACGCACCCCGTCCATTATAATATAACTGCCGGCGTACTGTCGGGCCAACTGGCGCGACTGGTAGGAACGCACAGCCGTATAACCCACGCCACAGATTAAGACCACAGAGGCCGCCACAGCCACGACCTTTCGCCACACGCGAAACTTCGAGGTCCCGGCAAATGGGCTTCCCACTGTGCCCAGGTCCGTGAACAGCGCGCGTAACGGGGCGAACTCGGCAGGCAAGTCGGTCCGGGAAAAGTAGGCATAAAGCCTGCGCTCCTCGGCCAGTGTGGTTTCGCCGGCGAAAAACTTATCTATCAAGACACGGATGGATTGGGTATTCATTTATGTGTAGTATTATGGATGGAGGAATCAGTCGGAGAATTGCAAATAGTGGTCGCGCAACAAGATTCGAGCACGGCTGACGGCCTTCCGAACGGCCACTTCATTGCTCCCCAGCAGGCGGGCAATAGCCTTGTATTCGAGTCCTTCAATATGACGCAGACGTAAGATGAGCTGAGGCTGTGGCGGAAGCGTTTCCAGCACTTGCATCATTCGCGCATACGGTTGTTCTGCGTCTTGCTCGTCGGGCGAGTCTATGGCCTCGTCAAGAGAACGCATAGCCTTACTGCGCAATGCGTTCAGCGCCAGGTTGCGCGTCAGTACCAGCGCGAGTGGTGCGAGGGGAAGATGGAGTTCGTCGTGAAGAGTCCAGAGGCGGAGCAGTGCATCCTGCACGATGTCCTCGGCCATATCAGACGAACGGACAAACCGTTCGGCCTGGCGCAACATACGAGGGCGCAGACGGACAACCTCTTGCTGAAATTCCTCAGGACTCACTTTCGGACAGACGCTATTATAGAATCAGAAGTTATTGAGGTTGCGCGTGTCGATACGACTTATTCCTGTGCCTGTAAAGACGGTTTCGTCAGCAGTTCCTTCCAGACGTATGTTACCGACACCGTTATTGTTGATGGAAAGCTTCTTGCAATCAAGCCGGAAGAAGTTGCTTCCTGTGCCAGAGTGCCTTACCTGAAGCGACTGGGCCTGTATGTTGAAATCCCACCTACCGGTACCGTCGTTTTTTACCTTGGCCTCATCGGCTTCTATTCTGATATGATGGCTACCCGTACCTGAATTTTCCAGTGCGACGGTGTGCCCTTTGAACGAGAGGTCATGACTGCCTGTGCCGGAGTTCTGATAATCCAAATTCTGGCATTCCACCTGCAACAAGCCACTTACGACGCCCGTATAACTCAGTTTTACATCCTTATCGGCACTCAGCGTTCCATTCAAATTACTTACACCTGAAACATTACCCCGAATCTCTTCGGCCTCTAAACCGTGGAATCTACATTTTACTACACCGCTCAGGTTGAACACAAAGTCGGCTGAATGGAGAGGACCTATATCCAAACTCCCCACACCGCTACCATTAAGCGATTGAAGTATCGGAGCCGAGACGCGCACCCTTAACCTGGGACGCTCCTGCTTGCGCTTCCCCTCGTTGCGGTAGGAACTCTTCCGCGCCACAACCAGAGTATTGCCCTCTACATAGATTTCATCACGATCCTCGTAGAAATTTTCCACTACGACTCCGTAAGTTTCCCATTGGGTAAAGCTCACATCTGCCACTCCCTGCAGACTTAGAGCAGAGAAGCCTTTAAGGTCAAAACTGTGAGGTTCCGGGTTAAGCGTCGTGGCCTGTATCGACTGATTAGACCGACATGCGCTGACCATCACACAGGCTATCAGCGCTAAACTTTGGCAAATTTTCTTCATTGTCATACGTTTTTGAGTGATTTGACTACTTTATATACACTCACTATAGACTTTTTGTGACATAAATATATGCAAAAAAACAACACGCCCCACTGACGGCGCGACAAGAAAAGCCTGCTAGTCCATTAAGGGTTTTTGTGGGATTATTGTATTTTTGCATCCATGAAGAAGCTGACCTCTCTACTTCGCAGGTGCGTCCTGTCACCTCAGATATTATATATATGGACGCTTGTCGTACTGATTGTTCCCAACGTAGCGCTCTGCATTACTGAAGACCTGCCTTTGTGGGCAGCGCTGACAAACCTATTTCTGCCTTTAGGCTTTTACGCGCTAATCCTCGCCCTTGGACGAACTACGGGAAAAATGGTATGGTGGCTTTTCCTTGCCCTGTTTTTTGCTGCGTTCCAGATTGTACTCCTTTTCCTATTTGGAAACTCCATCATCGGGGTGGATATGTTCCTCAACGTACTGACAACAAATCCCAGCGAAGCGTTTGAAGTGCTCGGAAACCTGCTGTCGGGCATAGCGACTATCGTACTACTCTATGTGCCCATATTAGTTGTAGCCTGCATACAGATTTATCATCACAAGACACTCCCGCTGGCACTTCGACGTAAATTGCGTATAGGAGCAATAATCCTGTTGCTGTGTGGCGCAGGCAGTCTGGTCGGAGCATACCGCACAATATCCTCATACAAGGTTCTGAACGACCTCTACCCCCTTAATGTCTGTTATAATGTCAAACTAACGGCCGACCGCCTCTTGGCTACAAATCGCTATCATAAGGCCTCGGCCGACTTTACCTTTCACACCTCTCCGACCCATCCTGATGACGTCCCGGAAGTCTATGTGCTGGTCATTGGCGAGACGGCGCGCGCGGATAACTTCGGACTTTATGGTTACCACCGCCCTACAACGCCCCGGCTACAGGCTGACACCGCACAGATAGTATGGTTCACGGATGTACTGTCGCAATCTAACACCACACACAAGAGTGTGCCGATGTTGCTTTCTGCGGCTACAGCCCAGGACTTCAACCGCATATACTCGGAGAAAAGCATTATCACGGCGTTCAAAGAGGCCGGTTTCTACACAGCGTATCTGTCCAACCAACGGCGCAACCATTCGTTCATCGACTTCTATGGCGAGGAAGCAGACAAGGTTGTTTTTCTCAAAGATGACGCACGAACAGACCATTACGACACAGAATTACTCACACAGACCGAGGCTTTGCTCCAAGAAGGCCATCGCAAGCTCTTCGTGGTACTTCATCTCTACGGCTCGCACTTCAATTACCGCGAACGCTATAAGCCGGCAGATGCACAATTCGGTCCCGACATAGCGTCTGAGGCTCGTCCCGAGAATCGCGAAAGTTTGCTCAACGCCTACGACAATACGATACTAATGACCGACTTGGTGCTGGACAGCCTCTTCCATCAGGTGGGCACGACGGAAGCCCTTTCTGCCGTATTCTATACTTCTGACCACGGAGAGAATATCTACGACGATGCGCGCCACCTTTTCCTGCACGCCTCTCCCCGTCCCTCCTATTACGACATGCACGTGCCACTCATCATCTATACTTCCCCCAGTTTTCAAAATACTTATCCCGAGCAATTGCAGGCACTTATTGACAATCAGCATAAGCCCGTGGCCCCCAATGCCTCGGCATTCCACACGATGCTCTATCTCGCAGGGCTGCAAACACCCGCCCTATGCGATTCGCTCGCACTTTCCAGTCCACACTATGCCTGTCCGCACCGCTACTATATTAACGACCATAACGAACCCATTCCACTACGCCAACTCAAATTATCTGACGAAGATTTCCAACAATTCAAAATACATAAGATAACGCTCAAATAGGCCTTCTGGCACAAGCAATGCCCGAAAACCATACTACGCCAAATTTCTGTTAATCTGCGACGACCATGGAAGTTATTCAAAGTTTTACCATTGACCATACCAAACTAAAACCCGGTATATATATATCCCGCCAAGATAAGGGCTTCACCACCTTTGATCTCCGCATCACCGAGCCCAATAAGGAACCGGCTGTAGCTCCTGCGGCCATGCATAGCATAGAGCACCTAATGGCAACATGGTTCCGCAACTCCCGAGCAAAAGATGATGTGGTATATGTTGGCCCTATGGGATGCCTCACGGGAATGTATGTGGTAATGACGGGTAACTATACGGTAATGGATATGCGCACACTGGCCATCGATTGTCTGGAATGGATTCTTACCCAAACAGAAGTACCTGCCACCCAACCCGAATCGTGCGGCAACTATCTGCTCCATGACCTCCCAATGTGTATATGGGAGTGCCAACGCTATCTGCACCGCTTACAAAACGACTTCCACTGCGAATACACCAAACTCCAAATCACGTTGGAGGACGGAAAGGTCTTCGCTGACGCATAAGTATTGATATAGGAGTGTATCCCCGAGTTGCCGGATACATTCCATACTCTCCACCATCCAAAACTAATACAGGCCACCTGTCGAAACATCAGGTGGCCATGCTCTAATATTGTTTTATAAAAACAACATATCAAATTAAACAACAAATAGTTAATACAATTAGATAAAGCTTCACAATAAACAAATTATATAATCCTACATAAAGAAAAATCCTTTATATCCTCTATACTTCTCCCCCTTTCGGCCAATTGAATTATCGCGTCAGATTCCATAATAACCAAAATCATCTCCTCCTGTTTCATATCAAGCCGGCGCACCCACATAAGTAAAATGAAGCACCCCACAGATGCTCATAGTATAACATCCTGTAATGCTATCACACGACACATATCGGTACATTTGCTTTTCTTTTCAACAAACAATAATCAGTGACACCTCTACCCGAACAATAAATTTCCGCAGATTAATTTGCGCGAACAGACGGAGAGTTTTATAAGCCCATCCCATAATGCGCCCGTTTATTCTTCTATTCTAGCGACTTAACAGCACTTTGATTTTATCCCTTTAGTCTTTTTATTATTTTTGTAGAAACTTCGTTACAGCAGAAAGATATGGCTAGTGAATCCACAACCCAAAAGCGCATGACACTGACGCGTCTGTTTCAAAATATTTGGCCCTTTGTAAAAAGCTATAAGGGGTTAGTCATCCTAACACTCATCCTGACATTCACGGGATCGCTAATGGCACAGGTAAATGCTGTAGTATTGGACCACGCAGTAGATGCCATCAATGCGCTCATCCAAACAGACTTTGCCTGGACGAAAGCCACAAAGATTTTAGCAACTATCAGCATTATACTGCTCAGCAAGGAGGTCCTGGCTGCCATCATTACCTTTGGACAACGTTTCTTTGGAGAACGAATGCGAATCTTAGTCAGTCGCGATTTGTCCTTGGCAGTAGTGGCACGTATGCTTACCTTCCGTATGGCTTTCTATAGCGAGCCGGACAACGAAACGGGCAAACTTCAGACTCGCGTGGACAGGGGCATCATGAGCCTTAGCAATACAGTAAAAAACTTCTTCATAGATATTCTTCCGCTCTTTACCAGCGCCATTCTTGCCCTTGTACTAATGTTTATGGCCAATGTATATGTAGGTTTGGTAGCTCTATGTATTGTGCCGATTTATTTTCTGATAACCTACTGGCAGGCACAGAAACTTGGAGGCTGGCGCCGGGGCATTTTCCAAAACCACCAAGCCATCAGCAACGGGATAATGGGCATCATCGAAAGCATTGCCGTCATCAAGTCGTTCAACCGAGAAGATATTGAGTCGCAAAAACAGGCCACACTACAGCGTTCGCTCACTGACAACCAGATGCAAACGCGCAAGCTAAGTTTCCTCTTTGACGGCCTAAAAAGTTTTACGGAACAAATCGGCACCGTGCTAATCATTATCCTTACGGCTTACCTCGTTCTTACCGACTACCCCGGTATGACCATAGGTAAGATCATGTACCATGTAATGCTCTTCTCAAATGTAAGTGCTCCCATCCGCCAACTGCACCGGATTTACGATGACATGAACGATGCACTTATCTACGCAGAGGGTTTCTTTGGAATCCTCCACGCAGATCACGAAGTAGAAACTACGGGAAATCACAAGCCCGATGAAGTAAAGGGCGAGTTTGTAATGCAGCACGTGGACTTTACCTATGGCAATGGCACAAAAGCACTCCGTGATGTCAATCTGCGCATTGAGCACGGAAAGATTACAGCACTCGTAGGACTCAGCGGAGCAGGCAAAAGCACAATAGTAAACCTCCTGGATAAATTTTACACGCCAGGCTGCGGTAAAATCACCCTTGACGGCACCGATTTGCAACAATGGGACACACAATGGCTACGCGACAATGTAGGCCTTGTACTGCAGAAAAACCACATATTTAGTGGAACTATTGAGGAAAATATCCGTTACGGAAATCCCAACGCCTCTTTTGACGAAGTAGCCGAAGCTGCGCGCAAAGCCTCTATATACGATCAAATCATAGAACTACCCGACGGATTCCAATCACAGGCATTGCAACTCAGTGGTGGCCAGCAACAACGCATCGCCATCGCTAGAATGTTCTTAAAAAATCCTCCTATCATATTCCTCGACGAACCCACAGCAAGCCTAGACGCAGTTGCCACAGAGCAAATCAAGTCCAGTATCGATGCTATCAAACGCAATCGCACTGTCATAATTATTTCCCATAATATCGGACAGATAATAGACGCAGATACCATCTATGTACTCAAAAATGGCCATGTCGTACAAAGTGGAAGTCCTACTGAGGTCTATCACGAAGGAGGACTATACAAAGAAATCTTTGACGCCAGTGCCCGTAGTCTCAATGTAGAACTTATCGCTGATACTCTGAAAGATTAGTTTCTCAATAGAGCACACAACATATCAGGCTCGTAAATTTTGCAACTTTAATCTCACAGCTATTTGAGTCAAGCCTGTAAAGCAGGGCAAATACCCCAAAAGAAAAACGCATGGGGTGGCGGTATTCTTTGCTTGTCCAAAGGAATTGCTTGGGCAGTGCTATGGCTATCCAACCTATATTTTGGTGGACGCAGGCGTGGCTCGCTTCGCTAAGTTCCCTGACGAAGTGGAAAGTATTATGCGTTTTTTCCGCGAATAATTTGTTTTTTGGCCAAACGCCATTATATTTGCAAGAGACAAGTGGGTTAAAGTCTTGACCGTTGAGGCTAAAACGGCGGACTTTATCCTGCTTGTCTTTTTAATTTTACCGAGTACGGAAGTTCTTCTATGCCATATTTGCCATCTTCAATAACCGCGCACTTTAATTCAAATATTTGATTATCGTAGGATATCTCATATTTTGTCATGTGTAACCAGTCCTTATCCACTTTCTTTTGGTATAAGTGATTATTTGGGGCAAGTGCTAAATATTTACCATCTTCCAATGCGGGTATAATATTAGGTAGTTGTTCTGCGACTTCAAGCTCGGTCCTATAAAGCAGGATACCCCAAAAGAAAAACGCGTAAATAAATAGAGGTTGCCTAGCTGTCATACGGATTCTCATGCTAATTAGAACATCTATCATCTCTATGTAATTATAGCATATGCCAATATCTTCTCTTTTCTTATAAGAATTTATTCGCCTGTTATAGAGTCAGCCCAGAGGTCCCCACCTCTTAAAAATAAAAAAGGTCCGTCGAACTATGTTCGACGGACTTAACTTTTCCTAACTTAATGTAGGTAGCTTTTAGAGTTGTGATTACTCAGCAACAGGAGCTTCAACAGCGCTGTCAGCTACGAGGCTGTCAACAACAACATTGCTATCTTCTACAACTACTACGCTGTCAGAATCAGCAACTTCTTCAGCAGCTTGGTTCTGGTTACCGCAAGAAGCGAAAGATACAGCTGCGAAAGCTACGAACAAGAAAACTAACTTTTTCATTTGTTTCAAAGTTTTTAAGAGTAAAACAATCAATTGCTTTTATTAAAACACTGCAAAAGTAGACGTGTTTACAAAAGAGGTAAACAGCGCTATCCTTTTTTTCTATTCAATAACGCAATTATTAACATATTTTAACTTGTTTTGCTATTCAGACGCGTCAAATTCAAAAATATTTGCGCGAAAATTCATCTTTTACTATCATCTCAGAAGTCATCTTTCTTCTGATACGCAACCGAGAGGTGTAAACAATATTACGGATTATTATATGACGCCAGAGGTCCCCGTGTGGATTCAATCATCTACGCAAAACGGGTATAAACCTATAACTGCTTACCTGATTAACTACTACTTTGCCTTAACAGCAAGGGGCCCCACGCAAAATTCGCGCAACCCACAATCAGTGCATTTAGGGCGCTGGGATGTACAAGTGTAGCGTCCATGTAGAAGTAACCAGAAATGAGCATGAGCCACATCCTTATCTGGAATAAGTTGGCGCAAAGCCAGCTCTACCTTATAGGGCGTATTGGCAGAAGCGGGTACGAAGCCAAGCCGATGAGCTACACGGAAGACATGAGTATCTACAGCTAGTGCCACTTGCCCAAATGCCACAGCAAGCACTACGTTTGCAGTTTTACGCCCTACTCCAGGAAGCCGTGTCAGGGTCTCCAATGTTTGTGGCACATTACCGTCATACTCCTCCATTATCATGCGCGATAACAAACTTAAATGTCTGGCCTTGCTATTCGGATAACTAACAGAACTGATATATGGGAAAATATCTTCTTCCGATGCCGTTGCCATAGCCCTAGCGTCCGGATAAGCAGAGAAAAGGGCTGGAGTCACACTATTTACTCGCTTATCTGTACATTGAGCAGACAACACCGTTGCCACCAATAACTGGAACGGTGTTTCATACTGAAGTTCCGTCTCAACTACGCCAAATCGCGGTCCCAGATATTGGAGGACACGGGACATCCGCTCTTTTTTGCTCAATCGTGCCTTTCTCGTCATCACTGGCTTGGTTTATTCACTCTCTAAATGATGCAAACGCGCAATATACTTACCGAGTATGTCAAATTCAATATTCACTACTGTACCAACCTTGATAGCATGGAAATTAGTATAAGTATATGTATATGGAATAATACTAACCTTAAAGGATGTCTCTGTCGGGTCTATCACTGTCAAGCTTACACCATTGACTGTCACACTACCTTTGTCCACACAGAAATAACCTCTACGCACCATCGTGGCGTCTGCCTCGTAAGTAAAAGTATATATATGACTACCATCGCAATCTTCCACCGCAGTGCATACGGCTGTCTGATCCACATGGCCTTGCACGATATGACCGTCTAAGCGTCCGTTCATCAACATTGAACGCTCTACGTTGACTTCATCATTCTCTCGAAGCAACCCTAGGTTCGTACGACGTAGCGTCTCATCCATTGCCGTTACTACATACGACTTTCCGTTGGAACGAACCACCGTCAGACAGACACCATTATGCGCCACACTCTGATCTATATGGAGAGGTTCGTCGTAAGGACTCTCCAGTGTAAAATGCACATTTGTTCCTTCCTTCTCAATAGCCACTACTCGGGCCATTCCTTCTACTATTCCGCAAAACATATTTTATGGATTTATTTCTTTAAGACAGCAGGCTTATATTCGTACCTATACTTCCGTCCGCTTCTTCCCTCTGCACAAAGGAGGGTCGGTGTATATTCTTGAATCGTAACCGTATCTCCTTCTATAATGAGTTGAGCATTTTCTATCTCCCACGGAGCAGACACGAGTCTCAAATCTGTCACATTTATGGCCCTCCTCACACTCGGAGTGTCTGTATTTCGTCCCACAACAGTAAGTGCGAAACGATCGCCCGTTCGGTCAAGATTGCCAAATATTTCGCCAATGGTACCGTTGCCTTCACGATCAAGCTCCAACGTATCTCCGGCATCCGTGCGAACTACAAATGTGGACATCCCATACTCCAACGTTGTGCCATATATGGTAGAGTCATTGAACAGAACAGATTCAACACTATCTGAATCTACTCTGCAACAATCTTTCATTCTCCCTTGGCAACCGTGACAGGAGTTAAGTATCACCATTCCTATTACGCAGCACAATAGGCCCACGAATGCAACCGTTTTCTTCATAATCTCGCTTGTAAAGTCTATTCTTGGCGAAATTACAAAAATCGCATCATGCAATTCTATTATTCTGCAAAAAAGTCAAATAGTATGAACTATTTTCCTTAGGGCCTTAACGAAGTTCAGAATAGCCCCAACAAGCTCTACTACGCTATACAGGCAACGTAGCACAGACACGCCAATACTTCCGACACAGGCGTCCTCACAAACCACCTTCTGAAAAAGATACAATTTACTCTCTTGCAAATATGGTATCTCTGTTAAAACCAAAAGAGCAATGGACGCGCTCTATTTATATAGTTTCTGGTTGATTCTCCTCACACTATATAATTATATGTGCAGGACTCTCCTTTCACGAGCAGGAGGCCTCGCCTTATGCAAGTATTCCACACCCCCTCTCCTGTACGCTTTTTCATCCTTCATCCATATATTTCCCACACGGGACTACGATATAGTCGCTTGATTTACCGTTCTTGGCGCAAATCTTTACCCTGCTGGGCAATTGAAATATTAAGCCTTTATCGACACCTACGCTACACCTTTTTATTTTGTGGGTTAATCGCCACGCCACGCCCTGACGACACAGCGCAACCGACCTTATTTTACGTCGGATTGGTTACTATACGTAAACGCGCCCCTTACCGATACTTTCAATAATTCAATTTCAAAACAGAAAAGACGGCGCATAATAGAAAAACTTTGTATGTTTGCATTAAATACCATTACTAACGAAAACACAAAACCTAACAAAATTATGACAAACACCGATTTTTCATTAAATGCTAATCCGCTGGTTGCTTTCTTGCAGAAGCCGACCAGCCAGTTTACCAAAGCAGACATCATCCGCTACATTTCAGAGAATGATATAAGGATGATCAATTTCATGTATCCTGGAGGCGACGGACGTCTTAAGACTCTCAACTTCGTCATTACGGATGCTGATTATCTAAATACTATTCTGAGCAGTGGCGAGCGCGTGGATGGCTCTAGCCTTTTCAGCTTTATTGAAGCTGGAGCCAGCGATTTGTACGTATTGCCTCGCTTCCGTACAGCATTCCTTGACCCGTTTGCAGAAGTACCTACTCTGTCTATGCTCTGCTCTTATTTCGACAAAGACGGAAAGCCGTTAGAGAGTGCTCCTGAGTACACGCTACATAAAGCAGCCGAGAAATTCACCGCGACGACGGGTATGTCGTTCCACGCAATGGGAGAACTGGAATATTACGTCATTGCACCCGACGATGAAACGTTTAAGGCTACTGATCAGCGTGGTTATCACGAATCTGCGCCCTACGCAAAATTTGGCCTCTTCCGCCAAAAGTGTATGAAGTACATCGCACAGTGTGGTGGCCATATAAAATATGGTCATTCCGAAGTCGGAAACTTCCACCTAAACGGCAACATTTACGAGCAGAACGAGATTGAGTTCCTACCGATAGAGGTAGAACAGGCTGCCGATGAGTTGATGCTGGCCAAATGGGTCATCCGAAATCTTGCCTGGGAGGAAGGACTCAGCGTTACCTTTGCCCCCAAGATTACCACAGGGAAAGCCGGTTCCGGTCTTCACATTCACATGCGTCTGATGAAAGAGGGTAAAAATAGGATGCTTGACGGCAATCAGCTGAGTAACGATGCAAAACGTATGATAGCTGGAATTATTGACCTTGCGCCCTCCCTGACTGCCTTCGGCAACAAAAATCCGACCAGCTATTTCCGACTTGTTCCTCACCAGGAGGCACCAACCAACATCTGCTGGGGCGACCGCAACCGTTCTGTTCTTGTACGTGTACCGCTTGGTTGGACGGCAGGAGCCGATATGTGTCGCTTAGCCAATCCGCAAGAAGGCATATCAGAACCTATTCCTAATATCAAACAGACCGTAGAAATTCGCTCCGCCGATTGTTCTGCCGACCTGTATCAACTTCTCGCCGGCTTATGCGTGGCTGCACGTCACGGTTTTGAAATGGAAGATGCGCTAGATGTAGCCGAACGCACTTATGTAGATGTAAACATCCACGATGCGGCAAATGCCAATCGTTTGGCACAACTTGCACAGCTTCCTGACAGCTGCGAGGCCTCGGCTGATTGCCTTGAAAAGCAACGGGCTTTCTATGAAGAAGCTGACATCTTCAGTCCTAAGATGATTGACGGAATAAAGCAACAGCTCAAATCCTTTGCCGACCGCACACTCCGCGCCGACATAGCAGGAAACACCGAGGAGGAACAGCGGCTTGTAGAACGCTTTTTCCACTGTGGATAGTATGTTTCGAGACACACCATAGACCGACTGGACTAGCGGGGGCGCAAATTGCTCTCCCGCTAGTTTGGTCAAAAAAAATGCATAAAAAACTGTTTAATTTTTTTAAGAATTCCAAATATCTTAATAATTGTATTAACTTTGTTCTAGTCATTTCAGATTTGTCAAATCATTCTTTTCTTGGAAGCGATTCACTGTATGAGTAAAATCACCGTCCCTGATTTGTATGCGGCGTTGAAGCAACATTTCGGCTTCGATGCTTTCAAAGAAAACCAGTTGGAAATCATTCGCGCCTTACTTGACGGGCACAATGTGTTTGTGCTGATGCCTACAGGAGGGGGAAAAAGTATGTGCTACCAATTACCTGCACTACTGATGGAGGGTACGGCTATCGTCGTGTCCCCTCTGATTGCCCTTATGAAGAATCAGGTTGATACATTGCGCGGTACAAGCGAAAACGACGGCATAGCTCATTACTTAAATTCTATGCTGACGAAGACAGAGGTAGAACAAGTAAAAAGCGACATACAGGAGGGTAAGACCAAATTATTATATGTCTCCCCCGAATCTCTGACCAAGGAAGACTATGCACGTTTCTTACGTACTGTCAAAATCAGTTTCTATGCCATAGATGAAGCACATTGTATATCAGAATGGGGGCATGATTTCCGTCCTGAGTATCGCAAAATCTATGACATTATTGCGGAGAAACTTGTGCCTGCTCCCATCATGGCTCTTACGGCCACTGCGACAGAGAAAGTAAGGCAAGATATTAAAAAGTGCCTGAACATTCAGGATGCAAAAGAATTCAAGAGCTCGTTCAACAGGCCAAATCTTTACTATGAAATTCGGACCAAAACGAAGAACATAGACAAGGATCTCATCAACTTTATCCGCCAGAATAGAGGAAAGAGTGGCATCATTTATTGCCTCAGTCGCAAGACCGTTGAAGAGTTGGCCGAAGTGCTTAAAGCCAACGATATCAAGGCAGAACCCTACCATGCAGGTCTTGAGCCCCAAGTGCGCAATGAGACTCAGGATAAATTTATCATGCAGGATATTGACATTATTGTGGCTACCATCGCGTTTGGGATGGGGATAGACAAACCAGACGTACGCTTTGTTATACATTACGATATCCCAAAGAGTCTTGAGGGATATTACCAAGAAACGGGACGAGCCGGTCGTGATGGAGGTGAAGGAAAATGTATCGCATTCTATTCGCCCGAGGATTTAAAACGATTGGAGAAATTTATGGAGGGAAAACCCGTTGCAGAACAGGAAATAGGCCGACTTCTGCTCAAAGAGACTGCGGCCTATGCCGAGACCTCCATTTGTCGCCGTAAGATGCTCCTTAATTATTTCGGCGAAACCTATACAAAAGATAATTGTGGAAATTGTGATAATTGCCTAATGCCTAAGAAAGAAACAGAAGCTAAAGAAGACTTAGCCAAAGTGCTTCGTATCATCTTAGCCACTAATGAAGACTTCCGAGAAGACTTTATCAAAAATGTAATTTTCGGTAAAATCACCGAAGAGGTTACGCTACACAACCTGCAGGACCTTGAAGAATTCGGATGTGGCGAAGATCAAAGTGAATCGTATTGGAATGCGGTCATTCGTCAAGCACTTATAGCTAAATACATCAAAAAAGACATTGATGACTACGGAATTTTGAAAGTAACCGAAAGTGGTAAGAAATTCCTCAACAAGCCAACCTCCTTCCTTATCGTGGAAGATCGTGATTATAAAGACGCAGAATCTGTAGAACCTATTCAGACAGGTGCAGAGAGTTCTGTGGCACCCGACTTGTACGATATGCTGCAAGATTTGCGTAAGAAAAAGTCTAAAGAACTTAAAGTTCCTCCCTACGTAATCTTCCAGGATCCCTCATTGCAGGCTATGGCCACTTTCTTCCCGCAAACCATTGAAGAATTACAGAACATTGCCGGTGTTGGCCCTGGTAAAGCGAAGCGATACGGCAAAGAATTCTGTGAACTCATCAAGCGTTATTGCGAAGACAACGAGATTGACAGACCGGAGGATATTCGCATTCGTACAGTTCCTAAAAAATCGAAGCTGAAAGTCAATATCATCCAAGCGATTGACCGTAAAGTGTCGCTGGAAGATATTGCGGAAAGCAACTATATTGACTTTGACGAACTACTCAACGAACTTGAGAGCATTGTATATAGTGGTACAAAAATAAATATTGATTACTTCCTTGAAGAGAATCTGGATGACGACCAGATAGAAGAAGTCTATGACTACTTCCGCCAATCGGAGACAGACCGAATTGCTATTGCACAGAAGAATCTCCCAGAGTATGAGCCTGAGGAATTAAGACTCGTCCGCATCAAGTTTATCTCAGAAATGGCAAACTAAATCCCCTATTGAAACACTATCATCATGGCAACTCCCGATATAATTAAAGAAGAAACAAAGAAAGGTAATTTTGTAGAACAGATTGTTGCAGCCGACTTGGCCGAGGGTAAAAACGGAGGACGCATACAGACTCGTTTCCCGCCAGAGCCTAATGGTTATCTGCACATAGGCCACGCGAAAGCCATCTGTATGGATTTCGGCATCGCCGAGAAGTTTGGCGGTGTATGCAACCTTCGTTTTGATGACACCAATCCAGAAAAGGAAGACACGGAATATGTAGAAGCCATCTTAGAGGACATTGCATGGCTTGGCTTCAAATGGGGCGCCATTTATTATGCCTCCGACTACTTCCAGCAACTATGGGATTTTGCCATTCGACTCATAAAGGAAGGCAAAGCATATATAGACGAGCAGACCAGCGAAGAGATTGCCGCGCAAAAAGGTACTCCAACGCAGCCTGGCATAGAAAGCCCTTATCGCAACAGGCCCATAGAAGAAAATCTGCGCCTTTTCCAACAGATGAACACCGGCGAAATTGAAGAAGGCAAGATGGTGTTGCGTGCCAAAATAGACATGGCAAATCCGAATATGCACTTCCGTGATCCGGTGATATACCGCGTCATCAATCGGGCCCACCACCGGACCGGCACAACGTGGAAAGCCTACCCCATGTACGACTTTGCTCACGGTCAGAGTGACTTTTTCGAAGGGGTGACCCATTCTATCTGCACGCTTGAATTTGTGCCTCACCGTCCGCTTTATGATTATTTCATAGACGAACTTAAAGAAGGCAAAGACCTTCAGGACCATCGGCCTCGCCAAATAGAGTTCAACCGGTTGAACCTGACCTATTCCGTCATGTCAAAGCGCAAATTGCTCGCGCTGGTAAAAGAAGGATTGGTAGATGGCTGGGACGATCCACGAATGCCGACCGTCTGCGGTTTACGACGCAGGGGCTACAGTCCTCAGGCCGTGCGTAAGTTCATAGATATGATTGGGTACACGAAGTACGACGCGCTAAATGACTTTTCTATGCTTGAGGCTGCGGCCAGAGAAGACTTGAATCAGCGTGCCCTACGTGTAAGCGCGGTGCTAAACCCTGTAAAGCTCATCATTGACAATTACCCGGAAGGACAGACCGAGGAACTTGTGGCCATCAATAATCCCGAAAACGAAAACGACGGTACTCACACCATAACCTTCAGTCGGGAGTTGTGGATAGAACGGGAAGATTTTATGGAAGATGCTCCTAAGAAGTTCTTTCGTATGACACCCGGAAAGGAAGTACGTCTGAAGAATGCCTACATCGTTCTATGTACCGGATGTGTCAAAGATGCAGACGGAAACATTACGGAAATCCATTGCGAGTACGATCCTGAAAGCAGAAGTGGACTTCCCGGTGCAGACCGCAAGGTAAAAGGCACGCTCCATTGGCTTTCTGTCAATCATTGCAAACCTGCAGAAGTTCGACTCTACGACCGTCTTTTCTCAGTAGAAGATCCAAGTGCGTCAGACCTCGATTTCCGCGAACTGCTCAATAAAGATTCCAAGAAAGTCATACAGGGCTTTATCGAGCAATATGCCGCCGAACAGACCCAGACGACGTACCTGCAGTTCCAGCGCATAGGCTATTTTACCTACGACAAAGCGTCATCCCCCGACAAGCTTATCTTCAATCGAACCGTAGGGCTTAAAGATAATTGGAGCAAGAAGGTGTAACGCCTTCTTGCTTTTTTATACACTCCTTATATAATAATATAGGAGTAGTACTCAGTCCGTATTCTCTATGCCCTTAGTCTGGTTGGCCATACTCCTACGTATAGTAAGCAATCCGATAGGTAATGTGTTTCAGAAGCAGCTCACCCACGCTGGAAGACATCACCCTCTGGTAGTAAACTTTACGTCTTTGGCGATTTTGGCCTTGATAAGTTTTTGCACAATAGGCTGGCAAGTCGATTGGAGGCATTTGCCACCTCATTTCTGGCTTTGGGCCATATTGACAGGCCTTTTCGGCGGTATTGGAAATGGGTTTCTTGTCCTTGCTCTGCGCGACGGAGAACTTTCCATACTTGGACCCATCAACAGCTACAAGAGCATAGTGGGCCTCATCACTGGAGTTTTCCTGCTGGGGGAGCTTCCCACACTGGCAGGCCTGTGTGGCATAGCCCTTATAATCGGAGGTAGTTATTTCGTATTTGAAACTACCGACGAAGGCTTTACCTGGGCCCTTTTACGCAACAGATCCATCCGTTACCGCATCTGGGCCCTGATTCTGACTGCCACGGAGGCCGTCTTCATCAAGAAAGTCGTCCTGCTGAGTGACGTGCCTACCAGCCTGGTAGTCTGGTGTGGCTTTGGAGCCGTCTTTGCCTTTGCAACGCTTATCGTGTTGCGCATACCCATAAGGAGAGACTTCTGCTCCACTACCCTTCCTGATGCCGGGAGGTATGTATGGCTTGTCCTCTGCCTGGCCATCACGGCCCTCACTACCAACTACACCTTCCGCTATATGCAAGTAGGCTATGCACTTGCACTCTTCCAACTTTCCATATTGGTAAGCATACTTTTCGGCTACAGATTTTTCCAGGAGCAACATATCGTCCAAAAACTTCTCGGAGCGGTCATTATGATACTCGGCTCCGTGCTCATCCTGCTCTACTGAAACCGCCTTACAGAAGAGTGCCGTTGCATCGTTTCCGCCTCCAATCTGCGAATCACATACGGCTATTTCCCCAGAACCTTATACCCTTTTATATTTCACACTGTGAACTGCGTGTTTCACACTGTGAAATATGAATTTCACAGTGTGAAATGAAATCTTTCCCTATACCATAGAAAGATTCCTCCCTCGCTTTTTCCCAAAGGCTTAACGGACAGCAGTTTCGGAAAGAGTTCTATCCACAATCCCCCGACATACCTGTTGCGCGGATTACACTTTGAATAATCCGCAGAGGAGAACCTCTCTCTGGGCCTGCACATTTTTAGGGGTAAAACTATTGGCATTTAATGTGGAATAATATAAATTTGCACAAAATCAGCAAAAGTGAGCAACTTTGACTGATTAAAAACGGTAAAAACTTTTCAAAATAATATTATCCATTCCCCTATCTATGGAAAACTACGTTGCGGAATATACCGACTTTATTGAAGTTATTGAAAATACCATTAAGAAGCATTGGAACCTAGACTCTTTGACCAACTATCAGGGTATTACGCTTCAATACCATGATGTAGCAAGAAAAATAGAGAAACTTCACATCCTGTTCGAGAATGCCGGTGTACAGAAAGGCGATAAGATTGCGCTCTGCGGACGCAACTGCGCTGAATGGGCATCGGCTTTTTTGGCGATACTTACCTACGGGGCAATCGCCGTGCCTATACTACACGAGTTCAAAGCCCCCCAGGTCCACAATCTGGTAAACCACTCCGACTCCAAACTGCTTTTCGTCGGCGATGTGGTATGGGAACAGCTCAACGCAGACGAGATGTTGAACCTTGAGGGTATCATTGCCATCAACGACTACTCCCTGCTCGTGTCCCGCTCCCAGAAGCTGACCGATGCACGCGAGACGCTGAACAAAATGTTTGGCGAGAAATATCCCAAGTTCTTCCGCCCCGAACATGTCAGCTATGCGCGCGCCACAGACCCCGACCAACTGGCTATACTCAATTATACCAGTGGCACCACCAGTAATTCAAAAGGTGTGCTGATACCCTACCGTGCACTATGGTCTAATATGGATTTCGCCAGAGGCGTTATGTCGCATTGCATTAAAGAGGGCGCACGTGTCATCAGCATACTCCCCATGGCCCACATGTACGGTATGGCGTTCGAGTTCTTCTACGAATTTATCAGTGGAGCCCATATCTACTACCTCACCCGCCTGCCGTCCCCACGTATCATCTTCCAAGCCTTTGCCGAGATTAAGCCCTCGCTCATCATCAGCGTGCCACTCATCATTGAGAAGATTATACGCAAGTCTGTCCTGCCCAAATTGCAGACTCCCAGTATGAAAGTGCTGCTTCGTCTGCCCTACATCAGCGACAAGATAGGCGAACGCATTCGTCAGCAACTCTATCAGGCATTTGGCGGTAACTTCTATGAAATCATCATAGGTGGCGCAGCGTTCAACAGCGAGATAGAAGAACTCCTCCACCGCATAGGCTTCAATTACACCGTCGGATATGGCGCTACCGAGTGCGCACCCATCATGGCCTATGCCGACTGGAAAGATTTGCCCCTCGGGTCCTGTGGACGCAATGTTCCCCACATGGAAATGCGTATAGACAGCCCTGACCCAGAGCACATCGTGGGCGAAATTCTGGTGCGCGGTGCCAACGTGATGCTGGGATACTACAAGAACCCCGAAGCCACTGCTGCTTCCATTGACAAAGACGGATGGTTCCATACGGGAGACCTCGGCGTAATTGATGCCAACGGCTTCCTCTATATTCGCGGGCGCAGTAAGAATATGCTCTTAGGCTCCTCCGGCCAGAATATCTATCCAGAGGAGATAGAAGACAAACTGTGCACCCTACCTTATGTCAGCGAGTGCCTTGTCATTCAGAAAGGCGACAAACTTTATGGTCTGGTGTACCCAGATTACGAAGAAGCAGAGAAAGACGGTATGGACGAGAATATGATTGTTTCGCAAATGGAACAGAATCGGAAAGACCTCAACCAGCTTGTAAACAATTACGAACAACTCAGTGGAATAAAAGTGCTGAAGGAAGAATTTGAAAAGACTCCCAAAAAGAGCATCAAACGCTATCTCTACGACGACTACGAGATCTAAGCTCAGACTTCCAGTATAGCTACTCTGCAAAAAGACGAGACCTGCCTCCGCGCAATTATTGCACCAGGGCAAGTCTCGTTCCTTTTTACCGCCTATATAAAGAAAGGATTTAGAATAATATTGTACTTTTGTAGTTCAATAATGCAACCAGTTATGGACACGATACAAGAACGTTTAGAATCTATCCCACAAGAAGAAAAACTTGTGCTGCGAACCGAGGGGCTTGTGAAAATCTACGGAAAGCGTACCGTGGTAAACAATGTGTCCTTTGAAGTGAAGCAAGGCGAGATTGTAGGTTTGCTGGGGCCCAACGGAGCTGGAAAGACCACCTCGTTCTATATGACGACAGGCTTGATTGTACCCAATGGCGGTAAGATTTTTCTTAACAATCAAGACATCACGACCTATCCCGTATATAAACGCGCTCGCGCAGGTATCGGCTATTTGGCTCAGGAAGCCAGTGTTTTCCGCACGCTTAGTGTAGAAGACAACATAATGTCTGTTCTTGAAATGACAGACCTTAATCTGGAACAACGCAAAGACCGGCTTGAATCACTCATTGCCGAATTCCGCCTACAGAAAGTTCGGAAAAATCAGGGCAACCAACTTTCCGGCGGAGAGCGTCGCAGAACAGAGATTGCCCGATGCTTGGCCATTGATCCTAAGTTTATCATGCTGGACGAACCCTTTGCGGGAGTGGACCCTATCGCCGTAGAAGATATCCAGTACATAGTCTGGAAGTTAAAAGACCGCAACATAGGAATCCTCATCACGGATCACAATGTGTCCGAAACGCTTACCATTACCGATCGCGCCTACCTGCTCTTCGAGGGGCAGATCCTGTTCCACGGCACCCCCGAGGAGCTGGCCAACAACAAGGTGGTACGCGAAAAATACCTTACCAACTCATTCGTGCTGAAGAAGAAGAATTTTCAGGAAGTAGCTACCTCGTTCAATAACGAGGTGTAGTTCCTGTTTTCCATCGTTCCCTAATTATAGCCCTCCGAGATGACTCGCCACGCCATTATAAAGACTCATCCTGCCAAGTACCTCCTGCTGGTGGGACTTATGCTGTGTGTGCCTTTCATCATTCAGGCCAAAGAGCCCACAAAGAAAAAGGGCAACGGAAACGAAGCGGCATACAACCTCAACACCGAGCCTGACGCCCTGCCCGACAAACCGGCTCCCGCCAGGCATGTACGCCCCCACCCCATACACCAACTTACGGGTCGCACGCTCGGGGCAGGCCATATAAACACGAAATACGCAGAGGGCATTGACGTGTCCCACTATCAGGGCAACATCAACTGGGATTTACTGGTGAGAAATGCAAAGATTTCCTATGTGTACATCAAGGCTACAGAAGGTGCTGAGATTAAGGACGAGTTTTATGCTCAGAATGTGGCTGGTGCCCGCCGTGCCGGCCTTAGTGTAGGCAGTTACCACTTCTACCGTCCGCAAGTTCCTGCGCAACAACAACTCCAGAACATGGTGTCCGTAGTCAAGGCCTCGGAGCAAGACCTCGTACCCATAATAGACATTGAACATGCAGGGCGCAACGAGGCGCGTTTCATCGCAGACCTGAAAGCGTTCATAGAACTTGTCACACAACACTACGGCAAGAAGCCGATGCTCTATACTTATCAGAATTTCTACAACAAACATTTCGTTGGGCTCTTCCCAGATTATCCGTGGATGATTGCTTGCTATGGCGGACAACCTGCCGTGCTCAACGACGGGCATAACTATCTCATTTGGCAATACTCGAGCAGTAGCCAAATGCAAGGCATTCCCGCACGCGTAGATCGGAGCCGGCTGATGTTCAACCAATCGCTGGAGCGAATCCGATACTAGATTTTTACGATATATTCCTTTAACACACTCATGCTATGCAAAACTGGTTTCAGTGTACAGTCAAATACGAAAAAACGGCCGAAGACGGTGGACTTAAAAAGGTCAGCGAGGCCTATCTGGTAAATGCAATTAATTTCACAGAGGCCGAACGGCGAATCATCGAAGAGTTGTCGCCCTATATGTCCGGTATCTTCGAAGTAAGTGATATCAAGCGCGCGCGTTTCGCTGAAATATTCCAGTCCGACAATACGGACGACGACAAGTTCTATAAGCTAAAACTTTCCTTTATCACACTGGACGAAAAAAGCGGTAAGGAAAAACGGATGTCGCAACAGCTCCTTGTCCAGGCTGACGGACTTAAGACGTCCATAAAACGTCTGGAAGAAGAACTGAAAGGGACAACCATTGACTACGATATTGTAGCAGTCACCGAAACGCCTATAATAGATCTTTTCCCCTTTAAAGTGAGCGAATAAGCCACACCCCACAATGACTCCGATACAAGAGGCTCTCTGCCACATAAAGCAACAACTCCCCCAAGGAGTAGAACTGCTCGCTGTCTCTAAGTTCCATCCCAGTACAGCCGTACAGGAAGGCTACGACATTGGCCAACGCCTTTTCGGAGAGAGCCGGGAGCAGGAACTGAGCCAGAAAGCCCGCCTCCTGCCCGAGGATATTCAGTGGCAGTTTATTGGACACCTCCAGACGAACAAGGTGCGCAATGTTGTCCCCGTCGTGTCGCGCATTCTCTCCGTCGATTCCTGGCGACTGCTGGCAGAAATTGAAAAGCAAGCCGCACGCATAGACAAAGAGATTGGGGTGTTGCTCGAATTGCACGTGGCCGACGAATCCAGCAAGTCGGGCTTTACGCCGGCAGAATGTTTACAGCTACTGGAAGACGGCCTGTGGCAGACGCTTCCCCATATACGCTTTGAAGGCATCATGTGTATGGCCACACTTACTACGGATGAAAATCGCATCCGTAGTGACTTTCGCACCGCCAACACCTTTTTCCAAGTCTGCAAAGAGCGTTTCTTTGCAGATTCGCCCCATTTCCGAATCCGCTCTTGGGGTATGTCCGACGATTGGCCCATTGCCATAGAGGAAGGAGCCAATCTCATACGCATCGGGACGCAGATTTTTGGTCCTCGCGAATACTGATTCTCACGTAACCCTAACCCACAAACAGGCCCTATAATGTCACATTTTCCTGCCTGCCATGTATTGTTCCCCATCGACGTGGAGGGGAGATATGAGGCTTTCTTCTTAGCCACCGAGGAGCACTTGGCTAAGACCTACCCCCTTGACAGTTATTTTTTCACCTGGCGAGTACCTGCCACCTGTATATTCGGACACAATCAGAACCCCCTGACGGAAATGGACTTAGACTTTTGCCGACGCCACAATATCCGCCTGTGTCGCAGAAAGAGCGGAGGGGGCACGGTCTTTGCCGAATACAGTAATACCATGCTCAGCCTGGTTACCGAGAGCGTCCCCGTAGAGGAACTCTACCATGAATATGCGCACACGGTAGCCCAGACACTACGCAAACTCGGCGCACCCGTACAGGTAAGCGGAAGAAATGACATTGAAACTATAGACCATAAAAAAATATCCGGCAACGCGTTCTACCGCCTGCCCCAGCGCAACATCGTGCACGGCACAATGCTCTACGACACGAACCTGCCACTCATGACGGGCGCTCTGACACCCCCTTCTATAAAGATGCAGTCGCGGGGCGTAAAGAGCGTACGTAGCCGTATCGGATTGCTCAAAGACTACATACAGACTGATCAGGAAGGACTGCGTCAGTTTCTCATTGACAACCTGACCAATCGTTCCATCACACTAACCCTTGACGACATCCGAGCAATAGAGCAGATAGAACAGACTTACTACGAAGAAGATTTCTTATGGGGACGTTCCCAGACCTCTGCCTCGGTGGTTCGAAAGGGCTATATAGACGGATGTGGAATGCTTGAAATCTCGTTAGACGTCCAAGATGGCCGTGTCGAACAAGTGGTTGTCGGGGGAGACTATTTTGAGGTGGAAAAGAATCAGGCCGACAAGGTATTCAATCAGGCTTTCCTCCATTGCCCCTATAACCCTATTGCCCTGAAAGAGCGTATCTTGCTCCATCATCCTGAAGAATCTATCCTGCAACTTCCCACCGACGAACTGATTGCCTTAATCTGCAAAACTGAAGAATAGATGAGTCACTCTGCGCAAGCCAAAAAGGCCATCATTATGGGGGCCACTTCGGGCATCGGACAGGAGGTGGCACGCTGTCTGTCCGAGAAAGGTTGGCTTTTAGGTCTTGCAGGGCGACGCACCGCAGTGCTGGAACAAATGCAGAAAGACCTGCACGGCGTCATTGCTATTGCCCAGATTGACATCACGGATGCTAACAGTTCTAAAAGACTTGAGGACCTGATCCTTTCTATGGGTGGCATAGATCTCTACTTCCACTCGTCTGGTATTGGCTTCCAGAATACAGACTTGAATCCGGACTTGGAGACAGCCACACTTGAAACGAACGCGTTGGGCTTTGTCCGCTGTATCACAACGGTATTTAATTATTCAGCACAACATCCGGAAAAGCAACTACACATTGCAGCCATCTCATCCATTGCCAGGACAAAAGGATTAGGAGCCGCTCCAGCATACTCCGCTACGAAAAGACTGCAGAGCCAGTATCTGGAGAGTCTGGCGCAACTGGCCCACATTCGCCATCTCCCCATAATCCTCACAGACATCCGTCCGGGCTTTGTAGATACTCCGCTCATAGAAAGTAGCAATTACCCTTTGAAACTAGAGGCCAAGGAGGTGGCAAAAAAGATTGTGCGGGCTATTGAAAAGAAACGCTCCGTCGTCACGCTGGATTGGCGCTACCGGTTGCTTGTAGCCGGTTGGCGTCTAATACCCCGCTGCATCTGGGTACGTTTACCCATCCATTGACTCTATTCTTGGAGCAATCTGCCGAAAGTATTATGCAAAAAAAACGATTCTTTATTGCATAAAGAATTTTCTGATATTGTGCTTTCGGACTAAATACTGTAATTTCGCGAAATTAGTATTACACTGTGATTTTTATGGATACAAAGTACATTTTTGTAACTGGTGGTGTAGCCAGTTCTTTGGGAAAAGGCATAATCGCAGCCTCCATCGGAAAACTACTGCAAGCGCGTGGTTACAACATAACCATCCAGAAGTTTGATCCATATATCAATGTAGATCCCGGTACTTTGAATCCGTACGAACACGGAGAGTGTTACGTCACAGACGATGGGCAAGAGACCGATCTAGACCTTGGCCACTACGAGCGCTTTACCGGAATTCAAACTTCCCGCAACAACAACGTCACCACGGGCCGTATATACCAGAACGTCATAGAAAAGGAACGCCACGGCGACTATCTGGGAAAGACCGTGCAAGTAGTTCCCCACATAACCGATGAGATAAAACGTTGCATCCTCCTTAACGGGAAGAGGTATCATTATGACTTCGTCATTACTGAGGTTGGTGGCACGGTGGGTGACATTGAAAGTCTGCCATTTCTTGAAGCCATCCGCCAACTCAAATGGGAACTCGGTCAAAATGCCCTTTGCGTTCACTTGACCTTCGTTCCTTATCTCTCGGCGGCCAAAGAACTGAAGACAAAGCCCACACAGCATTCTGTAAAAGAACTGCAAAGCGTGGGTATTCAACCTGACATCTTAGTGCTCCGCACGGAACATGATCTCAATATCTCCTTGCGCCGAAAAGTGGCCAACTTTTGCAATGTCTCGCCCGATGCGGTTGTGCAAAGCCTTGACCAGCCCACCATCTACGAGGTGCCTCTGCGTATGCAAGAGCAAGGACTGGACGCTACAATCCTTAAGAAGATCGGCATTCCCGTAGGAGAAACACCGGGACTCGGTCCTTGGCGCTCTTTCCTCGACCGTCGGCACAAGGCATCCGAAACCGTAAAAATCGGACTCGTCGGAAAATATGACCTGCAGGACGCTTACAAGAGCATCCTGGAAGCACTTTCTCAGGCTGGCACCTATAATGATTACAAAGTACAGACGGTCTTTATCAATTCTGAGAAACTCACACGAGAGAACGTGGCAGAAGCATTGCAGCAGGTCGATGGTGTGGTGATTTGTCCCGGCTTTGGACAGCGCGGAATAGAGGGAAAAATAGAAGCCGCACACTATTGTCGCGAAAACAACATACCGACGCTGGGTATCTGTCTGGGTATGCAAATGATTTGCGTAGAGTTTGCACGCAATGTCTTAGGCTTGGCGGATGCCAACTCTCTCGAAATAGACCCCTCTACAAGCCACAATGTCATAGACATTATGGAAGAGCAGAAGAACATTACCAATATGGGAGGCACAATGCGTCTCGGCGGATATAACTGTCTGCTACGGGAAGGAAGCAAAGTGGCCGAGATTTACGGAACTACCGAAGTGCGCGAACGCCACCGTCACCGCTACGAATTCAACAATGACTATCTACAAGAGTTTGAGGCCGCTGGCTTACACTGCGTAGGCGTCAATCCCGAGAATAATCTGGTAGAAATAGTGGAACTACCTACACATCCGTGGTATATCGGCACACAGTTTCATCCCGAATACACCTCCACCGTACTGCGCCCGCATCCACTGTTCCTCTCTCTTGTCAAAGCAGCCATAGAACACAAACAATAATCCGAACATTTCCTTTTATCTAACGCATAATACTTTTCCTCAATGGATAAAAACACAGTAATAGGACTCATACTTATAGTGCTTGTTTTCATAGGTTTTTCCTACTGGAACGCACCCCGTCCTGACAACACACTGGCTTCAGAACAGACCGAACAGGTAGAATCTGACGCCTTACCGGCTTCATCTGATTCGTTACAGGCTTCTACCGAAGCAAAGGTTGATTCTACAGACATTTTCCTCCCGGCCACTCAGGGTGACGACACACCTATCATCCTGCAGAACGACAAAGTCGCTGTAAAATTCTCTGCCAAAGGCGGACATATCAGTGAGGTTCGTCTCAAGAACTACAAGTCGTACCAGGACTTTGCAGACCAGAAAGACACAGACCTCATCCTCTTTGACGAGAATACTGCAGATTGGAATCTAGCCTTTGAAACGCAAGCAGGCATATATAACACGTCCGACTACTACTTTACGCCTGTAGCACAAACAGACTCCACACTCACACTTTCCTTAACGAGTGTTGAGGGCGACTCACTACTTCTGTCCTATAAGTTACTTCCAAACACCTATCTGGTAAACGCATCAGTTCGCGCCGTAGGCAAACAGTTCAAAGGAAAGGAACTACTCATAGGCTGGAAAGATCAGGTGCGCCAACTAGAGAAAGGTTTGAAATTTGAGAATCAGTATTCTACACTGACCTATAAGGATACCGAAAATGGCACCAAAAAGCTCAACGAGCTCAAGGCTGACACCAAAGACAATATCACTTCTGCCAACTGGATAGCCTTTAAGAATCAGTATTTCAGTGCTATAATGATTAGTGGCAACAAGCCATTCCAAGACGTAACTCTACAGAGCGACACCTGTGGAAAAGGTTCTGGCTTCGTAAAACGCTATGCTGCTGAATTTGCCCTACCCTACGACAATGCAGGCAAGGACGCCACCACATTCCAATACTACTTTGGCCCCAACCAGTACCTCTACCTAAAGAGTATGGAGCAGTTCAGGCTGAGCGGCAGTAAGTTGGAGCTACAGAGCCTAGTCTATCTGGGCTGGCCTATCGTACGTTGGATCAACAGATTCTTCACAATTTATATTTTCGACTTCCTGACGGGTGTAGGACTTAACATGGGAATCGTTCTCCTACTGATAACGCTCCTCTTGCGCGTAATCGTTTATCCGGCTACACGGAAGAGCTTCCTCAGTAGCGCGAAGATGCGTGTTTTGAAGCCGAAAGTGGACGAAATCTCCAAGAAATACCCCAATCAAGAAGATGCGCTGAAACGTCAGCAAGAGATACAACAGCTCTATAGCCAGTACGGCACAAGCCCTATGGGTGGATGCCTTCCCATGCTTATACAGATGCCTATTTGGATTGCGATGTTCAATTTTGTACCGAATGCATTTGAGTTGCGCCAACAGTCTTTCCTCTGGGCTGAGGACCTTTCTACGTACGATGACATTCTCTCATGGGGAAGCGATATTTGGCTCATAGGTGACCACTTAAGCCTGTTCTGTGTACTCTTCTGCGCCACGAACCTACTATACTCCTGGATGACTATGAGACAGCAGAAAGAAACGCTTAGTGGCGACCAGGCACAACAAATGAAGATGATGCAATGGATGATGTTACTCATGCCACTGTTCTTCTTCTTTATGTTCAACGAATATTCTAGCGGACTGAACTATTATTACTTCATTTCGCTCCTCGTTACCGCAATAACAATGTGGTATCTGCGTCGCACGACAGACGACAAAAAACTTTTGGCTCAGCTTGAAGAAAATTACAAAGCAAACAAGGAAGATCCAAACAGAAAGCCTTCGGGTCTTGCCGCACGCCTTCAGGCCCTGCAAGAACAGCAAGAAGAACTCAAGAAACGCCAGCAAAATCTGGGCCGACGCAATTAGTTGGTTCCTCTGTAACGCTACTACTTCCAACCAACCTCATAAGCACCCGCCTTTACGAATATCTATCAGAAAGTAGGTGCGTTCTTCGTCCGTCTCAATGGTTGCCTGCGACAAACCGTTTTCACGCAGTTCATCCTGAATGGTAGGGATGCCCGTTGCCCGTCCTTCGGTGAGATCCAGTTCCTTCAGGAACTCGCCGAGCCGATGGTTACGATAACGGCGAGAACGTAGCGACATACCTGTGCGAACTGCCTCCATCGGTATGGTGTGGTTCGGACCAGAGAAACTCAATATTGAGATGCGTTCCGGTTCAACGGTAATTTCAACTGGCTCCCGAATTGCCCAGTCTCTATGATATAGGCTATTGACAACCGCTTCTTCCAGAGCC
>JAFVDF010000008.1 GCA_017478625.1 Alloprevotella sp.
AATACAATTTCAAGTTTTTGTTCAGATTCAGTGCCATAAAAAATCTATTTTGCTGCAAAGTTACGAAAAGTTGAGCGCAAAACAAAGAAACTCGTTTCTTTTTTTGTCAAGACGAAGTAACTTCGCCGATTTTTCGGCAAAGTCACGAAGAATCGGCGATCATACTTTAGGGCTAAATCTGATATTTTTACCCTCTTTTAGCCCCAAAGTCTGCATTATCCGAATCTTTTCTTATATACCACTAATCATTTTTTGTTTTATAGTATATCTTTTCTGCAAACTTTTGGGCTAAATCTAAGAAAATTATCCACATTTAGCCCAAAAGTTTGCATTTTTTCTTTGCAAATTCGCTAATTATTGTTACTTTTGCACCAGATAAATAACAAAGATGAAACAAAAGCAAGATATATTGATAGGACGGGATGCCGAATTAAAGCATCTTGAGGCTATCGCATCATCAAAGGAGGCAGAGTTTGTAGTGGTATATGGCAGAAGACGAGTTGGCAAGACATTCCTTGTCAACACATTCTTTGGCGACGAATATACATTCAAGTTGACCGGGCTTGCCCAAAAAAGCAAACGCGAGCAGTTGGCAAACTTCACGGTATCGCTCAACAGATATGGTGGCGGCACGAAATACAAGAAACCACGCACATGGTATGAGGCCTTCAATATGCTCCGTGATCTTCTGGAACAAGTTCACGTTAAAGGCAAACGAGTGGTATTCATCGACGAACTTCCTTGGATGGATTCCAGAGGAAGTAATCTTGTTTCTGCATTAGAACACTTTTGGAACGACTGGGCCGTAACCCAAAACGACCTCATCCTTGTTGTATGTGGTTCCGCAACCTCATGGATTACCAAGAAGATATTGAAGAACCGAGGCGGATTGCACAACCGTGTAACACAAAAGATTTATATCCGTCCGTTCACATTGGCAGAATGCAAGGAATATCTCAGAAGCCGCGACATCATAATGGAAGATAAGGAGATTGCCGAATGCTATATGATTATGGGTGGCATCCCGTTCTACCTAAAGAACATCCGACGAGGAGCAAGTCTGTCGCAGAATATTGATGAAATGTTCTTTGCCGACAAAGGAAGACTCGATGACGAGTTCACTGCGTTGTATACCTCGCTGTTTCAGAAGTCAGACAATTACATTAAAGTCGTCCAGGCATTAAGTACTAAGAACAAAGGACTGACACGCGAAGAAATTCTGAAAAATACCAAATTAAAAAACAATGGTCATTTTACGACGATACTACAAGACCTCACCAATTGCGATTTCATCCGTAGTTATCGGGGCTATGGCAATAAATCGAAGATGAGCATCTACCAACTGATAGACCCGTTCTCATTGTTCTATTACAAGTTTATCAAGAGCAATGGCAAGACAGACAAGGCTTTTTGGCAATACCAGATTGGCACCCGCCAGCACGACACATGGGCGGGCCTGGCTTTTGAACAACTCTGTCTGAACCATCACAAACAGATAGAACAGGCTTTGGGTATAGCGGTTATTAGTACCAAAGTATATTCATGGACTGCTCCACAAGCGGCAGACGAAAAGGCACAAATAGACCTTATCATTAAACGTGCTGACAAGGTCATCAATGTCTGTGAAATGAAATTCTATGATGGCGATTATGTGATGAAGAAGAAAGACCAAGATGATATTGAGCGTAGGGTACGGGCTTTCCGTGCAACAAATGGAATACGTCAGGCAATACATCCTGTGCTTGTGACCACGTACGGACTAGCGAACAACCAGTATAGCCGCATATTCCAAAATGTAGTAACATTGAAGGACTTGTTCAAGTAGGCATCTGCCCACCAAATGAGGCAGATGTCCATCAACCTCTCTCTTAAGCCTGCATCTTGGTGCAACCATCGCCTTGGCCATATCTCTACGGCATTCCATAGTCCCGGCCACGATGTTTCCAGCACATAATGGGTCTCGTCAAACAAGTCGGCTTACTTCTTGGCTTCCACATAAGACTCCTCGCGAATGCTATAATACAATTTCAAGTTTTTGTTCAGATTCTGTGCCATAAAAAATCTATTTTGCTGTAAAGTTACGAAATAATGCTGACATACGGAAGCATTTTTGGAGAAATCACGCAATTTGTCCCATAAATAAAGGCAATTCAGGGAAAAATGAGGAAAGTTTGAAAGTCACTGCCATAAAGGCTCCAACTCCCAAGAAGCAGGAAAACCAAGCGATGAAGGATTTACATTGGGGTATTTTGCTAAAAGAGATTTCAAACCACCCTTAAAA
>JAFVDF010000001.1 GCA_017478625.1 Alloprevotella sp.
AGCCTCATGTCGGATTCGAACCAACGACCCCAGGATTACAAATCGAGTGCTCTGGCCAACTGAGCTAATGAGGCGGGAGGGAAAGCTCTCTACATCGCGCCGCTACAACCTGTTACCCTTGCTGCGATCAAGCCCTGGGGGGATTCGCAAGGAGCTGACCGTGCAGCACTTTCCCATTTGCGAGTGCAAAGATAGTTTTTATTTCTTATAAGAACAAAATTTTTAATTTATAATTTTATTTTCTGGGCCTATGCCTTGGAGGTGCCAATCTGGAGGTTTGTATAGTCGTATCGTTTCCCTTTAACGTCCGTCAATTCCCCAGTGGAGTTTGTCCTTCAGAGTATCAAAGAAATTTCTATGCCGGATTTTGACTACTTTTATCGTATGTGTGGCCCGTGAAATGCAGATGGCAGTATCAACAGGGACAGATTTACTACGCCCGTCAATAGAGATGAGGAAGTTTTGCGTACGACTCTTGACGGTTAGTTTTATCTTGGCATCGTCATTGATAATGAAAGGCCGGATGCTCAGACTGTGGGGAGCAATTGGCGTTAGGCAAAATGAGTGTGAGTCGGTCGCAATGATAGGTCCTCCTGCGCTAAGAGAATATCCCGTTGAGCCCGTCGGTGTTGAGATAATCAATCCGTCTGCCACGTAGGTGGTAAATTCTTGCTCGTTTATGGAGGTGTAAATATGGATAAGAGAAGCCGAATCGGTCTTCAGTACGGATACTTCGTTTAAGGCATACGGTTCGTCAAAAGCCAGGTCTCCTTCTCCGGTCACTTGAAGTACGCTATGCTCCTCAATAGTGTATTTCCCACAACAAAGAGCTTCTACTGCCACATCAATATCGTCGGGAGCTACGTCAGCCAGAAATCCGAGATGTCCGGTGTTGATTCCAAGAATGGGAATGTGGCGTGGACCGATAGTGGCGGCAGTGTGCAGAAAAGTGCCGTCGCCTCCAACAGAAATAGCGAAGTCTGCGTCCGTGTGAATAGGATGCGTGGCAATCTGACAGTGGGAGATGTCAATATGGAGTTCGTTTCGAAGGAAGGCCCCAAAGTTTTCTTCGATAGAGATATCAAAGTTGCGGGCCGACAGGGCTTTCAGAATATGTTGTATATGCTGGCTCTTTTCTTTTTGGCTCGTATTGCCTAGAAGAATAGCGGAACGGCGTTGTGGGGTAGGGGTCTGCATTCGTAGTAAAATAATTTGCTAGGCTTCTATTGTGGGATTTATCGTTCTAATTAGTAATTTCGCTCTACAAATATATAAATTCTTTCATTTCCTAAGACCGAAAATGGCGAAGTTAAGTGTAAATGTAAATAAAATTGCCACTTTGCGTAATGCTCGCGGAGAAAACAATCCCGATCTCCTTGTAGCTGTGAAGAATCTAGAGTCTTTTGGTGCGCAGGGTATAACAGTGCATCCACGTCCGGATGAACGTCATATACGCTATAGAGATGTATATGAACTGAAGCAGATAATTCGCACAGAGTATAATATAGAGGGTTTCCCCTCCGAGTCCTTTGTGAAATTAGTGCAGGACGTTTCTCCCACGCAGGTTACACTTGTGCCGGACTCGCCTTCTCAGCTTACCTCTAATCACGGCTGGAATACGATAGAATATGCCACATTTTTACGAGATATTATTCCAGGCTTTCAGCGCAAGGGAATCCGTGTGAGCGTCTTTATAGATGCCGATCCGGAGATGGTTCGAGGAGCTGCAGAGGTGGGGGCTGACAGAGTCGAACTCTATACGGGGCCTTATGCAAAGGCATTTGCTACGAGTCCGGAGGATGCTATTCAACCGTATCTCCGTGCGGCACATGTGGTCAAGGAGTGTGGTCTGGGATTGAATGCGGGACACGACTTGAATCTGGACAATCTGCAGTATTTCCATAAGCGGATACCTTGGCTTGACGAGGTAAGTATAGGACACGCCCTTATTTGCGATGCATTATATATGGGTCTCAAAGATGCGGTTAGGTCGTATCTCAAAGAATTACAATAGAATTATAAGATTTAGTCATTGAATACTTTAATTTGATTATGCCGAGAGTTTATGTCTTTATAGCTGAAGGATTTGAGGAAGTTGAAGCCCTCACTCCGATAGATGTTCTCCGCCGATGTGGGGCGGATGTGGTAGCCGTAAGTATTGCGACAGACTTGAAGGTGCGTGGGGCGCACGGCGTGGAGGTTGAGTGCAACCAGTTGCTATCTCAAACTGATTTTGACGATGCTGAGGCACTTATATTACCCGGTGGAATGCCTGGAGCCAAGAATTTGTCTGAGAGTAGGGCCTTATGTCAGCTGCTGAAAGATCATGCAGAGCGTGGTACGCTCCTATGTGCAATTTGTGCGGCACCATTTGTCTTGGGCATCAATGATTTGCTCAAAGGCAAACGAGCCACCTGCTATCCTGGTTTTGAGACCTATCTGCACAATGCGACTTATACAGGCGCATTAGTAGAGTCCGACGGACAGATAATTACGGCAAAAGGACCGGGCGCGGCCGCGGAATTTGCTTTTGCCATAGCCGACCGACTGGCCGGTACAGATGTGTCGGCTCAAGTGAGGGAGCAAATGTTTTTTTAGTTTCTTCTGCCAGAAAAGCAACCTATGCGATCAGCCGACAGCATAATGAGATTTTTCAGTTCACAGTGTGAAATGCGCATTTCACACTGTGAAACCCAAATTTCACACTGTGAAATATAAAATGGACTTATTGTGCAGTTCGTTTACCTTATTCCATTACCCATTTTCCGGTTTTGATTTTACAGCAGGATATCAGTTATCTGAAAGGAGTTGGGCCGGAGCGCGCAAAACTCCTTCAAAAGGAACTGCAGATACGTACTGTGGGCGATTTGCTATGGACTTTGCCCTCGCGTCATATTGACAGGAATAAGGTGCATAAGATATCTGACCTGTCCGCTATGGCTTCTACAGACAATCTTTTTGGCGATGGACGAGACGAACGCTCTGGTATCTTTGTGCAATTATACGGCCAAATTATAAATTTTACAGACGAAGGAAAAAGTAGGAAGCATCCGATGAAAGCCGTCTTTACAGACGGTACGGGATATGTAGAACTCGTCTGGTTTCGGGGCTTTAAGTTCATTACTCGCACCTACAAGGTTAATACGCCCTACCTCTTGTTGGGCCGATTATCCGTTTTTAATGGCCGATATTCTTTTTCTCATCCAGAACTTGAAGTAGTAAAAGATGGACATATAGAAACCCATCTTGGACTTCAGCCACATTATGCTTTACCCGAGTCCTTGCAAAAGCGGGGTATCACCTCTCGCGTCTATTCAGGCTTGGTAAAAAATGCACTCAAACTGTTAGAACAGCGCCCCCCGATAGAAGTTCTCCCGCAGTATATCGTGGGTCAGATGCATTATATGTCTAAGGCGGAGGCTTTTGCGGCCGCTCATTTCCCCCGTAGCGGGACGGAGTATTTGCATGGGCTGGAACGACTGAAATTTGAAGAATTTTTCTTCCTGCAACTTAACACGCTACAAGAGGCGGCAGCCCGCAATCAACAACGCAATGGCTTCCGGTTTCCTTATGTAGGACAGTTGTTTAACGATTTTTACACACATCATCTTCCGTTTGACCTGACGGAAGCTCAGAAGCGTTGTCTGCGCCAGATACGGACGGATCTTGGCAGTGGCATACAAATGAATCGTCTTCTGCAGGGTGATGTGGGAAGTGGTAAGACAATTGTAGCACTCTTTACGCTTCTGCTCGCACTTGATAATGGGTACCAAACCTGCATTATGGCTCCCACTGAAATTCTGGCTGAGCAACATTATGCCACATTCTGCCATCTGCTGAAAGCACTGCCTATTCGCGTCGCACTCCTGACCGGCAATGTGAAGGGAGCACAGCGTCAGGATATTCTGGCAGGCGTACAATCGGGCGAAATACATATTCTCGTAGGAACGCACGCGCTCATTGAACCAAGAGTAGTTTTTCGGAATCTCGGACTGGCTATCATAGACGAACAGCACCGCTTTGGCGTCAAGCAACGAGCCTTGTTGTGGAAGAAGAATATCCGGCCCCCGCATATCCTTGTAATGACGGCAACTCCTATACCCCGTACACTCGCCATGACCTTATACGGCGACTTGGATGTCTCTGTGATAGACGAATTGCCTCCTGGGCGTAAGCCGATTGAGACCTTGCATTATTCGTTTGAACAAGAGCGTGAGGCTACATCGCTGATTAGCGGGCAGCTTTCTATTGGCCGGCAAGTGTATGTAGTATATCCATTGATAGAGCATAGCGAGAAAATGGATCTCAGTAATGCACAAGAAGGTTATAAGGTCTTTGCAGATACATTTCCCGATTATCGCGTGGAGTTATTACATGGCCGTATGACAGGACAGAATAAGGACGCCGTGGTGCAGAAATTTGTAAATAGGGAGGTTGATATTCTGGTGTCTACAACAGTCATAGAAGTGGGAGTAAATGTGCCCAATGCCACTGTAATGGTTATTATGGAAGCGCAACGTTTCGGCTTGTCCCAACTCCATCAATTACGGGGTAGAGTGGGCCGAGGAGGCGACAAGAGTTTTTGCCTGTTGATTTCTCAGGATGATTTGTCGGCTGACGCAGAGCAACGCTTGTTGACGATGTGTCGCACTACCGACGGGTTTGAAATTGCAGAGGAAGATCTTCAGTTGCGTGGTCCGGGAAATGTACAGGGTACGCAACAGAGTGGAATCCATATACCTCTTCGAGTGGCTAGTATTATGGCAGATACGCCAATATTAGAAAAATCGCGTAATGCCGTAAAAGCCCTTTTGGACAAAGATCCATTGCTTTCTCTGCCCGAACATCGTGCCACCTATCAAGAACTTATCCGTACACGAGAGAAACATCCTGATTTTTCCGCTATTAGTTAGGTCTTTCAGGTCAAAGGGACAAAAAGAACGGCCTGTTTATTTGGTATTTTAGAAAATAATTAAGACTTTTGCGACAGACAAATGAGGCTACACTACGTAGTCGGAGTCTAGAAGAAGGTTCAAACCTGTAGGTTTAATACTTCTCTGTTCTAATTTCCTAAATCCAGTACAGACAAATCCCTTTTGGCTTAAAACAGAGCCATTATTATCCTTATGGTGCATATTGTGCTTGGGGAAAGCCGATAAGAAGAAAAGGGGAATCCTGGATAAATGGATAGTTTTCATCCGTTTGTTTTAAAATAGCAATAATTATTAATCGATTAGAATAATGTACACAATCGAACAGCTAAATGAGAAGACCGATTTAGAGTTGAAAGAAGTGGCTCAAAGTCTTAATTTGAAAGACGGAAAGTCAGACCGAAAAGATTTAATATATTCTATCTTAGATGCTCAAGCGGAACAAACCGTGGTTACTAAGCCTGTACGTCGTCGGCAACGTATAGGAGAGAAAACGCAGGTGGAAGCCGTTTATTCTGCCGATAAAAAAGGTGTAGGTAAGGCGATGGATGATGCACCTGTCAAGAAAAAGCGCGGTCGCCCCAGTAAGGCTGAATTAGCGAAGCGTGCAGACGAGGCGGCCAATAGTCTTTTCGGGCCAATAACGGAGGCTACTCCAAAATCTGAATCGAAAAAAAACGAGGAGGTAGTGGAGAAGGAGTCCGTAGAGGTATCACCCCAAACCCAACCCATAGACAAAGTTTCTTCCGAGAGTGATTCTTCAGCCAGTACCCCTGTAATAGAATCAGAAACGGCAGTTTCGGTTAGCCTGCAGAAGAATGAAGAAGAAGTGCCGGAATTTGTGGCTGAACAACTCGAGAAGTTAAGTACCGAAGAGCAACATGTGAAAGAGGAAAAATCTCCAGAAACCAAGGAGGAAAATAAACCGGCAAGTAGTCCGACATATAAAAATGTGTTGAAGGTGGATGAGGATTTCTATATCCTCAAAGATTACAATGATGAATCGCCTGCAATGCTTTCGCAAACGTCTTCGTCGAAGTTTCGCCGTTATAAGGACGATCCAATAGTCAATGGGGCATCAACCGCGGAGGTGCAAACAGAAAACACAAAGGCTCAAACCAGACCGGTGGAGAACAAACCCAAAGAAATAGATTTTGCTATTGAAGCCACAGGGGTTCTTGAAATACAATCCGACAATAGTGGTATTTTGCGCTCGGCAGATTATAACTATCTTCCTTCTCCCGATGACATTTCTGTCGGTGGAGCATTGATACGTCAATATGCTCTGAAGACGGGAGACACCGTTGTGGGTATGATTCGTATGCCAAAGGCCAACGAAAAGCATTATGTGCTTACGAGTGTCACAGAAGTAAACGGTTTGGATCCGAAGGTGGTTTGTGATAGGGTAGCTTTTGAACATCTAACCCCGCTTTTCCCCGACCAAAAGTTTAGGTTGTGTTCCGGTGTCCAAGACACGTTAAGTTGTCGGGTCGTTGATTTGTTTACTCCGATAGGAAAAGGTCAGCGCGCCTTGATTGTTGCTCAGCCTAAGACGGGTAAGACATGGCTTATGAAGGACATAGCCAATGCTATTGCCCGCAATAATCCTAATACATACCTAATGATGCTCCTGATAGACGAGCGTCCAGAAGAAGTAACGGATATGATACGTACAGTGGATGCAGAAGTTATTGCATCTACCTTTGATGAGCCCGCAGCCCATCATGTAAAAATTGCAAAACTCGTTCTGGAAAAAGCCAAACGTATGGTTGAATGTGGCCACGATGTGGTAATATTCTTAGATAGTATTACGCGTCTGGCACGTGCCTATAATACCGTTTCACCCTCTAGTGGAAAAGTATTGACCGGTGGTGTGGAGGCTAATTCGCTACAACATCCGAAACGATTCTTCGGTGCAGCCCGAAACATTGAAGGAGGGGGCTCACTTACAATCATAGCCACTGCCCTGATAGACACAGGCTCAAAAATGGATGAAGTCATTTTCGAAGAATTTAAGGGTACTGGAAATATGGAGTTGCAACTAGACCGTAACTTGTCTAATAAACGAATCTATCCAGCCGTTAATCTGGTGGCTTCTTCTACACGTCGCGATGACCTGCTACTTGATGATATAACACAAAAACGTATGTGGGTTCTCCGAAACTTTATTGCAGATATGAATCCCGTTGAAGCAATGACTGAGATATCCAAACGTTTTAATGCAACTCATAACAATGAGGAATTTATAGTCTCTATGAATTCTTAATTCAAACGGCTTGAAGGATGAAACCTTTGGCAGAACGACTGCGCCCAGTCTCTCTTGAAGAATATATAGGCCAAAATCATTTGGTGGGAGAGGGATGTGTGCTCCGAAACATGATAGAATCGGGGCATATCTCCTCGTTTATTCTTTGGGGCCCTCCTGGTGTAGGCAAGACCACATTGGCAAAAATCATTGCAAAGAAGTTGGATACCCCTTTCTATACGCTTTCAGCCGTTACTGCAGGAGTGAAGGATGTGCGTGAAGTTATAGAAAGTGCATCCAAGAGCACTTTCTTCGGTGGTCAAAGTCCGATTCTGTTCATCGATGAGATTCATCGTTTTTCCAAGTCTCAGCAAGATAGTTTGTTGTCGGCTGTTGAAACAGGTAAGATAACGTTAATTGGAGCTACGACGGAAAATCCGTCGTTTGAGATAATTCGCCCCTTACTCAGTAGGTGTCAAGTTTATGTTTTGAATTATCTGAATGATGAGGAACTACTGGAACTCCTTCAACGGGCTGTCTCTACAGACGAGTTGCTCAAAGAACGTGATATCCGGATTGAAGAAACGCAAGATTTACTCCGATATAGCGGGGGAGATGCCCGAAAGCTTCTGAATATACTAGATCTACTCGTTTCATCTGAAATGGGTGAAGTTGTTATTAACAATGAAATTGTAAATAAGCGACTTCAACAAAATCCATTGGCTTATGATAAAGATGGAGAGATGCACTATGACATTATATCTGCCTTTATAAAAAGCATGCGTGGGGGAGATCCGGATGCGACAATCTATTGGATGGCCCGGATGATAGAAGGAGGAGAAAGTCCTGAGTTTATAGCGCGAAGAATGGTTATTTGTGCAGCAGAAGACGTAGGTCTTGCTAACCCCAACGCCTTGCTAATAGCAAATGCAGCCTTTGACACAGTACATAAAGTGGGTTGGCCTGAAGCGCGGATACCTTTAGCAGAAGCTGCTATTTATATAGCAAACAGCCCCAAGAGTAACAGCGCATATTGCGCAATAGACGCAGCCTTAGCGGAAGTTAAGAAATCGGGAAATCTTCCAGTTCCACTCCATCTGAGAAATGCCCCCACAGAGTTGATGAGGGATTTGGGTTATGGAGAGCATTATATTTATCCTCATGACTATCCCAACAATTTCAAAAAACAGCAGTATTTACCCGACCAACTTAAGGATGTGCGTTTTTGGCATTATGGAAGAAATCGCCAAGAAGAACAACAATATGAACGTTGGAAATTTTTATGGGAACGAGAATAGGTGGCGTTCATTTCCAATCTGCTATTTGTAGTATGAAATAAGGCAAAAATCGGGGGTAAAAGTCTTATAATTGTAAACAATTATCTAATTTTGCGTTTTGAAAAATAAAAGCAGGATTAGATGAAGGAAATTTGCACGCGACCGGATTATATTTTTGAGACTAGTTGGGAAGTATGCAACAAGGTCGGAGGAATATACACCGTTCTGTCTTCGCATGCGAAAGTGCTTCAGGAAATTTTTCCACAACACCTTATTTTTATAGGTCCTGATGCCCAAACGTCTACTCCGAATCCTGATTTTATAGAAGACAACTCTCTGTATCCTGTATGGCAGGACGCTTTTTCCAAAGAGGACATAGGTGTCAGGATTGGCTATTGGCAAATCGAAGGGTCTCCTATTGCCATCCTTGTAGATTATAGTCGCTTGTGGGAAAAGAAAAATCAGATTTATGCAGACGCGTGGGCGTTATTTGGCGTAGATTCGCTTCATTCTTACGGCGATTATGATGAAGCCAGTTTGTTCTCCTATGCAGCTGGAAAGGTGGTGGCTATTCTCTGCCAAAAGGTCTTTGATGTAAATACCAAAATAGTCTATCAGGCCCATGAATGGATGTCTGGGCTCGGAATGTTATTTTTAAAGCATAAATGTCCGCAAGTTGCTACACTTTTCACTACTCATGCAACTAGTATAGGGCGCTCCATAACCAGTAATGGCAAGATGTTGTATCGTTACTTTACAGGATACAACGGCGACCAAATGGCAAAAGAACTGAATATGGAGGCGAAACATAGCGTAGAGAGGCAAAGTGCACATAGGGCAGATTGTTTTACCACCGTTAGTAGTTTTACGAATTCGGAATGTCGCCAATTGCTGGAAAAATCTGCTGATAAGATTTTGCCCAATGGCTTCGATACATCCATAGTACCCCAAGGAATAAAATATACCCAAGCAAGAACTCTGGCCCGGCGGAAGATTTTCAGTGTCGCAGAAGCCCTAACTGGGCGAAAGTTCAAGAAAGATACATTGATAATCTCTACCAGTGGGCGGAATGATTATCGTTGTAAAGGAATGGACGTTTTTATAGCGTCGCTCAAACGGTTGGAAGATAAATGCCACAATCTTACGACGCCACAGGTGCTTGCATTAATAGAAGTGCCATGTTGGACGAAACAAGCAAGGCCTGATTTGCAGATACGTCTGACGAATAAGCAAGATAATGTGCGTGCGCTAGACGAACCGTTTATTACGCATGAACTTTACAACTTAGAAGCAGACCAGATTGTCTCAACCTTGAGGGCTTATGATTTAACCAATATAGGAAATAAGACTATAACTGTACTTCTGATTCCTTGTTATCTCGATGGAAACGATGGTATAATTAATTTGTCATATTATGAAGCCTTAATGGCTAATGATTTGACAATATACCCCTCTTATTATGAGCCGTGGGGATATACGCCCTTGGAGTCTTGCGCGTTTAAAATTCCCACCATCACGACTAATCTTTCAGGGTTTGGCCAATGGGTTGAGGAAGAAGGCTATACAACAGATAAATTGAACGGTGGTGTCCTTGTTCTAAACCGTAATGATGAAAATTTTGAGGAGGTCGTAGATAAAATTTCCGACGCAATTCTTGAAATGGGTAGTCTTTCCACGTCTCAGCGTCAATTAATTAGAAGAAAAGTTAGTGGAATAGCGGAGAAAGCCCATTGGAAACATTTTATATCACATTATTTGGAAGCATACAGTATTGCTTTAAATCAGATAAATTAACTTGTATTTTCCCAAAAAGATAATTCTTAATAATTAGCGAATAATGAAAGTAAGAATCAGTAATGCAAATGAACCTGCATGGAGGCAGGTAAATGTAACTACTTATATGCCTCAGGAACTTTCTAAGTTGCAAGAATTGGCCAACAACCTTTGGTGGACTTGGAATGCAGATGCACGTGAATTGTTCCGTAGTGTAGATAAGACACTTTTTAAAGAAGTTGATCAGAATCCTATAGAATTGCTCTCTCGTCTAAGTTCTCGGAAAATTAAAGAGCTTAAATCAGATAGCGTCTTTATTGCCAAAATGAATAAAGTTTATGACGAATTCAGAGCCTATATGGATGTGGAGCCAGACAAGACTCGTGCCAGTGTGGCTTATTTTTGTATGGAGTATGGCCTCTTCCATATTCTGAAAATATATTCAGGCGGTCTTGGTATTCTGGCCGGTGATTATTTGAAGCAGGCTTCTGACAGCAATGTGAATATGTGCGCCGTAGGTTTTCTATATCGTTATGGCTACTTTACACAGACATTGTCTATGGACGGCCAACAGATTGCGAACTATGAGGCACAAGATTTTGACCACCTCCCTCTAGAGCGTGTCTTAGATGAGAATGGCAATCAGATTGTCATTACAGTACCATTTCCTAATTACGATGTATTCGCTGCCGTTTGGAAAGTAAACGTGGGGCGTATTCCATTGTATCTATTAGACACTGATGTTCCTCAGAATTCCGAGTATGACCGCTCTATAACTCATACGCTCTATGGTGGTGATTGGGAAAATCGTCTAAAGCAGGAATATTTGCTCGGTATTGGTGGTATGATAGCGTTAAATAAATTAGGCATCAAAAAAGAAATCTATCACTGTAATGAAGGGCACGCGGCACTCTGTAATGTACAACGTCTGGTAGAGTATGTGGAAACGGGACTGAATTTTAATGAGGCCCTTGAGTTAGTACGCGCATCATCTCTTTATACAGTACACACACCGGTACCAGCAGGGCACGATTATTTCGACGAATCGCTTTTTGGGAAATATTTGGGTAATATTCCTCAAAAGTTAGGTATATCGTGGGATGACTTTATGGGATTAGGCCGTACAAATCCGTCAGACCATGGAGAGAAATTTTGTATGTCAACCTTCCTCTGTAAGACCTGTCAGGAAGTTAATGGTGTGAGTTGGTTGCACGGTAGAGTGAGTCAGCGGATGTTCGGTAATATCTGGAATGGATATTTTCCGGAGGAAAATCATGTGGGATATGTAACTAACGGGGTTCACTATCCGACTTGGAGTGCAAAAGAATGGAAGGATGTCTATAACCGCTATTTTGCACCTGAATTCTTCTCTGATCAAAGCAACCAAAAAATTTGGGAGAAAATATACGAAGTTCCAGATGTGGAAATTTGGAATACTCGTGTTCAACTCAAAACAAAGTTGATCAATTATATTCGCGATAGATTCCGCGAGATGTGGCTTAAGAATCAAGGTGATCCATCTAGAGTCGTGTCATTGTTGGATAAGATAAATCCCAATGCACTTCTTATTGGCTTTGCCCGACGTTTTGCAACTTATAAACGCGCACATCTTTTGTTCTCGGATCTTGATAGACTTTCCAAAATTGTAAATAATCCCAACTATCCTGTACAGTTTATTTTTGCAGGAAAAGCACATCCGGCCGATGGGGCAGGGCAAGGCTTGATAAAGAGAATCTTTGAGATTTCTCAACGCCCTGAGTTTATCGGTAAAATACTCTTTTTGGAAAACTATGACATGCAACTTGCGCGTCGATTGGTTTCAGGTGTAGATATTTGGATGAATACGCCGACACGTCCACTTGAGGCTTCTGGTACATCGGGCGAGAAAGCGTTAATGAACGGTGTGGTTAATTTATCAGTCCTTGATGGGTGGTGGTATGAAGGCTATCGTGAGGGTGCAGGATGGGCACTTACCGATAAGCGTACATATCAAAATCAAGAATATCAGGATAAGTTAGACGCCTCTACGATATATTCATTGTTAGAGCAAGAGATAATTCCTCTTTATTATGCAAGAAATTCGCGCGGATATAGTGAGAACTGGGTCCGCACAGTGAAGAATTCAATTGCTCAAATAGCACCTCATTACACAATGAAGCGTCAACTTGATGATTACTATACTAAGTTCTATCAGCCACAAGCGGAAAGATTTAAGCAGATTTCTGCAAATAATAACCAACTGGCTAAAGAATTGGCCGCATGGAAAGAAAATGTTATTGAACATTGGGACAAGATTAAGGTTGTAGCTTCTGAAGCTAGTGAGAATATCCAAACAGGTCATATTGTCAGTGGAAGCGAAGTATATGTTCACCATACAATTGACGAACAGGGACTTGAAAACGCCATTGGTGTTGATATGGTTCTTGTGACTAATATTGATGGACAGGATCATTTATACAAATCCTTCCCACTTAATGTTGTAAAGCGTGAGGATAATTTGTATCATTTTGAACTCAAAACAAGTATAGATCTTGCAGGTAGTTATAAAATTGCTTTTAGGATGTACCCAAAGCATCCGTTATTACCTCACAAACAAGATTTATGTTATGTACGCTGGTTCTAATTAGAGCTATTAGAAAAACCATTGAACAAGAAAAGAGCAGGTCAGCGGAATTTCCACTTCCTGCTTTTTTCTTTCTGCAGACCAATATAATTTTGCAGATGAATACGGCATATAATTTATAAAAATGAAGAAGAAAAATACTGGGAACAGAATAAATATAAAAAACCGTCGTGCCACATTTGACTATTTTGTGCTAGATCGTTATACGGCTGGTATCGTTTTATGCGGAACTGAGATGAAAAGTATTCGTATGGGGAAAGCTGGTCTTAGTGATACATTCTGTTATATTAGTAATGATGAACTTTGGGTTAAGAATATGTATGTTGCCGATTATGCCCTTAGTTCATTTGGTCGGCATGAGTTACGTCGTGATAGAAAATTGTTGCTGAATCGGAAAGAGATACTGCACCTTAAAAATGAAACCAAGTCACCCGGTCTGACGATTGTTCCATTATGTTTGTTTATTAATGAAAATGGTTATGCAAAGTTGGAGATAGGTCTATGCAAGGGTAAAAAGGAATATGATAAGCGCTCTGTGATGAAGGATAAAGAGAGTAGGGGAGAAATAGAGCGAATAAGGAAAAGCCATCGATATGGAGATTAAGAATAAAATGTTAAAATTGGGTATTATACTCATCTTGTATAATACGTTTAGTTTATCGGCTATGTCAGATACCTGTAAGCGTTCAAATGCACCCTTTGTTAAAGTGAGGGATGGACAATTTATTCGAGATGGAAAGCCTTATTATTTTATAGGTGCAAATTTTTGGTATGCTACCATACTAGCCTCGACTACAGATGTGGGAAATCGGCCTAAATTATTACGAGAACTTGATAATCTTAAGGACCACGGTATAAATAATTTAAGGATCCTTGTTGGTGCTGAATCTGGTAGCCGGAATGCATTGTCTGTTCAGCCAGTATTACAAGATGAAAATGGAAAACTAGATGACAGATTGTTGGACGGTCTAGATTTTCTCATCGCAGAAATGGGGAAGCGAGATATGGTAGGTGTTTTCTATTTTTCAAATTCTTGGGATTGGAGCGGTGGCTATGGATCTTATTTACGGCGTGCGGGATTTGGAGATTCACCGAATGCTACTGCCGATGGATGGGTGGCGTATTGTGAATATGCTGCCCAGATGAATATTTCAGCTGTGGCACAAGATTTGTTTTTTGAATATATATCTAAGATTATAAGTCGGAAGAATCGTTATACTAATCGCTTATATGCAGAGGAACCAGCTATTATGGCGTGGCAAATTGCCAATGAGCCTCGTCCTTTTAATATGGATTATTCAGATCAGATGGCTCAGTTTATTCAAAAATCTGCGCGATTAATAAAATCTATTGATAAGAATCATTTGGTATCAGTAGGAAGTGAGGGTATTATAGGCTGCCAGTATGATTCTATTTTGTTTGATAAAATTTCTTCAGATAAAAATATAGACTATATCACTGTGCATGTTTGGCCTAGGAATTGGAATTGGGTTTCAGATACTACCTTAATAGAAGGACTCTCGCATGTTTATTCTGAAACAGAGCATTATCTGCGACAGCACTATGCTGTTGCGAATAAGTATAAGAAACCAGTTGTAATTGAGGAATTCGGATATCCAAGAGATGATGTCAAATACTTACCAGGTACTCCAATTGAAGGGCGAAACAGATTTTATGAATTTATTTTCCGAATTATTTTGGAGAATTTTAAATCCAATGGTATTGTTGCCGGGTGTAATTTTTGGGGATGGTCAGGCGAAGGCCGGCCAACTAGTATAACGTGGACGACGTCTTCTGATTATTTAGCTGATCCACCACATGAACCTCAAGGTTGGTATTCTGTTTTTGATTCTGACGATATGACAATGGCCTTGATTTCTTTATTTGCAAAATCATTGAGTACCTCAGACTGATTATTTCACAATGGATTTTTCGCAGAATAGTGATTATGTTTAATTTAAGGTAAGGATTTAATAGGAAGTAACTCCTATCTCAAAATTTTTATAAAGCTTATCATACCTCGTAAGACCCCAGTTAGGTAAAAAATATTACTTAAAAGAACCAATAATCTAGAAACATTTTATTTTTCAATTATTAAGTCGTACTTTTGAATGATTTATTAAAGCGATTGGAATGTTTAAACTAATTATAATATCAATTATTCTTTTGGCTCTAGCTTCGCTTCTGATTGGTGTTCGCTTGATTTTTGGAAAGAGTTTTGTTAAGACCCATGTTGAAGATAATAGAGCTCTTAGGAAACAAGGTGTTAGATGTTATAGGCAGTTGGAAAACGAAGAACGCCATTCTAAGGGTATAGTTATTGAACCATAGAAAGTTCCTAAATAGAGATCTAATAATTAAACAGAATATATAATTAATAAAAATCAAAACAAGATGAAACAGATAGTAGTTTCTTTATTTGTGGCAATGTCCCTAATACTATGCGGATGCAACAATAGTAGTTCAAATAGCAATAAGAAAAATATTTCGGATAGTCTCTCAGTGAGTGGTAGCCTGGTTGCTTTTGTTGAGATGGACACTATTGTTGCTAAATATCAGTTCTGTATTGATCAGATGAATCAAATAAACCAGAAACAAGCTACCTACGATCAGCAATTGCAAGGTGAAGCACGTGGATTGCAAAATTATGCGCAACAGGTTCAGCAAAAGTTGCAAAATAATGGTTACTCAACACAGCAACAATATGAGGCGGCTATGCAAGAAGGACAAAATCGTGAAAATAAATATCAGCAACACCAGCAACAATACCAAGCTGACTTAATGCAAATGTCTGATAAATACATCACAGAATTTTATCAACGTCTGCGCGACTTCTTAAAAGAATATAATAAAGATGGCAAGTTTGCTCTAATCCTGACCAATAGTGCAAGTGCAGTAAATGTGTTGCAGGCTGATCCTGCTTTAGATATAACAAATGATATCTTAGAGGGGCTTAACAAGGCTTATAAAGCTCCTGAAAAGAAGGCAGATAAGAAAGAAACTGTTGCAACAGAGGAAACTAATACCGAATTGCAAGATTCTAAAAAGAAATAGTCCTATCCTATATAGTAATGAAAAAAGAAGACTTGGCAGAACTAACCGCATTAGAATTGGCGGTTAAACAATTGCTTAGATATATGCAGGTTCTTAAGGACGAAAATGCACGTCTAAAGCAAGAATGCGAATTGTATCAGGCCCAAGTATCTTCTTTGCGGTCTGAGAAGGAGATGTTGCAAGAGACTTATAACCGTCTGAAACTTGTAAAGATTCTTGATGTTAGTAATACTGATTTAAAAGATGCGCGACAGCGAGTTGATTCGCTTATTAGGAAAGTTGATAGGTGCATCGCTCTAATTAACGCATAGTCCCCTACCCCTGCTTTAATAATCTAGTAATTAAAAAAATGGATAATTCTAAAGAAAAGCTACCTATTCACATTATGATTGGGCGTGAAAATTATGCGTTTACGGTAGAACGAACTGAAGAAGCGACATTTAGAAATGCGGCGCGCATAATAAATGAACGTCTAGCTAATTATGAGCAGAAGTATCCTGGACAAAGTTATGAAAAGTACCTTTCAATTACATTGCTAGATTTTGCGATCTTCAATCTCCGACTTGAAGCCAATAAAGATGTAGAGCCAGTCATAGAATCAGTTAAGCAGTTAACTGCTCAAATACAAGATTACATACAAAAAATTTAGTTGAAAGAAAACTAAGGTAAAACGAACTACTTACACGAATGATTTTAAATCGTTAATTAATAATGGATTCCAATCTTACAATAATACTTATCGTTGGTATTGTGGCTTTGTTGCTCGGTATCTTTGTGGGATATCTGATATTTAGGTTTGTTCTCACAAAAATATTTAAGCAAACAGTTGACAATGCAGAACGTGAAGCTGAAACCATAAAAACTCAGAAACTTTTAGAAGTTAAAGAAACATTTTTGACAAAGAAGAATGAGCTTGAGAAAGAGGTACAACAGCGTAACTCTCGGATACAGCAGATAGAGAATAAGCTTAAACAGCGTGAAATAGCCCTAAATCACAAGCATGAAGAACAAGTTCGTGCACGTAAAGAAATCGAAAATACTCAGATCAAACTTGCAAAAGAGCAGGAGGTTTTGTCGTATAGGCAAGAAGAATTAGTGGCGCTACAGAAGAAAGAACAGCAAAAGTTGGAGGAACTTAGTGGATTGTCTGCTGAAGAGGCTAGAAATAGACTTGTTGATTCTCTGAAAGAAGAAGCACGTCTTAATGCACAACAATACATTAACGATATTGTTGATGATGCCAAGATGACTGCCAATAAAGAAGCAAAAAAAATCGTTATTCAAACGATCCAAAGAGTTGCCACAGAGACTGCTATAGAAAATAGTGTTACGGTTTTCCATATAGACAACGAAGAAATAAAGGGACGAATTATAGGCCGTGAGGGCCGAAATATTCGTGCACTTGAAGCTGCAACCGGTGTTGAAATAGTTGTTGATGATACTCCTGAGGCAATTGTAATCTCAGCATTTGATCCTGTTCGAAGAGAAATCTGTCGTTTGGCATTACATCAGTTGATAGCAGACGGGCGTATACATCCTGCAAGAATTGAGGAGGTAGTGGCAAAAGTTTCTAAACAAGTTGAAGAAGAAATAATAGAGACAGGAAAGAGAACCGCAATTGACTTAGGTATTCACGGGCTACACCCAGAACTGATTCGTATTATTGGTAAGATGAAGTATCGCTCTTCTTATGGCCAGAATCTATTACAGCATGCCCGTGAAACTGCTAATCTATGCGCTGTTATGGCTTCGGAACTTGGACTTAATCCCAAGAAGGCAAAGCGTGCGGGGTTATTGCACGACATTGGCAAAGTTCCTGATGAAGAAAGTGAACTTCCTCACGCATTATATGGAGCTAAGATTGCAGAACTCTACAAAGAATCGGCAGATGTTGTAAATGCCATTGGTTCACACCATGACGAAATGGAAATGGAGTCACTTATTGCGCCAATTGTGCAAGTTTGTGATGCAATTAGTGGTGCTCGTCCAGGGGCTCGTCGGGAAATTATCGAGGCCTACATAAAGCGATTAAAGGATTTGGAGAATATAGCAATGAGTTACCCAGGGGTTACGAAAACTTATGCCATTCAGGCTGGTCGTGAACTGCGGGTAATTGTGGGTGCAGACAAGATTGATGATAAGCAGATAGGAACTCTGTCTGCCGATATCGCACTTCGAATTCAGAACGAGATGACATATCCTGGACAAGTCAAGATTACAGTGATAAGAGAGACTCGTTCTATTAGTTATGCCAAGTAATTGTAAATATAAATAAACTTAATTTAGAAAATGGAATTTAGTTCTTTACAGAAAGCTAGGGCAACCTATCAGCCCAAGTTGCCCATAGGTCTTCAAAGTAATGTGGAAATAAAAATTGGAGCATCAACTCAGAGTGTTGGTAATCAAGATGAGATAAGAACTCTGTTTCCTAATACATACGGACTCCCTCTTGTTGAATTTGCGCCTACCGAGGAGAAAAAGGAGTATGACAAGTTTAATGTCGGTGTAATTCTTTCTGGTGGTCAAGCTCCTGGTGGGCATAATGTCATTAGTGGACTTTTCGATGAACTTAAGAAACAAAATCCAGATAATAAATTATATGGGTTTCTTATGGGGCCAGGTGGACTTGTAGACCATAAGTATAAAGAGCTTACAGCTGATATCATAGAAAAATATCGAAATACAGGTGGTTTTGATATGATTGGTTCGGGGCGAACAAAGCTGGAGACGATAGAACAATTTGATAGAGGATTAGAAATCTGTCGTGATTTGGGTATCAAGGCCCTTGTTATCATCGGAGGAGATGATTCAAATACAAATGCCTGCGTTTTGGCTGAATATTATGCTAAGATAAATGCAGGGGTGGCTGTAATTGGATGTCCAAAGACGATAGATGGCGATTTAAAGAATAGTCAGATTGAGACAAGCTTTGGTTTTGATACAGCATGTAAGACATATAGCGAACTTATCGGTAACATTCAACGTGATGCTAATTCCGCGCGCAAATATTGGCATTTCATCAAATTAATGGGGCGTTCAGCTAGTCACATTGCATTGGAATGCGCATTGCAGACACATCCAAACTTTACGATAATTAGTGAAGAGGTTGAGCAGAAACAACTTACGCTTGACCAAATAGTTGATGAAATTGCACAGGTCGTTGCACATCGCGCAAATGAAGGTAACAATTTTGGAACTGTGCTTATTCCTGAAGGACTAATTGAGTTTGTGCCAACAATTAAGCGACTTATATCAGAATTAAACGACCTTCTTTCCAGTGAAAAGGCATTAGCTGTAGAAGGTCAGACCCCTGAATTACAATTTAAATGGGTGGTAGATAACTTAACAGAAGAGAATAAGCAAACGCTTCTAGCTCTCCCCCAAAGTGTAGGCCAACAACTCGCCCTTGAGCGTGATCCACATGGAAATGTACAAGTGTCGCTTATTGAGACCGAGAAACTATTGAGTCAGATGGTTGAGGCACGTTTAGTGCAATTGGCAGAGAAGGGGCAATATAAAGGTAAGTTCGCCCCACTCCACCACTTCTTCGGTTATGAGGGGCGTTGTGCTGCTCCATCCAACTTTGACGCTGATTATTGTTACGCGCTTGGTGCAAGTGCGGCACAGTTAGTATTGAACAACAAGACTGGCTATATGGCAATTGTTAAGAATACTACTGCACCCGCATCTGAATGGCATGCAGGTGGGGTACCTATTACAATGATGATGAACATAGAGCGTCGCAATGGCAAAGCAAAACCAGTTATTCGCAAGGCCTTGGTAGAACTTGATGGCGCCCCATTTCTAGCATTTGCAGAATCTCGTGAAAAATGGATCGAGAATGATAATTATCTTTATCCTGGACCAATCCAATACTGGGGACCAACGGAAGTCTGTGATCAAACTACGAAAACATTAGCATTGGAGCAGAAATAACAAAGATACATCTTTGTGCTAGGCTATCATTCCCTTGACGTAGTAAATATGCGTCAGGGGATTTTTTCATAGGGATAAATATCATTATTCCCATCGGAACTTGTCATTATTCCCTGTCTATAGCAACTGTTATTTATATTGATGGACTATAACTAGAAAGATTCAAAATATTCAAAGGCCCTGAGCAACGGCTTTTTTGTACATTTGCAACAAGAGTCTAATGTTAGAATAACATTGAAATATGGCTTCACGGAAAGATAGCGACGAGCACTATGTCATTGACTTATGCGATGAGATTCTTGGCTTGAAAGCATTAAGACAGCATACCTTTGACTTCTTGCGAGGGGATGCTTCACCAAATAGGAAAGGGAAGCAGTTGCCCGTGGATGCCTATTATCCCGAATTAAACTTGGTCGTAGAATATCGAGAAAGGCAACACATGGAGTCAGTAGCTTTCTTTAACAAGGATAATACGGTAAGTGGAGTACCACGCGACGAGCAGAGGCGTATCTATGACCAGCGTCGTAGAGATGTTTTACCGAAGCATGGTATTGACCTTATTGAAATTTCTTATTCTGACTTGAAACACGATAGCCGGAAACGATTAGTACGTGACCGCCAAGCTGATAGGAAGGTGTTGGCAAGACTGCTTCCTGCATCTACCAGTCAATCCAAGCCAGCTAATGCTGGAAACGTGAAAGAGCCGGTTTGTTACCGAACATCGACAAATAGGGTAAACAAAGGATTCGTCAAGGATGGAACGCAGACATGGGTATATAGGCTTTACCGCAAGAATGACTTCTTGTTTATGATAGCTGTTGTTTTTGGCACAATCATCTTGACATCATATCTCACGCTTCGGGTTTTCCATTTGGATGAAGGTCCGGCACTGTTTATCGTGCTAATCGCCTTATTTGTCGTGCCGTTCATCTTCTACACTTTTACGACAGAGGTTGATGAGAAGAAGCGCAAAGGAAAACCAAAACGTCGGAAAGGAGCATCTTCCACTTATAGCGATGCTGACCAATACCCCATCTGTTGCCCTCAATGCGGAAGTAATAATATCGGTCCTACTGATACAGGGGGATTTGTCTGCATAGACTGTGGCATCAGCTGGATCCAAAAGTTTATTTAGTTGAAACGTAACCATTCATAGATATGTTAGGTGCAGTCATAGGTGATCTCGCCGCTTGGACATACGAACATGACAGAAAACATTTCTGGAGCCACCTCGTTTCTAATGAAGCGAAGGTGTCGGAGTTTGGTTTGTCCGTGCTGGCCACGGCAGCCTTGATTAGCACCGACCGCAATATGCCGAAGGAGAAAGCGGCAAAGTTCACACGGCAGTTTTTCCGCAATTTCAATACGGATGCTGTAGAACTTTCGCCGGAAGCTCTTGATTGGACTTCTCTTTTGGAATGTGACTACCAATCCACGATGTTTGGCATCGGCATATTGCGAATGACTACCAGTGCTTTCTTTGATGTCCCCTGCAATGAAATGTACTTTGAGGGGAATTGGGACAAAGAAGAAGGTTATACGCGTTTGTTTCTCTCACAAATGGTGACTTCACTTCGCCAAGGGAAGACGAAGGATGAAGTGTATGAGGAACTGGGCAATGTTTTCCACAACTGCCGTCATCACTGGAACTGGCAGGAGGAAAACGGGATGCTGTCGTACCTGCTACGTGCATGGGATGCGTTCTACCGCGCATTTGATTTTACCAGTGCCATCCATAATGCCATGAAGATGAATGGCGACCATTGCTTGATGGGCGCATTCACGGGAGCGATAGCCGGAGCAATGTATGGATGTCGTTACAATATGGTAAAGAGGAAATATCAAGAGGAGGATTCATATTCTCCCTATGAGTATATGACTTGGCCCCAAGCACTGATGAGGGATTATTCAGAGCCAATGCAGTTCATTGAACACAGAGCTGTCAAGGAACGTGTTTTCTTTCCGAAAAACAACGCTAAGACCAATGTGGAGCGTCATTCTTGGCAAAATGTGGAGAATCCTTTTGCCAAAGAAGTGATTGATGAAGAAAAGAAACGGAGCCTGCTATATGCCTTTGAACCAGATTGGGATAATCGCTACGGTTTGTACCTTGAAAATGGCTGGATCTATGTTTATCGTAGTGGTTTCTTGTTGGCTCGTTTCCAACTGAGAAAATATCAAGATGGGACTTATCGAATGCGCAATTTACAACACATAGTAAATGAGCGGAATGCGCTTGTTGGATTGGAAGAGGCCCTGTACTCGTTGAAAAAGCTATACAGTACTGAGTCTTAAGGATGAATTGATACAACAGACATTTTTGATTATGAAACGGAAGAAAAAAAAGCATTTACGCAATCTGTTTTTTGTGGGGGTGGGTATAATTGTTGCCTCGTTCATCTATGTTTATATTTTCGCGGCGTATGCAGTATTTCCGTTTTCAAGTAGGTGGAGGGCTTACTTTGGTCAGATGGATACACCCAATGGCTATTCTATTTTTGGAATTGACATCTCCCACCATCAGGCTGATATCGATTGGGAAAGATTGGAAAAATCAACAATCGGAGGTAGTAGCATTAGTTTCATTTTTGTAAAAGCTACAGAAGGGACAACCTATCTTGATGAAAATTTCAACGAAAACTTTTATCAAGCGCGTAGGCATGGTTTCATACGTGGTGCATATCATTATTATTTGCCGACACTGCCAGCTCGCGATCAGGCGGAACATTTTCTGCATCAAGTACATCTAGAAGAAGGAGATCTTCCCCCCGTTCTTGACATTGAAGAGACTGGCGGAAAATCTGCTCAAAGACTTCGGCGTGATGCACTATTGTGGTTGCAGACTGTAGAGAAAGCCTATGGAGTAAAGCCCATCCTCTATACTAGTTATAAATTTAAGACTAGTTATCTGAATACGGAGGAATTTGAGTCTTACCCCTACTGGATAGCTCATTATTATGTAAAGAATCTTACTTACGAGGGCGAGTGGCGTTTTTGGCAGTATTCCGACGTGGGACGCTTGGATGGCATTCGTGAGAAAGTGGATTTTAATATTTATAATGGGTCTATATATGATCTTCGACAACTGACATTGCGCGGAGAGGATGAGTTTGAACTCGAATAATCATCTGTTCTGCATTATTATATATATATTAGAAGCTATAATAAGTCCGTTTTTTCGTAAATTTGCACGCATCTTTATGCTCTAAATGCTCATATAATGGCCTGCATCTTAAATATTGAAACTTCTACAGACCTTTGTTCTGTTTGTGTGTCCGAGAATGGTACAAATGTCTATGATGAAGTCTGTCGCAAGGGGTATAACCAAGCTCGTGTTCTCGCTCCAGCGGTGAAAAATGCACTTGAGTTTGTCCGGCATGATGGTTTGCATCTAGATGCAGTTGCAGTAAGTTTTGGTCCTGGTTCATATACAGGGTTACGAATCGGTGTTAGTGAGGCAAAGGGCTTGTGTTATGGTAAAGAGATTCCTTTAATTGCCATATCAACTCTTCAGACACTCTGTGTTCCCGTTCTGTTGTATACGGATCTACCAGATGACGCTTTATTATGTCCTATGATTGATGCACGGCGTATGGAAGTGTATTGTGCCATCTACGATCGTGGACTCCGAACTGTAAGAGATACAACGGCAGTAGTGGTATCTTCAGATTCTTTTGCGGAGTTTCTAGATTCAAATCCCGTATATTTCTTCGGAAATGGTTCGGAAAAGTGTAAAGATTTCCTTTGTCATAAAAATGCCCATTTCCTCACAGGTATTGAACCGTTAGCGAAGAACATGTTCCCTCTTGCAGAAAAGAAATATGCCTACCAAGATTTTGCTGATATAGCCTATTGTGAGCCAGATTATCTTAAAAAATTTGTGGCCACTCAATCACGAAATATCCTGAACGATTTAATTCATGGACAATCTTAAACAAAAAGAAGGCCTGAGGCTTACCGAATATGGTCGAATCATTCAGCATCTCTGTTTGAAAGCTTTAGAAGAAAGCGACAGGGACAGGCGTGCTTTGTACTGCGACAAAATTGTGCAGATAATGGTTCGTCTCAATCCTCAAATACGCAACACGGCCAGTTTCAAGCAGAAATTGTGGAATCATCTTGCCTATATTTCAGATTATAAAATGGATATTGACTATCCTGTGGAAATTTTCGAGCAGTCATCCTTTGCTCGCCCCAACACGTTGCCTTATCCACAAAATAATATTCGCTATCGTCAATATGGGCGCATCGTGCAAGACTTTATCCGCCAACTTCAATTAGAAACAGAAATAGCGAAGCCTGAAGGTATAAAGCAGCGACTACTCGCAAAGATGAGACACGATCTTCTTACTCAAAAAGGAACAAACGCTTCTGTAGAGCGATTGGAAAATGACTATGCAGAACTTTTACAGGCATAGTCCAAATTATATAATTATAGTCAAATAATCCTACGCAAATGTCCTCTTTACACATAGAAGGTGGTCACAGTTTGGAAGGACGCATCAGTCCTCAAGGTGCAAAGAACGAAGCATTAGAAGTAATAGCGGCATCATTGCTGACATCAGAACCTGTTACTTTGGAAAATGTTCCGGAAATTCTAGATATCAAGAATCTCATTCGTCTTCTTGAGTTAATAGGCGTAAAAGTTAATCGGATATCCAAAGGGAAATATACGTTCCAAGCCGAAAATATAGATCTTGCATTCGTTGAAAGCGAAGAGTTTCTCAAGTCGTGTTCCCGTTTGCGTGGTTCCGTATTGCTTCTTGGCCCACTGTTGTCACGGTTTGGAAAGGCAACTATGTCCAAACCTGGCGGAGATAAGATTGGCCGTCGTCGCTTAGATACTCATTTCTTCGGTTTCCGGAAACTAGGTGCCTCCTTAGTCTATGAAGAGAGGCAAGGAGTGTTTCGCGTAAGTAGCAATGGACTTCGTGGTAATTCCATGTTGCTTGATGAAGCTAGTATTACAGGAACGGCAAATATCATAATGGCCGCAGTCTTGGCCGAGGGAGTTACCAAAATCTACAATGCGGCATGTGAACCGTATATACAGCAATTGTGCAAAATGCTCAATGCTATGGGGGCTAAGATTACCGGTATATCGTCAAATCTGCTGACTATTGAGGGCGTTAAAGCACTGCATGGTACAACGCATACCATTCAGTCTGATATGATAGAGGTGGGCTCTTTTATTGGAATGGCGGCATTGGCCGGAAAGGGCATCACAATCGAAAATACGAAGTATGAGGATTTAGGTATAATCCCCTATTCGTTTGAGAGATTGGGTATAAAGATTGAGCATACAGATAATGAAATTTATATCCCCGAGCAACCCAATTACGAAATAGAAACATTTATTGATGGGGGCTTTTTGACAATTGCAGATGCCCCTTGGCCAGGACTCACCCCCGATTTGTTGAGTGTCCTCATAGTAGTTGCCACACAGGCAAAGGGCTCTGTCCTTTTCCACCAGAAAATGTTTGAAAGCAGACTCTTTTTCGTGGACAATTTGATAGATATGGGAGCACAGATTCTCCTGTGCGATCCGCATAGAGCGGTTGTCATAGGACATGATCGTCAGTTCCCACTCCATGGCCGACGTATGACAAGTCCCGACATTAGAGCCGGAATTGCCTTATTGCTGGCTGCGCTAACAGCAGAAGGTAATAGTGTCATAGATAATGTGGAACAAATTGACAGAGGTTACGAGTCAATAGAATCGCGGCTCAATGCCCTGGGCGCTAAGATTAAGCGGGTAAGTAGTTAGAAGCATGATTTTGGCAGACAACTTAGTCCAAGTAGGAACTATCTGTAAGAGCCACGGAATCAGTGGGGAGTTGGAAGTGAAAACATCCAACCAATTGTTGCTAGCTATAGAGCCCCAGTTCATTTTTATCCTTTTGGATGATTGCTTTGTCCCATTTCAGTTGATTGAAGTGTGGCCCAAGAATCATGGGGGGTGTTATATTCATCTGAAAGATGTGGAAAATGATCAAGACGTTAAGGCGCTTTTGCAGAAGAATGTTTTCATTGACAAGCATCTAGTAGATCAAGCGGATTTGGACACTTTGGGAGACGTGGTTTCCGTATTAGGTGGATTTGAAGTGTTTGATGTGTCGGGCAATTACGTAGGAAAGATTCAATGTATAGATACTTCTACTATAAACATTTTGATAGAATTAGATAATGGAGCAGTACTTCCTTTACATGAAGATATTATTCTAGGCATGGATGTTCCCGCCCGACGGATACAACTTGATGTAAATGATGAATTGTTGCAACTAAATTGATACATGAGTACAAAAATCGCCATATTAGGTTCTACGGGTTCAATAGGCACACAGACTCTTGATATCGTCCGCCAACATCCTGATAAGTTGGAGGTGTATGTGCTGACAGCAGGCAATAATGCGGATCTGTTAATCCGTCAGGCTATCGAATTCCAGCCTGATAGTGTCGTGATAGCCAATGAGGCTTTCTATGAAAAAGTACGAGAAGCGCTGTCCACCTACCCGATTAAAATTTTTGCGGGTGCCACTGCGTTGGCTGATATTGTAGAAAACGAAAATATTGATGTGGTTGTTTCTGCTCTTGTGGGATTTGCAGGATTAGCACCGATAATTCGTGCGATTAAAGCTTCAAAACGGATAGCCCTGGCCAATAAGGAATCGCTAGTAGTTGCTGGTGAACTTATTACGCGTCTTGTTCCAGAATATCGTTCAGTTCTTCTACCCCTGGATAGCGAACATTCTGCTATATTTCAATGCTTAATGAGCAACCGGCATTGTGATGTCAGTAAGTTGATATTGACAGCCAGTGGCGGTCCTTTCAGAAATTATTCTTTGGAGGCCTTGAGTCGGGTTTTGCCCCAGCAGGCATTAGCTCATCCGACATGGAATATGGGAGCCAAAATAACGATTGATTCGGCTACAATGATGAACAAGGGCTTTGAGATGATTGAGGCGAGGTGGCTATTTGATATTTCACCTGATAATATAGAGATAGTCGTACATCCAGAGAGCATAATTCATTCTGCCGTAGAATATTGTGACGGTGTCATCATAGCCCAGATGGGTAGCCACGATATGCGTATGCCGATTCAATACGCTCTATCTTTTCCCAATAGATGGAACCTTGAGGCTCCACGTCTTGATTTTTCAATTCTTAAGCAACTGACTTTTGATAAACCTGATTTTCAGAAATTTCCCTGTCTGTCAATTGCCTATGACGTAATAGCTCAAGGGGGAAACAAGCCTTGCGTGATGAATGCAGCCAATGAAGTGGCCAATTTGGCTTTTAGGCAAGAGCAAATTTCCTTTACACGTATTCCTGAAATAATAGAGCAAACTCTGTCAAGAGTCCCGTTTCAGAAATGTAACGACCTTTCCGACTATATCAGTGCGGATCACGAAGCACGCAGTATAGCGCAGTCACTCCTTTAAAACCTGTAACAAACTTTAACTACTGAATATCCTATGGAAGTCTTTCTAATACGTGCCGCACAGTTGGTTTTGTGCTTATCTATATTGGTCTTTTTACACGAAGGCGGACACTTTCTCGCAGCCAAAGTTTTTAAGATTAGAGTGGAAAAGTTTGCACTCTTTTTTGACCCTTGGTTTAGCCTATTCAAGTGGAAACCCAAGAAGAGTGATACCACTTATACGCTGGGATGGTTGCCTCTCGGTGGATATGTCAAGATAGCGGGAATGGTTGACGAATCTATGGATACCAAGCAATTGGAAGCTCCCGTACAGCCTTGGGAATTTCGGGCTAAGCCCGCTTGGCAACGTCTGATTGTCATGCTGGCTGGAGTATTTGTCAATTTTGTTGTCGCATTGTTGATTTATGCGGTAATACTATTTACTTGGGGCGAAACCTATGTACCGATTGAGAATCTATCTAATGGATTTAAGTTTAATGCACAGGCCCAAGAACTAGGATTTCAAGATGGAGACATCCCATTGCGTACAGATACAAAAACCTTTACAAGATTTGATTCTAACCAAAGTATATCAGATGTTTATCGTGCCATAAGCACATCGTCAGAGTGTACGGTGCTTCGTAATGGTAAGGAGGTGGTAATTTCTCTCCCGGGCGAAATAAATATGCTTGATATGATGAAGTCCGAACCGCCGTTTATGCTATTACTTTCTCCGAGTATCATTGACAGTGTTTTGGTCGATTCTCCGGCAGACCAGATTGGGTTGCAGGTGGGTGATCAAATAGTGTCTTTCAATGAAAAGGAGATTTCTACTTGGAATGAGTTTCAAGATGAGATTTCGCGTCTGGCTGATGCCCTGACGGATGAGGCTACGCAGGCAGACTCTCTTCGTCTTCGCCAGGTCGTCTTGTCTGTCAAGCATCAAGACGAGGCGGTGGACACTTTCAGCGTACTTCTTACTCCAGAACTTACTTTAGGGACGATGTGGAATACTCCTCTCGCCCAATGTGAAACGGTGACCAAGTCTTATTCTCTTCTTTCTGCCTTTCCTGCTGGAGTTGCTTATGGCTGGAATGTGTTAAGTGGTTATGTAAATGACTTAAAATATCTGTTTACTAAAGAGGGTGCAAAAAGCGTCGGCTCTTTCGGTGCGATAGGATCTCTTTTCCCAAAGGCATGGGACTGGCAACGCTTTTGGGAACTTACTGCATTTATATCCTTGATGCTTGCGTTTATGAACATCTTACCGATTCCCGCCTTAGATGGAGGACATGCATTCTTCCTTCTTTGTGAAGTTGTTACGCGCAGAAAACCGTCAGACAAATTTATGGCTCGGGCAGAGACTATCGGTATGACAATCCTCTTATTGCTTATGGTCTATGCCATTATGAATGATTTTATACGTTTCGTTTTCTAGGAGGTACGAAAAATAATTATATTCGTTGTCTGATTGCATGGTACTTGGAATAAAGAAATTAGATGTATTCGTTCTCAAGAAGTTCTTACTGATCTTTTTGGGCTCGTTCTTCATCACGTTGTTTGTTTTTATCATGCAGTTTACGTGGCGATATGTGAATATCCTTGTCGGTAAGGGCCTGACCTTGGATATTCTGGGAGAATTCTTCTGGCACATGGCGCTGTCGCTGGTTCCCATGTCCCTACCTCTGGCCGTATTGCTTGCCTCTCTTATTTCATTTGGAAATATGGGAGAGCAGTTGGAACTTTTGGCTATGAAGAGTGCAGGCGTTTCTTTGTTGCGTATTATGCGCCCTGTATTCATATTGGTGTGTTTCCTTACCTTGTCATCGTTTTATTTTCAGAATAAGACGGCTCCCGATGCCCAGTTGCATCTTCGCACTATGTTGTGGAGTCTAAAGCAGACATCTCCAGCTTTGGAAATACCTGAAGGGGTTTTCTACAATGGTATTCCAGGATTCTCACTTTATACAACGCGCAAGGATGTTAGTACGGGGAAGCTATATCAACTTATGGTATATCGAACCGATCAGGGTTTTGATAAAGCGCAAATACTAGTGGCCGATTCCGGCCGTATGGTAATGACAGAGGATAAATTGCATCTCTTGCTTGATGTTTGGAATGGAGAACAGTTTGAGAACCTTCGCCAGGAGAATATTGCGATGCAAGGTTCCTGCAATGTGAGCACGCCGTATGACCGTGAAACCTTTCTGTATAAGCGTTTTATCATCGATTTTAACAGCAACTTTGAAAAGATGGACGAAGACCAGATGCGGAGTCTGGCTATGACAAAAGATTTGAAGCAACTCTCTGAAGCTGTCGACTCTATGAATATGGAGTTAGACAGTATAGGAAAAATCTATTATAAGGAGACCAAAACGCGCTATTTTACGCTCCACGAATCTACTGTAGAGACCCCTTCAGCCAATAATACCACTAAGAGCAAGCCTCTTCCGAAGCGCAAATTTGACGATTTAGTAGAAGAACTGTCGCCAGATATGCGCCAACAGGCAGAGCAGGCCGCTAAAAGTCAAATAACATTGTTGGCTTCAGAGACAGAGTGGCGAAGCATTATTACTGAGAATGGTGATATTTTCATAAGGCAACATCAGGCACAGATGCACGAGAAGTTTTCCCTTTCTCTGGCTTGTCTGTTCTTTTTCCTTATTGGTGCGCCATTAGGTTCTATTATCCGGAAGGGAGGCTTAGGGCTTCCTACGGTAGTGTCGGTCCTCATATTTATTGTATATTATATCATTAACACGTCTGGCTCGAAGATGGCCAAAGATGGCTCTTGGAATATGATATATGGTATGTGGATTTCTTCTTTCATACTGGCACCTATAGGTCTCTACCTTACATACAAGTCTAATAATGATAGTGTCGTCTTTAACCTTGATACTTATACCAAACTATTCAACCGCATACTAGGACTGAAGCAACATCGTCACTTGTCACTCAAAGAAATTGTCATCAATGAGCCCGACTATAAGAAATTACAAGATTCCGTTGTTCAGCTGAAAAGTGACATTGCTCAGTACAATAAGCAACATTTGCTCTACTTTATTCCAAATTACCGAAAAGTATTCTTCTCTCAGGAGGAAAGTCCCCTACTCCATCAGATTAACACTCGTGCGGAAGAAATAGTAGAAGAACTTTCCAATTCTCTCAATTACCAGGTAGTGCATCAACTTAATCAGATGCCTATCTTGTACGTTAATCCTACAGAACGCCCCTTTACTTCGGCGCGATACAACCAGCTTTGTGGACTGTTCTTCCCCGTAGGCGTAATCCTTTGGCTTCGGATGTGGAGATTCCGTATTCGTCTGAAAAAGGATCTTAGTAAGATGGACAAGACTCTTTCGGAATTGGCTAAATTACTAGATGAAGAAGTAGCAAAAGTTTCTTCGGTAAAAGGATAATCTTCGGTTCTGAAAATCTTCTATATGGAAAAACGCTCATTCTTTCATTTAAGAGATTCAGAGAAACGCGGGTACATCATTTTTCTGCTACTTATTTGTTTGATATTGCTGGCTATTTTTCTGTTGGATAATTATAGAAGTCGGCATATCTCATCAACGGATTTATCATCCATAGATACGGCCAAGCTTCATGCCTTTCAAGAGCAGCTTAGGCTGGATTCCGGTAGGTATCATCATTCTGCTGATGAATGGGATTATGTGGCAGAAGCAGAGACTTTTCCATTCAATCCGAATACCTGTGATTCTGCCACATTTGTGCGTTTGGGGCTCAAATCCTGGCAGGCCCACAATGCATTGAAGTATCGCCGTCGTGGCGGAGTCTGGAAAACCGCAGATGATTTTCGGCGACTTTATGGATTAAGCGAGGCCGATTTTATGCGACTACGTCCGTATATACAGATTGACAGTCCTGCGGATAGAGTGGATAATCAGCCTGAGCCAGACACTATAACACTCCACTATCCGCAGAAGTATCCCAAGGGGATGCGGATTGAAATTAATACGGCTGATACCACTGCACTTCGGGGAATACCTGGCGTAGGCAGTTATTATGCGCGAAAGATTTTCCAATACCGTGAAAATCTCGGAGGTTTCCTTAGTATGGAGCAGTTGAAAGATATTGAGGGGTTGCCAGATAATATCTCCGAATATTTGTATCTTGCCAGTGGGTATCCTGTTCGTCGGATCTCAATAAACAAGGCAAACTTCAAGACATTGGTCAGACATCCCTATCTATCCTACGAACAAACGTGTGACATTGTGAATTATATTCATAAATACGGTAAACTTAAAAGTTGGCGGGACCTTCAATTCTCTTCCCACTTCACGGAAAATGATTTCCAACGCCTTGCCCCGTATTTTGATTTTAATTGAGCGAAGACTATGAATAATGACGAGTATTACATGCGTAAGGCACTCTCCGAAGCACAGGTTGCAAAGGATGCCGACGAGATACCTGTTGGGGCCGTTGTGGTTTGTAAAGACCAGATTATCGCTCGGGCGCATAATTTAACCGAAACCCTTACCGATGTGACGGCTCACGCAGAGATGCAGGCTATTACGGCAGCAGCAAATACTCTTGGGGGAAAATACCTGAATCAGTGTACGCTTTATGTAACCTTAGAGCCTTGCACGATGTGTGCAGGAGCCATAGGCTGGGCACAATTGGGTCGCCTCGTATATGGAGCCTCTGACGAAAAAAGAGGTTTCAGGCAATTTGCCCCCCACGCCCTCCATCCTAAGACGGAAGTCGTATCGGGGGTTTTGGCGGACGAATGTGGCAATTTGATAAAGGACTTTTTCAGAACCAAACGATGATACCATCAGCCAATAGTCTTGGAGCGTGGGGAGAGGAACAGGCCTGTTTCTATCTGGCTAAGAATGGCTACTCCCTGCTGGCGCGCAATTGGCGGGCAGGACATCTGGAGGTGGATATCATAGCCGAAGAGGCTGGCGAGATAGTTTTTGTGGAGGTCAAGACGCGATCGTATGAATATATGTACACCGCATTAGATGCCGTGGACTATGCGAAGAAATATCGCCTTACGAATGCAGCGCTTACCTTTATGCAGTCAAAGCATCTGGATGCCCCTTATCGTTTTGACATTATTACATTGGTTGGTACAGAGGATTGTTTCGATCTGACGCATTATGTAGATGCATTCCAGCCACGCAGAAAAATGAAATTTACCCGTGCGGAATTATGGTAGGACAACCTGATACATTGAAAGCCTTGCAGGAAGAGTGGAAGAGTATAATACAATTTCAGCATTTCCGCAGTCTCTCCTCTACCCAGTCGGTGGTATGGGAGCAGGCAAAGGCCATACAGGGTTCTCTCCCGTTTCTTCTGATTGACACAGACGCGCAGACAGACGGCCACGGGCAAGTTGGCACTGTCTGGGAGAGTGAAGCCGGTAAAAATCTCCTTTTCAGCCTTTGGTGTGCCCCTACATTTTTATCGGCCGATAAGCAATTTTTGTTGTCCGAATGTTGTGCGCTTGCTGTGGTAAAGGCTTTTGAACCTTATATGGCTTGTACGGTCAAGTGGCCCAATGACATCTACTATCAGGATAAGAAAATCTGTGGGATGCTCATAGACCACAAAGTGATGGGAGGCTCTCTTTGTGAAACTGCAATGGGCATAGGAATCAATATCAACCAGAGTTTGTTCCGCGGTACGTCGCCTAATCCAGTATCGTTGCGTCAAATCATAGGACACGAGATAGATAGATACCAAGTGCTGAGGCTTTTCCTTTGCCACTTCATGTCGTATTACAGCCTGCTGAAGTCCGAACATTATGGGGCCATACATGAAGAATATAAATCCCACTTGTATCGTCGTCAAGGATTACATCTTTTTGCCGATACCTCGGAGACGGTTTTCCGTGCGCGTATTGCAGATATACAGATGAATGGTCGCATCGTCTTGGAGGACGAGTGTAAAGAGTTGCGTGAATATGCTTTCAAAGAGATACGTTATGTCATTTGAAACCATCAGTATGAACCGTAAGATTCTGAATATTGCCTTGCCTAGCATTGTAAGCACGCTTACAGTGCCACTGTTAGGACTCGTCGATTTGGGGCTTTCAGGACATCTGGGCCGTACGGAAGACATTGGCGCAATAGCAGTGGGAGCCACGATCTTTAATCTTCTTTATTGGCTCTTTGCCTTTCTGCGTATGGGTACGGGGGGCATGACTTCGCAAGCCTCTGGAAGAAATGACCACAAAGCCTTGTTGGAGAATTTAGTCCGTCCGCTGACGTTGGCCCTTTTATGCGCCGGGTTGATAGTTCTCTTGCAGCGGCCGATAGAATATTTGGCTTTCTGGCTTATAGGGCCAAGTGCAGAGGTTGCCCATAGTGTGAGCGTATATTACCGAATACTGATTTATGGCGCACCTGCCCTACTGGCCACCTACTGCTTTGCAGGATGGTTTTTAGGGGTGCAAAATGCACATATTCCGATGATAGTGTCTATTGCGCAGAATCTGATAAATATCCTGATAAGCGTTTGGTTTGTGACGGGCTTCGGCTGGGGTGTGGCAGGCATTGCATGGGGTACGCTGATAGCGCAATATATGGCTTTCTTGATGTATCTCACGGCATGGATAATTTCTTCGTGCCACCTGTTAGTCCATTGGAAGGATATATCCATTCTGCAACATAGTAAGTTAATGCAGTTTCTGCGCACTAACCGCGATCTCTTTCTGCGCACCTTATGTATGGTGACGGTGCAATTAGGATTTACGGCAACTGGTGCGCGGCTCGGCGACGACACCTTGGCCGCAAATGCCATCTTGTTTCAGTTCTTTACTCTTTTCTCTTACTTTATGGACGGTTTTGCCTATGCAGGAGAATCCCTGGGAGGCTTCTATATCGGCGCAAAGAACCTTCCGTCTCTTAGAGTCCTTACGTCAAATCTTTTCCGCTGGGGCTGGGGCATTACCCTTATCGCCACCCTTGTTTATCTTATCTGTGGAGACTATTTGATGCACCTGCTGACTGACGACCTCGCTGTGATTGATGTCGCAAAGCGTTATTTTGCGTTTGTACTACTGATTCCGGTTGTCAGTTTCGCCGCCTTTCTGTATGATGGCTTATTCATCGGTGCTGTGGCTACGCGTGAGATGTTCAAAGTTCTGTTCTATGCCACAATGGCCTTTATCTGTGTCGGCGTTCTCCTATTCTCTACACTCGGAAACTATGCGCTTTGGCTGGCCTTTATCGTGTTTCTGCTCACTCGGTCCGTGTTGCAGAAAATCTACTATCGTCGGATTCTTTCAAATATTAGCAAAATAGTGTAATTTAGCAACGTAATTTTTCAATACAATTATCCAAATCGTATGGCAAAGTATAAGAGAATTCTGCTGAAATTGAGCGGTGAGAGTCTTGCGGCTGGAAATGGCACAGGGATAGACACTAACCGACTGAATGAATACGCACAGCAAATCAAGGAAATACACGACCTGGGCGTTGAAATAGCCATAGTCATAGGCGGAGGGAATATCTTCCGCGGACTTGCTGGAGCAGGAAAAGGTTTCGACCGCGTAAAAGGAGATCAGATGGGCATGTGTGCCACGGTCATTAATTCCTTGGCGCTCAGTAGCGCGCTGGATGCCTGTGGCGTAAGCAACCAGGTGCTAACTGCTATTCGGATGGAGCCGATAGGCGAATTTTATACTAAATGGAAGGCGATTGCAGCCTTGCGCGAGGGACGTGTCGTCATCTGCGCCGCAGGGACAGGTTCACCCTACTTTACTACTGACACCGGCTCATCGTTGCGCGGAGTAGAAGTAGAAGCCGATGTGATGCTGAAAGGCACCCGTGTGGACGGAGTATATACTGCAGATCCGGAGAAAGACCCGAAAGCGGAAAAATTCTCCGAGATATCCTACGATGAAGTGTTACGCCGGAATCTTCGTGTTATGGATACATCTGCCATCGCTATGTGCCGTGAGAATGGGCTTCCCATTTACGTATTCAATATGGATGTGGTGGGAAATCTGAAACGTGTCATTGAGGGCGAGGATATAGGTACACTTGTACATCCTTGAGAAAGCGGGCTGTAGCATAAACCCTCCATACCGTTCCTTTATAAAATACGCTAATTGCACTATGCTTCCACTTGGTGGCATAGTGCAATTTTTTATTTCAAAGTGTGAACTCTACGTTTCACAGTGTGAAATTTGAATTTCACACTGTGAAATGAAAAAGCGAATTATGAAGTGGTTTGATGGAATTAGGGAATGGAAAGAGGCAAACCTTTTATAGCGACTTTTCAATATCGTCCAATGCGGCTTCTAAATCGCCGAAATCGAGAATGGTTTTGTCGGGTACGCTTTCATCATACTCTTCCGTTTTCCACTCTTGCCCGTGAATCCAGACGGTATGGCATCCGAGCGATGAGGCCGGAAGTATGTCTTTCTTATAACTGTCTCCCACTACTACGACCTCTTCCGGACGAACGCCACAGGCTTGTACACCCAGTGAAAAGATTTCCGGATTGGGCTTACGGACTCCTACGACAGCACTCTCTATAATCTGGCCGAAAAAACGGTCTATCTTATAATCTGCAAGGACGGTTGGCAAATTGCCATAGAAGTTGGATACGACAACCAGTTTCTTCTGTGTGGCCAGACGCTCTAATGTGGGAGTAACCCTGTTTATGTGGTGAAGGGCATAATTGTTGCAGTAGTCTGCCAGTTGGTCTATGAGGGCTTCCTGCTTGTCGGTATCTGCACGATAATAGTCTTTGAACGCAAGCCAAGCCAACTCCTGCTTAATCTTCTTGCGCAGTAGTACGCGAAAGTTGTCTTGCGGCTTTATTATAGGGGCCTTGGCCAAAGCACGCTCGGCAAATACATAAGCCTCGCGAAACTGTGCCTCCGAAATAGGTATCTGCGCGGCTTCATAGGCTTCTTGGAGTACGTAAGCCCAGTGGCGGGCATTTGTATCTAGGGTGCCTCCATAGTCAAAAAGGATTCCTTTAATCATAACAGACTTTTATTTCATTATGTGCTTTGTGCCAATCTTCACCAGTACGATGCCTACGATTATCCAGAACAATTCGCGCACTCGGGTGTAGAAACTGGAGAAAAGGCCTATGGAGTGAGTACCTATACCTAGCAGACTGACGATTACAGCCAGGCTACCCTCGCGTGCACCTAACTGCATGGGGAAGAAGAAGAGCAAATTGCCAATGAGTGAGGAGAAAGCCAGAATAATCACGGCATCCGCAAAGGATATGTGCTCGCCAAGTGCAGAGAGAATAAAGAAAAATTCAAAAGCATTGATGACGCGGCCTACATACTCCATGACCAGAGCCGAATAGAAGGCTTTGGGCTGGCTGTTCAGATAGGCAATGTTCTGATCCACCTGCTCCATAGCTGCCATATTCTTATCGTAGAATTTTTGGGCATACTTCTTTACCACTGGGATATAGAGCAAAATCCTATAAAGTTTGACAATCAATCCGTTCCGATAGCCGTACCAGAAAAAATAAAGCACACACGCAAAAATCAGAAAGAATAGGAAAAGCAGTGTCCAATAGAAGCCGTTCATCAAGTCGTAGTGGAATACCGCAAAGATTATGGCACCAGTGGCCCAGAGGAAGAAATGGGACAAGATGTGCATCATAGAATACAACACGGTAGAACTCATGGCCCGCGGCGTACCGATGTAGCTGCTCAGCTCCATCACGCGATAAGGTGCGCCCCCGAAACCGAACGGTGTGGTATAACTAAAGGCAAAACCACTTACGGTCAGTTTGTAGGCATGCTTATATGGCAGATATTTATCATGGTCTCCGCTGTTTACAATCTGATAGAACGCACCGGCATTAAAGGCATAGACAATTACCCAAATACCGATTACGGAGGGCAGATATAGCCCGGCCGTCGCTATACGCTCCTTCAAGTCTGAAAAATCTACATTGAATTTATAGAGCATATAGACAATCGATACAATGCCAAAGAGAAGAAACAGATTTCTATATAGTGGTCGCATGGCGCAGTATTTAGAATGTTAGGACAAACGGAGACAGCAATTTATAGGCTATTCGCGATTTCACGACAAAGCCTTTCGTGCTTCAGGCGCATATAGATGAAGATAATGGTCAGTATGGATATTTCAAATGCAGGGAATGTCCAAGGCTGTCCGACAAGCACGCTGAGGTATAGCACTATGGCCCGCGTATTGAAAGTAAGTATGTTGGTCCATTTCATAAGCGGCCTACTTCCCTCACAGAATCTTTCGCACAATTCCTGAGGCAGGTTTCCATCGGGATACTGTGCTTTCAGACGTGCGTATAAGCCTTGGAACTGAGGCGTCATCTGCTCTTGTGAGCGCGTATAATTGCGGTAAAAGTATAGAAACAGTTTCCAAATGAAATCTTCATTCCACGAAATAGACTGATACTCCTTTGTGAGTTTTGTACTATTGTCTAATTCACTGCCTCCTTCACCTTTGAGGAAAAACAGGTGGATGTTGCGATAATAATCGGCCAGTTGTGCCTGTTTGCCGTGGAATATAAATCCTGCTACACTGCAGAGAATCCATATCCATATTCCCCAAGTCGGCGTGAGGCGCAAACTGATGAAAACGTATATCGAGAAGAACCACACATCCCCGGCAAATCCGTCCAGTACACGTCCCAGTCGGGTTTTCTTGCCTGACAGACGCGCCAACTGCCCGTCGCAACTGTCGTAGATATTAGCCCATACAAGCAGAAGTACGCCCAACAGATTCAGCCAAATATTCTCTGGATAAAAAAGGGCACCCGCCGCCGCTCCGAGAAAGATGCTGATGATTGTTACGACGTTGGGATGAATGCCTAAGCGGTTGAAAAACTTGGCCCACATATAGCCAAGTGGCCGCGTGAAGTGCAAATCGAGCCATTCCTCTGTGTCAAGCGATTTTAGTGTAGAGGAAAATGAGAATTCATTGGGTTTATCTTTAGACATTATCTTTCTGATTATTTGTTTATTATATGTTTTTGTTTAATTCTTTTATCAAATGAGAGAAAATGGCCTTTGACGCGTCTTCCAGGCAGGCGGAAAAACTGGGCCAGTCGTTGAAATCAATGATTTTGATACTGCCGTCTGTACACACTACGGCATCTCCCCCATAGACGGAGAAACCTGTAAGGTGAGAAGTCCGGTTGGCCAATTCATGCAACACGTCGGGTGAAAACGTCAGATATTGTGGCGCACCGTTTACTTCCTCTAATCCAAATTTGCTAAAGGTGCGTGTAGCCGTAGGATAATAGTAGTAGAAAAATGGCTGGTCTATTACTCCGTAGAACTTTATTAAATCACCCTGTAAATGCTCCACAGCGATTAACTGGGATATACCTCTAGACAGAAAACGGGTTCGAGCCTGTATCCAAGTGGCTTCGTCGGGACAATATACCACGTCGGATTTTTCTTGCGCACAAGCATCTGCGCGTTTTACCCAAAAGGCCTGGCCGGGAAATGGGGCGGACAAATCGCTGAGATTGACTTTCTTGAAGGCAGGTGCCCCTACTCTATTTTCAGCAAAGAGTTTGGCCAGGAAAAGCCTGTCGTTACGCAGAATGGCACATGCGGAATTTATTACCACAACGCCCTCTTGTTCCCACTGAGACAGCGTCTGGAGTGCTTTCTGGCTCCGAGCCATGGAAAATACAAGTCTTGCATCTGTCGTAGAGGGACAAACGTCTTCGCTACAGATTGTTATGGAATGACCGCATTGGTGAAGTAACGCTGCAACTTTATTGAAAATGGCTGCATCTCGCGCCTCCGAATTGGGCGAAAAGATATTTGAGCGACTTACACCGAGAATTTTCATTGCGTTATAATGTAGAATGAGAATTACTGCTGGCGAAGAAATTCCTCGGCCTTATGGATATCTTCTGCGTGATCAACATCCAGAATCTTAGAAAAGACGTGCGCTTTCAGACGCCTATGATCTGCAATGAGTTCGCGCTGGAAGTTGCGCATACGACTGACGTTTTGCTGGATACAACGGTGGAGGGTGTCGATGCAACAGGGAGTTAGCGCATAAATGCCACCCGAAATGTATTTTGTAGTATCGTCTGCTTTATCCAGAAAGGCCGTTATGTTCAGATGGCTATCGGTATTGATGAAAAGTGGCTTTTCGTCATCAATGTAATCTGTCACGGCCATCAATCCGTCAATATCTTTGGATGACTTGAAGGCTTGAATAAATTGACGGAACTCTTCTTCCTTGAAAATAGTATCTACTGTGGTCAGACAGAAGGGAGAATCTTGCAGATAGGACGATAGTTCGTAAAAACTATGCATGGAACTCGGCGTCGATTTGATAATCAAACGAATAGGGACCCTATTCTCGCGCTCTATCAACTGGTTGAGATATTCCTGTGTCTGCGGATTATGGGCATTTATAATAATAACGATTTCTTCGGCTTCGTTGCGGATGAAAATCTCAATAAGCCGTTCCACAACGGGCTTACCGCAAATGTTTGTCAGAGCCTTTGGACAGGAGATTCCCTCTTGTGCGAGACGCGAGCCCTCGCCTGCTGCAATGATGGCGTACTTCATAATTTTTTAATTTAGTGGCTTCTCGGTGCGCTCGCGATTATCGCTTCGAACTTGATAAAGTTTGGGTAGCGGATTCTCATAAGCCTCCGTGTCAAATTCTCTGTTGCGCAAGATGTCAATAGCCGTATATAGGGAAGCCTTAGCCGAAGATATGTCTGCAACTCCCTTCCCTGCGATGTCAAATGCTGTTCCGTGTCCGGGCGAGGTACGTACATAAGATAATCCGGCCGTGAAATTGACTCCTCCTTCGGGTGATAGTGCTTTGAAGGGGGCTAATCCCTGGTCGTGGTACATTGCAAGAACGGCATCGAACTGTCGGAACAATCCGTTTCCGAAGAATCCATCTGCAGGGAACGGTCCATAAATATGTTTTCCCTCTTCTATGAGTTTGTTGATTACGGGCTTCAGAATCGTTTCCTCTTCGGAGCCACAAACTCCATTATCTCCGTTGTGGGGGTTAAGCCCCAAGACAGCGATGCGAGGCATGGGTATGAGAAAGTCATGGCGCAATGAGTATTGAAGACGGCGCAATTTGAGTTCTACTAACTCGGGCGTGATGCTTTCTGCAATGCGACTGACGGGAATATGCGTTGTAACTAGCGCTATCCTCATGCTGTCGTTCAACAGTATCATCAGAGGATGTTCTTCTCCTTCTCCTAATTCACGCTCTAAATATTCCGTGTGCCCGACAAACGGTACTCCGCTTTGCTGGATGGCTCCCTTATTAACAGGCATCGTTACTAATGCGTCAATAAGTCCCGCTTTCAAGTCGGACGTAGCCTTCTGCAACGATTTATAAGCCGCCTGTCCTGCTTCTGCTGTAAGTTTTCCGTACTCAACCTTAGTATCTTCGTCGAAGCAATTGATGAAATTCAATTTTCCTTCCTGCGCTTTGTCTGCATCATTGATGATTTGAAACGGCAGATTAAGGGACATTGATTTTTTATGATAGCTGGCCACTTTTGCAGAGCCATATACAACGGGAGTAAGGAGAGAAAAAAGTTCTTGTTGCTCGAATAATTTGAAAATAAGCTCATACCCGACACCATTAGTATCGCCATGAGTGATTCCTATTTTGGGTAGTTTATCCATATTATTTGATGATTCTATGCGGAGAGGTTATGAATTGGCCGGATAGTCTGCCTGACGAATTTGTCGTTGCTGTTCTTGTGTGGAAAGCATGCCACAGGCCGCGAGAATATCCTGTCCGCGACTGGCTCGTATGGTAGTGTAAACTCCGTGGTGAGTAAGGTAGTTGCGAAAGGCTTCCATCTCCTGAGCGGACGCTCCTACGAATTCAGAGTCGGGAATTGCGTGGAAACCGATGAGGTTAATGCGACAATCCAAGCCTTGTAGTAATCTGACCAATTCTTTTGCGTGCATATGCGAGTCGTTTAGCCCCTTAAACACTATATACTCAAAAGAGAGCCGACGCTGTTTTGACGCATCTGCATTATGTGGTCTCTGAAGGCAAAAGTCGTATTGGCGGAGAAGCTGGACCACATCGTAGATACTGTAGGCTTTCTGGATGGGCATAATACGCTCTCGTTCCAGCGGAAAAGGATTGTGGAGACTTATGGCTATGTGACATTCAGATTCGTCTAAGAAACGCTTTAGCCCGGGTAGGATACCCACTGTGCTGACTGTAATTCTGCGTGGACTCCAGCCGAGTTCTTCTGCAGAAGTCAGTATGGCCAGTGCTTTCAATATGGCATCTGTGTTGTCAAAAGGTTCGCCCTGGCCCATGAATACGAGGTTGGTAAGATTGTCGTATTCGGGCAGTGAGAAAATCTGATTAAGAATGTCGGAAGTGCTTAGAGATTCACACCAAGTCTGTCGGCCTGTCATACAGAACCGACATCCCATCTTGCAACCTACTTGACACGATACGCACAAGGTAGCCCTGTCGCCACTGGGTATATAGACCGTTTCTACAAAGTTTCCTTTTTTCGTTTTGTATAGGTACTTTATTGTGCCGTCCTTGGACTTTTGCCCCATTACAGGCTCAGACAGTCCGACGTAAGCCACCTCCGCGAGTCTCGCACGTGTCTGTTTGGACAAATTACGCATCTCTTCAAATGAAGATACACGATGCCGGTAAATCCAATTAGCAATCTGCTTCCCGACATATTTCGGCAAGCCCCAAGCCACAACCTGGGTACACATTTCTGCCTGCGTCAGTCCAGTCAGACAGACTTTCGTTTCTAAGGATTGGTCGAGTGGTTCCACTGGATAAATAAAATAAGTTGGGGCGTAAGGTTCTATGAGATTAGAATCAAACTTTCACCCCAACTTATAAGCGTGTGATTTATTTCAATAATGAAATTTTGAAGTTCCTACTTTACATATAGCAACCAAGCCGTTGCATAGGTCTGCTTCAACGTTTCCTTTGAAGCAATGGCACTTGCTTTATCATCAAAGGACGATGCAATGACGCGATACCATTCGGTGTGTCCGTTGATAGTCTCGTTGGTTTTTACGACGCGAGCGTCATATCCATTTTCAGCAAGGCGTTCTTTGAGGCTTTCAGCATTGGTCTGATTGACAAAACTACCTACGACAACGCTAAATGCTTTCAACGGTTTCCCACTGACTACATCCAACTTACCGTTAATAGTACGTACGTCGCTATCTATACGCGATACATCTGTGGCATTATTGTTCTGGACCGTTACAGGCGTAACTTTGGCCACATCTTCCTGCACTGTAGGAACTTGAACTACGGCCTGATCTTCAACTGCATTCTCTGTGGCTTTATTGTAAGCCTGTTGCCAAGCATCTTCTTTTGCTTTGCACGAACTCATACACAATGCCAAGACGGCTACGCTTGAAAAAAGGAAAATCTTCTTCATAATTTTTGAGATATAGGTTTTATAAATTTGTTTGTCGGATATATCAATGCGAAGATACGATGTTTTTTTGAATCCGAGCCACCTTTTTATACATATTTAACTTCTCTCAGCCCAAAACATGGGCACATTTATGATTTGCAGTTGCAGACAGCGCACCCCTCCCCTTTTGTCTGGGCATAAAATAAGCGGACGATGTCATGTCGCCATCATCCGCTTCAATTCCATTATGTAACAAGCCGGTAATGTTATTACCCTAAATATTTAATGAGGATCTTTATGTTGTCCGCATCACGGAGTCGGCGCAATGCACGTTCCTTTATCTGTCTGACACGTTCGCGTGTTAAACTTAAAGAATTGGCCACTTCTTCTGCAGTCATCTCTGTGCGACCTATACCGAACAACATTTTCAGAACTTGGGCCTCTCGGTCGGAAAGAGTAGCTAATGCGGCATCTAAATCAGACGACAAAGATTCTTTCTCCATCCGGTCGTCGGTTCCAGGCGCGTTTTCGTCCGTCATAATATCTATCAGACTGTTAGATTCGTCGTCCTGGAACGGCGCATCTACAGATATTTTCTTTCCATTCGTACCGAGAGCGTCTTGTACCTTTGAAACATCTGTTTCCAGTATGTCAGCGAGCTCCTGAACGCTCGGACGACGTTCGAACTCCTGTTCGAAATTTACAATAGCCTTAGTAAGTTTGCTCTGGAAGCCTACTTGGTTTAGAGGCATCCTTACAATGCGACTCTGCTCTGATATGGCTTGTAGAATACTTTGTCGAATCCACCAGACGGCGTAACTAATGAACTTGAAGCCACGGGTTTCGTCAAATTTTTGAGCCGCACGTATGAGACCCAGATTACCTTCGTCAATGAGGTCATTAAGGGCTAAGCCCTGATTCTGGTACTGTTTGGCCACACTGACTACAAATCGCAGATTTGCACGGGTTAGTTTTTCCAAAGCCTCGCGGTCTCCTTTGTGAATACGCTGGGCCAACTCAACTTCTTCGTCCGTTGAGATAAGTTCTTCGCGCCCTATTTCGACCAAATACTTATCCAGAGCCGCACTAGAGCGATTTGTGATACTTTTACTAATCTTTAACTGCCGCATATAATCGTGTCAATTGATTGTATTATGTAGTTGATAATTTGCAACTTATGCAGCCGTGAGCGCATAATTATTCCAAATTAGCAGACAAAGATAGGGAAAAACCGTATCATACCCAAATTAAATTCAATTATTCCGTGAGAAAATTAAATCATTATAAGATTTAATTGCATTATGCAATTTTTGGAAAAAATATGTTTACTTTCGCGCTAGATAGGAATATAATGTCTAACTATAAATACCTCAAATTATGAAAAAGTACAATTTTGGCGCAGGTCCCTCTATTTTGCCTCAGGAAGCCATGAAGGCAACAGCAGATGCTTGCGTTGATTTCGAAGGCTTAGGTCTTTCACTGATGGAAATAAGCCATCGTTCCAAAGAGTTCCAGAAAGTAATGGATGATGCGCAGGCATTGCTCAAGGAGTTACTTCAGATTCCCGACGGCTACAGTGTCCTCTTCTTAGGAGGCGGTGCCAGTTTGGAATTTGCTATGGTACCTTACAATTATCTGGAGAAAAAGGCGGCTTACCTTAATACGGGCGTTTGGGCCACCAAGGCGCAGAAAGAAGCACGCTTATTTGGCGAAGTTGTAGAAGTGGCTTCGTCGGCTGACAAGAACTTCACGTATGTTCCCAAGAACTTTGAAATTCCCGCTGATGCCGACTATTTGCACGTTACAACGAACAACACAATCTATGGAACGGAGCTGTTGCGCGATATCGATAGCCCTATCCCACTTATCGCCGATATGTCGTCCGACATCCTTAGTCGCCCCGTAGATGTAAGTAAGTATGTAATGATTTATGGCGGTGCACAGAAGAATCTCTCTATGGCCGGTGTCACTTTCGTTATTGTAAAAGATGACTCCTTAGGCAAAGTAACGCGCCAGATACCTACAATGCTCGATTACCGTACACATATTAAGAAAGGCTCTATGTTCAACACGCCTCCAGTAGTACCTATCTACAGCGCCCTGCAGACTTTGAAGTGGATCAAGGCACAAGGTGGCGTAGAGGCTATGGATAAGCGTGCAGCTGAGCGTGCCACGATTTTGTACGATGAGATAGATCGCAACAAACTCTTCCGCGGAACGGCGGTGGCCGAAGACAGGAGCCGAATGAATATTTGTTTCGTCATGCAAGACGAGTACAAAGAGTTGGAAAAAGACTTCCTTGCTTTCGCACTAGAGAGAGGTATGTGGGGCATAAAGGGCCATCGCGACGTAGGTGGCTTCCGCGCTTCCTGCTACAATGCAATGCCTGTTGAGGGCGTAAAGGCATTGGTAGAATGCATGAAGGAATTTGAGAAGAAGTAAGGTCCTTCGGTTCATTAGATAAACCCATTAACCCCTATCATACTTAGATTATGAAAGTTCTTATTGCAACCGAGAAACCCTTCTCTCCTATTGCCGTAGAAGGTATTAAGAAGATTGTAGAAGAAGCTGGGCTTGAATTTGCCCTCCTTGAAAAATATGAGTCCAAGGCTCAACTGCTCCAGGAAGTGGCTGATGCCACAGCGCTCATCGTAAGGTCTGACAAGATAGATGCGGAAGTGCTGGCTGCTGCAAAGGAGCTACGTATCGTCGTGCGCGCAGGAGCGGGCTACGATAATATTGACTTGGCCGCTGCCACGGAGAAAGGTATCTGCGTGATGAATACTCCGGGCCAGAATGCCAATGCCGTAGCAGAATTAGTCTTTGCAATGCTTCTGTTTGCAGTTCGCAACCGCTTCAATGGTAAGGCCGGTACGGAATTGGGTGGTAAGACGCTCGGACTGGATGCTTTTGGAAATGTAGGCCGTAATGTGGCACGCATAGCCAAGGGTTTTGGCATGCCCGTTGTGGCTTATGACGCTTATTGCCCGGCAGAAGTTTTTGAAGCCAATGGTGTAAAGCAGGTAGAAAGTCCTGAAGCTCTTTTCCGCGAGGCAGATGTAGTCAGTCTGCATATTCCTTCTACTCCGGAAACCCGTGGTAGCATTGGCCGGGCCCTTGTAGGTTCCATGCGCAAGGGAGGTATTCTCGTAAACACGGCTCGTCAGGATGTAATCAACGAACCTGAGCTCTTAGAGGTACTTCAAGAACGGACGGACCTCCGCTATCTTACGGACATCGCACTCTCTTGTGACGCTGAAGCACGCGAACTTTTGGGCGACCGCTACTTTGCAACGCCAAAGAAGATGGGCGCACAGACTGCTGAGGCTAATGTAAATGCAGGTCTCGCCGCTGCGCGTCAGATTGTAGGCTTCCTGCGTGACGGTATCACAAAGTTCCAAGTTAATTAGTCTATTCGCCATGGTAAGAATAAAGCCTTTCAAGGGCGTACGTCCGCCCAAGGAGTTTGTAGAAGCGGTAGAATCTCGTCCCTACGACGTGCTAAATTCTGAGGAAGCCCGTGCGGAAGCCGGAGCTAATGAGAAATCGCTTTATCATATTATCAAACCGGAAATCAACTTCCCCGAAGGAATTGACGAGTACGACCCGCGCGTTTATGAAAGCGGTGCGGAGCAGTTTAGAAAGTTCCAACAGGAAGGTTGGCTGGTACAGGATGCCGAAGAGAAGTATTATATCTACGCGCAGACTATGAATGGCAAGACGCAGTACGGACTTGTAGTTTGCTGTCATATTGACGACTATTTCAACAATGTGATAAAAAAACACGAACTTACTCGTCGCGACAAAGAGGAGGACCGCATGAAGCACGTCTTCGCTACAAATGCCAACATGGAGCCGGTTTTTCTCGCCTACAAGGATGATGCCCAACTGGAAGCCTTGATCAATAAATACACCGCACAGGAACCCGAATACGATTTCATTGCTCCGATTGACGGTTTCAGGCATCAGTTGTGGACTATCTCCGATGTGGCCGACGAAAAGACTATCACGTCAGCCTTTGCCAATATGGATGCACTCTATATAGCCGATGGACATCACCGCTCGGCCGCTGCTGCGCTCGTAGGCAAGGCTAAGGCCAGCCAGAATCCTGCTAATACAGGCAACGAGGAGTATAATTTCTATATGGCAGTCTGTTTCCCGATGAGCCAACTTACTATTCTGGACTACAATCGCGTGGTAAAAGACTTGAACGGTTATACTACCGATTCGTTCCTTAAGGCTCTGGAAGCAAACTTTATTGTAGAAGCACAGGGGAAAGCACCTTATCGTCCGCAGAAGCTCCATGAGTTTTCGCTCTATATTGACGGTATATGGTACAGCCTTGTAGCCAAAGAAGGCACTTATGATGCTACCGACCCCATCGGTTGTCTGGATGTAGATATCTCTTCACGTCTTATTTTGGACGAACTTCTCGGCATAAAAGACCTTCGCTCCGACAAGCGCATAGACTTTGTCGGCGGATTGCGCGGACTTTCCGAGTTGCAGTCCCGTGTAGATAGTGGCGAAATGCGTCTGGCGCTGGCACTCTACCCCGTAAGTATGCAACAGATTGTAGATATTGCCGATGCGGGTAAGATAATGCCACCAAAGGCTACCTGGTTCGAGCCAAAACTCCGTAGTGGCCTTGTAGTGCATAAGCTCGATTAAGCAAAATCCTATATAGTCTATTCGTTAGCCGGACTTGTCAGCAGACAGGTCCGGCTAATTTTATTCTTACCTACTCCGCTTTTGGAGTTCACACTGTGAAATACGTATTTCACAGTGTGAAACGGAAATTTCACACTGTGAACTCTGACAGGGCATTATGGTAGCGACAGATGGGCGTATAGTAGAAACAATGACCATAAGGCTATCTGCCGGAGCGATATATTTTTTTACCCACTTCATAGGCCGGACAGCAGTTCGGTAGGTAGTAGCCGGTTCTTACCTCTACCCTATTGCAGAGCGTGATGGAGGTATCCGCTTGTCCGACATGTATATGGGAAGATTGGCTTATGTGGGAGCTGTCTGGGTATATGCCGACATCGTCTGCACTAGTGATTTCAGTCAGGCTGAGGGCTATGCAGGTAGATGACTCAGAGGAAAGAAACAACGGCATACAAGACGCTTTGGTCTGTATGCCGTTGTAAGTCGGTAGGCTTATGCCCTACTTCATTTCGTTGGCCTCGCGCATATCCAGCTCCTCACCTTTCTCGTTGTAGAATTGATATTGGAGGAAACTCAATTGTTGGTTGGGAATGAGGGATATGCGGATGCGATGCCGGAATTGCCATTTCTTCAGTAACGATAGGAATCCTTGGGAAATATAGGCGGCTACAAACGGATGCAAATGCAGGCGTATTTTTCTATATTTCTGCTGCGCGAGTAGGGCTACCTTGGATTCTACAATATCCGTAAAGAGCAGGCTGGGCCGAATCTTTCCTGAGCCACCACAAGTAGGACATTCTTCTGCTACTATGGGCTCCTCTACTGGTCGCACGCGCTGGCGTGTGATTTGCATAAGCCCGAATTTAGACAGAGGCAAGATATTGTGGCGCGCACGGTCGGATTTCATATTTTCAACCATGCGTTCGTAAAGTTTCTGCCTATTCTCGGGTTGGTTCATATCGATGAAGTCCACCACAATAATACCTCCCATATCTCGCAGGCGCAATTGTCTGGACAACTCATCTGCTGCGCCCAGATTGACTTCGAGCGCATTTTCTTCTTGATTATCGGCATTTTTAGCCCGATTACCGCTATTTACATCAACTACGTGTAACGCTTCGGTATGTTCGATGATTAGGTATGCCCCATGCTTGAATGTAACTATCCGACCAAAGTTTGACTTGATTTGTTTAGTTACTGAGAAATTATCAAAGATGGGTACTTTGCCAGTATAATGCTTTACGATGTGAGCTTGCTCTGGTGCAATGAGCGAAATATAGTCTTTGATTTCGTTATAGACTTTTTCGTCATTGATGTAAATGCTTTCGTAGGATGGATTAAAAAGGTCGCGCAAAAGTACGACCGCCCGACTCGTTTCTTCGAAGCAAAGTGTGGGCTTATAATTCTGTAATTCTATTTGCTTGTTCTTAGCAGGATTTTCAGCCGCATATTTTCGGGCTGCCCGTACATTCTCGATGGTTTCTTCCCAGCGTCGGAGCAGAATAGTAAGTTCTTTGTCTAAATCGCTGGCGCGTTTGCCCTCAGCTACGGTACGTACGATGACGCCAAAGCCTTTTGGACAAATGCTCTGCATGAGTTGCTTAAGTCTATTACGCTCTTTTCCGTTACGTATCTTGGTGGAAACTGAAATCTTATCGCTGAACGGAACCAGAACGAGTAATCTGCCTGGAAAAGAAATGTCGCAGGACACGCGAGGGCCTTTTGTGGAGATAGGCTCTTTCTGTATCTGTACCAGTACCTCCTGCCATTGTGTCAGCGTATTCAGTACACTTCCATCCTTTTCCAAATCTTCTGTCTTACCGACCTTTGTGATGGGAACCTTTTTGCCCGGACCAATTAGATTCAGATATTTATCTAAAGACCTGAAATGGAAACCGAGATCCAGATAGTGCAAAAAGGCATCATGCTCGTATCCAACATTTACAAAGCAAGCGTTCAACCCTGGCATAATCTTCTTAACCCGGGCCAAGTAGATATTGCCGACAGAAAAGCGTGCGTCGCGTCCTTCGTGCTGATATTCCACGAGACGCTTATCCTCCAGCAGGGCGATGGAAACGGCCTGCGGATGCACATCAACAATAACTTCGCTTGTCACTTTATTGAATCTTTTGATTTAATAGTATAAAAAATGGGACAAAGACTCCGAACTCTCTATTAGTTCTTGTGTGCCTTTATCCCAATTATTGTGTATTCCTGCATCTCGTTTGTATGTTATTCTACAATACTTATCTTGATTGATAGTCTGCAGGAATGAAAGCAAGACTAAGACCTACTTGCTCTTATGACGGTTCTTTCTTAGTCTTTTCTTACGCTTATGAGTAGACATCTTGTGCCTTTTTTTCTTTTTTCCGTTTGGCATAGTTGTTTGGATAATGAAATATAAAAATTAGGTTTATTTGATTCGCTCTACAAAGCACTTGGCAGGCTTAAATGCCGGGATATTATGCTCTGGAATAATGATAGTCGTGTTTTTGCTTATGTTGCGAGCTGTTTTCTGGGCGCGCTTCTTCAGAATAAAACTTCCAAATCCACGTAGGTATACGTTTTGTTCATTTTCGAGACTTCCTTTTACCGTTTCCATAAATGCTTCAACAACTGCAAGCGCTGTACTGCGATCAATCCCTGTCTTTTTGGATACTTCTAAAACGATGTCTGCTTTAGTCATAATTGAGTTTTATTTTAGTGTTATAAAATGTGTTTAAAGGCTTAAATAAACTAATGGTGCTATAATTCGGTGGCAAAAATAGAATTTTTTTCTATTTAAATAAAAAAACCAACCTATTTATTTGCTTATGGGTATCTTATTTACTCTTATTAGGTGGCGTCCTCCCTCAAAGGAGGTTGTCAGAAACTCCTTTATAATATTATCCGCCTCGGACTTTTCTAAAAATCGACCAGGCAGGCAGAGTACATTGGCGTCATTATGTTGCCGGCTCAAGCGTGCAATATCTGCACGCCATACTAAGGCTGCCCGAATGGACTGGTGTTTATTTAGCGTAATACAGATGCCTTCCCCACTCCCACAGACTGCAATTCCCATAGGTACTTCGCCTTGCTCTATACCTTGGGCCAATGCGTGGGCAAAGTCGGGGTAATCGCAACTTTCTGCATTGTAGGTGCCGAAATCTTTGACTTCGTAGCCCATTTCTTGCAGAAGTTCTTTGGCATGTTCTTTCAATTCAAACCCTGCATGGTCACTTGCCACGCCAATCTTATTATTCATCATTTTTTGATTATTGAGCTAAAAAATCCAATACTTCCCGGGTCAGATTCTCCAGAGTAAATCCAAATTTCTCGTCTAGAATTTTGTAGGGAGCACTATATCCGAAATGGTTCAAGCCTATTATTCTGCTATTTCTCCCTGCCAGTCCTTGCAAAGTTACGGGGAGACCGGCTGTCAAGGCAAAAACTTTCTTGTCGGAGGGTAAAACAGCATTTTGGTAGGCTTCTGACTGCTGACGGAATAGTCCTTCGCTCGGACAACTTACCAGGCGACTCCGAATTCCCTTACTTTCCAATTCCTCTGAAAGGAGAAACAGAGTGCCGGCTTCTGAGCCGTTGGCCAAAAGTATAATGTCATAATCCTGTGCATCCTTCACGATGTACGCTCCGCGCCTTACATTGGCTTCTGCGTCGGACTTGGGAAGATCCTGTACGTTCTGACGAGAAAATATTAAGGCTGTAGGAGTAGCGTTGTTCTCTAGCGCAATTTTCCAGGAGGCTATAGTTTCTTGGGAGTCGGCAGGTCTAAGCACGCGCACGCTGTCCTGTCCGCTGTGATTCTTAAGCTGTTCCATCAGGCGAGCCTGTGCTTCCTGTTCTACAGGCTCATGTGTCGGCCCATCTTCGCCCACTCGGAAGGAATCGTGCGTCCACACGAATTTTACAGGCACTTGCATAAGTGCAGCCATACGCAACGCGGGCTTCATATAATCGGAGAACACGAAGAAAGTACCCATTGCGGCTATAAGTCCGCCGTGTAACATCATTCCTATGCACGCGCAAGCCATCGTAAGCTCACTTACGCCACACTGCAAGAAACCTCCGGCAAAATTGGTGCGACTAATGTCTGCAGAGTATTTGAGGAATCCATCCGTTTTATCGGAATTGCACAAATCTGCAGAGCTTACTATCATATTGGGAACATGTTGTGCCAGTATAGAAAGCACTTCTTTTGACGCTTCACGTGTAGCACAATTTTCCTTTACTATAATCTCGTTCCATGGGATATTGGGGAGAATGCCTGCAAACCAGTTTTCAATGTTTTTCTCTGCGACTGGATTCTCAGAAGCCCATGCGGCGTGCTGTCTTTTTCTTTCTGCCACAATGTTACGCAGTTCTGCCAGACGCTTGTCATATACGGCTTGCACATCGTCCCAAATAACGAACGGATTGGACGGATCTCCTCCCAAGTTAGATACGGTGGCTTCAAAATTACCCTTTCCCAGTGGTGCACCGTGCGTCTTGCATGTTTTCTCGTAACTACTGCCGTCTTCTTTTCGAGCACCTAATCCCATTACGGTATGGCCCACGATGAGCGTCGGACGGTTCTTTTCCTGCAAGGCCTTATTCAATGCTTCACGAATCTGCTCGTGGTTATTGCCATCTATCTCTAATACATTCCAATTCCAAGCTTTATATTTCAGAACAGTATCCTCGCTCGTCACGCTACTTGTCGGGGTGGACAGCTGGATATCGTTGGAATCGTAGAACATAATGAGATTATCCAATCCGAGGTGTCCGGCCAATCGCCCGGCGCCTTGTGAAATCTCTTCCTGTATGCCTCCGTCTGAAATGTAGGCATAAATCTTTTCTTGCTTAAAGTCCTCTGCCCCAGTCCGAGCGTATAGCGCTTTTGCAGCAATAGCGGCTCCGACAGCAAAAGTATGCCCTTGACCGAGCGGACCGCTTGTGTTCTCTATCCCACGCTTTACGCAGAGTTCCGGATGCCCTGATGTTGGCGAATCCCATTGTCTGAATGCCTCAAGGTCGGCTATTGTGAATCTGTGGCATAATGCCAGCGCGGAATACAACATGGGCGACATATGACCAGGGTCAAGAAAGAAGCGGTCGCGATATTTCCATTCGCCGTCATCCGGGTCGAAGTTCAAAAATTCAGAGAATAATATGTGGATAAAATCGGCCCCTCCCATTGCGCCACCTGGATGTCCGGATTTTGCTTTCTCCACCATGGCGGCTATAAGGATGCGCAGGTTGTCGGCAGCCCGTTTGCTATGATTTTCCATATCAGATATTTTTGTAGGTTAAAGGTTTCTGTTGATTAGCGGGCTCTCATGAACGATATCTCGTAGAAACACGGATATGTGTTCGCGTAAGCGTCGGATTGGCCCTCTGTACTGGGAACTATCAGGCGCACGAGTGCAATTTCCGCCTCTGCGCTGTCTTGTCGGTCTATCTTAATGAAGTTTAGAGGGAACAACCAGCCCGATGGGACGGTCGTGTTGCTGTATAGCGTCTTCATAACTCCTGACACAAAGGAGGCGGAGAAAGTTCCGGATGTGTTTTTTATGGTCAGCACCTCCGGGTAGGTCTCGTTCGTTAGGTTATTATTCAGCGATATAATAGAATCGGATGCTATGCTATATTCTATGTACCGACACAATACAGTGGCCGTTTCTCCGCGCTTGATCTGTTCGCCGGTCCCCTTACGTACTATTTGCATATATACGCCCGAACCGGAAAACAGGACGTACTCGTTTTCGTCCACATTAGTCACGGAGTCATTTGCCTTAAAGGTCTCTTCTGATATAACCTTTATAGGCCCTGGCACATTAAGGATATCTTTGTCGGCAATATCGTCGTGAATCCTTACACCGTTTTGGAGAAATGATTCAATCTGTCGCTTTTCACGTTTACGTAGTTCTGCGTATGAAATGTCGTCATTACAGGCCGTAAACAAGAAACTTGCAGCCAAAGTCAATAAGATGTATTTTGCAAATTTAGTTAGCATCAGTTTGTAGTATTATGGGATGGAATTACAGTCTTATCTTAGCAATTAGTTTTCTTAGTTTTCCTGTACCTATGATAGGCGCGTGGGCATCTTCGGGGAAGACGATACAGAATTGTCCAGGGCTGAGTGTAAAATACTCCGTTGCAGGCGCTGAATAGAGCGCGAAGTCATCAGACTCGTCAAATGGCGCATCAGAATCTCCTAATGTGTTGATGTGTCGCCACCCAAACATCTCTTCGCCACTCAAGGGAAAGTGAACATCTATATATGCGCGATGCACTTCAAGTTTCTGCTCCTCCTTTGTTCGAAGTTCGGCGTCGCTGACGTTAATATACAACAGGTCGCCGTCGAGCACTATCCTACCGGCTTCTACCTTGCTTAGGTCATTAGAACGGATATATTCAAACAGCGCTTTCAGTTGCGGATGGATTGCATAATAGCGCTCTGCATCGGAAATATGGGCCAAAATCATAGTCGGTATTTATTTACGATTTGCAAGTTCGTCCAAAATTTTCCAACAGTTCAGCAGACCACGAGGAACGTGGAAACAGCCTTTCCACTTACCGCCTTTCAAAGGCAGAAGCACTTCTCCCTGCCGATTAAGGTAGCCAAACCATTCGGGATAATCGGCGTCACGGAAATGTGCCCACGTATAGTTATGAATACGCTCGAACCAATCTAGGCAACGCTTGTCTCCCGTCAGCTGATAGCCTTTTATGAAGGAAATAAGGGCCTCCAGGTGTACCCACCAGAGTTTTTGATCGAATTCCAGTTCGTGCCGGGGTTTTCCTAAGCGGTCCATAAAATAAAAGATACCGCCATATTTTGGATCCCAGCCATATTCGGCTTCTTTCAGGCAGATATCAACGGCTTTCTCAATCAGATCTTGGCGTCCGAGCCGTTTGCCCAAGTCCATAATAAACCAACAGCTCTCTATCGCGTGGCCAGGATTTAATTTGCGCCCGTCCAGCGAATCTACAAGGCTTCCGTCTTTCGACAACGCCTCTACGATAAGTCCCAGCTCAGGCCTGTAGAAAACGTCCAGCACTTCATGGAGGCAGGTGTCTATGGTCTGCTTCAGAAAGTCCGGCGAAAGCAAATGTTCTATCTCCAGCGCCACGTTACAGAGTATCATGGGGAGGTCGAAAGTCTTTAGCGCACGTGCACCCGGGCTTGCTTTGCTCCACTTTCCCTTAGGGTTGTCCACCTTGGACAGTACAATATCAAAAGTGTCCTTTGCTATGCGGGCATATTCCTCATTTCCGGTCGCTTTGGCTAATTGTCCAAACGCAATAACCGCAAATGTGTATGAAAAGATGTTGTAGGGTTCAACGAGTGGACGGCCTTCTCGGTCAAGTGCAAAGTACCAATTAAGATTTCCATCATGACCGTAGCGTTTTAGAAATTCGGCTCCCTGCACCGCACAGTCCAGCCACTCTTTTCGTGGCTCTACTTCGTTGTAGAGTTTGGCGAACATCCACACTTCTCGTCCTTGCAACCAAATAAACTTATCGGTGTCATAAACAGAACCGTCGCGGTCTAAGCAAGTAAAGTACCCGCCGAACTGCAGGTCTTGCGAATTATTCAACCAAAAAGGGACAACGCGGTCCAGAAGCTCCGAACGATATTGTTCGGCCAATGCTTTGAAGTCTGCCATAATCGTATCAGTCGATAGATTCTACGAATCTGTTCAAAATATTATGCAAAAATAATACAAATTCTTATGTGCTTTGCCATTTAATGGAGATTTAGCAACTTTGTAAAGTTAAAAAATCCTATTTCTATGCGTAATCTGTTCCTTACTCTCTTTCGTGTGTTGATAGTATTGGCCGCTTTGGCCGGACTGGCTTGGGCTTTTTCTGCTCAAGACTCCTTCGTTTTTGGTGTCGTATTCGGTTTCGCTATAGGCTTATTCTTATTGTCTTTTGTGCGGTTTAAGACGCCGAAAAATGCGGAAGAGTCTGCTGAATCTACTATTGAGGATACGATTTCCCAACTTGGAGAGCCAGATCGCATAATAGTGGTCAATCCTATGCGCGGAGTTGAGCCCGACGGGGCTATTCTACTTTATCTTGCCGAGGATCTGTTTGTCTATGACAATATGCAGATTCAGCGTAAGTCCGTGCGCGATGTGACGGTCAATAATGCAGCTGTGGCATTTACCCCAGAGGCCTATCAGGTCAATATCGTGACAAACTCACAGACTTATCATATTTTTACGGGCAACGATATAGGATGGGCCCGCAACGTACTTGACCAGATCCGGGAAGCACTTGTGGCCGAATAGTATTCCCAGAACAACCTACCTCCTTATGGCCTTATTTACAGACTCTAAGCCCCACTTTGATACGCTTGACGGATTGCGAGGCATAGCCGCACTAGTGGTAATCTTCTACCATCTATACGAATGTTTCTCCGCCTCGCCAGTCAGCCATGGCTACTTGGCGGTTGATTTCTTTTTTGTGCTTTCCGGTTTCGTTATAGGCTATGCCTATGATGACCGTTGGCAGAAAGGTTTCACTGTCGGCCAGTTTCTTCGTCGCAGGCTGATTCGCCTTCACCCAATGGTCCTGATTGGCGCTATAATCGGGGCCATCACATTCATCGCGAACGGTAGCGAAAGATGGGACGGCTCGCACGTTGGCATAGGTTTTGTCATGCTGGCTATGCTTTGTACGATGCTGATGGTGCCTGCAATGCCTGGGTCGGCTTATGATGTGCGTGGTAACACCGAGATATTTCCCTTGAATGGACCGACCTGGTCACTTTTTTTCGAATACATTGGAAATGTGCTGTATGTGCTTCTGTTGCGTAGGCTCTCTACGTTGCTTTTAGGTCTCTTGGCGGTGCTTACAGGAGCGGGTTTGCTGACCGTCGCCTTATTGAATGGACATACAGCTTTTGGATGGTCGTTCGCAGATGGGGGCTTCTGGCTCGGACTCCTGCACATGCTCTTCCCTTACACGGTCGGAATGTGGATGGCGCGTGTCTTCCGACTTCGCCCGGTAAGGGGCGCATTTTGGTGGTGCGCACTTGCGATTGTACTGGTGGCTTGTGTGCCTCCATTGGGAGGAGAAACAAGTCTGTGGCATAATGGATTGTTTGAAGCCGTCTGCATCCTTTTCCTTTTTCCCCTATTAGTGTGGCTGGGTGCATCTGATGCCACAACAAGCAGGCCTATGCAGTTGGCCTGTCGTACGCTCGGAAATCTCTCCTATCCCCTCTATCTGGTTCATTATCCCTTTATGTATCTCTTCTATGCCTATATTGGCTTCGATGGAGACCTTGTACCAGTGGAAAGGATGTCTGAAGTCTGGCCCGTGGGCCTTGTCGTGATTGCAGGGTGCCTCGCGTTGGCGTGGTTGCTTCTCCAGTTTTATGATATCCCTGTGCGCCGCTGGCTCTCAAAGCGGCTGTGACCAATCCGCATCTGGTAATGGGTAAAAGTATTTATTCTATATATGGAAAGCAATATTATTAAGCGCAACCGGCCTGCTGCAACGGTGCTGAAAGAGTTTGCAGAAAGGAAACGTGGTAAGGTCATAAAAGCAAGGCACGAACTTCGGGAACGTTTTCCCTATCTGGATTGGCCTTTACAGAAAGGCATTTTGTTGGCTCATATAGCAAGTCACCTAAACGACCGCCGTTGGGCCTACCAGCAACTATACAACTTTTGGGATGACGCCTTCATTCAGCCTATCCAGCAGGCTTGGGAAGAGCATAAAGACCCTGAATGTTCGTGGTGCATAATCAAGCATTTTTCTCCTTCGTATCTCTTGGCTCATCAGGACGAGTTGCTGATAGACAAGAGCGCCAGCGGCACTTCTCGGAATTATTTTCATCTCTGTTTGCGCCTGATTCAGGTGCCGGACTTCGAGGTGTGCGACGATTTGTTGGACGACTATGACTGTCTGGTAATTCATTCTCGTCGTAAGGAGCATTTGCCTGCCAACCTCCTTATGCCACGCTTTTATCGCCTTATAGGTATGCATTGTTTAACCGCAGGGGTGACTGATTTGAGAAACTGGTTCAAAATGGAGAAAGATGAATCGCCTAGTTTCAAACTCTTGCCTAGCGCAAATTCTGTGCTGCGTGAATCGAAGTCTGTGGCAGATGCAGACGGCCTTAGGCTTGTTGAAGATTGGGAACTGAAGGTACTTCGAGATATGGGCGAATCGGAGGCTTGGGACTTAATTGAGAGTTCAGATTATACCCCCTTTGAGCGTTACCGTCATGCAAGAGAACTACTAGTCCACTGTATCAATCAGAATCTGCCCGACGAGTATAGGAGAAGACCACTTCCCCCAACAGATAATCCAGATGTGGGCAGATTACTCTCTGACCTCAACATGGAAGTGCAAGAAAAACAGTTTTGGTCTGATTCGTTTTATGAATTTTAATATTGAAAGTATCTGTTGAACAAATTATAGTTATAGTCCTATTGTTCAGTGTGATTATTGTATAAAGAATATGGCAAAATGCCTTATGTAATCTCCTTGTCCGACAGACCTTTTTTTGAGTTCACAATGTGAAATATGCGTTTCACACTGTGAAATTTGAATTTCACAGTGTGAACTAGAGAATGCACCTATTCAATGAGAGAAAATCTCCCTTCTCTGCATTGTGGTGAATATGCTGTTGAGGTACAGGTGCCCCGAATGGGTGGAGCCAATTATAGCCTGCTATTCTTGGGGCCTTGTCTTCCAGGTAAGCCCCTGTTGTGCGGTTCGTTGTGGCCATATATAGGACAGGAGCAAGGCTACAATCACGCTTACCGCCATTGAAACGAAGCCGAAGAGCAAGAAGCTGGCTGGAGTGCAGAAGTTCATCCACATGACCACTGCCGTACCGACACAGAAGCCTATCAGTGCGGCTCTGCTCCCTATACACGGGAAGAAAATGCCCATCATAAAGAGACCTCCGATACCGCCACTGAGTAAGCCCAGTATGGTGTTGAAATAATCAAGCAGGCTTTGGATATCTACCATAGCCATAAGAATGGCTATAAGCATGCCGACAACGCCTGCAATAATACCCGCATAACGGGCCACCCTTACCTGTCCCGATTCACTTATACGGCGGAATCGGCCCCAGAAGTCCACGGTAAATGCGGTAGATATAGAATTGATATTAGAGGCAATGGTACTCATAGTGGCCGCAAATACAGCAGCAATCAACAGGCCTGCCAATCCGGCCGGTAGTTGGCTCATCATAAAGAAGGGGAATATGGCGTCCGTCTTCTGCATGGTCATATCCATAGTGGCCGGATGCGTCTTGAAGAAAGTATAGAGTCCAGTGCCAATAGTAAAGAACGCAATCGTTACTACGACGCTCATAAGGCCGTTAGTAAGTATGCCACGTGCCGCACTCTTCTCGTCTTTTGTGGTAAGATAGCGCTGAATGACAGTCTGGTCGGAGGTGTAGGAAATAAGGTTGTTTGCCAATCCTCCCAGGATGACCACCCAGAATGTAGCACTCTTCCAGTCGAAACTCCAGACAAACATGCGAAATTTATCATTGTCTGTGGCGATTTGCCAAAAGTCGCTGGCGCCATGTTCTCCCGTGTTGAGAATCAGATATACTGCGGCCAAAATCGCACCGCCTACCAAAATTATGCCCTGTATGACATCGCCCCATACAACGGCTTCCACTCCACCCATCGTGCAGTAAACAATCGTTATAACGGCCATCAGTACGATACAGATATAGATGTTGATTCCCGTAACGGCTGTCATAGCCAACGACGGTAGGAAAATCACCAAGGCAGTACGCGCCACCATAAATACGATAAATAGGAGCGATGCCATAAAGCGTGTAGCGTAGTTAAAGCGTCGTTCCAGATATTCGTAGGCCGTAGTAACATTCAGCCGTCTGAAGAATGGTAGATAATAGACTATTACAGGAAAAGATACCAACAATATGCAGATCTGCATCGGATAATAGGTCCAATCCGTGGCATAGGCCTTGGCAGGGATGCTCATATAGGTAATGGCAGAAAGCATAGTGGCAAAGATACTGATACCTGCTGCCCACCACGGTATGCGGCCTCCACCTTTGAAAAAGTCCTCCCCACCCTGCTGGCGGCGCATAAAGTACACTCCCAGCATAATCATACCCAACAGGTAGAGTAATAATACGGCCCAGTTGAGCCAGCCGAAACGGGCTGTGTAGGTCATCTGGACGTCGGTCACGGTGTTAGCGCGTACTCCAGGCTTCTCTTCCCCGTTTACAAGTACCCAATGAATTTGTCCGAGGTTGTCCTTGACAGATACGACACCGGCACCGGCACGGGCCAGAAGAGAATCGCCAGAGATGCTGGTCCAAGCGTCTGTTACTGTACTGTAAACTGCGATTTCATCGTTAAAATGATACCACGCTACAGGATGCGTCAGGTAATCGGACTGAGGCTCTTGAATAGCCGATTCAAAAATATCTTTATTGACACCGCCAAAAAGTAGGATGTGTCCGCAACCGCTGGGTACGGCAGTAGCACCTACGAATGTTCCGTTATGTGCACTGATGGTTTGCCATACACCTGTTTTCAGGTTATAAGTCAGTCCATCGGTATGAGCCAGCTTTTTGACAGGATCATAGCCTCCGAATACATACAACTGGGGTCCCAGCGCAGCGCTCTGTATGGTAGCACTGGGTTGCACCCGCAAATCGCCGGGAAAGTCGGTCAGACGCTCCCACCCCTTTGAGGTGTCAGGATAGCGCAAGCGGAAAAAACCATTTTGGCCAACTCCGTCAGTTTGTCCACCCACGATATAGATATATCCATCGCCATAAGCTCCCGCCATCTGGTCTAAGCCGATGGGAAGTGCCGGCAGATCTTTCTGCTCAAGGTTTCCATTCTTATATTGTATAAGGAAAACGGACGATTCGCTCTTCAGACCGTCTGACGTACCGCCGATGCAGACTAATCCGTCCGACACATTGACGCATACACCATAGGCCAGCGGACGGGCCAGCGTACCAATCTTTTTCCACCCACTATTCTCGAGCAGATTGGGAAGGATATATATGTCGTCGTAAAAGACCTTCTGTCCACCTTCTGCGGCGGGAGTGTCGGGAAAGTTGCACCCACCAGCCACCAGAATGGCATTGTCAATCTGTCCGACAAAGGGAGCGGAAACACCCTGTGTTCCATTGACGGAGAGATTGGGCAAAGTTTTTATAAGAAGGTCATTAAATCGTTGGTCCTGCGCACTTACAGAAATTGTCATCAACGCAACAAGGAGGAGGAATAGTGTTTTTTTCATAGTGGATAAATTTTTACAAATTTATGATATTTATTCTGATTTTTCGTATGTCTCCTTTGATTTGTCGTATATGCTAACGGAGCGAAATCCTAAGCCGTAGTCAAGGAAAGACAACATGGCTTAGGCGCAGGATTATGGAGTATGCCGGCGGGCAATAGTATTTCCACAAAGTATATAAAGAACACTTTCTGTGGTACTTACAGAATCTCAAGAAAGCATTATACTGTGGTAAGCGTGCATAGAAAAAGGACCGTGCAGTACAACTGTACGGTCCTTTATGATTATCCGCTGAATTACCTATTGCAGTGCTCAAAGAAATTAATAGCATCAAGTTCGGCTTTCAGACGGACTTCCTCTTCGGGAGTAACATTCTGGAAAGGCGTGCGATTCGGCCCCATATCCAGACCAAGGAACTTCATAATTCTTTTACCGCCCACGATGTTGCCCCGATAATGGCATATTACATCAATGACATCTTGTGCGTAGTTCTGATAGTTGCGTGCAGCCTCTAAATCGTTGCGATACCAGGCTTCTTGAATGTTTACAAGACAACGTCCGTTGTAGTTGGATGTGCCACAGATTCCTCCTTCTGCTCCGCCTAAGGCAAGACTGGCCAGGATAGTCTCATCTTGTCCGTGGAGCATATCATAGCGTCCGTCCTTATATCGGCGACATTTATTGTATTCATAAAGACTTTCGAAGGTGTATTTAATGCCTGCAAAGTTGGGTATTCTGCCACTCTCGTCTATTGCCGTCAGAAAATCGTACATTGAAAGGAAGCAATTGTTGAATGCCGGGATATGATAGAAATAGAATGGCAACTCGGGGGCCCCTACGGCAATTTCCTCGCAGTATTTAATCAGTTCCTCAATGCGTCCGATGCGTGGGAATGGGCTGGCCATGGCTCCGATAGCATATGCTCCAATCTCCTGGGCGTGTCGTGCTAAATCGCGACTTTCTTTCACACTACAACTTCCTACGTGAACGATGACCTTGAAGCCTTCTGGTACCACATTGATCCATGTCTCAGCCAACTTCTTGCGCTCTTCGGGGGTGAGCATATAGCCCTCTCCAGATGAACCATTGATGAACACGCCTTTCAGTCCGTTGCGGGCGAGCAGATCCGCATAAGCCGGAATGATGTCATAATTAACACTGAAATCTTCGTGCATCGGTGTGAACGGTGCATCAATGAGTCCTTTTATTTTCTCCATATCTGAATTGATTTTATAGTTTAATTTTCTACAAAAATAATCAATTATTTCTGTAATTCTAAACAAGAAAAAGAGAGGACACTTCTGCCCCCTCTTTTCATTATGGAATTTTGCAATAGGTCTTACTCAACAAGTGGGTCAAGTTCTTTGGCTTCATCTTCCATCTTCAAATTGCGATATACGCTACGCAATTCGCCGGCCCAGTGCTTCTTGTTTTCAGGGTCAAGCTGACGTACGCGCTCAAGGTATATGCGAGCATTCTTATAGTATGGTACAACTTGCTCGTTCCATATTTTATCGTACTTGGCCTTTATTGCTGGCGTAGTGCCGTAAGGCAGTTTTATTTCGTTAGAATTAACCTTGTTGGCTACATCATTGATGTAGTTGTAAGCGAGCTTGAGGTTTGCGTCCAAATCATCAGGATTGATTTCCAAAGCCTTTTTGTAGTCAGCTTCTGCATTGGCATAATCAATCGGTGCTAAGTTGGAATTAACATATCCGCGTACATAGTATGGAGTTGCATCATTGGGATATTTGTTTATAAAGTTTGTAGCCACTGACAGTGCAGTCTCCTTGTCTTTATGGAGTAGTTCGTAGAGTAAGTTCTGCGTAACATCAGCGTTTCCTCCCTTTACAATGAAATCTTCCAATACATCAAAGTAGGCAACTGAATCATTTTTCTCGGCATTGGCTTGTAGCATCATCCAGTACAAGTCGGTCTGTCCTTTGGGATACTTCTCCATTGCCACTTTTGCATTAGCCAATACTCCATCCCAATCTTTCAGCTGGTAGCTGAGCAGGGCTATGTTGAAAAGAGCTTGGTTATAGTTTTCTTTTCCTTCCCCTTCGTAGAAGCCCTGAGTTTCTTCCGGACTGAAAACGGGGTGCTTGGGCAACTCATAATACTTCTTAAAGTATTCCAGTGATTTCTGGTTCTCACCCATCATACTTGCGAACTGAGCCGCATAGTTGTAAAAGTCCATCATCTGGGTGATGTTGAGTTTGTTCATAGTCAAAAATTCACCCTTCTTACCTTTTTTATCTGCTGCAAAGTCTGCCTCATTACTCTTCGTGATGGCTTCAATTGCTTTGTCTAAGCCCGTGCAGTATAGCAAGGTGTCAAAAGGCTCTCCTTGGGCGGCTTTTGCCAACTCCGGCTGGAAGATGTTTATATAGCACTGACCAATCTGACGATAGATCTCTGCAAATTTTGTGGTCTTAGGATTTTCCAAAGCAGGCTCCAGATAGCCTAAAGCCTTATCCCACTTGCCCATTAGTTCAGCCTCTTTGGCTTTTAAGAGCGCACTGTTCTGAGCGGTCATAGAAGTGGCCGAGAGAATGAAAAGTGCTGACAGAAGAATTTTTTTCATAGTCGTATGGTTTTAAGATTGGATAATATTTTCTGAGTTTTCTGTTGGCTGGTCTTGTTCGACGGTTGTTTCTGCAGGTTCCTCGTCATCATTGCTGGATGGAACCTTGCATACACTACTTATGACATCATTTCGCTTCGAAAGATTAATCAAGGTTACTCCTTGAGTGGCTCTACCCATTACGCGAACCTCGGAGGTTTTCAGTCGAATAGTGATACCACTCTTGTTGATAATCATAAGGTCGTCGTCATCCGTCACGCATTTAATGGCATTTACAGGACCTGTCTTTTCCGTTATCTGGAGCGTCTTTACACCCTTACCTCCGCGATTGGTAATGCGGTAGTCTTCTACGGCACTCTTCTTGCCGAAGCCTTTCTGACTGACAACCATAATGGTTTCACGCTCCGGATCGTTGACGCAAACCATGCCTACAACCGCATCATCGTCGTTGTCGAGAGTTATACCACGTACTCCCGTCGCACCACGACCCATATCGCGTACAGCACTTTCGTGGAAGCGGATAGCACGGCCACCGCGATTGGCTATGATTAGTTCGTTGTTGCCATTGGTAAGGACAGCGCTCACTACTCTATCTTCCGGACGGATGTTTATGGCTATAATACCATTGGCCCTCGGTCTGGAATAGAGAGACAAGGATGTTTTCTTTACAATACCCCTTTGCGTGCAGAATACGATATAATGCGAATTGCAGAATTCAGCATCGTTCAGTTTCTTTACATAAAGGCAGGCATTGATGGCATCGTCGTTTTCTATATTCAACATATTCTGAATGGCGCGACCCTTGGCATTCTTATTGCCTTCAGGCAGTTCGTAGGCTTTCAGCCAGTAGCAACGACCTTTTGCCGTAAAGAACAGCATGGTATCGTGCATCATAGCAGGATATATGTACTCAATAAAATCGGTCTCGCGTGTATTTCCGCCCTTACTTCCTACTCCGCCACGTGCCTGGGCGCGGAATTCGGCCAGAGAAGTCCGTTTAATGTAACCAAGGTGGCTAATGGTAATAACGATTTCATCGTTCGCATAGAAATCTTCAGGATTAAATTCTTCTGCAGAAAGTTTGATTTCAGTGCGACGTGCATCGCTATACTTTTCTTTGACTTCAATAAGCTCATCTTTCATAATCTGCTTGCACAGATTGTCATCAGAAAGGATTTGGTTAAAGTAGGCAATGCGTTGTTCTACCTCGTCGTATTCACTGCGTAGCTTATCTTGTTGAATATTGGTAAGTTGAGCCAGTCGCATATCTACGATAGCCTTGGCCTGCAAGTCGTCCAGATTAAAGCGCGTTATAAGTGCTTCGATGGCAGCCTGAGGTGTTTTGCTGGCGCGAATCAGGTGTACTACTTCATCTATATTATCAGAAGCAATGATAAGTCCCTCTAAAATGTGTGCACGTTCCTGCGCCTTGCGGAGATCGTAGCGTGTCCGGCGGATTACGACGTCATGGCGATGTTCTACAAATGCCTGGATGCAATCGCGAAGCGTCAATACCTTTGGGCGTCCGTGAACCAGCCCCACGCAATTGACTGCAAAACTGCTTTGCAGGGCCGTCATTTTGAAGAGCTTGTTCAATACGACGTTTGCATTGGCGTCACGCTTCACATCAATGACAATGCGCAAACCTTCGCGGTCGGATTCATCGTTGATGTTGGCAATTCCCTCGATTTTCTTCTCCGTTACAAGATCGGCAATATACTTGATGAGCTCAGCCTTATTGACACCGTATGGAATCTCATTTACCACGATAACATCGTGTTCGGCTGCATTTTCTATCTCGGTTTTTGCACGAACTATAATACGGCCACGGCCTGTTTCATAGGCACTGCGTACACCCTGCATACCCATGATATAGCCTCCCGTGGGGAAATCGGGTGCTTTGATATATTGCATCAATCCGTCTGTGTCGATGTCTGGATTGTCAATATATGCTACGGTACCGTCAATCACTTCGCCCAAGTTGTGGGTCGGCACATTGGTAGCCATACCTACGGCGATACCGCTTGCACCATTGACTAAGAAGTTGGGAATACGGGACGGAAGAATGGTAGGCTCTTTGTGGCGATCATCAAAGTTATTGACCATGTCCACAGTCTCCTTGTCGATATCCTGCAACATCAGTTCGCCAAGAATAGACATACGCGCCTCGGTATAACGCATGGCCGCAGGAGAGTCGCCGTCCATCGAACCAAAGTTTCCCTGCCCGTCAACGAGTGGATACCTAAGGTTCCAGTCTTGTGCCATACGCACCAGACCTCCGTAAATACTGCTGTCGCCATGTGGGTGGTACTTACCCATCACTTCGCCCACTACAGTCGCACTCTTGCGGTAGGCCTTGTCGTGCGTAAGGCTCATATTCATCATTCCGAAGAGAATACGGCGCTGTACGGGCTTGAAGCCATCGCGCACATCAGGCAACGCGCGCGACACAATAACTGACATCGAATAGTCGATATAGGAAGTTTTCATCTCCTTCTCTATATCCACTTTTATAATACGATCTTGATCAATCATTATATTTATAAAATTTGAGTGAATGTTTTATTGGTTTTATCTAACATACAAAATTACAAATTTCATAATGAAATTTCATAACGAAACAGGTCAAAATTTGCTTCCCATAATGCGACTTTTAGATATGGTAATCAAAAATAAGGCTATTTTAAGCCGATTTTTCGCTTTCTCGGATGAAAATCGGAGTTTATCGGACGAGCGGGCCCGTTGTTATATGGAGCAATTTTGTTCGCTTCGGAAAAGAGGGGCTTTCCCTATGTAATATATATAATAAAACAGACGCTGTGGAATGCAAAATAATATAGATTATACCCAACCCGTTCCGCTTGGGCAGTTCATAGTGTGAAATGTACGTTTCACAGTGTGAAATTCGAATTTCACACTGTGAACTCTGAACTTGCAATATCCCCTTTTCAAATGGCCCTATGCGTTCTACGTATGCCAGCCACTTCCAGACAGATATCATAATCAAAAAGAGAAGCCTCCTTATGGGGCTTCTCTCTGTCATAATCTGGTCAATGGATGTCCTATTCCCAACCAAGGGCAGATGCACCCAATACAGCAGCTTCACTGCCATCGAGAGCAGACACAAGTAACTTGGCTTTGCCCTTGAACGTGAACAGGCTGTTTTCGTCAAAGGCTTTCTGTATTGGATCCATAATCCAGTGTCCGGCTTTAGTCAGACCACCGAAGAATATAAATGCTTCGGGAGCGCTGAATAGTGCAAAGTTGGCGCAAGCGGCTCCAAGAATCCGACCGGTATAGTCGAAGATATCTTTTGCAACCTGTTCGCCAGCTTCTGCCGCTTTGAATACATCAAAACTCGTAATCTTCTCGGGGTCAAGTTCGCGAAGTTGGCTGGGCGCATTAGTCCGTGCGAGAAGCAGACGAGCCGTACGAGCCACGCCAGTAGCAGAACAATAGGTTTCCAGGCAACCTTTGCGTCCGCAACCACAGTCACGAGCATCAGCACTACGATCGACGATGGCGTGTCCGAGTTCGCCCGCAAAGCCATCACTGCCGTAAACGACGTTACCGTCCACTACGATGCCAGAACCCACGCCTGTTCCCAGAGTAATCATTACGAAGTTTCTCATACCACGCGCTGCGCCATAAGTCATTTCGCCCAAAGCGGCGGCATTAGCATCGTTGGTTACACGGGCTGGAATACCGAGAGCATCACTGAAGAGTTGAGCGATGGGCACATTGCCTTTCCACAACAGATTAGGGGCATATTCGATATTGCCGGAATAGAAATTGCCATTAGGCGCACCGATACCCATTCCTTTGATTACGTCAATACCACCCACTTCGTCTATAGCAGGACGGAGGGCTTCTACGCCTGCTTTCACATAGTCGTTGATATCGGGATAGGCACGTGTGCTGATAGCAGTCTTATATTCTACTTGACCGCGCTGATTTACAAGTCCAAATACGGAGTTGGTTCCTCCCATATCAAGACCGATAGCATATTTTTTTTCGTTTTCGATAGTCATAATATTTGATTTTTGGGATGAAAAGGTTAAGTCAGTTGAATGATTTATTTAACTGAGTTTTCTTGCGCCCGGGCCAATTACAACGTCTATGATGATGGGGTCTTTACCATACTTGGCCTTGAACTTCTCGGTCACCACTTTCTTGAAGTTGTCTACGAGTTCGTCTGCTATGAGGTTAATGGTACAACCTCCAAAGCCACCGCCCATAATACGGCTACCCGTCACACCTTCTTCTTTGGCAATGTTGTTTAGGAAGTCCAATTCCTCACAACTAACCTCATATTCTTCAGACAGGCCATGATGAGTTTCATACATCTTCTGTCCTACGGCTTCATAGTCGCCAGCTTCAAGTGCATCACATACTTGTAATACACGATCCACTTCTCCAATGACATAGTGCGCCCGCTTGTAGTCTTCGGCAGATACTCCGTCTTTGACTTCTTCCAGCATTTCATAGTTGGCATCACGGAGACTTTCAACTTCCGGATGGCGATTCTTGATAACTTCAGCCACATGCTCACAGGACAGACGGCGTTCATTATAGGGCGAGCCTACCAATTCGTGTTTTACACAGCTGTTTACGAGCACTAACTTATAGCCTTCAGGATTCCAAGGGAAGTAGGCGATTTCTCCAGAGCGACAATCCATACGCATAAGATGGCCGGCTTTTCCCAGACAGGAGATAGCCTGATCCATAATACCGCAGTTTACGCCTATGTACTTATGCTCTGTCCGCTGACCTACTTTGGCAAGATCCATGCGCTCTATTTTATTTTCACCGAAGAGGTCATTCAAGGCGAAGGCATAGACACTTTCGAGTGCGGCTGAAGAGGACATTCCTGCTCCAAGGGGAACATCACCTGCAAATGCCGTGTTGAAACCTTCTACAGGAACTCCTAAGGCCATCATCTCACGGCATACTCCAAATATATAGCGCGCCCAAGTCGTCTTAGGACCTTGTTCGTCGTCAAGAGAAAACTGTACGCGATCTTTAAGATCTATTGAGTATGCATCTACCTTACGTGTTCCATTGGGGCGGACTTCTGCTATCATTCCCTGCTCTACTGCACCAGGAAATACAAACCCATTATTATAGTCGGTATGTTCTCCAATCAGATTGATACGTCCGGGGGCAGCATATAGCTGTCCGGGTTCTCCACCGAAATGTTTAATGAATCGAGTGCTTACGTCTTCAACTGTTAGTTTCATATTGAATGCTTTTAGTGATGAGTATTAGTCTTTTTATTCTGCTTTGGAAACGCGACTTCCTATAAGGGCGTAGAAAAGAATGTAGGCGGCACAAGCCACAACAACCCAGTAACTGGTAAGGTAATCGGTTATGTCTGCCAGCCAGCCTTGTAAAGCTACCATTACTGCGCAACCAAATACCATGGTCATAAAGATACCACTGGCAATGGCTGTGTACTTGCCAAGTCCCTCTACTGCCATATTAAATATACCGCCCCACATTACACTTGTGCACAGGCCGACGAGTATAAAGGCAAAGATTCCGATGGGTACCTCGGTCCAAATGACAGATAAGTTAGCCCAGTCAATACCAGGAACGCTTACAGTCACGTCTTGAGGTGCGAACATTCCGAAAAGGACTAAGATAAGAGCCACAGAGGCTACAACGGTAATCTGTGTGCGACTACTAACTTTCGCTCCAATACTGCCTCCGACAAATCGGCCTACAAGCATCAACAACCAGTATACAGCCACGATTAGTCCGACGATACTTGCCGACATAGAACCACCTTGTTCGCTTGTAAGGTATTGTAGAATATAAGTGGGAGTTCCTACTTCCAATCCCATATATAGGAAGATGGCTACTACACCAAGTACGAAGTGGCGATATTGCATAGCTCCCTTTATCAACGAAAGGTCAACCGGAGCTTGTTCGGGCTCCTCAATCTTTGTGAAGAGTATAACAATAAATGCTATAACAAAGATGGCTAGGGCTATCATAAGTGCAGGGGTTGCATCGGCAATCTTGGCTTTTGCGGCATCGCCAATAAGAGCACCCATAATAATGTAAACAGCTACAGCGGCAGCGCTGTTAAATACTCCACCAATCTGAATGAGCTGATTGCCTTTGTTACCACCTCCACCGAGTAGGTTAAGCATCGGATTAACTACCGTATTGAGAATACACATAGTGAAACCGCAAATAAATGCACCAACCAGATATACCCCAAATACGACTCCTAGATTATTTCCGTTATCTAATTGACCACTGAACCATTGAATTAATATACCAACGGCTCCGATGAAAAGACCGATGAGGGCCGTTTTCTTATAGCCATACTTAGAAATAAGCATACCAGCAGGAATACCCATTACCAGATAGGCGATAAAATTGCCGTAGTTACCAATTTGCGCCAATACATTGGAGATGTCACCTTGGTTCTTGATGATAGTTGCCATTGGTGAGCACAAATTTGTTACGAAAGCAATCATAGCGAAGAGCGCAATCATAACGATGATGGCTCCCCATTGTTTTTTTTGTTGACTCATAATATGATGATTTAATGTTTAATATCCAGCGAATAAATGCAATTATTCTACTCCAAATTTATATATGGTTTTCTGGGAATATACCTCTCCCGGTTTCAGCACCACACTGGGAAAATAAGGATGGTTCGGACTATCTGGGAAATGCTGGGCTTCAAAGCAAAGGGCACTACGGCGTGGGAATGTCGCCCCATGCTGGCCTTTGTAGCCATCAGCCCAGTTGTCGCTATAAAATTGGAGCCCAGGTTCAGTAGTATAGACTTCCATAGTTCTTCCACTCTTGGGCTCTACAATACGAGCGGCAAATGAGAGCTCCCCTGGCTCACGCTTGTTGAGTACATAGCAGTGATCATAACCTGCCCCATTCTTTATTTGTTCATTATCGGCATCTATGCGTTCACCAACGGCGCGTGGCTCTCTAAAGTCGAAGGGGGTGCCAGCTACTTTAAGTATTTCGCCGGTTGGAATACTGGTTTCATCAATGGGAATATAGAAGTCAGCATTTATCTGACACAATACATCCATTGCACTGGGCGTTGGATTTGCAATACCTGCAAGAGAGAAAAATCCGTGGCTCGTCATATTCACTATGGTACGTTTATTGGTTCGTCCCTTATAGTCGATGACGAGTTCGTCGTCTTCAGTCAGCGTGTACATTACTACCATTTCCAATTCTCCGGGGAAACCCTCTTGATAGTATGCAGAAACGTATCGGAGAATCAGCGTGTTTTTATTAATTTGTTCGGCCTCCCAAACTCTGGCATGGAAGCCTGTCGGTCCGCCATGGAGATGGTTTGGCCCATTATTAATGGCCAGTTTATATTCTTTACCGTTCAGGACGAAAGAACCTTTGGCGATACGATTTCCATATCGGCCGACAAGCGTAGAAAGGAAGGGCTCTGGGCTAGAAATACAGTCGTCAATATTATCATGGCCCTGTATGACATTAGCATAATTCCCATCTCTGTCAGGAACCATTATAGAAACAATAGAGCCGCCATAATTCGTTATAGCGACTTCCATTCCGTTATCATTAGTAAGGAAATAGAGGTTTACATCTTTTCCCTGAATCTTTTTCTGAAAGTTTTTGGCACACAAGCCACTCTTATTTGCTTGTTCTTCCATGGTTTGATTTTATATGAATATATAAGGATTTAATTCTAATATCAAAAGAGCATACAAATATAAGATTTTATCTCGGCTGTGTAGCAAATTTCAGCGAAAATTTTAATGATTTGTTTATTTCTTACTTTTATTTCCGGCCACAAGTCATCTTGCAATTTACATGTGAGTTTCATCAACAAAGTGATACATCTAATATTGAATAAACTATGCGATTGTAATTAAATGGGAGTATTAAAACGATTTGTTTAATTTTCTGATAGTTTAATTATACAGAGCAATAGGCAGAATCCCTACCCGTGTATCTCCCATACGAATGTTAAATCGATTCGTTTATTGTGGCGATTTTGTGAAAAAATATTGCTAAAATGTTCTGTGCGGATTTTCTTACAGGAAGCAATAACGATGAGAACCCAATAGAAAACGATATATTAGTCCATAATTATGTGACACATATATAGATGAGGCCAATGTTCCACAGGGATTATTCTTTAAGTATTTTCTTTCCTTCAAAAATATAAACGCCAGGAGAAAGTTGCTTGAAATCATACCCACAGAATCGGCCAAACAAATCAAAAATAGGATTTGGTCGCCGTTGGACAAAAACAGGCCGTACTGCGGTTGAGAAATCTCCGTCTAATTTGTAAAGAGAAACGACTTTTGCACCAGACTTATAACAGCGAAAATCGTTGGAACTTGTGATAAATTTGATGGGATAATTTTTATAATTCTCGCAAGAGAGTTCCGTGTTTATTTCCGTGACAAAATCAACATTCCAATGGCTTGTTGAATTTTTTGTGGGGCGCGATAGATAGACGTTGGTGCTCTGTACTACAAAATATTCATCAGATGGTAATTTGATATAATTGTGCCCGTCCTCTACACACCATCGAAATACCAGAGGAGATTCATCTGTGTCTGCAATAATTACCTTTTCTTCAGCAACATGGACGGGTATGGCTCTTCCATACGTCTCATCTTTATATCCAAAAGCAAAATCAGACGCACCATCTTCATCCCGGACGATTATAAAGTGTGTTCCGTCTATTAGTTCTTCTGCAGACTTTATCTTTGTATAGGTCTGTGCTGAAATATAATTGTTCAAGAGTAAAACACAACAAAAGAAGACTGCAACTCTCTGCCACAAATCTGCCCTATATAGATGTCTAATCCCTACCATAGATTCATAAAAAAGCACAGTCAAACTATTTTATCGAAGCATCTTTCTTTTGTTTTACCCGCTTCTTCTTTCTCTTGAATAAATCTTTGAATTTGCTGAAATCTCTGTTGAAAGCAACCCCTACCCCTTGGGTTGTCAGTGAAGACTTCGTGAAATATCTGTCGTTAGTTTTGCTGTAGGCTTTTAATCTTATCTCGCCACGGGGTGTCAGTAGATATTGCACATCAAAGTCGCCCACAAAATTATTTGTATTGTAGGTGTTATCCCGATAGCCTATGTTACCATCAATGAGTAGCCTGTTATTAAATAATCGGCCGGATATAAGGGCTTCAGCCTCCATTGAACGAGTTCCTAAACTACCTGTAGCCAAATTTGTGCCTATAGTCCAATTGGAAACGCCCATAATATTTTGTAGCGCGCTATTTAACTGTCCGCTTAACATATTGGAAAGCAACGATTTTGTAGCGACAGAGGCTTGCGACTCTTTGTAATTCTGCGCTATCTGGTCCGCATCTTGCGCATAGAATCTTCCAACTGCCAGCAAATAGGCCACCTGCTTCTGCAAGTCCTCTTTCGTGGAGATTACGCTTCTGAAAAGATCGGCCTCGTCACTATTGACATTCGGAAATTCTATGTCGAATGAGACGTCCGGGCTCTGAACTTGTCCTTGCAAGTTTAAGAGACAATTTACCTTTGTCGTAGAGGTAGAAAGATCGTTGCCAAGATTTAAATCACGTAAGGACGCAGAATTTACCGTATATACAGCCTGCATATTCAAGTCACCTTCCATTGGATTCCCGCTAAAAGTGATTCGACTTCCCTCTTTAAAATTAAATTCCTTTCGGATAATGTTCTGAATCTGCATTCTGTATTGCCCATCCGATAAGGCATATGTGCCATACATCCTAAAATCGCCCTTATTGTAGAAATCAGCACGTATACTACCCTGTCCTCTTGTCGTAATAACATCTCCCGTTTTTTCGTCCATTACGATCTGCATCTTGGCATTCTCGTTGGCTTCTATATTCATATTAAGGCGTATGTCACTGCGGTCTAGTTGGGTATTAATGGACAGTTCTGATGGTTTCATCCCATTATCTAATACCTTAATTGAGTCTTGTTGTAATTCGCCAAAATGGATGAATGGAGCTACAGACATATCTCCGGGAGAGGACATAAGATATACGAATTGAGTTCCAGGTTCAGTCTGCATATTTATATCACATTCAAAATTGCCAGGATAGCCAGATAAGTGTGCTTGTCCTGTGCCGTAAGCTGTGGCATAAAAGGTCCAATCGGGTCGCTCGGGCTGATCGTATATGAGCAGGTTGTCTATATCTGCTATCATATCGTATCGAATGTTTTTAAGATGGTTGTGGTGTAAAACACCCGTCACTTCTCCGCTTCCTTGCCTGCCATCGTTTACAGCCAGATTATTGAAGTGAATTTCTCCCTCACTAAAAGAGACAAGTCCATCTGATACATTATACTGAGTACCTATTACCGGAATGGTAAGGCTGGCCGAAACTCTTTCTTCTCCCTCCAAATCGAGTTGTTTAAGGGGGCCGTAAAGCCGACAGTGCCCCGACCCTCTTCCTTTAAAATCATCAAAAATGACTCCGACAAATTTTTGCAGAAAAGCCAGATTTGTTTGCTCGCCAACGATATCCAGATTGATGTCTTTGCGTTGTAGATTGACATATCCGTCAACCTTCGTGCTTGTATGGGCAAACTCTTTATCGGTATTATGAATGGTTCCGTCTAAATCTATTTGCTTGGAAGAAAAGTCAAATCCTCCAATCAAATCAAGTTGTCCCATTTCTGCATTGTTCAGTAATAATGGACTGACAGAAACGTTAGCGGTTACCTTATCTCCATTCTCAGAGCGCATAAATTTAGCCACGCCAGATACGGGACCAGCAAAATCTACAGCGTCAAAGTTTACCAAATCCATTACATACTCCAAGTTGATGTTACTAAGTTCTGCAGTGATAACATCGTCTTTATCTTTAGAAAGATTCCCATCTACTTTGAGCCATTGATTATCGCTCATAAGAGAGAATCCGTTGACTTGTAAATTTCCATACTCAAAATCAAGAGAACTGGCATTTGAATGCCACAATTTGTTACCCAAATAGAACTGCGAGGGTATAACATTTACAAAGAACTTCTTTCCTTCTTGTTCGAAAGTGGCTTGAGTATGTAGCGTTCCTCCAATGTGTTCGTCATCTTGCCCTTTCCAGGAGATAGTTGTACTTAGGATTTCGTTTACAGCTTTAGTGTCTATTTCCCAATTAACGAGTTGGGAGCCAAACCACTTATCACCTTGGATTAAACAGGCTAGTTTCTGAGGTCTGTCCTCTACATATATTCGTAAATCCTGTATCTGCTGCTTGCCATAACTGATGTCTTGGGAGGAAAGAGAAAGGAATGAATTTACGCCATTGGGATTTAGTTGGCCATCAATATATAATGGTTTTGTTAATGTGACCGGCTGATTAAATAAAACTCTAAAAATATGGGTTGGAAGCACTTTTCCACGCACACTCCATTGGTCGAGATTCGTAAGATTTGTCTTTGGAGTATTTACTAAATTGGGTAGTGCTTTGTGTACGATCTGTTGACCTGCGGCAAGGATCTTTTTGATGGAAGGGTTTCCTTGTAGAGAAATTTCTGCAAAGTCTGTGCTTATTGTAAGCCCATCCTGATTGATATTTGCGATAAAATCTGCAATATGTGCCGTGGTGTCTGGTGTTTGGATTGCAAAATTTTTCAAGTGGACTGTTGCATCGGTACTATTGCTAACAAGAGTTTTTATCTCAATATTTCCGGCACCTGTTATTGCTTTATCTTTCATCAATTCGCCAACAGGATAAGCCGATAAGTCTATATGGTCAATATCAAACTCTATGTGAGTGTTGGATAGATGTTTTCCATCAAAATTGCCTCTTATATTACTCGTTAATTGCGTATTTTTATCTTCAACAGTGATATGTGCAATACTTTGGCCATATTTATTCCATTCCGTGTTTACTTTAACCTTTTCTACTTCAAAGTCTTTGAACACCACTTTGGGAATATCAACTTGGCCACCAAAAGAAGTGAACGATTGATCATTCTTATTGACTGATAATGTTGTAGCCAATGTAATCGATTTAGGTACAGATGGATTCTGTAAGATCTCGGACAAAAGCACCTCCTTCATCTGTATATCTGTCTTCAGCTGCTTGCCATCAAATTTTCCGCTGGCATCTATCCTTCCCTTCTCCGTTTGTGTGTCTAGATTGAACAGCCAATTTTTTAAAGCCGTTTGGGTAATAGTTCCATTTAGGTTTACAGCTCCTAAATTGGATAATACTTTAGTAATATTGAGCGGTATAATTGTTTCGGGAACAGAAGATATAAATCCAGAGGCCAAATGAATTTTATCAACGTCTAAATGTAAAATGTCTTGACCATTATTCTTCCAATTGTATTGACCCGTTGATAACAGAATAAAATCGTTGTCAAAAGAATTAGAGCGGACACTTGCCTTTATTTGTTGGTCTTTTAATTCATAGGAAGTTTGCAACTGAAAGTCTTGATCCCATTTTTTCAACTGTGGGATAAGGAAACCCAGGTCGGACATACGCACACTGACCTCATCCAATTCCCCTTTTGCGTGAAGGGATGGTATAAACGATTCCTTAGAAGAAGCATCGAAAGAAAGTGATACCTTTTTCTGCTTGAATAGAGAATGAGGCAATTTTAGGATAATATCCTGTATTTCTGCCCCATGCTGGTTCGCTTCAATCCTACAGGTCAGTTTCTCTAGTTTCAACCCGGACTGTTCTTCTAGATGCAGGTCGCGAACGCGTAAAATGAGGCGTTTGTCCGAAATCTCCTTCAAACTAATGTTGGCTGTAATGTCGCTACATTTTAGATGGTTCGGGTCAAGTTTTTCTGTATTTCTCTGTTTGGAATAGTCATCGTAACTTACATTCACGCGCCTCAGAATGATGGAATTGATGCGTAGATTGAGCGCTTTCTTTTCCTTATTGTCAGATTTGAACGCATCTATTACAAATTGGTAGTTTGGCTCATTCTCTCCCTCCTTTTTATATAATAATACCTCAGCATCAAGAAGAGATATGGTACGCAACGAAAGTTGTTCGCTTAGCAAGGAGCGCCATTCAATCTTTGCTGTTAGTTGGTTGGCTTTTAATAAAATTTCGTTGTCCTTATCTTTTATCGTAATATCGTGTACAATGAGCCGATTTAAGAAATCTACACCAATCTTATCTATTTTGACCTCTGTACCCAATTTGTTTTCTAAGAAATGTTCAGCCACATTTCCCAGCCATCTTTGGGTAAAATCAAAATTCAGCAGAGCCATTAAACCAAGGTGGAGGCCTATGAGTAGTCCCACGCACCATTTGATTATTTTGGCATATTTTTTCAATCTGCAAGCCCGTTGAATAGTTAGACAGAAAACGATTTTATGTCGTTTGTTGCTTTCTTAAAATCTTCTCAATATATACCCTGAGAATGTTGATGGCTCTGGTATTGGACCCTCCTTGAGGTATAATAATATCTGCATATTCTTTGGTGGGCTCAATAAACTCTTTGTGCATAGGCTTCAGCACTTTCCGATATCTTTCCATAACATTTTGGGCGGTGCGTCCACGTTCTACAATGTCTCGCTCTATTACCCTGATTAGGCGCTCATCAGAATCGGCATCAACATATACCCGCAGGTCCATTAAATCACGCAATTTTTTACGGTATAAAGCCATGATTCCTTCTACAATAATGACGTCAGAAGGTTCAACGTGGATCGTTTCTGGCAGGCGGTCACAAATTGGTACGCTATATGTGGGCTGTTCAATGGCTTCTCCGTTGCGTAGAGCCGCGATATGTTCTTCCAGCAGATCCCAATCGAAGGCATCTGGATGGTCATAATTCATTTTGCGCAGTTCTTCAAGAGGTATCCCGAGCGGTGCTTTCTTATAATAAGAATCTTGAGGAATAATCGAAACTTGTCCACCGTGTATGTGTTCAGCAATTTTGCGTACAACGGTTGACTTACCCGACCCCGTTCCTCCTGCGATGCCAATGATTATCATATAATAAGGTGAGTTTATAGGTTATTATAAAGTTGAGATTATATTATTTCTAGGGCGTCAGCTGTAATCCAACCAGCCGATTCGTCTGGCAGTGTAATGAAAAGCCAACCTTCTTTTTTGTTATTTACGTTTACGATGGTTCCCTCGTGTATCTCGGAAAGAGATTTTGCACTATTGTCCGGGCTGGAATATAGAGTTTCTTGTTCAACTATAATTACTCCTTGTTTGATGCGATTATAGTCGTGCCATTGCCAATAAGCCAAAGCATTTACAACAACGAAGAAAATGATTGACACCATGAATATTGTGAAAAAAAACTTTCTTCGGGCTACGGACTTGTTCCTTATAAAAATGTAGAAAAATAAACTGGCGAGTACGGCTAATAATAAGCCCAATCTCCCCCATTGATTTGTGGATAACTTATCACGTAATTTTTGAAGCCAGTCTATAAAAAAGAAATTGGAGCGAGTATCATAAGAATCAATCGCCTTGCTCTTACATAACGCAAGATTGAAGCGTACGTCAGCCGAAGTAGGATTTCGGCGAATAGCACGCTCGTAGTTCAAGATGGCCTTACCTAATTGTTTCTGCCGATAATAGGAGTTGCCAAGATTATAGTAGGCTACAAACGATGGATTAGTATCTATGACATCTTCATATTCCTTGGTGGCTTCCAGATAGTTTCCCTGCTCATACAAACTATCAGCCCGTTGTAAAGAGGCTGTTTTACCCGATACTTTCAGCAAGGGAAAAGTTGCTAGTAGTATGCAACTGAAAAAGTATATATAGAAGCGATTTTTTATAGATATCATAACGTCTTGTCAATGGCTCTGATTGATTGGCGCACGTCGGCAATCAATTGGTTTAAAGTGGCAGAATCAATATTAGAATAACGTAGCATCTCTATTTCCGTGAGTTGTTCGGTCAGAGTAACCACATCTGCATCGCTATTATTCTTTTGGGCTAAGATCTTACCCACATTTTCAGTGGTTACCTGTTGAGAAGGCAGTGACAAAGCATCGGATAAATAGGCAATAACGGCTTGATGCAATTTTTCTTTGGATTGTTGGATGTCACCATTATTCCATAGCCGCTCTGCATTATCTAATTCACTCTCTACAACTTTCAGGCGTTTGTTAGTCCATTTATTTAGAAGATTTCTACTATTGTTTTTCCAATAAACTAATAGGTTGATAAGGATTACAGCCAGTAAAGGAAGTGCAAATAGTAGAAGCCAATAAACGGGTTGCTTCCAATAGGGAGTGGAATAATCTCGTTCGTCTGTATTATTAGAATGGATAATCGACCTGATATCTTTGTTTCTTAATGCTAGTTCGCCATTTATTTCCTTGTCCGACTTTTTCCCTTGTTCCACTTGTACCTTGATTTCCTCTGTACTATGTGTGACATAAGTCCCTTTTGCATTATCGAAATAGTTTAAGTGGACGGGAGGAATAGAGTATTCTCCTTTATTGCGCGGTACAAATGTGTAGTCAAAGAATACAGAACCCGTCATACCCGCGGAAGATATTTTTGTACTGTCCGTGGTTTTTACGTCAAAAGTTTCGAAGTCTTTTGGGAAGTCTATATGGGGGGCGGTGATGAGATTCAGATTTCCTGTACCACTGATAGTTAACCGATAGGTTGCAATCTCATTTGATTTGATTTTTGACTGCAATAACTTGCCCGAAATATTAAATTGTCCTACGCCTCCGGTATAATTGTCTGGACGTGGCTCTGGCAATGCATTTACCTGTATGGTAAGAGCCGGAGTCGTACGTTGCACTTTTTTACCCACTAATCCGCCTCCATTAAAGAATGAGTCAAAAGCGTCCATTCCTCCCAGTTGCTGGACAACCGCACATTCAAATGTCATCGGAGGTATGGTAAGGCTCCCGGATTTCTGTGGGAAAACGACATACTCCATTATTACACCGGTCTTGTAATTCTCATTGCCCACTCGTTCCAGATTCTGCTCTATGGCATGAATACTGACTTCGTGTGAAACGAGGTCCTTAAAGTCTGGCTTCTTAGTGAGCATGACATTTTGCAAGCCAACACCGAGGCGTGAATATACTTTGTAAGTCAGGCGAACAGCTTCTTCCTCATACACAGTTGTCTTACTGGGCAACACCTTTATAAAGAGATCGCGCTCTGTTACTGGAGTTCCAGCAGTCTGTACGGAATTATTTTCTTTAGTCGTTGCACCTTGTGAGGGAGTATTAGAATTAGCGGAAGACGTATTGTCAACAACAATATTGACGGACTTTGATTTTAATGTCTTACTCCCGACCTTTATGCTTGCCGGGCCTATTGAAAAATTTCCAACTCTTACAGGGGCAAACAAATAGGTAAAAGTTATAGAGGTCTCAGATCTTGACTGACCATTGATAATTTCTGTGTAAGAAGAATATGACTTATTGGGTCCTGATAGAACTTTGAAGTTGCTTGAGGCGGGAAGGGAAATCTGTGCATCATCCACATTTTTCACTACATATTGTACCCTGAAATAGGGTTCACCTTTTCCCACGGTCGAAGGGGCATGTACTTCAACGCTTTGAGCATACAGCCCTGCAAAACTATAAAAGAGAACAATGGAAAGTATATGGCGTAAGAAAAGTCCCATTTGCTTGCATCTAGATAGGGAGAATAATCCTATATAAATGTAAAAATAGAACGCTTCCTGCGGAAAGCCAAGTTTTCAAGTATGTAATTTTGTTTAATGTCCCTCTTTGAGAATTTCAATCTGCTGTCGCACACTCTCTGCATGGATGTTTTCAAAGAGCTGTTTCGCAAATTCTTTTGAAAGTCCACAGCGCTCGGCCCAGAGTGTATAATGCTGAAGGACATCTCCGTATCTGTCGTTTTGGAATACGGTTATATTTTCTGTCTTCTTATATTGTCCGATCTGGCGACTTAATTGCATTCTCTCCGCCAACATGGAAAGTAACGTCTCGTCTAATTCGTCTATCTTGTGCCGTAATACCTCCAATTCATTCGGCTGTATTTGCGATTGACGCACTACCAGTTTTGATAAGATTTTAGCCAACTGCTGTGGGCGTAGCTGTTGAGAGGAGTCGGACAGTGCCTGATCTGGATGGATATGTGCTTCTATCATCAGACCATCATACCCTAAATTCAGGGCTTGTTGTGAGAGTTCGCCTATTAGGTTCTTATTTCCGCCCATATGTGAGGGGTCGCAAAGTAATGGCAGGCTTGGATACCGTCGGCGCATCTCCAGGGGGATTTGCCAAAAGGGCGAGTTGCGATAAACCTCATTACGATAAGTGGAAAAGCCTCTGTGAATTAGTCCTAAATGGCTCAAATCTGCCCGCAGCATTCGTTCTACGGAACCACACCACAGATCTATTTCTGGACTGATGGGGTTTTTCAACCAAACAGGACGAGATTCTCCTTTTAACGCATCCGCCAGGGCTTGCACCGCAAAGGGGTCTGACGCGGTTCGGGCGCCTATCCAAAAGACATCAATATCGTATTTTTGTGCCAGTTCTACATGCTTGGGGGTTGCCACCTCTGTGGCCACTTTTAAACCATATTCTCTGCGTACACGGTTCAGCCATTTCAGACCGATTTCCCCTACCCCTTCGAAAGTGTTAGGATTGGTGCGTGGTTTCCAAATACCCGCACGAAAGATTTTTACTGAAGTCTGAGCCAAGAAGCCAGCCGTTTCCAACAGCTGCTGTTCAGATTCTGCAGCACATGGACCTGCAATTATTAAGGGGGAAGTTTCAAGCTGGATGTTGGAGGATTTGGTCGGCATATCAGTCAAAGAGGTTGTCCTCTGTATGGTTTTCACTTTGTTGCAAATCAGTCGTCTTATCTCCTTCCATAAGGTTGTCGGCCGATGAAACTAGCAAACTGTTATCTTCTGTCAAGGAGTCCGAATCGGACTTAGTAGTTGGGATGTAGTAGGTACTGTTGTACAGCTCGGGACGAATAGGTTCAGAGGGTTCTGGATAGACTTTTGCGTATTTTGCTTGGAGTTTGGGGTCTGCAAGTGCTTTCTGATAGAAAAGCCCCACGATAGGAAGTGCAGTTTTACTGCCTTGTCCGAGCGCACCTGTACGGAAGTGTACGCAGCGGTCTTCGGCCCCTACCCAAGCGCCAGCCACTAACTGAGGAGTTACACAGACATACCAAGCATCAGAATGATTGTTTGAAGTCCCAGTCTTACCTCCGGCATCTATTTTCTTACTCCAGTAGAGGTTACCGAGGTAGTGTTGCATAGATTGCGAGGTGCCACCGGCATCGCGTATGCCTGCTTCCAGCATCTTCTGCATATAAAATGCTGACCGCTTAGAGATGGCCCGGTGTTTCTCGGGCTTGGCCTCATAAATCACTTTTCCGTTGGCATCTTCAATCCTCGTAACGAGTACGGGCTCTACATATTCCCCGTCATTGGCAATGGTAGAATAGGCTCCCACTAATTCTTCTAATTGCATGTCGCTTGAACCCAACGCAAGTGAAGGTGTGGGGTCAAGATGGGAAGTTACCCCCATTTTCTGGGCTAGTTTGACAATATTGTCAATGCCCACCTCCTGGCCCACTTTAACGGCCACTGAGTTGATACTTTGCGCAAATGCGGAACGCAGAGGGAGATCTGCCCCGGAGAAAAAGCCGTTTGCGTTCGTAGGACGCCATATTACATTTTCATTCTTGCTCTTGTCGAAAACTTCCATCTGTACATACGAATCGCGCCTCCTGTCCGAAGGGGTCATTCCCTGTTCCATTGCCGCTGCATATACGAAGAGCTTGAATGTAGAACCAGGTTGTCGGCTCGCTGTAACCTTGTCATATTGCCAGGTCTTATAATCAATATCACCTACCCAGGCCTTTATCTCCCCAGAATTAGGTTCCATGGCTACAAATCCGGCGTGCATAAGGGCTGCCATATAGCGCAACGAATCTGTGGTGGACATATCGCGCTCTTGGATACCATCGTAAGTAAACAGCTTTACCCGGTGCGGTTTATTCAAGTAAAAAGCAACGGAATCGGGAGAATCTGCAAATCGAGCCTGTAGGTTTTTGTAAGCACTGGTACGTTGTAATTTTTTCTCAATGAAGTCGGGTATGATTCTTCCTTGTTCATCTCTCCACGGATCTTGGCCCCGCCAGTGACTATCAAAATTGCGTTGCACAGTGCGCATTTGTTCTACGAGTGCTTCTTCGGCCATTTTTTGCATACGCATATCAAGCGTGGTAAAAATCTTAAGGCCATCGGTGTAAGGATTTAGTTTGGGACATTTTTCAGCCAGATAATCTGCTACTGCATCGCGGAAATAGAGTGCTTGTCCGTCGCGCACGGATTCTACTCGGAAGTTCAGGCTGAGCGGAAGTTTTTTCAGGCTGTCAGCCTGAGCTCTCGTGAGACTTCCATAAGCGTGCATGTTTTCTAAAACCACATTCCGTCGTCCCCTACTGGCCTCCGGATTCAGTGCAGGATTGTATGCAGTAGTAGCCTTGAGCATTCCCACCAAAACTGCGGACTGTTCGGCCGTCAGCTTATCAGGTGTGGTGTTAAAATAAGTCTTTGCTGCAGTCTTAATACCAAATGCGTTAGAACCAAAATCAACTGTATTGACATACATACGCAAAATGTCTTCTTTCGAGTTGAAAAGTTCTAGTTCTACAGCAATAATCATCTCCTTGCTTTTTAGAATCAGCATATGCAGTCCTGGAATTTTACCAAGCAAGCCAGTTCCGTACTCGCTACGCATCTTGAACATATTTTTCACAAGTTGCTGCGTAATGGTAGATGCGCCGCGTGCTCGCCCTTTAGCCGCATCTTTGGCTGCAGAAAAGAGCCCCGGAATATCTATGCCGTGATGACTGTAGAAACGTTCGTCTTCTGTGGAGATAAGTGCTTCGTAGAATATGGGACTGACCTCGTCATAGTTTACGGGAGAGCGATTTTCGTTGAAAAACTTACCTATCAGCTGGCCGTCAGCACTGTATATTTCGCTTGCAGCGGGAGTTTTCGGATGCATAATATCCTGCAAGGACGGAGAACGGCCAAACAGCCAAAATAGATTCACCGATACAGCAAACACATAAAGCAGTATGAATACAAATAGCGTAAGCAGACACATCCAGGTGCGCTTCCACCACCCTCCTTGCTTGAAGTGACGAATATATGCTTTCCCATTGCGTTTTAGAAAACGGCCTGTCTTCGTCAGAGCTTTCTGCAAATGATCAAGTGCTGTCAGTAGCAGGTTTTTCATCATTCTTTTTATTTATATCTCTGCAAATTTAATAGGTCGGAGCCATAAGGCGAAACAAAAGTCTGTCCTTTGCGCCACTTTCTCCCTCTAATCTTTTAAGATAATAATGCAAACGTCAAGTTCACAGCATGAAATTCAAATTTCACAGTGTGAAACGCATATTTCACACTATGAAATAAAAAATGGGATTATGGAATTTTCAAACCGAATAATTTTACTGTCCCACAGGAATACCTTACTTTTGCGTTAGTCTGAAGAGTCCAAGTGACGGATAGGACTACATATTGGTTAAATAAGGACGTTTCTTGACGTCATCTTCTATCATCAAACCTCGCAAGTTTAGAACCCAAGAAGATACGGCAAACGAGCGTCCCACGTTGATGTATGTACGCACAAGTGCCTTGTACGCTTGTGTCCTATAATACATCCCCGGCGTGGGCTTCTCGTTGCAAATCCTTGGGTAAGGCTTCGCGAGGGCCAGATGATGGGATTGGCAAACGGAATGATGGCCCACGTCTTTCAGATTATTACATAACAGCTGACCTCAGGGTACAGGGTGGCGCAAAATTATTTGAAAAATGAAAAGATTATTCTTCTTTTCCATGTTGTTGCTTGTGGCCCTTTGTGCTACAGCGAAAAAAATCAAAGTATCAGTTAGTCCTGCCACGGCCAAGATTTATGTGGATGGATCTTATTATGGCGAAGGACAAGCGCTACTGAACATTCCTAAAAAAGAAGGCTTTGTTGTCGTCAGAGTTGAGGATAACGGCTACGTTCCCATAGAGACACGCATTTTTTCAACGGATACGCGCTCGGCTATCTCTTTCAAATTGAGAGAGGATCCCTCTGTTGAGGCTACCACCGAGTATGGAAACGCAAATAAGTATTTTACGGTGCGTGTAAACAAGGATTTGTACAAAGTAGATGACAAGGGAAAGGTGGATGCCGAATTAGCTTGGAAAATGATACATGCTATTATTCTGAATTATTTTGACGAGATACAGACCAGCGACATGGCATCTGGCTATGTACAGACTGCTTGGGTTTACAAAACGTTCCCAGAAGCAGAAAAAGCCATCCGTACTCGCGTGTCAGTCAGAGAGACCTCCTTGGGTGGAGACCTGTCCTTCCAGATAAAAATAAGTTCACAGGAATCGTCAATGCGTGGCCGAAGAAATGCGGACAACTTCAAGGATTCTAATCGCATACTGAAGGATGTGGCTCCTATTATTTCAGAATTCCAAAGTCGCCTTGGTAAACTATAAGATAAGGATATGAGAAGTATTTTAGTGGCTCTGCTGAGTCTGTTCGTCCTTTCTGCCCACGCGCAAATGATAGAAGATTTTGAGGAAAGCACTTGGGAATGGAACGAGTATGCTTCCAAGAAACAAGAGGCTATTATCAAGGATGGTAAGATGCATGTAATGAGCAAGACCGAAGAGCCTGTCATCGTGTTCTGTTATGCGCCACTTGATATTCAGGATGCTTTCGTCTTGCAATGCGATGTGTTCGTGAAAAAGATTGATGACGAAAAAGAATTTGGTATTGTACTCGACTACCAAGACGATGAAAATTATCTGGCCTTTATGGTAAAAGAAGGACTGGCCCGTTTTGAACAATGGAAAGAAGGGCGGCTGGTCGGAAACTTTAATGCAACCATAAAACTCAAGGAACAAAAGAACACGACGGTAGCATTGCGCATAGACGCAGAACCCGAGAGGCTGAAATTTTCAGTAAATGGCATGAAAGCGTTAGAGAGACGTTTTCTCACACTACACTCCAATGGTATAGGATTTAAGGTCGGAGGAAAGCAAAGCGTGGACTTTGACAATCTTTCCATTGATCAATAAGCAGACAGATGGTTAAGGCCAGTTGATAGCCCAGACACATTTACGGAAAAAGGGACCCCAAACGAATGCGGGTCCCTTTTACTTTTCTGTAGATGGCTTGCTTTATTTCTCAAGTAGGTCGGGACGAAGTCTTTGCGTACGTTCAAAGGCTTGTTGTTGCTCCCATTCAGCTATAAGTCGGTCGTTTCCGCTGAGGAGCACATCCGGTACGAGCCACCCCTTATAGTCGCGTGGTCTAGTATATACAGGGGCAGACAGCAGATGGTCTTGAAACGAATCACTCAGCGCACTTTCCGCATCTCCGATAGCCCCTGGAAGCAAACGCACTATGGCATCAGTAATCGCAGCAGCTGCAAGTTCTCCTCCAGTAAGGACATAATCCCCTATCGATATTTCGCGAGTTACCAGATGCTCTCTAATTCTGTAATCCACACCTTTATAGTGGCCACACAATATGATAATGTTTCCCTTCAATGATAGTTCGTTGGCCATAGGCTGGTCGAATTTCTGTCCGTCGGGCGATGTGAAGATGATTTCATCGTAGTGTCGTTCGGCTGTAAGGGCGGAAATGCAGGCATCAATAGGCTGACACTGCATTACCATACCGGCAAAACCTCCGTAAGGATAGTCGTCAACGCGACGGTGCTTGTCTTCTGTATAATCCCTTAGGTCGTGGACCACAATCTCTACCAAACCTTTCTTTCGGGCCCTGGCTACGATGGAAAGGTTTATGAAATTGTCCAGCATCTCTGGCAAAACGGTGATGATGTCTATACGCATAATGAAGCGGATTATGGCGTCAGCAGACGCAACTCGGAAATTTTTCTGTGTGCAAAAGTAAGAATAAAATCGAAGTATTGCGACTATTTGTTGTAACGTCAAAAAGGATTATTTTTGCAACGTACAAAAAGAAAGCCCAATCCTTCAACTCATGAGTAGGAAGAAATCTGCAGATACCTACGCACAGCCCTCTCTGTTTGACGAGCCGATTAGCCTGTCAGATAAAGATATAAAAGCACAGATAGAACATTTGCGCGCAGAACTGCATCGGCATAATCGAAACTATTATGTGCTGAATGCGCCCGAGATTTCTGATCAGGAATTTGATGCTATGATGCGCGAATTGCAGGAATTGGAGCGTGCTAATCCACAGTATTTTGATCCTAATTCGCCTACACAGCGTGTGGGTTCAGACCTTGGCTCAGGAGGCTTTCCTACCGTGCGCCATGAGAGGCCTATGCTTTCGCTCGGTAATACCTACAACCGGGCTGAGGTGACGGAGTTTTATGAGCGTATAAAGGACGGATTGGATGGAGAGCCTTTCCAAATCTGTTGCGAACTTAAGTTTGATGGTCTCAGCATCTCGCTTCTCTATGAAGAAGGCCGACTAATTCGTGCAGTAACCCGTGGCGACGGAGTACAAGGCGATGATGTGACGGCCAATGTCCGTACAATTCGCTCGGTACCCCTTGTACTGAATTCGTCCGATAAGGTTGTCAATCCGTGGCCCGCCCGTTTTGAAATACGCGGGGAAGTGCTGATGCCGTGGGATAGTTTTAACAACTTGAATGCGGAACGTGCAGAAGCAGAGGAACCACTTTTTGCCAATCCGCGTAATGCGGCATCGGGCTCGCTTAAGACCAAGGACTCGTCCGTAGTAGCCCATCGTGGCCTTGATGCCTATCTCTATTTTCTTCTAGGTTCGGATATACCAACGGAAAGTCACTATCAGAATATGCAAACGGCTAAGTCGTGGGGATTCAAGGTCTCTGAACATACCAGACTGGCTTCATCCGTTGACGAAATATTTGAATTTATTGATTACTGGGATGAAGCCCGCCATCGGCTTCCCTTTGCTATTGATGGCATTGTGCTGAAAGTGGATTCTATTGCACAGCAGCAAAAATTAGGCTATACAGCAAAATCTCCTCGTTGGGCTATCGCCTACAAGTATAAGGCTGAGCGTGCTCGCACCAGACTTCTCAGCGTATCTTACCAAGTTGGACGAACAGGCGCCGTTACTCCTGTGGCAAATATGGAACCTGTCGATTTGGCCGGTACTGTAGTTCGTAGAGCCTCCCTACACAACGAAGATATTATATTAGGACTTGATCTCAGGCAAGGCGACTATGTATATGTAGAAAAGGCGGGCGAAATTATCCCACAGATTGTAGGAGTTGACAAATCCGCACGCATTGAGTCACTAAAGCCTGCCATAGAATTCCCGGACCATTGTCCGGCCTGTGGGCATGAGTTAGTGCGTGTGGAGGGCGAAGCTGCCCACTACTGTCCTAATGAAGCCGGTTGCCCCCCGCAGATAAAAGGAAAAATAGAGCATTTTATCAGTCGCGATGCTATGAACATCGGTTCACTTGGGCCAGAAACCGTGGACGACTATTATGAGCGTGGATTGATACATAATGCAGCCGACTTGTATATGCTTCGGTTGGAGGACTTGGCCGGCACTGATTTAAGCAGAGAAGTATCTGCTCGGAAAATACTTGCGGCCATTGAGCAGAGCAAGCAAGCAAGTTTAGACAGGGTCATATTCGCTCTGGGAATCCGGTTCGTTGGAAAAGTTGTCGCCAGATTACTGTCGCAACATTATCATAGTCTGGACGCACTTCGTACGGCCTCGCAAGAAGATTTGGGCGAGGTAGAAGGCGTGGGCAATATCATAGCCGAAAGTGTGGTACGTTGGTTTTCTGATCCGGACAACTTGCAATTTCTTGAAAGGCTTCGGTCTTTCGGGGTGCGTATGGAAGAAGAAAATCAGACAGTACTATCTGAAAAATTAAAGGACAAATCAATCGTCATCAGCGGTACTTTCCAAAAGCATAGCCGGGAAGAATACAAGAATCTTATTTTTCTGCATGGAGGCAAGAATGCCAGTAGCATATCCAATAAGACATCTTTTATCTTAGCCGGAGAAAATATGGGACCCAGTAAGTTGGAGAAAGCACAGAAACTAGGTATCCCACTTATGAATGAGGATGAATTTCTGCAACTCATTGAAACCAACACTTAATAGCAATCTATAGACCGAAACGATAATATGAATCAACCCTATATTAATCCGTTCCGCGGATTCGGCGTTGCGCTGGTTACGCCTTTTAAGGAAAACGGTGAAGTGGATTATGACGCGCTCCGACGACTTGTAGAAATGCAAGTGGAGAATGGTGTGGATTTTTTGTGTGTCCTTGGTACGACCGCAGAGACCCCTACCCTGAGCCGACAGGAAAGGCTTGCTATCAGACAGACCGTGGTTCTTGCCACAGACCACCGCATCCCCTTGCTCCTTGGAGCCGGTGGCAATAATACCCAAGCCATCTGTGATGAACTTGAATCCGACGATTTGGAGGGATTCCAGGGCGTTCTGATCGTTTGTCCCTTCTATAATAAACCCTCACAGGAGGGCCTTTTCCAGCACTTTATGGCGATAAGTCGTGCGAGCCACCTACCGATAGTTATCTATAACATTCCCGGTCGTACAGGCGTGAACTTAGACGAAAAGACGCTTTGCCGAATTGTGGAGAGCGCACCTAATGTGGTGGCCATTAAGGAGGCAGCGGGAAAGCTAGAGCAAATCGACCGATTTGTTAAGGCTACACCTCCACGCTTCGAAGTTCTTTGTGGAGACGACGCTCTTGCCTACGATGCTCTTAAAGATGGGGCCACGGGAGTTATTTCTGTTGTCGGAAATGCTTATCCGAAACTTTTTGGCGAAATGGTGCATCAGACGATAAAACGCAACTATATCGTAGCAGAACGGATCAATCAGCAACTCCAAGACTTCTATAAGTTGATGATGCTTGAGGGAAATCCTGCGGGTATAAAGTGCTTGCTGAAGAAGTTAGGCCTATCTGAGAATAAATTGCGTCTTCCGCTTGTACCGGTAAGCCCTCTGACCAGTTCGCTTATCGACTTGGCGGCCCACACGCTGGATTCGGCTGATAAGTAAGACCTTCCGAAAGGATGAATGAATATATCCTACATTCTGATTATTCTCCAACGGGAGACCAGCCTGAAGCCATTCGACAACTTACGGAGGGTGTCAAATTGGGCAATCCGGCACAGGTATTGCTGGGCGTAACGGGTTCCGGGAAGACTTTTACCATCGCAAATGTTATTCGGAATGTGGGAAAGCCCACGCTTGTGCTCAGCCATAATAAGACGCTGGCTGCGCAGCTTTATACGGAGCTGAAAAATTTCTTTCCAGAGAATGCGGTAGAGTATTATGTCTCCTACTACGATTATTACCAGCCCGAAGCCTATATTGCTTCTACGGATACCTATATAGAAAAGGACTTAGCCATCAATGAAGAAATAGACCGGCTCCGACTTTCGGCCACCTCTGCCCTGCTTTCCGGCCGAAACGATGTGGTTGTCGTTTCATCTGTCAGTTGTATTTATGGAATGGGTAATCCGGCTGCTTTCTACGATAATATCATTGAATTACAAGTCGGCAAAGCCTATCCTCTCAATAAACTGCTACTCCAACTCAATGATTCGCAATATGTACGCAACGATGTAGCCCCTCAGTCGGGTAATTATCGTGTTAAGGGGGATACGGTGGATGTATTTCTTGCCTATTCTACCCGTGCGTTGCGTATTTCTTTTTGGGGAGAGGAGATAGATTCAATCCAAGAGATAGACCCGATTGATGCACAGGTCTTAGGAACCTACTCGGTTTATAAGGTATATCCCGCCAATCTCTTTCTGACAACCAAGGACAAGCAGGAAATAGCCATCCGCCATATTCAGGACGATTTGGTAGAACAGGTTAATTATTTCAAAGAAATAGGAAAAGAACTGGAAGCAAAGCGCCTTGAGGAAAGAGTAAGTTACGATATCGAAATGATACGTGAGTTGGGCCATTGTAGTGGTATTGAAAATTACAGCAGGTACTTTGACGGACGCGAGCCTGGTACTCGACCCTATTGTTTGCTGGACTTTTTCCCTGACGACTTCCTTGTAGTGATTGATGAAAGCCATGTGACGGTTCCGCAGATCCGTGCAATGCGCGAAGGCGATAGGAGTAGAAAGGAATCGCTGGTAAATTATGGTTTCAGACTCCCCGCCGCGCTGGATAACCGACCATTGAGTTTTGAAGAATTTCAGTCCTTGGCACGACAAGTAATATATGTCAGTGCGACACCTGCCGACTATGAGCTTGCGGAAGCCGAGGGCGTGGTTGTAGATCAGGTCATTCGGCCCACAGGACTATTGGATCCGTTCATTCAAGTACGCCCCAACGATTCGCCAGTAGATGACTTGTTAGAAGAAATACGCAAATGTGTCGAATCCCAAGAGCGTGTACTCGTTACAACCTTGACCAAACGAATGGCAGAGGAACTTTGCGAATATCTATTATCGCTTGGAATCAAAGCAAGTTACATTCACAGTGAAGTAGATACCTTGGAGCGTGTCCAAATAATGGATGATTTGAGGCGGGGCATCTACGACGTCCTTATAGGCGTTAATTTGCTTAGGGAAGGCTTGGATTTGCCAGAAGTCGCTTTGGTTGCTATCCTGGATGCCGACAAGGAAGGATTTCTAAGGAACACTCGCAGTCTAACCCAGACTGCCGGACGTGCAGCACGTAATGTAAATGGGCGCGTTATTATGTATGCAGACAAAATAACGCAGTCAATGGCTCAGACCATAAGTGAGACGGAGCGCAGAAGGGCCAAACAGATTGCTTACAACGAAAAAAATCACATTACACCTACACAAATTTGGAAAGAAATCAGTCAGAACGAACTGTCAAGGGCACAAAAACACACAGAAAACAGTTATACGATTACGCCTCAAGTCGCTATGGGCACACAGGTGGCTGAGGCTCGCGTAGAGTATAATGGAAAACTCTCAAAGGAAGAGCGAGTCGAACAGTTGAAGCGTATGATGAAACAAGCCGCTAAGGAGATGGATTTCGTGACGGCTGCACAGATTCGAGACGAGATGCTTGCGTTAGAGAAAGCCTGACTTCTTCTCTTTTTATATATTGAGACAAACTCGCTTCACAGGGAAACGATTTTGTCGTTTCGTTTTATTAGCCTATTTTCGCAACCTAAATGAAAATTTCATAAGCTAATATACCAACACAATAATTATGGCAAAACGCAAGATAGCCTTTAGTTTGGTTTATCGTGACATGTTTCAAAGTTACGGTAAGTTTCAGCCACGCAAAGACCAGTTGGAGCGCATTGCGCCCGTGATAATAAAAATGGGGTGCTTTGCACGCGTTGAAACGAACGGTGGTGCATTTGAGCAGGTTAATCTGCTCTACGGAGAGAACCCTAACGATGCCGTGCGCGCTTTTACAAAACCGTTTAACGAGGCAGGAATTAAAACACACATGCTTGATCGTGGGCTGAATGCCCTTCGCATGTTCCCCTGTGCGGATGATTTGAGAAAATTGCAATATCGTGTCAAAAAGGCGCAGGGCGTGGACATAACAAGAATATTCTGTGGCTTGAACGATACAAGGAACATAATTCCCTCTATCAAGTGGGCGTTGGAAGCCGGCATGATTCCTCAGGCTACCCTCTGTATCACAAACTCTCCCATCCATACTGCAGAATATTACAGCAATATCGCGGATGAACTCATCTCGGCCGGAGCTCCTGAAATCTGCCTGAAAGATATGGCCGGAATAGGCCAACCTGCACTTTTGGGCCAACTGACGGCTATGATAAAGCAGAAACACCCTGACATCATTATCCAGTATCACAGCCACTCAGGCCCGGGGCTTAATATGGCGAGTATTCTGGAAGTATGCAAGGCTGGCGCTGACGTAATTGATGTGGCCATTGAACCATTGTCTTGGGGTAAGGGCCATGCCGACCTGCTAAGCGTTCAGAGTATGCTTAAAAATTATGGATTCGACGTTCCCGAAATTGACATGCATGCTTATATGGAAACACGCAAACTTACTCAGGAATTTATTGATGATTTTCTCGGTTATTTCATCAATGAAACCAACCACTTGATGAGTTCTCTGCTTCTGGGTTGCGGACTTCCTGGCGGAATGATGGGTTCAATGATGGCAGATCTTAAAGGAGCGATGAATGCCATCAATACCAATCGTGAAAGAAAAGGCGAGCCTGCGCTGATGGAAGATGAGTTGCTGATTCGTTTGTTCGATGAAGTAGGCTACGTCTGGCCCAGAGTGGGCTACCCTCCCCTTGTAACGCCGTTCAGCCAGTATGTAAAAAATATTGCGCTTATGAATCTGCTCACAGAGTCTATGGGAAAGCCTCGCTTCTCCATGATGGACGAAAATATGTGGGGTATGATTCTTGGAAAGAGTGGCAAATTGCCTGGTCCGATAGCCCCGGAACTCGAGGCGCTTGCGAAAGAGCAAAATCGCGAGTTCTATACAGATGATCCACGTATCCTCTACCCTGACTGCTTAGACAAATTCCGCAAAGAGATGGAGGAAAATGGCTGGGAAACGGGTCCCGACGATGAGGAACTCTATGAGTTTGCCATGCACGAGGTACAATATCGTCAATACAAGAATGGAAATGCCAAAAAGCAATTTCTAGCCGATTTACAGGCGGCTAAAGACAAAGCTGGAGCCAAAGGAATAAGTGTGGAAGAGGCTCTGGCCCTCAAGCACGCTAAGGCAGATGCATTGGTAGCCCCAGAAGCAGGCATCGTGCTTTGGGAAATCAATGGTGAAGCCGAATGTGTGAAAAGCATAGAGCCGTTTATCGGCAAGACGTATAAAGAAGGCGATTTCTTCTGCTATATAGAAAACAAATATGGGCAGATTAAAGAAATTCCTGCAGCCTTGGGGGGTAAACTTGTTGAGATTAATGCCAAACAAGGTACTCATGTGCAGAAAGGCGACATTATAGCCTACATTGAAAGATAAGACCTGCGATGCAGTTCCATAAGGGAGCGCGCTTGCAACCTTATACAATGAAAACCGCCGACCATTTACAGAGAATGGCCGGCGGTTCTGTTTTTCTGCTGTCTATTCGGCGGAATAGATATTATAGGTTATATTTTCTTCAAGCCATTTATCTTTTGGCGCCGGAGCTTCGGCTGGATAGCCAATTACTATAGCATTGAGCGGAACAAGCGTTGCGGGAAGATTCAGGATACTTTGATATTTTTCACACAGCTCTCTTCCTGGGTATGCGCCCGTCCAAACTGCACCGAGGCCTAGGGCGTGGGCGGCTAACAGTATGTTTTCAGTAGCTGCAGAACAGTCCTGAATCCAGAACTCTTGAGCCGTTCCTCTAAGCGTCTTAGTAAAATCGCCACAAACTAATATGACAAGCGGAGCCTTCGTGGCACGTCCGCCCAATTGAGCCAGTAATTCCGGTTTATCTACGACTACAAAATGCCAAGGTTGCTTGTTTCGTGCTGTAGGTGCTGCCATACCGGCGCGCAGGAGCGTCTGCACAATGCTCGGCTCTACTTTTCTGTCTTGAAACTGCCGGATACTGGTTCGTGTCATTATGGCATCTATCACCGGATTGGACTTTTCCTGACAGCAGTCGGTCCTATCCTGTGCGACCATTATGGAGGCGGTGGCCATCAGGACTAAAACGGATAATACTCTTTTCATAACTATTTATAATATAATTTGATAAATTTATTTCTTAAAGTTTTGCCAAACCCACATAGACTTGTCAAATTGTGCCTCTATGCGGTTCTCTACAGAGTCTGGCAAAGCGGAGAAAAAGTCTATCCCCGTGATTTGTTCTACCTCATCTACGGATACAGCACAGCTTTCTTTGGGTTGCGAACTGCCATTGTTCTTGAAAATAAATCCTATGGCCTGAGGTTTTGGATCCGTGCGCATAACCACTTTATAGAAGGCTTCAGGTACAACCACCTTGTGCTTGCCAATAGTCTTATGCTGACGAGCGTAAAGTACAGGGCCACAAACCACGTAAACTTCTCCGTATTTTCTGGCCCATACTCGTGTCTGCTGTTCCAACTCGTTCCAGTCGTTGGCATTAAGCCCGCGGTGTTGTGGACAAATATTGGAGAAAAGAAAAGTCTGTGCCAATGCTTTCTCATCCCATTTGTTGTCTCCGGCGGGACACATGTGTCCGCGATCATAACCGCTGTTCATGTAATCGTAAGTATCCACTCGTGCTCCTTGAGCCTCGGAGTCGGTGCGGAACTCCATGTCTTCGCGACTTGCATAACCACGTGAGTGGGCGGCCGTAAGTTTCCATGCCACGTAATTGGGTATTTTGTTGTCGGCATTATACGATACGGTATAACCTCGGCGTGTGAGAATCTGCGAGCGTACTCCTTCGGGCAGTTTCTGAATCAAAAGTGAGGACGGGGTATCGTTTTCTGCCGAAGCATCAGTCCCGTTTTCTTGCAGGATAGATAAAAGTGATTCTTGCTGTGTGGCTTCGTCGGATGTATTCTTTCCCCCAAAAAATACATAGAGCTGACAGAGGCATAACACACCTAAAATACTCCATAATCCTTTCCGGGAAATAGGCAACTTGGGTTTATTGTTAGACATAATAGTGGTATTTCAAATTAAATGGCTCCAATCTTTCCGCAAAGGTAAGAAAAGATTTTAAAAGCCTATTGCGCAGTCTGTTTCACAATGTGAAATATAGAGTTCACAGTGTGAAATTTAAATTTCACACTGTGAAACGAAAAACGCCATTATACCATTATTTTACGACATAATCTAATGGACGTATTATATAGGCCTACTCGCTGATAGGTCCGAATAATTTTGTCTTCTAATTATATTTCACTAAATTTGGCACGATTTTCGCGCGCGCGTGAAGTGCTTATATCATTATTTGTCGCTCGCCAGCGAAAATCAGACAAACGTGTCACTTAACAAAAATATGATATGAAACTAAAAATCATTGTGCTGGCCAAGCAGGTGCCTGATACTCGCAACGTGGGTAAGGATGCCATGACGCCCGAAGGAACAGTCAATCGCTCCGCCCTGCCTGCCATTTTCAATCCCGAAGATCTTAACGCGCTAGAGCAGGCGCTTCAACTCAAAGACCAGTTCCCTGGTTCGACTGTTCATATTCTGACGATGGGTCCCCCGCGTGCAACAGAAATTATCCGCGAGGGATTGTTCCGTGGGGCCGATGGCGGAGTGCTTTTGACCGACCGCGCTTTTGCCGGAGCCGACACGTTGGCCACCAGCTACGCTCTGGCCACTGCCATTCGTAAGATAGGAATGCCAGACATCGTTATAGGCGGACGACAGGCTATTGATGGCGATACGGCGCAGGTTGGTCCGCAGGTAGCGCAGAAACTTGATCTGAACCAGGTTACCTACGTGACTAAAATCAATAGTATAGTGGATGGAAAGATCAATGTGACGCGCCATATCGACGGAGGTGCCGAGACAGTTGAGGCTCCGTTGCCCATACTGCTTACTGTGAATGGCGATGCTGAGCCATGTCGCCCGCGCAACGCTAAACTTCTGATGAAATACAAGCGTGCAACGGCGCCAATGGAACGTACGGAAAATATGCCGTATAAGGAGGAATTTGATAAAAAGCCCTACTTGACGGTGACACAATGGAGCGTGGCAGATATAGAAGGCGACTACAACCAATGCGGATTAGCGGGCTCGCCCACGAAAGTAAAGGCCGTGCAGAATATCGTATTCAAAGCTAAAGAAAGTAAGCGCCTGTCGGCTGACGATGCCGAGGTGGAAGCCCTTATTCAGGAGCTTTTAGCCAGTCATACTATCGGATAACCCTAAAGAATAAGGAAAATGAACAACGTATTTGTTTACTGTGAAATAGATAACTTCCAAGTGGAAGAAGTGAGCTTTGAATTGCTCACGAAAGGGCGTAAACTGGCCAACCGCTTAGGCGTGCAACTTGAAGCCATAGTTGCCGGAACGGACATCAAGGGAAAAGTAGAACAGCAGATACTCCCCTATGGTGTAGATATACTCCATGTTTTTGATGCTCCGGGCCTTTTCCCCTACACCTCCAAGCCACACACTGATATCCTCGTGAACCTGTTCAAGAGAGAGAACCCACAAATTTGTCTGATGGGTGCAACGGTAATCGGAAGGGACTTGGGCCCCCGCGTCTCCTCCTCTCTGACGAGTGGCCTTACTGCAGATTGCACTGCGCTTGAGATAGGCGACTATGAGGATAAGAAAAACCAAAAGACATACCGCGACCTGTTGTATCAGATACGTCCGGCATTTGGTGGCAATATCGTAGCCACAATTGTGAACCCGGACCATCGTCCTCAGATGGCTACAGTTCGTAGTGGCGTTATGAAAGCTGAAATTTTAGACCCGCAATATGCCGGCCAGATTATATATGAAAAGGTTTCCGACTTTGTACCCGCTGAAGACTACGTTGTAAAAGTTGTCGCCAGGGAGGTAAAGAAAGCTAAAAATAACCTGAAAGGCGCTCCTATTATTGTAGCCGGAGGTTACGGCGTCGGCTCGAAAGAGGGCTTTGACCTTCTGAGAAAATTGGCCGATGAACTTCACGGTGAAGTAGGCGCAAGCCGTGCCGCGGTAGATGCAGGTTTCTGCGAACACGACCAGCAGATAGGTCAGACCGGCGTAACCGTTAGGCCGAAAGTCTATTTTGCCTGTGGCATAAGTGGAGCCATTCAGCACGTGGCAGGAATGAAAGAGAGCGGTATCGTAATCTCTATCAACACGGATCCGAATGCTCCTATCAACCAGATAGCCGACTATGTTATAACGGGAAGTGTAGAAGAGGTAGTACCAAAACTCATCAAGTACTATAAGGAGAACAGCAAGTAATATGGGATTTTGGAAAGACGTAAAGGAAGAATGGACAACTCCTAAGAACTTGATTTGGAGTGCTATCTTGTTGGACTGTGCCATAATCTGGTTTGGGCGGACCAATGTGATGGTATTGATTTTGTCTATACTCTTGTTCGTTTACCTCTGTATAGCCTATTATCTGATAAATAAAAAAGAAAATTAGAATATTATGTCAAATTGTTATAGCGATCACCAAGAACTTAAGTTCGAGTTAAATCATCCTTTGATGCGCCGAGTTGTAGAACTCAAGGAGCGCTCATTTGCCGATAAGGACTTGTATGAAAATGCCCCTATCGACTTTGACGATACAATGGACAACTATGACCGCGTGCTTGACATCGTGGGCGAGATTACAGCAACAACTATAGCCGACAACGCAGAAGGTGTAGATTTAGAGGGACCTCATCACGAAGGCAACCGAGTTCGTTACGCTTCTGGTACTGAAAAGAATCTGAAGGCTATGGTTCAGGCTGGAATGAACGGCATGACGATGCCACGGCGTTATGGAGGACTGAATTTTGCCATTACTCCATACACAATGTGTGCAGAAATCGTGGCAGCCAAAGATGCTGGCTTTGGAAACATTTGGAGTCTGCAAGATTGCATCGAGACTCTTTACGAATTTGGGGATGAAGATCAGCGACAGCGTTATATTCCTCGTGTGTGCGACGGAGAAACCATGTCAATGGACCTTACAGAACCCGATGCCGGCTCTGATCTTCAGAGCGTAATGCTTCGCGCGACCTACTCCGAGGAAGATGGTTGCTGGCTTCTTAATGGCGTCAAGAGATTTATTACTAATGGAGACGCAGACATCCATCTGGTACTCGCACGCTCAGAAGAAGGCACGAAAGACGGCCGTGGACTTTCGATGTTTATCTATGATAAGCGTCAAGGCGGAGTTAATGTGCGCCGAATAGAGAATAAACTTGGCATACACGGCTCTCCTACGTGCGAATTAGTCTATAAGAATGCCAAGGCTGAACTTTGTGGCAGTAGAAAACTCGGACTTATTAAGTACGTAATGGCTCTTATGAACGGAGCCCGACTAGGTATTGCTGCTCAGAGTGTGGGTATTTCGCAGGCGGCTTATGACGAAGCACTGTCCTATGCTCGTGACCGCGAACAGTTTGGTAAGAAAATCATTTCCATGCCTGCTGTTTACGATATGTTGGCTCTGATGAAAGCAAAACTTGATGCGGGTCGCGCACTGCTTTATCAAACGAGCAGATATGTCGATATTTACAAAGCATTAGACGATATCGCACGTGAACGCAAACTTACTCCAGAAGAACGCGACGAGCAGAAGAAATTTGCCAAATTAGCCGATGCGCTGACCCCACTGGCGAAAGGAATGAATTCAGAGTATTGCAATCAGAATACCTACGATGCTATTCAGATACATGGCGGTTCGGGCTTTATGCTTGACTATCCAATCCAACGATACTACCGCGACGCGCGCATTACTTCCATATACGAGGGAACGACGCAACTGCAAGTGGTGGCTGCCATCAGGTATGTAACTAACGGAAGTTACCTTGCGCAGGCTCGCGAATTTGAGTTGTCAGAAGTAAGCCCTGCATTAAAATCGCTGCAGGACCGTGCAAAGAAAATGGCCGATATGTTGGAGGAGGCCACGCAAAAGGTTAAAGACGTGGCAAGTCAGGAGTTTCAGGATATTTGTGCCCGCCATCTCGTAGAAATAGCGGCCGATACGCTGATGCTACACCTCCTATTGTACAACGCTACGGTAAATCCGGAATTATTCGATAAGTCTGTGCGCGTATATGCTAATTTTGCCGAAGCAGAAGTGCTGAAGCATTACACATTCGTAATGTCGCTTACGCCAGAGCAATTAGAGTATTATCGTCAGGAAACGTCGGATGCAGTTGCAGAATAATTGAATCTGCACGTAAATATATGGCGGAACACCCTACCCTAAGGATGTTCCGCTTTTTCTTTATGGTTCGAGGGTACTATATAATATAAGAGTGCCATACAAGAGGCTACTGCCAAATTTCCCACGTAGCGTCGGCCTGGAGACGTAGCATATCCAACCCGTTCTTTATGGCACAACCATGAGCAAGCCCCTTACGAAGAAATTGTGTAAGCGATGGATTATACACAAGGTCATAAAGTGCATTCTTCTCAGTCAAAAGTTCATACGGGATAGGCGGACACAGGTCTATGTCTGGCCAAGTGCCCAATGGCGTAGTGTTGACAATCAGCGGATGGCTCTTAAGTAAAGATGTCGTTATGGCATCGTAGCCTAATATTCTTTCGCGTGCCGAGCGGCTTATGAGTTGCACCGGAAGGCCTATACTTGTGAGCGCGAAACTAATGGCGTTGGCAGCCCCGCCCGTGCCCAGCACCAATGCCCCTGTTATATCTTTCGGCAACCACTGTAACAATGACCGCCTGAAACCTTCTGCATCCGTGTTGTAGCCATAAAGGTGAATGTTTGAGCCACTTTTTGATACGCGCACCACATTGACTGCTCCTATTTCTCTAACTTCTGCAGAAATCTCTGTAAGAAAAGGAAGAATAGCCCGCTTGTAGGGTATGGTTACATTAAAGCCGTCAAGATTTTGATTGAGAATGAGCTGGAAAAGTCCGTCTAATGAGTTCAACTCATAATTTACATATTTTGCATCAATATGCTCTTTTTCAAAGCGATTATTGAAATAATCTGCAGAATATGAATATCCGAGGGTCTGACCGATTAATCCGAATTTCCGAGCCATAAACCAAGTGCTACTTACCAGCTGTGTAGAGTGTGCATAATCCGAAAGTGAAGCGCCTAAAGTTTACATCACGATAGCCTAATCCTTTCAACGTCTCAGACATGACTTCTCCTTGCGGAAATGCTTCCATTGTGGCGGGAAGATATTTGTATGCTTTCGCATCCTTAGATATGAGACGTCCCACCATAGGCATATAGATATGAGAATATATCCAAAAGAGCTGTCGCATAGGGAAATGTTTCGGTGCTGTCAGTTCAAGCATAACCAACCTACCGTTAGATTTTAAGACGCGACGGATCTCTCGGAGCCCAAGTTCGAGATCTGCAAAATTCCGAGCCCCGTAAGCCACGGTTACTGCGTCGAAGCTCTCGTCTGCAAAGGATAATTGTCCGCAATCCTTCTGCAATAATGAAATTACTCCGTCCAATTTCTCTGCCGCAACTTTCTCCCGCCCTATTTCAAGCATCTTCTGACTGAGATCTATACCCACTATCTTTGCAGGATTAAGCAACTGAGCCGACAAAATAGCAAAATCACCTGTGCCCGTAGCCACGTCAAGTATTTCCTTGGGCTGTAGATTCTCCAGACTAAGTATTGCTTTTTTTCGCCAATTGCGATCTATTCCACAAGAGAGGAAATGATTGAGTAAATCATAGGAATGGGCAATATTATCGAACATTTGTTCGACCTGAGCCGTCTTTGACCCGGTTTCCTCGTAGGGTTTTATCGTTTCTTGGGCGTATTTTTCGCTCATAGGGATTTGTTGAGGTATTGCTCAATGTTGTGCTCTATGCGGAGGGATAGATTTGAAGAATTATCCTTTACAAATTTCTCTCCTGTAATATGCTCAAACAGTTCAATATAGCGTTCGGAAATTTTCTCTACGATATCGGGTGTCATGTCGGGGATACGCTGGCCTTCCTTGCCTTGAAATCCGTTTTCCATAAGCCATTCGCGCACAAACTCCTTAGAAAGTTGCTTCTGTGGCAGACCTTCGGCCAGATTTCTATCGTAGGATTCTGCATAAAAATAGCGCGATGAGTCTGGAGTATGTATTTCGTCCATCAAGTAGATAATATCGTCCTTCAATCCAAACTCGTATTTTGTATCAACCAATATCAAACCGCGTTGTGCGGCAATTTCAGTGCCTCGTGCAAATAGTGCCAGAGCGTATTCCTCTAGTTTGGCATATTGTTCGGGCGTGGCAAGTCCACGCGCCAATATCTCCTCTTTTGATATGTCTGCATCGTGTTCGCCCAACTCGGCCTTTGTTGTCGGGGTGATAATGGGAGTTGGAAACTTCTCGTTTTCCCTCATCCCATCGGGCAGACTTACACCACAAATCTCCCTTACTCCGCTTTTATATGCCCGCCAGGCGCTCCCACACAAATATCCGCGAACAATCATCTCTAATGGAAAACCTTTGCACAATACGCCACAGGTAACCATTGGGTCGGGCGATGAAAGTTTCCAATTAGGGCAAATGTCTGCAGTAGCATCTAAAAATTTTGCCGCAATCTGATTTAAGACCTGCCCCTTATAGGGTATGCCCATAGGAAGCACTACATCGAATGCGGAAATACGGTCAGTGGCAATCATAACGAGTTGTTCGTTGGCAATATTATATACATCGCGCACTTTTCCGTAGTAGCAACTGGTTTGACCTTTGAACTGAAAATTTGTACGAGTTAAAACTGACATAACATTATAGTGTTAAATGAAAAACTTTCGGGATGAATCTATTCGGGCTTGGTTTCCGCATTTTTCCTAATATGTTCGGCCTGGTCATAGGCTTCAACGATACGTGTAACCAACTTGTGGCGCACTATGTCCGATTTATTCATCTCTATAAAGGCGATACCATCAATTCCCATAAGTGTCTGTTTTGCGTCTATAAGTCCGGATTTTTGATTTGACGGTAAATCTATTTGGGTTAAATCCCCGGTTATGATCATTTTTGTATCGCGTCCCATCCTTGTAAGGAACATTTTAATTTGCGCAGTACTGGTGTTTTGCGCTTCATCAAGAATTACGACGGCGTCATTAAGCGTCCGGCCACGCATAAAGGCTAATGGGGCGATTTGAATAACATTTGTATCAAGATATTCGCGCAATTTAATTGCTGGAATCATCTCTTGGAGCGCGTCATAAAGGGGCTGAAGATACGGATCTATCTTTTCCTTCATATCTCCTGGCAAAAATCCCAGTTTCTCCCCTGCCTCTACAGCGGGACGGCTCAAGATGATTTTTCGGATAGTGTGATCTTTCAGCGCCTTTACTGCAAGTGCTATCGCAGTATAGGTCTTGCCCGATCCGGCAGGCCCGGTGGCAAATACAAGGTCATTTTCAGCAAACGCCTTTACCAAGCGACGCTGATTCTCAGACCTGGCAACAATTGGCTTGCCTCCGGTAGAATACACAATAAAGTTATTGTCCTGTGGCTTTATGAGAGATTTTCCCTGTACAATCTGGAGAACCTCTTTCTCCGTCAGGCTATTGAAATGAATACTGTGATTCTGTAGTTCCTCAAATATTTCTTCAAATTCACTTAGTGCTTCCTCGTCGCCTAATACTTTAAGTACATTGTCGCGAGCCACAAAGCGAAGTTTTGGATAAAGCGCTTTAAGCATTTTGAGGTTGGCATTTTTTACCCCCCAAAGAATTGCAGGATCTGCCTTATCTATTAGAAATAGTCGCTCTATCATTCAAATCGTCTAATTATCTATTTTTAAATCTTTATTAGCAAAAGTAACGAAAAAACTAAGCCATCTCAGCGTTTTTGCCTAATTTTGTTTATTAAAATAATCGAACCGGGCAATTACTTATGACTTTCAGACACTCCAAGTGGCAATATTTTATTGCGCTTTGTTGTTTTGCGATATTTCTCTTTATTCTCCACGCACTGACTTCTGACATTTCTTTCTCCAATTATATTGTATATGGAGAGAAGGTGGTAGAACATCAGAAGCAACGGCTGGGCCTGTCGAAAAAAGGCTCGGACAGCATTATGCAACAGGCGGCACTTGTCGATGGTATATTTGCACACCATCGCTCCCCTATGGCGCTGACAGATGCAGACGGTAAACCTATACACAATCGTATTGTAAGCGTTCCGAACTTCGGTACTTCGTTTCCAGACATCAATGATGTGCAGCTGGCCACAGCTAAAAAAATGGGGTTAGCCCATCGGGTAAAGGATCGCGCCGAAGCTGAGAGCCGAAAAGACGGACTTGTCTTTATAGGCGATAATCCATTTTATCGGGTAGAAAAGCTTAATCAGTCCATTCCCTATCTGACGCCTCGGGCGGCCAGACTTCTGGAAGAGATCGGCCGTGCTTTTATGGATTCCTGTATGGCTAAGGGCGTAGGGATGCATAAAATCGTTGTAACGTCCGTACTTCGTACGCAAGCCGACGTAGATAGACTGCGGCGCTATAATGCCAATGCCAGCGAGAACAGTTGCCATCTGTACGGAACTACCTTTGATATCGGATATAATAAATACGACAGAATAAATGACCCCACCCAGAAGGAGAAACCTACTGAGTGGGGCGTAAAATTAAAGTCTATTTTAGCTGAAGTATTATCAGATCAGCGGACGCAAGGGACCTGTTATATCAAGTATGAGTACAAAAAGCCCTGCTTCCATATCACAGCCCGCTAGATAAGGTATTGGCTGGATATGCTCTCGTTGTTTTCAATCCGGCAGATAGTCTCAGCAAAAACTTTTCCTACGCTAAGTTGGCGTACCTTAGGAGAATGGCCTCGATAAGGTATGCTGTCGGTAAATAGCATCTCTGTAAGTGGAGACGCATCTACCCTTTCGTCTGCGGGCCCGGACATAATGCAGTGTGAAACCATTGCACGGACAGATTTCGCCCCATTATCCATCATCAGCTTTGCCGCGTGAGTGATTGTCCCTGCCGTATCAACAATATCGTCCATCAAAACGACATCTAAGCCCTCTACGTTTCCGATTATACGCATATCTCCGACTACGTTGGCCCTACTTCTGGTCTTGTGGCATAATACGAGGGGAACATCCAAGTATTTGGCATAGGCACCAGCCCGTTTGGAGCCACCAATGTCGGGAGAAGCGATACAAAGAGTCTCTCGGTTTAATGTTTCCAAATATGGAAGGAATACGGTGGAAGCATAAAGATGATCAACCGGTATGTCAAAGAATCCCTGCTCTTGGTCTGCGTGCAAATCCATGGTTATAAGACGATCAATGCCTGCTACGCTCAGCATATCGGCCACTAGTTTGGCTCCGATACTTACTCGGGGACGATCTTTTCTGTCTTGGCGCGCCCAGCCGAAGTATGGTACGACTGCAATGATATTTCGGGCGCTTGCACGCTTGGCTGCATCAATCATAAGCAATAATTCCATCAGGTTGTCCGCCGATGGAAATGTGGACTGTACCAGATAAACATTTCTGCCACGTATGGTTTCAGCAAAACGCACCGCGAACTCTCCGTCGGCAAAATAAGTGACATCCAATTTTCCAAGAGGAGCGTCAAGCGCTTCACAGATCTTTTCGGACAGATAGCGGGTTTTTGTGCCAGAAAAGACCATAAAACTACGTGGCGTCTTATTAGACGGTTCCACAAGCGTACAATTTTCTAACATAACAAAGACTTTTGAAAGGATTAGTATAACAAAAATGCTGACCAGACGCAGATATTAACCCATAGGAGGTCTCAATCTGTTGTCATTCAGCATCTTCATGTTTGCGGAATTATTGGTTAGACACATTGAACAATGATTTCAGTTCAGATGTTAAGCAAAGTTAATACTTTCATTATTCTACGCACACATCCAACGGATAATTTTTTTTGCCCGAGCCTGTTTTTTTTCTTTAATACCATTCGCCTGCATTGTCGTCAGCATTGAAATCGGTATCTTCTTCGTGTTTTTTTGCAGGAGGCAGTTGTTTTAAGTTGCCTTTTTCGTCAAACAAGCCAAAGGTAGTATTCAGTACACGGAATTCTGTACGGCGGTTGAGTGCATTGGCCACCTCTTGCTGTGCGGGATAAAGTCGTTCGATAGTTTGCACATTCAGCGTGTCGCCCACATTTAGGAAGAGGTATTGCTCGTGTAGCTTTTTAGAAACGACGACAGGTCGCGTTTTACCATAACCTACTGCAGTCAGTCGGTTTCTGTCGATGCCTTGATTGATTAGATAATTGACCACGTTTTGTGCACGGGCTTGAGAGAGTCGCTGATTATAGGCGTCGCTTCCTCGATAGTCCGTGTGGGCGGCAAGTTCGATGGTTACATTGGGATTCTCCTGTAATAATTTTACAAGCCTATTGAGCGCGACGGTGCTACTGTCGGTGATGACAGCTTTGTCAAACTCGTAGTTGATTCCCCTTATGAGGACTGGCATGTTGATATTGGGAAGCGGAAACTGCAGTACATACTGCATCTCTATCTCCCTGCTTTCAGTCTGCAACTGGTTCAGAATGTTCAAAAAACCGTCACAAGCGGCCAGGAAGAGGTATCGCACGCCGGGCTCCAACGGTTCTTCAAAACTGCCGTCCGTACGTAGCCCGATTTTCTTATTGGTGCCGTCAGTGCCAACCATATAGACTTGTGCGGCAGGCAGTTCGTACCCATCCTGCTCATAGACCCATCCTTTGACAGATTGCAGGTATTCGGGATAAGAAAAGGAGAATATTTTATCCCAACCCCGCCCTCCGGTGGCGCGAGAACTGGAAAAATAGCCTTGATTATGGAGTCCTTCAAAAGTCATACCGAAGTCGTCGCCATTAGAATTCATTGGGGCTGGAAGTGGCTCCACGGTCCAATTCAGACGCTCGCCCTGCTGTCGGGCCTTATAAAGGTCGAGTCCGCCAAGGTTGGGCAGTCTGTTATCAGAGGAGAAGTACAAATCGCCATTAGGGCGAAACGTCGGAAAACACTCATTGCCTTTGGTGTTGATATCCGGCCCGAGATTTTCAAGGTTTGTAGGTGTACCTTTCTCTATGCGCACGCGCCACAGGTCCAGTCCGCCAAAGCCTCCGGGCATATCTGAGGTGAAATACAAATATTGTCCGTCGGGCGACAAGGCAGGATGTGCGTAACTGGATAATGTATCGGCCGTAATCTTCAGGGGTTGTGCTTTTCCCCATTGGGCGTCCGTGCGTTTTGACATATATATTTCCGCCATACGAGGATAGCGTCCATCGGTTTTACAGACTGTAAAATACATTGTCTTACCTTCCTTGTCAAAACAACAAGCCCCTTCATCATCCTCCGTATTGAGCGATTCGTCGGCAGGCTCGGGTCTTTTCCATTGTCCGTTCTCGTCGCGCTTAGCATAGTAGATGTCGCCTGGCTTCATAGCAGTAATGCCCGAAATAGAGCCACCTTCTACCTGATTGCGCGTGGTGGAGAAATAGATTTGTTCGGCATCTGTGCCCAGCAGAGCCGGAGAATAGTCAGCGCGCGAGGAGTTAAAAAGAGCTACAGGCTTAACCGTATAGTAAGAACCGCTGTCTTTGAGTGTGGGAGCCATCTGCGCAGCCTTTAGTCCCTGCAAGGCATCCACGTCATCGGGATGTAGGTCAAGATAAGCCTGATAGGACGTTACGGCACCGTTGTAATCTCCCTGTGAACAGAGCATGTCGCCGATACGAATATAGGTTACCGTATCCGTATATTTGTAGCGTTCTGCATTCTTATAAGCCGCCAGCGCGCGCGCCGTATTTCCGTAGCGACGATAGGCTTCGCCCATATTAAAGCATAGTTGTCCACGCTTCAGCCGGTTCTTTGTGGGGGTGCGTTGGTAGGCCTGACGATATAAGGCTGCCGCTTCGGCATATTCACCTATGCTCAGCGCATTTTCCGCCCTTCGCTCGGCGCGTTCAGCCGTGTCGCAGGCATGAAGCATTATACCTGCCAAAAGTACGATAAAGATATTCCGCCGTTTCACAAGGAAATAGATAAAGAGCCTTATTAGACTACAAAGTTAGATATTCCGATTTAATTTTGAGATAATACCTTCTAAAAATCCCCTTATATAAAATATAAAGGCCATATTTCCGTGGCAGATTTCACAGTGTGAAATGCGGAGTTCACACTGTGAAATTCAAATTTCACGCTGTGAACTGGAAAACGCCATTATGGAATTTCCAAATCAGAAGGAGATGTCAATAGATTTCGCTATAGAATCTGCCAATTCCATTTTACAATTCATCAATATTTTTATATTTTTGCTTGGTTGAAAAATTTATTGGTACTACTAAATAAGTTTGGCATGAAACAAATCTACAACGGTAAAATTCTTACTCCTTCGGGTTGGCTGACTGATGGCTCCATTCTGGTAGATGGAAGCAGAATTGTAGAAGTAGTAAACACAAATTTGCCAATTGCAGAAGCAGAACGAATTGACGCTAAGGGCGGAGCAATCGTTCCGGGGGGGATAGAACAACATTGCCACGGCGGAGGTGGCCGCGACTTTATGGAAGGGACTGAGGAAGCCTTTCGGGTAGCCATCAAGGCCCACATGCAGCATGGTACAACGGCCATATTCCCCACTCTCTCCTCTTCAACGATGCCTATGATATATGCAGCGGTGGAGACGGTAGAGAATTTGATGAAAGAGCCCGACACGCCGGTCCTTGGCCTGCACTTAGAGGGCCATTACCTTAATCCAGTCTTTGCTGGAGGCCAGATGCTGGAGAATATCAAGAATCCAGATCCTGAGGAATATATTCCCCTGCTCAACTCCACAGATGTAGTAAAGCGTTGGAGTACCGCGCCCGAACTTCCCGGTACTGAAGAATTTGCCAAATACTGTCGTGAGCACGGAGTGCTTAATGCCATAGCCCATACGAAGGCAAATTATCACGAAGTTCTCCAAGGTTTCAAGTGGGGCTATACTCATGCCAACCATCTCTTTAATGCGATGCGCGGATTCCATAAGAACAGAGAATTTAAGCACGAAGGAACAGTTGAATCGGTGCTGGACATCGAAGACATTACTGTAGAGATGATTGCTGACGGCATACATGTACCGCCCGTTATGCTCCACATGGTTTATGCCATCAAGGGTGTAGAGCGCACTACGCTTATTACAGACGCACTCGCAGTAGCCGCAAGCCAAAGTACAACGGCTTTTGACCCGCGCGTCATAATAGAAGACGGTGTTTGCAAGCTCAAAGATCGTAGTGCCTTGGCCGGATCGATTGCCACAATGGACCGATTGGTTCGCACGGCCGTGCAACAGGCGCGCATCCCTCTCGAAGATGCGTGCAGGATGGTCAGCGAAACTCCTGCCAAGATTATGAATGTGTACGACCGCAAGGGTTCTTTGCAGAAGAATAAGGATGCAGACATCTGTATCTATGACGACAAGCTAGAACTCCGTTATGTCATGGCAATGGGTAAGGTTGTAAAGAACGAACTGTAATAAATCTACTCGTCAAATGACCGAATCTATAGATACAGGCCTTCCTTATCCGAAATCCGTTATAGAATTTCTGACTGTTTCAGCAGAATTCTGCAAGTTGATGGAGACTTGTGCGCAGACAGAAGCATCCGATTTTGCCAAGCAAGCCAGCATTCTGCTGACTATGCTGTATCTGAAAGTGCAGTTCATAAGCGAAGATTTCGATTCCGAGGGGTTTAACGAAGATTTCGTCACGGAAGAGGACTATAACTTTGTGCGACAGAATGTCAGCACGGTACTTGGGCCTGCGGACGATTATCTGACTACAAATGTGGAGGATTTTAAGTTTTCAGACCAGCCTGTTCTGCATACGGTCAGCGAAGATTTGGCGGATTTGTACCAAGTAATGCGTAACTTAATCGAGGTAGTTCGCAACGGGTACGAGGATGCTATTCGTGCCGCCCTATCGGACACACTGGAGCAATATCGCTATTTTTGGGGGCGCGTATTGCTCAATGCACTGACGGCCTTGCATCCCGTGGCCACACAGGAGGAATCATTCGACTAGAGGTTTGTATGGAAAAATTGGCTGTTAGTACACCCAAAGAAAGTATTGGCGCACTGCCACGCTATCTGTACAAAGGTCCGGTCCACATAGTAAATACTCCTGAAGCCTGCCGAAAAGCAGTGGCCCAATTAGAGAATGAATCCATTGTAGGTATTGATACGGAAACGCGCCCCATCTTTCGAAAAGGCCAAATGCGCAATGTGGCGCTCTTGCAGGTCGCATCGTCAAAAGAGTGCTTTCTGTTCCGCCTCAGCCAAATCGGCTTGACCGATGACATAATTCGACTTCTTGGCAACCCAAAGATTATAAAAGTTGGCCTGTCTCTACGTGACGATTTGAATGGCCTGCACAAAATCTCCCCTTTTACGCCTCAAGGTTTCATAGACTTGCAGGACGAAGTGGGCCAGATGGGAATCAAGGACAAGAGCCTGCGCAAAATCTTTGCTAACTTTTTTAAGCAACGCATATCTAAGACGACTCAACTTTCTAATTGGGAAGCCAAGGAACTTACTCCCGCGCAAATAGACTATGCTGCCACCGATGCATATGCTTGTCTGCTACTTCATCAAAAGATTCAAAAACTTATACTGCATAATGACTTCGAACTGATAGAAACGTCGGAGCAATCTGCACAATAATGCAACGCAAAAAATGAAGGACATCATACTGAAAGCCAAAAAGGAGGAGAGTCTGCGCCGTTATCACCCGTGGGTGTTTTCGGGAGCTATAGCACAACTGCCGGCAGAACTGGAAGAAGGCGAAGTAGTCAGAGTGCTGAGCCACGATGGAATCTGTCTGGGCGTAGGTCATTTTCAGATAGGCACTATTACAGTCAGAATGTTGGCCTTTCACGATGAGCCAATAGATAATGCATTTTGGGAAAAACGTATTCGCGCAGCCTGGCAATTGCGTCGGAAACTCCTGCTCAATAATGCGCCCGACAATAATATATATCGGCTCATCCATGGCGAAGGAGATAGATTGCCGGGACTGGTAGTAGATGTGTACGGTCATACTGCCGTGCTTCAGGCGCACTCTGTAGGTATGCACCGCCAGCGTCGCGAAATAGCACAGGCTATAGTAACCGTTTTGCAGGGCGAGGTTCAGAATGTATATTATAAGTCTGAAACTACCCTGCCCTATAAAGCGAGTCTGGCGGATAAAGAAGGCTTCTTGATTGGTAATACAACCGATAATTTAGCCAAAGAAAACGGTTTGCTATTCCATATCGACTGGCTGAAAGGTCAGAAGACTGGATTTTTTGTAGACCAGCGCGACAACAGAAGCCTATTGGAGCACTATGCGCAAGGGAGACGTGTGCTGAACCTATTCTGCTATACGGGTGGATTCTCGGTCTATGCGCTCAGAGGTGGTGCGGAATATGTCTGCAGCATAGACAGCAGCGAGAAGGCAATAGACCTGACGTGTCGTAATATAGAGCAAAATTTTCCTAGCAGCGGTCGTCACGAGGCACACGCCGAAGATGCATTCCGGTTTCTCCAACAAAGTGAGTCGGAGTATGATTTAATGGTCTTAGACCCTCCTGCCTTTGCCAAACACAAAGATGCATTACGAAACGCGGCTAAGGGATATATCCGATTGAATGCTGCGGCCTTTAGAAAAATCCGTCCCGGAGGTATAGTCTTTACTTTTTCTTGCTCACAGGCCGTTAGTAAGGAGCAATTTCGCCTTTTTGTCTTTACGGCGGCCCAGCAAAGTGGCCGACATGTCCGTATTCTGCACCAATTGCCCCAACCTATCGACCACCCCATCAATATCTATCATCCAGAAGGAGAATACCTGAAGGGATTGGTATTATACGTTGAATAGGTTTCACGCAGATTTGCTCCTGTCGGACAGACTTGTAAAAAAATTAAGGCTTAATCTGACCATCTGATATATAGGAGTCAGTCTCCTCAAAAGGGCTGATGAAGAGTGGTCTGTCTGTATTTCAAGATTCCATATTCGCCTCGATCCAGATCCTTGATTAACCCAATCATCGGCTCTTCCGAGGATTTTTTTGGCTAAAGTTTTGCAAATACAGAATAATATTGTACTTTTGCACCACAAACATCGCGGAGTGGAGCAGTTGGTAGCTCGCCAGGCTCATAACCTGGAGGTCGTCGGTTCGAGTCCAACCTCCGCAACCAATAAAGCCGTAACAAAATGTTACGGCTTTTTCAATTGATACCTCTCATGTATTGAAAGGCAAGTGCTTACTTCAGGACAACAACGATATCCTTTTCTACTTCTTCAACATTGATTTTATCTTCGCGAAGAAGCCATCCGAGTCCCAGATAAAGCTCTTTCTCAGTTTTAAGTTTCGTTGCTTTCTTTAGTTCTTTTCCTGAAAGTTTTCCATTAGCGTCTAGCGCATTCCAAATCTTTCCGGCAATCAGACCGGCATTCTCTTGAAACATAGTATAACTAAATTTTGAAATTGAACGATGCAAAATTATAGCGTTATATAGTTACAAGAAAACAGAACGGAGAAATCCGCAGACTAAAGGCTGATTTTTAGAAACCTTACTACTTTTTGCCAAGTCAGAAATACAAAATCAATCGACTCAACGGTGTTTGCTACCCATGCGAGCCTCTACCACATTCATTACATAATCGCCCAGTTTCTCACATTCGTTGATTATGTCCATGTAAATAGTGCCTAGCGTGTAGTCATACTGGTGATTGTCAATATCATTGATGTTTTGGCTCTTAAGTTGGTCGCGGTAATTGTTTATCTCGTGCTCTATGTTGTAAGACTTATTGGTGTCAAAATCTGCCTTACGCCCGTTAAGCATTTGATTCATCAATGTAAGTGCTTCATCGTTCAACGTGAACATTTGAAGCAGATGTTGCAACTGTTCTTCGGTAAATGCTTCCTTACCTACCTTGCCTCGATTGATTGCACGAGCTAAGTTATAACAGCTATCGCCAATACTTTCCAATTCCGATATCTCACGAAGCATCGCCCTTATCTTACCTTTAGATTCCGGGCTCAGATGTGCGTCGCTGATTTGGTTAAGATAGCGTCCAATCTGCAATTCCATATTGTCCGATATGCTTTCATATTTTTCAATACGCGAATACATCTTCGCAAAGGAGTCGTCTTTCAGGTCTATCAGTTCTCTGCAAAAACTGAACATACGTTGTACGCGTTTTGCAAAGTTGCGTATTTCCTTTTCTGCTTCCAACAAAGACAGTTCTGGGGTTTCTAAAAGTCCTCCACTAATAAATTGCAAACGAAATTCGTCCTCTTCTTCAGCTTTTGCTTTGATGACAGAACATACAAACTTTTCAATGAACGGAACGAACCAGATAAGTAAAAATGTATTGGAGATATTGAACGCCGAGTGGAATGTAGCGAGTACAACCGATATTTTAGTAAGATTTTCCGCATATCCGGGGTCTCCGCTAGTTATGTCCAGGTCGAAGCCGACAATATGGCATACAAATTTTAGAAAGGGTTGTAGTACAACAAGTACCCACAGTACGCCGAGTACATTAATGCTCATGTGGGCAAAAGCCGCGCGTCGCGCTTGAGTATTAGCGGATAGAGCTACGATATTTGAGGTAATTGTCGTTCCAATATTTTCGCCGAGCACCAGCATTATGCCCTGATTGATTTCAAGCACTCCGGTAGAGCAGAGTATCATAGTTATGGCCATAATAGCCGCAGAAGATTGCACACAGAGCGTTAGAATCGTTCCCATCAATAAGAAGAAGAGCGAATTCCAAAAGGTTGGTGCGCTAAAGTGGGCAAAAAATGCACTAATGGCCTGACTTGTCTCTGGATTCTCCACGATGGAGAAGCCCGTTTCCTTAAGTGTTGTCAATCCTAAAAAGAGAAATGCTACGCCAAATAGGAAGTCTCCGATGAGACGACGCTTCTTCATATAGATTAGAAGAATGCCTATGAAGAATGCAATATAGACGAAGTTGGCGATATCAAAGGAAAAGCCCAGTGACATAATCCAAGCGGTAACTGTAGTACCGATGTGGGCTCCCATAATAACGGAAATGGCTTGTACAAGCGTCAAAAGTCCGGCATTGACAAAGGAAACGGTCATCAACGTAGTTGCGGTAGAAGATTGCACAGCAGCTGTGACAAACATACCCGTAAGCATTCCGGTGAAGCGATTATGCGTCATGGTGCCTAGAACGTGGCGTAGTTGGCTACCAGCCATCTTCTGCAAACTTTCACTCATGGATTTCATACCGAACATAAGCAGGGCGAGCGAACCCAAGAGTTTAAACAATACCCAAATAGTCATGGAGGTTTATTTTATAAGATTATAAGCGGATTGGTGAGAAGAATGGATTGATTGCATAATGCAATTTTTTTCCAATTGCCTGCAAAAATAATAGAAATACTGAACTGGGAAAGGATTTCCCGTGCTTTTATTCGCATTGTATAAGTGACTTTTTGAAATTTCCGGCGCTATCGACGGGCAGTATGTCCGTATTTTTAAAGGAGTGCTTATTTTTGCAAAAAAAATGCCAAATATGCTTTCAGTATCCCCTACTCTGTTCCGAAAAAATAATGCGTTATACATTTTGGCTTCGGCTGTGTTACTACTTCTCTATGGAATCTATCTGTGGAGACAGGCTATCTTCACACCGTGGGTAGGTGATGATATTGAATACCTATACGTTGCGTCGGGAAAATACTGGGATTTCAGTGCGCAACCTGTGCTGTCGTTTGACGATCTTATGCAGTCCCAATGGAACCACTATTTTTCTATCAATGGCCGTACTCCGGTTCATGTCCTCATACAGGTAGTGAGCTGCTTCCTGGGGCTAAAATGTTTTGCCATTATGGAAGTTTTCGTGGGGATTGTCTTGTTGATGCTTATCATTAAGTATGCAGGAGGGAGTATAGGCAGTCCACGTCTTATCATAATATGCCTGTTTCTCTTGCTCCTTCCGTCAGCCATTAGTATAACCCCCGTGCTCCAGTTGAACTATGTCTGGGCCTACGCATTCGTGCTTTGCTTTCTGATGATATGGGAAGGTAGATGGAACATCCCTTTGCCACTTGGTTGTATCATGGCATTATTTGCGGGCTGGATGCAGGAGTCTGTCACCATAGGGTTGGCAGTAGGTTTCTTTGTTGAACTTTTATGGCGCAAAGAGAAACGAATGGCCCCGTGGCTTCTATTCCTTTGTTTCTCTCTCGGGTTGCTGTTTATCTGCCTTTCGCCAGCAGCTTGGCAGAGGGCGTCAGAGCAGACCATACCCCTATCTTCTACTTTAATAATGATGTGTAAATATTTGCGCGTCACAGGATTATTTTTGGTTATTCTGTCTGCGCAAATCTTTATGAAGCGGATTTCTGCAAAGGACTTTTTACGGAAAAACTGCGTGCTGCTTACCGCCATTCCCGTCCTATTGTTCTTTAATATTATTATAGGAGTTCAGACTGCCCGCCAGTTGCTCGGTGCAGAGTTCTGCTCTACCCTTTTGCTTATGCAGTTGGTGCGCAGTTCTATTCTTCCACACCTTAAGTATCGGGCTGTGTTTTTGTCTGTGCTTCTGGCAGGCTCGTTGTATATTATGGCCCAGAGGTGGCAGTTTGTAAATGAAACGCAGGAAGTATATACCTCTCTGTTAGATCGTGCGGCCCGAGCAGAGGAAGGAGCAACTTTAGTTGTAGATTATGAAATAGGTGGAAAACCCTGGCCGGATACCTATTTTCTCAGCACTATCGAAAAGAAGATTTATACAGATAGTGGACGGACCGTACATTTTGAGATGGTAGAGCCTGCACACTAAGGATGCCCTAATCAAATCGGATGGCTTTCGCAGGTTGTATGCGACTTACAAGTAGGCTTGGGACTATAAGGGCCAGCAATGTGATGATGAAAGTACCCAAGTTCAAGAGTAGTATAATCCACACGTTGATATCTACGGGCAAGACGCGCACATAATAGGTGGAAGGATCCAGTTGCACTATTCCTGTGGCCGATTGAAGCCAGAGAAGACCACAACCCAGCAGGTTGCCGATAAGAAGGCCTTTTAAGACAATAAATGCGGCATAATAAAGAAATGCGTGTCGTATGCGCGTATTTGTACTGCCTAAGGCTCTGAGCAATCCCACGTCACTTGTGCGCTCCAATATCAGTATCAACAATCCTGCGCTCATACTGAAAATAGCCACCAAAGCCACTAACGCCAGAATGAGCCAGATGTTCATATCCAACAGCGACAGCCAACTGACCACCTGCATAGTACGGGGATTTTCCTGCAGGCTCAAAACCGCCAATTCCTCGTCGTTGTGGCCATACAAGAACGGCATAACCGCTTCGCGCAAGCCCGTTGTCCAGACATTCAAGTCTTCTTTCTGATCAGAAAATATCTCCAACCCACTGACTTCCTCGTCCGTCCATCCGTTAAGCCTTTGCACCGTCTGCATTGGAACCAGGACTATATTTCTGTCATATTGCTTTACGTTGGTCTGATAAAGCGCGGCTATCGTAAAACGGCGCATCTTGACATTTTCCTCAAAGAAATAGGCGAAAACCCTATCTCCCACTTTCAGGTTCAAGGCATTAGCCTGAGTTTCGGATATGACAATTTTGTTTTGGCTGGCTGAATCGGCCATATTGGGTAATTCCCCACTCACAATAGCCGTTTGCAGATACGACGTGTCATATTCGGGCGACAAACCCTTTAAGAGCACGGCCTGAAAGTCGGCTTCCGTTTTCAAGACGCCCATTTTTTCGGCAAAACGCTGTATGTGTTCCACTCCGTTGGCCCGGCAAACGGAAGCAGCCAATAAGGAGTCGGGCCGAACCGAATAGGCTTCAGGAGAAGAGAATGAGCGAATGTCCACCAACTCTGCGTGTGCGGAAAATCCTGATAGTTTTTTATTGATTTCTCCCTTAAATCCGCGCACGATACCTACGGAAATGAGCATAACAGCCAGTCCGAGTGCTATGCCCGCCGTAGCAATACGTACGGCGGGTACTGAAGCGCGTCGGCGACTGGTGTCTTTTCCTGAACCGCGATAGAAGTGTTTGGCTAAATAAAAGGGAAAATTCACGACAGAACAAGCTTTTCAGTTAGCGTGAGCCATTTAGTTGGTTGTAAGCCTCCAGTGCTTTGCGAAGCACTAATACGGCCTTCTCTAAGTCCTCTTTTTTGAGCACATAGGCCATTCGGACCTGATCGCGCCCCTCTCCCGGCGTAATATAGAAGCCAGAAGCCGGAGCCATCATTACGGTAGAATTTTCGTAACGAAAGTCGGACAGACACCAAGCACAGAACTTTTCTGCATCATCTACCGGCAATTTTACCATTGTATAGAAGGCTCCCATCGGAATAGGCGCATATACACCTGGAATACGGTTCAACTGATCAATCAGATAGTTGCGCCGTTCCACATATTCCTCATAGCAAGCGCGTTGATATTCGGGTGGCGCATCCAGAGAGGCTTCTGCCACGATTTGTCCCAGCAATGGGGGGCTCAGACGGGCCTGACAGAATTTCATCACGGCTTCGCGCACCGCTTTGTTCTTTGTAACGAGAGCCCCGATACGTATTCCGCATTCACTGTAGCGTTTTGATACAGAATCTATCAGCACTACTTTGTCTTCTATTCCCTCCAGATGGAACGCGCTAATATACGGCGAGCCGGTATAAATGAACTCTCGATAGACTTCATCGGAGAAGAGAAAAAGATCATACTTCTGTACTAAGTCGCGAAGTTGGTTCATTTCGCGCCGCGTATAGAGATAGCCTGTCGGATTATTCGGATTGCAAATCATAATGGCGCGTGTGCGCTCATTGATAAGTTTTTCAAATTCTTCTACCTTGGGTAGCGCAAAACCTTCTTCTATGGTGGTCGTTATCGTACGGATGACAGCGCCCGCCAATATGGCAAATGATTTATAGTTGGCGTAACCGGGCTCGGGCATAATAATCTCGTCTCCCGGATTAAGACAAGCCAGAATAGCGAATAATACAGCCTCGCTGCCCCCCGAGGTTATGACGATGTCTTCGGGAGAAAGCGAAATATTGTATGTGGCATAATATTGGGCAAGTCTGGTGCGGTAGGACAGAAAGCCCTCGCTCGGACTGTATTCAAGTGTGCTACGATTCACTTGCTTAAGCGCATCAAGTCCCTCCTTAGGTGTAGGCAAGTCAGGCTGGCCTATATTCAAATGATAGACCTTTACTCCTTGTGATTCGGCCAAGGTAGCAAGCGGAGCCAACTTTCGGATGGGCGAAAACGGCATTATTTTAGCGCGATCGGATATGGTGGTCATACTAAAAAAGGTTTCTTTCTTAAGCGAAAATAATCAAATCTTGCCATACGACGTTTGCGCAAAACGATTTAATCGGACTTATCTGTAAAAAAATGGCTCCTCTCTGTCGGTTTCATATTCGTACTTTGGAGTTCACGGTGTGAAATATGCGTTTCACAGTGTGAAATTCAAATTTCACACTGTGAACTGAAAAACCGGATTATGGTGCTTGCACATTAGAGGGAGATGCGGTAACTTTGTAATAGGAAACGGGTACGGTGGTGCCTGCTTTCCGCAGAACTTATTGTTTAACATTTACAGAACTTATCTTTATGTCAAAAAAGACTCGATTTTTCCTTCGGGAAATGCCTGCAGCCGTCGGTACGGGCAGGCGCATTTATCCACAACTTATTGGAAACGGCACATTGCAGACTGAAGATGTGGCACGCGAACTGGCTCATCGTACAACGCTTACTGAAGCCGACATACGCGCTACGCTTACCGGCCTGCGCGAACTGCTTGCAGAGCGATTGTCGGAAGGTACGCGCATCAAACTGGATGGAATCGGTACGTTTGTGGCTACGCTCCGATTTTCCGAAAGAGGTATGGACCAATTAAACAAAGGAGAGGAACTGACCGGAGCCGATGTGGAGCTGAAAAGTATATGCTGTCGGCCTGATGTCTTATTGCTTCGCGACGTGGCAAAGGCTATGGAGCCCACACTCGTATCGGAAAATGTATTTGAAGAATCGGATACTTCGACAGATGCTGATGCCCGACTCGCCATTGCCTTATCTTTCATCCGGCAACATGGGGCCATTTATACCAACGAATATGCCACCCTTTCGCAACAGACTCACAGCACAGCGTGGCGCGAGTTGCAGCGGTTTGTCAGAGCCGGAAAACTGAAGAAAGCAGGGAGTGGCAGTCGCACGGCCTATTGGGTCGAAACGACAGCGGGTTGAAGTCGAAAGACGGCAATACCCGAAAACGAAGGATGCTTACGCAGATACTCGCGCAAAGGGAGAGGGTCGCTGATGACACGCTTGCGCAGGCTGGAGGCATGGAGCATGTGGAGTTTTCCATCCTTGCCCCACTGTGCAAATCCGAGATGGGCGTAATCAAGCCCGTCGCGTGAAGTCACTATTGCTATGATGTCGCCATCTTGGATAGTAGCGAGTTCCTTGCGTGATAGACCTGTTGCGACGGCGGGCAGATAGGGTCCGCCGTCACCATTATATGCTTTTTCCAAACTACGTATCTGACTTACGGCCAGCGTATCGTTGGCGAGGAGCGGATAGGCCTGTGGATGGGTGCTCATATAATGGTTGTCGATACGAAGATGCGCTGTAAAATGTGCATTGTCTGCAACGCGGACGATATTATGCCGAAGCTCGTTATCACGCACCCACCACGCAAAATAATGGAGGCGCGACAAATATCCTTGGCGGTGGCCATCAAAGTAACGCAGATTCTGCAAGGTTGCCTTATAGTCGGCAAATGTAAAACGCTCTTGCCGGCGACACAGATAGAGGGCCGACACCGTTTCTACAAGCGTTGTGCAATCAAGTCCGCGCAGATTGACGGTAAGTGGCTCGGAGGGCCCTTTCTCTAAAGTGTGGGCCACATAAGGTCGGCCCAAAAACTGGCGGGCATACCACAACGGGTTGGCAGAAGCCGGGGCTGAACGCAAAAGACGCTCCACTTCTACAGAATCCGCGGGTAAATAATCAGTTTCGGCCACACTCTGTCCTGAGCCCGCTATAGGGCAGAAAAACACACTTATATATATAATGGAGTAGATAAGCGGACGGAAAGACAGGATTCGCATAGCCAAGGAGCGCATTATTTGATACGAAAATGTAATACTTCCCTCTGGTCCACGAGGCCACGTATTTCGTCGTCGTACTGACAAGCGAAACCCTCGGAGCCACCTGTGAGCACAATGTCGCCTTGGCAGAGTTTGTGGCTACGGCTCAGCAGGCTGACAAGTTGCTCGGGTGAGCGGAGAAGATCTGAACTATCACAGGTCTGTACGGCCTTTCCATTGTGTTCTACTATCCAACGGAACGGTGTCAGTACAGCATCGTCGGGTGTGGGTATCCAGTTTGCATGATTCACTACCCCATCGAATGAGACGGCTGGCGACCAAGGCAATCCTTTACTGCGAAATTGGTCCAACATCCTCTCGTCGCGGAATACTATGGCCGGAGCAACTGCGTCAATATAGCGTGGAGAAAATTTCTCGGATATATTTTTTCCTAAACGGCCAATCCGGACAGCCAGCATAGGGAACGCCATCTGCTCGCCGTCAAAATCGGGCAGAAAATACGGTTGCCCTACTCTATTCAAGGCAGTATCGGGCAGAATGTAGTAGCCTGCATCAATTTTGTAATTATCTACAAAAACAAAGATCTTCATGTGGCAATTGACAGAATGGACTTATCAGCGGTTTAGCATAAAGCGGAAGCTCAGACCAAAGTCCTGCGTGGTGGTGGGATAAGAACTTGAAGTCAGCAGAGGTCTGGTCAGAAGGCGCTCATAATAGGCCGTAAGCGTAAGATAACGGCTCAGCGCATAATCTGCGTTGAAGCTGACTTGCAGAGAATGGCTTCCGCTCGTAGCCTGCGTGAGCAGTGTCATTATATCACGATTCAGTGTGGCCTGATTACGAAGCGTAAAATCAAGACGCAGATTCAGAGTGTTAGCAAAGCCACGTGCGTTTGTAGAACTACTGCGTGAACTGGTTCGCTTATTGTCCTCATCGCTCCTAAAGACAGATTTCTTCTTTTCACGGACTGTCGTCTTTGGCGCAAAGAGTTTCAAGTCGTTTATCTTATACCCTAACCCGATTACAAAGTCCTTTGAGCGCGTCTCATTAATCTGCGTGTTGGTCATACTAAGGGTAACAACCCGACTCTTACGGTATTCCACTTTTGCACTTATGTCATTTTTCAGCGTCATACTCAACCCAATCAGCGGAGAGAAGCTTTCGTTGACAGACACGATATTAAAATTGTACATAGAGCCAGGAATGGGTACGCCGGTCTGTAGGTCGGGCAGGAAGCCTAATTCGCCGGAAAATTCGCGGAATGTGGTATAAGTATTGAAGGAACCTACGCTGTAAATACTCCGATAAGCGTGCGTAAGGGTAAAGCTTTTGAAAATACGCTTCATAGCGTTCAGCTTGGAAAGTCCGGCATAGGTCACATTCCAATTAGGCAATATCTTTTTCAGAGCAGGGAACAGACCGACACCTCCGCCGCTTGACGTATAAGCCTTGAGGAATGCGGGCACTAGTACGTCGGACGAATAGGTATCTATCGTTCCGTTTGCAGGGTCAAAGGTCTGTCCGGCCAAAGGCATACCCTGAGGATAGACGGAGCCTATGTACTGGGCCTCCACCTCATTGCGGAATCTGGGTAGCGATGCTACGAATTTTTCAAAGGTCCGACTTCTGTATCCATTGTCCGGACTTCCGATAGCCTCGAAGGCAGAGCCGAGCGAGATAGTGGTCTGCGTAAACGAACCCGAATAGGTTGTCGGCATACCCTCATACATATATTGAATACTGCGTGAGCGGTTGGAGTTGCGCGTGGCTGTAAGGTCTATCTTGAAGTCGCGGAAGGGCTCAAGGGTGGCTCTGATTTGCAAATCCTTATTTCTATTTGTCGTAGCCGGCGTTAGTATCGATTCGTCGATCAGCATCCAGTTGCGATTTACTGCCTTGCGTACATAACTGTCACCTACAAAACCGAACGCAAAGTCCAGTCCCGGTTCCAGACCGGAGCCATGTCCCTGTCCAAAGAAGTCGCCTATGTCAGGAAGGAAGCCAGGAAGCGAAATATTATAGCGGTCGGAATAAGTCATACTGACATTGCGCACCATCATAAGTCCGCGACTCACATATTGCGCAGCCTTGAACCATTTCATATCTTCCTTGCGCTGCTTGGCCGCAACGGTCAATTTAATCGTTGCCGTATCTCGTGTGAGAACTTCTACCCTGTTTGCATCAAGCACCTTATAGTTGAGTTTCATCCGAGTACCATCTTTGCGTATGGCAACGACCTGTACGTTGCGAGAATGTTGCTGGTGAGAGACTATTACTGAGGTGTCAGGCTGTAGCGTGATCTCATTTTCAAATTTGGGCTTCGGCTGGGCCGAATTGTTCTTCCTCTTGGAGGATGAAGACCTTGCATTTGTGGCAAACTTCCTGTTGACATCTCGTAGGAAGGTCCAATGATTGTAAAGGGTCTCCATATTTAGCCGCGAGTTTATGGAAGATTCACGTCCGCCGGAGATCGTGTTCCCCATCTTTGTGCCGTCTTCCAATTCGGTACCGCGAGCCCACTGGTAGTTACTGCGGTAATTCAGATCTGCCGTCAGCCAGTCTAACGCAGGTATCAGATTGAGCGGTAACTTCCAGCTAAAGTCAAAAGACTGCTGATATGTCAGCGGAGAACCAAAGTGCAACAGGCTACGGCGAACGGAGTCTTTCCACGCCGTATAATGGTCTGGGTAGAGATCCTTATTGACTGCAGTGTAAGGTTGCTCTATTTCCGCATTTGTACCTGACATAAATGACGCGTGTATATTTTGTGTCAAATCCCAGCGTAATCCGAACGAGCGACTCCATATAAAATCTGAGCTCCAAGTTAAGGGAATGCTCTGATTCTGCAGGTTCTCCATGTCGCGTTCCTGCAGTTCATAATAATTTCTAGTAATATCTGAGTTGAACGTAATATTCTGTGGGGCGGGATTAAAGCCGAAACGCTTCAATATGTCAAACCATTTTGTATTTGCCTTTATGAGTTTCTTGAATGGCTCTATGGTCTTGAATGTCGTGGTATAGTTATAATTGATATTCCACCTCCAATTTTGCTGTTTCTCCCATACTGTCGTCTCGCCCGTCGTATGTACGGAAGAATGCGCATATCCAAATGTGAAATTGGCGGGGTCGTACGGCATGGTATTACGGACTGTCCGAATGTTAAAACGGACTCCTGTAAGCGAAAGATTCTTGTTTACGACAACTCGATTAGCAATTGCCTTGAGAGAATCTTTCTCTTCTTTCGTTGCTAAGCCCGCAAGAGCATCTTCCATAGACATATCTGTATCCAGCGGGTTATACTGGGGCGATACCTTCTGCTTACTGTACGAATAGTAAAGCGGAGCATTCAATTTGACTTTGTCAGGTAAAAATTTCCCTAGCTGGACATTTGTCGTGATATTGTATTCGAACAAGTCGTCGTCTCTTCTTTGCAAAACAGTCTCTTCTAAACCGCCAAAACCCTTTGTTTCCAATCGGCCCGACACATCCACCGAACCAATATCCGAGACTTTTACATTCAAAGCAGCCTGAGCGGCCCAACCTCCATTATTGGAAAACTCTTGCAGACGTAGTTCGTTGGCCCATACCTCTATGCTCTGAGTAGATCGCGAGTTGTTGCGGACACCTATCATTATCGTGCGCACATCCCCAAGCGTCGGGTTGCCCATCACGCTTATCTTATTGGCCGGTTTATCGGGGTCATATTCCGAATAGACTGTTCCATAGCTAGATTGGCCAAGTGATTTCTGCTTGTTGCGGTTTCGCTTAATCTTGGTCAATAATTCCAAATCAATATCCAACATATTGGCTTGGGGCCAAACTGCAAGGGCTCCGGAGGCGGAATTAGCATATTGACCTGCCGGAGTAACTACCAGAGGAATTTCATATTCGTAGTAGTTGGATTTGTAATCGGAGCCAATTCTTACAAAGAGAGAAACCTGTCCATCTTCGACCTCTGGCTCGCCAAGTACGGAGTTTGCGTGATTAAACATCTGCAAATGTTTATAACGACGCAGATCCAGCGCGGTATTCTTATACACTGCTTTGGCATCTCCGCTCCCTAAATTTTTTACAGTAAGGGCTAGCGCCTGCTCATTATTCTCCAAGAGCTCACGTTGGCCCGGATCAATAACGCGACTGATACCTGGCGGGATTACATAATTGACAGGCGTCTTTTCATTATTCTCTTCAAAATTTACAGCGCTCGGCTCTAACGTTCCGGTAGAGGTTCCGCTCTGACTGCCATATTCAAGACTCTGATCGTAGGCTCGCCATTCTCCACGGACTAAGTTTAGCGTGCCAAAGCGTAATACAATGTTTTGATCAAAGCCCGTAAGGAACATACGCATAAAGCGGAGTGAACTATAGCCCGTTAGTCCGCCCACGTTTCTCTCGTAGTCTTCCACTGGAATACGGAACAAATACCAGGTTACTGGCTCGCTTGTTCCATTCCGAAGGGGCGCTGTGGCTGTCCGACTATCCACTATATAATTTCGACCCACTACCATATCCTGCGGAGCAATGGATACGTGGTACTGATAATACTTTTCGTATTCATTAAGGGTGTAGTCCTGATTTATATCTTCGGCGTCGGGCGTGGTCTTATAGGCTGTAGAATAAGATTCCTGCGAACTTGTAGCATCCCGCGAGTTTCCATTGGGATTATTGATATATTTGTAGCGATCTAGGATGGATGTTTGTGCCGCATCATAGTCTGAGCCACGGAAATAATGGTACAAGTCGCCAGAAGGATTGGCTTCAAAACGAGCATAGGCTTCTGGAGTTACGCGAGTACGAATTTCATCCAGATAATTGCGGTATGCGGGGAAAGAACGCTCTTCTTCAGAAGAAAGTCCGTTTAATCCCACGTCTTGTCGCTCGCGACTGCCACTGGAAGTATTGAATGCATAAGTAATACTAGTCTGTGTGGGAACGCGACCCCATGTTGTTTCTGTGTATAAGGAGTTGTTGTCATCTACGGGTAATCCACTTTCGTAGAACTTCTTTCCGTCTTTCAATACATCCTCGCTGATTTCTCCCAGATTAAAGTAAAGATTTCCTTGCACGGACCTCCCCTCTCGCCGGGCCTTTATAAAGGGGTCCATGAGCCAGAATTCTATATATTCAATATTGGAAGCCTCAAAATCACTAGTCTGGAGACGTCGCATCATACCGCCCCAACGCGATGCGGGCGCAGGAAGATTTCCGTTACTCTCTAGTATCGGGTCCAAGTTATATGGGCCACGCTCAGCCGGGTAATATGCAAGATTTAAGATGCTTAGTGTGGAGCTCTCGGTCGTATTAATCTGTTTATTCGGGAATAGTTCTGTCTTATAAACCTCTCGCACGTCTGGATCGGATAATTGTTCCAAATCATTCTTTATGTGTCCTGGCGTAAGGTTCGAAGATCTGCGCGTAAAGAGCGGATCTATGTAATACCAAGATAATAGCGCCCGATTATAGCCATATCGCACATCATTAGAGTACGAGGACTCCGGGAAGGTGGAAGGCACACTTGACAGCATCCATTCTTTGGGATTGGAAATATCTATATCGGAACTAGTCGTTTCAAAGTCATCCAGATAGGAAGCCTTACCCTGTGCGCCACGATTCTTACCGGCTATGAGTTGTGCATATTCGGCCGAGAAATTTATACTTGAAGGCTCCGTGGCGTGAATAAGTGGAATTTTGTCCACAAGGTTTGTAAGCCACATATTCTCGGACTTGTAGGCTAAGTTCAGGCCCCAAATGGTATTGTTGAGGGCTTCCTGTCCCATTGAGACCTTTGTAGTGAGCGGTTTCTCCCCCAAATGGAGCAACGTTCCACCTACTACAAAATTTTTAGATAAGTCGTACTGCCAATTCAAGCCAACAAGCGTCTTGCGCTGCATACCGTATTCCGTATTACTCTCGAGGCTTACGCTGATAGGAGTACCGGCATCCAGCAGACTCTTATTGAGTATTTTTACCGTACCGCCATAGTAATCGACAGAATAATCGGATCCTTCGATAAGAGTAACTCCTCCTGCGGTTACAAGCACTGATCCGCGCGGAACATTCATCGCTCCGAGAGAAATCTCGTCCTCTCGGCTTGCTTTATATTGGCCCGTAATTATAAACTTATCCTTTTCCGCTATTTGTTTGGCTATCGTTTTCGTTGAATCGTACAATTCTTGGAAAACAAAGTTGTCTGCCACAGCGTCATTACCGATTACTTGCCTCAGATAAGAGCCGAAGGGTTCTACCGTAGTAAAATAAATTCTTCCATCGTCGGAGTTGATGGTATATCCTTCTATGAAGTCAAAGTAAGCATTGGGGTTGCGTTTATTATTATTGTCCAAGCGGTCAAGTCCGAGGAGTCGAATCAGATCTTGGTCCTTTAGATTGGCTACAGGGAGATAGTTGAGATAAACTCCCGTGGTGTCGCTGAGATATTTGATGTTTAGACGAAATTGTTCCTTCTGTACGCTGGAAGCTCCGAGAGAGTAAACATTTTTCATCATTAAATCCCAGTTAGGTTGCTTGGGCGTGCACGCCGTATTCTTTAACGCTTTGACGAAAAGCACCTCTGAAGCATCGTTCTTATCCGTTGAAAATTCTCCTACCTGGAACGTCTGCCCGCGATAGGTATATTCGTATGCAACTGCTAGGACCTGATCAGTCTGAAGCGTCGAACGAAGCGACACATACCCAAGTGCCGAATTAATGTGGTATTCGTTGGGAGAAAGCAAGCGGGCCGATTCCAGTTTTTCATAATCGGTTCCGCCCACAAGTCCTGCCCCGTCGAGCGTGGGAGTAACATTGGATATATTTCGAGCCTCAGACAGACTCGTATTAAGGGCTTCGTAGAGACTGTTAGCTGTGTTAGCCGGATTTTCTATACTGCCTTGTGTCCATTGCGTATTGGAAGTGTGTCGTTGCTCCCCCAGGTCGGCAAATGCAACTATGTTGCGTGTATCTGTAGTCTGCCCAGTTTTATTTGTAACCCAGATTTCAATTCGGTTGATTATGACGCCACTCATTATGTTAGGTAGTTGCGACATATTGGAGTCATATGTGTCCCGAAAGAAGTGAGCTAGGAAAAAATGGCGGTTTTCATCGTAGTCATCCGCGCTGAATTCGTAAGAACTCAACTGTATTCCTCCTCTGGAAGAAACGCTCTGTGTAGAACTTTTCTTCTGCGCCACGATGGTTTGAAGCTTTAATCGGCCGAATTGAAGGTCGGTTCGAATGCCAAATAAGGAGGAAGCGCCACGCACAAGGGAGTTGTTGCTCGGCATGCTTACGTTGCCGGCTTCCACAAGCTTTATAATTTCATCTTCCTTACCCTGATATCTCAGTTTGAGCTTTTGCGCGTCGAAGTCGAAGGTAGAATTTGAATTATAGGAGAAGTCCATTCCCAATTTATCTCCGACCTTTGCGCTGACGCTTACGTTGATTTTTTCATCAAAGTCAAAGCTGAACACTTTTCTGTTCCTCTCGCTGAGCGACGGGTTATCTATAAATCTTGTATTTCCCCCTAGTTTCAACTCGGCAGAGCCTTGTGTCTTTATGCGCACCCCACCTGGACCGAAAATGCGGTTAGCTGGGCCCAAATCGAAGTGCATGTCCGAGAAGTCAAACTTATCCTTTCCTTTCTTCTGATACTCCTCCGCATTTTTTTTACGGAAATAGGCTCTCATAGATTGGTGAATCAGGCTGTTATTAACGTCCGATTCGTCCATTTCAATAGGCAATTCCAGCCAATCATTGCCGAGTTTGGTGCCATACTTATAGGACTGAGTGGTTTCATCGTAAAAAACTCCCGTCTTAAGGTTCTCTGGGTCCTTAAGGTCGGTAGATGAGTTCGTTTCAGGCTCCTGTGTGGGCTTTGTAGTCTTCTTGACCGGAAAGCGAATACTGTCCGGGGGCATAGCTGAGACCTGTGAGTCGGCGGTATTGTCGGGCACGGCAATGCCACTATTGTTACGCCAAAAAGCATGCGATGCCATCGTGACGCACAGCATAGCAACAATCAGCACTATTATATGTCGGCCTTGGCGAATGATAGTTTTCTGGATTTAGATAATAAAACGGACGGACAGGTTGGGGCTACAAATAGGATTAAAGCATCTTCAGCGCTTTTCGAATAATCTCCTCCACGGTAGCCGCAGGATTGTCTTTGACAACCTCGAGGGCTGCTTTCTGGGCAACGGCTGGTGGGAAGCCCAGAGTCTGCAATGCGCTGACAGCTTCCTTGGCTTCCTGACTGGCAACGGGGCGTCGGCTGGCAACATTATCGGCTCCAATGCCTTGAAGCTTCTGCACTTTTTTCCGAAGGTCTATTACGATGCGCTGAGCAGCCTTTTCGCCCACGCTCTTGACCGATTTCAACGCGCTAACATCTTCGTTGAGGATTACATCTACCAAGTCGGCAGGAGTAAAGGCCGACAAGACGAGCCGAGCCGTCTGCGCGCCAATACTATTGACCGATACGAGCAGGTCAAAGAGTTCTCGCTCGGCTCGCGTAAAGAATCCGAAGAGCGTATAGGCATCCTCGCGAATTACTTCGCGGGCGAAGAGCTTGGCCTGCTTCTGCGATTGAAGGGCAGTATAGGTGTTGAGCGTGATATTAAGCCCGTAGCCCACCCCATTGGCTTCTACGACAACCGCATCGGGGCTAAGGTCTTCTATCTGGCCTTTTATGTATTCTATCATAGTCTTACAGTTCGACAGAAAGCGTGCATACAGATGCACAATTATCCAACATAATCAAGCAAAGATATAAACAATCCGTAGAACGACGCACTTTTTTGGTTATATAATTACATTATATAGTCCGATTATGCAATCTGATGCCTCCATAGTACAGTTCCGTAGCCCGATACTTCCATATAGACCTTATATAATGCGGTCAGCCAGTTTGCTTATTCCGTGTTCTGTTTCACAGTGCGAAATATGAATTTCACAGTGTGAAACGCGCATTTCACACTGTGAACTGGAAAACGGCACTATGCAATTTTTCAGGCCTATTATAAGACAGACGGATAGAAATATCCTATTTTTGCATTAGATTAGTTTTTTATTCAACAACAGGTACTTGTCATGGAACAAAAGATTGTAATTCTCGACTTCGGCTCTCAAACTACACAACTCATAGCCCGAAGGATCAGAGAACTGAATACTTTTTGCGAAATTCTGCCTTACAATAAGTTTCCCGATAATGCAGACGGCGTAATCGGGGTTGTACTGAGCGGATCGCCCCTTAGTGTTTACGACGCCGATAGTTTTCGCATCGAATTTGAGCCACTTGTAGGCCGATTTCCTATTCTCGGCATCTGCTACGGGGCTCAACTGACGGCGCAACACTATGGCGGAACCGTAGAAGCCTGTGACAGGCGCGAATACGGCCGTGCCAACCTCTCCTATCGTGATGGCACAGACCCGCTGTTTAAGGATATTTCGCCAGAGAGCCAAGTTTGGATGAGCCACGGAGATACAATCACCGCATTGCCCCAAGGTTTTCGTCTGTCAGCCTCTACGGCAACCGTACGCTATGCGGCTTTCCGTTCAGAGGATAAGCCCATCTGGGGAGTACAGTTTCATCCGGAAGTATTCCACAGTTTAGAGGGCTCACAACTGCTTCGCAACTTTGTGGTGGATATTTGCGGTAGCCGGCAGGTTTGGAGTCCGGCTTCGTTTGTAGAAGAAACCGTCAGCGAACTCCGTGAAACTCTCGGGCAGGACCGTGTAATCCTCGGACTGAGCGGAGGCGTGGATTCGACAGTAGCGGCAGTGTTGCTCAACAAGGCTATCGGACAGAATCTTTTCTGCATCTTTGTGGATCACGGCATGCTTCGCAAAGATGAGTTCTCCCGCGTGTTGGCCGATTACAAGGACCTGGGACTAAATGTCATAGGCGTAGATGCCAGCGCCAAGTTCTTCTCAGACCTCGCAGGCGTGGAAGAGCCCGAGACAAAGCGCAAAATCATCGGTCGCGACTTTATAGAAGTCTTTGAGTCCGAGGCACAGAAAATCAGCAATGCCAAATGGCTCGCTCAGGGTACAATATATCCCGACCGCATAGAGAGTCTGAACATAACGGGTAAGGTTATCAAGAGCCACCATAATGTAGGAGGTCTGCCCGAGCGTATGAATCTGCGATTGTGCGAACCTCTGAAATGGTTATTTAAGGATGAAGTGAGGCGCGTCGGTCGCGAATTGAAAATACCCCGTCATCTCATTTCACGCCACCCATTTCCCGGCCCGGGGCTGGCTGTAAGAATCTTAGGCGATATTACGCCCGAGAAAGTGGCTATGCTGCAGGAAGCAGACGATATTTTCATCCAGGGATTGCGCGATTGGACAGACCAGGATGGTATTTCACTCTACGATAAAGTCTGGCAAGCGGGCGCCGTACTGCTTCCCGTCAACTCAGTGGGCGTTATGGGCGACGAACGCACTTATGAAAAAGCCGTAGCCCTCCGTGCCGTGACCAGCACGGATGCTATGACGGCCGACTGGGCCCATCTGCCCTACGAATTTCTGGCTGACGTTTCCAACAAGATTATTAATCGCGTTCGAGGGGTCAATCGCGTCTGCTACGATATCTCTTCAAAACCGCCATCAACTATTGAGTGGGAATAGTAAGATATGGAAACCAACTTACCGCCCTATGTGGCCGATTTCGTAGAGGCTCTGGCCGACTTTTGCGAACGTTGTCTGCTTGAATCCAATTATGACAGCGAATACTCCAATGAGGCTATACGCATACTGGATGCGCGAAACCACCTGTTTCGTAAGCAGACGGCTTCGGCCACCGATGAGGAACACGACATCTATATGTTGCGCGACTTATTGCGTATAGATGAATCCACATTGGACTTTCGCGTCAATCGACAACGCATATTGTCTATTGCCAGAAACTATTTCTATTAAACTGTAAAACGATTCACGATAATGATACAACCTACCGACGAACAGACATACCGCCATAATCTCGACATCCAAATACGCTTCAACGATGTAGATAGGCTCGGACATGTGAACAACAACGCCTATTTTTCCTATTACGACCTTGGAAAGGTGGATTACTTTAACCAAGTGTTTCATCTCTATACCGAACCTAACGACATCCTGCCCGTAGTTGTAAATATCAACGCCGATTTTTACGCTCCGGTATTTGGCGCCGATGATATCGTTATGCAGACAACCGTCTCCCATATCGGGAAAAAAAGTTTCACGCTCGAACAGCGCGCCGTCAATAGGAAGTCGGGGCAGACCGTATGCCACTGTCGCACCGTCATGGTATGTTTTTCGCTGAAGAATAATACCTCCGTCGAAGTGCCCGAAGATTTCCGCCGGGCCATCTGTACTTACGAACAAAAAGAATTATAGAATTTATGTCCATCATAACCGAAGACATAAATGCCAGTATTCAGCAGTTCATTGCGACGCAGAAGTACGACGGCGCAATAATCATAACAGACGAAAACACAAAGATTTACTGCCGTCCCATTATAGAATCGCTCGATATCCCTATCCACGACATTTGCATACCGGTCGGAGAGGAAAAAAAGTCGGTGCAGACACTCGTCTCAGTATGGGAGCAGATGGAGCAAATAGGCGCATCACGCCATAGCCTTATGCTCTGCCTCGGTGGGGGCGTTGTGTCAGACCTTGGGGGTATGGCAGCTGCCTGTTACAAGCGCGGAATCGACTGCGTCAATATTCCGACGACGCTTCTCTCTATGATAGATGCCAGCGCAGGCGGGAAAACAGGAGTAAACTTCCTCGGACTGAAAAACGAGATAGGTCTCATCCGTCAGCCCAAGGCAATATTCCTCTATCTCCCTTATCTGAAAACGTTGCCCCAGGCAGAGATGCGCTCAGGCTATGCTGAAATGCTCAAACATGCCCTGCTAACCAACCGAAAAGTCCTGGCGCTTCACCTCCTATATAATTGGGCAGAGCCAGACCTCCGTGCGCTGAATCCATTGATAGAAGAAAGCCTGCGCGTCAAGGGAGAAATTGTGTCACAAGACCCTCACGATCACGGACCACGTAAGGCCCTGAATCTGGGCCATACTTTTGGCCACGCATTCGAGGAGTATTTTCTTCAGAAGTCGGCTCCCCTGCCCCACGGCTATTGTGTAGCGTGGGGATTAGTCGCTGCACTTTACGCCAGCGCTATTGTCACAGGCCTACAGACCGATGTGCTGCATCAAGTGGCCCATTATATTTTCGAACTCTATGGTCGTCCCGAAATCTTGTGCCGTGATTACGACGCACTGTATAAGCTGATGGAGCACGACAAGAAATCCACAGGCCAAGAGGTCCGTTTTGTGCTTCTGGAGGACGTGGGGCGTCCGCAGATAGATGTGGTTCTGGAAAAAAATTGTATCTTTGAAGCCCTTGATTTCCTACGGGAAGGCTAACATCATATAATTTAATCAACCGAAATCCCTAAGCAATGAAACAGTTATTTACACTAATTTTCCTGGCGCTGGCTATGGTCAGCACGCGCCCTGCTTTTGCTCAGAATCAGAACCGTCCTACGGCTCAAAAGGCCGATGTAGTCAGCACACCCAACGAGCGTCAGCTCGAAAAGCTCGGACTAAAAGATGCCCGTCTTAAAGAAATTCGCACCGGCATCTGGGCGGTCAGCCAAGGCAATAAGAAAAAAGGTTTCGTACTTAATAGTGCGGAATTTTCCAAAGAAGTTGTGGGCTACCACGGTAATACTCCCCTCTTGGTGTATATAGATGGCAGTAAAAAAGTGGCTTCGCTACTCAGCCTGCGTAATCGTGAGACGCCATCCTATTATAATCGCGCAGAAACACTCCTTAAGAACTGGAAAGGCAAAAGTGTAAAGGAAGCAAAGAAGGCTCGCGTGGACGCAGTGAGTGGAGCTACATATTCTTCTGATGCTATAATTCAGAATGTAAAGGCTACTCTCGAAGCCTACAATAAGTATTGCAAATAATCCGACAGTTTATTCTTAAAATTACAGAGTTGGGCGAATCGATATCTCGGTTCGCCCAACTTGTATAACTGATGTTTTCTTATGGAAAGATAAGGCAACTGTCGCCGTAGCTTAGGAAACGGAAGTCGTGGCTAAGCGCGTAGTCGTATATCTCTCTCCACCGCCCATTTACAAAGGCGCTGACGAGCAACAGCAACGTAGATCTGGGCTGATGGAAATTGGTAATCATCGCACGCACTAATCGGAATTTATAACCCGGGGCTATTATGATTTGAGTGGAGGCTTGTATGGAGTCGAGCGAACGACTGTCCATATACTTCAATAGGGCTGTCAGCGCATCGCAGGCACTAATCGGCTCACGCCCCGATTGGGCCAACTCGTAGGGTAGCCACTGGGGAACAAAAAGTTCGTCCGGCGAAAGATTAGGATTATCTGCCAGTTGTACGCCAATATAGTAGAGGCTCTCCAAAGTACGCACCGATGTAGTTCCTACGGCCAAGCAACGGCAATCGTGCTCTAACAGATTGACAACCGTATCGCGTCGGACGCTAACCCATTCGGCGTGCATGGTATGTCCGTCTATTTCTTCCGTCTTAACGGGTTTGAAAGTCCCCGCACCGACATGTAGCGTGATTTCATCCAGTTCTATGCCGTTTTCACGGAGTTGTGCCAGGACAGAAGGGGTAAAATGGAGCCCTGCAGTAGGGGCTGCGACAGAACCTTTAATCTTTGAATAGACAGTCTGGTAGTCTGAGAGATCCCGATATTCGGTTTTGCGATTTAGATATGGCGGTATGGGAAGTTCTCCGCAGGCGTCGAGCAATTCAGCAAATGTAACGGACGCATCGGACCATTCAAAACTGACTTCGAAGCCACTTCCGTGGGCACAACCCCGTCGAGCCGTCAGACAGATACGCTTGCCCTCCACAATTACTTCCTTGTGCAGCTCGCCTTCTTTCCACTTCTTGGCGTTTCCTATAAGGCAAACCCACGACACATGGCTTGTACTGGAAAACGAGACTTGGTAATCCTTCGGTACAAGGGGTTCAAGACAGAATATCTCTATGTGCGCCCCAGATTCCTTTAGGAAATGCAGTCGTGCATATATGACGCGCGTGTTGTTGAATATCATCAACGACTGCGGGCTTATGTAATCTTTCAGGTTCTTGAAGATATCTTCCGACACAAGGCCGTTGCGCCACACTAGAAGCTTGCAATCATCGCGTGGCTCTACTGGAAATTTTGCTATGCGCTCATCAGGCAATTCGTAGTCATATTCCGCGATACGAATGTGCCGGGTATTTTGCGGATTAGAGGGTTCTATCGGCTGGTTCATCGTAGTTTTATTCTTGTAGAATAATGATTTTCTTCTTGTTCTTAATGTAAACGCCCGGTTCGGTAGGCTGATTGATTCGCGCGCCCCTCAGATTTCTCCATACGGGCGGGCCTGCTGGGTCTTTGCCTATTTCAAAGGCCTTCTCCAATACTACATTCCACGGGCTGCGTATTAGTAATTTGTAACTGGTCTCGAAGTCCAGACCTGTGAAAGCCACTTCGTCGTCAATTTCCTCATTCGGCGCCAGATAAAGTACGTGCGGATGGCGCGTTCCCTCATCGCTTACTCCGTCTTGAGGGAGAACTTCGTAAATTACATTACGCCCGGTACGGAAAGATGCGTCCTCGTTTTTGATATGCATACGCACTCTGATGGCATTATTATCCGTAAATTCTATTTCTGGCTCGGAGAAACTCACATTGGCTTGCCGCCCGGCCCTTATATTGAGGTCTGCCACGGGAATATAAGCCGATCCGTCTGGAGAAATATACAATGTGCGTGCGCCTGTCTTGTTGAAGCGCACATGTACGAGGACTTCATCGGTTTCTCCTGCGCGTAGCGTGGAACTACCGTAGCCTATGTAATCTATATCGGACAACGGATTGGCAGCTCCCTGTGGCGAGGTGAAAAGTACGGCGGGCGTGGTCAGAGTATATTCCGATGTGTTGGTCAGATGTAGGGAAAGCCGCGTGTACATATTGGTAAACGGTTCGTCCATAAGGTTGTAGGACGACACGATTATCTCGTCGTCTGAGCGGTCTATGGGTTCGGGAAATTCCACCTCCTGCTCATCGGGATGAATAAAGACAACTTCGTGGTTGATATAGTAACCGTCACGCTGCCCCTCTTCCGTCCGGTCAAAAGGCTGTTCTGCCGTATAAAGCCACGAGAGGTCAAAATAGCCGTCATAATTGCCTCCATAGCCCCAATTGACATGGAAAAAACCATCTTTATCCAATCCGTCTATTACAAAGGCGTGTCCACCCATATGTTGGGTGTTTGCCGACATATATACGGGCCGTTTGGAAAAAAGTTCGTTCCGAATCATCGCAATAAAGTCCGCCGGTTCGAATATATAACTGTCTGCATAGACTACATATTGCAATCCGAAAATATCACGGAGAGCAGGGCCTACGCGATAGGTGTACGCTCCCGAATCGCCTAAGCCGTACTGCATCAGCACCGCTGCACCAAGCCAATAACTTAAGGTAGCGACTTCCTTTGTGCTTTCTTCTGAATCATCCGGACTATACTGATCTCTTATTTCTGCGGTGTTTACGCTACTTCCTGCGGGAACCCTGCTGACCGTATAATTGCCCGTGCTATAACCTTGGATGCCTTGTTGCAGAGTATAGGTCCGTCGGTAGTAAGTAAGAATCTGTTCGAGTGCTGTAGCCACACATCCCACTTGACAATGCTCCTGGCTGATGGTTCCATTACCATAGGACCAGACAGGACACTCGCGATTGTACGGATCATCCTGGTGTCGGACGGTAGTAAGGAGTGGCTTGACCGTGCGGGCCACCTGTGATTTTACCTGAACCATCTCTCCACGCGAAAGTCCCTCATCCAGCATCGTCAGCCAGTCCTGCAACTGGACAGGCATATCCCCTTTTCCCATTGCACCATAGCCGAGAACAGGCGGAAGCGACTTGTCAGCCGAGACAAGTACGAAATTGTGTTGCACATCTTCATATAGGCAGACGGCGGAGCCTTTAAAACGCAAGGAGGGCTGTTTTGTCGGCGCATTGTCCGTTTGCGTAGCAAAGAAAGTCTGTGCGCGTTTACTGGCCAAGCGTTCTTTCGATGTCTGGGCCGTAGATGTCAGCCAACAGGTGGCTAAGAGGAGGATAAGGGTCAGGGATTTTTGCATAAAGCAGGGATTTATAAAAGTGGGGAAAAGATTCGTATGGTGGATTCAGTAAGGCGTTTGAGTACAGGACGTTGTTGCCATTTGTCAAAGCAGACTTCTTCGCAGAAAGCCATATCCTGTAGAAATTTCTCCTTGATCTGTCGCGCCACGTCCTTATCGTAAACGACGGCGTTAGCCTCAAAATTATTTTCATAACTACGGAAATCCATATTAGAAGAGCCCACTGAGCAGATTTCATCATCCACTACCACGCTCTTAGCATGCAGAAAACCGTTCTTATAGCGGAATATGCGTACACCTGCCTTCAGTGCATCGGCAAAATAGCTCTCGTTGGCCCATTTCAGTATCTTGCTGTCCGGTCGCATAGGCACCATGATATTTACCTCTATGCCCGCGAACGACGCAGTCTGTAGCGCCTGCAAGATGGAGTCAGAAGGAAGAAAATAGGGCGTTTGTATATAGATACTTCTCCGTGCGTTCTGGAAAAGCCAGGTTTGCATATACAAAATGGCCGGACAATCGGCAAAAGGCGACGAAGACATAATCTGACAGGGTATGCTTTCCAATCCAGCCGAGCCATCTGCAGGGAAAAGACGTGGAGAAAGCTCCACCTTACGGCTTGCAATGGACCAGTCCCATAGGAATATACTTTGAAGGCTGGCTACGACATCTCCCTGCAAGCGTAGATGCAGGTCATTCCATTGGCTTCCACCCCGAGAGAAATAGCGGATGGCAAGATTCATGCCTCCTATGAACCCCACGGAGCCATCTATGACGCAGATCTTGCGGTGGTTTCGGTAATTTACCTTACGCGTCAGACTGGGAAAACGTACTGGCTGAGAGGCTACTACTATGCCCCCTGCATTTTGGAGCTTTGTAAAGAGCGAATCGGTAACATTCCAGTTTCCTACATCGTCGTAAAGCAAGCGTACCTCTATGCCCTCGCGCGCTTTGTCCGAGAGAGCGTCTATCAGCATACGCCCCACGCTGTCGTCCTCTATGATATAGGTCTGTAGGTGGATGTGGTCGGTGGCTTGCCGTATCGCACGGAGCAATCCGATAAAGAAATCGTCGGCTTCCTTAAAGACGCTGACCGACTGTGTACCCAGAAGCGGATGAGCGTATTGTCTTTCCAACGCGCGGGACATAGGTTCCCAATGGGCATCTATGTTGGGCCGGTTCGTCGGATTGATATAGCGATGTATCTGCTGTTCATATTCGTGGATTTCCCTATGGCGCAATTTCCATTCCCTACGGAAATCCTGCCCAAAGAAATAGAACAGAATAAAACCAAGCACCGGCAAAAACCAAACTATGAATAACCAGACGACAGTCTTAGCCGGCTGGCGATTTTCAAGCACAAGCACGAGCACGGTATTGGCCAACAAGACGACATATACGGCCACTGCAATCCAAAAAAAGACTTCTGTCCACATAACTTAATCGGATTTTTCAGTTTGATTATTGGGCCAATTGACCAGATATAGCCTGTCGGTCGTTCGCGTAAAGGCCGTATAAAGCCAGCGTATGTAAGCCGATTGATCCATATTGGGAGGAAGATATCCCTGGTCTATAAACACGCGCTCCCATTGTCCGCCTTGCGCTTTGTGGCAAGTAACCGTGTAAGCGAACTTGATCTGTAAGGCGTTGTAATAAGGATCTTGGCGCACTTGCTCGTTGATTTTTTTCTTGCTATGCAGAAACGAGTAGTCGGCATATACCTGCTGATAGAGCCGCTCGCTCTGTTCTGCGGTCAGAGCCGGCGATTCGCTTGTCAGCGTATCCAGCAGGACCCTACAACCTATCTCGTAGTCGTCGTAGTCCGTGAAACGAAGTTCTACATCAGCAAATCGGAAACCGTGCTCCACGTGCACATTGCTGACGCTGACCACCTCTGCGCTGTCGCCATTGGCTATAAAATCAAAAGGTGGTTGCTCCGAGTCGGGAAGTGCTTTGCGCAGTTTTTCCGTCCAGTAGTAGTTGTTTTTTACCACCATGATACGGTCTCCCCGTGCAAGGGTATCTTCTCGGTCGAATATGCGCTGGCGTATTCCTATATTATATTGCATGGCTCGCTTATTGCTGAGCGTGACCACGATAGTCTGATCTTCGCCTGCCTCAGAGTAGCAATTCTCCAACTCCTCTACAAATTCCCCTCCCCTTATGCTGCAGACATCTCCATCAGGTCTGATGCGCACACCCGGCAGACTTGTCGTCGGAGAGGATAGTAGCGTACGCAAATAGGTGGCATTTTCCAGCACATCGGAGTCTGCATCTTGCCGAACCACTTGACTTAAGTTGGCAGAGAATACCTGAAATCCCATCTGCTCGTATGTAGTGGCACAGAGGGCCGGACTTTCCGGCTCGCCCACGGGAGGAAGTTGCGCAAGGTCGCCCATAAGCAATAATTTACAGCCACTTCCGGAGTAAACATACTGCAGTAAGTCGTCGAGAAGTCTGCCCGTCCCGAAAAGCGTATCGGGATTTTGTTCATTAGCAAGCATCGAGGCTTCATCAACTACGAACAGCGTCATTTTGCGCTTATTGAATCCGAGTGAAAACCGGGTCTGCTCGCCCTCAAATGCGTGCTGTCGGTAGATAGTGCGGTGTACGGTATGGGCCGAAGTATGGGCATAGGCGGAAAATACCTTGGCCGCCCTTCCCGTAGGCGCAAGCAAGACGATGTCTCGTTCCAGTTTCTTCATTACCCGGACCAACGCAGAAACCAGAGTAGTCTTTCCCGTCCCTGCATAGCCCGTAAGAATAAATACAGACCTGCTCTGAGGCGACAGGATAAAGCGAGCCAGCGACTCAACGGCCACACGCTGATCTTCCGTAAAGGAATAGCGAAACTCCTGCGCAATCTGCTCTGCAAACAAGTCCGTAATCATAATTGCTATAATAATGGGCCATAAAATCCCATACAAATGTAATAATAAATTCGTTGCGCACAACTATCGGCTTATGTAATCTGTCAGTTTCAGACTTTTATCTGTCCAAAAGTCCGTTCTTTTTGTCTGCGCCATAATGCCGTTTTGGATTTCACAGTGTGAAATATGCAGTTCACACTGTGAAATTTATATTTCACGCTGTGAACTTGAAAATTAAAATAGGACATCAGTGAAAAATAAGTATGCCACGAATAGGCGCTATTATGAAATAATCGTGTATCTTTGCCTTACAGCAAATAATATCCCTCTGGTATGTCGATAGGTAAGACTCGTAAACATTTTGTAGAGGTAGCGCGCGAAATCTTCGCTATAAAAGGCTACGAGAACACTACGATGAATGACATCGCAAAGGTGTCAGGACATGGCAGGCGTACGCTGTACACCTATTTCCGTAGCAAAGAAGAGATTTACTACGCTGTAATCAGCAACGAACTAGAGGGATTGTCCGAAAAGCTGGACGAAGTGACGGCCATGAATATACGGCCTGAGGAAAAAATACTGCACCTCATCTATACCCACCTCACCGCAATCCGCGAGACCGTCGTACGAAACGGTTCGCTTAGAGCTGAGTTCTTTCGCAATATCTGGAACGTGGAGCGCGTAAGAAAGTCGTTCGACGCAGAAGAGCGCTCAATCATTGCCCGTATATTGGAAGAAGGAGTGAGAAAGAAAATCTTCCACATAGAGCACATCGGACTTATGGCCGATATCATACATTATACTACAAAGGGCCTGGAAGTGCCTTACATATATGATCGTCTCGGCATCGGGCTTACCGAAGAAGAAAGCATACCCATAGTCAGAAACATCATTAACCGCGCTCTGGGTAGTAACTTGCTTTCAGAACAAACCAGCATCTAATCAACTCATTAAATAATAGTATCAGAAAATGAAATTACTCGAAGGAAAAACCGCTCTTATCACGGGTGCCGCCCGCGGTATCGGAAAAGCCATCGCCATACGTTTTGCAAACGAAGGCGCTAATATAGCATTTACGGATCTCGTCATCAACGACGATGCCGAAGCCACACGCAAGGAAATTGAAGCCTTGGGCGTAAAATGTTGTGCTTACGCGTCGAACGCCGCCTCCTTTGAAGAAACGGAAAAGGTAGTAGAAACCATCAAGAACGACTTCGGACAGATTGACATCCTTGTCAACAACGCCGGTATAACTAAGGACGGACTTCTTCTGCGTATGACAGAAGCTCAGTGGGACGCTGTAATCACCGTCAACCTTAAGAGCGCGTTCAATTTCTCCCATGCCGTAGCTCCTATCATGATGCGCCAGCGCAAAGGCTCTATCATAAATATGGCCAGCGTAGTCGGCGTGCACGGTAATGCGGGCCAATGTAACTATGCCGCCTCGAAAGCCGGACTTATAGCCCTTGCAAAATCCATTGCGCAGGAGTTGGGAAGTCGTGGCATAAGAGCAAATGCCATTGCCCCAGGCTTTATTGAAACTGCAATGACTGCGTCGCTTCCCGAAGAGGTGAGAAAAGAATGGACCAATAAGATACCTCTCCGCCGGGGCGGGAAACCGGAAGATATCGCCGATGTAGCCACATTCTTGGCTAGCGATATGAGTAGCTATGTAAGCGGACAAGTCATCCAGGTAGATGGCGGAATGAATATGTAATATCAAATTGGGTTAAAGCTTAAGGGAGGGCTCTGCGAAGACCGACTTCGAGGAGACCTCCTTTATATAATATAGACATCAGATATGCATGTCCTCTATCAAGATAATCATATCATCATAGTGGCTAAGGAGGCTGGCGAAATAGTACAGGGCGACAAGACGGGAGACCGCACCCTTGCTGACGCCGTAAAGGCCTACATCAAAAAGCGCTATAACAAACCTGGCGAGGTGTTCCTCGGAATTCCGCACAGGTTAGATCGCCCGGTCAGTGGAGTATGTCTGTTTGCCCGTACAAGCAAGGCCTTGACTCGTCTGAACGATATGTTTCGCAAAGGAAAGATTCAGAAAACATACCACGCCATAGTTTGCCACAGACCCGAGCCTGAAGAAGCAAAATTGACGCATTGGCTGGTCAGAAACGAGAAACAAAACAAATCGTTTGCCTATACCTCAGAGCGTCCGGATAGTAAGCGGGCTGAATTGTCCTATCGCCTGCTCGGACGCAACGACCATTATCATCTGCTCGAGGTACTTCTTCACACAGGGAGGCATCATCAGATTCGATGCCAACTGGCTACAATCGGATGCCCTATTAAAGGCGACTTAAAGTATGGTGCGCCACGTAGCAATCCCAATGGAGGGATTTGTCTGCACGCTCGGCTCATAGAATTTGAGCATCCGGTATCGCATGAACATATTCGGGTAGAGGCACCCTATCCTGACGAATTTATTTGGAATACTTTTAAATAACGAAAAGTCCGGCCTACGGGCGTGGACGAGGCAGCCGGTGCAGACTATCTGTACCGGCTATTTTTGTAGCCGCCTGCTCTGCATTGTTCAGACTGTCTATGTTGATAGAATCAAGGGAGATGGGCTTCAATTTCTCCTTTCCTTTTATGCGGAAAAGGGAGAAGTTGGACAGCGACAGCAGACGCAGACGCTCAGAGAAAGTTCCAGACTGGTAGATGAATAGTCGGATCTGTTTCGGCTGCAGGTCAGACAGACTCATTTGAAGTTCCTGTTGCCCTACCCCATAGATGCTTCGCGAAACAGACTGCACCGAATCTCCCTCGTAAGCCACCTGCATGATGGCATAAGCCTGCTTGTTGCCATCGTGATAGTACCAATTGCTGTCAAAACGGAGCAACAACATGTCAGAAGGATGCACTATAGTATCTACCTTAATCTGCTCTACAAGACGATTATTGCGTCCGGCCACAAGAAGTACGGGGGAAAATGCTTCCCAGACTATCGCCGTGTCTCCATTAGCCGATTGAGCTAAAACGGGGGCTGACGAATGAGTCTGCTTACCTAATCGCTCGTTAAGTTGTTTGTAGATGCCGGAAAGCTTAGAGGAATGGCGTGTATAATAAGTCATGGAATTGTCAAACTCCTTGGCTGTAATACCATACTTATCAAACACCGCATCCACATAATACTTTCTGTAAATATCTGCGCTGTCTCGCTTCAAATCAGCCATTGCGCTGGCCAGATGATAGTCGTACAGCACATCGCGCAGTTTGCGTTCACCCAAAACACCTTCGGGCCGGCTGTCGCCACAAGAGATGAGGGTCAGCAACATAATACCCCCTGCCAGCCACTGCTTGCAGCGAGACCGACAGAGGGAGTTTTCCAAAAATCGGATTATGTCATTGAGGCGTTTCAGCATCCTGTGACTCCGTTTCTTTCGTTCCGCCAAAAATCAGACGGGGATAAAATAAGATAAGTGCTATGGCGCCTACACTCACACAGGCATCCGCAAAGTTGAAGATGGCTCCGAAAAACGTTTTTCCCGCGAGAATCGGCATCCAGTCGGGCCAAACGAACAGAGGGAAATAGAACATATCCACAACCCGACCGCTTAAAAATGTACCATAACCATTGCCCAGACTGACAAGTTGGGCGGGTGCGTCGGTCATATAAGCCGGCAGACTTTCCGTATAGATTAGCCCATAGAAACAATTATCAACGATATTGCCCAGTGCGCCGCCTACAATCAGCGCAATACAGAAAATGAATCCTCGCTTAGCGCCCCGACGGATCAGACGGTGCAGGACAAAGCAAAAGAATAGGATGGCTATAAATCGAAATATGGCAAGAATCCACGTGCCTGTGAATTCCATTCCAAAAGCCATTCCACTGTTCTCCGTAAAGTTGATTTGGAACCACGGCATTATCTCAATGCTCTCGAACAGGTGCAAATGGGTCTTTACCTCAAACTTTATGAGTTGGTCAATAATCAGCACGAGAAATATCACGGCTGTAACCATCAGGCCCATTGTCCGGTAAGTAGCTTTGTCTGTCGTCTCAGGCTTCATCTTTGGCAAAGTTTATCGTTCCATTATGAAACGAATTGACATCTTCTACCTGCGTTTCTTTTCGAGGTTCTTTCCCTCAACTGTGGTAGTGGCGTGGGGCACTGCGCGTAGTCTTTCTTTCGGAATGAGCTTACCTGTGATTCGACAAACACCGTAAGTTTTATTTTCTATCCGTACAAGTGCAGCTTTCAAGCCTTGAATGAACTTGAGCTGCCGTACGGCCATGTTCGTTAGTTCCTCTTTTGTCTGAACTGCACTACCCTCTTCGAGTGTCTTATAAGTGGGTAGCGTATCATCTACGTCATTAGTGCCACGATGCATAAGGACGTTCATCATTTCATCGTACTCACGAGTTGCCAGAGCAAGCTTTTCCTCAATTATCTGGCGGAATTCGGCTAATTCCTCGTCCGAATATCTCAATTTCTCTTCCATACCGATTGATTTGATTTAGATTTTGATGATTTCTATAATTGATTTTATGTCGTTGTGCTCAAAGATTTCCTCGCCAGAGGGATTAGCGGACAGAGAGATACTGTCGGCCAGAATTTGCGCACCGATGTATTCGCCAAACTCCTTAAGCACGGTCTCGAGCGTATCGTTCTGTTGGAGGATTACACGGATGTGGTCTGTGATTTCAAAGTCGTGTTCCTTTCTGTAAGTCTGCACTTTCTTTATAAGTTCGCGCGCTACGCCTTCCCGATAGAGTTCTGGCGAAATGGTAAGGTCCAGTGCCACGGTCAGAGCCCCTTCGTTGGCCACAGTCCAGCCGGGTAAATCTTTTGTAATAATTTCTACGTCGGCAAGTTCTATGGTGACAGTCTGTTCCTCTATTGGAAGCGTCAGCAAGCCGGTCTGCTCAAGTTGTGCAATCTGTTCTTGCGACAGAGCCGATACGGCTGCTGCTACAGCCTTCATTTGTTTTCCAAATTTCTTGCCCATAATGCGGAAATTGCACTTTACTTCCTTCTTGAGCAACGAACTTTCCGCAAAATTCAAGGTCTTTACATTGACCTCGTCCAGTATTAACTGTTTGACTGCAAGGATGGCTGAGCGTGTAGCTTCGTCAGATATCGGTAGCGTAATATTCTGCAGTGGCTGACGAACGATGATGTGTTCCTTTTTACGGAGAGACAGCACCATTGAAGTAATCTTCTGTGCAAGTTCCATCTGCTTTTCGAGCGTTGGATTGATTTCTGCTTCAACCACCTTGGGGAATTCGCTCAGATGTACGCTCTGTGCCTCTGCAACTCCTTCGGGCTGGAGGTCAGCATAGAGCTGGTCGGCATAGAAAGGTGCAAATGGTGCTACAAGTTTGCTCAGTGTGAGCAGACAACGGTATAAAGTCTGATATGCACTTAACTTATCCGCTGTCATCTGGCCCGCCCAGAAGCGTTTCCGGTTCAAACGAACATACCAGTTGGACAAATTGTCATTAACAAAGGTGCTGATGTCGCGTCCGGCCTTTGTGGGCTCGTAGTCGTCAAGGTTTTCTGTCACTCGCTTTATCAGACTGTTCAATTCCGATATAATCCAGCGGTCAATCTCGGGCCTTTCCTCTGCCGGAACCTGTGGGGCAGTAGGATCGAAGCCATCCACATTGGCATACATCGCAAAGAACGAATAGACCTGATAGAGTTTTCCAAAGAATGTACGGCTCACTTCTTTCACGCCATCTTCGTCGAACTTCAGATTATCCCATGGAGCAGAATTTGTAATCATGAACCAGCGCAAGGGGTCTGAGCCATATTTCTGTATCACGCCGAAAGGCTCCACGGCGTTACCCAGGTGCTTCGACATCTTGTTGCCATTTTTGTCTAACACAAGGCCGTTGCTCACTACATTCTTGAAAGCCACTGAATCGAATATCATGGTGGCCAGGGCATGGAGCGTAAAGAACCATCCGCGCGTCTGATCCACGCCTTCTGCTATGAAGTCGGCTGGGAAGAGGCTCTTATTCTCAAATCCCTCCGTGTTCTCAAACGGGAAGTGGCTCTGGGCATACGGCATGGCCCCACTGTCAAACCATACGTCTATCAAATCTGGTTCGCGGTGCAAAGGTTTGCCCGTATCCGATACGAGTACGATTCTGTCCACATAGGGGCGGTGGAGATCTACCTTAGCATAATTTTCCTTGCTATAATCGCCGGGGATGAAACCTGCGTCCTTCAGCGGATTGGAAGCCATCAGCCCTGCGGCTACACTCTTTTCAATCTCTGCATAAAGGTCGGCTAGGCTGCCAATACAGATTTCTTCGCCCTCATCATTACGCCAGATGGGAAGCGGAGTACCCCAGAAACGACTTCGACTAAGATTCCAGTCGTTCAGATTCTCCAACCATTTGCCAAAACGGCCCGTTCCGGTCGATTCGGGCTTCCATTTGATGGTTTTGTTAAGTTCGCTCATCCGTTCCTTAAGCGCAGTGCTCCGTATGAACCAGGAATCGAGCGGATAGTATAGCACAGGTTTGTCTGTGCGCCAGCAATGCGGGTACGAGTGTACGTGTTTTTGTGTGGAGAGTAACTTACCTTCCGATTTCAACTGGAAACAGATTGACAGGTCCAATGTTTCGTCTGCGTCGGACAGGTTTTCATCGTACGCATTCTTGACATATCGGCCCATATATGGCTCGTATGCTTCGACATTGACGTGTTGCCGAACGAAATCTTCGTCCAAATCTTCCAGCCGATAGAAGCGTCCCTGCAAATCTACCATTGGGGCGTCTTTTCCCTTCTTTGTAGTAACCAGAAGGCCGGGGACACCGGCTTTTTTCGCTACGAAAGCGTCGTCTGCACCAAAGGTGGGAGCGATGTGTACTATGCCCGTACCGTCTTCCGTAGTCACATAATCGCCTGTGATAACTCGGAACGGTTCACCCGAGTCTTTTGGCGTCATGTAGTTCAGCAGTTGTTCGTAATGAAGTCCGGCCAACGAGTTGCCATCCCAATGCCCTACGACACGGAAAGGCTTCGGCGCATCGGTCTGAGCCGGGTCGTAGGCGGCAAGTTCTTCAAGCGATTCGACGCGAACCCACTTTTTGCCGGCAAAATTATTGGCCACACAAGCCGATGCCATGATAACGGATATTTTCTCGTTGGAATACGGATTAAAGGTCTGCACGCAGACATATTCAATCTTTCCGCCCACACACAGAGCCGTGTTAGAAGGCAATGTCCACGGCGTAGTGGTCCAGGCGGCCATATAAGCCGTTCCCCACTCGGACATTTCGGCTGGTGCATCCGTCAGGCGGAACAATGCAGTAGCCGTAAGGTCTTTTACATCGCGGTAACAGCCGGGCAAGTTAAGCTCGTGGCTCGACAGCCCCGTTCCGGCTGCGGGCGAATAGGGCTGAATGGTATATCCCTTGTAGAGAAGTCCTTTTTCATAAAGCGCGTGGAGCAACCACCATAGGCTTTCCATGTACGGAGTCTCGTAAGTGATATACGGATGGTCCATATCGGCCCAGTAGCCCATCAGGCGAGTCAGTTCCTCCCACTCGCGCGTATATTTCATCACGTTCTTACGGCAGTGAGCGTTGTAATCTTCTATCGAAATCTTTGTACCGATATCTACCTTTGTGATACCGAGTTCTGCCTCTACACCCAGTTCTACAGGCAAGCCATGTGTGTCCCAACCGGCCTTTCTTTCCACACAATAGCCCTGCATAGTCTTGTAGCGACAGAAGAGGTCTTTAATCGTACGAGCCATCACGTGGTGAATTCCGGGATGGCCATTGGCAGAAGGTGGGCCATCGTAGAAGACATAAGCCGGATGTCCTTTGCGAGTACGGATACTTTCAGCAAATACATTGTCGCGCTCCCATTTGGCAAGCACGTCCTGATTGACCTGATAGAGGTCCTGACTGTTATGTTCGTTAAATTTCATTGTAAGATTACCTGAACTTTCTATATAAATATTGAGTGCGCAAATTTAATAGATATTTTTCGCATAAAGAACCTCCGGTCAAAAAACTCCACCATTGTGTCGAAAAATACCCTTATGCCATTTTCCAGTTCACAGCGTGAAATTCAAATTTCACAGTGTGAACTCCGCATTTCACACTGTGAACTCCAGAATCAGAGCCACTTCCGTACGGATTCGCTTATTTATTCCACCGACAAGTCGGACTTTCGTATAAATTTCCTTATATTCGCGGTCGGTTATGGAAATTTTCGCACCATTCATAAGCACTTTCCAACTGCTCCTAAAGGGCTTCATCATTGGCATAATAGTTTCTGCGCCAATGGGACCGACTGGCATTCTGTGCATACAGCGCACTATGCGAAAAGGTCGGCTCTATGGCATTGTAACAGGGGCCGGTGCTGCGCTGAGTGACTTGTTCTATGCGCTTGTGACGGGCTTGGGAATGTTTTCTCTTATCGGATTCGTAGAAGATGCCGAGGTGCTGTTCTGGCTCAAGTTTGTAGGCAGTGTCATCTTATTTGCTTTTGGTGTGTGGACATTCCGTTCAGCTCCTCCCAAGATTGAACCGACGGACAACGATAACAAGCCTAAAGGTACCCTACTCCATAATTTCTTCACCTCCTTTATGCTGACCATTGCGAACCCGCTGATTATATTTTTGTTTATAGCGTTGTTCAATATGTTCACCTTCGTCGTTCCGCACAACATATTGGGTATGCTGGCCGGATATGCGGCCATTGTAGGAGGTGCTATGATGTGGTGGTACGGTCTTACCTATGTACTCACGCGCGCTAAGCGAAATTTTGGAGAGAACGGCATCCTCCGCCTCAACCAAGCCATCGGTGGTGTGGTAATCATAGTGGCCGTCTGCTATGCCATAATGACCTTGTTCCACTTATCCCTCTATTAACCGGAGCCGATATGATCATTGCCAATCGTCTGCGTCAGACTAATCGAGCCGAATATATCCTATATATGTGGCAGGTGGAAGATATCCTGCGCTCTTATCATTGCGATATGGAGCACGTACGCCACGACTATCTGGTCCGTTTCACCTTGCCCGATGATACTCGCGCAGAGATGGAGCAGTGGTATGCCAATCTGTGCAATATGATGAAGGAAGAAGGGGTGGCTCAGACCGGACATTTGCAGATTAACAAAAACGCTGTACAGGAACTTGTCGAATTGAACAGCCAACTGCTCGACTCAGAGAAGTTTCCTTATTATCAGCAACTCTATTATAAGGTTCTGCCCTATATTGTTGAGATCAGAGCCAAGGGGGCAGATAAATCGGTCGGCGAGATAGAAACCGCACTGCAAACGCTCTATGGTCTCGTTCTCCTGCGCCTTCAGGGCAAGGAAGTATCGCCTCAGACACTTTCTGCGGCCAAAGACCTTTCCACCCTGCTCGGACAACTCTCCGACTACTATTTAAAAAACCGACAGGGAGAACTTGACCTCTGACGGCGTAATCTAATTTCCGAATTAAATAAAGGACTTCGTATGAATATTCTTGTAACCGGTTGTCGCGGCCAACTGGGCAGCGAATTGCAAGCACTGGCACAGCCTTCCGACTTTTGTCGCTTCTTATATACCGATGTAGCCGAGTTGGACATTACTGATCCTGTGGCCGTAAATAAGTTTGTCAGTCAGGAGCAGGTAGATGTCATTATCAACTGTGCGGCCTACACGGCTGTGGATAAGGCTGAAAGTGAACTCGGACTATGCGAACGGCTGAACAGCATAGCCCCTCAGTATCTTGCAGAAGCAGTAGAGAAACGAGGAGGCTCCATCATACAGGTTTCTACCGACTATGTGTTCGACGGAACGGCTTGCAGTCCTTATACAGAGGATGCTTCGACCTCTCCGCGTACAGTGTACGGTCGTACAAAGCTGCAAGGCGAGCTGAATGTACTGAAGGCTTGTAAGAAGGCCGTTGTGATTCGCACGGCATGGCTTTACAGCTCCTACGGGAAGAACTTTGTAAAAACTATGCTGAAGTTGGGAGGCGAGAGAAAGGAGTTAGGAGTTGTTTTCGACCAGATAGGAACTCCCACCTATGCCCGCGATCTCGCTCGCACTATCCTACAGGTCATTGCCAAGGGAGTAAAGCCTGGCATCTACCACTTCTCCAATGAGGGTGTATGCAGTTGGTACGATTTTGCCCATGCCATTTTCACCTACGCAGGACTCGACGATTGCCAGCTCCGTCCTCTTCATACCGCCGACTATCCCACCCCGGCGCAACGTCCGCATTTCTCCGTATTAGACAAGACAAAAATCAAACAGGCCTATGGCATCCGCATCCCCCATTGGACCGAAAGCCTGCAGGAATGTCTGAAACTCATAAAAGAAGCATAAACGAACCCTCTGCATAAGCATGAATCCAGAAATATCCCGCCGGCGCACGTTTGCCATAATCTCCCACCCCGACGCAGGTAAGACAACGCTTACTGAAAAGCTCCTTTTGTTTGGTGGCCAGATACAAGTGGCCGGAGCCGTAAAGAGCAATAAAATAAAGAAGACCGCTACATCCGACTGGATGGAGATAGAGAAGCAGCGCGGTATCTCCGTGACCACCTCCGTTATGGAGTTTGATTACGAAGGCTACAAAGTGAATATTCTCGATACCCCAGGACACCAGGACTTTGCCGAAGATACATTCCGGACGCTTACAGCCGTAGATTCCGCTATCATTGTGGTGGATGCGGCAAAGGGTGTGGAGCAGCAGACAAGGAAGCTGATGACTGTCTGCCGTATGCGCAAGACTCCCGTTATCATCTTCATCAATAAGATGGACCGCGAAGGTAAAGACCCCTTTGATTTGCTGGACGAGTTGGAGAGCGAATTACAAATCAGTGTCCGCCCCCTCTCCTGGCCTATCAACCAAGGACAACGCTTTAAGGGAGTATATAATATCTATGAGCAAAATCTGAACCTCTTTACGAGCGATAAGCAACGCGTAACAGAAAAGGTTGCAGTCGATATAGCCAGCGAAGAACTTGAGGCACATGTCGGAACATCCGATGCGGAAAAACTCCGGGCCGACCTTGAACTCATTGACGGCGTATATCCCGAATTTGAAGTGGACGATTACCTGAACGCAGACATCGCTCCGGTCTTCTTCGGGTCGGCTCTAAATAATTTCGGTGTTAAGGAACTTTTGGACTGCTTCGTAGAGATTGCTCCATGTCCCCGTCCTGTCAAAGCCGAGGAGCGTGACGTACAGCCAGAAGAGCCTAAATTTTCGGGATTTATCTTTAAAATCACAGCAAACATTGATCCCAACCATCGTTCTTGCATTGCCTTCTGCAAGGTATGTAGTGGACGTTTTGTGCGCAATAATCCCTACCTCTTGGTAAGGCAAGGAAAGACATTGCGATTCTCTTCTCCCACGCAATTTATGGCTCAAAGGAAAAGCACCATTGATGAGGCATGGCCAGGCGATATTGTAGGACTTCCAGACAACGGCACTTTCAAGATAGGCGATACGCTGACAGAGGGAGAAAACTTACATTTCAGAGGATTGCCCAGTTTTTCGCCCGAAATGTTCAAGTATATCGAAAACGCTGACCCGATGAAAACAAAGCAGCTCAATAAGGGCATTGAGCAACTTATGGACGAGGGCGTAGCGCAACTTTTTATAAACCAATTCAACGGACGAAAAATAATTGGCACCGTTGGCCAACTGCAATTTGAGGTTATCCAGTACCGATTGGAGAATGAATACGGCGCAAAATGCCGTTGGGAACCGATAAGTCTCTATAAAGCCTGCTGGATAGAGAGTGATGACGAAGCAGAACTCAATACGTTCAAACAGCGCAAATACCAATATATGGCAAAAGACCGTGAAGGCCGTGATGTATTTCTTGCTGACAGCGGATATATGCTTTCCATGGCCCAACAGGACTTTGAAAATATCAGATTCCACTTTACCAGCGAGTTCTAAGCTTTTTCAAAGAAAGATAGGGCAATATCTGACGGCATAGCCACATTACCATTCCAAAGCGTTGGAGCATATAAAGTCAAAACTTTTTAATCGGAATATTTGGTAGAATAAAATATTGAACCTACTTTTGCATCCGATTCTCAAAAAGAATTATGCGGCGCGGTAGCTCAGCTGGTTAGAGCGCATGATTCATAATCATGAGGTCGAGGGATCATGCCCCCCCCGCGCTACAACATTACTTAATTTCTGAAGCGGAAGACATTATAAGATGTCTTCCGCTTTCTTTTTATAGATAAAACGCTCAGGAACACCCATTACAACGGAGTATCTACAAATTGGATTATACTATTTGTTCAGAATACGCTACTTTTGTAGAATTAAACTATTTAGATTATGAACTTGAGGAACCTTTCTTTAGGTAGGATTAAGGCACGGGTGTGTGGCTTAATCCTGTTTTTCTGTTTCTGCCAAGTGTCTTTCGGGCAGAACGTAGTATGGAAAATTGGAACAGCAGACAATTCTTCGTCAGAATTTGCATTGGCTCCAAACCATTATCAAGATTTTTTGGCCCACGATTTTGGATACGAAGACCGTTATTATATCGTGGGATACTCCAAGCCAGAGCGCGATTTTCCCTATGTGCTTCCCGGGCCCGAAGATGAATGGGGCGGAACATCTATTACGGCAGGCTGGCGCACGCATGAAATCAATGTGCTATTTTATATAAAGGAGTTGCCCCGCAAAGGAACTTGTCGGCTGGTGGTAGATTTGGCTGGATGCAACGCGAAGAGAAGCGTCTTGAAAGCATCTGTCAATAAAAAGTCAGCTCGTTTCGAGGTAAAAGGTCATTCTGACAGGTCGTTACTTGGACTTGCCACTGACTTGGACGAGCAAATTCTCACGCTTGATGTGGACGTGAGCGATTTGCACAAAGGGGGCAATCAGGTTAACCTTTCTGTTTTAGAAGGGAGCTGGGTTGTTTTCGACTGTGTGCGGTTTGAAGGCCCTTCCGGACTATCCCTTGGCAAAATTAACCCCGAAGCATATTTGCGCGGAGTTAGCGCGGCAGACTACGAACTTATGCGCGATGGAAATCGAGTACAGCCCCTACTCGTTGATATAGAGCATCTGAGCGGTACGCCTGTGGTTAGCGTCCTGCTGGATAAGCAGAAAATCTATGAGACTCGTTTAGATTCTGCACGCTATATACTGGAGGTTCCAATGCCCCGAGTAACGAAGTCAAAGAATAGTCGGTATGAAGTATTAGTAAATAGCGTCAGTCTGGAAAGCGGTAGTGTCAGCCGACATCCTTGTCCGTTGCAAACATTGGCCGACTATGTGGATACACGTAACGGCTCTGGTCATTCGCGCTGGATGATTGCACCAGGCCCTTGGCTTCCTTTTGGCATGGTGAAAGTTAGTCCAGACAATCAGAATACTTGTTGGCAAGCAGGCTATCAACCTACGTTCGAAACACTCGGATGTATCAGCCACATCCATGAGTGGACAATGGCAGGCCTCGGTATGCTTCCAACGAACGGACCGCTCTTTACAAAAGTCGGAGACCAATTTCACCCGGATGAAGGCTACCGTTCGCGCATAGATAAATTGAGCGAACAGGCACCACTTGGGTATTATAAAGTTTTCCTAAGCGATTACAAAGTCTGGACAGAAGTAACCGCCACAGAGCGCGCTTCGTTCCAACGCTACACCTTTCCGGCCGACAAAGACGGGCGTGTAATGATTGATCTGCATATTCCTGCCGAATACGAATACCAACTTGTGGACTTTGATGTCCGGCAAATTTCTCCAACGCGTATTGAAGGATATAGCCACCAACTTACACCGCAAGTGTGGAGTAATGATGCAGACCAAGACTATACGCTATATTTTTCAATGGAGTTTGATGCACCCATCAAGCATATTGGTGGGTGGATAAACGACAGTCTTGTCAGCGGGAACCATATTCAAGGGCAACAAAAGGTGGATGCGGGAATGTTCGTCGAGTTTGATACCGAACAATATCCCATAGTTCAGGTGAGAACGGGTATTTCTCCCGTGAGCATAGCTAATGCTGCAGACAATTTACAACAAGAAATCAGCTCACGCTTTGGTTGGAATTTTGAGGCAGTAGTAGCCAATCAGAAAACTGAATGGAACGATATTTTCAACCGTCTTGTAATCTCAACCGACAACCGCCTCGAAAAAGTGCGTTTCTATAGCAATATGTATCGCGCGCTATGTCGAAATCTCTGGAGCGATAAGAATGGCGACTGGGTTGCCCCAGACAACTCTGTACACCATAATGAAGACTCCGAACAGGTGGCTCTCGGTGGCGACGCCTTTTGGAATACCTTCTGGAATCTCAATCAGTTTTGGAATTTGGTCACGCCCGAGTGGTCGGCGCAATGGGTTAATTCCGAACTTGCCCTATACGATGCTTGTGGCTGGTTAGCAAAAGGGCCCGCGGGAATGAAGTATATCCCCGTTATGGTAGCGGAACACGAAATTCCGTTTATGGTGTCGGCCTATCAGATGGGCATACGCGGATTTGATGCCGAGAAAGTTTTGCGCGCGGCTATCAAAATGCAAACAATCCCCGCTCAACATGTTGACGGAGGCTTTGCAGGCAATCGCGATCTCCTACCCTATTTGAAACACCATTATGTGCCCTATGATTTAGGGCGTTTTAGCAATTCGTTGGAATATTCTTTCGATGATTGGTGCGTAGGTCAGTTGGCAAAGGCTTTGGGCAATGATTCCATTTATCAGACTTTCAACGAGAGAGGTTATTGGTGGCAAAATGCTTTCAATATGAAATCTGGATTTGCAGAAATGAAAGACAGTCGTGGCATTATTGCTCCCGATTTTGATCCCTTTCGGACGGGCGCAAATCAGCATTATGTAGAAGGAAATGCCTGGCAACTGAGTTTCTTTGTGCCTCAAGATGTACCAGAACTGGTTCGCTCTATTGGAAAGCAGAATTTTATCGATCGACTCACTTGGGGTTTTGAAGCCAGTGAGCCTTGGCGTTACAACGCGCCAGGAGATGCTTATTGGGACTTCCCTGTTGTGCAAGGAAATCAGCAATCTATGCACTTCCCCTATCTTTTTAATTGGGCAGGGGCACCTTGGCTCACTCAGAAGTGGAGTCGTTCTGTGGCAGAGCGTTATTACGGATACGGAATATCTAATGCCTATCTCGGAGACGAAGACCAAGGACAGATGAGCGCTTGGTTTATTATGGCAGCACTCGGACTTTTCCAAACAGACGGCGGATGTAGTGTAAATCCCTCTTATGAAATTGCCAGTCCAATGTATGAAGAGGTAACGATAGACTTAGGCCATCGCTACGGTCGAGGCGACAAATTCATTATCCGAGCCCACAACGCCTCCAGAAAAAATATCTATGTTCAGAAAGCAAGCCTAAACGGGAAAATACTCCAAAGTTTCAAATTTCCTGCATCTGAACTATTGAAAGGTGGAATGCTTGAATTGGAAATGGGCCCAATGCCAAACTACAATTGGGGCGTAGAAAGCAATTAAGTCACCAATGAATAGAGCCACACCATTCTTGGAAAAATAATTTCCAGATAGAAAGAATCCCCAAACACTATTCTGCAAATAACGGTCATAACGGTGTTACGACGCACCATTATGGCCGTTAGTATTAGATTCTTTTCTTACTTTTGCCCCAGAAACTTGTGAGTATATCTCCCATTTCAAAATATGAGCATTCCCTTTGTCAATCCTGAGACCACTATTTGCGCGCCGGCTACAGCCGAGGGCGGCGCTCTCAGTCTTATACGAGTATCTGGGCCTCAAGCCTTGTCTATTGTTAGTAGTATTGTAGATAAAGATCTCACGCTCCAACAGCCCAACACCATACGATTTATGCGCGCACGTGATGGTGAAGAGCTTATTGACGAGGTACTTGTCAGCATATTCAAAGCACCTGCAAGTTATACGGGGGAAGATATGTGTGAAGTCTCCTGTCATGGTTCAACCTATATCGTTCAGAAACTGCTTGAAGTTCTTGTGAAGAATGGATGCATTATGGCTAATCCTGGAGAGTTTACTCAGCGTGCATTTTTGAACGGCAAAATGGACTTAAGTCAGGCTGAAGCCGTAGCAGATATTATCGCTGCTTCCTCAAAAGTGGCTCACGATATAGCAATCAAGCAACTAAGGGGACAATTGAGTAATTCTCTCTCAGAACTCCGTAGTCAATTACTGAAATTGACCTCTTTGCTCGAGCTGGAACTCGATTTCTCTGATCACGAAGACTTGGAATTTGCTGACAGAGACCAATTAAAGCAACTGGCAGAAGAGATAAATCTGCACATAAGTCAATTGACCGAAAGTTTCCGACTTGGAAATGCCATTAAAAACGGCATTCCTGTGGCGATAATCGGCAAGACAAATGTGGGAAAGTCCACCATTCTCAATCGCTTATTACACGATGAACGCGCAATCGTATCGGATGTGCATGGAACCACACGTGACACCATTGAAGATACGGTGCAATTGAACGGTGTACTATTTCGCATAATTGACACGGCTGGCCTACGTGAAACTTCAGACACTGTGGAACAGATCGGCATAGAGCGAACCTATCAAGCCATACACAAAGCAACCATCGTACTTTGGGTAATTGATCAAGAACCTGATGCCATCGAGCGACAAGAAATAACTTCACTAACTGAGGACAAAGAGCTGATCATCGTGCGTAATAAAATTGATCAATCCGCTTCTACCACCAGCCAAAATTATATTCCCATATCAGCAAAGACAGGCAAAAATTTCGAAAAGCTTGAACTTGCCATCTACGAAAGAGCTGGAATCTCTCTTATCCCCGAAGGCAGTGTTATCATTACTAATGCGCGCCACTACGAAGCCCTTCAAGGAGCACAACAGGCTATTCAAAAAGCACTGCAAGGTATTCGCTCCAATCTACCTGGTGATTTATTAGCCGAAAATCTCCGAGAAACACTTCACTTTCTTGCCGAAATCGTTGGTGAAATTTCGTCACAGGATATACTCAATAACATTTTCAAAAATTTCTGCGTGGGAAAATAAGTTTTGCATCGGAAAGTGAAGGCGTTGTTAAGAAAGACCTATAAAGTGACAAAAGACGCTTGTAACTTACTGTTACACAAGTGTTAAAGTTTACTTTTGTTTTTGCAGGTTCTTGACCAGCGTACTTGATTATTGCCAAAATTTTCGTAACTTTGTCCCCCAGATGTCCCCCGAGAGGTTACCTTTTTGAAAAATCTGTCCCCCATGGCAGGAAAAAGTGTCCCTCGAAAAGCGTCTTTAGTGGTTATCTTTTAAACTCTAAGTTACGATGGCAAAGAAACAATCATCCAGTGTCCTGAGAGGACAAGTTAAGCTTAGTGAGAAGAAGCTCGACGATGGCAGTTCGACTCTCTATCTCGACATCAATGTCAATGGCAAACGACACAAG
>JAFVDF010000009.1 GCA_017478625.1 Alloprevotella sp.
GATGGCTACAAGGTGGCACGACTTCACCATGTGAATCATCGTGTAGATTTCGTTGATTTCCATGAGTGGTTTCAGGTCAACACTGTGTTCACGAAGCAGACCATCAAGCATTGTGCGGGCATTCATACCCTTGGCAGGAACAGCTGTAAGAAAAGCCTTCAGTTGACTGAGCTTCACCTCACCGCACTTTGCCAATGGGTGTTCCTCGGCTATAACGGCACATAAGCGTGACTCGAAGAGAGGTATTTCCTCCAGCAACGGCTCGTTCTCCAGAAGATTATAGGTCAGCGCAAAGTCTATCTCACGGTTATGCAGTAGCGAAATCAGTTCGTCGGCACGTTCAAAGTGAACATCAAACTGGATGTCGGGGTATTGCGGACAGAACCGCTGCATCGTCTTGGTAAGTAGCACGGACAGACCGTATGTTGTGCCGATACGGAGTCTTCCCGTTTTCAGTCCTTCCATATCGTGAAGTTGCTGCCTGCCTTGCTCGGCATACTCCAATGTCTGACGGGCAAACGGCAGGAACTGGCGACCTGCCTCGGTCAGCGACACCTTCTTTCCGATGCGCTCGAAGAGTTGTACTCCGAGGTCATCTTCCAATTGTTTGATCTGTTGCGAAAGCGTACTTTGTACCACAAAGCATTCCTGGGCTGCGTTGGAGAAGTTCTCTGCTTCAGCAGCTTTTACAAAGTATTTCAATTGTCTCAATTCCATGCCATATCGTTTATATCGATAAATCTTATCGAATCATTCACGAGTGTAAATATACGAAGCTTCCTTGAAAGTGAGTAATTTTGCAACGTAAAATTTAAAGAAAAGGAGATTAAGACAATGAAAATCGTTTATTGGAGTGACTATGCTTGCCCTTACTGCTACATCGGCGAGACACGTTTGAAGAAAGCCATCAAGGAACTGGGACTGGAAAATGAGGTAGAAATCGAGACACGTGCCTTCGAGCTTGACCCCGATGCGCCCAAGACGGTGGAGACCATCACCGTTGACCGCTTTGCCAAGAAGTACCGTCTCTCGAAAGAGGAAGCCCAGCAGCGGATTGACCACATCTCACAGCTTGGCATTAATGAAGGGATCAACTTCCGTTATGCCACCACACTCTACACCAACACCCGTGATGCCCACCGTCTGACGAAGTTGGCCCAGACGAAGCACGACCCTCTGTTGGAAGACCATATGAGTGAATTGCTGTTTGATGCCTACTTCACTCGTAATGAGAAACTATCCGACCACGACGTACTGCTTCGTGTGGCTCGTAAGGCAGGACTTGACGAAACGGAGGTAGAGAATGTATTGGAGTCGAACCAGTTTGACGAAGAAGTACGCTTCGACGAGCACGAGGCCATGATGCGGGGAGTGCATGGCGTGCCTTACTTCATGTTCAACGGTAAGTTCGTGATTCCCGGTGCCTTGTCTGTCAAGGCTTTCAAACATACGTTGGAAAAGGCACTTAAAGACCTGCAGGAGAATACAGTCAATGAAGATGCCCATCAGTGTGGACCGGAGGGGTGCAGGATATGATTCGTCGCATCGTAGTCAAGGATGTATTCGCCGTCAACTGCTATTTCTACGTTGACGACGAGACGCAGCACGGATTTCTCATCGACCCAGGTGCACAGGCCGATCGCATTCTTCAACTGATTGCAGAGAACGATTGGACGATAGAGCGCATTCTGCTCACTCATGGGCACTTCGACCACACAGGAGCAGTAGAAAAGATTTCCAATACGTTAGACATTCCTTACTGCATCCACAGAGCTGGCGAAAGGTATATGACGGACACGCGGTGGAACCTTAGCGCCTATTGTGGAAGAAGCGTCGTTCTTAATGAGGCCCATTATTTCGATGATGGAGATGTCGTCCGATTAGAAGCTAATCATACTCACACCTTGAAGGTAATTCACACGCCTGGTCACACTCCAGACAGTGTAACTTTCTACAGCCAGAAGGATAAAGTAGCATTTGTCGGTGACACCATTTTCCGCAACAGCCCTGGTTCTACTCAGTATATTGGAGGAAATGAAGTGCTGCTTTATAACAGCATCATAGGCAGAATCCTCACTCTGCCAGAAGAAACTATTCTCTATTCTGGTCACACAGAACCAACTACTGTAGGCCAGGAGCGTCCAATGTATTGCGGGTAAGCATTGACTTATGCAAATCCTTCAAAGTTAAATAACGATGTATTGAACGGTAAAGCGAGGCCAAACGGCTTCGCTTTACCGTTCAATGGTTGCGACTGAACTTCCTTTGTTCAAGCGCATCCGAAATGATGCCTTGGAACTGCCTACCGAGGCTGTCGCCCATAAATTCCTTGATATTCATGACCGACATATAGTATTTGCGACTGAACCAGTGGCGTTCTTTGCGTTTTAATCAGCTAAATTATTTTATGCTTAAAACACAAGATTGCAGTAAAAGTAAAGAGGGTACATAATATTATGCATCCTCTTTACTTTTTACTTCCTTAATAATTATTTATCTCATCAAGAGAATCGTATGAAAAATGTTTGCCGTGCCATATATCCAAGAAAAAAATGATAATCCTTTGCACTTCTGGAATTGATTTATCTATCAATTTTCCTGATAATTCTTTTCGTTTCTCTGCCGCAATAAATGAGTCTGTAAGTCTTAACCAAAAAAAATTATTTGCACAAAGCTCGTATAGTTCTCGTTCTCCTTCCCACCATATCCTTTTTGTTGCATCAATTTTGGTAGGAGGAGTATCTTCTTGATTGAAATATTTGAAATGTTTTAATAATTCCTCTCGATTCATACGCGCCACAAGATAAACATAACAACATTTACAATGGTTATGTTTTAATCATTTAAATATATTTTATGCTTAAAACTCAATTCGTCATATAAGAACAAGAGGGAAGAACCTGTGCGTTCTTACCCCTCTCTAAATGTAAATCTTTCCACAGGGTGCCTTGGCGCATCCGAGCTACTCCCCGTTTTATCTACACTCTGACGCAAAGATAAAAATTATGCCTAAAATGGAACAAGAAAAACTGTATAAATTTTATCCCGGCCCGAAAAATCTATTTACCAAAGTGTTTACAGGTCGCAAACTGTCATACACCCCTATTCGGTTTTAATCCGCTAAATATATTTTATGCTTAAAACAAATCAATGGTAAATGGTATGTCGAATTATAGGAAATTTAGAAAGCAATAGATATAGATGTAGATTTATCCGCTATATATCCTGCGTTCCATTTGCCTTGTTCGTACAAGGTCTTGGCACGATACAATGCTTCACTCCAATTTGTATTCCATCCCGAGTCTGATTGCCAAATGCGTTCTCTGATATAGTTTATCATTGTGGGAGATAAGTCTTTATTTGTCTTATCTCCTGCATTAACAGCATATCTCTCTAACATCCACCAAATAGAGCGACCATCTTCAAAAGGGGATTTATCCTCGCCTTTATAGTATCGACAGAACTGCAACAAATCACTTTTCATACCCACCACAATATAAACATAGCAACATTTACAACGGTTATCGTTTTAATCTGCTAAATATACTTTATGGTTAAATTTCTGTCTTTGGATTTATTTTCCACAAATCATATTGGTTCTGTAAATTCAGCCAATTTGACGCTGGTGTGCCAAGCGCCTCTTCCAACTTAATGGCAAACTCGGTAGAGATACTTCGCTTCCCGCTTAGTATCAAGCTCAAAGCCGTTTTATCAACACCGATTGATTCGGCAAACTCTGTCTGTCTAAGCCCTCTTGCTCGTAGTTCGCTTTTGAGGATAGCCCCAGGAGGTAAAACCTCGTAGGGGCGTTTGTTCTCATTTCTTGTTTCCATAATGCGTGTCGTCTAATATTTTAATCCACTAAATATACTTAATGTTTAAAACAAAATGGCAAATTAATCATTGAATGCCATGTTGACAAATAAAGAGGACATTAGCCCTCTTTATTTTTTGCTAACCCTATCAGCACAAGAATGCGCTAATAATGCGTCACCCTGAAAGAATGAAGAATGGATGGAACAAGCACCACCCGATTGTTCATGAACACAGCCATCACAAATGCGCTTTGGCGCATTTTCCCAATCAATCCGAGTGTTCTTATTCCATCTATCCCACCACGCACGGTCATGGCCTTCGAAACTTGGGTCATCATAGAAATGGAAGGCATCCTTATCACTCCAATTAGCACAAGAACTGGTATTCTTGAACTTCTTACGTTCGGAATTTGGGTGATCAAGATTACAACTGTCTTCTTGGCTGTAGTAGAATCTACAGCGGCCACATATTTGACTCAAATCCACACTCATACGATGCACCACAAAATAAACATAACAACATTTACAACGGTTATCACACCGGAAACGGCGGTAACAAGCCACGGCCACTGCTGACCTTGCATATAATTAGCAAGGCAGTTACAGCCCTCAAAAGTAAGCTCTGCGTCCTCGGGAATATGCCCCTCTGACCAAGCCACCTTAATAAGTCCTTCGCGCTCCAAGAGCGAACAACAAGTCGTAGCCTGCTGCAAGTCGCCAAGCCATACGCTATACAGCGCGAACATCTTTTTACGGTAGTTACTGAATAACATAAGCACAAAATTAAAGATTATTATTCAAACCGCGTGCCCGCCGAGGATTTTTCGGATACTTGCAACAAAAGGGTTCGCGCCAAATGGCGCATTTCTGATTCTTGTACCGAGGCCCTCCGATACATTCATAAGGATACCCCCCTGTGCTACCTGAACCAGTCGTACACAGCAGACAGGTTTGTAAAATAGCAATACGGACGCGCCTTAATATATGGCCGAAAAATCCAAACCACTATAGCCTAATGACGAACCTATTTTGCCGAGACGGGCTATCTTGTCTTGGGTTTGGGAAAATACTCGCAACCAGCAAATTACCTTATTGAGTACTGAAATTACATAATCGGATTTTGAAATTCAATAATACAATCTACCAATTCCATTATCCGATTTTTCTAACCCATTATACTATTTGAGACAACATCAGAAACAGGCTTCAAAGAGAATCTGCCACACAAGAATTGAAACTTGGGGAGAAAAGGTTTCCGGAAAACAAATCCTGTAATAAGTGACTTTATCGAGGAATACCTGCCACAACCAACATAACCGCAAAGGCCAAGAAAGAAGTAAATCCTGACCATATTAAATTTCCATAAGCCCCTAAAAACGCACTTATTACAAAAACGGAAAATGCTACCACGAAAATCAATAGCGAGACGAGGGCCAATATGTTTTTAATCCTTTTCACAATGTAAATATATATCGAAAAAATCGAACTCAATATCAAACTTGTATCATTAAAACTGCCGGGCACTATTTTTCCCGAACCCAGTCTGTCGGAGAATTACACAAAACCCATACAGAGTAGCTCTGTAGAAAGTATGTTTCTTTCCCCACAAAAAAAGGAGACTGCCACCAGACAGTCTCCTTTTTATAATAAAATACAGAAGGTATTACTTCAGTTCTGCAAGATATTTAATGGTACGAACCATCTGAGATGTGTAAGAGTTCTCATTGTCATACCAAGAAACAACCTGTACCTGGAAAGTGTCATCATCAACCTTGCTAACCATAGTCTGGGTAGCGTCAAAGAGTGAACCGAACTTCATACCGATGATGTCGCTAGAAACGATCTGGTCTTCCGTGTAACCGAAAGATTCAGTAACGGCTGCTTTCATAGCAGCGTTGATACCTTCAACGGTAACGTCCTTTGCCTTTACAACAGCCACGAGAATAGTCGTAGAACCCGTGGGAGTTGGAACGCGCTGAGCAGAACCAATCAGTTTGCCGTTGAGTTCGGGGATAACGAGACCGATAGCTTTAGCAGCACCAGTAGAATTGGGCACGATATTGCAAGCGCCTGCACGACTACGACGAAGATCGCCCTTACGCTGTGGGCCATCGAGAATCATCTGGTCGCCCGTATAAGCGTGGATAGTGGACATGATACCGCTGGCGATAGGAGCATAGTTGTTCAGAGCTGCTGCCATAGGAGCAAGACAGTTTGTGGTGCAAGATGCTGCGGAGATGATGGTGTCTTCCGGAGTCAGCGTCTCGTGGTTTACATTGTAAACGATGGTGGGAAGGTCATTGCCTGCAGGAGCAGAGATGACAACCTTCTTGGCACCAGCCTGAATATGAGCAGAAGCCTTTGCCTTAGAGGTGTAGAAACCTGTGCACTCGAGTACAACATCTACGCCGAGTTCGCCCCAAGGAAGTTCTGCAGCGTTAGGCTTTGCATAGATTGTGATTTCCTTACCGTCAACCGTAATAGAACCTGGAGTAACAACCGTTTTGCCGTCTTCTGCAACAACTGCATCTTTGAATTCTACCGTATGTTTGCCTTCGCCAAATTTACCAGCGAAACCACCCTGAGCTGTATCATACTTCAGCAGGTGTGCAAGCATTTTCGGACTTGTCAGGTCGTTGATAGCCACAACTTCATAGCCTTCAGCCTCAAACATCTGACGGAAAGCGAGACGACCAATACGGCCGAAACCGTTAATAGCAACTTTTGTCATAGTTCTAAATAATTTTTTTAGATGGTTTTATAATATAAAATACTCTTTTTCTTGAGCGTTCACTTTTTTCCGACCGCAAAATTACGTTTTTTTTCGTAAAGATAGCATTATGCAGTATAAATATTGTTAAAACCAACAACGTGTCACACACATTTCATTTTCAATCAACACTTCGACGCGGGCATTTGGGCGACCAACTTTATCTTGTAAAACAGAAAAAAAGAGCAGAGCTCTGTTTTCTTGCTCTGCTCTTTTTATGAAACTATCTGCGCTGACGATTCAACTCGTTTTCCAAATATTTTGTGTATTGCTTTTTTGTCAGAATCTTCTGTAATTTCTCGCGGTACTCTTTCCCAAAATTGGGAGTTCCACGACGTGGGCCTTTACCCGGTCCTTTCGGCTTTGCATGAGGACGGACTCCCCTCTTTACACTGTCACCGAGATTTGCCTTAGGTCCTTGCTTGTGATGAGGTGCTTGCTTTGTTGCTCCCGTCCTACCGTCTGCGATTTTTCCTTTATGCTGATTATGACGAGGGCCATTTGGACGAGCCTTAGCCCATTTCTCTGCAAATTCTTTATTCAAGTCAAATAATTTCTGGGCTTGTTTCTGGCTTAGTCCGTACTCCTTTACCATCTGATCCGTACGTTTCTGTACAAGTTGCTCTTTACTTGGACGGGGACGATTGTTACCATTCTGTTCTCCGCGAGGAGTTGTGGGTTGCTGAGCCATAGCCGTAAGTGACAGCCCCATGGCTGCGATAAGTGTAAGCATTGTCTTTTTCATTTCTGTCAATTTTTAAAGTGAATTATTTCTTGCGTTTGTTTCCTTTAAGACGCGCTCAAAGGCAAGGTGGTTTAAGCTCATCACTTTGATTTAACGATATTTATATTTCCTTAACGCTCGTTTTGTGTAGGTCGTGTGGTGAGATATTTTCTTTATTACATACATCTTCTGAAGTAAGAATATATTATTTTTGCAGGAGTTGAACCAATCCCATTTGCCTATGTAGCATCACAAAACAAAGACAATAGAACAAAAAGCGTTAACTTTCATTCTTGCTTTCTAAAAATCGGCAAATTTAAAGAAGCACCAAGGGTAAAAGTGAAACGCTCACGCTATATATCCGCGTGGGCTTTTACTCGTATATGGTGCATAGGTGTTTGCCGATACCTTAGAAAGCGTAGACGAAGTTTAAGTCCGCGTTTTTTGTTTGTCTATACTACAGCCATACGGACTAATAAAAATATTTATTATTAATACAAAAAAACGACAAAAAATGAATAGCTTAAAACGACTTTTTATCTTTGGGCTGTGTGTCCTCATGTCTCTGTCATTTTCGTCTTGTGGTGATGATGACGACGATGATGAAATCGTAGGTGGTAATCCCTTTGTTTCATTTACTCTTACCAAAATCACATCTACAAAAGTACGTGTCGCGGCCACGGTTCACAATATAGATCCAATGTTAATGAAGAGCATACGCTGTATAATTTATCATGATCACGATCCTCTAGGTGGTGGACAAATTGCGGATGGTTATAAAACAAGTGGCTCTGCTGAGTTTACAGTAAAACAAACAGGGAGTCGTGAAGGTAAAAAAGTCACAGTGACAGCAAATACTGTATTAGGGCAATCAATAAAATCAGAACGAACGATATACTATTGATGTTAATAGACGGATTGACTTCTTTCCGCACAATTCTACTAGGCCTAGTAGAATTGTGCGGAAAGTTAAAACCTTTTAATACTTTTGCACTCGCATTGTTAACATTCGAGGCAACAAATATCGTCTAGTAGTGGTCGTAAAGTTCACGATAGGACATATTTTCATTCGTTTCGTGGGTACGCATAGTGAATACGACAAAATAGACGTTTCAACGATATAAGAATAGGAGGTACAAACATGGCAAAGATTACAAAAGAACAATATGAGTTTGCATTGGCGCGGATTGAGGAACTATTGCCTTTGGTGGATGACAATATGCCCAGACCATACTCCTCCAAAAAACTTCTCTGTTGATTTCTTGGTCTAGAAAAACTTTTCTATATTCGCTATGGAAAAGTAGCACAGGCTGTCAGCCTGCACTAAATGCGTCCAACCCATCTGTTGGGGTTTGTTTAACTATTTAATAAAAGTGGACTTATGGAACTCAGAATTCAAGCCATCCATTTTAACGCAACCGACAAGCTCAACGAGTTTATCGAAAAGAAATTGGCAAAGATCGCCAAGAAAAATGAACAAATCCAACGCGCGGAGGTTACCCTCAAAGTAATTAAGCCCGAAACGGCCAACAACAAGGAGATTATCGTCCATCTTACTCTCCCTGGAGGCGAAGTTCGGGCCGAGAAAATTGCAGACACCTTTGAGGAAGGTTTCGACCTCTGCCTTGATGGCCTCAAACGTCAGTTGGAAAAATACAAAGACAAGCACACAAAATAGTCTGAAGGCCTTTCTTCTGGCATCCTGGTTTATCTGCCTTGCAGGCAGACCACTTTTGCGCAGGAGCTAAATTCTCTCTTGGAGTACATTGTGTACTCTCTTGGTAGATTATCTACGCAATATTTGTGTGTTGCCAAGGGTATTTCTTTATATCATTGTGAGCCTGTGGTATAATCCCTATACAGTCGTAAAGATATACCTTGGCACACAATGATTATGTCTGAGTTCTGTGGCCACAAGTTACCCATAATTGACCACCACACAGAACGCCCCTGTGTATGCGCCAGACATTTAGCAACCTACGCTCTTTCCGAATCACGAGGATGGGCCTTTTCATACTCACGGCGTAACTCTTCAAAAGTCGTATGAGTATAAATCTGAGTCGTGGCGAGACTTTCGTGTCCCAACATCTGTCGCACAGCTTCGAGGTCGGCTCCGTTGTCCAACATTACCGTGGCAAATGTGTGTCGTAGCACATGTGGACTACGTTTTTGCTGGGCGGTAACTAAAGACAGATACTTCTTAACTAACACTTGTACTTGCCGCACAGAGATGCGCCGGCCACGGCTGTTCACGAACAACGCTGAAGTCAGCCTTTGGGGACTACTTTTCAGTTCCGTTATATAATTTTGGAGAGCAAGGGACAATTCCCTGGTAATGGGTATAAGTCGCTCTTTGTTGCGTTTACCTATCACGCGGATATTTTGTTCGTTTAACCGCACGTCTTCTATATCAAGTCCTACGATTTCACTAACACGCATCCCCGTAGAGTAGAGTGTCAGCAATATCATACGGTCGCGCGACTCTTCTGAAGTGTCATCGCTAACGATGTCATCCAGCAACTGGTTCATTTGGCTCTTGCGCAAAAAAGCTGGAAGTGGTTTTGAGGCTTTGGGCACTTGAAGATTATGGGCAGGATCTATACTGATTACATCCGTCAGCATCAGATAACGATAAAAAGAACGCACCGCACTACGCTCACGCCTAATAGTGCGTGGATTTGTACCCTGTTGCATCCGCTGAGCCATCCAACGGCGTAATATATCTATATCAATCGTCTGCCAAGTAAGATTTTCATCTTGCGACTTTATATAATCGCGCAGATGTTGTAGGGTGGAAGCATAGGCTTTTATGGTAAGACCCGAATAGCCTCGCTCGGCTCGCAGATAGTCCAGGAATTTACCCACAAGGTCCATCCTATACCTCCTTTAATGATTAATTGCTTATTATAGAACTAGGCCTGACGATGAAGCAACGAGTTGGCATATTTCCACAAGGTCTCTTTTGCTTTCTCTTCTATAGGCAACTGAGCTAGCGTACACTGGGCTTGATTAAACAATCTCTCTATTTCAGCCCGACACACCTGCGGTATCCCTACCTGATTATAGATTTCCAGCACACCTGCCACTTTCTGCTCCGCATCTACTTCGTCCTGAGACAACTTATAGAGCTGTTCCCTTTGAGTTGCCGTGGCCTTCTCGTATGCAGTGATGAGCATGTAGGTCTTTTTACCTTCACGAATGTCGCCACCTATATTTTTGCCAAAAAGGTCGGCCGTCCCATAGCAATCAAGATAATCATCCTGTAACTGAAAAGCCAATCCTAAATCTATACCAAAGTTGTAAAGCAATGACCAATGCGCTTCAGGAGCATCGGCTAACATAGCCCCACTTTGCAATGCGCACCCTAAGAGAACGGCTGTCTTCAACCGAATCATCTCCATATATTCATGTACCGAGACATCATTGCGTCGCTCAAAGTCCATATCCAATTGTTGCCCTTCGCAAATCTCCCGCATCGTCCTCAGGCATAAGTTGAGCACTTCGGCTTGATGTGGAAAGTTATACTTAGTCAATTGTGATATTGCCATTATCAACATCACATCACCAGAAAGTATTGCCGTATTCTCATCCCACTTTCGCCACACACTGGGCTTACCACGACGCACGTCCGCACGATCCATCACATCATCGTGCAACAACGTGTGATTATGATAGGTTTCCAACGCTATGGCCACAGGCACGACGCGTTGCCAATCAAAACGATACAAAGAATAGGCCAGCAACAATAGAATAGGTCGCATTCGCTTTCCTCCCATACCTAGTGCATAGTGTACGGGGGAATACAAACCGACAGGTTCATCTGGAACCATCGCTGACAGTTCCTTCTCTATGCTCTCCAAAAACGCTTCAACCAGCATATATGTCGAATTTTATTTTCCAAACGAATATGCCAGACTTACATGGAAGGAATTAGTGCTTACATGATAGCGTGCATAAGCCAGACCAACCTTTATTTTCTTCACATTAATACCGGCGCCACAAGTAAAACCTGCGAACTTAGAAGAGTCGGCCGATTTGAGTTCATAGCCCCGACGGAAATTATAGCCGGCAGAAAGATACATCCACTTGGCAGGTAATACATCAAGGCCAAATATAAAGTGGTTAAGGAATTTTCTTCCAAATTTTATGTGATCCACATCCGAGGGATGATAGTAGTCCGAAGACTTCCATCGAGTTAAGTCTGTCGCCATCACATGAAAACGCACAGGAAGATGATTCAAGCCCTTAGAAAAACCCATTTGGAGCATAAACGGCAAATGTAGCATCTCGCCATCGTAGAAGCTCTTCACTTGTGCTCCACAATTTCTCAAAGTAACTGAGGCACTTATGTCTTTTTCCTCGTCATAATAGTTAAGTCCAAGATCCACACCCAAGGCAAAAGAATTATAGCCCGCGTAAGACTGCGAAGTCATCTTTAGCGTGGCTCCACCCACAAAGCGTTCTGAAAGGATATAACTATAGCCCAATCCTACAACCACATCCTTTGCACTGACAGAGCCGATTACATTTCCCGCTTCATCGGTCTCATCCAAGCTTCCATAATTAAGCATTTGCGCCTGAACTGAAGCCGTATGCCTTACTCCAAAAGCCTTCACATATTGAGCACCCATAAATTGTGTACTATGCCCGTATGTCATAAAATCAAGCCCCAAGCTGTTATCCGAAACGGCGGACAATAGAGCTGGATTTGTCCATCCAACAGTCGGATTATCTTCTATCAGCGTTATGTTATCGCCACCAAGTGCGGAAATATGTGCAGACGTTGGAATCTTAAGTACATCGTACGAGGCATTGGAATGTTGGGCCATTGCAGGTAGTAGCAAACTCAAAAACCAAGAAATTATAAACGCTTTTTTCATTACTTTAACCAAATTTGACTTCAAAGGTAGAATTAAATTATATTTTGACCGTACTTTTGTAGCGGAAAAGTAACTTTACTATAATTTTCGGCTTGGAGCATTGATATTTGCTCCGACCAGACAAGTTAATATTCTGATTGTAACGACTTATTGGCGTGTATTTACATGACTTGACATCAACAGAATGGTGTGATCTTATCTTTGAAGGTAGGAATAAGGCATACGGCGCCTATATACTACGCCAAAAGTCCGCCCAACGCTATCGACGAGCCATGATTTTCGTATTGGCTCTCTTTCTATTTCTTGGCTTAGGCATTTTCATCGCCAGCCGTATAGTGAGCCAACGTATGAAAGAGGCCATAAAAGAGGTTGAGGCTTTTGCCAAGATGAAAGCGTGGGAGAAGGAACAGGACAAGACGCTCCATGTCATCGCCGCAGGCCGACGGGTACCACAAGCCACCGTAGAAGAACCCACCGCTCTTGAGGTTCCCACAATTACAGATGAAGAACTCGTCGAAATCTTTGGAGGTACGGGTGAAAAAGAGGCTGTTGATGCCTCTTTCACGGCAGAAGCCGTAGCCCCCAACGACACCCTGTACAACGCAGAACGTGAAGACTTGCCGGAGCAAGGCATTTTGCTTACACCAACCGAAGTTGTAGAAGAAATGCCTCAGTTCCCCGGAGGTATAGAGGCTCTTGTACGCTTTTTCGATGAGCATATTACCTATCCCCCAGCCCTTATTCGTAAAAAAGTTCAGGGAGAGATGGAGGTTTCCTTTTATGTGGATAAAGAGGGTAATGTAACAGAACCAAGTATCACAAAATCGTTCAACAGAGTGTTAGACCGCCAGGCCCTTGAAGCCTGTAAGTTATTGCCTCAATGGAAGCCCGGACGCTCTAATGGACGCGTTTCCATTGTGCGTGTTACTGTACCTATAAAGTTTTGCCTAAAATAACAAGATTCAATGCATATACAATCCGACTCTGCAAAGATTATCGTAGCCATTGACGGCCATTCTTCGTGCGGAAAGAGCACAATGGCAAAGGCGCTGGCCCGACGCGCCGGCTATATATACGTCGATACCGGTGCAATGTATCGTGCCGTCACTTTGTTTGCTCTTCGTCATGCTTTTTCTAAGGACGGTGTGCTTAACCCAGATCTTTTGTTGCAACAGATTGACCACATCGAAATCTCTTTCCGCTTAGATTCTGACACTGGTATGCCTCAGACTTACCTCTGTGGTGAAAATGTAGAATTGCTTATCCGCGGATTAGACGTGTCGCAACATGTCAGCGAAGTAGCTGCTCTTCCTTTCGTGCGCGCCAAACTTACCAAAGAGCAACAACGGATGGGTGAAGCAAAAGGTATTGTAATGGACGGACGCGACATTGGAACGGCAGTCTTTCCAAATGCTGAGCTCAAAATATTCGTTACTGCCAGTGCGGAAGTGCGTGCTCAGCGTCGCTATGAGGAACTGCTACACAAAGGTCTTCCTGCTACCTACGAAGAAATTCTGAAAAATGTCGTAGAGCGCGATTATATAGACTCCCACCGGGAAGTAAACCCTTTGCGCCAAGCCCCCGATGCACTGTTGCTTGACAATAGCCATTTGAGCATTGAAGAAGAAAACGAATGGCTCTGGAAAACCTTTCAAAATGCTGTTTCTATCCACTCGTCAGACTCTGCCTTACGATGAAAATAGAGATTGACAACAAATCTGGGTTCTGCCATGGAGTTACTTCTGCTATCCGCAAGGCGGAACAAGAGTTGGCGCAAGGCGAAAGTCTGTACTGTCTCGGCGACATCGTACATAACGACCGTGAAGTAGAACGACTTCACTCACTCGGCCTACAGACTATCGATCATGCCACTTTCCAAAATCTTCAGCGGGCAAAAGTGATGTTCCGTGCCCACGGCGAACCGCCTCAGATTTATGCACGAGCCGAAGAAAACCATATTGCGTTAGTAGATGCCACTTGTCCCGTTGTATTACAACTCCAACGCAGAGTAAAACTTACCTATACAAACAATCCACAAGCGCAGATTGTCATCTTCGGAAAACCAGGTCATGCAGAAGTAGTCGGACTCGTAGGACAGACGGACGGACATGCCGTAGTAGTGCAAAGCGTAACCGATGCAGACCGCCTTGATTTTACACGTGACACCTACCTTTTCTCACAAACGACAATGTCACTTGACGGTTTCCATGCATTGGTTGAATTCATCACAAACCACATACAAGCCCCTGCTATATTTCAATACGCCGACACGATATGCCGACAGGTCATCAACCGCCTACCTAATATTCGCCAGTTTGCCAGCAAGCACGACGTCATACTCTTCGTGGCTGGGCAGAAGAGTTCAAACGGCAAAATGCTCTTCGAAGCAGCCAAACAAGTAAACCCGCATACCTTTATGGTAGGCTCACCAGACGATATCAACCGCGCATGGTTCGACAACGCCGAGAGCGTGGGCATTTGTGGAGCTACATCAACCCCCAAGTGGCTCATGGAACGTTGTCGTGATATGATATCCGAATTTTAACTATTGCAATAGAAAAAACGAATAATAATTTCACTCCATAGGTCGTGGCCGTAAAAAAATACCTACTTTTGCCACCCGAATTGATAACGATAGAATAAAATGCAGAAGAATCTGGTCATTGTAGAGTCTCCCGCAAAAGCTAAGACCATAGAACGTTTTTTAGGAAAAGACTATAAGGTAATGTCGAGTTTCGGACATATCCGTGACTTGAAAAAGAAAAACTTTGGCATTGACCTTGCGTCCTTTGAACCCCAATATGAAATATCTGAAGACAAGGAACAAGTTGTTCGAGATCTTCAGGCTCAAGCCCAAAAAGCACAGACTATCTGGTTGGCCTCCGATGAAGACCGAGAAGGAGAGGCTATTTCATGGCATTTGGCAGAAGTGTTGAACCTAAACCCTGAAGAAGCCAACAGAATTGTCTTCCACGAAATCACCAAATCTGCCATTCTCAACGCCATTGAGCATCCGCGACACATTGATCTCAATCTAGTCGATGCACAACAGGCTCGCCGTGTTTTGGACCGATTGGTTGGTTTTAAGCTTTCGCCCATTCTTTGGAAACGTATCCGTCCGTCACTTTCGGCTGGGCGCGTACAGAGCGTAGCCGTCCGCCTTATCGTTGAACGTGAACGTGAAATTCAGGCCTTTACCCCTACGGCCAACTACGCAGTCAGTGCACTCTTTATCATAGGCAATGACTCAGACGAAACGGTGCTTAAAGCCACGCTCCACAATTCTTTTAAGACAGCCGACGAAGCTCACGCATTTGTAGAAGCTTGCAAAAAAGCCACCTTTGAAGTAGAAGATATCACACAGAAACCCTTAAAACGCACACCCGCTCCTCCTTTTACGACTTCCACCCTACAGCAGGAAGCCGCACGTCGCTTGGGTTTCCCTGTGGCTCAGACTATGCGCGTGGCGCAAGCTCTCTACGAAAGCGGACTCATTACCTATATGCGTACAGACTCCACCAATCTGTCAGATTTCTGCTTGAACAATTGCGCATCAGTAATCGAACAGATTGCAGGAAAGGGCTATCATAAACGTCGCCACTACCATACCGTAGCAAAAGGAGCACAAGAAGCTCATGAGGCCATCCGACCCACCGATATGTCGCAGGCCTCCATCAAGGGGACGACACAAGAAAAGCGTCTCTATGACCTCATCTGGAAACGCACACTTGCTTGCCAAATGGCTGATGCAGAAATCGAGCGCACACAAGTAGATATCCGCGTAAGTAACCGTGAAGAGCGCTTTGGAGCCAGTGGCGATGTTGTAAAATTTGATGGTTTCTTGCGGGTGTATATGGATGTGCAGTCAGACGAAGAACCTCGCGAAAACACAGGCACACTTCCTGCCTTGCAAAAAGGACAAATCCTAACACGCAAAGAGATTATTGCCCGTCAGCGATTTACAACTGGTCCGCAGCGCTATAACGAAGCAACACTCGTCCACAAGCTTGAAGAACTGGGAATAGGGCGTCCGTCTACTTATGCCCCCACCATTTCTACTATACAGCAACGTGAATATGTGCAACGTGGAGACACGGAAGCACAAAAGCGCAAATGCCATGTCATCACGCTCCGCGCAAACCGCATCACAGAGAGTAATCCGTCCGAGATCTTCGGACAAGAACGCAACCGCTTGCTACCCACTGACACGGGTATCATCGTCAATGACTTCCTGATGGAGTATTTCCCCGACATCCTTGACTACAATTTTACCGCGCATATTGAGAAAGATTTTGACAATGTAGCCGAAGGAAAAACGGATTGGAAAAAACTTATCAAAAACTTCTATAAACAGTTTGAGCCACAGGTAGAACACACTCTCACGGAAAAGACGGAGCACCGTATTGGCGAGCGCCAGTTGGGCATTGATCCAAAGAGCGGTAAACCTGTCAGCGTGAAAATTGGACGCTTCGGCCCTATGGCACAAATAGGTTCTGCATCAGGTGGAGAGAAACCACGATTTGCTTCGCTAAAGAAAGGACAGCGCATTGATACTATCTCACTCGAAGAAGCCCTCGAACTCTTTAAGTTGCCCTTTACGCTTGGCGAATTTGAGGAGAAACCTATTGTTGTCAATGTAGGACGTTTCGGTCCCTATGTGCAACACAATGGAGCCTTTGTCTCTATCCCAAAAGGTACAGACCCACAGAGCTTGACTATCGAAGAAGCCATTGCTCTGATAGAGGAAAAACGTCAGGGCGAGCAGAAAAAACTGCTCCGCACTATTCCCGAAATTGACGGATTAGAGATATTGGACGGTCGTTTCGGTCCCTACATAAAATATAACGGCAAAAACTATCGGCTCACCAAACAACAGCGCGACAGAATAGACACTTTGACAGCCGACGATTGTCGAAAAATCATAGAGGCTGAAGAAAACAGTACAAAACCCGCATCCCGACGCCGACGCCACTCATGAAGAGCATCGCCATCATAGGTTATATGTGCGCCGGTAAGACTTTTGTCGGCAGAGAACTGGCACGCCTACGCAATCAGATGTTCTATGATTTGGATTGGTACATTGAACATCGTTATCGCAAGAAGATTGCTGACATTTTCTCCGAGGAAGGCGAAGAAGGCTTCAGGCTGAAAGAACGGAGAATGCTTCACGAAGTAGCCTCCTTTGAAGACATTGTACTCAGTTGCGGTGGTGGCACTCCATGTTATTATGATAATATGGATTTTCTAAATGAGACCTCAATAACATTCTATCTAAAGGCCTCGCCCGAAACGCTTTTTGAACATTTCAAGATGAGTAGGCAAACGCGCCCTATGGTGGCTGACGCAAAAGACGAAGAACTGGACACACTCATCCGCACACAATTGACCGAACGAGAACCTTTTTACAAAAAGGCACAGCATATTATTGACATCAACACTTTAGGGTCGGCTGAACTCATAACAGAAGTGGCCCAAATAATACAGAAAACAGCAACGCAGACCTTATAAAGATCTGCGTTGCTGTTTCTTTTATCCTATTAGATATGCGTGTGGTTATTCCAGATAGGTATATCCGTACAATCCGGCACGATAGTTGGAAATAAATTCTTTGCCTTCCTCTACCGTAATCTTCCTTTCGGCCACGGCCTTGCCTACCCAAGTCTCCAGACGGCGCACGAGGCGTTTCGGATCGTATTGTACATATTCCAGCACATCAGCTACCGTCTCGCCATCTATGCATTTATCTACTGTATAGCCATCGCTGTCAACGGAAATATGAACTGCGTTGGTGTCACCAAAAAGATTATGCACATTGCCCAGTATTTCCTGATAAGCACCTACAAGGAATACTCCTATATAATAGTGTTCGCCAGGTTTAACTTCATGTAGCGGAATATATGAGGTCTGATGGCCGCTATTCACATAGGCTATCACTTTTCCATCACTGTCGCAAGTGATATCTTGAAGCGTGGCACTGCGCGTAGGACGCTGTTCCAACCTAGCTATAGGCATTATGGGGAAAACCTGATCTATCCCCCACGCATCAGGCAGTGACTGGAAGAGAGAAAAATTGCAAAAATACTTGTCAGCCATCATCTTATCAATATTCCGGAGTTCATCGGGAACATGCTTCTGATGGTGGACCAGTTCACTGACCTCTTGGGTCACGCTCCAATACAAACTTTCGATTTGTGCCCGTGTCTTAAGGTCTATCATACCCATTCGGAACAAGTCCAAAGCCTCCTCACGTATATCTTCGGCGTCATGCCAGTCTTCCAGCATAGAACGTGGCGACATCTTATCCCATATCTCTGTAAGGTCGCGCACCAGTTGATGGTCCGTATCGGACGCTTCAAAATCTTCTGGCATACGAGCCGGCCGGACACTCTCAAGCACATCTAGGATAAGCACGCTATGATGTGCCGTAAGCGAACGGCCACATTCGGTAATGATATTCGGATGCGGAATATTGTTTTTATTGGCTGCCTCTACCAGCGTATAGACCAAGTCGTTCACATACTCCTGTATGGAGTAGTTGACACTACTTTCGGAGTTCGAAGAACGCGTTCCGTCGTAGTCAACGCCCAATCCGCCACCACAATCGACAAACTGAATATCCAAACCCATCGACCGCAACTGCACATAGAACTGCGCAGCCTCTCTGAGGGCTGTGGAAATACGTCGAATTTTTGTAATCTGGCTACCTATATGGAAATGGATTAGTCGCAGACAGTCGCGCATCTTCATCTTGTCAAGCAGTTCGAGAGCCTCTAACAATTCTGCAGAGGTCAATCCGAACTTAGATGCGTCGCCGCCGCTCTCCTCCCATTTTCCGGCGCCACTGGAGGCCAATTTTATGCGCACACCAAGGTTTGGTCGCACACCAAGTTTCTCGGCTGTACGTGCTATAATCTGTAATTCCGGTAGTTTCTCTATAACCAAGAAAATGCGCTTACCCATTTTCTGTGCCAAAAGGGCCAACTCAATATAATTCTGGTCCTTGTGACCATTGCAAATAATCAAGCTATCACTGTCCATATTAGTGGCAATAACAGCATGAAGTTCCGGCTTAGAGCCTGCCTCCAATCCGAGGTTATACTTCTTGCCGTGACTGATGAGTTCTTCCACTACGGGCCTTACCTGATTGACCTTAATCGGATAAATAATGAAGTGTTCCGCATTGTAATGGTACTCCTTGGCTGCAGTATCGAAGCAGGCCGCTGTCTTCTCTATCCGGTTGTTCAGAATATCGGGAAAACGAAGCAGAACGGGAGCCGTAATATCACGCTCTTCCAATTCGTCCAGAACCTCTTTCAAGTCAACTTCCACACCATTCTTCTTTGGTGTTACATAAGCGTGGCCTTTGGCGTTGATACCAAAGTAATTCACGCCCCAGCCTTTCACTCCATATAGTTCCTCGGAGTCTTCAATGCGCCATTTCTTCATTCTTGGGTTGTCAGGGAAATTATAGGATTACTAAATGACTTTTCTAAATCTAACCGACAAATTTAACTTAAACTCCCCGTTATGAACTCATTTCAAGGAGAAATTTGCATACACAATCCTCATTTCCGTCAAAAAGTCGTTCCCATCTCCCCACACGATATGGCTGTTTCAGAGTTCACACTGTGAAACGTAAAGTTCACACTGTGAAATTTGAATTTCACAGTGTGAAATAGAAAAGAAGTGGCTCGGATATAAATCAGAAACGGACTTGCAGGTCTATCCCATAATAGCGCGGAGTGCCATATTGGGCAAATCGGCGACTCATTGACTCGAACGAAAATGCTGTATAATGGCAATTGGTCAGATTCCGCCCCCACAAGGTCAGCTGAACATTGTGAGCAAACTCCATACGCATCTGCATGCCTACCTGAGCCGTGAATGGACTCTTAAACGTATTGGCTTCGTCCCACCAAATAGGCCCTGCAGCTTTTACATCTGCCCCTATACCGACAGCCTGCAGGATGTCATTCTCCAGAGGTTGGCGGAAGAAGGCTGTAGCCATCAAGGTCTGACGCGGTGCGTAGGGCACGATATTGCCCTTATAATCAACTTCCACACCGTCGTGTTGTCCCAAATTATATTCTCTGAATTTGCTATGAGCATAGCCGTACGTACCTGCTAACATAAGACGCTGAGAGAACAAAAGAGCCTTCAGCGAAATTTCTGCTCCAAGCGTCCTGCCTCCACCTGCATTGCGAATCTCACGTCCAAAGCCTTGCTCTGCAAAACGGGCCATTTGCAAATCGTGAGTCTGAAGCCAGAACAGGGCTACGTCAGCCGTAAGGATGCGTGGTTTCAGATTGAGATGAGCACCCACTTCGTGATTCCAACTATATTCCGGTTTGTAAGCTAGTTGGGCTACCGAGGGCTCTGCGGGTATCTGTCGAGCTATTACCGCATTCATTCCGCTGATTGCGGCCTGTTTGCTTTCCTCTGAAAGGCTCGGCAGGTTGGTTATAGTCTGCACGGAATAATCCTGAACCTGCAACATCATTTTCCGACGTAGAATGCTTTGTGACAGGTCAGAATAGTTCTCTAAATTATAGCCTCCGCTACGATACCCCTTAGTCACACTGAAATACACATTACCCCTGTCGTTCGGCAGGTCGTATTGTACGGCCACTTTCGGTAGTAGTTGCCAAGCCCCGTGATGATGACGTCCGGCAAAAAAAGCATCGGATGCAAAATTCTGACGGATATCCAATCCAAAAGCAGGCATCTGAACACCAAATGTATAATTGTATAACCCCTCAGAAGAACGAAGTGAAAGACGATGATAGTCGTAATCGAGACGCAGACCTACCGTAAGCGAGAGTCCGGACAGGAAAAGGTTGCGCAGTGTACTCTGATGGAACAGGGCCACATTGGCATCCGTATTTTTCAACTTGGCATCAAATGGCAACTCGTTATCGTTGAACTGCACGCTTATGAACGACGGTAGCACACTGCGAAAATTATTATTCAGATAGTCCACGCCATCAGAATAGAAAGAGACCGGGCACGTCACCTGCTTACGTCCTATTGTGCCAAATGCGCCTATAATCCAATCCCAACGGTCCAAAGCTGTCCCCTTGAAGGAGAGTTCCTCACTCACATTATGAAGTCGCTGGCGCTGATTGAGAGAGAAGATATCTGCACGCAGAAAGTCTTGGTCCATCAATAAATCGTCGGACAAAAACTGATAGGCTGTGACAGAAGTAAGGGAGTATTTAGAGCGTTGCAAGGACGTTTGCACATTCGCATGGAACAGATCGCGACGATAGTGGCTCTGACGATTCTGCCCGATAAGACCTATCTGATCGGAATAAGCTTCATCTGAAGCATCAACTGCACCTAAGTACGTATAAGGGTTACTATTTTCACGACTACGCTCATAACTTGCCGAAACGTCGAAGCGAAGTGCCTCATTAGTTTGCCAAGCCCAGCGAAAGCGCCCTCCACCGGCATTAGAAGCATCTGCTTTCTTTCCCGTGGTCGCATTTCTGTAAAATCCCGACTCTCCAATATAGAACCCTGAAAGAGATATACCCATATTGGATTGAGGATGCAGATAGGTTATGGCTTGCATAGTGCGCCCGGAGTTGCGTCCTGAAGCGCCAAAGCGGAGAATCGTTCCTTCGGAGTTTAGAGGGTCCGCCGTTGATATGCGAACTAGCCCACTCATCGAACCACGTCCGTAAAGAGAACCTTGCGGACCACGCAGGACCTCAACGTGTGTCACATCTACAAAATCGAAATCAAATGCGCTCTTATCAATAAAGGAAACATTGTCCACATACAGACCGACCGCAGAAGTGCTTATACGCGAACCAACGCCACGCATATAAACTGCACCTGTCAGACGAGAACCATAGTCGGACATATAGACATTCGGCACAATCGCAGAGAGGTTTTTCAAATTTGAAACCTGCATAAGATTCAACTCTCCTTCTCCCAAGACAGTGGCAGATAATGGCTGACTGCGGAAACGCTGATGCTCCTTAGGCGCAGCCGTTACCAAAGCAGGCTCAAGAGTCAAATCTCGTATAGTATCTACAAAAAAAGAGGTGCTCGCCATTATCTCTGTTACTCCACCAATCCACAAGAAGACAACGACAAACACCCTAATCATCAACCTTAGACTCACACTAATGGACATTTGCTTTTACATTATGTAATCTTTTGCAAAGATACTATATATCAATCTATTCAACCAATCCTTATTTATGAGGATAATTCCTATTGCTTGTCCCCAGCAAGAAAGAGGGCTATGCCCCAAAGACACAGCCCTCTTCTATTATGAAATCTGCCAAGCAATTTATTTCACAAGGATTTTACGCGTTACATTGCCACGGGTAGTCTGTATATTTACAACATATATACCCGGCTCAAAATTGTAGTAGGACAACACTTCCTCGTTACCCGCTTGCAAATTATTCAGACTGCGACTTTCAACCAATTTTCCACTTGGTGTGTACACACGGATATTGGCAAACGATTCTCCATTATTAAACAATACACGCAAGGCATCATCGTCTATGTAAGTGGACACTGGAGAGTCGCTGTTGAAGGCAGGTTCATTTCCAGAGTTAGTACGATACTGCAATGCCTTCTGCAGACCTTTATAGACATTCAATTTTCCAAAGCCCCAATCAGGGTCATTTTCCGTAGCAGATGCCGTACCTGTTTTGGAATCACGGGTTGATGTCTCCTTGAAAATCTCAACAATCTGATCATAAGTTAAGTCCGGATTAGCCTGCAACCATAGTGCAATTGAACCCGTAACAACCGGAGTGGCCATCGAAGTACCAGACATAGGCCCGTAATAATCCGTATTGGAACCACTTCCATACGTTGCTGCCACATGAGTAGTCTTATCTAGACCAGAATCGTAGCGATCCTTTGCAGAAAGAATAACACTACCCGGTGCAGCCACGATTGGTTTAGGTTGAGAGCCTAACCAGGGACCACGACTAGAATAATTCGCAATTTCATTCACATTTCCCACACTATAGCGATAACTTTCACCTTTAGTATTTGTGTATGAATTTGTCGCATTATACGATGCCACAGCAAATGCCGAAGGTATAGAAGCGGCGCCTTCGCCTACAATATATTTATCATCGCCCTTGACGATAGTAGTAGAACTCGGGGCCTCAAACGCAGAGTAATTATTACTTGTCCAAGCATGGAACGTGTCACCTGTATTTCCTGTTATTTTCAGGCCAAAGAAAAGATTTGAACTGGTACTAGCAGAAGATACGGCACTATATGGCACCTGAAAATAGTAATATTGTTTACGATTATAGGCGTCAACTCCGTCTTCATTGTAAGTCTCAACTGTTGACAACTGCGAGCTTGAGAATTCATGAGGGGTGTTTCCAGAAAAATACACAGGAGTAATCGTCAGAGGTTTGGTTCCATTGGCCACTGAAGTACACCAAACCTCCCCAAGATAATAGTCATTATCAAAACTGCTTACCTTCAAATACCTTGTTTGATTATCGGCTGTAAAGGTATGAGTAGCATGTATTTTCTCCCCACGCTCATTTCCCATAGCGGCAGCCACAAACACGCCACCACTCTGTATATACCCATCAATAGTTCGGTCATATAACGTAGTTCCATCATGTGGTCCTACTGTAGCTCCAAAACTCATATTGATTACACAGGGCTTTCCTTCTGCCACTGCAAAATCTTTAATATATTTCACTGCTGCCTGAATAGCATCATCATAGAAATTGGATGGAACAATGTATAAATCTGCCTTAGGCGCTATTCCATAAAAGTCAACTCCATCTAATTTTGATCCTGCCGCAATATTGGTTACATGCGTTGCATGACTGCCTGCAAATCCATCATCACGGTTAGGTATAGACGTACTAGGTTGCTGACGCAAATAATTGGTACTTGCAGAATGATTCAATACGCGAACGATTCGAGAAACACCATCTTCATCCAAGAATGCAGCATGTTTATATTGGAAACCTTGGTCAATAACACCAATAACGACTCCCGTTCCGTCAAACGGAGTCTCCAGATCTTGTCCCTTATGCACCAAATCTGCACTAGTAGCATTACGGGTAACCTTCATATTAGGATAAAACTGACGAGGCTTCTTAACGTAAAACACTTCCTTATTGTCTGCAAGAGATTTAAGTTCGCCGGCAGGAAGTTCTGCAACCAACACATTCTCAGAAATAAGCAATGCCGTATATCCCTTACGGGTCAGTTGTTTTACAAGCCTTTCTGCATTTGCCGCATTTATGGTCACGTTCATAGTCTCATCTGTAGATTCTACTTTCTTAACAGACAGACGTACTTTACCATCAACATGGGAGACAACCTTCTCTCCTTTATTAATAAAATTCTCAACGCTACGATCAAACTTAGGTTGATTGTAGTCTAAGGGAAGTTGTGCATTAAGAGCAACTGAAGAAACTATGGCAAAAAAGCCTGTTAAGAGCGATTTTCTCATCATATCGTTATCTCTTGAGTGTTTTTAATCTTTTTTCTTTACCAGACCATAATGGACAACCTTGCATTGTATCCAATATGGTATTTGGGCAAAAATAACTATTTTGTCTTATTACAGGCCGATTTTTTATAAAAAAAAGAAAAAGCCGGTCCATTCTATCCCCCTATGCACATCTAGAAAGAGATTCTTTCTATAAACTCGTCTGATTTTCGGGATTCATTTTCCGATATTGCATTGGTGTTATACCTTCCGCACGAGAAAAAGCCAAATAGAAGGCTTGACGAGAAGCAAAGCCACATAAAAGGCCCACTTCCTCCACGGGGACTTTTGCATAGCGCTGACTAAGTAGCATGCCACGGGCATCGCGTAGCCGATAACGATTGACAAATGCGTGATAATTTTCCCCCGTATGTATAGCCAGCACCTCACTGATATACCGAGGATTAACAGACAAATCACGACTTAGTTGCGTGGCAGAATAGTTGGGGTTCCTATATTGTTTTTCGATGACTATTTTCTGAAAGATCTGCACAAAAAGAGAATCGGCGTAATCAGAATTAATATGTGGCAATGACTTTATTTTTTCGGATTGTATGTCGTTTGGCATAGAATTAATATTTAGAGGCAATTATGAGAACAACCAAAACAATTGGCCTTACAATTTAGTTCTATCAAAATTAGCGTTTTTTGATAGGATTACAAATTTACAGCCAATTTCTTTTAATTGCGTACCTTTGTCCACACTTTGGCAGTATTTTGCACTCTACGCTTATGATTATGCGCTCCTTTTTTCTCTCCGCTCTTTTGTTTTTTTGTCTGGTTGCTTCTGCCCAAACAGACACTATTGCCCACCTTCAGGAGGGAGATGGTAATAATTTAAACGAAGCCGTTGTTCTTCAAAGCCGTGATTTACGTTCATTTCGCACCTCTCCTATTCCCTTGATACGTATTACGCATGACGAACTACAGAGTGCCGGCATCAATAGCCTAAATGATGTGCTAAAATTAGTATCCACAATAGATGTAAGACAACGGGGTGGATTCGGCGAACAGGCCGATATTTCTATCGAAGGAAGTACTTTTGATCAAATTGCCATATTTGTAAATGGCATCAGTATTCAAAATCCACAAACGGGACACAATACGGCAGATTTTGCGGTCAATCTGAGCGACATTGATTACATAGAGATTCACAAGAGTATTGCGCCACATATTTCAAGTGTTCAAGGCCTTTTTGGTACTATCAACATTGTTACCAAAACGCACGACTCCCCTCACAACCCCATGCTATCTGTCCAGATGGATGGCGGTTCTTATGGCCTCTTTAGGAACGAGACGCGATCAACGCGATCGTTTGGCCCATACACATACACATTTAGCCGTAGCATGCAACGGGGCGACGGACCAGTAAGGAACAGTGACTTCAAGACCCACCGACTCTTCTCCACGCACCATTTGGATATGCGACACTTTATGCTGGACGCTCAGATATCTGCGCTTTGGAATAAATTTGGGGCTAACACTTTTTACTCGCCCAGTTATCCCAATCAATGGGAAGGTACTAAGCGCTTTGCTATTGCACTAAAAGCAGAATCCAAAGGTCGCGTACATATCTGCCCTTTATTTTCGTGGGCACGCAACATTGATCACTTCCAATTGGTCCGTGGCACCGATACGGGCGAAAACTTTCATCGCGGAAACATACTGACCGGTGGATTTAGAGCTTGGACAGATTGGCAGATAGGACGCACCTGTATTTTTACAGAACTTCGTCACGAGAATATTCAAAGTACCAATCTCGGCATTCCCCTGGATGAAGAACATTTTATACCCATTCGCCATTATGACAATCTGTTTTATACACACAAAGACCATCGTAATATATTTTCATTGTCCTTAACTCATGAGGTTTCATGGAAAAATTTTGATTTTTCAGCCAGTCTGGCTACTGATAAATGCTCTGCAATCTCTATGCCTTTACGCTTCTATCCTGGAGCTTCTTTGACTTGGCGGGTAAATGCTGACTGGCGGTGGTTTGTAGCAGTCAATCGAACAATGCGACTGCCCACTTTCACAGACCTGTACTATTATAGTCCCACTAACATAGGCAATCGAGAACTACGCCCTGAAGAAAACACAAATATCCGTTTGGGAACAGAGTTTGCGCACCCTTGGTGGCGACTGCAGGTTGAGATGTTCTTTCACCGGAGCTTGCATTTGATAGATTGGGTAATGTTCTCTGCAGATGACCTTTTCCATGCCACAGATTTCAACCTGGACAATATGGGGGCAATGCTTTCATCTGTTTGGTACTTTAAACCTGTGTTTGGCGAAAGTCAGCCCTTGCGCCGTTTGAGCCTATCGTATACATACATCCATCAGCACAAGCATAGCAAAATAAACTTTTTCAAGTCCAATTATGCGCAAGAATATCTGCGCCATAAATTGGTGATGCAGCTTGATCATCGCATTATCAAGAGACTTGAAGCATCTTGGACTTTTCGCATACAACAACGTGAAGGAAGTTTTTTGGAATACATCAACGGAGTAGCCACAGGGGCAATTCATCCGTATGGCACACACGCACTACTTGATTTACGAGTCAGCTGGAAAGATAAATGGATGGATCTCTACGCTGACTTTCAAAATTTAACCTGCACACGATACTTCGACATAGGCAATGTACCGCAAGCCAGATTTACATTTCTTGCAGGAGCCCAGATACGTCTCAATGACTTCCGCTTTATAAAGCGTATCATAAGCCGAAAACAATAATATACAGCAAAATAAAAAGACCAGAATTTTCCGTTTGTGGAAAATCTTGGTCTTTTAGCAATTTGTCGGGGTGACTGGATTCGAACCAGCGACCCCACGCCCCCCAGACGCGTACTCTAACCGGACTGAGCTACACCCCGAATTGCTTTTGCGGTGCAAAAGTACAACATCTTTATTTAGTAGCAAATTTTTCCTATACTTTTTTCCACGCTCACAAAGAAATCCGTATATTCGCTTTTACCATATAAATAAGGAATAAAACCAAACATTACAAGCGAATATGATACTAATTGAAAACGATTGCTTACAAGCCTGTTTTACTACAGAAGGTGCCGAATTACTCTCTCTAAAATCTCGCACAGACAAGCGCGAGTTCTTATGGCAGGGAGACCCTGAATATTGGCACGGACACTCACCCATTCTTTTTCCTATCACAGGCGGATTGTGGAATGGAGAATGTCGAATTGAAGGGAAAATTTTCCGCATACCTAAGCACGGCTTCGTACAGCGTCGCGTTTGGGATGTAATTGATCTACAAACAAGCGAGGTAACCTTTGCTTGTACCACGACAGAGGAAGAGAAAGATGTGTTTCCCTACGAATATAATCTACAGATCCGTTTTGCCTTAGAGAAGAACAGAGTAACAGCTCAATTCAAGGTGGAAAATCTTGGAGAAAACACTATGTTTTTCCAAATCGGAGGTCATCCCGCCATTGCTCTTCCCGACTTTCGGAAAGGGAGCCCAGCCGATGGATTTATCCAGCTAGAAGGCAAACCTACACAACTGTTGCGGGCAGGTGAACAGGGTTGCATTGAAATGACAGAAACGGCTCCTGCGCGTTACCCCATACCCTTCAACGAAGAAGGACTGGTGCCTATATGTGAATCTACGTTTGCCAATGAGGCTCTCATATTCGACGAACAACTTTCAGCCGCAGTTGTATTGGACCTCCAGCACCAACCACTTGCTCGCGTAACAAGTTCTGCACCTGTCTGGCTTTTTTGGTCACCCCAAGGGAAACAATCGCCCTTTGTCTGCCTTGAACCGTGGTATGGACTACCCGATTTCCAAGGTTTCTCTGGTGACATCAGCCAACGGCCTTATATCAACAGCCTACAATCGCATAGCACCTGGTCTGGTAACTATGACATAGAAGTCTTTATCTAAAAAATCCACTCACGCAATAAGGCAAAACTTCTTATTTGGGCAGACGTATCTCGCCACTACCATAGCATCGGCGATTATCCTTATCGTAGAGTACAGCAAACTGCCCTGGTGCCAAACCTTGAATATCTTCGGCGGACGTTACATAGTAGCGTTCGCCACTTTTCTTTAGTAATCCGCTGGTAAATTCTGGTGCGTGACGTACCTTAAACTTAATATTATACTCTCCATCCGAGATAAAAGGATTTTCCGTAAGGAAATGTGGCTCTTTGACAAGGAATTCACGACCATATACAGCTTGCGTCTGAAAACCTCTGCTCACATAAATAATATTGCGCCTAATATCCTTGCCTACAACATACCAGGGACCACCACCGAAACCCAATCCCTTGCGCTGGCCTATAGTAAAAAACCAGTAGCCCTTATGTTTTCCAATGATATTACCAGTCTCTTTTTCTACAACCAAGCCTTCTTTCTCACCAAGGTATTTCCGGGCAAGTTCAGAAAAGCGGATTTTACCCAAGAAGCATATTCCCTGGCTATCATGTCTCCGAGCTGGTGCTAAATGCTCGCGCTCTGCAATCTGACGCACCTCCTCTTTCGTCAGATAGCCTATAGGAAACATTAGTTTTGAAACGGACAAGCCATCTATTTGAGCCAGAAAATCGGTCTGATCCTTGACGGGATCAGGACTTGTCGTCAGCCATACACGGCCTTCTGCATCTTTCTCCGTCTGAGCATAATGTCCTGTGGCTATATAGTCATAGAGATGGCCCTTCCGTTGCTCAAAAACACCAAACTTAATATACTTATTGCACATCACATCACTGTTTGGTGTCAGGCCTGCCCTCAATTTTTCTACTATATACCCTACCACTTCATCCCAATACTCGCGCTGAAGGTCAACAAGTTCAAGCTTGCAACCATATTTACGAGCCACGCTCAGAGCCATTTCCCAATCTTCCTCAGCCTTACAGTCCCATTCACCTTCTGGACCACTCCCTATTTTAATATAATAGAGGTCTGGCGTATATCCTTGCTCCTTGAGCAGATATACAGCCACAGCGCTATCAACTCCGCCACTGATAAGTCCTGCAATACTCATTTTTCTGTGTGGTAAACTTGTGAAATTATAAATAAAGATGGCACGGTGTCAAAACATCTTTCGTATCCGTCGCAACCCATTTGCAAGCGCATCAATCTCAGATTTCGTGTTATATAAGGCAAAGGAAGCGCGCACCATACCCTCAACGCTGAAGCGGTTCATAAGGGGCTCTGCACAATGATGGCCTGTACGTACTGCTATGCCTAAACGATCAAGCAACGTACCTATGTCAAGGTGGTGTATTTTCCCGATGTTGAACGACACCACAGCTCCACGTTCTGGGGCAGAACCATAAATATGCAAATCGTCTATTTCCTTAAGTTGCTCCATAGCGTAAGTCATTAGTTCTGCCTCATGTGCCTGAATATTCTCATACCCAATCTTTTTAAGGTATGCCAAGGCTGAAGAGAACGCGACTGTACCCACATAGTCGGGCGTTCCTGCTTCAAATTTGTACGGCAATTTATCATATGTAGTCCGTTTGAACGACACGTGCGCTATCATTTCTCCACCGCCTTGATATGGAGGCATCTTTTCAAGTAATTCCTCGCGCCCGAAAAGTACACCCACTCCTGTAGGCCCATAAACTTTGTGAGCACTGAAAGCCAAGAAATCTGCACCTAGTTCTTGCACATCAATGGGCATATGGGGCAAACTCTGTGCCGCATCCACCACGAATACTGCTCCTGCTTCATGAGCAAGTGCAACCATATCGCGTATCGGATTTACAGTACCGAGTACATTGCTCATATGAGCCACGCTTACGATACGCGTACGATCCGACAGTAAAGCCTTATAGGCCTGCAAGTCAAGAGTACCATCATCCTGTACTGGAATTACCTTTAAGACAACGCCCTTCTTCTCTTGCAAGAATTGCCATGGCACGATGTTGGAATGATGCTCCATCTCGCTGACAATTACCTCATCGCCTTCTTTCAGAAAGGCTTCTCCATACGCTGAAGCCACTAAATTCAAACTATCCGTGCAACCGCGTGTAAATACAATTTCACGCTCAGAGGATGCACCTATGAAGTCAGCCACTTCCTTGCGCGCTTTTTCATGGGCCTCGGTGGCAAGTTGTGACAGGTAGTGCACACCGCGATGTACATTGGCATTATTTTCCAAATAACTCTTTGTAAGAGTTTCAACCACGCACCTCGGCTTCTGCGTTGTAGCAGCATTGTCCAGATAGATAAGCGGATGCCTATACACTTCTGTCTGAAGTATTGGGAAGTCTGAACGGATGACTGATAATATGCTGTTATCCACGTTTAGGATATTGTTAAATCGTTAATTATAAATAATTTTTTTTAGATAGCTTAATAGCAAGCATCAACGGCCTTGCAACCTTGACATTTTTCACGTTTTCCACGCAGTCGCAAATCGGTCAGAATGGACAATCGTTGCCTCAATGCCTCTATGGGAATATGTTCCAACACCTCCCCGACAAAGGCATGTTGTAACATTAGGCGAGCCTCTGCGAGCGGTATGCCTCGCTGTTGCATATAGAATAATGCGGCTTCATCCAGTTTGCCGACAGTCGAACCGTGACTACATTGCACATCATCGGCGTATATTTCGAGCATCGGCTGAGAATAGGCTCTGGCATCATTGCCCGCGCAAAGGTTGGCATTTGTCTGTTCCGATTCATTTTTTACTGTGCCTTGCGCCACATAGACCTTTCCTGCAAACGCACCCACAGACTGATCATCAAGCACATACTTATAAAGCATCGTGCTTCGGCAATTGGATACCTCGTGGCGAACCAACAGATTGTTATCAACACGTTGTTTTCCACTGGCAAGTGCTACACCATAGGTAGCAAGGCTGGCATTCTCACCCACAAAACATCCGCGTAGCGTATTGCGAGTATAACCGTTCTGTAAAGTGAGGTCAAACCATTCTACACTACTATCCTTATCCTGTTGCAAATAGACTTGATGAAAACGCGTATGCTGAACACCCGTTTCCTCTAACAGGAACATCTGTAACTCACTTTCCCGACCTACCACGATTTCTCCTACCTGTGTGGTCAGTGTGTCCACGGTTGCAGCTGTTTCATCACAATGCAAAAGGGTCAAAGAAGCGCCGTCTTCCAATATAACGAGCAGACGCTGATGGCACATAAGTGGCTGATTAGAGTGTGTTGTGGAAATGACTTGTAAAGGCCTGTCTATCTTACAACCGCTCGGAACAAAAATCAACAAACCCTCTTGCACGAACAGCGTATTCAAACTGGTCAGCGGATCGGAGTGTTTTTCGGCAAACTTGCCATAATAATTTTCAAGAATCTGAGGAACTTGTATGGCTGCCTCTGAGAAAGAACCGACAAAAACACCTTTGGGCAGACGGGCCAAATCCTCCGAACTGATATAAGGGACATCGTTCTCCATTTGCACCACCACGCTATCCATTTGCGCGATACTACAAGAAGGTTTCTTATACTTAGATGCAGACGAAAACGACAACCGACGCAAGTTAAGCCCATAATCAGGTGCGAGCAAGGTCTTATAGTCTGTGTATTTATAGTCCTCTAGCTTGGCTGTAGAGTCCACAAAGGCGCAGAACTGTCTTTCCGCCTCAGGACGAGCCATATTGAGTACGTCCACAGCACGCTCGCAAACTAGTTCACTAGCGTCGTGGTAAAGATTTATATATTGCTGTAAGGCTGACATAAGAGGCAATCAATGGGCTTAATTATCCGATGAAACCGCAGATTTTATCCAATCAAAGCCTCGTGCTTCGATTTCGTAGCCCAGATCTATTGTCCCGCTCTGCACTACCCGTCCGTCCACCAATACATGGACGCGGTCTGGGCGCAAATAGTCCAGCATACGCTGATAGTGGGTTATTACCAACGCGCTGGTAGATTCTGTGCGCAACGTATTGAAACCCTCTGCCACAATACGAAGGGCATCGACATCAAGCCCACTGTCCGTCTCGTCTAGAATACTGAACAATGGTTCCAGCACAGCCATCTGAAAAATTTCATTACGTTTGCGTTCGCCTCCACTAAAGCCTTCGTTGACACCACGATTCATAAAATGGGCGTCAAGTCCGACCAGTTTACGCTTTTCTCGAAGCAATTTGAGGAAATCACTTGCCGACAAGGCGGGTAGTTTATGGTACTCTCGTTTTGCATTAATGGCAGCCCTTAAAAAGTTGGTCATAGAAACGCCCGGAATCTCTGTAGGTGCCTGAAAGGACATGAAGATTCCCTCGTGCGCCCTGTCGGCAGCCGAAAGACTAAGCAAATTAATGCCGTTGAATATCACGCTACCTTGCGTGACCGTGTATTTGGGATGACCGACAAGGACATTGCTCAACGTGCTCTTTCCCGAGCCGTTCGGACCCATCAGGACATGTACCTCTCCATTTGGAATAGTCAAGTCTATACCCTTAAGGATTTCTTTTCCCTCAACTTCGGCATGTAGGTCTTTTATTTCTAACATTTTTATATGAATTCGGTTTTACAGATAGGTTCTATCATTCTGGATACCACTCTCCGTCGTCATCATCCTCATCATCTTCCTCTATGGGAATATTGTCTTCTGGCGTTTCGGTAGCGGGTTTGGTTGTAGGTGTATCTTCAGCAGGTTTTTGTGGTTCCTCCTCTGGCGTTTGAGGGACAGATGGACCATCCTCTTCTCCGGAAGCAGGCAAAAGAGGATTCTTCTGTTCAGGCTCATCGGGAATGTCTTCCACAGGAGAGTTCGTCTTTACCACCGGTTCATCCATTGGATAAGTCTCGTCGTCTTCTTCCGATATGGGCAGAATATCCGATTCTGTTTGAGGCTCAACCTCTGCAACACGAAGCAGACTGTCGGCCAAGGCTTGGAGGATACTGTCAGACGATGTATCTTTCACTTTGCGCGGATAGATGGGCTGGAGTTCCTGCTCGTAGTTTTGGTTGGCCTGTGTAATATTATCATCAAGTGATCTTATGACTCGTGGTACAATGGGGGTAAATGCCTTATCATAGAAGGCTTGGTAATCCGCAAAACTGAAGCGCGAGCCCAAAAGTGATAAGTTTTGTTCACTGACCAAAAAGGTTTTAGTGTGAGCCAACTGCCTCGACAGCGCAGAATCGGCATATATACGCTGAGCATAAGCATGTGCTTCGTCATAACTGCGGAAACCGTGAATACGGAACTGCACCAGTTGTGGGGCCCGACTTACCTGTACGGCTGTTTCTTCTTGCTTTTTATCTGCCTGTACACTATCTTTATCCACTTTCTTATCCGGCAAACTTGTTCCTACGACTTTTTCTATTTCAAAATGGCGCACAAAGAATCCCGTAAAGTTGAAATGTGCAAAGTCATAAAGAAGCAGATTGTCATCCAGGTCGCCTTGAGGATAAGCCGCCAGAAATACGAAAGGTACATTACGCTCATCAAGCAGACGAGGTTCGTCTTTCAGCCCTGCCATATCGGCCACACTGGCTTCTGAGCGCCGGGTCCACATAGAACCTATGTCATAAGTCCCTGTACCCACTTGACGACCATCTTTCAGTCCGTTTACAATCATTCCAGCCAGCGGACTAACGTCGCTCTTGGGATATTTTTTCACTAATTCGGTCAGTTCGTCAATTATCTCTTGGTTTGAGACTACACCTATACGACTCAGTGAATTCAAAAAGATAAATTTTGGCCTATTAAGACCTTGTGGAAATTTCTCTGTAGAAAGTGCAAAGTTACGAGCCACTTCCTGGTTGTTTCTTGCACGATAAGCCTCATAAGTAGCTGTATAGAGTGAGTCCTCTATATGTTTACCGTAACGCCCGAGCCACAAGAAATCGGGATCATTAATGCGGAGCGTCAACAGATTTTCAGGATAACGCTGAGCCATTGTTTTTTTGTACGACTCGGCCACGCTCTCTCGCCCTTGGCGCATATTGAGCAAATATAACTGGTAGAGCGCATCGGGTATCTTTTCATAATCGGGATAGTCTGTAAGCAAACGGTCAAACGTTCGCTGTGCTAACGGAAAGTCCTCTAATTGATCTTTTTCTATGCAACCTGCTTCATAAAGGGCTTCCTGTATAGTCTGATGAGCCAAGGCCTTATCCTCTACGCTAAACGGTATTTGAGCCAGATAATAGGCTCGGTCATGAGGATCATCCTCAGGTCTGAACTTCCCATCGCCTATAGAATCGTTTTCCAAGGCACGGAGTGAATCACTCAAAGCCATAATCGAGTCCTCGCGCTCGTAGTCTATACCTGCCACATCGTCAAGTTGAACCACAGTCTTATTGGATCGGCGCCAATCATCCTCGTTTTTTCTTGTTCCCCAGCGTTGGCGAAATTCTTGTTTCCCTTGCTGTACGAGTTGCGTATTATAAAAATACCACGTGGCGGTCTGCGCACCTGTTGCACGGAAGGTATTTACAGGTCGTGATATGCTGACACCGCCTATATCCCCCATATCACCCGCTTCGGCCAATCTGCGAGCCCGTTCCTCCTCTTTTTCGCGTTTTACAAGAGCGGCAATTGTGCGGTCTATCGCTGCGTTCCGGTCTGTCTCAGACATTTCAGAAAGTGCCAGAAGTGAGTCTTGCAACACTATTGCACTGGTGTAGGGCACGAGCTTGTCCAACACTTGACTGCGCCGGCTTATTTCTTCATAGCCTGCTTGTTTCCTGTCAATCATTGACAGCGCCTCCGTATAGCAGGTTTGCGCCAAGTCATACTTACCCTTTGTCCAGTAGATTTCTCCCAGACGTAAGAGGAGCACACCTTTCTCTATGCTCGTAGTATTATCCTTTTCGCGTCCTTTCTCATAGGCGGCCACTGCCTGAGCCGTGTCTGCCCCGTGCATATAAAGATTGCCCATAGCGAAATAAATCTGCGCTAAATAAGACGCATTCTTGTCGCTACGGGCCATACGGCGCAATTTGCTTATCTCCTTCTTTTTTAGTCCGGGCTGGGTTACCACTTGCGTTTGCAGTATCTGTGCATTCAGAGCCATACGGTATGGCGGATTCAGATGGCGTACACGGCTGAGACTCTTATAGGCATCCTGATTCTGACCCAGTTGTTGTTGCACCTGAGCCAGCAAGTAATAGAGACGTGCTTTCTGCGTTTTGTTTCCTGCCTTCTTTACAGCCTTTTGCAGATGATGCAGTGCGTCATTGTAATTGCCCTGGCGAAGCAGGAGGTCGGCTTGTGAAGCAGCCAGTTCGGCGCGAAGGCGCGAAGGCAAAGTGTCACGTAGCGTCTTATCGATCACATCTTCTGCATCATAGTACCAATCCTCGCTTGAGTAGCAACGGGCTAGCCATATACGTGCTTCCTGTACTACCTCAGGCTCCGTAGCGTATAAGCGCGTGATGTAGGAGAATGTTGAGGCTGCATTGAGAAAATCGCCCTCCATAAATTGAGCTTTTCCCATTAAAAGCCAGCAGTTCTTAAGGAAGGGGTTAAATTCTTTCTTATTCAGAAAAGCGCGCAAGGCTGCAGTGCGCTCACGCGATGGATCTATCTGTGGCCTTACCTTGATGCTATGGAGCGCAATGGCTTTCTCCGACTTCGTGATAGCCACCTCAAAATTGCCACGGCCTAATCCTCGAGTACCCTCATTAGCAACAGGGAAGACCGGAAGCATCTGTGTAAAATTATCCTGGTTCCCGTTTATCAAGGCTTCTACACCCTCGTCGTACGCAGTCTTTCCGTTAAAGAATACGTTATACCTCGTAGTAAACGACTGCCAAAAACGGCTTCGCGAGGTATTGTGCTTGGTAGAACACCCAGCGAGAAGCAACAAACAGCATATATATGTCAGCAGACGCTTCAAGGCAAATAGTTTATCGGTCCGTGCGACGAGACACGAACAGTGTTAAAGTTGTAAATATACGGGATATAATGTAAAACACCACAAGAATTATCACAATTGTCGCCCCACAAGGCACCGACAGCCAATAGGAAACCATCAGTCCGCCTACAATGCCGAGAAATCCGATAATTGCGCTGACCCATATCATTCCTCCGAACGAGCGAGTCAATAAGGCTGCCGTCTGTTGCGGTAGAGATAGAAGCGAAACAACCATTATTATCCCCACCATACGCAGGCAGCACACAATGGTAAGTGCTGTCAATATGGTCAGTCCATATTCCAACCAGCGGACAGGAAGACCCTGTGTAACGGCAAAACTGCGGTCATAGGCTATCGTCTGTATCGCATTGCGCAACAGGATAAAATAAGCGGTTGTCACCACGGTCAAAACTGCCATAAACCATAGGTTGCCTGTGGTAATAGCCAAGATATCGCCAAACAGATAGCCCGTGAGGTCGCGCTGAAAGGAGGGGGTGAGATATGCAAAGAGCACGCCCACTGCCATGCCAAAGGTCCAAAGCACTGCTATGGCGCTATCCTCACGCACCTGCCTGCGCGTAAGAAAATCAACGCCCCAGCCGACCAACAAGGCAAATACGGTAGCCCCGGCCAACGGATTTATTCCGAAAAAAGCCCCGAGGCCCACGCCACCCAGACTGGCATGCGCCATACCTCCACCTACGATAACGAGCCGGCGCGTAACGACATACGTCCCTATCATAGCGCAAAGGATGGAAGCCAAAAGGCCACCGATGAGCGCGTGCTGGAAAAAATCGTAGGCTAGTATCATACTGTGTTCTCTCGCGGGCGCGACGGACTATAAGTCCGTTCCCGCGCGCATTTGAACTGCAAAATTACATTTTTCCTCCGACTTTTCGGCCTATTGCATAATGCAATTAAAATATTGGCCCATAGAATACGCAGAAAAAAGCCCGTCGCACCATACTTTATTTCAGATGCCGACGGAGCTTAGTAGTAAGAACTATTTTTAATGCCTTGGCCGATAAAATTGTCCAGCCCAACGACTTGACGGCATTATTTTGTGTACTAATGGGATTTATCCCTCACGCTGTTCACTTACTATCATATAGGCCGCATCCTTGAGGTCGTCGGGCAGCTCTATGCCACGCTTCTGCAGGGAGCGCAACCAGACGTGTACCTCCGTGGGGCGCATCGTGGTCATAATGTATTCAAACTGCCCCACCTCTGCTTCGGTATATTTATCCGAGGCACGACCGGCGAACTGGTCTAATTCTTCATCATCGAAATAGACTGCGGGTTCATCGATATATTCGGGTGCACAGGAAAGGTCACAAACTTCGCCAAGCCCGCAGGCTGCAGATTGAGAGGAGTGTTGTGCTGATGCCTCTGAGCCGGTTATATGCCGGCGGGCGTATGCACGGAGCGCAATGTATAAGGCTGCGAGGCCGGCCAAGGCAAGGGCCAGGTAATGGATTAAGGACATAAGGGAAGAAGTTGGTCCCAGAAGTGCGGATAACTCTTGCGCACCACTGAGGGATTATCAAATTTTATTTTCCAACCGCCTAACAGAAACGGCGCAAAGGCCAAGGCGAGACGATGGTCGTCATATACGGGGATCAGAAGGGGTTGCACGCGCGTACCTTCGGGTTGCAGGGCGCGTACTCCGTCGAACGTGAGCACGCCCTCCTCGGGCGCTTCAAGACGTGCGCCAAAAAGTGTTGCTATATGCTGTAATGCACCGACGCGGTCGCTCTCTTTGAAGCGCAGGTTATGCAGTCCGCTCATTCTGAAAGGTTTTTTACAGGCCAGACAGGTTGCCACAAGCGTAGGAACAAGGTCTGGGCAATTTCTAAAGTCGTACTGGAAAACTTCCTGTGTGGTTTCCCCGGACCAAAGCGTGGCCCCGTCATCGGCAAAGGTGGTGCGAATTCCAAAGTCTGAAAAAATTGACTGCACGACCGCATCTCCCTGTACGCTCCTGGCTTGCAAGCCCGGAAGGCATAAGCAAGCCCGTCCAAAAGTACCGGCAACAAGCGCCTCGTACCAGTAGGAAGCCGCCGTCCAAGAGGGCTCTACGACAATGGGATTATCGGATTGATATTCTCCCGGCTCCACCCGAAGCGTGCGCTCATCCAACCATTTCGCCTCTACGCCACACTGCGTCATCAGACTGAGTGTCAGGTCTATGTATGGCTTCGACGTTATCACATCACGCAGAAAAAGTGTAAGCCCCTGCTTCCAGTAGGGCGCAACAAGGAGTAACGCGCTCACAAACTGCGACGACACGCTGACCTCTACCTCCACTGCGCCTCCACAAAGGGCCTGTCCATCAATACGAAGGGGCGGAAAACCGGTCTCTCCCACATATTCAATTTTTGCTCCGAGGCTTCGAAGCGCATCTACCAGCGGTCCGATGGGCCGATGCTGCATTCGTTCTGTGCCAGTAAGCAAGACCTTGCCGGCACGAGTAGAAAAATAAGCCGTAAGGAAGCGCAGGGCCGTGCCTGCATCGGCTGCGTCGATTGTAGTATCCCGCAACGCCAAAGCACGTTGCAACACCTGCGTGTCACGCGCCACAGAGAGCTCGCCCTTATGGAGTATTCGTCCCGCAAGGGCCTCCATTACGAGAAGCCTGTTGCTCACGCTCTTGGAACAGGGCAAATCGACCTGTCCCAGCAGGCGGTAAGGGGGTAACTGAATGGAATGGGCTGACGGCATAAGCAAGCTGATCTGCTCGCGAAGATAATAGAAAAACGGCATTATGCCATACACATCCGCCCCACGGCCGTCGGCTTGCGGCAATAGGGTGCGGAGGAAGTGCAGGCTACTCCCCCGAAAATTGCATTATGGCGTCAGTTTATTCCATTATGCAATTCGCAAATTGCATAATGCTTTTTGCAAATTGCATAATCCAATTTTCTCACGGCATAATGCAATAAAAGCGTTCCATAATGCGATTTTTTCATTCCGGCCGGAAAGGCACAAAAAAGTCGGACACCCGACTCGAAGGGAGCCAGATGTCCGACTGGAGAATGGGCCTTAAAAAAGTTTTCCTAAAAGAATGAGCGCGCCGGCCTGTGTAGTGGTCAGATCGCGGGCATAACCTACCGTGTGGAAGTTAGCGTCTTTAATCGTCCCATCAGCCTTTATGTAGCCAATAGTACGGTAATTTGAATTTTGTACGGTGCCGTTAGACTTGATATAAGCCACTGTGTGGTACGAATTATCCACTATGCGCCCATCTGGCTTGACATAGCCTACGGTATGATAGTTTTGGTCCACTACACGGCCGTCTGCTTTGACATATCCGAGCGTCTGGTAATTGGAATCAAGTATTTTTCCATCGCGACGGATTTCTGCTTGCCTTTGAAAGGAGCTATCCTTCAACGTCTGCGCCTGAATCGTCTGCGACGTCATACAAACTATCAAGAACAGGGAAACGAGAAAAGATTGGAGTGTCTTCATATCAAACCGCCTTACTACAATTAGATTTTTACTTATTAGACGAACCTACGCCTCGCAGGGATTAATCCGCACGACGTACTCAATCTGATTTTCAGGGTGCGCCTCGGCGTCTTTCTTGGTGATACGGGCCGAAAAGATATTGTCCCAGCCCTGTACGAGGAAGTTATAGAGCAACGTGTTCTCTGTGCGGGGTACATAGCCCAGCAAGAATTCTTCCTCATCTTCGGGCCGTGTATAGATTACAGCCACTGCCTGCGGATCAAAACGGTTGTCTCGGTCGAGAACAAGGCGAAGTGGCGTTCCTACCTTAAGTTCTTCCCAAACTTCATCCACATCGTGATACTTACGTCCGGCCAAGCGATGGGTACTAAGGTACAATTTCTTTGCTTTCATAACTTTTGCGTGTTTTAGATTATACAATCAATGAATTACACGGCAAAATTTCCGGGTAGCTGCCCCAAATCGTGGTACAGCACAAAGAAATTATTTATTTTCCTATTTGCAGACACCTATTTGTACCGCTCAGCGGCCTGCACGATATGCTCGCGAAGTTGCCGGCGCAGGCTTTCTGGCTGTAGCACCTCGATATTTCCGCCATGGCTAAGGAGAAGCTGCAGGAAGTCGTAGGTGGGGCGCAGGTCGAGGGAGAAATCGGTATATTCGTCCGATGTTCCCTGCAATTCCTGCTGTGAAGCGTGGAGCGGAAGCGTGCGGAGGTAGTCGGCGGTAGTGCCGTAGGTGCGCACGATAATGTGCTCCATCTGTTCCTCCTTGGTAACGATACCGAAGTAGTCGGCAAAAAATTCCTGAGCCGAGAAGTCTTCGGGCAGGTCAAACGTAGCGGCCAGTTCGGTAAGGGAAATCATACGGTCGAGGGCGTAAGTGCTCAGGTATTTACCATTGTCGGCCAAGAGGTACCAGCGTTGGCGGAACAACTTAAGGGTATAAGGGGATAGGATAGTGGTGGTCTCCTGCTGGCCAAACCTGCGATACGACACCTCCAACTTATGGCCCGACTTCATTGCCTTGATGATAGTTTGCAGGAATTCCTCGCCTGCCGGCACGGACTCAAGAAGAATCCTGTCCTTTACGCTGACAGAATCCACTAAGATGCCACCCACCGTGAGCGTGTTGAGCATCCAGCGGGCTATACTGTCAGTCTGCAGCACCTTGGGGTTGGCAATAAAGTATTTGTAACCGCCCTGCACATCACAGTCTATGATGACACCGAACATATCCAGCACGGCGTCGCGATGGCGATTAAATGTGGAGCGAGCCAGCGGGTTGCCGTTCGCCATATCATCGTCAATCCACTTCTGGCTCAGTTCTTCAAGGGTCATACGCCCGTATCGGCGCAAGGTATTTACAATCCACACATACTGGCGGAAAATCAGCGAAGGCTTCATAGGTTATAATTTGAAAAGAGAACGCAATCGGTCAAGAAAAGAGACCTGCGGGGCCGGAGTCGAGTCCTGAGAGTCGACACAAGGGAGTTTTTCTATGATTTCCGGATTGAAGTACGGCATAAGATCCTTGTAGGAAATGACGCAACCGGGCAATCCATAGGCATAGGCCGCTATCTCATACTGCTGATACTGGAACAAAATGCCCTCATCGCGCAATGACGGCGCAGAAACGGGTAGCGGGAATTTACCTCCCTCAACAAAATAGAAAACATCCTCGGAGGATTGGAAATACTGCTTCTCCAGACTGACGCGAACGAGCGTGGCCAATACTTCATCGTCGGGATTCTTGAAAAGCTGTTCCCAGGAAAGCGTCTCGCCCGTCTGTTTGTCCACGGCATATTCAACAGCCTGAAAACCACCGTGCGCCCCACCCATATAAACATAGTCTGAACCCGAGAAAATATAGTAATGCTCCGTTTCTCGGTCCAATCGCGCCGTAATAGAGCGTCCCCACTCCGGCATATAGAGATCCGGTTCGCTTTCAAAATCTGATTTATATTGCAGATAGTCCTGATAAAAGCTGTCGGCCTCGGCTTGGGCCACACGACGGACATCGGACGATTCCTCATAGAAGAATTGGCGCACAAGAGCCTTGTTCAGGCTGTCGGCAAGCCACGACGGATTCGTCTTCTTAGCCCACACGATATTCATAGTAAGCAACGAATCGCCCCGAACCACCTGTATGGAGTCGGTAACGAGTTTTTCACCTACGGGAACCACCATTCGGTTACAACTAACCGACAACAGAAGAAGCGTAAAGAGCCACAGATTCTTTTTCATATCACACACTTGTTTATAATACTGACGGAACACAAAAAAAGTTTCCTACGCGAAGTTGGAAACTTTTACTCATTCGGCCCAATAATCGGCCCAAAATTCTGCAGGGTCTTTCAGATTCCTGCACCGTCAGAAAATCCCTGTTGCATAATGGGCTTTGTCTGCAGGATACGCGAATAGGGCGGCACGTCCGAGGTGACCCACACGTTGCCCCCGATAACTGTGTCGTGGCCTATGGTAACACGCCCCAGAATAGAGGCATTGGAATAGACCGTTATGCGGTCTTCCAAGATCGGGTGGCGCGGAAAATCTTGAGGCCTTCCGTCGGCAGACAACTTAAAGTTGCGCGCACCCAGCGTTACTCCCTGGTACAACATGACGTGGTTACCGATTCGTGCAGTAGCCCCAATGACAACTCCAGTACCATGATCAATAGAAAAGTGGGTGCCAATGGTTGCCGCAGGGTGGATATCGATGCCCGTCATAGAGTGGGCGTACTCTGCAATAATGCGCGGAATCAACGGCACAGACAAACCGACCAGCGCATGCGCCACCCTATGGTGAAGCATGGCTCGGATAGACGGATAAGCCAATATAATCTCTCCGTAAGAACTTACGGCGGGGTCACGCATGGCTATGGCCTCCACATCGGTCAGCAGAAGTCGTCGGATGGCAGGGAGCTGTCGGAAAAAAGCAGCCGTCTTCTGCTCGGCTTCTACTTCCGGGGAATCCGCTTCACCCTCCGCTCCGCAGATAAGTCCGCGACAGATTTGCTCCCGCAATATAGCCTCGGCCTGCAGAATATTCTGACGCACTTGCGCAAGACTCGCCTCTTCCGACAAGTCTGCCGGGGCAAAAAAACCGGCAAAGAAGATGCGCCGCAGAAGGCCCATCAGTTTGCACAAGTCGTCCACGTCGGGCCACAACCCGGGCTTCCGAACTTGCTCCTCCCACGAATATTCAGACCAGTCCGTGATGTCGGTTGTCAGTTGCTGTAGCATTGACTCCTTCATGGATTCTTTTCTGGAAATTCATCGAAGGCGTAGAGGATTGTAGAGAGATACCGTTCGCCCGTATCGGGTAACAAGACCACAATGCGCTTGCCTTTGTTTTCAGGCTTACGCGCCAAGGTCAGCGCAGCGTGGAATGCGGCGCCAGAAGAGATTCCTACGAGCAAACCTTCCTTGGACGCAAGCGCCCGAGAGGCTAACACGGCCTCTTCATCGGTGACTTGAATGATTGCATCCACCACTGAGGGGTCGTAAGTATCGGGCACAAATCCCGCACCGATGCCCTGAATCTTATGCTTACCGCCTACGCCCGTAGAAAGCACTGGTGAGCCCGCAGGTTCTACGGCCACCACTTTTACAGCCTTCTTATGGCGTTTAAGTGCCTTGCCCACACCCGACACAGTACCACCCGTACCTACGCCAGCCACAAAGATATCGACATGTCCGTCCGTTGAGGTCCAAATCTCCTCGCCCGTGGTTTTTTCATGGATGCGTGGATTGGCCGGATTGACAAATTGTCCGAGGATTACTGAGCCCGGAGTCTGCTCCCTTAGTTCTTCAGCGCGCGCAATAGCACCTTTCATTCCGTCTGAGCCAGGTGTGAGTTCAAGCGTCGCGCCCAATGCTTTGAGCAGATTACGGCGTTCTATACTCATCGTATCGGGCATGGTCAGCACCACCTTGTATCCCTTGGCTACTCCGACCCACGCAAGTCCTATACCTGTGTTGCCGGACGTCGGCTCTATGATAGTGGCGCCGGGAGTTAGCAAACCACGCTCTTCCGCGTCTGTAATCATCGCTAGAGCTATGCGGTCCTTTACGCTCCCGCCCGGATTAAACGATTCAAGCTTCAAAATTAAATCTGCCACCTGCCCATCGAATCCTCTGAGGCGGATCATTGGCGTTTGACCTATGAGATCGGTCAGTTTGTTGTAGATCATAGTTAATTGGTTTATGTAATGATGTGAAAATATTATAGAAATGACTTGTTGCAAGGATATAAAAAAGTCCTGCCTAATCGCACTGACGATTGGCAGGACTCTATGGGGGTATAGGATAAGTATTCTAACACATACGACAGGTCGCGCCAACCATCAGATGGTCGGAACAATACCACATATGCATACAATACTTAAAGTTCATAATCGGATTTTTCACAAAATTAGGGCATCGAATCAGAAATCCAAATTTACAGGCGTTTTTTTTCGTTTTATTTTTCTGCCAGAGCCACCCACCAGTCTGCACAAGGCTCAACTGTTTATATTGTCGCGTCGCTTATCAAAACGGTGCAGGAAAAAGTTGAATGCTTCAAGCCCGGCCAAGACAAGCACCGTAGCGGCTACAGAAAGCACATAAAGCCCTCCGCCACAAGCAAGGCCTATTGCGGCAGTTACCCAAAGCCCTGCCGCGGTAGTAAGCCCGCGCACCACGTTTTCACTCTTCTGGAAAATTATTGTACCCGCGCCTATAAAACCAATACCCGACACTACTTGCGCCGCAACACGCGACACGTCAAGCCCATAACGCTCCGAGACAAGAGCTCCGTCAAATCCGTAGGCAGATACTATCATAAACAGCGACGAGCCTAAGGCCACGAGAAAATGGGTACGGAAACCGGCTTCCTTTGCCCTGTATTCACGCTCCAGTCCTATCAAGCCACCCAAAAGGGCGGAGATAAAGAGTCGCAAGATAAATTCCCAAGTCTGATCCATAATTATATATAGGTGTGTGCCTACAAAAATAGCGCATAAGTCCGTTCTGCCAATTCACGGGAGCCAGTTTTCTGCAAAATTACCGTATATTTGCACCGGTAGGCCTTTCGGGCTTACCGATTTATTAAAGATTTGACTTTGTAACATAATCTAATACGTAAAAAGATGAATATAACCGAAAAAGACAAGCAATTTATGCGCGAAGCCATCCGACTTGCCAACGAAAGTGTCCGTACAGGTGGCGGACCGTTCGGTGCGGTGGTGGTAAAAGACGGAGAAATCGTGGCAGAGAGTTCTAATTCCGTCACACGCGATAATGACTGCACTGCACACGCCGAAGTTAATGCCATACGCAAGGCTTGTCGCAAACTGAACACCTTTGATTTGAGCGGATGTGATATTTACAGTTCTTGCGAGCCCTGTCCAATGTGTCTGGGTGCTATATACTGGGCACACATTGAACGGATATTTTTTGCCGCAAACCGCAAAGATGCAGCCGAAGGAGGCTTTGCTGACGACTTCATATATGAGGAGCTGGAAAAACCCGTAGAGGAACGCTCCACCCCCATTATTCCGTTACTCCGAGACGAGGGCCAACAGACTTTTGTCCTATGGAAAAACACCAGCGACAAGATTGAATATTAAACTATGGCCAATCTCTTGAAACGCTACTCCATTGCAACGCTCGGGTTGATACTCGTGGCGCTGGGCGTGGCCGTTTCGCTGAAATCCAACTTAGGCACATCGCCCATCTCCTGCCTGCCCGCGGTGCTCAACATACGCTGGCCTCAGATTTCCTTTGGGCAATTTACGTGGGCCTTTAACTTTTCGCTCATTGCCCTGCAGTTGCTGTTGCTCCGCCGTAGGTTCCGGTGGGCTGACCTTATGCAGATACCCGCCGTCATACTTTTCGGCGCGCTCTGCGACCTTGCCCTGTGGCTAGTAAGAGACTTGCCTGCAGACAGCATTATACTGCAATACATCTGGTGCCTTGTAGCAATATTTATAACGGCTGTAGGTCTCCGCATCGAGATTAACGGAAACGCTTGGATGCTTTCAGGCGACAAGACAGTAGCCGTAATTTCCGACGTAAGCCACAAGCCGTTCAGCACCATCAAGGTGTGGGCTGACCTCTTCCTTGTAATTTTTGCCGTCATATTTGCCTGGATCGCTTTCGGAAACCTGTTCGGCGACGGCAATACCAACGTCATCCGCGAAGGCACACTCTTGTTGGCTATGCTTACGGGGCTGTGCATGAAACTTACCGATCCGCTCATCAACCGCCTTTTCCAGACTCACCTCACGCACTAACCTAATCGCACGGCTATGCCACAAGAAAAAAAGTCCCGCCCACCTCATGTCCGCAAGCCCGCGTGGCTTCGCACAAGACTTCTGACCAACGGAAAGTTTCTGGAAACAGAGCATCTCATAAGTACGCAGGGGCTCCACACTATCTGCCAGAGCGGTCTCTGCCCGAATCGTGCGGAATGCTGGCGCGCCGGAACGGCCACCTTTATGATAGGGGGCGACATCTGTACGCGGTGTTGCCGCTTCTGCAATACAAAAACAGGACGGCCCCTTCCGCTCAATCCACAAGAGCCTCTGCGCGTGGCCGCGTCTATTCGTGCCATGCAGCTGCGCTATGCCGTCGTTACGTCTGTGGACCGCGACGATCTACCCGATTATGGCGCCGCCCACTGGGCCGAGACGATCCGACAGATTCGAACCGCCTGTCCGCAGACAGGACTTGAGGTATTGATTCCCGACTTCCGCGGCCGAACCGACCTGATAGACCTACTGCTTGAGGAAAAGCCCGACGTGGTGGGCCACAATATGGAAACCGTGCGCAGGCTTACACCGTCAGTGCGCAGTGCGGCCAAATACGAGCAGAGTCTTAATGTATTGACCCACATCTCCGAGCGCGGATTCCGTTGCAAGACCGGATTTATGGTAGGCTTAGGCGAAACTCACGAAGAGGTACTGGAACTGATTGACGACATCCGTCGCACAGGTTGCTCGGTGCTTACTATCGGGCAGTACCTCCAACCTACGGCCCACCATCTGCCTGTGGTCGAATACATCGAGCCTGCTGTTTTTGACGAATATAAGACAGTCGCACTCTCTAAGGGCTTTACCCACGTAGAGAGCGGTCCGCTTGTACGCTCGTCCTATCACGCAGAACGATGTCTGGCTTCTGACGGTGATTAACCTATTTCCTGGCGATTATGGAGCAACCGCTTTCTGCCGAAACCATTATCCAGCGGCTTGAAAACCTGGCCGACGAAGAGCAAAGCCTGCGCGTACAGCGGTATTTCAAGACCGACCGAGGCGATTACGGCGAGGGAGACATTTTTCTGGGCGTGAAACTGCCCGAACAGCGTCGCCTGTCGGGCGAGGCTCGCCTGTTGCCACTGGATCAGATAGAGAAACTCATCCGTTCGCCTTACCACGAAGTGCGCGCCTGCGGTTTTCAAATCTATGCAAGCCAGTTCAAACGACTGACAAGCCAGATACAGCGTGGCAAAAAGCCCGCGCACGAAGCCACCAGGCTTCTGCAATTTTATCTGAAGCACGCAAATCGCTGCAACAACTGGGACTTGGTGGACACCACCTGTCCGCACACCCTAGGCCAATGGCTAATGCTCGCAAAAGTGCCTGACTCACGCAAATGGAAAGTACTTGACCAACTGGCCCACAGTCCGAATCTCTGGCGCAAGCGTATTTCTATGGTAAGCACCTTGACTGCGCTCAAAGGAGGCCGTGCCGACTTCACGCTCCATTATGCAGAAGTCCACCTCCACCATCCCCACGACCTGATGCATAAGGCCGTGGGCTGGATGCTCCGTGAGATGGGAAAACACTGCGGAGAAGATCTGTTGCGGGCCTTTTTAGACAACCACTACCATACTATGCCGCGCACAGCCCTTCGCTATGCCATCGAAAAACTCCCTGAAACGGAACGACAATATTGGTTAAAACGTAAACTTCAATAATTCTATTTTCTACTCAAACTATGGCAAAAGTTCTCCTCATAAACGGATCACCACGCAAGAACGGCAACACCCATCTTGCGCTTATGGAAATCGCAAAGACATTGGAACAGCAGGACTGTACCACGGAGATAGCATGGATTGGCAATAAGCCCATACGCGGTTGCATAGCCTGTGGCACGTGCAAGAGGCTCGGAAACGGCCGTTGCGTATTCGGCGATGACATCTGCAACGAGATAATTGAAAAAATCAACGGCGCCGACGCTCTCGTCGTAGGCTCTCCCGTCTATTACGGCCAGCCGGCAGGCCAGACCTTAGCCCTATTGCAACGCGCCCTATTTGCAGGTGCAGAGCTCACGGACAAACCAACCGCCGCCCTATGCGTATGCCGTCGCGGAGGCGCGACAGCCGCATTTCAGACGCTCCAAATGCCATTTCAGATGGTCAATGCTCCGCTCGTGACCTCGCAATATTGGAACATCATATATGGACGCGAAGAAGGCGAGGCTGCATTCGACGCAGAAGGCCTGCAAACCCTGCGACAACTGGCTCGTAACATGGCATGGATGCTTCGCGCCTTTGCACAAGTCCCGGAAAAGCCCGAACACGAAGAGTGGATTTCGACACACTTTATTCGGCCTGCACAAGAGTAGGGTTGCACGAAGTGGCACAAAGGAAATTTGTCAATAGAATTTACTCTAAGGCAAAAATCCGCCCCTTGCACGAATCGAAAAGAAAGTGTAAATTTGTAATAGCATAAAGGAAGTGGCTCAAAGGCCACTTCTTTGCGTTATAGGGGCATAATCTCCGATGAAATCGCGCTTTTTTGTACAAAAATTAATTATACAACCCAAAAATCCGCTTATGCAACCGGCTGATCACATAAGCGGATTTTCAAATTTCATACTCCCGTTTTTCTGCGCCATAATGCCGCCAGACGATTGTATTATGAAACGCAGACTTAAGATAATTTAACTTTTCCGGAGATTGTCAATCCTTTTCCTCCCCACAAGGGCCTGAGCGCTTGGCTACGTCACATCTCTGTCCCCGATAATCACGCCAGACCTCTCCTCGTACTTATGGAAAGGTGACACCCACTACTCACGCCAGCCCATTGGGCCGTCTCCCTGCGCCAAGAACATTCCAGCCGACCCTCTTATGCCCTGGCAAACTGCCATTATGCCCTCTCTCTGTGGCATAATTTCCGGAAAACAGCCCACAACGGCCGTGTTTTCAGATTTTTATTTTATAAAAATGCAGGAGCTTTGAAATCTTAGATTTAATTTTGCGTCCGAAAAATCGGACTGGTATCTGAAAACCTAAATTATTCTATAAAACTTACAACCTTATGAGTTCTTTAACCATTGCCATTGTAACAGCCTTTGTCATAGGCTATTTTCTCATCGCCATTGAGAGTGTTACAAAAATCAACAAGGCGGCTATTGCATTGCTTATGTTTGTAGCCTGCTGGACGTTGTTTATGGTGGGCGGCCCTACGCAATACCCCGAAGTGTCGAACCTGCTTCCCAACTTCAACAACGATTTGGCCCAGACCGTAAGCTCAATCATTGAAAAGCACCTCGGAAGCACCGCCACCACCTTATTCTTCCTCATGGGCGCTATGACCATTGTGGAATTAGTGGACCAAAACGGCGGATTCAACTTTGTTCGCGACACACTGCAGACGAAGAGCAAGCGTGCCCTCCTATGGCGCATTGCGTTTATGACCTTCATTCTGTCGGCCATATTAGACAATCTGACCACAAGTATTGTGATGATAATGATTCTGCGTAAGCTCGTAAGCGACCGCAAGGACAGAATCATCTATGCCTCCCTTGTAGTCATTGCCGCAAACTCGGGCGGAGCCTTCTCCCCTATCGGCGACGTAACTACCATTATGCTGTGGAACAAAGGCGTTATCACGGCAGCCGGCGTCATCAAAGAAATTTTCATACCGTCGCTCGTTTCTATGGTTATACCGGCTTGGATACTTTCGCTCTCACTGAAAGGCGAACTGACATTTACGGCCCAGCAAGCACAAACCGTATCGGCCAGCGAACTTACTACCCGCCAGCGGAAGACCATCTTCTTCCTCGGAGTGGGCGGCCTTATCTTTGTTCCTATTTTCAAGACTCTGACACACCTTCCGCCGTTTGTAGGAATCCTGCTCGTACTCGGATTGCTCTGGACAGTAACGGAACTCTTCTATCGCAACCTCTCTGAGAGGGAGGAAAAGGGCGCGATGCAAAAGCGCGTTACGAACATTCTGTCGCGCATAGACATGTCCACCATCTTGTTCTTCCTCGGCATTCTCATGGCCGTAGCAAGTTTGGAAACCATCGGAGTTCTGGAGCAACTCGGCCATGGTCTTGACACAGCCTTTAATGGCAACCACTACATAGTTACAGGAATCATCGGCGTACTCAGTTCTATCGTGGACAATGTGCCTCTGGTGGCCGGATGCATGGGTATGTATCCTATGGCAGAAGTAGGCGACATGGCTTTAGATGGCGTCTTCTGGCAACTGCTGGCCTACTGTGCCGGCGTAGGTGGCTCCATGCTGATTATCGGAAGCGCCGCCGGCGTGGTCGTAATGGGATTGGAGAAGATTACCTTCGGCTGGTACATGAAGAAAATAACCTGGATAGCATTTGTAGGCTACCTTGCCGGCATACTGTGCTACTATGTAATTGACACATATATCTATCCGTTTTTTGCATAATCTGACTTACTGACATGCCCAACATATTGCAGCAGATGCCCCCTGCTACAAAGAATCTGATTATCATCAACTGCATCGTGCTGTTGGCGCAAATCGTCTGCCGTATGCTGGGCATAAATTTGGCCCACATTTTCGGTCTGAACTTCATTCTGGCTGGCAACTTCCACTTTTGGCAAGTTGTCAGCTATATGTTTTTACACGGCAACTTTACGCACTTGTTCTTCAACATGTTTGCGTTGTGGATGTTCGGTATTGTAATAGAACAGACCTTGGGCACACGCAAGTTCCTCATACTGTATTTTGTCAGTGGCATCGGTGCGGCGTTCTGTCAGGAACTTTGGCAGCTGACGCAATATATTTTAGAAGGGCTGGCCAATTATCAGACCGTCCGTTTCGAAGACGGAACAATAATGGATATGCCCTCTTATCTGAATTCGTGGACTACAATAGGCGCATCGGGCGCTTGTTACGGCATATTGTTGGCTTTCGGTTTTACCTATCCTAATGAGCGTATTATGTTGCTCATCCCCCCCATTCCGATGAAAGCCAAGTATTTCGTTTTTATATATGCGCTTATCGAACTGGTATCAGCCATATTCAGCAACGGAAATATCGCCCACATGGCCCACTTAGGCGGAATGCTCTTCAGCTGGTTCATATTACGCCATTGGAAGAAGCAAGCCCAACGCGCTCCATACACTAACAGACCGCGCTATTATAACGAACCTGAAAAGGAAGGACTTTGGAGTCGGCTGAAACATCGGTTCGAGCGAATGGACGGTTACGAAATAAAGGAGAATCCTTCTGTGCGCCAGCGCGAAAATGATGTGGATTACAATCGCCGTCAGAAAGAACGCGAAGAAAGACTGGACAAGATACTGGATAAGGTAAAAGAATCAGGCTATGAAAGTCTGACACGAGAGGAGAAAGAGGAATTGTTTAACAATAGTCGCGACTAAGCCTCCAACAGGTCTGTGGGCAAGAAGAAGGGATATAACATAGGAGAGCAGTTTATGGCAGGCCTGTCGTATATGAGCGGCACGCTGTTGCTGTTATGCGCTTTCTCTCCGCTCATATCCCCCCAATATTTTTCCTATGTCACGCTACTCGGACTGGCTTTCCCGCTGGCTCTGGCAGGCACTTTCTTTCTGTTTCTGCTTACCCTGTTATTCACTCCAAAGAAAGCGTGGATTTGCGGAATAGCGCTTTTGTTAAGTCTGCCCGCCATACGCCGTTATTTCCCTATAAACCTGAGTAGTCCGCCACCCAAAAACGCGCTACACGTGCTTTCTTTCAACACGCTGGGCTATGGCGTCTTCGGACAATACTCTTTTCCCGACGGACACGTCAATCAGATAGGGAAATACCTCAAAGAAAAAAACGCCGACATCGTCTGTCTGCAAGAAGCCAATATTTCAGGAAAATATTATCGTAAGTACGTACAGCCACAGATGGCTCAATATCGCCACCACTCCAGCACTAATTTTGACAAAAGCACGCTGGCCGTATTCAGCAAATATCCCATCGTGCGCGAAGAAATGATCTGTCAGAACGTAGGTAACGGTGCTATGGCCTATTGGATAGAGTTGCAGCCTCAGGACACCCTTTTGGTTGTCAATACGCACTTGCTGTCGTATTCTTTCTCCCAGAAAGAAAAAGAAAACATCAATTCCAGCGTTGCACACCCCAAATCATCCTCTTCACGCCACACACTTTTCAACATAATGCATAAAGTGGCCAAAGTAAGCGGCCGACGCGCGGAAATGGTGGACAGTATTGCCTCGTTCTTAGAACGGCATAAAAATGAAAGTATGATAGTATGTGGCGACTTCAACGATACGCCTATCTCCTATGCCTATAATCAACTTTCGAAAAATCTCAAAGACGCCTACGTGCGCACAGGCAACGGACTCGGACGCTCCTATCGCGAAGGCAGCTTTGTAGTTCGCATAGACCATCTGTTCTGTTCTAAGGATTGGCGCCCTTATGCCTGCACGGTAGATAACAGCATCGACAAGTCGGACCACTATCCGATTGAAGCCTTCTTTAAGCGGATTAAATAGTCGCATACTCACATAAGAAAACAAATAAAGCCTGCGCCTAAACGGCACAGGCTTTTTGTCACAGGCAATATGCCACAGACTATTTTTTCTTTTTCTTGTCTTTTTTCTCCTTACAGCAATCGCCCTGCTTTGCTTCAGATTGTTTCTTTTCCTTACAACAATCCTTGGCTTCAGCCTGCGCTTTTTGTGCACATCCGCCGCAAGACTTGGCTTCTGCGGGCTGAACTTGCTTTTCCTTACAGCAATCCTTGGCCTCGCCCTGTGCTTTTTGTGCACATCCGCCACAAGACTTGGCCTCAGCGGGCTGAGCTTGCTTTTCCTTACAGCACTGCTTGGCTTCGCCCTGTGCTTTTTGCGCACATCCTCCGCAAGACTTGGCTTCTGCGGGCTGAGCCTGCTTTTCCTTACAACACTGCTTGGCTTCGCCCTGCGCTTTTTGTGCACATCCTCCGCAAGACTTGGCTTCTGCGGGCTGAGCCTGCTTGCAACCACCGCACTTCTTCTCGCCATCAAGAAGTTGAGCCTTTACATTAATCTTTTCAAAGCCTGCAATGATATTTTCCGCATTCGTCTTATTGGCGTCAAATTCTACAGTAACCTCTTTTTTCTCCAGATTAACTTCCACTCCTTTAACACCTTCGCCTAAAGCAGCCACATTATTCTTCACACGGGCTTCACAATTGGGACAATGGATACTCGTAAGGAATGTTTTCTTTACAATATTCTCCTGCACATTCTGAGCGGAGAGGTTCGTTATGCCCATAAGCATAACCAATGAGAGAAGGATAAATTTCTTCATTTTGATATAACTTTTAGAATTGTTTATAATGCCATCTTTTTATTCAGCGGTAAAAATAATAAAAAAATCCTTGATAACAGTCTTTTCCCATTACTTAAAATCCTATTAACTTCGCGAAACAAACCAACTGCATAATCAAACCTATGGATAACCGCGAGAAACGCAAAGTGCTCATTATATATACAGGTGGCACAATTGGCATGGTAGAAAACCCCAATACGGGTGCTTTGGAAAACTTTGGACTACATCGCTTTTTAGAGATGGTACCAGAGCTTGGGCGTATGGACTACCACATCAGCCTCGAGGCCTTTGACCCTCCAATAGACTCCAGCGACATGGAGCCTATACGTTGGAAAGAAATTGCCGAAATGATTGTGCGCAACTATGAGACATACGATGGTTTCGTAATACTGCATGGCACTGACACAATGGCTTATACAGCCAGCGCACTCAGTTTTATGCTCGAAAATATTGCAAAGCCTGTCATCATTACGGGCTCACAACTCCCGATAGGCCAATTACGCACCGACGGTAAGGAAAATCTGCTTACCAGCGTAGAGATTGCCGCAGCCTGCGACGCGTCAGGTAGGCCGATAGTTCCAGAAGTATGTATCTACTTTGATTCTCGACTTATGAGGGGCAACCGGACCACAAAGATAAACACTGACGAGTTTAACGCTTTTCAATCCTACAACTACCCCCCGCTGGCCACTGCTGGCATAGACATACGCTTCAACGCCCGTCTCATACGCCCAATTCCGACAGATAAGCCCCTCCGTCCTCACCTCGAACTGGACGACCGCGTAATGGTCTTATCCCTTTTCCCGGGCATACGGCAAGATTTCGTAGAAGCCGCACTTTCCGCCAAAGAGTTGCGCGCCGTTGTCATAAAGACATTTGGGGCTGGAAATGCGCCACAGAAGCCCTGGCTATTGGAATCGTTTCTCAAGTTACGTGCGCGCGGTATATTAGTGGTTAATATCACTCAATGCTCCGAAGGCTCTGTGGAGATGCACCGCTACGAAACCGGACTGCAATTATTGAATGCGGGCGTAGAAAACGGCCATGACTCGACCATAGAGACCTGTGTCACAAAATTAATGGTCCTTTTAGGTGAACACAGAGACACTGAACAAATCCGCGCCTTGCTTCATCAGTCAATAGCAGGAGAAATCACTGTCCCATAATCTATGCGACTGGCCCGAATACTCTGTCTTCTCATCGTCCTATGCAACCCGCTGTTCTATGGTTGCAAAAACGCACAAAAAAGCGCGGTTTCATCGGCGGATACGGACTCGTTGCACTATGCCACGCTACTGCAAATTGAGAGGCATGAGAACTATACCGTCTGCCGTATTGCCGATGCTTGGCATAAAGGCCAGACGCTCCATTCCTATATCCTTCTGCCCGATTCTGCCACGTTGCCGGCAAATGCTCCAGATGGCACCGTCGTTCACGTACCGTTACGCCGAGCCGTAGCAGGTTCCAGCGTGCACGCCGCCTTATTGTACGAATTAGGCGTACAGGCCCAGTTGCTTGGAGTGTGCGACGCAGATTTTACCGTACGTAAGGATTTGCGACAAGCCCTGCAGGATGGAAGCCTACAAGATATGGGTCCAAGTATGCAACCTAATACAGAATTACTTTTGCAAAAGAACGTCGATGCACTCCTCATATCGCCCTATAAAAATGCACAATACGGTCCCATTGCACATTGTGGTATTCCGCTCATAGAATGTGCCGACTACATGGAAGCAACCGCCTTGGGTCGCGCGGAATGGATTAAATTTTACGGACTATTATTCGGTTGTGCGCAACGGGCTGACTCTCTTTTTTCTGAAATAGAACGCGACTACAAAGACTTATGCAAACTGGCTAAAGAAGGCACCCATCGGCCGACGGTACTGGTGGATTGTCAGATTGGAGGCACGTGGTATGTGCCCGGAGGGAAAAGCACGATAGGAACCCTATTGGCCGATGCCGGCGGACAATACATTTTTGCCGACAACACCGATTGTGGAAGCCTGCCCTATAATTTTGAAAAAGTCTTTGCCCGTGGGGCTGACGCAGAAGTCTGGATTATCCGCTACGGAAGTGCTTCTAATCTTACCCGACAACAGTTGGCCCAAGATTTTAGCCCAAACAAGGCACTGAAAGCTTGGAAAACTGGAAACATCTACTTATGCAATGTGTCAAAAACGCCATACTATGAAGACACGCCATTCTTCCCCAACAGACAACTAAGGGACTTCGTACAACTATTCCACCCCGAACTTTTTCCCAAGACCGATTTACGCTTCTATGAAAAGATGGAATAGACATTCACTCCTGTGGCCCTGTGTGGTTTGCTTATTGCTGGTCGTGCTCAATCTACTATGGGGAAGCACAACCATATCGTTCACAGAAATTTGGCAAACCATAACACAATCCTCAGCCGGCCACGAAACGACCCGAACCATCTTGCTGGAACTGCGCTTACCCACAATCCTGACAGCCATTTTGGCCGGAAGTGCACTAGCCGTCTGTGGACTACTGATGCAGACTATTTTCAACAATCCCTTAGCCGATCCATCCATACTAGGCGTAAGCGCTGGCGCAAGCCTCGGCGTGGCAATCGTGGTCCTATTGATCGGAGGAACTTTTATATCGAGTACATTTGTTCTCTCCGGCCATATACTGACAACCCTATCCGCTTGGGTCGGAGCAGGTTGCGTTATCGCTATACTATTATTGTGCCATGCTGTATTCCATAGTGCAACCTCGGTTTTAATAAGTGGTGTACTCATCGGCTTTATGGTTTCCGCCCTTACCTCCCTGTTGAGCTTCTTTGCCACGGTGCAAGGGCTACACAGCTTTATCGCGTGGACGTTGGGAAGCTTTCAAAACGTCACATGGGGCAGCATGAGTTTTTTTGCGGGCATATTGTTGCTGTCTTTTATAGGCATCTCTGTGTTGGCCAAACCCTTGAATGCACTACTTCTCGGTGAAGCTTATGCACAGAACGCAGGCTTTTCGGTAAAACGCATAAGAATGTGGATCCTGACTATAAGCGGACTACTCACTGCCACAGTGACCGTATATTGTGGGCCTATTGCGTTCATAGGTCTCTTTGTACCCCACGCAGTTCGCTTTATGCTACGTTCCAGCAACCACCGCCTTTTGCTCCCTGCCACCCTCCTGTGGGGCGCCAACACCGCACTATTCTGCCATTGGATAGCCATTTTGCCTGAAAACATAGGAGTTTTGCCTATCAACAGTATTACACCTATACTTGGTGTACCTATGGCACTCTATCTGATGATGCGTTCGTCGCGTTAAACCCTCTTTTTTGTCTATTCCATTATGGCATATTTATATAAATATGTCCCATAGTTTTATCGCATAATGGAATTTTTTGTATAATTTTGCTAATTAAACCAAATATGGCTCAATTTGACCTATGGCATAAGCCAGTCAGACTCCACCATCAAGTAGCACAGAAATCACATAGTTTTAACAATTTTCTACTATGATTGAAACATTCCTTAAAACCCATCGTTACTTGGTAGAACACTTGCGTCCTACCGTTCGCCGTTCCTTGATGGATTCAATAGACTGGAGTTATCGTATGATAGCCATCCGTGGTCCGCGCGGAGTAGGGCGTACTTCCTTTCTATTACACTATGCCAAAGAAAAGTTCGACCCTCAGTTGAACCAATGTTTGTATATCAATTCTAACAATTTCTATTTCCACGGACGAAGCCTAGACGAATTTGTCAGAGAGTTTGTCAACGTGGGCGGACAGGTACTCATCATTGACCAGGCGTTCAAATTGCCCGATTGGCAGAACCAACTGGTCGGCGTGTACCACAAATATCCGTTCCTCCGTATTGTATTTTCCACTACAAGCGTCGATGGAGACGGCAACGAGCGCCTGCACGAACTTGACCGTATTGCACACACTTATGTGCTCCACGGATTCTCTTTCCGCGAGTACATAAACCAACAGACGGGTGTAGAATTGGGTACTTACACGCTCAACGAAATTCTTACGGACTCGGAACGAATCCTTAAGACTATCCTCCCAAAGGTAAGGCCTAGCGAACATTTCCAAAACTACCTCCATCATGGATATTACCCCTTCTATCTGGAAAATCATAACTTTACAGAGGCCCTATTGAAGGCTATGAACAATATGATTGAGGTAGATGTGCTCCTACGCAAGCAGATAGAACTTAATTATCTCTCCAAAATCAAAAAATTACTCTATCTGTTGGCCGCACAAGGTGAAGATAATGCTCCAAACATCAGTGAGCTGGCCAAGGAACTCGGTACCAGCCGCGCGACGATTATGAATTATTTGAAATATCTCGAAGAAGCGCGCTTGATCAATATGGTCTATCGAGAGGGAGGAGAGTTCCCCAAAAAACCTGCCGCTGTTTTCCTCCATGACACGAACTATGTGTACGGCATTCAGACACCAGATATTACCGAACAACTGGTTATGGAAACTTTCCTGGTCAATGTAATGTGGCGGCACCATACTATCAACCAGACACGTCGCAATGGACTCTATCTGATAGATAATCGCATCAAGATATGCGTCTGTGATAAGAATAAGCGTATTAAGGTGGATCCAGAGCTCTACTATGCCAAATACAACACGGAAATAGGACGTGATAAGGAAATTCCTATTTGGCTGTTTGGTTTCCTATACTAAGAAAGAAATTAGAACAACATAACAATCCATTAAACCTTTCTATCAACCACTACTATGGCAAAAGAAAAGAAATTTATTACTTGCGATGGTAATCAGGCCGCCGCACATGTAGCATACATGTTTTCCGAAGTGGCAGCCATCTATCCCATCACGCCATCAAGCCCGATGGCCGAGCACGTAGATGAATGGGCTGCACAAGGCCGAAAGAACCTTTTTGGCGACACAGTATCCGTCCAGGAGATGCAATCGGAAGGCGGAGCTGCAGGTGCTTTACATGGTTCATTGCAGGCTGGCGCGCTGACGACGACATTTACAGCATCGCAAGGTTTGCTATTGATGATTCCCAATATGTATAAGATTGCAGGCGAATTATTGCCGTGCGTCTTTCATGTTAGTGCTCGTACTTTGGCCACACATTCTTTGTGTATTTTTGGAGACCACAGCGATGTGATGGCATGTCGCCAGACTGGATTTGCCATGTTATGCGAAGGCAGTGTCCAAGAGGTTATGGACCTCAGCGCAGTAGCTCATCTTTCAACTATAGAGAGCCGTGTGCCATTTATAAACTTCTTTGACGGATTCAGAACGTCCCACGAATATCAAAAGATAGAGGAAATTGATCAAGAAAGCCTCCGTCCACTCGTAAACCAGCAGGCTTTGGCAGATTTCAGAGCTCGAGCACTTACTCCAGAGCACCCTGTTGCTCGCGGAATGGCTGAAAATCCTGAAACATTCTTTGCACACCGCGAAGCTTGTAACCCGTACTACAACGCAGTACCTGGCATCGTTGAAAAGTATATGGAAGAGGTCTCCAAGATTACAGGGCGGGAGTACAAACTATTTAGCTATTATGGTGCAACGGATGCAACCGATGTTATAATATGTATGGGTAGCGTTACCGAGGCCGCACGCGAAGCTATAGACCACCTACAGGCACAGGGCCGTAAAGTAGGTATGGTCAGCGTCCACCTGTATCGTCCTTTCTCACCCAAACATCTGCTTGCAGCCATTCCACAGACCTGCAAACGTATTGCCGTACTTGATCGCACAAAGGAACCTGGAGCAGAGGGCGAGCCCTTGTATCTTGACGTAAAGGAAGCTTTCTACAACGTAGAGAATCGTCCTCTCATCGTAGGCGGACGCTATGGTTTGGGCTCGGCAGACACCACTCCAACTATGATAATTTCCGTTTACGATAACCTGGCACTTCCTGAGCCTAAGAATCATTTCAGTCTCGGTATCGTAGATGACGTTACCTTTGAATCATTACCTCTCGAAAAGGAGCAAGCACTCGGTGGAGCCGGCATTTTTGAAGCTAAGTTCTATGGCCTCGGCGCAGACGGTACTGTTGGAGCCAACAAAAATAGTGTAAAAATAATTGGTGATAATACAGACAAATACTGTCAGGCTTATTTCTCATACGACTCTAAGAAAAGTGGAGGATTTACTTGTTCTCACCTCCGATTTGGTGATACTCCCATCCGTTCCACTTATCAGATTAAGACGCCCAACTTTGTAGCATGCCATGTGCAAGCATATCTACGTATGTACAATGTACTTGAAGGCTTGCGCGACGGAGGCACCTTCCTGCTTAATACGATCCACTCAGGGCAGGAACTGGTAGATTTCTTACCGAATAATGCTAAACGCTACTTTGCCGAACATAACATTACCGTATATTATATTAATGCCACTAAGATTGCTCAAGAAATTGGACTCGGTAATCGTACGAACACCATTCTGCAGAGCGCATTCTTCCGCATTACTGAAGTAATTCCGGTTGATCTTGCTATTGAGCAGATGAAGAAATTTATCGTCAAGAGTTACGGTAGAAAAGGTCAGGATGTAGTAGATAAAAACTATCAAGCAGTAGACCGTGGAGGTGAATATCAGCTATTGTCTGTTGATCCGACATGGGCAAATCTTCCAGCCGACGAAGTTGTCGTTCGCGATGAGCCTGCTTTCGTTAGCGAACTAGTACGCCCCATAAATGCACAACAAGGCGACAAGCTCCCCGTAAGTGCATTTGAAGTCAGCGTAGACGGTACTTGGCAACAAGGTACGGCTGCTTACGAAAAGCGCGGTGTAGCCCCATTCGTTCCTGTATGGAAATCTGAAAACTGCATTCAGTGTAACAAGTGCGCCTTTGTCTGCCCACACGCCGCTATTCGTCCTTTCGTCTTGAACGACGAAGAAATCGGCGGATTCAAGGGTACTACGCTTGAAATGAAAGCACCTGCAGCTATGAAGGGTATGCACTTCGTTCAGCAAGTGGATGTTCTCGACTGTCTTGGCTGTGGTAACTGCGTAGATGTTTGTCCTGGAATGCGTGGCAACAAGGCCCTCGAAATGGTTGCCTTAGACAGTCAGCTGACAGAAGCAAACAATTGGGAATATTGCACTAAGAATGTCAGCTCGAAACAAGACCTTGTTGACATAAAACTCAATCCAAAAAATTCACAGTTCGCTACTCCGCTCTTTGAGTTCAGTGGCGCGTGCTCGGGTTGCGGTGAAACTCCTTATGTCAAACTTGTAAGCCAGCTATTCGGTAATCGGCAGATGATAGCCAACGCCACTGGTTGCTCGTCCATATATTCCGGTTCCATTCCTTCTACACCCTACACGACGAATGCTCAGGGTCAGGGACCTGCTTGGGCCAACTCCTTGTTTGAAGACTTCTGCGAATTTGGTATGGGTATGGTACTCGCCAACAAGAAGATGCGCGCACGCATTGAAAACCTACTGAAAGAAGCCATCAACGGCCCCGAATGTACTGAAGACTTTAAGGAGGCAGCCGAAGAGTGGTTCGCAGGAAAAGATGATGCAGACCTGTCGGCCACTGCTGCCCAGAAATTGACTCCGCTGATAGAGGCATGCGCAGCTAAAGGCTGTCCCACTTGCGCACAACTTAAGGAACTGACCCACTTCCTTACTAAACGTAGCCAGTGGATTATAGGTGGTGACGGCGCAAGTTATGACATTGGCTATGGAGGCTTAGACCATGTGCTTGCAAGTGGAGAGGATGTAAACATTCTCGTATTGGATACAGAAGTTTACTCTAATACCGGTGGACAAGCATCAAAGGCTACGCCGATTGCAGCCATTGCCCAGTTTGCAGCAGCCGGAAAACGCGTTGCGAAAAAGGATCTTGGACTCATGCAAACGACCTACGGATATATTTACGTAGCGCAAGTAGCAATGGGTGCTGACCAAGCTCAGTGTCTCAAGGCTATACGCGAAGCTGAGGCCTACAAAGGACCATCTCTGATTATCGCGTATGCTCCTTGTATTAACCACGGACTCAAAATCAAGGGCGGAATGGGCCGTAGTCAGGCTGAAGAAGGCCGCGCAGTAGAGTGTGGTTACTGGCACCTATGGCGTTATAATCCCGACCTAGAGAAAGAAGGCAAGAATCCATTTACGCTCGATTCGAAAGAGCCACAATGGGATAAATTCCAAGATTATCTTGATGGAGAAGTCCGTTTCCTCTCTTTGAAAAAGGCTCTCCCCGAACAAGCAGAAGAACTTTATTCTGCTACGAAAGCAGCTGCACAGCGTCGCTATGCTGCTTACGTTCGGAAGACCAAAGAAGACTGGAGTTTGTAAGCACCCGTAAGGCAATAGCCTTATACGATATGAATAGCACAGCGTCGGATGGCGCTGTGCTATTATTTTATCCAGGGATAATACAGTCTGATTTAATTACATCTATAGATTACTCACAGACGCGAGAGGGTCAGCCGTTGGCCGAAGCCAGTTTTCTCTGCCGAACCCGCTCCTTGTAAGCCTCTATCGCAGCCTTTGCTTTGGTCGCAGCCATCTGTGCAGCCTCGCTATCTTCGGCCTCTTCTGGCGAAAGGCGATAAGTCTCTGCCCGACGCACTAAATCCTTGACAACTTCTCCGCCTGCAATCAAGCCCGCGGTCGCCGGAACAAAAGCATTACTCGCAGGGATAGTCCGACGGTCTGTGCATTTCCTCATGTCCTTGTCCGGACAGATGCAATGGAAGCGACATGAAATTTCCGGCTGATCTATGGGTTCCAGTGGCTCCTCTTCGCTCCAGACACATTTCAGTTTTGGAATACGAAGGGTACGAAGTTTCCGCCGTATAACCTTAGCCAGTGGGTCCATGCGGGTCTGGGAAATATCGCTTATTCGAAAAGCTGTCGGGTCCATTTTATTGGCTGCTCCCATACAAGAAATGATGGGTACGCCTAGTTCATGGCAACGACGGATTAGGTCTATCTTGGCTGTTACCGTATCAATGCAGTCCACTACATAGTCAAACAGACTCAGGTCAATCGTATCGGCATTTTCCGGCAGGTAGAACTGCTGATATTTCGTAACGGCACAGCGCGGATTGATATCGCGGATGCGCTGTTCTACCACGTCAACCTTATATTGCCCCACCGTACTGAGCGTGGCTATAATCTGACGGTTCACATTTGTAAGGCAAATACGGTCGTCGTCTATGACATCAATGGCTCCCACGCCCGAACGCGCCAACACCTCTACTACATATCCACCGACACCGCCCACGCCAAAAACGGCCACGCGACTTCCGGCCAGCGTATCTATTGCGGGCTTTCCGAGCAGTAATTGTGTACGGCTAAACTGGTTCTGCATAATATATTTATCAAGGAGTAAGCAATCTATTCGTCCGGGTAGTCAGCGTAGAGAAAGTCGTTATACGGGTATTTCTGCACATGTAGTTGCTTGACGCGTTGATATAGGAGCTTGCGGAAATCTTCTATATTCGTACGCTCTAAGGCGCTGACAAAAATACAATCTTCACCCAGCCGAGACATCCATGTATGTTGCAAATCGGATAGGGAAATATTTTCTCGCGTGGCTGGTGTCAGGTCGTCGGCCTCTTTTTCCGTCCAAGTATAGGCGTCTATCTTATTAAAGACTAATAGCGTAGGCGTTTCAGCACAGCCCAAATCAGCCAGAGTCTTATTTACCACTTCGATTTGTTCCTCAAAATCGGGATGGGAAATATCAACTACATGAATAAGCAGGTCGGCTTCGCGCATTTCATCCAGCGTGCTACGGAAAGAGTCCACCAATTCTGTCGGAATCTTACGGATAAAACCCACGGTATCCGTCATAAGAAACGGTAAGTTCTCGATAACAATTTTTCGCACCGTGGTATCAAGCGTGGCAAAGAGCTTGTTCTCTGCAAAAACCTCTGTCTTGGCCAAGAGATTAAGCCACGTGGATTTTCCCACATTGGTATAGCCAACGAGAGCCGTGCGGATAAGTCGGCCTCGGTTGCCGCGCTGCGTTCTCTTCTGCTTGTCAATTTCTGCGAGCCTACCTTTGAGCAATGACATACGGTTCAGGATTATACGGCGGTCCATCTCAAGTTGTGTCTCGCCCGGACCACGCAGTCCGACACTTCCTTTTCCGCCTCCGCTACCCGAGCCGCCACCTTGGCGCTCCAAGTGAGTCCACATCCTAGTCAAGCGAGGCAACATATACTTGTATTGTGCCAGTTCGACCTGTGTCTTAGCCGCTGCAGTCTGGGCGCGCATCGCAAAGATATCCAAAATCAGCTGCGTGCGGTCCACAACGCGCACTTCGAGGGCTTTCTCGATGTTGCGGATTTGCTTGGCAGAAAGCTCGTCGTCGAAAATAACGAGGTCCACCGCTCTGTCGGCGTCCGCTTCAGCATCTATAAACGCACGAATCTCTTCCAGTTTTCCCTGTCCTACGTAGGTCGTGCTGAGAGGCTGGTCTATGCGTTGCGTAAACTGTCGGACAGTCTCAGCCCCAGCCGTTTCGGCCAGAAAAGCCAGTTCGTCCAGATAGTCCAACGTCTTGCGTTCGTTTTGAAAACGGGTTATCAACGCCACAAGTACAGCTCTCTCTTTTCGGTTCTTTATCTGTTCTATTTCTATCATAATGAAATTTGTCGCGAAGATAATTGTTTTCTTCCGTCCAACGAACATATCGGTTCGCTGGAGCCACATTTCTGAAAAAATCTTCTTCTAATCTGTCCGTTTCATACTGCCACGTTCTGTTTCACAGTGTGAAATTCGGAGTTCACAGTGTGAAATTTGTATTTCACACTGTGAAACGCAAAAGCGTATTATACTGTGGTCAGTTTAGATTATGGCGCAGAAAACTTTCTGCTGAACGCCTGACGGGAGAATCGGACTTCGCAGCCAACTCAAGCCAGCTACGCGCCTCGCGCAAGTTCTGACGAACCCCCACTCCGCGGTAATAGAGCAGTCCTATATTATATTGTGCTTCTGGTACTCCGTGCTTGGCTGACAATTCAAACCAAGTGGCCGCTTTCTGCCAGTTCTGTTCGCCGGCCTCGCCCGTAGCATAAAGTCGGCCTAAGGCATACTCTGCCGGCGCGTAGCCCTGCACGGCTGCGCGGGAGAAAAACTCAAGTGCCTTAGCCTTGTCGGCCACTGTGCCCGCCCCTTCTTCATACGCCACGGCTAAATTAAATTGGGCCTCGGACAGACGTTGCTCTGCAGCCTTACGATACCAACTGAAGGCTGTATTATAATTCTGCGCCACCCCGTCTCCCTGCGCATAGCGTGTTCCGAGATCGTTCTGAGCCTGTGCGAATCCGCTGTCGGCGGCTACTACCAGCCAGCGCAGACGTTCTTTTTTCTCGCTACATAATTTTGACAAATGATAGGCCGCTTCTGCCAGTCCGTTGGAGGTTGCTTTTTCGTACCAGACACGAGCTTTTGCCTCGTCGGAGGGAGTCCCCATCCCTTTCAAATAGCAATAGGCCAGACTCAATTGGCCTTCGGCATGACCTGCCTTTGCGGCACGTTCGTAGTAGGCAAAAGCGCGCGCTGAGTCTTGAGCAATTCCGTCGCCGAACTCGCTCATTCCGCCAAGCATAAAGAGTGCGGCCGAGTCACCACGTTCGGCCAATCGGCTATACCATTTGGCAGCCTCGGCCCGATTAGGGGGCACTTCTGTACCTTTATAGTAGAGGCCGGCGAGTTCCTGCTGGGCTTTTATATTTCCGCCCTCGGCGGCCTGTATATAATAGGAGAGGGCCTCGGAAAGGTTCTTTTCTTCCCCAACTCCCATGCGCAACATTTCAGCCAGCAGAAATGCTCCCTCTGCATTATGTTGCGAGGCGGCCTGACGATACAGTCTGGCGGCTTCCACATCATCTTGCGCCACACCTCGGCCTTGATGATAGAGCACACCCAGCTGTACCTGTGCGTCAGTATTGCCTTTCTGCGCAGCCTTATCCAATGATTTCACGGCATCGGCTAACTGGCCACTCTTCAGATAGGCCATACCCCACCGATATTCGTTTTGTGCTTTTTGTGCCGACACCCAAATGACACAAACCGCCCACAAAAAAAGAAGTGATATGCGGCGCATCGGCTAGTCGTTTTAGTTGTCAGACTTCTCGCCGGAAGTATCCCACTCGTCAAGATCGTAGGCTGCCATCTCCCGTAGCGTATGGTTGCGACACCTTAGCGTTTGTTCCAAGTATTGTCGGGCCAACTTACGGTCGGATGCTATCTCATCGGCGCCTTCATAAAATATTTCGGCCAACTTATACACCGCGTCGTCAGAGCCTTTATCGGCTGCGTGTTTCAGCAGTTCTACGGCTGCTGTCGCATTGCGTCCGTGAGGATATCCATCCAGTTGGAAGAGAGCCAGATTATACAAGACAGCAGGATGCTCCTCCTGCTCCATCTCTTTGAACAACCTATAGGACTCAGCCAGATTTTGTTCCACGCCCCAGCCCGAACGAAGCTGCAGGGCATAGTTGTTTTTAGCGGTCACACTTCCCTGCTCCATTGCACGGCAGTTATAGACTGCCGCCTGCTCCTGGTTGCGCTCTAAGCCTATGCCGTAAAGCAACGCAAAGCCCAGATGCTCTAAGGCAAGCGTATCGTTGGCTTGTGCAGCCTGGCGGAACCACTCAAAAGCCTTTCCGCTATTCGCCTTCACGCCTACTCCGTACAGATAAAAGCGCCCCAGCAGGCTCTGAGCCTTAGGAAGTCCACTTTTTGCAGCCTTCAAGGCATAGGCAAAAGCCTGTTTCTGCTGCTTTTTGCCTTCCTTTGACAATAAAGCCGCCATATAAAACTGAGCCTCATTATTGCCTTGTTCGGCCAGAGGGAGAAGGGTATCTATAGATTGGTCCATGAGGCAAATTAGTCTGTCACAGTGATAAGATAATAGTTCTTCTTACCGCGTTGCACAAGGAGGTATTTTCCGTCTATAAGGTCTTCGGCAGAAATCTCTGTGTCGAAAGCCGACAACTTCTCCTTGTTCAAACTTACACCGCCACCCTGCACAAGTTTGCGCATCTCGCCTTTCGATGCAAAACATTGCGTGTGTTCGGCAAACAGATCAACCGCCTTACAACCTATTGCGGTCTGACGAGAAATGCTGAACTGTGGCACACCGGAAAAGACGGCCAGCAATGTCTTCTCATCCAGTCGGAGCAGTTCCTCCTTGGTTGCTTTTCCAAAAAGAATGTTTGTGGCACTTATGGCCTTCTGCAATTCGTCTTCTCCGTGAACCATACGCGTAACCTCTTCGCCTAAGCGTTTTTGAAGAATGCGTCGGCCGGGATCTTGGCGATGTGCTTCGATAAGTGCTTCAATTTCATCTTTTGGAAGTGACGTGAAAATTTTAATATAACGCTCTGCATCGTCGTCAGCCACATTCAGCCAAAATTGATAGAATTCGTAGGGAGAAGTACGGTTTGCATCAAGCCACACATTGCCGTTTTCTGTTTTTCCGAACTTCTTTCCGTCAGATTTCGTAATGAGCGGGCACGTTAAGGCAAAGACCTCGTTCTCTCCGCCCAAGGTGCGACGAATCAGCTCTGCACCAGTCGTGATATTTCCCCATTGGTCGGAACCGCCCATCTGTAGTTTGCAACCTTTGTGCTGATATAGATACAAAAAGTCATATCCCTGCAAAAGTTGGTAACTGAACTCCGTAAAAGAAAGTCCGTCGCGTGCTTCTCCATTAAGGCGCATTTTCACGCTGTCCTTAGCCATCATGTAGTTTACCGTAATATGCTTGCCGATATCACGAACGAATGCAAGGAAACCATAATCTTTCATCCAATCGTAATTATTGACCAGCTCGGCGCGGTTAGGAGCGTCGCTCTCAAAGTCAAGGAAGCGTGCCAGTTGCCCTTTGATGCACGCAATGTTATGGCTCAGCGTTTCCTCCGTCAATAGGTTGCGCTCCTGGCTCTTGCCCGAAGGATCTCCTATCATACCTGTAGCGCCACCGACCAGCGCAAGTGGCTTGTGACCGCAACGTTGGAGATGACGAAGCATCATTACTCCGCACAGATGGCCTATGTGTAGCGAGTCGGCCGTGGGATCTATGCCTACGTAAGCTGTTACAGTTTCTTTCTCGAATAGTTCTTCCGTTCCGGGCATCATCTGGTGAATCATGCCACGCCATTTTAATTCTTCTACAAAATTCATTTATCTATAAGTTTGCTTGTTCAATTATTGCGCACAAAGGTACGATTTTTTCATTGCATAATGGAGCGAACTCACTGCTTAATACGTTTTTTCCACCCAATAATACAATTTGTCCACACTACGGCGCTTCAAGGAATTTGTTGTATCTTCGCACAAAATAAACCAAACCAATCTATTTATGACAACAAGAAACGTGCGCGTACGCTTCGCCCCCAGCCCCACAGGTCCGCTCCATATCGGCGGAGTACGCACTGCGCTTTACAACTACCTGTTTGCACGCCAGCACGGCGGTAAGTTGATTTTCCGTATCGAGGACACAGACAGCCGTCGCTTTGTTCCAGGTGCCGAAGAATATATCATAGAGAGTTTTAAATGGCTCGGAATCGAATTTGACGAAGGTGTTTCCTTTGGAGGCAATTATGGGCCCTACCGACAGAGCGAACGTCGCGACATATACAAGCATTATGTAGAGCAGTTGCTCAATACAGGAAAAGCCTATATGGCTTTTGACACACCGGAAGAACTGGATGCCTGCCGTGAGCGTATTCCCAATTTCCAATACGACGCTCATACGCGCGGAAATATGCGCAATTCGCTCACACTGGATAAGGAAACCGTCGAAAAGCTCCTTTCTGAAGGTGCACAGTATGTAGTACGGTTCAAAGTGGAGCCTGATGAAGATGTGTGCGTCAATGATATCATCCGAGGCAAGGTTGTCATCAACTCAAACATCCTTGATGATAAAGTACTGTATAAATCTGCCGACCAACTGCCCACATACCATCTGGCCAACATCGTAGATGACCACTTGATGGAAATATCCCATGTCATCAGAGGCGAGGAGTGGCTCCCGAGTGCTCCTTTGCACGTCCTCCTTTATCGGGCTTTCGGATGGGAAGATACGATGCCCGAATTCGCACACCTACCCCTTCTGCTGAAACCAGACGGAAAGGGAAAACTTTCCAAACGCGACGGAGACAGACTCGGCTTCCCTGTGTTCCCTCTACAATGGAATGACCCGAAAACAGGGGAGATTTCTTCAGGATACCGCGAAAGCGGATACCTACCCCAGGCCGTTATAAACTTCCTCGCCTTGCTGGGTTGGAATCCAGGCACAGACCAAGAAATACTATCTTTGGACGAACTCGTAGCACAGTTCAATCTGTCAAAATGTTCGAAGGCTGGCGCAAAATTTGACTACGTTAAAGGAACTTGGTTCAACCACGAATACATTCTCCTAAGCAACGACGAGACACTTGCCCCCCATTTCGAAAAAATCCTATCTAACAACGGCATAAATGCCTCCCACGAACAGGTTGTAAAGGTTCTGGCTTTAATGAAAAGCCGTGTAAATTTCATCAAGGAACTCTGGCCACTCTGTAAGTTCTTCTTCGTTGCTCCTGATACTTATGACGAAAAAACAGTGCGTAAGCGCTGGAAAGAGCAAAGCCCTCGGCAGATAGCAGAACTCTATGAGGTACTCAAAGATCTTGAAGATTTCAGCATGGAAGCCCAAGAAGCAGCCGTAAACCAATGGATTGAGGCTTGTGACTATAAGTTGGGCGATGTAATGAATGCTTGGAGACTCACATTGGTCGGCGAAGGCAAAGGACCGCACATGTACGAGATTTCTACATTCCTGGGAAAAGCCGAAACGCTACAGCGCATGCAGAAAGCACTCAACACGCTGTCTGCTGAACCGCTTATGGAATAACACATTTTCCCTGTCTATGGCCGTCACTAATCAGGAGTTTCTGCAACTTGGAGAGCGCCCCGTCGGAGCACTCCTATGGCAGTACGCCCTCCCAGCCATTATTGCTATGGCGGCATCGTCTGTCTATAATATTATAGACGGCATTTTCATCGGACAAGGTGTCGGACCGGAAGCCATCATGGGGCTGGCGCTTACCAGTCCTGTGATGTCGATGACTTCGGCGTTTGGAGCGATGGTTGGCGTAGGTGGTTCGACGCTGATGTCAGTACGTCTGGGACAACGCGATTATCGGACGGCGCAAGATATCTTGGACAACGTCCTGTTTCTTAATGTGGTGATGGGATTAGGTCTTGGGCTGATTCTGCAAGTCTTTCTAGAGCCAATTTTGCGCTATTTCGGAGCCAGCGATGTTACCCTGGGTCCTGCGTACGACTTTATGACCGTCATCTTGCTCGGTAATGTCATCACACATCTCTATCTGGGCATGAACGCGCTACTGCGCTCTACAAACAGACCACGGCAGGCAATGATTGCTACGATAGGGACCGTTGTCTGCAACTGCCTGCTTGCTCCGATTTTCATATTTGTATTTAGATGGGGCATACGCGGAGCAGCTGCCGCCACCGTGACGTCACAACTTATCATGCTCTGCTGGCAATTTCGCCTCTTTTCAGACCAGCAGAACCTTGTCCACTTGCACCGCGGAAAGCCTCGCCTAAGCCTGCGCATTATAAAGAAAGCCCTTGTTGTAGGCTTGCCACAATTCTTGATAAACCTCTGCGCCTGTCTCGTTACGATACTGATGACGCGAAGCCTGACACATTTCGGTAGCATTACCGACGTAGGGGGCGACATAGCCGTAGGAGGCTATGGCATAAGCAACCGTCTGGTCTTGTTTATTTTTATGGTCATCATCGGGCTCAACCAAGGCATGCAACCTATTGCGGGCTACAATTTCGGGGCGAAAAAATACGACAGACTATTGCGTGTGCTCAAACTGACGCTTGTGGCAGCCTTTCTCTTTACGACAGTAGGCTGGGCTATATCGCTACTTTTTACTGAACCCCTCGTGACGCTCTTTGCAAAGGACTCACCCGAACTTATCACGCAGGGCGTAAAAAGTTTGCGTATCAACGTGGCCATCTTCCCGCTTGTAAGCATTCAGGTTATAGCCGTAGCTTTTTTTCAGAGTATCGGCTATGCAGGAATGAGTATTTTCCACTCGCTGACAAGGCAGTTGTTATTTCTCGTCCCGCTCATTCTGTTACTTCCGCACCTCTTTTCCGACCCCGTCATAGGCGTGTTGGCCGCATTGCCTATCAGCGATGCAATGGCCTTTCTCTTGGCAGTGGCCATGCTTATTTGGCAGGTGCGTAAGTTTAAGAAAGAAATGAAACGCTCCAACCAATCATAAAATTCCATAAAGATGCAACCATTTATCATCAATGTAGGTCGCCAACTCGGGGCTGGTGGACGCCAAGTGGGCCGACTTTTATCCACAGAGTTCGGACTAACCTACTATGACCACGAAATTCTGACCATAGCCGCTAAGGAGAGTGGTTATTGCGAAGAAGTTTTTCGTCAAAAGGACGAGCGTAAGGGATTTGTTGCACAAGCCATCCGACTGACAGCACCCTTTACCCATGCCGGCTCATACTACCATGAATCGCTTTCAGATGAAGAACTGTTTCGTTTCCAAAGCGAAGCCATCCGCAAGGCCGCCGCGCAGGGAAATTGTATCTTCATAGGCAGAGCAGCCGATTACGTGCTACGCGATTTTCCGCGTTGTCTGAACATTTTTCTTACGGCAGACCATGCAGACCGTGTTCGCGCGATTATGAAACGCCGTGATGTAGACGAAAAGACCGCCACCTCTATTCTGCGAAAAGGCGATAACCGACGTGCACAATTCTATAACTATTACACCGCAAAGACTTGGGGCGCCGCAGAAACCTACGATTTTTGTCTTAATACCTCCCGACTGGGCATAGAAGGAACGGCCCAACTCATAGCCCAATATATTCGCCAGCGATTTACCTGATGAAAAAAATTGGAATTATCTCCGACACCCACGCCTACTGGGATGACCGCTACGCAATCCACTTTTCGAATTGCGACGAGATTTGGCACGCGGGCGACATAGGTTCAATGGAAATTGCTATGCGCTTACAAGAAATTGCCCTGCTCCGGGCGGTTCACGGCAATATTGACGGAGGAGATGTCAGGCGAATGTTTCCCGAAATCCTACGCTTCCGCTGTGAAGAAACAGAGGTATTGCTCAAACATATAGGAGGATATCCAGGCCACTACGACCCCTCAGTGCGACACAGGCTCGCCCTGACTCCCCCAGACCTTTTCGTTTGCGGTCATAGCCACATCTTGAAGGTTATGTATGACAAATCCATCAATTGCCTGCACATAAACCCTGGCGCTGCAGGACTTCAGGGCTGGCAGAAGGTTCGCACACTCATACGCCTCAATGTAGATGGCAAAGAACTTAAAGATTTGGAAATAATAGAACTTACGCGCTGAGTACAGGAACGTCCTATCCTCTTATCATATATAGCCTATAAGCAAAGGGATATCACTATCAGCAGACCGAAAAACAGCATATTGCGCGAAGTCATTCCGAGCACGCGATTCAAGGCTCTTCCCCGCGAAATACCCACCATCGTATGCCACGTAGATACGTGGGGAATCAAATAGAATAACGGTAACCACAGAAGCGGGCGACATCCAAACAAGCCCGAACTTACTGCCAGCAGACAACCTGCCAATCCGACAACACCATATAATATAGCACCTCCACGCGAGCCCAGCACGACCACAAGCGTACGCTTGCCCGCAGCACGATCTGTATCGCGGTCGCGAAAATTATTGAGCACCAAGAGCGTATCAGTAACCAGTCCGACAGCTCCGCCGAGAAGCCACGCTACTCCAGTGAGGTGTCCCGCCTGGACATAATAGGTTCCAAGCACAGGAACGAACCCGAAGAAAATCAGAACCAGCACATCTCCCATTCCACAATAACTCAGCATCGTGGTATAAAGAAAGGCAAAAATTACACAGGCTCCTCCCACCCACAGAAGTTCCCATCCGCCGAAAGCAAGAAGTCCCAAGCCTGTTGCACCAGCCAAAACGAGCACAACACCTATGCCTGCGCGCATAGCCTTAGGCGATATCCATCCTTGAGCACAAGCCCGTTCTGGTCCTAAGCGTTCTGCGCCATCAGTACCCTTAAGAAAATCAAAAAGATCGTTGATAAAATTGGCAGCAACCTGCATCAACGTAGCAAAAAGGGCACACAAGACAGCGGCACGGACATTCAGCACACCATCATAATAAGCCAGCGCCGTAGCCACTGCTACAGGAAGCAACGCACCCGACAATGTCTTAGGCCGACAGGCTAACAACCAGGCCTGAACAGAATTTCTCGCCACTACAGATTGCTTTTCGCTCATACTCTTATCAAACCATTTGGGATTTACCTGCAAAAGTATGTAAAAACGCGCATTCTGAGCCACACTCCCTCCGCCTTAATCCACCGCATAATTCCACCGGCTGTTTGGATATTGTCGCATAATCATATATTTTTGCAACACGAAAATCAGATAGTTAAATCATGAGTGAACAGACTAAAAAAATCAAACAACTCGTAGAACTTCGTGAAAAAGCCCGTCTGGGTGGCGGAGAAGTGGCTATAGAAAAACAGCACGCTAAGGGAAAAGCTACTGCGCGCGAACGTATCGCCCTGCTCCTTGATGCAGGTTCTTTCGAGGAACTGGATATGTTCAAACTCCATCGTTGCACAGACTTCGGCATGGAGCGAAAAAAATTCTTGGGTGATGGTGTCGTTGCAGGTACGGGTACTATCAACGGACGCATGGTTTGCGTTTTTGCACAGGACTTTACCGTAAACGGTGGCTCCCTATCGCTCACGATGGCAGAAAAGATCTGCAAAGTAATGGACTTAGCCATGAAGACAGGATGTCCGTGCATTGGACTGAACGACAGTGGCGGTGCACGCATTCAAGAGGGTATTAACGCCCTGGCAGGCTTTGGCAACATCTTCCAACGCAACATTGAAGCCAGCGGAGTAATCCCTCAGATTTCCGGTATATGTGGCCCGTGTGCCGGTGGGGCTGTCTATTCTCCTGCGCTTACCGACTTTGTAGTCATGCTAGAGGAGATCAGTTATATGTTCCTCACAGGTCCTAAGGTCGTAAAGACGGTGACGGGCGAGGACGTGACGCAAGAAGATTTAGGCGGTGCGCGCGTCCATTCTTCAGTATCTGGCGTCGCACACTTTACTGCAAAAACAGAAGAAGAGTTTGCTACACTCATACGCGAACTTCTGACCTATCTGCCGCAAAATAATCTCGAACGGACGCCTCGTGTAGAATGTACAGATCCTATTGATCGCAAAGAAGACCTCCTTAATGAGATTATCCCCGATAATCCCAATCAGGCCTACGATATGTATAAAGTCATCGGGGCTATTACGGACAACGGAGAGTTCTTGGAAGTGCAACGAAACTTCGCTCGAAATATCATCGTGGGCTTTGCACGTTTTAACGGGCAGGCAGTAGGTATCGTAGCCAACCAACCTACCGTTTACGCCGGCGTACTTGATTCAAACGCCTCTAGGAAAGCCGCTCGGTTTGTCCGTTTCTGCGATTGCTTCAATATTCCTATCGTCTCATTGGTTGATGTTCCAGGATTCCTCCCTGGTACCGGACAAGAATACAACGCAGTAATTGACCACGGAGCCAAGCTTCTCTACGCTTATGGCGAGGCCGTAGTGCCAAAGGTTACTGTAACCCTCCGAAAGAGTTATGGTGGCAGCCACATCGTTATGGGTTGCAAGCAACTTAAAGCCGACCTTAACTACGCTTGGCCGTCGGCTGAAATCGCCGTAATGGGTGCCAGCGGTGCGGTAGCCATCCTTGACGGAAAAGCAGCTAAGGAACAAGCCGACCCGAAAGCGTTCTTGGCTGAAAAGGAGAAGGAATACAACGATCTCTTTACCAATCCTTACAAAGCGGCCGAGTATGGCTACATTGATGACGTGATAGAACCGCGCAACACGCGTTTCCGCATCATTCGCGCCCTTGCACAACTCGCCAACAAGCGCGAAACACGTCCTCAGAAGAAGCACGGAAACATCCCGACATAGCGCATCGGCTCAAAGAACAGACCTATGAAAAAAATTGTCTATCATATCAACGGTCAGGAAGTTGTCATCCGCTTGTCGGGCGCAGACGTTCGCGTGACGGAAGTTTCTGTTGACGGTAATGTTCCTGAAATCAACCCAGCCGATATGCCGGCCTATGTAGCCGCCACGGCTTTGGCGTTATTGGAATATGAGGTAGAAGAAGTACACGATACAGAAACCGACATTCTTACATTGGGCCACAAAAAATCTCCTTGGAGTAGCCCCGGAGAACTGATGTCCTCCCACCTTGAAGTATCTGATGCTCCTGCAAATGCCCAACTTCCTGTTGGCGAAGTAATCTAACCGTTATAAAATCCTTTCTATGAAACAATATACTTATAAAATCAATGGGGCTGCTTACGATGTCTGCATCGACCATATCAAAGGACAGACAGCCCGTCTTACAGTCAACGGAATACCCTTTGAGGTAGAAATGCAAGGTGCTCAGCTTTCGGAAAACAACCTGCCCGAAGCCCCCGTAGCAGAGACATCTGCTCCTGCACAAGCCTCCCCCGCACCTGTCGCACAGACTTCCAAGCCTGCACCCCAAGGCGCCGGAGAAGGAACTCCTGTGAAAGCACCACTCCCCGGTATTGTAACGAAGATTCTCGTAAGCGTAGGCCAAAAGGTAAAGCGCGGAGAGAACGTTCTCGTATTGGAAGCCATGAAAATGGAGAACAATATTGCCGCAGAGTCCGACGGAACGGTCAGTGGCATAGCTGTATCGGCTGGCGACAGCGTTTTGGAGGGGACTGTCCTTATCACTATTGCGTAACGTATAATTGTTTTTTCGTATTACTTAGACGAACGGATTGGCATATCCTTGCCACCTGTTCGTCTTTTTGTTTTATATCTCAACCGAAACCTTTACCGATTTTTTTGCATCTTTGTAATCAGATACTTCGATTATGAAAAAATACTTTTTCCTCCTTCTGCTGACGCTCCTGCTTATGCTGTCAGTTCCCATCTCCGCCCAAGAGCCTGACGGCTATGCCTTTCAAAATAGTGAAACAAGCGGATACGTCGCCCCTACAGATACCGCCGTACGTGAGAAACTTGCGGCATGGCAAGACCTTAAGTTTGGTGTCTTGTTTCATTGGGGGCTCTACTCCATACCCGGAATTGTAGAAAGTTGGAGTATATGCTCCGAAGACGTAGAATGGATTAAGCGTCCCACGGGCCTAAGTTACGACGCCTACAAACAGTGGTATTTCAATTTATATCAGCGCTTTAATCCTACGCAGTTCGATGCGTCGGCCTGGGCGAGCCTGATGCAGGAGAGCGGAACAAAGTATATGATTTTTACCACCAAGCACCACGATGGTTTCTGCCTTTTCGACTCGCGTCTGACCGATTTTTCCGTACGCTCCACCCCTTATGCCCAACAAGGGGATTATGATATTGCCCGACAAGTCTTTGATGCGTTCCGCCAGAAGGGATTTATGGTGGGAGCCTACTTTTCTAAGCCCGACTGGCATTGTCCTTTCTATTGGAATCCGCATTATGCCACCCCCAATCGCCGAGAAAACTATCGGCGAGAGCGTCATCCCGACTGGTGGAAGGCTTATGTTGATTTCGCCCACGGACAATTAGCCGAATTGCTCGATGGCTATGGCCCGTTTGATATTCTTTGGCTAGACGGCGGCTGGGTTACAGGTGAGGAGGTCAATATAGATCCGCTGCTGGATAAGGCGCGCGCTGAACGCCATCCGGGTATGCTCGCCGTAGATCGTACTATTCGTGGAAAAAACGAGAATTATCTGACGCCCGAACGAGGTATCCCCTCCGAACAGCAACTTGTACCATGGGAGAGCTGTATTCCGCTCAGCAACGATTGGGGATGGGTGCCGAATGCGCCTTATAAATCGGCACAGCAGGTAGTAAATTCGCTCATTGAGGTAGTAGCCAAAGGAGGCAGCCTGCTTCTCGGCGTAGGCCCTACGGCTGCAGGCGAAATAGAGGCTCCGTGCGCGGAACGTCTCCGTAAGGTCGGAGCGTGGCTGAAGCGTTACGGCGAAGCCATTTATGCCACTCGTTCGACGCCTATTTATCACGAAGGAAACCTTTGGTTTACAGCCTCAAAAGACGGACATACACGCTACGCCCTCTATGCGTTGCCCGACGGCGATAATGTGCCAACCGAACTGGTTTGGCACGGCAATCTACCCCAAGGCTCTGTGCGCCTTCTTCCTAATGGGAAACGCTTAAAAACGTCGGTAAACGGCGAAGAGGTACGCGTTACGCTACCCAAGAACCTGTCGGCCGAATCGTTTGCTCTGTCTTTTACCGTTAAGCCATGATGAAATCTGTCCTCCGCCTGCTAGTCTGCACGCTCTTCCTCTTCGTAAACTCTCAAGCCATAGTTTCGCGTCCACGCTACAAGGACGCACGTCTTCCCGTCTCCGTGCGCGTAGCCGACTTACTAGACCGGATGACACTGGAAGAGAAACTTGGACAACTGCGCTGTCTGCCTGGCTGGGAGATGTATAGTCGCCACGGAGCAGAAGAGGTTGCGCCGACTGCATTGTTTTATGAGGCTGAAGCATCCCCCGCGCCCGTCGGCTCGTTCTGGGCGGTTCTCCGTGCAGACCCCTGGACAAAGAAAACGCTTGATAATGGGCTCAACCCACGCCTCGCAGCCCGTACGCTTAATGCCTTACAGCACCATGCCGTAGAACAGACCCGTCTGGGTATTCCCCTGCTTTTCCTGGAAGAATGTCCTCATGGGCACATGGCTATAGGTACTACGGTTTTCCCCACGGGTATTGCGCTGGCTTCCACTTGGGACGAATCGTTGCTTTGCAAGGTCGGAGCGGCTATCGGCAGGGAGGCGCGCGCGCAAGGAAGCGGGCTGGCCCTAGGTCCCGTACTTGACATTTCACGCGACCCACGTTGGTCGCGTGTGGAAGAGGCTTTTGGCGCCGACCCCGTGCTTGCAGGAACGCTGGGGAAGGCCTTTGTCAGCGGAATGGAACAGCATATCCCTTCCTGCCTCAAACATTTTGCAGCCTATGGTGTTCCCGTCGGCGGACACAACGGAGGCATGGCCCAAGTGGGCGAACGAATGTTGCGCTCCGAATTACTTCCTCCTTTCGAGCAGGCTGTAAAAGGAGGAGCGCATAGTCTGATGACGTCATACAACGCCATTGACGGTCTGCCCGCCTCTGCCGACAGCCACCTTCTCCGCGATATTCTCCGACAGGAGTGGGGTTTCGACGGATTGGTAGTGTCCGACCTTTATGCTTTAGACGGATTAGTGGGCACACACCGCTTGGCCCGTGATAAAAAAGGAGCCGCCCGACTCGCACTACAAGCCGGTGTGGACCTTGACTTAGGGGGCAATGTTTTCGGACAGCCTTTGCACCAAGCCATACAGGAGAAAACGATTGACACAAGCCTGCTGGACTCCGCCGTAAGTCATGTTTTACGAATTAAGTTTGAGCTCGGGCTTTTTGAGAACCCCTACGTAGATGAAAGTATAGCCGCGCAGATTGTGGAGAGCCGGGAGCACCGCAACTTGGCTCGTCAAGCGGCGCGCGAGGGTATTGTACTGCTCAAAAACACAGGCCTGTTGCCCCTTTCCAAGCAACTGCGACGCATTGCCGTTATAGGCCCGAATGCCGATGCACCATATAATCAGCTGGGCGATTATACCGCCCCTCAATCCGACGCTTCTGTCGTCACACCGCTGGAAGGCATACGCCAGCTGGTGGGAGAAAACTGCAAGGTGGACTATGTGCGTGGCTGTGGAGTACGTGATACAGCCCACTGCGATATTGCGCGAGCCGTGGAGGTGGCTCGTCAGGCCGAAGTGGCTATAGTCGTGGTCGGAGGAAGCAGTGCGCGCGATTTCCGCACTAATTACGAAGAGACAGGGGCCGCCCGTACCGATGCGGCCGATAAGGAGGCCATAGCCGATATGGACTGTGGCGAAGGATTCGACCGCGCCACGCTCCGACTGCTCGGACAACAGGAAGCCTTGCTCCGTGCGGTTCTCGCCACAGGTACGCCCACAGTAGTAGTGTATATAGAAGGACGCCCGTTGCTCAAAGATGTGGCCACGGACAAGGCCGATGCACTCCTGACGGCTTGGTATCCCGGCGCAGAAGGCGGTGCCGCACTGGCCGAAGTGCTTTTTGGCGAGTATAACCCGGCTGGAAGATTGCCGCTCGATATTCCGCGCAGCGAAGGCCAACTGCCTGTCCACTACGCGCAAGGATATGGCGCGCCGTACACTGATGCTCCATCTTCTCCGCAATATCCATTCGGCTACGGACTGAGTTATACCCAATTTGTGTACTCAGATATCTCCACCGAGGTCCTACCTGCCGATTCGGCCCTCGTTCGCGTCAGTTGCGAAGTGGCTAACACAGGCTCGCGCGACGGCGAAGAGGTCGTACAGCTCTATGTGCGCGACGAAGAAGCCTCGGTAGTTACGCCACGCCTGCAGTTGAAAAAATTTGTCCGACTGCCTCTTCGGGTCGGACAAAAGGAGCGCGTGGAGTTTACCCTGTCGCGCGAGGATTTAAGTCTGTTTAATCAGGCCTTGCAACGCGTCTTCGAACCCGGGAGATTCACTTTCTTCGTAGGCCCTTCCTCGGACAATCTGCCACTACAGACTTCTGTGTTCGTAGGTGCGTCGGGCGAATAGATTTAATCTTCCCAGACGCCTGGCTCATAATTGGTTTCCTGATCATCCCAATCCTCCTGAGCGTCAAAATAGCCTTCTGAGTATTTTCCGTTAGTACCATCGTCGGCATCATAATCGCCGTTCCACGCATCTTCCTGCCCTTGTTCGTAGCCACGGTCGTAGTTGTCCGGCTCATAATGGCGCGACGAAGACTTTCCCCAGTAGAAACCAGCAGATTCTTTGCGTGAACGGGCAGAAGATTCTGAGGGAGCGGTGTCATAAGACTCCACGTGGAGCGTATCTACCTTCTGCGTCGCTTCCTCTTTGAAGTCAATAGGCTCGTCCGAGATATTTTCTCCCCACCTTGGGGAATGGTACGACGGCTCCTTCTTGCAGGCCGACGCACACAGTAGCGTCAGTAGCAGGCATAAAGGAGCAACGGATCTCCACAGACTTTTCATAGCGTGCGATATTAAAACAGATTCGTATTAAGGCGATTTTCTACCTTTTCCCAGTCTATCAGCCCCCAAACCTGCTCTACGTAGTCGGCGCGACGGTTGCGATAGTCAATATAATAGGCATGTTCCCATACGTCAATGGTAAGCAGAGGGGTAACTCCCTCGCGCAACATAGTATCTGCATTGCTCGTAGAGAGCACCTTAAGCCTACCGTCTGCATCCTTTATGAGCCAGGCCCAGCCCGAGCCGAAATGTCCGGTGGCCACAGCAGTTAGTTGTTGTTTAAAGGCTTCAACCGAACCGAAATCACGTTGAATGAGCGCGTGCAACCCTGTCCCGACAGGTTTAGATAGGGGTGTCAAGGTATCGAAGAAGAAAATATGATTCCAAGCCTGTGCCGCATTGTTGAAAAGTGGCCCCGATGAGCTCTTGACAATATCTTCCAACGATTTTTCTTCGAAGTCTGTGCCTGCCACAAGTCGGTTCAGATTATCCAGATAGGTCTGCAGATGTTTCCCATAATGGTACTGTAAGGTTTCAGCACTCATGGCGGGGGCTAAAGCCTCGAGTGCGTAGGGAAGTTCGGGTAAGAGGTGTTTCATAGTATGGTACGAATTTTCCGAATGAGTTTCTATTCATAGCGAAAGTAGTCGTTTAGATGCGACATACAAAAACTAGACGGTAGAATTGTTCTGTTTTTCCGCTACTTGCTTTTCCCTATGCAAATCCCTTTCAGAGGAGAGCGTAAAAGCCTGAAACGGCTTTGGAACAAGCGCAAAAATCGTCATCGCATTATGCCACAAACTCCCGCGCCGGACAATCCGACTTTCTGAACAATCGCGCCCTCGTACCGAATGATGAAAAGGTAAAAGAAAAGGGGGCTATCCGCCCGATGAAACCGCCTGTTTTTGCCAAGAATCCATCTGCCTGAAAATTGCATAATGGCGTCAATTTATTGGCTTATGCAATTTGAATATTAGATACTGCAATTTCAAAATTGCAGTATGCAATCGGTCCACGCCATTATGCAATTTTTCCGTCCCATAATGCGGTTTTCAAAAACAACGGCGCAGGCGACACAATAGTGAGGCCTGCGCACGGAGGAGAGAGTGGAACGTAAATATAGAATTATTGTAGAAAAACCTTAGAACTTATAATCTATTCCGAGGCCCAAGACGCGGTTCGTCCGGGAATAGACATCTGTGCCTGCGAGCGTGGTGCTGGCATATCCGGGCGTTCCGGCGGGCACGTTGACGGTGTAGTCAGAATACATCGTCCAGAAATAACCCACATTGACTGTCAGATGTTTGTTTATGTTGATTGCACCGCCCAGTCCGACGCTCCAACTGTCGCACGCAAAGGAGGTATTTTGCTGGTAGTCGTCCGAAAGTCCGTAGTCGGTACGCTGAGCTCCGGCACTGACCGTAAACATTTTGTTGATGTCCCATTCTATTCCGGCAAGGAACTCTTGCGTGCCGTGAGTGAGCGCTTTCTGTCGCTCGCCCGATAAGTGGGCATGTTTATCGTCGAAGAAATGATACTCCAAAGTGGCTCGAAGATTCGGACGGAACTCATATCCGACGGCAGCCACTAAGAGAGCCGGCGAGTCGTAACGTGTTTTGGCCCCGTCGCGATAGGCTGCCACCTTGTCGCCTAATAGTGCGACAGACTGCTCCGGCGTCATTCCGGCAATTTCTACGGCCAGTTCGTTGGTCTTATTAGGAATATTGAGTTTTGTACGGAACTCGTAGCGCGCAGATACGGTAAGCGGGCCTCTGTGATAATTGAGTCCTACAATAGGATTGAAGCCCCAGCCCGTCTGATCGGTGTCCAGACGCATGCCAGCCAGTTGCGCAGGAAGCCCAAGGGCGGAAGCAACGGCAGGTTGGGGCGACACGTAGAGATGTCCGCGATAATAGCCGTCATAATAATTGGCCCTCACGCCTACAGAGGCAGACCAATCGCGCGCAAAGCGGTAGGCAAACGATACCTGGCCTCCAAAAACATATTGCTTACCTTTCATAGAAGCATCGATAGTATAAGTGTCGGGCGTCATACCACGCTGAGCCATCAGGGCCATGACGGGGGCCGACAGCATAGGCAGACCGTCGTCGTACTTTACATAGCCGCCACTTCCGACAATACCTATCATTGCAGACACGGCTATCTTATCTTTATGCCACGCGGCAAACAATCCAGGCACAAATGGCGCCGACGCCTTTCCGCGGAATTTGTGCGTATTATTGGGATCTGTGAACAGAGGGAAGGTAGTTGTTATGTCACGGTCCTGATGTGGACGTTGCCAATTAAAGGAGAGTTGCCAACCTTCATACCCCCACACAAGTCCTGCAGGGTTGCTGTATGCTGCATCTATACCGAGCGAAGCTCCCCGAGCCATCATACGGTCAAATGCAATATGGTAATTCGTGTTGGTCATAATGCCACCTGCAAACAAGCTTGTCGCACAAACTGACATCAATAGGGCAAGGAATAATTTCTTCATAGCGTGAGTGGATTAGTTATGTTTACGGGTGCAAAGGTCTGTCCTTTTACAAAATTACATATTGGCAATTTTGTCTACATACTTGCCATATTGTAAGAAAAATATAGAAAAACCATAAATAAGGCATATTTTACTTAACTTTACCGTCAAATCGACTGATATGCTTATAGATACTTTCAATTTGCAACTCGGACAGTACGGAGAGCGCTGGAAACAGAACGGCCGGATATATGTACACGCCGACTTCTTTATGCTACGCGATTTTGCCCTGCACGAACAGCAATTTCTCATACCCTCACAGCCTTATTTGTTGCGCGAAGGACGCGTCGTGCTGGTCAGAAAAGGAGAAGCGCGATATAGTTTTAATCTGGTGGAGCATTGTTTCCGCGCAGGCGACCTTGTGGTGTTCAGCGCCGATACACTCGTAGAAAAACAGGGCCATTCTGCCGACTTCCAATTTGATGCGTTCAATTTCCCCGCGCCTACTTCGACCAATCCGGAAGCACCTTCTTACATCTGCCTGCATCTAAACGAACAGACGCAGCCTGTGGTAGAACAGCACTTCGCCCTAATCTGGCAACTCGTGCAGGAAACTCCGACTTTTCCCGAAGATAATGTCCGCCTGCTGACTGCCTCTCTTCTAGAGTATGTGCGCATACAAAACGCGGAGCCATCTACAAGCCGACCCGTCAATCGGCGAGACGAATTACTTCGGCGTTTCGTAAGCCTGGTCAGTCGGTTTGCCGCACGCGAGCGTACTGTCAGTTTCTATGCTAATAAACTATGTCTGGCCCCGCATTATCTGAGCACACTTATCAAGGAAGTGAGCGGACAGACCGTGATGCAATGGATCAACCAAACCTGCGTCAAAGAAATTAAAGTATGGCTTGCGTACAGTGATGATTCGGCTGCAGAGATAGCCCATAGGCTCAATTTTCCCTGTCCTGCTTCACTGACAAAATTCTTTAAGCGGGAAACCGGTTTGACGCCCTCGGGATTTCGTCACAAGGTGCAAGAAAATCATTTGACAGTCTAACCACACTCTTTGCAACTACAAACCACCCTCCAGAATTATTGTTTAACACAAAAGCCTGCCCGCCGGTGGCCGTATGTTGCTTCTGTCTGACAGAAAGTATATTCTGTAAGTATAAAGCAGGCTCCACTCCAAGCGGATGCCTGAGTCCTCAGCAGAACGGATACAGATTTGGCATTATGGCATAATTGGCTTAACTTTGCCCTCCGTAGGACGAACTGATACAACTGCCCTGATAGTTCAATGGATAGAACAAGTCTCTCCTAAAGATTAGATCTGAGTTCGATTCTCAGTCGGGGTACTAAAGAAAGGGAAGCGAAAAATTTCGCTTCCCTTTGTTATGGATTCGTCGTATAGACTTATCGACCCACAGCCTTATTCTGCCTGAATAAGGTACTCTGCAATCTGCACAGCGTTTAAAGCTGCGCCCTTACGGATCTGGTCTCCCGTCAGCCAAAGCGTCAATCCGTTGGGATTGGCCAAATCTTTACGCAGACGGCCTACATAGATATCGTCTTTTCCTGCCGTAAACAATGGCATAGGATAGAGACCTTGGCTCGCGTCATCGACCAACTGGACGCCCGGAGCCTTCTGCAAAGCCTGACGAACTTCCTCTATATCTACAGGTGCTGATGTCTCAATCCATACATTCTCGCTATGGCTACGCAGGCTGGGCACACGAACACACGAAGCCGAGGTACGCACATCGCTGTGCATGATTTTTTGCGTTTCGTGGAACATCTTCATCTCTTCTTTCGTGTAGTCATTCTCCAGAAATACATCAACCTGCGGTATCATATTGAAAGCAAGCTGATGCGGGAACTTCTTGACCGTAGGCTCCTTTCCGTCGAGCACTTCCCTGCACTGTTGCAGTAATTCGGCCATTGCGGCGGCTCCCGACCCGCTGGCAGCTTGGTACGTGGATACGTGAATGCGCTGTATGTGGCTCATCTCCTCTATCGGCTTAAGGACAACGACCATCATAATAGTAGTACAGTTTGGATTGGCTATGATATTTCGCGGACGCACTAATGCATCCTGTGCGTTGCATTCGGGAACCACGAGCGGCACATCTTCTTCCATGCGAAAAGCACTAGAGTTGTCAATCATTACTGCGCCATGTCGGGTAATAGTATCGGCAAATTCCTTGGAAACACTGGCGCCTGCAGACGTAAACGCATAGTCCACGCCAAGAAAATCGTCGCCGTGTTGCAAAAGTCGGATGGGCACGTCGGTCTCCTTATAGCGACAAGTCGTCCCCGCACTGCGTGCAGAGCCAAAAAGAAGAAGTTCATCAATGGGAAAATTGCGTTCGTCAAGAATACGGAGGAACTCTTGTCCAACTGCACCGCTGGCACCCACAATAGCTACTTTCATATCAACAGGATTTAGAAATTCTTAATTTGTATTATTCCACCCTCTGAGGGCCGGCTCAAGCGAACTGACAAAAGGGTGGGACACAGGGCAAAAATACGGGTTTTTACAGGAATGTGGCTGGGGTTGAATTAAAAAACTGTACTTTTGCAAAAATTTTTAAGCAAACAACTCCACGAACGGGACCTTTCGTTTCGTTCGGAGTTATTATCGACTCTTATGCCTCTCTCCTGGCCGACATTCCCTATCGAAAATCCGACGTGGATATTTTTCCTCGTACTGGGCATTATCCTGTTGGCTCCAGCGCTTATGAGACGGCTCCACATTCCCTCAATAGCCGGACTTATCATAGCCGGCATCGTCATAGGACCCTATGGGCTTAACGTATTAGTCCGTGACGACAGCTTTGAGCTCTTTGGAAAAGTAGGACTCTATTATATAATGTTTCTGGCAGCATTGGAAATGAACCTGCGCGACATTTCCAACTCCAGATTGCAGACTTTTCTTTTCGGGTTGCTCACGTTTGCCATACCGATGAGTCTGGGCTTTGTCGCCAACAGTCTGTTGGGCTACGGAATTGCAGCGGCAATGTTGATGGCCGCAATGTATGCTTCCCACACATTAGTCTCTTACCCCATCGTATTGCGCTATGGCGTATCCAAGCGCAAAAGCGTCAGCCTGGCCGTAGGAGGTACGATCATTGCCGACACACTTACGCTGTTAGTATTGGCCCTTATCAGCGGTTCTTATCAGACAAACACGTCTGATCTCTACTGGCTCTGGCTACTGTTAAAAGTGCTCGCAATCGGTACTGCCATCCTCTTTATTTTCCCTCGCATAAGCCGATTCTTTTTCCGAAAAGTGAACGACGGCGTTGTGCAGTACATATTTGTCCTCGGCCTAGTTTTCTTGTCGGCGGGACTTATGGAATTGGCAGGTATGGAGGGGATATTGGGAGCCTTCTTGGCCGGATTGGTACTCAACAGGCTAATACCTGCCACCAGTCCCCTGATGAATCACATAGAGTTTATCGGAAATGCACTCTTCATACCCTATTTCCTGATTGGAGTAGGCATGCTGATTGACTTGCGCAGTCTATTCCAACTAAAAGCCATCGAAGTTGCACTTGTCATGATTGGGGTAAGCGTAGGCAGTAAGTGGTTGGCAGCCACAATAGGCCAACTGACCCATAAACTTAAGCCTGTCGATCGCGCCCTTATTTTCGGTCTCACGGGCTCTCGCGCAGCCGCCACTTTGGCCATTGCGCTGGTTGGTTACAATATCCTGTTGCCTGACGGAAGCCGCCTGTTTGACGATGTCATACTCAATGGTGCAATGTTACTTATCCTAGTAAGTTGTATCATAAGTTCATTCTCTACCGAGTGGGCAAGCCGAAAGATTATGCTCAGCAAAGAAATCGAGCCCATAGAGAAACCGGCTGAGGACCGTATCGTGTTGGCCGTCAATGCACCTGCACACGTCGAGCCCCTAGTGAATTTAGCACTTACCATACGCACGCCACGCTCCACCCAGCCACTGGCTGCCATCAACATAGTGACGGATGACAATCCCAAGCAACAAGCTCAGGGAAAAGAGAGTCTGGAGCTTGCCGCAAAGCTCTCGGCGGCAGCCAACATAAGAATGCAGACACATTTGAGGTGGTCAGTAAACATTGTAAGTGGCCTGTCGCACGCTATGAAGGAGTTAGACGCGTCCGACCTATTGATAGGACTCCACAGAAAGACCCGACTGATGGAACCCTTCTTCGGCTCACTCGGTTCAGACTTGCTGGCCACGATTACAAAGCAGATCATCGTCTATCGCGCCATGCAACCGCTCAACACCATCCGTATGCTCCACCTGGTAGTGCCTCGGAGCGCGGAATTTGAGCCTGCATTTTCAGCGTGGGCCGACCGTGTGGCTTTATTGGCCAGTCATCTGGACTGCCAGATGCAGGTTTATTCGGGAAACGATACGCTGATGGCCTTACAACAGTATTGGGAGAAAACGGGGGTTACTCTTCGGTGTCACTACGAGCCTTATAACGAATGGAACGACTTCCTTCCTCTCGCAAACCGTATGCGCCCAAATCATTTAGTGATTTTTGTTTGGGCCCGCGAGAATACCGTCTCACGTCATCCTTACTTTAATATGTTGGCCACACAATTGGAAAAATATTTTTCCACTCGCAATCTAATGATGATTATGCCTGCACAGAATCGCGGAACCATCGGAAAAACCAGCGTGCTAATTGCCAAATAGTGGGCTATTATCCTATTCCCATGAAACATAAAGCTATCATTTTTTCTCTTCTCTTTCTATGCATCTTGGCCGTACTTTTCTTTACGCGCCCCAGCAAAAGCCAACACGTTGAAGTAATCTCTGAAAACATTACAGAAGCGGTCAATGAAACCGCCTCACTTGACGGCGTAATGGAATATGCCCACGAGTTCGGACTGGACTATTTGCTGAAGCAAGGTGTAAAGACTTCGCTTAGTGCCGGCCTGCAATATGAAGACTACTATGTATTTACCCTTACCAAACTCCGTTTGCCGAAAGAAGACAAAGTAGTAGGAATAGGGATTGCAGGACATGTTTTTACAGCAGACAAAGATGACATTCGAAATTATATTGAAACCTATTGGCCGTAACCTTAAAGAATGCAAAAAGAAGGGGTAATTATATAAAATAATTACTAAAATCGCCCTTTCACTATTGCGGTTGAACGATTTATCTCTAAATTTGCAACTTAATGTATTTTGGCTTCAACGCGGGCCTGTCAGATATTCTGATGCAAATATCAAACAGATAGACTAAATCGCTCTTCAAAAATGTTCAACCGACTTTTACGCACGCTGACATACGCATTTGTCCTAAGCCTCGGACTTATCAGTTGCAACAGCGAAGACTATACCAGCGAAACTGGCTATGACAATTGTGTAGTAACCAGCGCCACTCTCGGAACACTTAAGCGGACGATGCACACAACCGTCACAGACGACAATGGCACAACCCGAGATTCCACTTACATAGGAACACTGGTCGGCTCTGCCTATCCGCTCAGCATAGATCAGGCTTCCGGACACATTTTCAACCTTGATTCGCTTCCGTTCGAAACGGACCTTACCAAGGTTACCTTTTCCAATTTCACAGCTTCATCCAGCGTCCTGATTCGAAAACTAGGGCTAGACGAAGACACCATTTTTACATCTACCGACTCTACAGATTGTAGCGTCGTACGCCAACTTTCCGTCTATTCACCCAGTTATCGTGCTGTGCGCCACTACCTGCTTGACCTTCACGTGCATAAGGAAGTGGGCGACACGTTCCGTTGGACAAAATTGGCAGAGAATGTAACCGCTCTGGCCAATCTGACCGATCAGCGCACACTCATACGCGACAATCAGATTTTCCTATTTGCCAAAGAAAATAGCGTAGATCCAGTGCTTCTCAGTGCGCCCACATCTGATGCCTCGAACCTGCAACGCTCTACATTAAGCCTTGCATCTATTGAGACACACAACGTAGTGCTTTATCAGAATAACTTCTACGCACTTTCCGCTGGCCAGTTAGCAGAAAGCACAGATGGCATCAATTGGTCACTGGTATCCACCTCTTACCCAGATAATTTAGATATGCTCATTTGCGCAGGTAGCGACCGATTGGTGGCTCGGGCCGGCAACAAACTACTGTCCTCCAAAGATCTCGGGCAGACTTGGGAAGAAGAATCCTTAGAAACAGGCGGAACACTTCCCGAGGAAGAAACGTACGGTCTTAATTTCTCGTCGGCTACTAACAGCGACTATGAAGATTTGATAATTGTAGGCTACAATGGCTCAGAGCCGTCAATCTGGAAGCAGAATGTAGATCTGACGGGCTTTGACCAATTTCCGTGGAACTACTATTCTCTGGCCACGGACGAAGCTACAAGGCTTCCGCAGCTCCATTCCACCTCTTTGTTCCCTTATGACAAAGGTATGCTGATGCTTGGGCTTGATTCCACAAATAAGCTTAGTAAATTCTACCTAAGCAATGACGGCGGATTACATTGGTCTAGCACAGTTATTCCTCAGCCTCAGTACGCCGACTCTACTACCGGATATACAGCGGCCGTAGATGCGCAACATTTTATCTACCTCTTTTGCAACGGCAGTGGCGAAGTTTTTCGCGGACGCCTTAATCGCTTAGGCTGGACCACCCCTCAGTATCGTTTTGAAGAATAATACACCTCGTCACATTCTCCTTTGTTCTATGTCGCAACCCTGTTCCATATTTTGCCTCCCGCTCCGCGCCGTTTTTTTAGCCTGTGCGATGTCCCTGTGGATAGTACAAGCCAATTCGCTCAAAGCGCAGGACGACACCGTTTATCGGTTGGAATTGGGACTTGGAGCCGGTTGTGGATTCGGAATAAACGATTTGGGTTCAAAATTATATGGCAATACAGGTGCTGCCGCTGGACTCATTGCACGATTCCCCCTCAATCCGCGTATGGCCATAAAGTTGTCACTCAACTACCTGCGCGTGTCAGGAAACAATGCCGGACTAGACGACTTTTACCCTGTGCTGACTGCGGGTTCTTCAGCAGAAAGGATGATGTATGAGGCTTCGGGCTCTCTATTCGACCTCGGCGGACTCTACGAACTCCATCTTTTGCCCTATGGCTGGCAGAAAGGTTATCAAGGCTATAAGCGCTTCACTCCCTATCTCCAATTAGGCTTCGGACTTACCTATTCAGCCGTAGGAAAAGCCTTTACCGCAAATTTCCCCGTCGGACTTGGTGTGAAATGGAAGATTGCAGAGCGACTGAATGCCGGATTAAGTTGGACATTCCACTTTACGCCAAATGACAAACTCGAAGGCCTTGAAGCACCACATGGAATAAAATCAGAAGGCTTCCGCAATAAGGATCATTACAACCTTACAATGCTTTCCCTTACATACGATCTTTCGCCACGTTGCCCCAGTTGCAACAAAGACAGATAATCCCATCCACTTACCGATGCCTACAATGAATTCTGAGAAATATAACATACCTACCCATGTCGCCATAATTATGGACGGCAATGGTCGCTGGGCCAAGCAACGTGGGCTAGACCGGAGTTTGGGGCATCAAAAAGGTGTAGAGACCGTGAGGAAAATCACCACAGAAGCCACACAGATGGGCATCCGATATCTTACGCTTTATACTTTCTCTACTGAAAATTGGACTCGCCCCCACGCAGAAGTTGCTGCGCTTATGGGTCTGATTCTTGAAAGTATGGAAGAGGAGATTTTCGTAAAGAACCAAGTGCGCCTGCGTATTATAGGTGACATTACGCGACTGCCACAAGAAGTTCAAAAAGCCATTTTGACACTTCAACAGCACACAGCACAATTTTCGCGTATGACCTGTGTCCTCGCGCTAAACTATTCTGCACGTTGGGAACTTACACAAGCCACGAAACGGCTCATACAAAAAAAACAAGAGGGCCTTATCGATGCCCAGAGCCTGACGCCAGAAGATATCTCACACGAACTGAGCACCTCCTTTATGCCCGACCCCGATTTGCTCATTCGCACCGGTGGCGAACAAAGGCTGAGCAATTTCTTGTTATGGCAAAGTGCTTACACAGAGTTCTATTTTACCGACAAATACTGGCCAGACTTTAGCACCGACGACTTCCGCGAAGCCATTGTGGCTTTCCAGCATCGCCAAAGACGATTCGGCCAGACAGGAGAACAAGTTGATCAATCCACTGAATAATCCGTTTATATTCTAGACGTATTTTTATATGAAGAAGAAATATGCAAGTCTATGGTTTCTTGGGCTAATGCTCTTGTTTTGTACGCAGACAGCTTGGGCACAAGAGAATGTGACGCGAGAGATAAATCCTGACATTTCCTATACCGGACAAGGCGAAAGATATGAACTTGGGGGACTGGTTGTGGACGAAGTTCCTGGCTTCGACCCTGATCTTCTTTCTTCCATTTCGGGACTTTTCGTAGGGAAAGTCTATGAAATCCCCGGTGCCGACATTACTGATGCAGTCCGCCGATATTGGGATCACAAACTTTTCTCCAACGTGCGCATTACTGCCGATAGTATAGTGGGCCACAGAATATACCTACACGTCCATCTGACCGCCCAGCCACGTATTTCCTCTATCAGCTACACTGGTGTAAAGAAGAGCGAGCGCGAAGCCATAGAGAAAAAACTCGGCCTGCAGACCGGAAGTCAGATTACACCGAACATTGTGGACCGCGCAAAAATCCTGATCAAAAGATACTTTGAGGACAAAGGATTTAAAAACTGTTCTGTTGATATCACGCAACGAGAAGACATCACGAGCGATAATAGAATGCTCGTAAACATTGATATAAAGAAAAACGCAAAGACTCATGTCAGCCACATCTATATGGCTGGTGTCTCAAACAAGGAAGCCCGTAAGTTAAAGAGGGCTATGAAGAAGACACACGAAAAGAGTCTTGTAACTTTGTTTAAGTCTAAAAAATTCCTTCCAGAGAAATTTGAAGAAGACAAAGAACATGTCATCACGCGCATGAATGCGTGGGGATTCCGCGACGCACTAATCCTTTCAGACAGCGTAGAAAATGTAGATGAAAGCCATGTAAATATCTATTTAGACCTTAGCAAAGGACAGAAATATTATGTGCGCAACATCAGTTGGGTGGGAAATACCGTGTACCCCACAGATGTACTCCAAAACATCCTTCGGATGGAAAAGGGCGACGTTTATAATCAGACACACATGAATAAGAGGCTCAACGAGGACGATGATGCCGTTGGAAATCTTTATTATAATAACGGATATGTCTTCTATTCGCTAGACCCCACCGAAGTAAACATCGAAGGAGACTCTATAGATTTGGAAATGCGTATCCGCGAGGGTCGCCAAGCCCGTTTCAATAAAATAAACATTACAGGAAATACGCGCGTATATGAGAATGTCATCCGACGCGAACTTCGCACCAAGCCCGGCGACCTCTTCAGTATGGAAAGCATTAAGCGCTCCGTAATGGAACTGGCTCAAATGAACCAATTCGATGCAGAAGCACTGCAACAAGGTATGTCTAAAGCCATAAAGCCCGACCCAGAGAACGGAACGGTAGATATAACCTATCCGCTTGTTTCTAAAGGTGGCGACCAACTCCAGCTTTCTATCGGATGGGGCCCCACTGGTATCGTAGGACAGGCGGGTATTAAATTTACCAACTTTTCTGTACGCAATCTCTTCCGCAAGGATGGAAAGAAGCACGTAGGTTTCTTGCCGCAAGGTGACGGTGAAACCGTTGCACTCAATGTGCAGACAAACGGTACCTACTACCAAAGTTACAGTTTCTCCTTCCTAGATCCATGGTTCGGCGGGAAACGGCCCAACCAGTTCTCTTTCTCGTTCTATTACACCAAGCAGAGCGACGTAAACTCCAACTATTATAATAGTAGCTACTACAACAATTACTACTACAACTATCTGACGGGTTACGGAAATAATAACAGTTATTATAACTATACTAATTATTATGACCCCGACAAGTATGTAAAGATGGTTGGCTTATCCATCGGATTCGGAAAGCGCTTGCGCTGGCCCGACGACTATTTCACTTTCTCAGCTGAACTGGCCTATACGCGCTATATGCTGAAGTCGTGGCAATACTTCCTTATCACAGACGGCAATTGCAATAACATAAATTTGCGTTTGGCTCTGAATCGTACTTCAACCGATAATACATTCTATCCGCGCCGTGGTTCTGAACTTGAACTGTCCGTTGCTTTCACTCCGCCCTATTCTCTTTGGGATGGAAAGGATTATGAAAATCTGGCAAATGATTACCGCAGTTCTACCTATACTAAGGAATCGCAAGAAAAGTTCCGCTGGATAGAATATCACAAATGGAAATTCAAATTGCGCAATTTTATTGCACTGGCAAACATCCCTAAGGCGCCCGTATTGATGACTCGCGTTGAATTCGGATTGCTGGGAAGTTACAATCGCCATAAGAAGTCGCCCTTTGAGGCCTATTATGTCGGCGGTGACGGTATGTCCGGCTACACTTACGGATATGCCACTGAAACCATTGGACTGCGTGGCTACGACAACGGCTCCCTTGCAGGAAATCAGGGCGACAATGCCTACGCATATAGCCGTATGACACTCGAACTACGCTATCCACTTATCCTCGAAGGCCAAACCAATATTTTTGCACTAGCCTTTGCTGAGGGCGGAAATGCCTGGACAGATGTCAAGAAGTTCAATCCTTTTGACATGAAACGCAGTGTGGGCGTTGGTGTACGCCTAATGTTGCCGATGGTAGGTATGATGGGAGTAGACTGGGCTTACGGTTTCCAGCGTTACATCAATGGTGTAAAGGCTGGTGGAAGCCAGATACACTTCATCATGAATCAGGAATTCTAATACAAGACTGTCGGACAGGCTGATTTAATAAAAAAAGTTAAAAATCGCATAATGCAAATAACCTTTTGCTCCTTTCCGGCGTCATAACAAATATTTCGATTATAAATAACCCGCATAAAATTTGAAACTATGAAACGTCTATTCATCCTACTCGTGGCTTCCGTAGCCATGCTCAGTGCTAACGCACAGAAATTTGCCCTTGTAGATATGGAATATATCCTTTCGAACATTCCCGCCTATGAGCGCGCCAACGAACAACTCAATCAGAGTTCTAAAAAGTGGCAGAATGAGGTAGAAGCCCTCGAGACTGAATCAAAAACGCTTTATAAGAACTACCAGAACGAGGCTGTATTCCTTTCGGAAGAGCAGAAAAAGGAGCGCGAACAGGCTATCGTAAATAAAGAGAAAGAGACAAGTGACTTGCGCAAGAAGTATTTCGGCCCAGAAGGTGAACTTTTCAAGAAGCGCGAGAGTCTTATGGCCCCGATTCAGGAAGAAGTGTACAATGCCATGAAGCTTGTCGCTCAGCAGCGTAATCTGCAACTCATACTCGACCGTTCAAGCGACACCGCAGGCATACTTTTCGCTTCTCCCGCCATTGACGTGAGCGACGAAGTGCTTGGCAAGTTAGGTTATTCCAATTAAACTGCTTACTTTTGCGCCCGTATCCACCTGTTACACCCTGCATCCGGTGGATGTAAACCTTGAAATATAAACCATCATAAACAATATCATCAAAATGATTAAGAAAATTCTTCTCGCGGTGCTGATGCTTGCACCCCTGAGCCTTTCCGCTCAGAAATTTGGCCACTTCGATCTCAATGCTACCGCAGCAGAACTTCCAGCTTATAAGACTGCTGAAGCAGAACTCAAATCTTTGGGCGAACGCTATACGAAAGATCTTGAAGATATGCAGAAAGAGATTCAGACCAAGGCTGAAAAATATCAAAAGGAGGTAAACGAACAGACACCGCAGAATATCCGCGAACGTTACGAGCAGGAGTTGCAAGGAATGTACGAGAAGTTCCAGCAGGCCCAAGCCGACAATCAAAAGGCTTTTGAAGACGCCCGTGCTCAGAAGATGCAGCCCATCATTCAGCGCATTATGGACGCAGTCAATAGCGTGCAGAAAGAAGGTGGCTATGTCTATGTAATTGATACGCAGACGGCCCTGCAAGCCAACATCTTTATCAACACGGCCATCAGTGAGGATGTTACGGCAAAGATTAAGAGCAAACTCGGTATCTAACCCGTTCGTTCTGTCCATACAACAGGCTTATGATAAAACATCATAAGCCTGTTTTTTTATGTCCCAATCAGAGACTTTGTCCTTGTTATCTTATACTGCCACCTCTTCCTCCCGCGGAGCACCTTAACCTGTATTACAGTAGAATTTCCGTAACAGAACCAGAAAACGAGTAGATAAAAGAGCCCGCCTTATAGGGCGCGTCCACTGAGGCGTGGATACTATGAAAGGATAAATACGCTGTATCGGAAAAAATCTCTGTTGAATAAGTTCCGCAATCTGATTACCGAAAAAACTTCTCCTCTTGCCAAGAAAACGGCCTTGTGTAATACAAACATCAGCAGGCCGTACAAAATAGTACGGCCTGCTGATTGTAATTCTTCTATAGTCTTTGGGGCAACGTGATACGGAAATCAGAACTGTCAATATGCTCCGCATAAATATAGTCCACAAGTCGCCGGACAATATCTGGATGTGCCACGCTGACATCATTATCTTCATGGATGTCGGAAGCCAGATTATAGAGCCTGCATTGCCCCTTTTCCACCACCAGCTTCCAGTCTCCTTCGCGTATGCCCATCATGTCAGTCTCATGAAACTCCCAATAGAGGTACTGGTGCTGTTTCTCTTGCGGTAAGCCCTGGAAAGCCGGCCACATAGATATGCCGTCAAAGCGGTCGTCCTTCAAACGCGGATTACGGTATTTGCTTTCATAATTTTTGATACCTGCAACGTCGCAGAAGGTAGGCATAAGGTCATAAAAGGCAAACATCTGGTCGCTTACCACACCGGCAGGAATCTGTCTGGGCCAGCGCACGATAAATGGGACACGTATTCCTCCTTCGTAGGTACTCCGCTTCTTACCCTGTAATAGTCCGTCGCGATTGAAGAAGTCTGGGTCTGCGCCACCTTCTTCATGGGGGCCATTGTCGGAAGTAAATATTACCAGCGTATTATCCTCCAATCCTTTCTCGCGAAGTTTCTGCAGAATCTCACCCACTTGCAGGTCAAGACGCGTAATCATTGCAGCAAATTCCGCATGCCCATGTGCTGTCGGATTATAGCGTGACCAGGGCTCGCCGTTGTAGTTTTTTTCTTCAGAAAATTGGGGAACATAAGCCCCTAATATAGAATCAAGTGGCTGGCGCAATTCCGCATGAGGCAATGTATAGGTAAACACACCGAAAAATGGCTCGTCTGACGTCTGACGGTCCAGCCATTCCAGAGCGTGCCTATGTATCAGGTCGGCACTATACTGCGCTCTGTTGATATATTCGGGACCATACATCGGATGCTGAATGTTTTGTTCCAGCACAACACGATGCACCGCAGTATCTCCCTTGGCCCGGCTGAACTCATTGAGGAAGTTGGGAAAATAGAGGTGGGCCTGAAACTGACAAATATAGCCGTAAAACTCATCCACACCGCGCTTGTCGGGCGTAGAGACCGAACCTTCATATCCTCCTGCCCATTTTCCGAACATACCCGTTTTGTAGCCTTCGCGCTTAAAGATCTCAGGCAAGATGACGTGGGCCGTATCGTAAGGTTCCTGACCTACTACAGTATAGTCCTCGTTCTCTCCATACATCTGAGGCACCAGTTTGTCCTGCCAATACTCTTTATTTCCGCGCACATGTGTATGCCCTGAGTGTTGGCCCGTCATAAACGTGGCACGGGAGGGCGCACTGACAGGGCTTCCGCAGTAAGCCTGCGTAAACCTTATACCCTCGGAGGCCATACGGTCTATGTTGGGGGTAAGGATATAGTGCTGACCATAACAGCCTAAGTCACCATAACCCATGTCGTCGCACATAATGTAGATGATATTGGGCCGCTGTTGTGCCACGACACCAGCCGACAGACCACTTAATCCGGCCAGCAGAAACGTTGCTTTTTTGTCCATACCAGACGTTTATGAAAGAAGAAACACCTTACAAAAGTTCATTTTTGCAAAGATAATCTTTCAAAAACTATTAGTTTTTATTCCACACCTTAATATTTAAAAACTTTTTAAGCGTTTACCTGTAGTTTTTCTTATTTTTGTACGACTATAAAAATGACCTTTCAACTCTTAGTATAAGGTTCTCATGAAATTCCATAATACCCTTTTGCAACGCTTCAAGTACCACCTTTGCGTCGGCGCATTATTGATGATTTTTACTCTGTCAGCGAACCCGATAAATGCGCAATCTCCGGCAGAGCTAAACTGGGTAAAAAAGCATAAAGCCTACCCTTACGGATTTCTTAGTCTGCAAGGGGGTGCCCAGACTACATTGGCCGAGGGCATCGGGGCTCGAAAACTCTTTACTCCTATTGCCTCTGTCAGCCTCGGCTACCAGATCAATCCTTATATAGGCCTGCGCGCCAACGTAAGTGGTTGGAAGAACAAGGGATACCTTGCGTCGCTCCAGCAGAAGTATGCTTATAAATACGTCAATTATGACCTTGACTTATTGCTCAATGTGTCACAATTCCTAGCCTCGTCGAATTATAAAAACACCAATGTTTTCCTCGTCGGCGGATTGGGCATAAACCACGGCATCAGTAACAGACAGATGCGCCAGTGGGTAGCATCGGGCCAGCACACGTCCACCTATCCATGGCGTAGGCATGCGTTCTACAACGCGCGCGTAGGTGTACTCGTAGAGCATGCTCTGACGCGCCATCTGGCCGTCAATATAGAAGCCACGGCCAATAACGTCGGCGACCGCTATAATTCCATAGCCAACGGGCATGGCGATTGGCAGATACAGGTGCTGTGCGGTGTGAGCATCCGCTTCGGACACAAGAAGAATCCGCATTTTGATCCGAATTTTGGCATAGAGGACACGCCCGAACTGCAGTTTGAAGAAGTCAGCACCGCCCTCGAAGAAACCGAAGCCGTAGAAGAGGTCGAAGAGGCCACAGCAGATGACGACGAAGAGGAAGAGGAAGCCAGCGAAGAGCCCGCTCTTGCCAACTGATACCATAGTACAATCTCTTAATACCATACATTTATGAAAAAATTACAAAAGCTTTTCGTGCTTGCAGGCCTACTCCTGCTTGCATCGCAGGCCAGTGTCCGCGCACAGCAGATGCCTCCTATGCCCATCGACCCAGATGTACGCATAGGCAAACTGGAAAACGGACTGACGTATTATGTGCGTCACAATGCCCTGCCTGAAAATCAAGCCTACTTCTATATCGCACAGAAAGTGGGCTCTGTTCAGGAAGAAGAGTCCCAGCGTGGTCTCGCACACTTCCTTGAACACATGTGTTTCAATGGTACGCAGAATTTCCCAGGTGATGCTATCGTTAATTACTGTGAGAAAATCGGCGTAAAGTTCGGACAAAATCTGAACGCCTACACATCTACCGACGAAACGGTATATAACATTGACAACGTTCCCGTCAATCTGCCGGGCACAGAAGGCAACATAGACAGCTGCCTCCTTATCCTGCACGACTGGTCGGGCGCGCTCCTGCTCGAGACCGAGGAGATAGACAAAGAACGTGGTGTGATACACGAAGAATGGCGTATGCGAGACAGCGGTGCCATGCGCATATACACCCGCAACCTTGAGACGCTGTATCCCGGAAGCCGCTACGGACGTCGTATGCCTATCGGCTTGATGAGTGTGGTAGATAATTTCGAACCAGACACCCTTCGCGCTTATTATCACAAGTGGTATCATCCTGATTTGCAGGCTATCATCGTCGTAGGTGACATTAACGTGGACGAAGTGGAAGGTAAAATCAAGCAGATCTTCTCTCCGCTGACAAATCCCGAAAACGAAGTAGCTTACGAACTTTACCCCGTGCCCGACAATGAAGAGGCTATCTACATTGTGGACAAGGATAAGGAAATGCAGCAGACCATTATCTCACTCTGGTATAAGCAAGAAGCATTGAGCCACGAGCAGAATGGTTCGATGGAAAAACTCCTGCAAGGCTATTTCACAGACCTGATAAGCCACAGTCTCAACGAACGTCTGCGCGACATAAGCAAACAGGCCGATTGCCCATTCCTGCAAGCCAGCAGCGACTACGGTCACTACTTTATCAGTAAGACGGCCGATGCCTTCGAACTCAGTATCGTTCCAAAGAACGGCGAAGATGCAGCAGCGGTTGAGGCTGTAATCAAAGAAGTGAAGCGTGCAGCTGAATTCGGCTTTACGCCTACCGAACTCAACCGTGCCAGCGAAGAAATTCTTTCTCGCCTTGAAAGAATCTACGACAACCGCGACAAGCAACGTAGCAGTTTCTTCGTACCCCAGTATGTACGCCATTTCCTCGAAGGAGATTTCATTGCAAGCATCGAACAGGAGTATGAAACGCTTAAGACTCTCTCTCAGCAACTCCTTGCTGCAAACATGCTTACCCCGATGGTCAATGCAGCCTTCAAGGAAATCGTTTCTGAGAACGAGAAGAACTTTGTCGTGCTGGCCATGTATCCGGAAAAAGAGGACGTAACTGTTCCTACGGCAGAGACACTGAAGGCTGCAGTTGCTTCCGGACTGAACGCTGAAGTAGAGGCTTTCGTTGATGATGTAAAGAACGAACCGCTCGTACCCGTACTGCCGAAACTTGGCAAGATCAAGAGCGAAACTCCTGCCGACTTCGGCTACACTCTCCTTACGCTGGCTAACGGCGCAAAGATCTACTACAAGCAGACAGACTTCAACAAGAGTCAGGTAATACTTGAAGGCATCAGTGCCGGTGGTCTGAACGAAATCAACTATAAAGACACCAAGACGCGCGTCAATGCCAATCTGGCCACACAAATACAAGGTATGACCGGCCTCGGCAACTTCTCCGCATCTGAATTATCTAAGGCTCTGGCTGGTAAGCAGGCTTCTATCAGCACCTCTATCGGTTCTTCCACTGAGAGTATCATGGGTAATGCTACTCCAAAGGATCTCCGCACCCTCTTCGAGATGTTGTATCTTACCTTTACCAACCCAGGCGTTGACCAGCAGGCTTACGACAACTTAATATCTACGGTAAAAGCCAGCATGGAGAATGCCGAGAAGCAGCCTGAGGTAGCATTCAGCGACTCTGCACAAGCCACGTTGTACAACCACGATCTGCGTGCAAAACGTATTACCCGTGCCGACCTCGAACTCGCTGACTACGCACAGATGCAGGAAATCTTCCGCCAGCGCTTCAACTCCCCGTCAGATTTCACCTTCTTCGTAACGGGTGCATTCGACGTAGATTCTCTCCGCTTATACGCTCAGCAATTTGTAGGCTCCATCAAGAAAGCCAAAAAGGCCGAGAAAGATCAGAATCCTAACTTGAACTTTGTAGATGGCGTAGTAACGAATCGCTTCATCCGTGAGATGGAGACACCGAAGGGTAATATCATCCAGATATGGCACGGAAATCGTCCATACAGCCTTGAAGAGGATCAGGTTGTCAACGCTCTGGGCGAAATCCTTAGTCAGCGTCTGCTGAAGAGCATTCGCGAGGATGCAGGTATCGCTTACAGCTGTGGTTCCTCCGCTTCTTCCGACTATGGCTATAAAGAAGAATACACCTTGCAGATTTATTGCCCCGTACAGCCTGCGAAAGCCGACAGCGCTCTGCTTCTGATGCAGCAAGGCATTGAAGAAATCGCTCAAGGTGGTGTTACTGAGGACGAACTGGACAAGGTCAAGAAGTTCCAGGTTAAGCAGTTCAACGACAATCAGAAACAAAACAGCTACTGGCAGGGCCTTATCCGTACAAAAGTACGTTGGAACAAGGACAACCAGGCTGGTTATGTTGAGGCTGTCAATGCCGTTACGACAGAAGCCGTTCAGAAATTCTGCCGCGACGTACTGCTCAAAGACAACAATAAGATTACCGTTGTAATGCTTCCTGCAAGCCTCGAAGAGAAAGAATAGATTCTTCCTATACACGCTTAACATTTGTCCGCCCTTTATACCACGCGTATAGAGGGCGGACTTTTATATCCACGCAAAGCAGATGCGAGAATATTGCCTTATGCCCTCATTGCACAGGATTATGCAATTTTCAAATTAGATAATTGGATTTCAAGATTGCATAATGCCATTTCGCTACGCCATAATACAATTCTGACGGCCCATAATGGACTTGGCTCATTCGCCTGCAGGGCGACCCGACGGAATTGTTCTTTTTGTCGGATACCTCCCCACGCACTACAATCAGATTATGCCCTACGTTGTCAGTCACCTCGTACAGCCTGCTTGCATTATGCCATTTTCGTGCAGATGCAGACCCCGGCAAAAAGCCCATTATGGGACACACAGAACCCGTAAAATTGACCTATTCACAGACTTGACGATATTTTCGCCACCTTATCGCAAAAAATCGTAAAATTAAGCGGTAAAAAAATTGCATTATTGCACCGAATTTTCTAATTTTGCTTAGTTTATAACCAAGGTAAAAATCAAACGATATAATGCAGACAGAAGACCTAAACACGACCAATTATTCCGCCTCCAATATACAGGTGCTCGAAGGACTTGAGGCAGTGCGCAAAAGGCCTGCTATGTACATTGGCGACATCAGTGAAAAAGGCTTACACCATCTTGTTTACGAAACGGTGGACAACTCTATCGATGAAGCACTCGCAGGCTTCTGCACGCACATCGAAGTAACCATCTGCCCCGATAATAGCATCATCGTACAGGACAACGGCCGTGGCATACCCGTTGATGAACATCCCAAAGAGCACCGCAGCGCGCTGGAAGTAGTTATGACAGTGCTCCACGCCGGCGGTAAGTTTGACAAAGGCTCTTATAAAGTCAGTGGCGGTCTGCATGGTGTGGGCGTAAGTTGCGTTAATGCACTCAGCAAGCATATGACCTCTCAGGTATTCCGTGATGGTAAGATCTACCAGCAGGAATATGAGCGCGGAAAGCCCCTTTATGCCGTCAAGGTGGTAGGAGAAACCGACCTGCGCGGTACGCGCCAGCAGTTCTGGCCCGATGATACCATCTTCTCTGTCACGGAGTATAGTTACGAAACCTTGTGCAACCGTATGCGCGAACTGGCTTTTCTCAACAAGGGCCTGCGCATCACGCTCAAAGATGAGCGCCCTGACGCCGAAGGTAATCAGCACGAAGAAGTTTTCTATTCAGAAGAAGGGCTTTCCGAGTTCGTCCGTTATATAGATTCGAGCCGTGTGCATCTGTTTGATGATGTAATTTCCATCACCACCCAGAAGAGCGACGTGCCCATAGACGTGGCCATTATGTACAATACTTCGTACAGCGAAAATGTCCATTCCTATGTCAATAACATCAATACCATCGAAGGAGGCACCCATCTGACAGGCTTCCGCCAGGCACTCACGCGCGTACTCAAGAACTACGCCGAACAGACGGCCTCTAAGCAAATTGAAAAAGCGAAGATTGAAATCAGTGGTGAAGACTTCCGCGAAGGTCTTACAGCCGTGATATCCGTCAAGGTGGCCGAGCCACAATTCGAGGGGCAGACTAAGACACGCCTCGGCAATAAGGAAGTAGCCGGAGCCGTCAATCAAGCCGTTGGCGAAGCCCTTACAAACTATCTGGAAGAACATCCGCGCGAGGCAAAACTCATCGTGGACAAAGTCATACTCGCGGCCACTGCACGTATTGCAGCCCGAAAGGCGCGCGAAAGCGTACAGCGCAAGAGTCCGCTAAGCGGTGGTGGTCTGCCAGGTAAGTTGGCCGACTGTTCAAGTAAAGACCCCGCAGAATGTGAACTATTCATCGTAGAGGGAGACTCGGCAGGCGGTTCTGCCAAAAAGGGTCGCAGTCGCAGAACACAAGCCATTCTGCCACTCCGAGGCAAAATCCTGAACGTCGAAAAGGTCATGTGGCACAAAGCCTTTGAGAGCCAAGAAGTAAACAATATCATAAAAGCCCTTGGCGTAAGGTTCGGACTCGGCGAAGACAGCAAAGAAGTAAACCTGGACAAGTTGCGCTATCACAAGATAATCATTATGGCCGATGCCGACGTCGATGGACAGCACATTGCTACGCTGATTATGACGCTTTTCTATCGCTATATGCGCCAACTTATTGAAGACGGCTACCTCTATATAGCTATGCCTCCGCTCTACCGTTGCCGGACCAAGCGCGGTAATATTGAGGAATACTGCTATAATGAACAGAGCCGATTGCAATTTATTGAGCGCTACGGTGAAGGCAATGAAGACAACATAACTACTCAGCGCTACAAAGGTCTGGGAGAAATGAACGCCGACCAACTATGGGAAACGACAATGGATCCCGAGAATCGCCTGCTCAAACAGGTAACGCTCGAGAGCGCAAGCAATGCCGACTACGTTTTCTCTATGCTGATGGGCGAAGACGTAGGCCCACGTCGCGAATTCATAGAGAAAAACGCTACTTACGCAAAACTCGACACATAAACAATAGAGTTCGCTTTGCGTTCCAATAACCTAAGAAACCCGAGACGGCATCCGTGCCGTCTCTTTTTTATGCCATACACCCATACAACGGTGCACCCAAAGCAGGCAACGGGCCCACTGACAGATCGAATTATGGAAGAGCCGGGTATGTCTGACCACGTAGCCATTCCCAGACAGTTATCTGCTGAAATCCTATTTGCGTTGAACTATTACACCATTTTACAGCACCAACTCTCTGCGCTACCTCGCCATCGCATAAGTGCACGTTTCTATACAATAATTGCCGTTTTTGTAAAGTGTATTTTGCAAAATAATTTCATTTTTTGCCGGTTTTGTTTGGCATATATATCAATCTGCGCTATATTTGCAATGCTAATCAGAAAAGAACTACAAACATCCTTTTCTATCATAGCATTTATCATCTCCACTGTATTAAAGCCGATGTGAATCGTTTTTAATACTACCATAAAACTTACAATAATACCATCTTTTGGACTTCGCCCAATGTGATATTGCGCGAAGTCTTTTTATTATGCAAAAGTTCTGTAACTTCGCGTGACAAACCCACCTAATATGACCGAATTCGAAAAACTCCGCCAAGGCCTCTGGTACAATCCTTCTACCAGCCCCGAACTCCGCGAAATCATGACGCGCGTGCAGGAAATAGTGTACGACTATAATCGGCTTCGCCCGTCACAGAGGGAAGAACGCGACGTCCTTATCCGGAAAATCGTGGGCAAGGCAGGCAAGAACTGCCAGATACTGTCTCCTTTCCAATGCGACTATGGCATCTTCATCGAAGTGGGAGACAATTTCTTTATGAATAAGGACTGCCAACTGCTCGACGGCGGAGGCATCTCGTTCGGCCATAACGTTTTCGTAGGGCCTATGTGCGGATTCCACACGGCCATTCATCCGCTCGAAGCCAAGCATCGCGCTTCGGGAGAAGAGCGCGCTTTGCCCATAAAGGTCGGCAACGACGTCTGGATCGGGGCACAAGTTTGCGTATTGCCCGATGTAGAAATCGGCGACGGCTGTGTAATCGGTGCAGGCAGCGTAGTCACCCGTTCCATTCCTCCCTACAGTGTAGCCGTCGGAAACCCCTGTCGCGTCATTCGCTCGCTAAAACCTCAGGAGGCATAACGCTTCGGTCCACAGGCCAAACCTAATCTTTATCCTGCCTTATTCCCTCCCTCGCTGGGTCCACTCCACGGGCCGACAGGCATATTGTACAACCTTTCATCTTTGACGTTCAGCACAAAAGCCCTATTTTCGCAAATAGTTTTACAAATTTATCCATCTACACTTATGGCAACACGCAATCTTTATCTATTCAATACGCTCACACGCCAGAAGGAACTGTTCCGTCCCATACAGGAAGACCACGTCGGGATGTATGTATGTGGCCCCACGGTCTATGGAGAGCCTCATCTGGGCCACGCCCGGCCCGCCATCACCTTTGACCTGCTCTTCCGCTACTTCCAACATCTTGGTTACAAGGTGCGCTATGTCCGCAATATTACAGATGTGGGCCACCTTGAGCACGATGCAGACGAAGGGGAGGACAAGATTGCGAAAAAGGCCAAGTTGGAGCAACTGGAGCCTATGGAAATTGCCCAATTCTATACTAACAGTTTCCACCGCGCTATGGATGCGCTCAACGTGCTCCCTCCCAGCATCGAACCGCATGCTACCGGCCACATCATCGAGCAGGAAGAACTGGTAAAGCAGATACTTGACAATGGCTATGCCTATGAGTCGAACGGAAGTGTCTATTTTGATGTAGAAAAGTATAATCGCGACCACCGCTACGGTATTCTGTCCAATCGAAACCTTACGGATGTTATCAATCACAGCCGAGATCTCAGCGGAACAGAAGAGAAACACAACCAAGTGGACTTTGCTCTGTGGAAAAAAGCCCAGCCTGAACACATTATGCGCTGGCCTTCTCCCTGGGGCAACGGTTTTCCCGGCTGGCACTGCGAATGTACCGCCATGGGGCGTAAGTATCTCGGAGCAGAGTTCGATATTCACGGCGGAGGGATGGACCTAATCTTCCCACACCACGAATGTGAGATCGCACAGGCCGTAGCAGCACAAGGAAAGCCTATGGTCCACTACTGGCTTCATAATAACATGATTACCATCAACGGACAGAAGATGGGCAAAAGTCTGGGCAATTTCATCACGCTCAATGAGTTCTTCTCCGGCAAGCACGAGAAACTGGACGAGGCCTATAGCCCCATGACCATCAGGTTCTTTATTCTTCAAGCCCACTACCGTTCTACCGTCGATTTCTCTAACGAAGCCCTCCAAGCCAGCCGTCGAGGTCTCGAACGTCTCCTTGATGCCGTCAAGACGTTGCGTCGCATCGAGCCGTCGGAAGGAGCAACCATTACGCAAACTTATACCGATGAGTTGCGCGATAAGTGCTACGAAGCATTGAGCGATGACCTCAACTCACCCATCGTTATCAGTCATCTGTTTGATGCCTGCCGTATTATCAACCAATTAGCAGACAAGACCACGACCATATCGGCTGATGCCCTGGAAGCCCTAAGGCAGATTTTCCAAACCTTCTGTTTCGACCTGCTCGGCTTGCGAGAAGAGACAAGCGGAGGAAACGAGCGCGAAACGGCTTTTGGTCAGGCTGTAAACCTGCTTCTCCAACTGCGCGCCAAGGCGAAAGCCGAAAAAGACTGGGCCACATCCGACAAGATTCGCGACGAACTGGCCGCTGCAGGCTTTGAAGTAAAAGACACTAAGGATGGAGCCATCTGGAAACTAAACCGATAGGCTTACCGCATAAGGTTACAGAGAAGTAATCCGCCCCGACACGCTGGTTGTCGGGGCGGATTTGCATATAAGCCCTTCGCGTCAGTATGCGCCAGCCTGCAATCAGTGTAACCGAGAGGTATCTACCGCCTCGCGCTTATGTTCCTTGAAATTTCCAAAGCGGTAACTCAGCGACAGCCCAAAGGTGCGGAAATCGCGGAAATGCAGATCCAGATATTGTGTCTTATAATGAATCTCCGGACTAATGGAACTCGTCTTCAGCAAGTTCTTTCCATAAAGATTGAACGTAACTTTTCCTCCACAGAGCGAGTAGCGTAGGCCGACATCCAGGTTGCCGGAAGCAGGCAGATTATAGAGGCCCTGAATTCCTCGGGTGCGCGCGAAGGCGGAGAGCGTAAAGAAGAGTTGTTTGGTAATGCTAAATGTATGCGTCGTAAAAGCCATAAGCGACAGAGCATGCCTGTTGAACGGCATCTCAAAGAAATCGTCTGCGCGCTCGTTGGTCCAAAATCCTACCACAGTGAAACGTGCATCGTACCACTGTCCCGCCTTTACAGGGCATACCACCTGTGCCACCACTTCTCTCTTGTAATTAAAATTAGTTGTCTTGTAGATTTGCATAAGTCGCTCCGGCGATTGGTAAAGCAGTTGCACATAATAATCACTCGTATGCGTTGCCCCAATCAGAAAGACATATTTGTTCTTGAGCACATACTGTAACATCAGCCCATAATCGCGTGCAGGCTTTAATCCCGGGTTCCCCACTAACACCGTATAGGAATCTTGCCAAGAAGCAACGTCCTGCATCTCCCAATATGGAGGATATTGCTTATTGCTACTCAAAGAAAGTTGCAGGATATGTTTTTTTACGGGCATATAGGTTGCGCTGATTGTCGGAAATAGTCCCCAGGTGTCTTGTACTATGCTCTTGAAATGCTCCACGTCAAGCGACGCGCTCAGGCTGAACCTGTCTGTCCACGACCTGCTGAAACCGGCATACAGGTCAAACCTTTGTTCCCGCCGACGGGTGGCCGTATCTTGCAAGTCGGGGTTGTCGTACGATTGGCGACTATTATCTACCGTTGTGGCATATATACCGCCGTAATTAAGACTCCAACCCGAGCGCAACTTATGTTCTCCGCTCAAATAAGTCTTCCATTTATTGATACGCTGACAACTTTCCGATCCATACTCCAGCACTCCTGCTCCGTTTTCACTATGGATGTGCGAAACGTGTGGTGTGCGGTAGAAAAGCATCTCCGCACCCGCCTTCAGTCCCCACGGCATCTCGTAATCCATACGAACGTTGTGCAATCGTGTACGCCCTGTGCCATTTCCGTGCGAGAGATTCCAACCTGTTGATGTCTCATGGCCTTTTGAAAAATTGTATTGTCCGTCATAGACAAGACTCAGCCTGTGATGGTCGGTCCAATTATAGTCTGCGCCCAGACGGAGTAGGTTTTCTGAATGCCGACCGTGCCATTCGTTCGCATTGTCTATCTGTGTAGTCGTTCCATTATTGAGTGTGTGCAACGCATGGGTCTGGTTCTCGCTGTAATAGCGCTCTCGGCCGTGGCTATAGAGCAAATCGGCTGAAAGTCGGCCGTGCGTCCAGTTCAGATTGGCGCGTTGATGGAAACGAGGGTCATCGCGCATTTCTGCATCTGCAAAAAGTTCCGCCTGCAGGTAGCGGTCTGCCGATTCGTGCTTCAAGTGGAGGTCTATCAGTATGCCTCGCACCTGAAACTTAGCCGGCGCCGAAGCATAGAACGCGGCTTCTTTCAGACGCGAGGCGGGAATATTCTTCAGCAAGGCTGTAAGTTGTACGCTTGACAGTATCTGTGCCTTTCCATCTATGATTACATTGACCGATTGGCCTGCAAACTGGAGCGATTCGCCTATCTCGACCACACCTGGAATATGTTTCAGTGCATCGTAAGCATTATCTACAGGCTTGTTGCGTATAAGTTCCGGCAAATTGTATAAGAGTGCAACCCCATCGGGCTTTACTATCGGTCGCTCGCCACGCACCATTGCTTCAGGGAGCGATTGGAAAATGCTGTCCGCACGGAGTGTGTCTGTCTGGGCATATCCCGCCAAGCTGACACATAGAGATAAAAACAGAAAGATTCGTTTCATTTCATCGTAGATTTGATTTCCCTGCAAAAGTAAAAGCCCTACGACGTGGCAGGTCCTTATGGCTGCTTACCAAGTCTTAAGAGAAAACTTATTTAGTCTTAACGCCAGGCGAACCTATAAGCCCAGATTCATATTTTTGCGTTATGAAATTGCACTTAAAGTTCATTTCAGCCCTCATCCTTATTGCGCTGAGTGGCATCTTTATGTATCAGGTCTATTGGCTGAGCAATCTGTTTCAGACCACCCGCGCAGAGAAGTCAAAAGCCGTAGAAGAGGCCCTGCGCGTGGCTGACCTGCGCGAGTTGTTCCATCGTATTGACCAATATCGCCGTGATAAGAGTCTGAAGCACGGGCTCTTTACAGCCTCAGTAGGCTATCAACCCGAACATACCCATACGCAACACACTTTTTCCACGGAGACACGAGTAGATAGCAACAGGGCCTTAACTACCGGAACCGTAATTATGGCCGTAGATAAATATGAAATGGACTCCGACTCGGTTGCTATGAATCGTGCGCAATATGCGAGTGCTGAAAAGATGACCGAAGAAGAATTTTCCGATAATCTGCTGGCAGAAGACGGCTTGCTAAAACTCGCAGCAGGCTTTCAGCAGAGCCTGCATATCGGAGTAGATGCGCTATTGCCCGCTGATTTCAATTGGTTGGATAGTGTGCTGACTACAGAACTTCAGGCCATCGGACTGAGTGGCGAACATAAATTGCTGTATCTCCATCAGCCCCATTTGCTTGACACACTCGTGGCCGACACGCTGGCTCGTCTCGTCACAAAAGCCTATCAAGCCAAACGTGACAATAATACATACCGCTATGCCTCCGATGTAAATGGTCAATACTATTACGAAATGTGTATAGAGAACGTGTCACGCGTCGTCGTCCGCCAGATGGCGGGAATCCTGGCCACCTCGTTATTGATTATTTTCATATTGGCATTTGCTTTTTTCTACCTGCTGCGCACACTGCTGCACATGAAATCGCTCAAAGAAATAAGCGATGACTTCACTCACAATATTACACACGAACTCAAGACGCCCCTTTCGGTGGCCTATGCCGCAAATGACGCCCTGCTTCATTATGGGGCTGATGCACCGGAAGAAGTTCGCCACCGCTACCTTACTATCAGCCGTGAGCAACTCCAGCATCTGAGTGCTTTAGTCGAGCAAATCCTCTCGATGAATCGGGAACATCGACAGACATTCTGCTTGCAACGCGAAGATGTAGCCATGCGTCCGTTGCTGGAACATATCGTAGAGATACAGCAGATAAAGGCGCAGAAATCCTGTACTATTACGCTTGACGTCAGGCCCGAGACGTTGGTTGTCTGTGCAGACAGAACACACTTACAGAATATGGTAAACAATCTGGTGGATAATGCACTAAAATATTCAGGGCCATCTGTACAAATAGACATCGTCTGTACTGAAAAATACCTGCAGATCAGCGACAACGGCATCGGCATTGCCCGCTCACAACAGGCTATGGTCTTTGAAAAATTCTATCGCGTACCCACAGGGGATATTCAAAACGTTCGAGGCTACGGACTTGGACTTCACTATGTCCGTACAATAGTGCAACAACACGGCTGGCACATTACTGTGGATAGTGAACCCCACCACGGTAGCCGATTTACAATCTATTTTGATAAGGATGGAAAAGATTAAGTTACTCCTTGTAGAAGACGAATCCGATCTTGTACTTATACTCAAAGATACCCTGACGCAAGAAGGCTTCAGCGTCCGCACCGCCCATAATGGTGTGGACGGACTACGTCTGTTTCACGAAGAAACGCCCCAGGTGATAGTGGCCGATGTAATGATGCCCCAAATGGACGGCTTTGAAATGATACGCCGTATCAGGCTCGAAGATTCGCAAACGCCCGTGCTGTTTCTCACGGCACGTACGGCGGTAGATGACGTAGTAAGAGGATTCGAACTTGGAGCCAATGATTTTCTCCGCAAGCCCTTTGGCGTACGCGAACTCATAGTGCGAGTACGGGCCTTGGCAGGAAGAAAACAAACTTCCATAAACGTATCGGCCGACAACTACCGCATAGGCTCCTATCAGTTTTATCCTACCACACAAGAACTCCGACATCTGCCCACGGGTCATACGGCCTTGCTCTCGTTTCGCGAATGTGCCATCCTACGCCACCTGTGTAGCCACCGGCGCGAAATAGTCAATATGCAAACGCTATTATTGGACGTATGGGGAGATGACAGTTTTTACAACCAAAAGTCGCTCCATGTTTTCATTACCAAGCTCCGCCACAAACTTTCCAAGGACCCGTCGGTGCGTATCATCAATGCCCGTGGTCTGGGGTATAAACTTTTAGACGAACACGACACACAGGACTCTTTTGGCAAAGAATCATAAACTGAAAAAGCACGGAGAAACACTATAATCCGACTACGACGGGCTCTGACTCATGGCCGTAGCAGTCGTAAAAAGTAAGGGCATAGCGCGAATGGAGCAACGCAGGAAGCGCGGGAGTAAGTTTATAAGAAGAATCCTCTATCCTGCTGGCCACGAGCAAAGGCTCCCCCTCGCCTAAACGGTAGATATTTACACGTAGCGGACTCCCGTCAGAGGCATAGGCTTTGCGCCAGGAAAATTGCAGGCTCCAATCAAGCCGTTCCACCTTTGCCTCGGGCTGTGGAAGAGGCTCTTTGAGCGGATGGCTGGACATAGACGGTGGAAGAATAGGCGAATTGCCATAAGTACGCCTGAAATAACTGTAGCAACCTTTGATATCGTCTAGCAGGAACCGGGTTCTGAACAGTGCAAAGCCACCAAGATGAAACTGGTCTATGACACTTGTCTGTCGTACATATACGCCCAACTGACGATTACCCTCGCGTGGATGCAGCTGATAGAGGCCCAAGCCTGGAGCTACCTGCTTCGCTCCTACACGCTCAGCCCAGTCGAACATAAAAGGGTAGAAATTGTCGCCGTCAAAGTACATCATCGGAAAAAGCTCGTCCATCCAGCCTTCCCGAACCCACTCCACCGGATCTTGACAGACTGCGGTGTAAGCGTTCCAGCCTTTCGAACTGAACCGAGCCACGTCGTCATATTTTCCTACGGGAGAGCAGGACATCCGAATATCCGGTCTTACCGCACGAACAGCCTCTGCGATAGTGCGAACCACGCGCGACACGTTTTCCCGACGCCATTGTTTCAGCGGACGGCCCTGCCCATAGCGACGATACGTTGAACTGTCATCGAAACGTACTGCAGTTTCCGGATAGCGTATGTAGTCGAGATGCAGACCGTCCACATCGTAGCGTGATACGATTTCCGTACACAAATCGGAGAGGTATTTAGCCGTGCCAGGCTGTCCCGGATCCATAATGTACAGTTCTGTGCTCTTGTAGCATAGTTCGGGATGCTTACGCGGTAAAGCCTTTGTGCCCAGCGACTTCATATCCGACAGACGGCATACAGGAAAGGCCACCACCCAAGCATGTATCTCCATGCCCCTCTGATGGGCCTCTTCCACAGCGTATGCAAGCGGATCGTACCCGGGATCTGCGCCCGACTTTCCGCCGAAGACATAATCAAAAGGTTCTAGCGCAGACCGATAGGCCACTGTGCCCCGCAGACGGGTCTGGAAAAGAATTGTGTTGATACCTGCGGCCTGCAGACGGTCAAATTGCGCGCGCAGACTGGCTTGCTGGCGCTCACGCGAAGCCTTGTTGGTGGCCGGTGCAACAGGCCAGTCCAGCCCTCCAAGCGTAGTAAACCAAACCGCACGATAGGCGCGCGGCCGTGGAAAGCCGAGCGAATCCGTGACGGATGCCGTCATGCCAGCCTGTGCCCTTATGCTGAGGACAGACAACAGACAGAAAAGGAGAGAGAGCAGGCGACGGTTCATCGGCATTGCTGATATAATGATTGGAGGGAGGCCCGCGGGAGCCCGAGTGATACGGCTTTATCCAAATCGCGCCTTGCGGCCGACTTTTCGCCTAACTGGATAAGCACCTCGGCCCTGCCTACGCGAAAGTCCGTATTATTGGGTTCAAGCAAGATCAGTTCGTCGTAGTCGGTTTGAGCTTGCTCCCACTTTTCGTCAGCCTTAAAAAGCATGGCGCGCATAGCGAGAGCCTGCACATCCTTCGGGTGTAGCGAAATAAATACCTCAAGCCGCTGATAAGCCTCTTGCGGCCGGCCGTCACGATACAAGCACATGGCCAACAGAATAGGGGCGTTTTCGTTTTGTGGATCGAGTTCGATGACGCGACGCAGATCCTGACGCGCTTCATTGTAGTTGCGCAATTGTATCTTCGTGGCGGCTCGTAAGAACAAGGTGCGGGCACGGAAAGAGTCTGTCTGCTCAGCCTGTAGCAATACGTCGCAATCCTGCAAGGCGGCTCGCGCATTGCCAAAGCCCAGGTAAGCTGACGCACGGTCAAAGCGCACCGACTCATCGGAGGGATGCGTACGCAAGACGGAGGTAAATTCTTCTATGGCTTCCTTATAGCGCTCCTGGCCCAGGGCTATCTGTCCGAGCGTGCGACGCACTACAAAATTTCCCCGCGCATTGGGCCGGAGTTTCAGACAGTCACGCAAGAGCACCTCAGCCTGTTCGAGAGAGTCGGCATAGAGATAGTTGAACGCGCGCTTGAGGTTGTCTGCATAAAGAAGAGAGTCTTCGCGCAACGCATCGGGGTGTTTGTTCTCTACATCAAAGTCGTGCAGATTTTTCGAGCGCACTTTCACATTTCCCTTCTTCAAATCAATAATCGTCTGGCTTGTAGCAGGCAACAACGCCGTAAACAACAAGCACAGCAAGAGGAAACGAAGGGACAGGATAAACGTACGCATAGATGGCACAAAGGTACAGCCAAAAAACCGTATGGAGTATCTTGAAAAGGTTAATGTTTCTAAAACACACACCTATACGCTCAAAAGATTACCCTATCCCATTCCAGCGTTCACAGTGTGAAATATGGAGTTCACACTGTGAAATGCGCGTTTCACACTGTGAACTTAAAAACGGGCTTATGCCACTCTCCGAAGCGCCTATGCCATTTTTATACCTCATAATGCGTCCGACGATAACCCTTACCGTCCTGAAAAATCCGATTATACCGCAAGAAAAAGCCTATGGCTTTGTGAATCCGTGCATTTATCGTAAATTCGCGCAAAAGTATCGACTTACACTATGGAATATAATTTTCAAGACATTGAACAGCGGTGGCGCACTTATTGGGCCACAAAAAAGACATACCACGTAGAGATTGATGAGAACAAGCCTAAGTTCTACGTGCTCAACATGTTTCCCTATCCCAGCGGAGCAGGCCTGCACGTAGGTCACCCCCTCGGATACATCGCATCGGATATCTACGCCCGCTACAAACGCCTTTGCGGCTACAACGTGCTTAACCCGATGGGCTACGATGCCTATGGACTTCCCGCAGAGCAATATGCTATTCAGACGGGCCAGCATCCCGCCATCACAACGGAGGAAAATATCGCTCACTATCGCGAGCAATTGGACAAAATAGGCTTTTCTTTCGATTGGGATCGCGAGGTAAGGACTTGCGATCCGGCTTATTATCACTGGACGCAATGGGCTTTCCTCAAAATGTACGGCTCTTTCTATTGCAACAAATGTCAGAAAGCGCAACCCATAACTCTTCTGGAAGAACATCTCCGCACATACGGAACGGAAGGCTTAGACGTGGCGCAGACGGAAGAACTCCATTTCTCGCCTGAATACTGGAACGGGCTGACAGAACAAGAGCGCCAGCAGACACTAATGAACTACAGACTTGCCTACTTAGGAGAGACTATGGTAAACTGGTGCGCTGAACTCGGCACCGTATTGGCCAATGATGAAGTAGTGGACGGGCTGAGCGTCAGAGGCGGATTTCCAGTCGTACAAAAGAAGATGAAGCAGTGGTGCCTAAGGGTGTCGGCCTACGCACAGAGGTTGCTGGACGGTCTGGACCAGATAAACTGGAGCGAAAGCCTGAAGGAAACGCAGCGCAACTGGATTGGTCGCTCAGAGGGTACAGAGATGAACTTCCGCACCAACAGTGCCACGCAGCCCGAAGTTACAATCTTCACGACGCGGGCAGATACCATCTTCGGAGTTACTTTTATGGTGCTGGCCCCAGAAAGTGAATATGTAAAGCCCCTTACGACTGAAGCACAGCGCGAGGCCGTAGAAAGATACGTGGAGGAAACGAAAAAACGCACCGAGCGCGAGCGCATAGCCGACCGTCGTGTCAGCGGAGTCTTTACCGGAAGTTATGCAGAAAACCCCTTTACGGGCGAACAGATTCCTATTTGGGTCAGCGACTACGTACTTTCCGGCTACGGCACAGGAGCAATCATGGCCGTACCGGCTCACGACAGCCGAGACTATGCTTTTGCCCGCCATTTCAACCTGCCTATCCGTCCGCTCATAGAGGGCTGTGATGTCAGCGAAGAGAGCTTTGACGCCAAAGAAGGCATTGTCTGCAATTCTCCTGCCGAAGGTACAAGTGCGCTAAAGGGCTTTACACTGAACGGCCTATCCGTCAAAGAAGCGATACAGACTACAAAAGAATTTGTAACGGCTAACGGACTGGGACGAGTAAAGACCAACTACAGACTCCGCGACGCTATCTTCTCCAGACAAAGATATTGGGGCGAACCATTCCCTATTTTCTATAAAGACGGCTTACCTCAACCCATACCCGAGGACTGTCTGCCCATAGAACTACCCGATGTCAGTGTATTCCTACCTACTCAGACGGGAGAACCGCCTTTGGGAAATGCCACAAAGTGGGCGTGGGACACTTGCAAGCGCGAAGTGGTTGAGAACACGCTCATAGACCACAAGACCGTATTCCCACTCGAACTCAGCACTATGCCGGGCTTCGCAGGCAGTAGCGCCTATTATCTGCGCTATATGGACTCGACGAACGCAACGGCACTGGTAGGCGAAAAAGCCAACCAATATTGGCGCAACGTGGACTTATATGTCGGCGGAAGCGAGCACGCTACCGGCCACCTTATCTACAGCCGGTTCTGGAATAAGTTCCTACACGATATCGGCATCAGTTGCGAGGAGGAGCCGTTCAAAAAACTCGTCAACCAGGGCATGATTCAGGGTAGGTCTAACTTCGTCTATCGCGTCAAGGGGACACAGACTTACGTGAGCCTCGGGCTGAAAGATAAGTACGACGTAACACCCATTCACGTAGATGTAAACATCGTTGAAAACGACGTGCTGGACCTTGAGAAGTTCAAAGCGTGGCGTCCGGAGTACAAAGACGCAGAATTCATACTGGAAGATGGCAAATACATCTGCGGATGGGCTGTTGAAAAGATGTCAAAATCTATGTTCAACGTAGTAAATCCCGACCACATAATCGAACGCTACGGCGCCGATACCCTGCGCATCTACGAAATGTTCCTCGGACCAATCAGCCAAAGCAAACCGTGGGACAGCAGTGGCATAGACGGATCGGCAAGGTTCTTGCGTAAATTTTGGAACCTCTTCTTCGACGGCGAGACGTTCTGCATAGATGACAGCACGCCGACAGCAGAAAATCTGAAGTCGCTACACAAACTTATCAAGAAGATATCAGAGGACGTGGAAGACTTCTCGTTCAACACCAGTATTCCAGCCTTCATGATCGCCACGTCAGAACTCAGCGCGCAGAAGTGCCGGAGTCGGCAGATACTGGAAACAGCTGTAATCCTTATCGCACCCTACGCTCCTCATATTGCAGAAGAACTCTGGAGCCTCCTGGGACACGACACGACCGTCTTTGACGCCAACTGGCCTAAGTTTGAAGAAAAATACCTTGTCGAGTCCACCGTAACCATGGCCGTATCGTTTAACGGAAAGACCCGCTACACCATTCAGGCCAGCGCAGACGCCAGCAACGAGGAGGTACAGCAACAAGCCCTTAATGATGCCAACGCGGCAAAGTACCTGGAAGGCCATCAAATAGTGAAAGTAATCGTCGTGCCTAAGCGCATCGTCAATATCGTCATCAAATAGAAAAATTTCTCGGACCTGCCTATGTGGACCACAAAGAAAGCACTTCAGGAAGCCAACGACTATTTTTTTATTACGCTCGGCTGTATCATCTACGCAATCGGCATAAACTGCTTCATGCTCCCCTATCAGATTACATCGGGCGGAGTGGCAGGTATCGGTGCTCTGGTTTTCTACGGCTTTGGCATACCGCAAGCCTACACCTACCTACTGATCAATCTGGTACTGCTGATAGTGGCTATTAAGGAGTTGGGCTTTTCCTTCTCCATCAAGACGATCTTTGCCGTCTTTGTGCTGACATTTCTGCTTGAGTTTATTCGCGTCATGCTAGTGGATTACGGCCACATGCACGCCGAAGAATTTGATATCATATATAACAATATGCCACAGATAGTCCACGGCGATGCATTTATGAGTACAATACTCGGCTCTGCCTGTGCCGGCGTGGGACTGGGTATTGTTTTTCTGCACAACGGCAGTACAGGCGGTACAGACATCATTGCGGCCGTCATCAACAAGTATCGCGACGTGACATTAGGCCAGACTATTATGCTGACGGATATTATCATCGTCTCATGCAGTCTGCTTCTGCCCGGATACACTATTTCAAGAACACTCTACGGTTATACAACCCTGATAATTGTCAGTCTGTTGCTCGACTTCGTGGTAGATAGCGGCCGACAGTCGGTTCAATTTTTCATATTCTCCCAACGTTATGGAGACATCGCTACTGCTATCAACAAGACAGGGCGAGGCGTGACCGTATTGAACGGAGAAGGGTGGTACACTCATAAGGAGACGCATGTATTGGTCGTGTTAGCCAAGAAGCGCGAAAGCACTAATCTGTTCAGAATCATACACAGCATTGACCCTAATGCTTTCGTGTCGCAGAGCAAAGTAATCGGCGTGTTCGGTTACGGCTTCGACCACATGAAAGTAAAGGACCACAGTTCAAAAAATCCTAAGATTTCGCCCAATTCACCCAAGCCACAAGATGACGCGCCTACGCTGACGCTCCCCGAATGGGTGCCACAGGAGAATCCCAACATCCACTTTGATCATACGCCCAAGCCATGAAAAAATTAGTCGTTGCTACGCATAATGCCCATAAACTGGACGAAATACGCCATATGCTGGGCGACAGACTGGAAGTTCTCAGCCTGACGGATCTTGGATGTTCGGAAGAAATTCCCGAAACTGCCGACACACTGGAGGGCAATGCGCTACAGAAAGCCCGCTATGTGTACGAAAAGTACGGTTGCGACTGCTTCGCCGACGATTCCGGACTAGAAGTGGAAGCCCTGAACGGACAACCCGGCGTTCACACAGCCCGATTTGCCCCTCCTTCAGAAAATCAGGCCGAAGCTAACACTCAGAAACTCCTCAGTGTCCTCCGAGAGGAGCCAAACAGACGGGCACGCTTCCGTACAATTATCGCACTGCTCGAAGGAGGCGTCCCTCATCTCTTTGAAGGAATCGTAGAAGGTACTATTGCTACCGAAAAACGCGGACTGGGCGGCTTCGGCTATGATCCGGTATTTATCCCAAAAGGAGAAACGCTCACATTTGCAGAACTTGGCAGTGACTACAAAAATCAAATCAGCCATCGCGCCAATGCTGTAAAAAAACTCTACGAATACTTATCTTTGCAACTTACTGAAACACAATCATAAAAATATCAGATTTATGCGTCGCATACTCATCAGTCTCTTTTGCATTATCGCCTCTACTGCGTACACCTATGCACAAGACTCAGAAAACTGGGATTTTTACCTGTCCTATACGGAACATACGCAAAACATCTTTGCAGGTGACAAATTCTATTGTGTAACCAGTGGCAACCTTATGAGTTATTCGCTGGAAGACGAAGAAGTACATCTGTACGATAGTAATAACGGCATGAGCGGTAAGAACATCTTGCTGTGCGCTTACTCAAAAGTGGCAAAGGTGCTTACTATCATCTACGACGACGGTAACATCGACTTACTTGACGAGTCCGATAATTTTACGCAACTATCACAGTATCGCAGCGCATCGGCAGGGGCATTCAACGCAAAGCGGCTACAAATCAGCGGGAGGTATGCCGTGTTCACTTCGGGTAGCGAAGTGGTTGTCATAGACCTTATAGATAAAACTTTCAAGGGGGTATATAATCTTGAGCAAGACTTATATGTTGCCACCATATTCAACAATGAGATTTGGGCCGCCGGAGATAATTTTATCTTAAGGTGTCCACTCAATAAGAACCCCTACGACCTTGACAACTGGAGCGAAATCATCAACATCTGGGCAGACAATTTCGTACAGATAGGAGATAAGTTATACGTCAATATTCGCACACAACACGCCCCTTATTATGTCGGCTTCTGGGAGTTTACTATCACTGGAGACGACGGAGCTTTTACTGCACGGCAGATTCAATATGGTCCGGTTTATACTGCCAGCACCGGAGACAAGTATGGTGCAATAATGTTCAATGCTTCACAAATCTGCGTAGTTAATGAAGCGGACATAAGCAATTATACAGTGGTGACAAAACCTGCTGATATAAGTACCTGGTATAGTGTTTCCCGCGATGACGATGGCTTCATCTGGATCAGCGAAGGCTTCAACGGGCTAAAACAGTACTCACTTGACACTACGGAACGGACTTTAACCCCGACAGGTCGTATCATTCCGCCGATGGGCATACAACGTGACTTAGCATACTATATGCGTTACGAAGGAGAACGCTTGCTTGTTGCAGGCGGACGTTTGGATCCTTATGCCCGCCAGTGGTGGCCCGGAACGATAATGTACTATGAAAATGGAGAATGGGGTAGCTTCCAGGAAGAAGGCATCTCTCAGAGTACAGGCTTGAACTACAGAAATATTACAAGCATTGTCCAAGACCCCAGAGACCCTAACCATCACTTTGCAGCCTCGGCCGGACAAGGTATATATGAGTTCCAAGACTACAACTTTGTGCGACTTCTTAACGAAAGTAACTCAGGACTCCTCTCCATTGTTGCAAACAATCCCAACTACCTCCGAATTGACGGTTTGAACTATGACCAAGACGGCAACCTATGGGTAGTGAACAATCAGGTAGAGAGCCCGCTCAAATGTATGAAGCCCGACGGCACCTGGAAAGACTTCTATGTAGAGCCCATAGATGCGGCGCCCACGTTGGAGAAGACTCTCATCGATCCCAAAGGACGTATCTGGGTAGCCTCCCGTCGAACAGTAGGATATCATGATGCAGGACTACTGTGCTATGATACAAACGGCACCATTGATAATGAAGCCGACGACTTATACCGTTATCGCATTGACGGCTATAATCAAGACAGCCGAAACGTGCGTCTTGGAGGAGTCTATGCCCTTGCGCTCGACAAAACCGACCGACTTTGGGTTGGAACCGAGACTGGGCTTTATGTAGTGGATAATACCGACGACTATTTCAACAGTAACTTCAACTGGACACAAGTAAAAGTTCCACGGAATGACGGTACAAATCTGGCCGATTACTTATTGGCCGATGTCTCTGTATCGGCCCTTGCCGTAGATGGAGCCAACCGCAAATGGATTGGAACTATGACCAGCGGACTTTACTTAGTCAGCGCAGACGGAAGTGAGATTCTGGAACACTACTCAACGGAAAATTCTCCCATTTTGTCCGATTACATCCTCAGCATCGCTATCAACGAGGTTGACGGCACCGTGATGATTGGTACCAGCGTAGGCCTTTGCTCGCTCAAGGCCAATGTGGCGAACTTCGCGGACGACTTACAAAAAGACAACATAAGGGTATATCCCAATCCCGTTAGGCCGGAATACAGTGGCCCCGTAACTCTGACCGGAATGACTAAGGATGCCGAAGTCAAAGTGGTTACCTCCAGCGGAAAAGCCGTTTATGTCGGCCGGGCCAATAGTGGTAACTTTACCTGGGATCTGACTAATCAGCACGGAGAACGCGTGGGCTCTGGTGTATATTTCTTCTACATATCAACAGATGACAGTAAAAAAGGAGTTGTAGCCAAGATTATAGTCATCTAATATGCACGTAAAGTTGTTATATAAGCCTATTTAACGACAAAAACATTGTTTTTTTTGATTTACTTATAAAAAACGTTAGAAAAATTTGGACGCTGATTAGCAACTTTATATATTTGCTATGAAAATCTGATTTAAAATTCTATCTCATAACACTTTAAATATTTTTAATATGAACAAGACTGAATTAGTTGCTGCAATTGCTGCAAAAGCCGAATTAACAAAAGTTGACGCTAAGAAAGCTCTTGAAGCTGCTTTAGAAGCCGTTAAAGAAACCCTTGCAAAGGAAGAAAACGTGGCTCTCGTTGGCTTCGGCACCCTTAAAGTTGTTAAACGTGCCGCTCGTCAGGGCGTGAATCCTGCTAATCCTACCAAAAAGATTAAGATTCCCGCAAAGAAAGTCGTTAAATTCAAGGCTGGTGCAGAGTTGGAAGCTGTTGTAAAATAAGCTGACAAACTGACAAAGTAATGCCGTGGACCGAAAGGCCTACGGCATTTTTGTTTTTCTTTGTATTTTTGCAACAAACATAGGTCTCAACTATTCACAGACCTAAGAAACGGAATCTCTTATTAAAGGAAATCTACACTCATTATATATAATATGAAGAAAACACTATTCACTCTGCTCGTACTATTATTGCCCACTGTGATAAGTGCCCAACATTTTCACCTCAAATTAGGTGGAGGTATCGCATCACATATCAAGGGGTCGCAGAGCATTGGCGCATTCAAAATAGGGATAGGCTACGAATACGAATTGAGCCAGAAGTGGACCATCTTGTCATCACTTGTGGCTTACGGCAAAGGTTGGAAAGAAAAAGACCAGGTAGTAAATTATTACGATGATAATCACGAACTCGTTTACAACGATGATGGAAGCATACGCACTGGAATAAAAAACCGGACCACTACTGCCAACTATCTGGAGATACCTGTTGTCTTCAACTACTACCTGCGTACAGGCGAAAGCCGTTATGTAGTTTTCAGCGCAGGGCCATATATCGCTTGTGGCATCAGTGGAAAGCAAAAGACGAAAGGAGACACGGAAGAATATATGGGACGAAGACTCTACTACGAGAGTAAGACGTTCAAAGAGCATGGTGTTCATCGCTTCGACACAGGACTTACCGCCGGACTGGGCTATCAATTTCCTGCGCATATTACGCTGGGGGTTGAAGCCGACTTTGGACTGACAAAATTCAATACGGAAGGCGACAGAAATCTGACTGTACTCGTGGCCCTTTCCTATCAGTTCGGTCTGTAAAATACCCTAATTGTGGTATTGGAGGCTTGGGTAGGTCTGCATACCTTTGCATCAAATTCAGAACCCTGCTGAAGCAGAGGAAAAGCCTATGGGGCTTCCACGTCGAGAGATGCCAGCAAGCCACAAGTCTCTGAGTTAAGTAGAAAATTAAATTGTTATGTTCCGAGGAAGGTTGCAACGATGTTGCAACCTTTTTCTATCTGCTGACATTATAGTTTTGCACCCTTATGCCCGAAAGATATCATGCAGCACTTGCAAGGATTTCGGTTCGTTGAACTGAGGAAGATGCAAACGGTAGTATGCCACCATAAAGTCCAACAGGCGAGCGCGTTCAGCCGATGTAAATGCGAAAAGATGCAGATTTCCGAAATTCATACGCAACAAGTTGGGCAAAAGAAGAGCTTCTTGAGGTCGCAGAAAATGTTCGTGACGTGGCTCTGTCGGAGTAAAAACGCCGTTCAGCAAATCAAAGTACGAACCCTCTACATAGTCCTCCACATTAGGTTCAAAGCCCAAGAATGGAATCAGTCGGCGCAAAAACGTGATATGAAAGTTCTCCGTACCGACAGAAGCCTCGTCCAGCCACAGCACACTATTCTGTAAAAAATCAAAAAGTTGCGGTGTGATTGGTTCCCCACGCAATGCGCCACTTAGAACCTCTGCCAAAAAAAGAGCCACAGATGTTTTGCGGATATCATACGGAATAGATTTCAAAGGAGTGGCGTGTGCACTACGAAGTTGCTGCAATTGTTTTTGCTCACGGTAGTTCCACTCTATTTCCACCATTGAAAGAGGCTGAAACATATTGACACTCGGCGCACTGCTACGTCGCGTTTTAGAACGGTGCAACAGAAACGACTGGCGCCCCGCCTCCTGCGTAAGCATATCTACGATGAGTTTCCCATCTGTATAACGCAACGTATGCAGAACTATGGCTTTTGAACTCAGCAACATATTCCCGAGGTAATTTTTGTTGTGCGAAGTAAATAAAAAATAGGCAAACCATCCCATGGACCAGTCCCATTTTACGACCCCATAATGCAATTTCATTGAAAAAACGCAAAAAATATTAGGCAAAATATTTGCTTATTAAAAAACGCAGTGTAATTTTGCACCGCAATTAAGCCGCGTGACGTTTCGGAGCATCTCCGTGTCATTGAAAGGCTGCCGTTGCAAGGCAGGCCTATTCGTCTATCGGTTAGGACGAGAGATTTTCATTCTCTAAAGAGCAGTTCGACTCTGCTATAGGCTACAAGTAAAAAAGATTATAGAGAAAATAATGGCAAACCACAAATCATCGCTCAAAAGAATACGTCAGACAGCTACTCGCCGCCTGCACAATCGCTATTACGCCAAGACAATGCGCAACGCAGTACGCAAACTTCGCGCTACCACAGATAAAGCAGAAGCAGTAGAACTACTTCCGAAAGTACAGAAGATGCTTGACAAATTGGCAAAGCGTCATATCATTCACAAGAACAAAGCTGCCAACTTGAAGAGTAGTGTAGCCCTTCATGTGAATAAGCTTTCGTAAGCATTCCTTATATATCAGACGTACATAAACTAAGCCGAACCTTATCGCTTATAGATATGGTTCGGTTTTCTTATATCCAATCAGCCTATTACTCTCTGCAACGAACTCATAAGATTATTCCACTTTTGTCGTTCAGACTACAAAAATTAAATTTAATCCACTAATCCAATCAATATGCAAGAGTTTGAAATCATTGCAAAGACCTTTCACGGACTAGAAGAGGTGCTTGCTCAGGAAATTACAGAGCTTGGCGCCAACAACATAGAGATAGGGCACCGTATGGTACGCTTTTCCGGCGACAAAGAGGTGCTGTATCGTGCTAACTTCTGCCTGCGGACAGCCGTGCGTATTCTAAAGCCAATCAAGAGGTTTGAAGCGCACAATCCAGACGAGGTCTATGCAGCCCTGGCAGATTTTCCGTGGGAAAGCATACTCTCGCTGGAACAGACCTTTGCTGTAAACAGCGTTATCAATAGTAGCGAGTTCAACCACACAAAGTTTGTAGCCTATAAGGTAAAGGACGCCATCGTGGACTACTTCCGGGAGAAATATGGGAAGCGCCCAAACATCAGCGTGACCAACCCGCAGATTCGTCTCGATATCCACATTACGGGTACAGACTGCACCTTGTGTCTTGACTCTAGCGGAGAGAGCCTCCACATAAGGGGATACCGCAGTGCAACCGTCGAAGCCCCAATCAACGAAGTGCTGGCTGCCGGTATGATAAAGTTGAGTGGATGGAAAGCCGACACAGATTTTATAGACCCTTTCTGCGGAAGTGGTACCATAGCCATAGAAGCCGCGCTGATAGCTCGAAATATCTATCCGGGCCTTTTCCGCGCTCACTACGCCTTTGAAAACTGGCCCGACTTTGACAAAGATCTCCTTCAGCGTATCTACGACGACGATTCGGCAGAGCGATCATTCGACCACCATATTTATGCGTACGATATCAATATTCCTGCCTTAAAGGCCGCCGAGGAAAATGCCCACAACGCAGGCGTAGCAGAACTTATCACTTTCAAACAACAGGACATACGAGCATTCACACAGCCAGCCAATAAGTCTATAATGATAACCAATCCTCCATACGGAGAACGCCTCCACGAAGGCGACACGTTGGGACTTTATAATGCGCTGGGCGAACGTCTGAAAAAACAGTTCAAGGGAAATGAGGCCTGGATAATCTGTTCCAGAAAGGAACTCTTCGATAATTTAGGTCTGCGGCCCAGTGTAAAAATCGAACTCAATAACGGCTCGCTCCCATGCGAACTGCGTCGCTACCAACTCTTCGATGGAAAACTGGAAAATTTCCGTGATAAGGGCGGGTTGCTCAAATCTGAGGAAGACTATCGCCGTAATGCAAAAAAACGTCGTAGTCAAGAGGCTCGGGCCGACTTTTTCAGAACGTTCCGCGACGAGAGCAACGAACCCATAGATGAAGCCGAAGAATTGGAAAGCCTACGCAATGTGCACCGCCAATTTGAAAAGAGATTTGGCCAGAAGTACCACTCACGCGAAAAATCGGAGGATTCACGCCACAACGACTTCCGGCGCTCAACTCGCACCGATATGAAGCGGTCAGACTATAAGTCTGGGGAGCGTTCGGGGAAACCTTTCAAAAAAACAGGCCGTTTTTCTAAATCACGCTAAACGAACACTCTATTCACATGAAGAACCTTTGCGCATTTTCCTTAGCGCTCCTATCCGTTTTCTCAATGTCTATCAGCGCACAAGACAAGCAAACCTTCACACTCAACGATCTGATGTGGGGTGGCAATAATTATTGGAACTTACAACCCCAAGCCCTTTACACCTCCTTTTGGGGAGATGAGTTATTGCACCTTAGTGTCGAGCAGGTAAGTCGTCAGAAAGACGGCAAAGTGCTTTTCACTTTAGATGAAATCCGTTCCACGTTTCCAGAAGATAAGGCTCCACGTGGGCTCAATCTGTTGCGGGCTTCATTTCCTTATCCTGAAAAGCCACAAGTCTTGCTGACAGCCGGTGGCGAGCGTTTTCTCTACGATTGGGAGGCAAAAGAAGTCGTATGGCATAAGCCAATGATTCGGGGCGCACAGGCCGACGAGTTCAACACCTCTTCGCGCTATGAAGCGTATGTACTGAACAATGATTTATACTTACGCACTGAGGCCGAAGAACCCCACCGCATCACGACGGATGGCTCGCGTGAAATTGTATATGGCCAGAGTGTACACCGAAATGAGTTCGGGATTAGCAAAGGAACCTTCTTCAGCCCAACTGGTAAACTTCTGGCATTCTACAGGATGGACCAATCGATGGTTGCGGACTATCCACAGGTAGATATATCGGCCCGCGAAGCGGCTTATGTACCCGACAAATATCCTATGGCAGGCATGACAAGCCACAAGGTAAGCGTAGGAATCTATAACCCGGATACGCGTTCTACCATCTACCTGCAAACGGGTGATCCCACTGATCGTTATTTCAGCAACATAACCTGGTCGCCCGACGAGCGTACCCTCTATGTCATTGAGTTACCCCGTTCGCAAGACAAGGCCGAACTCGTGGCTTACGACACTGAGACAGGAGCCAGGAAGTCCGTTCTATATACTGAAACAAACCCTAAATATGTGCATCCCACTCATCCGTTGCTTTTCTTACCCTGGGATGCCGACAAGTTTGTATATCAGAGCGAGCGAGACGGTTATAACCATCTCTATCTCTTCGATACTTCCGGCCGGGAAGTCAAGCAACTGACCCAAGGCAATTATGTAGTGAGCGACGTGCTCGGATTTAACACTAAGACAAAGAGTATAATCTACCAGAGCAACGAAGTCCATCCGTTGCGAGAGAATCTTTGGAGCGTAAATGTCCGTACAGGCAAACGCCAACTACTGGACAATGGACTTGGAGTACATTCCGGTCGGCTCAACGCAAGCGGGACTCAGTTGATAGACCGCTGGAGCGAGCCTACGCTATATGCTTCTTACGCCTTACGCACCACTTCCAAACCTGGCGAGCAGATATTGCAGACCGACAGCACCATCTGGCAGGGCTACGACATACCTGAAGTGCGCAGTGGAAGCCTGCTGGCTGCCGACAACTCTACCCCACTTTTCTATCGCCTTGTATTACCGACCCACTTCGACCCCACAAAGAAATATCCCACGGTGGTATATGTTTACGGAGGGCCCGGAACGCGCAACGTCGAGGAGCGCTGGCGCTATATGTCGCGCCCCTGGGAAACGTATATGGCCCAGCGGGGCTACGTAATCTTTGTACTGGACAATCGGGGCTCGTCCATGCGGGGCTTCCAGTTTGAAAGCGCCACTTTCCGGCATTTAGGAGACGTTGAAATGCAGGACCAGATGCGTGGCATAGACTTTTTGAAAACGCTTTCCTTTGTAGATTCCGACCGCATAGGTGTACACGGGTGGAGCTTTGGCGGATTTATGACTACCAACCTTATGCTGACTTATCCGGAAGTCTTTAAGGTTGGCGTAGCAGGTGGTCCCGTCATAGATTGGCGTTATTATGAAGTAATGTACGGAGAACGCTACATGGACACCCCTCAGGAAAACCCAGAAGGCTATGAGAGCAGTTCTCTTCTCAATAAAGCAAAAAATCTGAAAGGCAGGCTACAACTCATTATAGGCTACAACGACCCTGTCTGCGTACCCCAGCATTCGCTTTCCTTCTTGCGCGCTTGCGAAGATGCGGGTACACAGCCCGATTTCTTCGTCTATCCCAACCAGGAGCATAACATGATGGGGCGCGATCAGGTTCATCTGCACGAACGCATTACGCGCTACTTCGACGACTACCTCAAATAAGGTGACAAATAAGTCCAAATCACACAGAAAGGGCCCCGATGAGTTCATCAGAGCCCTTTCTGCGTAAAAAGACTTAAAAAAGGTGTAAAAAATTCGGTTCTTTCAAAAAGAAAGCCTACTTTTGCACCGTTCTTTTCACGAAGAACACCGCGTTTGTCCTGTGGTGTAATGGTTAGCACTAGGGTTTTTGGTACCCTCAGTCCCCGTTCGAATCGGAGCAGGACAACCCACTAAGCCCTCGCATAATTGTGCAGGGTTTTTTGTTTAACCCAGCATTCTGCGTGTACGTCCCGTCTATTCATCCGCCTATGCCGTCAGCCCGTCATCCTCTCCACGATTTCCTTTTCTGCCCCCGATGTGGCAGCAGTCAGTTTGAGCCCCACGATGCAAAGGCGAAGCGTTGTGGCGAATGTGGTTTTATTTTCTATCACAATGCCGCAACCGCCGTAGCCGCTATTGTGACAGACCCACAGGGCCGTCTGCTCGTCACGCGACGGGCTTTTGATCCTGCACGCAATACGTTAGATCTCCCGGGGGGCTTTGTAGATCCCGGAGAGCAGGCAGAAGCAGCGGTCTGTCGTGAAGTGCTGGAAGAAACAAACTGTCGCGTGCGCGTGGAAGAGTTTCTTTTTTCGCTCCCCAACGAATACATTTACTCAGGCCATACGGTACACACTACCGACCTCTTCTTCCGTTGCACGATTGAAGGCAATGACATTCCCACAGCCCACGACGACGCGGCAGAAGTAATATGGATTCCGCTGACAGAACTAAATCCTGCCCAATTTGGCCTGACCTCTATCCGCCAAGGCATAGAGCGTCTGCTCAAAAGTCTGATCTAGGTTTTGAAAAGTGGCTCGGGGAGCTACTTTTCTTCTATTATTGCCACAAGTTCCTCCTGTGAGTTGGCCACCCGAATATAGTCCATCACATTTTGCCGGATGAGTCCGCGCTTGGTCATATTGTACATCATCTGCAACGTATCGTCCCAACATCCTCCTACATTGTACAGCACGATGCGAGGCACCTTGTAACCGATACTCTGCATTGACAGCGCCGTAAAGACCTCGTCCAACGTTCCTACTCCGCCCGGCAGCGCCACCAGAATATCGCTCTCCTCTATCATAGTCTGCTTGCGGTCGGCCATATTAGCCGTACGAAAAAGTACATCAACCAATTCGCTGACCAAATCGTGCTGAAAAAGTATCTCAGGCACCACGCCGAAAGTACGACCCCCGTTATCTTTTACCGCCTTGGCTATCACCTCCATAAGTCCTGCGCACGAACCGCCATAAACGAGTGTCCGACCCGTCTGACCTATCCACTGCCCAAAATCCTTAGTGGCCTGAGCAAATACTTCCTCGCGTACCTCACGAGCCGAAAGAAACACTCCTATTTTTTCGTTCTTCATCCTAAAAATATGCTTATCTGATTCCACAAAATTACATAACCTGCAGATTTGTTGTATCTTTATGCCTGCAAAATAATTGAATCTAAGCAAAAAAGGATTTTACCAATGAATACCATAGAGAAATCTGCTCGCTACGACCTCCTCTTAAAGCAAGCCGTAGCACTTGTAGATGGCGAGACAGATGCCATCGCCATACAGGCTAATATCTCAGCGCTGCTCAAAGAGACATTCGGTTTCCACTGGGTGGGATTTTATCGTGTAGCAGGCTCGGAACTCATCTTAGGTCCGTTCCAGGGTCCTCCTGCCTGCGTCCACATAGGCTATGGCAAAGGAGTCTGTGGCACTTGCTGGGAGACAGCCACAACGCAGGTAGTGCCCGATGTGGACAAATTTCCCGGACACATTGCTTGCAGTAGCCTGTCACGCTCTGAGATAGTAGTGCCTGTCTTCGATGCGGAGAAAAAAGTCTGCGCCGTACTTGACATTGACAGTGCGGACCTTGACACGTTCGACGCCACCGATGCCGTGGCCTTGGAGACCCTTTGCGCTAAAATATCCGACGCGCTGTTCCGCCGGTAAGCCTATTGCATCTGAAAGAAAAGCCGTTGCCGGACAGATTTTACACTGTGAAATGCGCGTTTCACACTGTGAAATTCAAATTTCACAGTGTGAACTGAAATAAAAGAACCTTGTATTTTTTAACTGTATTATGAAACTCACTCATCACCTTATTGCATTGGCGCTTTGCCTCGTGATACCTACGGGAAGCCTTATGGCAAAACGCTACAAACTTACGTCGCCCGATGGCCACAACGTCGTATGTGTGGACATCAAGGGTGGTCGGGCCTACTACTCTGTGTGGCGGGACGGCAAGACCGTACTTGCGCCCTCACGGCTCGGCCTTATCGCGCAAGGCGGGTATGACCTTTCGGAAAATTTTCGCGTCGCCGGTGTAGAGACGGCCAGTGTGGATAGCGTGTGGCATCAAGTGTGGGGCGAGAATAAGGATATCAGAGAAAACTACCGTGAACTCAGTCTGCACCTACGTGCCAGACGTGCTGACCTTACGTTGCGTTTTCGTGCTTTCGCCGACGGAATCGGTTTTCGCTACGAAGTGGCAGCGCAGGGAACGGACTCTCTGTTTATCACCCGCGAACTGACGGAATTTTGCCTTAGCGAAGACGCGCGTGCGTGGTCCATACCGGCTGATGCCAACACCTACGAATTGCTTTATCGCGACCTACCTGTCAGCAAGACGCAGACAGCCAACACCCCCATAACGATGCGGACTCCTTCGGGCGTTTACCTGAGCATTCACGAAGCCGCGCTCTACGACTACCCCGAGATGACGCTCGAACGCACCGATTCCCTTCGGCTGGAGGCTAGGCTGGCCCCATGGCCCGATGGGCTGCTGGCCCGAGAGCCCGCCCGCTTCAACACGCCCTGGCGTACTGTTCAGCTGGCCGACCGCGCCGTAGGACTTATCAACAGTAGTCTCATCCTGAATCTCAATCCTGCGTGTGCATTGGAAGATACTTCCTGGATACGCCCTAAGAAATATGTCGGAGTGTGGTGGGGAATGCATGTAGGCATTTGGAGTTGGGTCATGGGCGATAGGCATGGCGCCACGACGGAACGTGCTATGGAGTACATAGACTTTGCCGCGCGAAACGGCATTGATGCCATTCTCGCAGAAGGCTGGAATAAAGGCTGGGAAGGCTGGGGTGGCAATCAGGAGTTCAGCTTTACCGAAGCACAGGCCGATTTTGATTTGCAGAAAGTCTGTCAGTACGGCAAAGAAAAAGGAGTTATGTTCATAGGCCACCACGAGACGGGCGGAAACATCCCTTCCTACGAACGACAGATGGATGCAGGCATGAAATTACTCCAAGATATGGGTTCACACGACTTGAAGACAGGCTATGCAGGTGGCTTCAAAGGCGGATTTAGCCATCACGGCCAGTACGGAGTACGCCACTATCAGCGTGTCGTTGAGGTCGCGGCAAAACACAGGCTTACGATAGACGCCCACGAGCCTATCAAAGACACGGGTATCAGGCGCACCTGGCCCAATATGATGACGCGCGAAGGGGCTCGCGGTATGGAATGGAATGGTTGGAGTGCCGGAAATCCACCTTCCCACCATGTAATGCTTCCTTTCACACGTCTGTTGTCCGGTCCGATGGACTATACTCCCGGTACCTTTGACCTGTTGCTGGAAAGTTCTAAACATTCGCCCGATTTCAAGCGTTGGAACGACCAGGACAAGGGTAACGCGCGCGCCAACACTACGCTGTGCAAGCAATTGGCTAATTGGGTTATACTGTACAGCCCTCTGCAGATGGCGTCAGATATGATTGAAAATTATGAAGCCCATCCGTGTTTCCAGTTCTTCCGTGATTTCGACCCAGACTGCGAGCATAGTGAAGCCTTGGACGGAGAGCCCGGCGAATTCATCGTAGTAGTACGTGAAGCAAAGGGTCGTTTCTTCCTGGGGGCTTCTACCAATGAAGAGTCGCGTAATCTGACCGTCAAATTAGACTTCCTGAAACCAGGACAGACCTATCGCGCCATCATATACGCCGATGCTCCCGACGCAGACTGGCAGACTAATCCGCAAGCCTATAAGATAACAGAGCAACAAGTGCAGGCCACAGACTCGCTGAATATACATTTAGCCCCAGGTGGCGGTCAAGCCATCACCTTTGTGCCTGTGGTCAGAATGTAGCACGGACCTATACAAAAAAACAACGCAGAAAAAAGGCCACCCCGTTATGCAGGGTGGCCTTTTCCTTATGTGTCAAGCAACTCCAAGGCTTTTTTCACCACGTCGCTCCGTTGATTGAAAAATTGGAAATAGGCGCTCCGGTCAAACAAGTCGTAAAGTATCAGCCCCTTTAAGAAAAAACGCACATCGTCTAATGTCCTTTCACGCTCGGCCTCGTCGGCTGGTTCCACTTTCTTATCGTGACCAAATGTTTCTGCCTCTTCCACCAAAGCGTCAGGCACTTCGAAACCTGCTATAAACTCCGCTGCCGTGGGATAAGTCTTGAGCAGGCGAGAACGATTATTGTCCGTGTATTTCAAAGACACTTCGTTGAACGCATTGACGCGCCGTAAGGCGATAAAATACTTGGAATAGGTGGTCGTATCGAGCGGCACGAAAACATCAGGCATGATTCCTCCGCCACCAAAGACTTGCCGACGCTCTACAAGCGTGTAGAACACTTGCGCAGAATCAAGGTGGATACTATCCCTATTGAGCAGTTCGCCATGCTTATAGCGTTCCTCTATATCCTGGCCGTATTCTTCTTTTTTCCCTTTCTCGTAGGGCTTCTGAATACAGCGTCCGCTGGGTGTATAGTAGTGGGCTGTCGTCAGGCGTACCATAGAATCATCGGGGAGCGGTATTGGCCGCTGAACCAAGCCTTTTCCAAAAGTACGACGGCCTACTATCCGCCCGCGGTCATAGTCTTGTATGGCTCCCGATACGATTTCGGCGGCAGAGGCGGTCAGTTCATCGACGAGGACTATTAGCCGACCCTCGCGGAACAGTCCGCCCGCATTGGCATAAAAGTTCTGTGGCTCTGCAGCACGGCCTTTCGTGTAAACTACAAGGTCGCCTCCTTTCAGAAATTCGCTCGCCACTTCAACCGCAGCACCCAGGTAGCCTCCTCCATTATCCTGCAGGTCGAGAACGAGGTCGCGCATGCCATCTTTCTTCAACTTTCGCAAAGCTGTACGGACCTCATCTCCCGTAGAAGCTCCGAACGATTCCAACCGAATATAGCCCACGCCAGGCCTAAGCATATAGGCTGCATCAAGCGTATTTAGCGGAATCTTATCACGGACTACGTCAAAAACGATAGGCTCTGACACGCCACGCCGAACCACTTTCAGCACAGCGTGTGTACCCTTTGGTCCGCGAAGACGACTGACAATGCTGTCGCGAGCCATCTTTACTCCTGCTATTGCCTCGCCATTGACCATTACTATACGGTCTCCGCTACGAATGCCGACCTTTTCGCTCGGGCCCTTATGTACGGTTTGGATTACAACGAGCGTGTCATCAAGCAGATTAAATTGTACTCCAATTCCATCGAAGTTTCCGTCGAGAGGTTCTGTGAGTTTCTTGGTTTCTTCGGGCGTAGAGTAGAGCGAATGGGGATCCAGCTTTTCCAGCATACCACGTATGGCATCTTCAGCCAGAGCCTTCTGATCTACCGTATCTACATAGAGCGACGCAACGGCCAATTGCACCATTTGCAATTTGCGCAACTGGGTCACATCTATATCCGGACTGATTCCCTGGGCCTTTGCGCCCATACAGAGTAATAGTCCGAGCAACAGACAGAGGTATCGTCTCATTTCTTCTTTTTAGGTAAAAATTCGGATACGTCCTTACCATATTTGATAAGTTCACGCACCACGCTGGAGGAGATGTAGGCATATTGCTCCTCGCAAAATAAAATTATCGTATCAATTCCACCCAGTTTGTGGTTCATAGAAGCCACGTCGCGCTCGTATTCAAAATCTTTCACACTCCGAAGGCCACGGACAATAATGTTGGCACCACAGCGCCGTGCAAAATCAATCGTCAAGTCTGAATAACTCTGCACCGTGATACGCGGCTCGTCCGAATAGAGGTCGCTAATGGCTCGCACGCGCTCTTCGGGAGAAAACAACGCCTGCTTTTGATCGTTTACACCAATGCCGATGATGATTTCGTCAAACATGGGAAGCGCACGCTCTATGATACTGGCATGTCCGACAGTGAACGGGTCAAAAGACCCAGGGAAAAGAGCTATCTTCTTATTTGTCTTCATAAATCCTATTATACTACCACCTTATTTAAGCCTCACCGTCACCGTCGGCAAGGTCCTCTTCTACTACCAGATTGTCAATTATGAAATTCTGACGCTCTATCGTGTTGTTACCCATATAGTAGGCCAAAAGTTCACTGACCTTATCACTCTTATGTAGATGCACCTGCTCAAGCCGCATATCGGGTCCTATGAAATGACGGAACTCGTCGGGAGAAATCTCGCCCAATCCCTTGAAGCGAGTAATCTCCGGGTCGGGACCAAGTTCCGTAATTGCGGCCAAACGTTCCTCTTCGTTGTAACAATAACGCGTCTCATACTCAGAACGGTCGGAATGCTGGGTTTTCTTAAGTATTGCGGCACCTGCACTGCGCTCGTCTATCGATTTGACTTTTACGCCACGCGCTTTCTTCTTTTTGTTGCGTACTCGGAATAAGGGAGTCTGCAGTATATATACATGACCAGATTTTACAAGCTCTGGAAAAAATTGCAGGAAGAACGTGAGCATCAACAGCCTTATGTGCATGCCATCCACATCGGCATCAGTGGCAATTATCACCTTGTTATAGCGCAATCCGTCTAGCCCGTCTTCTATGTTGAGCGCGCTCTGGAGCAGATAGAACTCCCTATTTGTATATACAACCTCTTTGGTTTTTCCGAACGTATTCAGAGGCTTTCCTATCAAGGAGAAAACGGCCTGCGTGTTAGGATCGCGACTTTTTGTGATAGACCCGCTGGCCGAATCACCCTCAGTAATGAAAATAGAAGTCTCCTCGCGCAAATCTACTCCATCATCTTCTGCCTTCGCGCCACTACGCCGTCCTTTGCTGGAATCATTGAGATGGATACGGCAATCGCGAAGTTTCTCATTGTTAAGATTGGCTTTTTTTGCACGTTCGCGAGCCACTTTCGTTACTCCTGCTATTGCTTTTCTTTCACGTTCCGATTCCTGTATTTTCTGCAGGAGAACTTCGGCAACATCCAGATTTCGGTGCAGGAAATTATCTACCTGCTGTTTTACAAAGTCGCCTACAAATTTATTAACGCTCACTCCACTGAGCGGAAAGCTGCGTCCACGCTTATCCTTATCCGGCGCCATTACCGTAGAGCCTAATTTTATTTTTGTCTGGCTCTCAAACAATGGCTCTATAACTCTAATGGCCACTGCGGCTACTATTCCGTTCCGGACGTCCTGTACATCAAAATTTTTTCCATAATACTCTTTTATGGCGCGAGCAATATGCTCTTTGAAAGCACTCTGATGCGTGCCTCCCTGAGTAGTGTGCTGACCATTTACAAAGGAGTAGTATTCCTCACCATATTGCCGTGTGTGCGTGAAAGCCACTTCTATGCCCTCGCCCTTAAGATGTATGATAGGATAAAGGCCTTGCGACGTCATATTATCATTGAGCAAATCTTCCAAACCGTTGCGCGAAACGATGCGACGGCCATTGTGGAAGATAGAAAGCCCCGTATTCAAATAGGTATAATTGCGTAACTGGATATCCACAAACTCGTCGTGAAAGCGATAGTTGCGAAACAGTTCTGCATCGGGCTCAAAATAAATAAAAGTACCGTCCTCTTCGGTTGTATCGCCCGTCTCATCTCCCACAAGTACTCCACGCTCAAATCGGGCCTCTGCATATTTCCCGTCCCTATAACTGCGAGCTATGAAAAAGGAGCTGAGAGCATTTACGGCCTTCAAACCAACGCCGTTGAGCCCGACGCTGGCCGTAAAGACGGCTGTATCGTATTTTGCACCCGTGTTAAGGCGAGACACTGCATCAACTAACGAGCCAAGGGGTATTCCTCTGCCATAATCGCGTACGCTGGCTGCACGGTTGTCCTCTATTTCTACTTCAATGCGCTTGCCAAATCCTTCGTTGAACTCATCTATACTGTTGTCGATGGTTTCTTTCAACAGAACGTATATGCCATCGTCTGAATGGGAGCCATCTCCCAAGCGACCGATATACATACCTGAGCGTGCACGTATATGCTCCATGTCGCTCAGATGGATTACTTTACTTTCGTCGTAATTCTCTATTTTGTGTAGTTCCATATATGGATTGATCGGCAGGATTTATTTTATAGTAGTAGTATAGCAACGGCGACGCTTATGTATTTCTTGATCGAAATATTTCCACTGATTTTGGACAGCCACATTTATTTCCAATTCCGGATTACTCTCTGCATACTTAAATCCCATCTGCTGATAGACGGGAATAAGATCCGTAAAAAGTAGCGCGTTGATTCCCTTGTCTTGGTAATCTGGCCGAACGCCAATAAGGAGAAGATCCAGCATTGGAGCATGTTTTATCTTCAAGGCCTTAAGCAGATGCCACCAACCAAAAGGAAACAGTTTGCCATGTGCCTTCTGTAAAGCGGTAGAAAGGGAGCCCATTGAAATTCCCACAGCCACGAGTTCGCCCTCCTTATCCTCTACGAGCGAAACCATTCGCAAATCGAGCAATGGAATATAGGTCTTCACATAGCCGTCTATCTGACGCTCCGTCATTTCGGAGTAGCCGAAAAGATTCGAGTAGGCCTGATTAATCAGGGCAAAGATTTTGTGTCCTAAGTGGTCGCGATAGACTTCTCTGCGCGACTTCACTTTGCGCACATGCAGGCCATATTTTTCTTGTATAATGTTCGCTATACGCTGGTGCTTTTCAGGGATTGAGTCAGGTATGAAAATTTTACGCTCCACCCAATCTATTGCTTTTTCAAAGCCCAAACGCTCCATGTGTACAGGATAGTAGGGATGATTATATATGGTAGCAATGGTAGAGAGTTGCTCAAATCCCTCGATTAGCATACCCTCTGCGTCCATATCAGTAAAGCCTAATGGTCCTTCTATAACTTCCATGCCACGCGCCTTACCCCAATCGTTGACAGTCTGCAGAAGCGCCCGGCTTACATCGAGTTCATCCACAAAATCTATCCAGCCGAAGCGCACAGCCTTCTTCTTCCATTTCTCATTAGCCCGATGATTGATTATTGCAGCCACGCGCCCTACTATTTTTCCCTCAGACAGAGCAAGAAAATAATCGGCCTCACAAAATTCTAAAGCAGGATTTTCCGTTGGAGAGAAGGTGGAGAGCATATCTTCGTAGAGATCGGGCACAGAATACGGATTTTCTTTGTACAGTTCGTAGTTAAAACGGATAAAACGCTTCAAGTCTTTCTTCGAACTAACTTTCTGAATAGTTACTTCCATGTAAGATTCTATTTGATACTCGGGGGTATATAGTACCCTATACTAGAGCCAAGCACACTAAAAGTGCGCTTTAGGCGAATAAACATACAAAATTAAGAAAAAGGCTTAAATAGCCGGCCGATAATGGAATTTAATTATCGAATCTTCCGGTTTTTCTGTTGCACCATTTCCTAAACAGGCAAAAGGCTTTCACGACGCAACGGGTAGGAGCCACGCAGTTGCTCAAAGAGCAATGGATAAGTTTTGAATATAGCTGTATCGTAGAGTGGGTCGTAATAGCGCAATTCAGGGCAGAAAGGCTCCTCCAGCATATTGTAACGGTAAGACTCGGTAATGGCTGGTGGTTCTACAACAAAGGAAATATCACGGTCCAGCCACTTAGCCACAGCCTCGAGGGCCATCCGCGTAGCCTTAGCCTTTCCGTCAACCGAATAGCCTGCTATATGTGGTGTGGCAATATAGCAACGAGCCAACAGTTCTGCATCTATCTTTGGCTCGCCCTCCCATGTATCAACCACAGAGGCTCGGACGGTGCCATCGGACAGGGCCTGTTTAAGTAAAGCCTCGTCCACCACACCTCCGCGAGCCGCATTTATAATAACAGGACGCTTCTGAGCGCAGAGTGAAAAGAACTTTGCATCTGCCAAATGATAGGTGGCATAAATTCCCTTATGCGTCAGAGGGGTGTGAAAGGTAATTACGTCCGACTGGAGTACCAAGTCTGACAATGGCATAAAGCCCTGTTCGCCCTTGTCGGCTCTGGGAGGGTCACAAAGCAAGGTACGAACTCCCATCTGGCTCAACACTTTTTGCAACCGGCTTCCCACATTGCCCACACCTACTATGCCTACCGTTGCCATAGACAAATCCACCATCCCTATATGGGCAAGACGCAACAACGCGGTCTGCACGTACTGCACCACGCTCATGGCATTCGATGCCGGGCAGTTGTACCACGCTATACCGGCACTGTCCAAAAATTCGGTATCTAAATGATCATATCCACTGGTCGCAGTAACTACAAGCTTTACACTACTGCCCGACAAAAGGCTGGCATCACACCGCGTGCGGGTTCTGACTATCAGCACATCCGCTCCCTCTACATCTTTGCGCGTAATTTTTGTGCCAGGCATATAGGTACAATTCCCCAGACGCTCGGCTTGGCCTCGGATGTAAGGAATTTTATCGTCTATGAGTAGGTTAATCATACAGAAAAGGCTCTTCTCTATTTACTTACCAATGCTGTGACGGGATGGCGTACGTTTTTCCAACCTGTCAGATAGGCCTTTGCCGTACCAAATCGTAAGTTCATATCCAAGCGGACAGGCAAATGATTTTCGTCGTCTGTCACATAGAAGCGCACAATCTCGCTTTCTTTTCCATTCTCCGTTTCAAGATACGAAAAGACTAGGCAACGAAACTGCTGGTCAGACCCTTCCATCTTAATAGTCTCTTTTCCGCAATAAAGCAAGGTTCGCCACTCGGTGTGTCTCCCTTCTGCAAGCAGAAACTTCTGTCGGTAGCCTTTATCGTATTTAGTTGCATCAAAAGAACGGGCTCGAAGCATCATAGAGACCATGTCATACGCGCAGTAGCGACTCTCAAATTCGCCAGTTCGTGGTTCTAAATAGTCGCGCCGATAATACATCCCTACCTTACATTGGCCCTGAGGGTAGGTATAACGGACTTTTTCCTGTCTATATTGCTTGCCTTCCTTGGCATTCTTCTCGTAATAGAGAGGATGAAGGTCTTCTGCCACATAAGAAATAAGAGTATCGCGCATTACAAAGTAATGGTCGGCCTTCTGATTAGTGCGCGTGATGAGACGAGTACGATAAGCAGGCGTACCCTTATAGGAGGTTTTGGAAACACTCCAGGTGGCATTCCCTACCTTTATCCAAACAAATTTCCAATTAAAGTAAAGGTCAAATACAAGGGTTTCACCACTGTTGAACGCCGTATTTGACGACGCACACTGGGCTGAAGCGCGAAGACTGAATAGATTTGTCAGCGCAAAAACTAATAGCATAAGTTGAACAAACTGTCTTTTCATGAGATTAGTCTGATTTTTTCTCTTGCATTCGCTTTATATTTTTTTCGTGGCCCGTTTGTGTCTTCTGCTTTCCTTTATTTGTAAGCATTTTAGCTGGCTTTTGCCTCGTAAGAGGTCGTTCTGTCAGCGTCCATGTCTGATCAATATCCCAATTCGCCCGTACCTCTATCTCAATCGGAAAGTAGTACATTTCCTCAGGTTGTTGCAGTGGTTCAAAACTGCCCGCAGACCAGCGTTCGTCATTATTGTGGTCAAAGAAACAACGCAGGTAGTAGGTGCCAGGAGTTACATAGAAGAAGTCTGCCCTATGATCTACGACTTTTACCTTACGCACCACGCTTGTGGCACTCTTCAAGAGTTCTACAATAGCCGTGCTGTCAGCATCCGGGATAGTCAGAAACAGGTTTCCCACCTCTTCTTCTGATGTAATATGTATGCTTTGGTTTAGCCCGGGCGTGTTTTTACCACTCAGCATCGTGGCGCAGACAGAATCCATAACGAGCATATAGTTTTGCCCCGGACGCCACTCTGCCATAATCGTGAAATCTTTGAGTGTGGACTTCAGAATCCTGTATGGTGCTGGTGCCTCAACGGAATCCTCTATGAGCGTAAGGTGTATGTGGCTCGTATCTATCTGCATAATCGGCTCCTCTGCCGAGAAAACAAGGTTTTCAATCGGTGTAATAGTATTCGAACCGTTTAATCTAAGTTTTACCACTTCGGGGGGCCGTACTTCCTTTGTAAAGTCGCCTCGTTTATGGCGACGCGCCAATTCTTTTTCCCAAGTCTTCTGTGCTTCGTCTTCAAGTTTCTTAATGCGTGCATTGCTAAGCCTAGGAACCAACTCCAACGTATCAACGCGTGTTTCGATTGCATAAGTAGAGTCATTTGTAGCCTCGTAGGCGTAAGTGAATTGAAGCGTATCGTTAGCAGCCAGTTCTGGGTTTTTAATCCAATAGATTAGTGTATCCCGTTGCAGGTTATAGTCCTCAATAAAAGCGTCTGTCGCGTCAAAGTTCAGCCCTGTAATTTGAGGCGATTTCTCTATTGGAGAAGAAAATACAGCCGTCATCCGTGTCGGTATATCCCGCTCAATCTTCGTCAGACCCACGAAAGAATTAGGTTGCTGGAACAAACGGAGCACTATATCGTCTGGCTTAAAATGTGTGTAATGTACAGTATTTATGCTATCATATCGCGTAGAGTCAGCCCATACTGTGTCATATCGAATGTCGGGGAAAGCAGACGGAGATATTGTTTCGGCCAAAAAAGCGCAGCGTTCTCCGCGCGTGTATTTGAAGTCGCCGTCCATATCGAATAGAGCATAAATCCTGTAGGTCCCTTCTGCCACACCTTTTATGCTGAAGCGTCCATCGTCATCCGTACGGGCCACACGATCAAATGGCCTGCTCTTGAAAACGGTATCGCTTTGCTCACTGTAAAGTCCCACCAATACGCCCTTTACAGGCTCTAAGGTTTCTGCATCTACCACATTTCCGGCCACCTCCATAGTATCTATATTCTCGCCAGTAGAGAAAAAATAGGTATAATTACCGAGCGGATTTTTTTCCGTAGCATCCGTGATGGCATCACTGAAATCTATTGTATAAGTAGTATTCTCTCGGAGCGTATCCTGAAGCTGCACGCTGATGCGACGACCGTTTATTTTGATTTCAGGCACCTCCTGCTGAGGCGGAGACACTGTCACTTTCTCCGAAACATTCTCTACGGCTATTGGTTCGGAAAATGTGATGATTATCTTCTGCTTCTTGCCTATGGAAGTAGTGCCTTGGGGCGGAGAAACGGACAATATCGTTGGAGGTGTCTCGTCGTAAGGTCCTCCATCGGGCCCCGTGCCTGGATTAGCGCAGGAAACGACGAGCAGACTTACGGAAGCGAGCCACAATAGGCTCAAAAGCGTTGATAGTCGGAACATATCTATCGGTTAGTTTAACTCAAGAAGTTCTTCAATAATGTGACGGTTGTTATTAAGGCGTGGAATCTTGTGCTGCCCCCCTAATTTTCCGTGCGCACTAAGCCAGTCGTCAAACAGGCCCGTACGCGCTTCTACTATCTCCAAGGGCTGGAGCGTTATGTCTTTGTAGCGCTTCGCTTCGTAGTCAGAATTGAGCCGTTGCAGAGCCTTATCCAGAATTTGTCCGAACTCATCCAGATTTGCGGGCTTGCGACTAAACTCTATGAGCCACTGATGACGACACTGCCCACTTCTATCCATAAATACGGGGGCTGCCGTGTATTCACTAACTATTGCTCCGGTTTGCTCGCAGGCTTCTTTAAGGCCACGCTCCGCATTGTCTACGATAAGTTCTTCTCCAAATGCGTTGATAAAACTTTTGGTCCGACCCGTTATCTTGAACTTATACGGATTTTTCTGCGTGAAGCGGATGGTATCGCCTATTTGATAGCGCCACAGACCTCCACTGGTTGTTATTACCATAGCGTAGTTCTTGCCGACCTCAATACCCCAGAGCGGTACAATATTCGGATGAGGGTGGCCGACCTCTTCAAGCGGGATAAACTCGTAGAAAACGCCATAGTCTATCATCAAAAGCATCGCTGGGTCAGACAAATCGCTCTGCAGACCAAAGAAACCTTCGCTCGCGTTATAGGTTTCCATATAATGCATACGGGGAGAGCGTATCAGGCTATGGTAAAGTTCCCGATAAGGCGTGAAAGCGATACCTCCATGGAAGAAAACTTCCAATTCGGGCCAGATTTCATCCAGCGTATCCTTCTCGCTGATTTCCAGCATACGCTTAATCACAGACATCATCCAACTGGGAACTCCCGAAAGGTTGGTAACATTCTGCCGCATAGCCATACGGGCAATTTTGTCGCGCTTTTCTTCAAAATCAGGTAGCAGAGCCGTCTGCTTGTCCGGGATACGGAAAAGATTGACAAAGGGACTGACATTTTCTATCAGTATCGCACTCAAATCACCCACAAGGGAATCGGGCAGATTATAATTGGGCGCATGACTTCCTCCCAGAATCAGTGCTTTTCCTGCAAAGAGTCGGCTGGAGGGATTATTATGCAGATAGAGAGCTACGGCGTCTGCGCCACCTGCATAATGCGTATCGCGCAGACCTTGGGCCGACACGGGTATAAACTTGCTTTTGTCGTTAGTAGTACCTGAGGATTTTGCGTACCACTTTACGCTGTCAGGCCATAGAATATTTTTTTCGCCGTGACGCATACGCTCAATGTACCCTTTGAGGCTCTCGTAGTCGTTCAGTGGTACCAGACTGGCAAATTGCTCATAGTCGCAAAGATCTGTAATATGGCAACTGTCTGCATACTGCGTGGCGCGAGCCTGTCGCAACAACTTAGCCAGCACTTTGCGCTGAATGTCTTCCGTCTGTGTGGCGTAACGTTCAATTTGCTTTATGCGACGCGTAAAAAAAGGGCGTACAAGGGGCGTTATATTCATGGCGTCAATCTGTTCTATTAGGATGTAGAAGCCGTTTTGGCTCAATTGAGTCTGCGCATCTATGCTACCTGATGAGATGCGAGATTTTTCCGTTTACAAAAATATTCTCTTTGCTCATTCAAGCCAAACCCGACAGAGAAAAACCGTTCCCCGACGACTCCTTAATTATATGAAGCACCCACTGCTGGTTTGTTGGCTTTTCTGCCAATATGTCGTAACTTTGCAGACGCATAGAAACGACAGAAAAGAAGATGGTATGAACTTATTGCATTGGATTGACAGCGAATTACTCGTCGTTCCGGCCATAAAAGCCGTTGCCGTCATTTGCTTATGCTGTGCCTGCGGACTGGCGCTTGGTAAGATTCGCTTGCGTGGCATAAGGTTAGGTGTTACTTTCGTATTCTTTGTGGGCCTCCTCTTGGGAGCATTGGGAATCAGCATAGACCATGACATGCTTATCTACGCTGAAGATTTTGGCTTGATTATTTTCGTTTACGTACTTGGCTTACAAGTAGGCCCTGGCTTTATGAGCAGTTTCCACGCAGGGGGGACGCGGTTATCCTTGCTTAGTTTAGGAGTTATTGCCATAGGTACGCTGTTTGCATTACTTCCTTTTATCATACATCAGATGCCGTTAGGCGAGATGATGGGCGTACTCTGTGGCGCCACTACCAATACCCCTGCTCTGGCCGCAGCCCAGCAGGCGTTCACGCAAACCGGCCATCCATCCGAAGGCTTATCCTCTGCGCTGTCCTTAGCAGTTACCTATCCAATAGGTATGGTCGGAGTAATCGTTGCGCTTATTCTAATTCGTATTTTCTTAGCCAAACGACACCGCATCACTGCCGAACCGATCAACGACGAGGCCTTTATCGCATCTTTCACAGTCAGCAATCCTGCCATCTTTGAGCTGTCTATCATAGACTGCGTCAAGCGAACACAAAGCCACTTTGTAGTGAGCCGTATCTGGCGCAAAGGACGCGTAATCCTACCACTGGGTGACACGCGCCTTGAGAAAGGCGACCGGTTGCTTATCATATCACAGGAAAAGGATATAGAGGCACTCACCACACTATTCGGACAAGTGGATGCCACCGACTGGAACAACAAAGATGTCGATTGGAATAAATTAGACTCCAAACTTGTCAGCGAACGCATTCTTATTACAAACAGTCATATTAACGGAAAACGTCTGGGCGCCCTACATCTGCGCAATCGCTTCGGAGTAACCGTCTCGCGCGTCAAGCGCAGTGGCGTACACCTCGTAGCTACGCCCGATTTAGTGCTTCGTATGGGCGACCGCCTTACTGTTGTCGGCGAAGCCAATAGTTGCAAGCTGGTAGCCACAGAATTGGGCAACAGAATTACCGTACTCAACGAGCCAAACATGGTGACGATATTTGTCGGTATGGTACTCGGACTTTTACTTGGCTATATCCCCATAGCCTTCCCCGGTATCTCGTCGCCACTCAGACTTGGTCTGGCAGGAGGTCCCATTATTATGGGTATTCTCATCGGGGCATTCGGCCCGCGCATCCATATGGTAGCGTATGTTACCACAAGCGCAAATCTGCTCATCCGTAGTTTAGGACTCTCCACCTACCTTGCGTGCCTCGGCTTGGACGCCGGACCACAGTTTCTAGAGGTTGTAATGCGCCCCATGGCCCTTGTCTGGATTGGTTATTCCCTGCTGATTGCCATCATCCCTGTCCTGTTGTTCGCCTGGATAGCCATGCGCTGGTGCAAGTGCAGTTACGCCACTTCGGCCGGTATGCTTTGCGGTGCGATGGCTAATCCTATTGCTTTGGACTATTATAACACAACCGTGTCCTCTGATAATGCCAACATAGCCTATGCTACGGTCTATCCACTCTCTATGTTTGTGCGGGTAATCGTGGCTCAACTGATTGTTTTGTTCTGTTTTAGTTAGCCTATGCAAAGGAAGCGTGCGTTGAAATGTCTGTGGCTCGTGCTGATGGCAATATGGAGTTTGTCCATCCAAGCACAAAAATCGCCTACAGAACTATCTATGGAGCGACAAGGGCTGGTAGATATCCAAAAAGTGGACTCCTCCATACGCGTAAGTCTGATGTATGGCCGCGCAGATAACTTCACGGGACAAGTCTTATACACCGATCTTCATACTGCCTATTTGCATCCAGAGGCAGCACAGGCTCTGCGAAAGGCACAAAGCCTGCTACAACGACTCCGCCCCGACCTTTCCCTCATTGTATTTGATGCGGCGCGTCCTATGTCCGTCCAACAGAAAATGTACAATGTCGTAGCAGGTACTCCGAAGAATATTTATGTCAGCAACCCACGCAATGGTGGTGGACTACATAATTACGGACTGGCTGTAGATATTTCTATATGCCAAAAGGCTACGGGCGACACCCTGCAGATGGGAACGCTCGTGGACCACATGAGCCCTCTTTCGCACACAGATAAGGAAGCCACGCTACGACAGCAGGGCAAACTCTCCAGCAAGGCCATAGAAAACCGGCAACTGCTTCGGCGCGTCATGCGCGAAGCAGGATTCCGACAATTACCTTCTGAATGGTGGCACTATAACCTTCGCTCGCGCGCAGAGGCCCGTCAGCGCTATCGATTGATAAAATAAACGATTTCATCGGACTATTTCGCGTTTTTTACACCCTATGACAGCCGACGAATTCATACGCCAACACGCCCACGAACCCATAGAGCACGTCGCTTTCTCCTTGCGACAGCATCCTGAGTGGGACGCGCAGTATATTCTCAGGCAGATAGAAGGGCGTCAGCGCCTGGAGCGCAAAGCCCCAAGTATAGCGAAAATTGAAAACCTTATATTTCCCCCACGTCTCTCCATAGAACAGTGTTCTGGCGAAACTGCTGCACAACTGAAGGCCCAACTTGTGGAGCAACACATCAGTTCTCGCCATCGGATGGCCGATCTTACCGGCGGATTGGGTATAGATTTCGCCTCGCTCGCGCCACTTTTCGACGAAGCCTATTACATAGAGCGTCAGGAAGTTCTGGTAAATGTCGCACGTCATAATTTACCGCTGATGGGGGTACCTGAAGCCCATGTCGTACAGGCTGACGCAAGCGAATGGCTTACTCAGGCGCCGCTACTGGATCTTGTATTCCTTGATCCGGCCCGTCGCGACAGCGTAGGGCGTAAGGTGGCCGGAATGGCCGACTGTGAACCCAATGTATTGGAACTATTACCACTCCTGCGCGACAAGGCTCGCTACGCCTTGCTCAAACTTTCGCCCATGCTCGATCTCTCCAGTTGCCTGCGCGACCTGCCTATGGCCTCGGAAGTACACATAATTGCAGAAAAGGGTGAATGTAAAGAGTTGCTGGTGCTTCTGGATTTTCAATTGGATAGAGACGCCGTCTTACCCGATGAAACCGCCATTTTTTGCCACGATGGCTTTTTGTTTCAATTCTCTCGGAGCGAGGAAAAATCTTGTACAGTCCGCACAACAAACCAAGTTTTTCAGTATCTTTACGAACCTTCCGCCGCACTACTAAAGGCGGGGGCCTTCAAAGTCGTTGCCACGCGCCTGCAACTGCTGAAACTCCACCAAGAAAGTCACCTCTATACCTCCCAAGCCTTGGTAAACGAGTTTCCCGGACGCACCTTCCGCGTGTTGCGTACCACAAACTTTTCCAAAAAAGCACTGCGCGAGTTCACGAAAGGAGTCAAACAAGCCAACTTGTCCGTGAGAAACTTTCCTGCCACGGTGACCGACCTGCGCAAGAGGCTTCACTTGGCCGAGGGAGGGAAGGAATACTGGTTTGCCACGACCCTTTCCGATGGTAGCCACGTGCTGATTGCCTGCGAAAAAGTGTAACCTGTCCGCATCAAAATCCTGCAACACATTGACATACTCCTATAATAATATATAAACTAAAAATACTCTCACGCCATGAAGAAATCTATCGTCCGCACGCTCGTTGCACTGTTTTGCATAGGTCTGCCCACGCTTGTAAGCGCACAAACCACTCGCGAGGACATTCATGCCAATCTGCTCAAGACGGGTGGAAACTACTATGCCTATCCCGATGTACGCCACCCCCTTACGGCAGCTCCAAAAGGCTATAAGCCGTTCTACATAAGCCATTATGCACGCCACGGTAGCCGTTGGCTGATAGATCCGGGGCAATATAACCGGCCCGTAAATGTTCTGACCAAAGCCCGCGAGCAGGGAAAACTCTCAGCTACGGGAGAAAAAGTGCTGCAAGTCTGTGACAGCGTGGCAAAGATGGCTCAGGGACGCTATGGAGAACTATCCCCTCGCGGTGCCCGACAACACCGTCATATCGCACAACGGATGTATGAAAACTTTCCACAGGTCTTTGCCAAAAATGCCCCCGTTGACGCCCGCTCTACGGTAATCATACGTTGTATCTTGTCTATGATGAACGAATGTCTGCAACTCCAAGCCTGCGAACCGACTATACAACTCAAGACCGATGCCAGCGCACACGATATGTACTATATGAACAACGAAAATCAGCCCGACATTCAGAAATATCGTAACAATCCCGACATCCACGAAGCCCACAAACAACTCAACGCAAACCGCACAAAAGAAAAAGACATAGCCCCACGCCTGTTCAACGACCTGCAGTATGCCAACGACAGTATTGACGCAGGAGGTCTGATAAGCGACTTGTTTGCCGTGGCCAGCAATATGCAGAGTCTGGATACTGACTTGGATCTGTACTGGCTGTTTTCCGAACAGGAAGCCTATGACCTCTGGGCAAACTATAATATGGGCTGGCATATCAACTATTCCAATTCGCCACTGACCAAAGGAAAGATGCCATTCCTCGAAGCTGACCTCCTACGCAATATTCTGGACACTGCCGACTCCTGTATTACGCAGAAAAAACCGGGAGCCACGCTTCGCTTTGGTCACGAAGTGGTCGTATTGCCCCTTGCCAGTTTGATGGAACTCGGTCACTATGGCCAAGAGTTCCAAGATGACGCCACACTCGAAGAACATTGGCGCAACTACGAGGTATTTCCTATGGCCTGCAATATCCAGCTTGTCTTCTACCGTAAAGCCAAGAGCGCTGATATCCTCGTAAAAATCCTGCTCAACGAACAAGAAATGACGCTACCCATAAAGTCCGACCTCGCTCCCTACTATCACTGGACGGATGTAGCCACCTTCTATCGAAACAAACTGGCCCATTTCACTACGGAATAAGCCGGTCAAGGCAAGCGATAAGTCTGTCTGCCCTTTCAACCATCGCACAACAGTCCCGACTTACGAAAGAGCCGGCATGGCCAACAGTACAGGCAGACCGCATACGTTAAGTCAAAAAAACAGAGGCGCATCACGCAAAAAAAGCCGTACCTCATCCCTCTAAGTCCTGCCAACCATACCCCCGCATAAGTTGGCAGGACTTTTTACGCGCTCGCTGCATCCGCTCCATTACGTAATCAGAATAGAGCACCGTGTAAACCTACAATTTGCATTATGTCATAAGAAAATTGCATAATGCAATCTAAAAATTCAATTATGTAATCTTTCATTTCACACTGTGAAATTCAAATTTCACAGTGTGAAATCTGTTATCGCAATATGTTCCACAGAAGATTGCATTATTGTAGGGACTTTTCGCATTATACAATGGAAATTTTGAAACGTGGAACAATCAAAAAGTTTCCTCTTTTTGAAAACTTTCAAAGTGCCGTTTTTCGAAAAGTTTTCCAAAACGAATTTGTAAATAATTGAATTTTACAGACTTAACATTTTTTAACACGAAAAAAGTTATCCAAAATATTTACAGTATAGTTCTATTATATATTTTTGCACTACTAAAATCTCACAACTTATGCAGACGGGTTGAAAAAAGAGGTTTTTCCTCTTTTCGGCCCCACTTGCGCCCTCGCAAGACAATGCAATCAGTTGATACAAATATCCAACAGAAATATCCAACCCCATAAACCGTTTCCTATCCCAATGATTCAGACAGTAGTAAAGCGCGACGGACGCATTGTAGGCTTCAACGAACAGAAAATCATGGCCGCCATCCGTAAAGCAATGCTCCACACAGAGCAAGGTGACGACGAGTCGCTCATCAGACAGATAACAGACAGCATCAGCATAAGCGGTTCGGCTCAGATGACCGTAGAGCAGATTCAGGATGCCGTAGAGCTGGAACTTATGAAGAGCGCACGTAAAGACGTGGCCAAGGAATATATTTCTTACCGCAACCAACGTAGCATTGCGCGCAAGGCAAAGACTCGCGACGTATTTCTGGAAATCATCAACATAAAGAATAATGATGTTACGCGCGAGAACGCGAACATGAACGCCGACACGCCAGCCGGTATGATGATGAAGTTCGCCAGCGAGACAACGAAGCCTTTCGTAGACGACTATCTGCTGAGTCCAGAAGTGCGTGAAGCCGTCGCACACAACTATCTGCATATCCACGACAAAGACTACTATCCGACGAAGTCGCTGACCTGCGTACAGCACCCATTAGACAATATCTTGCAGCATGGCTTCTCTGCCGGACACGGTTCTTCGCGTCCTGCCAAGCGAATAGAGACTGCCTCGATGCTTGCCTGCATTTCGTTGGAAACCTGCCAGAATGAGATGCACGGAGGCCAGGCTATTCCTGCATTTGACTTCTATTTGGCTCCTTTTGTACGTAGCAGTTACATAGAAGAGGTAAAGGTGTTGGAAAAACTTACCGGACAAGATCTCTCAAGCCTGTACCAGGCCGAAATCAAGGACTACCTGTCGCGTCCCGTAGAGGAGTTGGAAGGAAACGAGCGGTTGCAGCAACATGCCATAAACCGCACCGTCGCTCGCGTACACCAGGCAATGGAGGCCTTTATCCACAACATGAACACCATACACTCGCGCGGTGGTAACCAGGTTGTATTCTCCAGCATCAACTATGGGACGGACACATCCGCCGAAGGTCGTTGCATAATGCGCGAACTTCTAAAGAGCACGTACGAAGGTGTCGGCAACGGGGAGACTGCAATTTTCCCCATACAGATTTGGAAGAAGAAACGGGGCGTAAACTATCTCCCCGAAGATCCCAACTACGACCTCTATGAATTATCCTGCAAGGTAACCGCACGTAGGTTCTTCCCCAATTACCTTAACCTGGATGCCACCTACAACCGTCATGAGGACTGGAAAGCCGATGATCCCAAACGATTTGTACATGAAGTGGCTACAATGGGCTGTCGCACACGCGTATTCGAAAATCGTTTCGGCCCAAAGACCAGTGTAGCCCGTGGTAACCTCTCTTTCTCCACCATCAACATCGTTCGCATAGCCATCGACTGTATGGGAATCGAAAACGAGGAAGAACGTATCAACGCATTCTTCGCTAAGCTGGACCAAATGCTCGAAGTTGCAGCCCAGCAACTCGATGAACGCTTCCAATTCCAGAAGACTGCCTACGCAAAACAATTTCCGCTTCTTATGCGCAGCCTTTGGATCAACTGCGACAAACTTAATTCAAACGACACCATCGAACCTGTCATCAACCAGGGTACGCTGGGCATAGGATTTATCGGACTGGCCGAATGTCTTGTGGCTCTCATTGGTAAACATCACGGAGAAAGTGCTGAAGCACAAGAGCTGGGACTCAAAATAGTTACTTACATGCGCGACCGCGCCAATGAGTTCTCCGAGCGCTATAAGCACAACTACAGCGTACTGGCTACTCCGGCCGAGGGACTCTCTGGAAAATTCACGCGCGTGGATAGAAAAGAAGTAGGCAATATTCCCGGCATTACAGACCGCGAATATTACACCAACTCCAACCATGTTCCCGTGTATTACAAATGTACTGCACGCCACAAGGCCGAAGTTGAGGCTCCATACCACGACCTTACACGTGGAGGCCATATTTTCTATGTAGAAATAGACGGAGATGCCACCCACAATCCCGATGTTATCAAAAACATCGTAGATATGATGGATCAACTCAATATGGGCTATGGTAGCGTGAACCATAACAGAAATCGGTGCATGGAGTGCGGTTACGAAAATGCAGAGCCCGACTTGAAGATTTGTCCAAAGTGCGGAAGCACACATATTGACAAGTTGCAACGCATCACAGGCTACCTCGTTGGTACCACCGACCGCTGGAACCGTGGCAAGCTCGCAGAACTCAACGACCGCGTGACGCACGTGGACAGTGGCAACCAACTGACACTCTTTGAGCGCCTGTAAGCCGACGGTATAATGATATCGCTGCTCGACATAGTGGAAGACACGATGGTCGATGGCCCGGGGCTCCGCACTGCTATCTACTGCGCAGGTTGTCCCAATGCTTGTCCACAATGCCATAATCCACAATCGTGGGACATCCGCAACGGACGACCAACCAGTACGGATGAGATTATGCAAGTCGTTATGGCAGACCCTTTCGCTAATGTAACTTTCACGGGGGGCGATCCAATGTTTCAGCCCGAGGGCTTCCTTGAATTGGCAAGAGCCATTCGTCAGCAAAGCCAAAAGACCATTTGGTGTTTTACAGGCTTCCTGTTTGAGGACTTGTTAAGAAAGCCGGCTCAGCGAGCGCTTCTGGAAGAAATCGACGTATTGGTAGATGGCCCTTTCATAGCGCGACTGCGCAATACAGACCTCCGGTTTCGAGGCAGCTCAAACCAACGTATCATTGACGTAAAGGAATCGCTTCGTACTGGCCGTACAGTCCTCAGCGCAGATATGGAAATCCCTTCTTTATAAGCCCGTTGCTCATCAAAAGTCCCTCCTCAATAGAAAGGAGGGACTTTTTTGTAGCTGTTTCATAATACAATTTTCAATGCGCAATATGCCCGCTTTCCTTTGCATAAAGCCTTAAATAGGCCGAAAAAGTTTGGAGAAAAAGTGTGAAAACCTATTTTTTTGCAAACTATTTACGCCGAAATATTTTACTTTTGTGATTGTTCGTTGCGTAAACTAACCACTACGGCCGCCTACCCAAAACACCAAATAACCTCTACTATGGAAAAGATCGACCCACTAGATCTGAAAATTCTCAGTATTATTTCCAGAAATGCCCGCATCCCGTTCAAAGATGTGGCTACGTTGTGTAACGTGAGCCGTGCCGCCATCCATCAGCATGTACTTAAGATGATAGACGATGGTATTATCGTAGGCTCCGGTTATCATATCAATCCGCGCGCCATAGGCTATGGAACCTGCTCATTCATCGGTATTATTCTCGAACGGGGTTCTCTCTACAAGGAAGTATCCAAGAAGTTGGCTCTATTACCCGAAGTAGTGGAATGTCACTTGCTTACCGGCGATTTTACCTTGCTCGTAAAACTACAATGCCATGACAACGAGCGCCTGACTTCCATTTTGAACGACGAAATACAGGCCATTGACGGAGTATTATCCACCAAGACGCTCCTGTCGCTTGAGCAGACCATTTCGCGCGACATAGCCATTCCCGTGAACGAGGAGGCAGCCAACAAGCCCTTGCGGCGTGGTCGAAAGAGAGTGGTAAAATAATCTCTCATACTCATGCGTCCACGCAAAACCTTAGTGCGTTTGCGTGGGATTTATTAACTTCGCAAGCAGAATATGTAATTTATTTTGCTTGCGTATGTTTTTTGAAGGTCTCATTATCGGGCTGTGTACTTTCCTTATCATTGGAATCTGCCACCCGATAGTTATTAAGACAGAGTATTATTTTGGTACATGGCCCTGGTGCATCTATCTGCTTATCGGACTATGCGGTGTCGGAGGCGCCGTCTTTATTGAATCCACACTATGGAGTTCTCTTTCCGCTATTACGGGTTTTTCTTTTCTTTGGGGCATTCTTGAACTTTTCGAACAGCGCGAACGTGTTCGCAAAGGCTGGTTTCCGATGAATCCGCGCCGAAAAGATTCGTACAGACCCAAGCAATAGCCTTTTTCTTCCCTTGTATTTTATTATGGACAAGACCTACAGTATTGACAGACAATACCGTCAAATCACAAATCGGTTCCCCAACCACGAAGAACGGCCCATTGTGGGCATTACAGGAAACTGTGACGACGTAACCTATTCGCTCAACCGCGACTATGCGGCTTCCGTAGCAGCTGCAGGTATGGTGCCGGTCATTCTCCCGCCCACGACAAGTTACGACATTATTCTCTCTTATCTCGACAGCGTGGACGCGCTTCTTTTCTCGGGTGGCTCAGACATCAACCCTCTCTACCAGAACGAAGAGCCTATCCCGGAACTGCACGCCATAAATCCACTGCGCGACCACTTTGAACTATTGCTGGCTCGCCTTGCCTACGACCGACAGATTCCTATGCTGGGCATTTGTCGCGGTATTCAGGTAATTGCCACAAGCCTCGGCGGAACAGTCTGCCAGGACATACAGGCAGAAAATCCCGATACTAAATTCTTAAAGCATAGTCAAGAGGCCCCGCGCCCCACTGCCACCCACACGGTCAAGGCTGAAGAAAACACATTGGTGGCTCGGTTGCTGGGTGAGGAGTTTAGTGTCAATTCATTCCATCATCAGGCCGTACGCGATGCCGGCCCACATTTGCGCGTAAGTGCTGTGGCATCAGATGGTGTCATAGAGGCAGTGGAGAGCAACGAGTTCAAAAGTATTCTCGCCGTACAGTGGCATCCCGAAAGTTTTGTGCGGAAGAACAACAACTTTATGTATCCCCTCTTCAACTGGCTCAGCCAGGAAGCAACCTCCTTCCGCCAAGCCAAGCACATCCACCAATCATTCATTACCCTCGACTCCCACTGCGACACACCTATGCTCTTCGCCGAAGGCTACAATCCTTCGGTTCGACAAGACCATGCCTGCGTCGATCTGCATAAGATGACCGAAGGCTATCTCGATGCTGCCTTCTGGGCCGTCTATCTTCCTCAGAAAGAACTCACGCCCGAGGGACGCGCCGGTGCCGTAGCGTATGCCAACGGGCTTATAGAATGTATCAAGAAAACCGTTTCCTATGCCCGTGGAGCGCAGTTGGCATTTACCGCAAAGGACCTTCCACGCATCAAGCGTAACGGCGACAAAGCAATCTATATCGGCATAGAAAACGGCTACGCCATCGGTACCGACCTGAGCCATATAGAGCGCTATCGCAGGGAAGGCGTAGTGTATATGACGCTTTGCCATAATGGCGACAACGACCTTTGCGACAGCGCTATGCGAAGTCTCCACACCCACGGCGGACTTAGTGCCCTGGGGCGCGATGCCGTACGCGAGCTAAACCGTTGTGGCATTATGGTGGACCTGTCGCACACGTCTGAAACTACCTTCTACGACGTACTTAGTCTGACCGACGTTCCTGTAATATGCTCCCATTCGTCGTGCCGAGCCCTCTGCAATCATCCCCGCAACCTCTCCGACGACCAGCTGCGTAGTCTGGCCGAACAGGGGGGCGTGGTACAAATCACTTTCTACCCAGGATTCGTGCGTTCTGAGGGCCAAGCCACCATTCACGATATTGTAGCCCACATTCTCCACGCCATAGATGTCTGTGGCATAAACCATGTCGGTATAGGCTCCGACTTTGACGGCGACGGAGGCGTTCTGGGACTTAGCAACACCGCTGAAATGATCAATCTGACCCGTCTGTTGCTGGCCGAAGGGCTCACTCCCTACGAGTTGCGCAAGCTGTGGGGTGGCAACTTCCTCCACGTCATGGAGCAGGTACAGCGCAGGGCCAACATCTATATAGAGCGCCCGCGTTATGCCGACTAACCAACTTCCACCATTCTTCCCCAAGCGTATGAAATCCTTCTTTCCTCTCATAGCCCTGTCCGTCTTGCTTACCAGCCTATCGTGCAAGAGTCCCCAAAACACAGAAAATGCTGTAGCAGAATCCGCTGACACAACCAGCGTATGCTTTCAGCCCGACAGTGCCTTCGCGCTTATTGTAGCCCAGTGTGATATGGGACCACGCGTACCGGGTTCCACCGCCCACGCCCGATGTGCGCGCTGGATTGCCTCCCAATTTGAAGCCCGTGGCTTAGTGGTCGAAACGCAACAATCGCGTCAGACGATGTGGGACGGCAAGCAGTTCGATTGCCTTAACATTTTCGCCCGCTTCAAGCCCGAAGCAGAACGGCGCATACTCCTTTGCTCCCACTGGGACAGTCGCCCCTGGGCCGATCAGGATGCAGATTCCACCAAGCACCGTCAGCCCGTCCTTGCGGCTAATGATGGGGCCAGCGGAGTGGCTGTAATGCTGGAAATAGCCCGTCTGATAGGAGAACTCAACCCGGCAGTAGGAGTGGATTTCCTTTGCTTCGACCTGGAGGACTATGGCGCACCCTATTGGGGTAATGGGACGAAAGACGAGAGCGATTGGTGTGTAGGCAGCCGCTATTGGGCCAGACAAAAAGAGGCCGACTACAAGCCGGCTTACGCCATCCTTCTGGATATGGTAGGAGGCAATGGCACACAGTTCCTATACGAATACTTCAGCCGCACCTACGCCCAGAGCGTTCTGGCCCGCACCTGGGCTGCCGCAAGCACGGCCGGAGTCGGCGCATATTTCCCCCAGAAGGACGGACTGATGCTGACGGACGACCACCTGCCCCTGAACCGTATCGCCCATATCCCGACCATCGACATCATAGGCACACGCACCGATGGGTTCTGCCCCACGTGGCACACCACGGACGATACGCCCGAAAACATATCGCCAGCGCTCCTCAAGGCTGTCGGACAGACGCTCTTGCAGTTGCTGTACGAAGAAAAGTAGATTCCATTTTTCCATCACATAATACTTCCCTTACCATGAATATCAATGACATTCAAAACGATATTATAGAAGAGTTTTCTGAACTTGACGACTGGATGGACCGCTATCAGTTGCTCATAGACCTCGGAGAAGAACAACTGCCACTGCCCGACGCTCAAAAGACGGAAAGCAACCTCATTGACGGATGCCAAAGCCGCGTGTGGCTGGCATGCTCCGAGCAGGACGGCCGACTATTCTTTCAGGCCGAAAGCGACGCGCTTATTGTCAAAGGCATAGTCTCTCTCCTGGTTCGTGTATTCAACGGGCAGACGCCTGCAGACATTCTGGCAGCCGACCTATACTTCGTAGATAAAATAGGCCTCAAGGAGCACCTTTCTCCGACCCGTTCTAACGGACTCTTGGCTATGATTCGCCAGATACGCTACTATGCCATGGCTTATCAGACCAAACTGTCGGCCCAATAAGCCTGTCCGCGCATAAAATAATCCGCCACAACTGCTGAGAGTTGTGGCGGATTCGTTGTATTATTCAATAAGAAATTTGCAACGGATGTATTAGAGACCCAGCTTCTTCAAACCTTTCTCTACGCCTTCGGCTGCTTTTTCTTTCACAGCTTCTTTAGTGGCTTCCTTAGCGTTTTCAACGATTTCCTTGCCGGCTTCTTTCACTTCTTCCTTAGCGTTAGCGGCAGCGTCTTTCACGTCAGCAACAGCACCTTCTACGGCCTCCTTTGCATCGTCGGTTGCGCAACAAGCAGCATCAACGCCTGCACCTGTAAGGTTGTTCAGGAAGTTGGAAATAGTTTCGCCACCAGCGGCAGCCACAGCCTGCTGAACAGCTTCTTTCACTGTGGTATCACCATTGATAACATTATTGAAAATCTCTTTGAACTTATTTACAGCAGCGGTGTCGCCGGCTTCCGTAAGTTCAGCAAGTTTTGTCTGAGCCTGTTCTACAAGGGCTGCAACCTTTTCAGGATTGGCTACATTAGCCTTCAGTTCCTCTACCAATGCGTTAGCGTCAGCTTCTACATTGTCGGCTTTTTCACCAGCGCAAGAAGCGAATGCAAAAGTGGCAACTGCAACGAGTGCAAATACTAATTTTTTCATGATCAATAAATTTATGAGTTAATAAAATAAGTGAATGATTTCAAATGGTTATCGGACAGCAACATGGCCTATTTTGCAATTTTGCCACAATCCTCTTATGGGCAAATATATCGGATTTTTCAAAGAAACAAATATTTTTCTGCAAATTTTACATCATCCGACAATTTTCCTTCTTGACCCCCACGGGCCACAAACCCGTCCTATAGTACATTTTGCTATGTCTGTATCGCAATAGGACCTTTTCCGCCCGCCAAAGGGTATAGAAACGCGGTCAGAACACCTGTCTTCTGTCAATCCATTTCCCCTTTTTGCCCATTTTGCCCCCTTGCACAGGTCGGAAACTTTTTGTAATTTCAAGACAGCATAAGAGAATCCTTTCATCCCATTATGCGCCAGGCTTATAGGGCGGTTCCATCTTCGGAAACCGCCCGTTTTTATATGAAAAACGCAGTATGGCACAGGGCCGGCCCATTATGCAACAGAAAGATTAGATAATGGAATTTCTTCTTTCAATTATGCAATTTTTCTGCGCCATTATGCCCTCAGCCGATAGTATAATGCAACGGCTCGTTAGGATAATTTAACATTCAGGCCAAATGTCAATAGATTTTACTTTTTCAGGTAAAATCGTAGGCTCCTCTGTCGCCCTGGCGGAACAAAGGTCGGCGGAACAAAGCGGAATAAGTGCAGGCAGAAATCCGCAGAACCTTTGTCCCCGCAACACGCCCGCGCGAAACTGCAGAAGCGGAAAGTATGTCGGTTAGTCCACGGGTTTTGCCAACGCGGCATCTATGGTCTGCACAAGCGAGCGGAATTCGTTCTCGTCGTATAAGCGCGTACGCTGAATAATACGTCCGTCGGGTCCTACGAGCACGTTGCGCGTAATGCCCGAATTACGCAGGGCAAACAGGGCATAGACATCGGCTCCGGGGTCAAGGGCCAGCGGATAGGTGATACCTGTGGTCTGGGCAAATCGGAGTACCTTCTGAAGCGGTTCGTCGCGGTCTATCCCTATCAGCACAAAGCGGTCGTCGTCTTTATGCCTCTGCCAGATGTCGCGCTCTATGAAAGGCATCTCCCGCCGGCATACGCCACACCACGACGCCGTGAACTGAAGCATTACCACCTTGCCACGCAGATCTTGCATACGCACACGACGCCCGTCGGTAAGCGCCACCTCAAAGTCGGGGCACATATCACCGTCAAAAACTATGTAGCCGTTTGAGTCGGCCTTTTGATAAGGCTCCAGCAGGTGTTTAAGTTCACGCTCGAAGATGTCACGGCGCACAATGCGGTAGTGGGGATTGTAGGCCTCCCTGTAGTCGGCAGAATGACTTATGGCGTAGCGATTCTGGCTGAGCACGTCGGCCAGAAAGGCGCTGTCGTCCGCTGCGTGGGGGAGGTTCAGATTCATTGCTCCTATTGTATCTTCCAGTGCCGTCCACCTGGCTTTCCACGCCTCAAGGCTGGGCATACCTTTCCCGTCTGCACTACGCAGGAAAGCACTCAGCAATTGCTCTCGGGTAAGCACACGCTCTGCCACAGCCCTGAGACTGATGCGCATAAAGTCGCCGTTTACGCCACAGGGCTCATAATACCACTGCAACAGGCTCTCCTCGTCCAGTTCGCGCAGTTCGCGCTCTAAATACTGCCTGGCACTGACGGAATCGCTTACAAGATGTTCCGCACCCATAAAGTCCTGATAGCACGACTTATAGATATCCAGCAACCGCATCTTCGGATACGCCTGCAACTGGCTCTGCACAAACTCTCGGACACTCTGGGCCATACAAACAAGGCTTGCGCCCCACAGGAAAAGGAATAAAATACTGCGTCTCATAATGCTACAAAGAATTGGGTCAGGACTGCACTCCGACAAAACGGTCGCGCAAGAAAATAAAACTCATATACAGGACGGGAGATATGCTCCGTTTGTGGGACTGTATAAAGCGTTCAAACTCCTGTACGTCGTATTTTCCCTCTTTCAACAGGCGCACAGGCTCAAAAGTATTGTTTACCTCTGTCATGTCGGGCTTGAACCGAGAGAGAGCCTCGCGGAACGAGAGGTTTAGATAGGTCAGCGTACAAAAATCGGGCTTGCCACCACGCACCAAATCGCGAAACATACCCAGAAGTTCTATCTTCTGAATCATATCAGCCTCAAACGTCGTCTCTTCTTTGAGTTCCCGGAGGACAACCTCTCTTACAAAATCGGCAAGGCCTGTCTGACCCCGTTTCTTGAGCCTCTTCCAATCGGAATAGTCCGCGCTGCCACTACACGTAGGCTGATAAGCGTTGGGTTGGACAATGGCTCTGTTGTTATGGAATAATATGATCAGATAGCCGTCTGTGGTAAGGGCCATCGTGGAGGCTCCGATATGATTGCCAAACGGCGCAAGGGGAGAGAGCAAGGGAAGAGGGAACACGAGGGGATTATGCGGTGGCAAGATGGCCATTGAGCGGTCGTTGTGTAGCAGGCGCTTACAGAAGATTTCGTTCGTCACATACGAATTATAATAGTTCCCGCGACGCACCCAGACCGTCCCACCAGTCAGCGCATCCGTATCTATCTCACTCGTCAAGCAGAGTTTGTCTTCATTGTAGAAGGAAGCCCGCGGATTAGAATGCCACCTTGTCCTCAGGAATAAGAACAATACGTCTTTGTTTTGGGCTATATAGTCTTTCAACGGACTGATTTTCTCCGTATCTTCTTTCAACTGTATGGCCTCATTATCGTACAAGAAAGCATTGACCTCCTTGTTGTATATGGCATGTATCCCGTTTTCTTCATTGATAATAGTCTGAGGGTATTTGCGCCGGGTCTCCTCGCTCAGCATTATCTCGTCGGGAATATAGTATTGATCAAAATTATAATCGGGGTATCGCAGCAATTCAACGATGTCTTTTACCAGCGAATAGGACTGCCAGATCACACCGCTGAATACTAAAAAGAAAAACCACCATAGGTTCTGGCTGAAAAGCGTCTCGTAGTTGCAAACCGTACAGACAAGGATAATGAGATTTATCAATAGGGAAACCACACTTATCTTCTTAAGTGCGATTCCGTATCCTATGATACTGCAGAAATTTTTCAGTCTTACGATTTGGTTGCCTATCATTTCCAATTGGTCTGCTTATAGTCCTCGCTCAGCCCAGTCACTTCTATCGAGATTGCGGTATCCTATTGCCTCAGCCACGTGGGGCGCGGTCACATGGGTGGCTCCGTCAAGGTCGGCAATGGTTCGCGCCACTTTGAGGATGCGGTTGTAGGCTCGCGCGGAAAGATGCAACCGGTCAAAAGCTGCACGGAGCAACTGCATACCTTGCGCATCGGGCTCTGCAAAAGTATGAATCATCTGCTCCGTCATCTGCGCATTGCAGTGTACGCCCTTTGCGTGGGCAAAACGTTGGTTCTGAATCTGCCGGGCCCTTATCACGCGCTCCCGTATCTGGGCGCTGCTCTCACCTCGGGGTGCACTCTGAATGACTTCAATAGGCACGGGGAACAGTTCCACCTGCAAGTCGATGCGGTCAAGCAGTGGACCACTGACTTTGCTAAGGTACTTATGGATTTGGCCGGGCGTGCAGGCGCACAGGTGCGTGGGGTCATTGTAAAAACCGCAGGGACACGGATTCATTGCCGCAATAAGCATAAACGAGCACGGCAACGTCTCGGCATACTTGCTTCGGGCAATTGTCACGGACCGTTCTTCCAGTGGCTGGCGTAGGGTTTCCAGTGCAGTGCGGGAGAACTCTGGGAATTCATCCAGGAACAATACACCATTGTGAGCCAGTGATATTTCACCCGGACGAAGATGGGTGCCACCTCCTATAAGGGCCACGTCACTACTCCTATGGTGGGGCGCGCGGAAAGGTCTGCGTGTGAGCAATGGTGCCGTAGCATCGAGTTGTCCGGCTATAGAATAAATCTGCGTGGTCTCCAAGGCTTCCGACAGAGTAAGCGGGGGAAGAATGGAAGGCATCCTTTTGGCCATCATGCTCTTTCCGCAACCCGGCGAACCAATAAGAATCAGATTGTGGCCCCCTGCTGCCGCCACCTCGAAGGCTCTTTTGGCCGCATCCTGACCTTTGACGTCGGCAAAGTCGAGACCGGTCTGTTCATCAGCCTGCGCAAAAAGTTGCACGGTCTCCACTTGTGTAGGAACTGCCGAGACCTGTCCGTTCAGTATCTCTACCAATTCTCTCAACGTATTGACTCCCACAACGGTAACGCCTTCCACCACGGCTGCTTCACGCGCGTTGGCGGCGGGTACATAGAGTTCTGTGCAACTGAGTCGGGGGGCTCCGATGGCAATAGGGAGTATTCCGCGCACGGGTTTTATCGTACCGTCTAATCCGAGTTCGCCTACAAAAAATTTACGGTCCATCTCCGAGTTCCGTATAAGCCCCACTGTCTGCAGGATAGCCACGGCCAGCGGAAGGTCCAGACCACTGCCCTCCTTGCGTAGGTCTGCAGGCGCAAAGTTGGCTGTGACATTCAAGGGTGGCAGCGTAAATTTTGAATTCAATAATGCACTCTGCACACGCTTACGGCTCTCTTTAACGGCATTATCGGGCAATCCTACCATAAAGAACAGCGGTTCGAGCCCGGCCTCCTTCTGCGAGAAGGTGGCATTAATTTCTACGGCCACGGGAATGGCATTCAGGCCGTTTACTACTGCGGAATTGACTGATGAAAACAAGTTGCAGGAATTTTAGACCGATTTATCGAATGAGTTCTTCCAGTTTCGCACTAAGTTCTTTGCGCTCCGAAAAGCGGGCAAAGAGTGTACCGTCTGATTTGTAAAGGAAAAATAGTGGCAAGTCCCGCACACCAAACTGTTCCACCAAGGGCGATTTGAAAACACCCCTGTCGCACACGATACTTCCACGCACCGAGTCGCGCTTCATCGTATTGCGGCAAGCCCTCTCTTCGGCATCCAGCGAAACGTGAAGCACTTTTACCCTGCCCTGACGGACAAGCGGATTTGTCCGAATGGCCTTGTGGAGTTCGGGCATATACTTCAACCAACTGGCCCAAAACACTACCAACAAGGGACGGTCCTTGTAGTCGGCAAAAGAGATATCCTTACCCTCTATGTCCGTGGCTTTGAATTCGGGCAGACGGCTACCGGCCGACAAGGTAAGTGGCCCACGTAAGGCCATTTCGTATTTATTCAGAAACTCGGATTTTAATCCCCCCTTGCGCAAGACGTCAAGCAACGAAAGCGTCGTCTGCGGATCTGCCTCAGAGGCGTAGGCAAAAAAGTCTAGAAAAACGGCCAGTCCGTCAAGTGTTGTCGAATGGTCGCGTATATACTGTTCAGCCGCAAGTCGGCGATCGGAAACGGGCCGACTGAGAAGCGACTCCCTGAAATCAGACAACCGGTCATTGGCTTCGGTGCCCCCCACTTCTACTGCTTCCAACCGGTTGGCATTACCCTTGATACGAATGCGCTGGCCGGGTTCTGCCACAAATGTAGTACGCAAAAAGTTGGGGTAGAGTATGGCGTAGAGTTGTGGCTCTGTGACAGGGACGCGATAGTCGAACTTACCTTTCTTCAACTTGAGGGTATCTATGCCACGGAAAGTACCGCTCTCGCAGTAGATAAGCAGGTTGGCATCACGAAGGTTGGCAAATTCGCCTGTTATACGTGCCTGATCGCGTCCTCCGGAGCAAGCCGTCAGCCACAATAGGGTACACGCCAGCAGACAGGTATATAAACGTCGGAGGGACATATACATCAACTTATTTCAGTAGGTTTTGAAATTGTGCGTCGGCCTGAAGTCCGGCAAATTCAAGATCTTTTTTGGCAAGATCCTTCAGATTGCGGTCCAACCTTATCGCCTCGGCCAACTGGCTTATGGCTTTTTCTTTCAAGCCTGTGCGTGCCGCCACTATGGCCCCCAGATAGGCCGAAAGAGCCGTGGGTTGTTCCAACTGGCTGAGCGTCTTGTCGGCACCGACATAGTCTTTGTTCAGCAACTGCGCCAGAGCAGCACTCGGTGTAATGCTCTGCGCCAACTGCTGGCAGGCCTGACCATATTGGCCCTTTGCTATGAGCAGATTGCCCAAGACTTCGCTATAGTTCTTTGTCGTTGTAGCCTGCGACAGTTCCTCTTCGGCCACGTCTATACGTCCGCGCGTCAGGGCTACAAGGGCTTTGTTGGCATGGGCTTCAGCTACATCTTTTTTAATAGTCAAAGCGCGGTCAAAGCAAGCCTCGGCAACCTCAATGTCACCTTTGGTAAAATGGACTACTCCGAGGTTATTCTGTGCCCGATAATCCTGCGGATAGAGCGAGGTGGCCTTGGCGTAGATTGATGCTTTCTTATCGGCATTGTCCGTAAGCGTAGCGGCATAGAGCAATTCTTCTACCGACAGTTGCGAAGCATCTTTTTCATACTGCTCCTGTATCTCCGCATCGGTGCGACCGATAAGCAGATAGTTTACACTGAGGCGAGCGCGACGTAGTTCGGGAAGTATCTCGTCGGCCAGTTCGCGGAAGCCTACGGAAATATTTTTTATCTGCGCTTCACGCTCCTCGGGGTCATCATACATAGAGAGAACACGCAAAATAACCTCCTTGTCCTGGATGTTACTTTCGCGTACGAGAGTCTGAAAGCCCTCCCAATCCTGTGCCGTATAGCGCGTAGAAACAGCGGCATCCAAATCCAGTTTGCGCAGTTGCGCATCGACGTATTCCTTAGAACTTTGCTCCCGGGCCTGTGCCAAATTTTTGTTCAACTGCTGACCTCCGTCCGGAGAAGCGTATGCACTGATTTCGATAGAACTTAGTGCGTGGCCTTTAGCATCTTCTTTTATGCTACGCAAAGTCTCTACAAACTGCTCTACCGATGGCGTACGCAGTTCGCTCTGCCGGACGCGCGATTGCTGTATGAGATATCGTATCTGGGCCTCCTGCCTTTGCTCAATGGCATAGCGGTAGGCATCTGCACCAAGAGCCGGGGTGGCTGACGCAGCGGTGTGCGACACAAGAGTGGCCGTAGCCAGCACACCAGAACCTACCTTTACGTCGGGCAAACTGACATTTTTCCCTTTTTGACGGGCATCAAAAGTCAGATAAAGATCCGACTGTATCATAGCAGGATCGTACGGAAACTGTTCGCGGATGGAGAAAACGCCTCCTATATCATACGAGACTTCCTGACCGTTGCCCCGTACTTTTTCTCCCTGAAATTCGGCGGTATGCCCTTTCACTTCGCCTCCTGCATAATGCAATACGGGCGTAATACGGATTTCCGCATTCTTCTTAAAGTATTTTTCAGGAAAACGTCCGGCTATCACCAGAGGCACCTTATCGGCAGAAACCTCAAGGGGCTGTGGAGTTACGGTAGCATTACTGGCATCGAAGGCGCCAAGTTTTGAACAGGATGTCATCATAAGCGGTAAGACAAGCAGACCGCACAAAATCGGGGAAAGATTACGCATATCTATTGTTTTTTCGTTGTTATCGACCGAAAGAATAGAGCGAAATTACATCTCAGGGGGGGAATATGCAAATAGCCTCGCCGTTTTGTAGGAAATTTTCAAAGAAAATTTTCCTGCCACGCCCTCACAGACAAGTGCAAGGGAATAAATTCCACACAGTCCAAACTCCTACGCGCCCATCTCTTTTCAATTCGCATCTTAACCGGAGAATTCGTATCCCGCAACAATCGAACCATACTCCCCGAGGCCCAAATTCTCCGATGAAACCGCCTTTTTTTGTCGCTTGTAAGTCTGCAAGGCGTATAGCATAGTGCCCGTCCCGAGTACAGAGCAGATCTCTGTTTTTATCTCGCTCCCCTATGGCTGTAAGATAATAACCTCAACAGACAGGTCTGTCATCTCGGTCTGCCTGGGCAATCTCCACCACCACCCGGACCGCCTTTCTTATAATCAATATTCAGTCTTCAACCACGGCAAGCACTCCTTCGGCTTATTTTCACCTCCCGCTATTTGACAAAACAGGATACTGTTTTGCTATGTCAATTGTACAAAACAGAAGAATTATCTCGTATAAATATATAAAAATCAGCTATTTTACCCCCCCCGTTAAATTTTGTTAAAAAATGCTTGTACGATTCATTTCTAACCATTACGTTTGCGATTGGACGGGTGCTATTTAGCGGAAAGTCCGTTCTGTCAGTTTGCATCTATCTTTACATTATTCACTCCATAATTTTTATAGAAAATGAAACATTTGAAACTTTTCTGTCTGGCCACGCTCTTGATTGGTGGCTTAGTGTCTTGTAGTGATTCCACACACGAAACCGAAGAATTAACTAATCCCACCCTGGCAACGCTTACCCGCCCAGCAGGATTTGAATCTACTCCGTTCTTCGTAGAATTTGGAGGAGCAAGGATTGCCGTAGATATCCAACCGTACTTCTTTACCGATCGCTCGTTTGACATTTTGGTAAATTATGATTTAGTATCTTCACCCTCAATTCTCGATGAGGAGGAATACAAAGACTCGGAAACTGAACAACTCCATATTAGTGGCACATACACCTATGATGCAACCAAAGGTTTGCTGACGCTGATTCACGAAGACTATGAACTTCCTGAGGTTCCTGAAGTTCAAGGGACACGGAAAGTCAAGGCGTTTACCGTAAAAGCGAAAGAAGCTGAAACAATAGAGTTCCCCTTTACGGTACAGGAAAATGCTAACGGAGAATTTGTAGTCACGGGCAATATTGCTGAATATATAAAATGGGGACTGGTTCTCGACGAACTTCCCACAGCCCCAAGTTCTCTTTTGCTGACAAAGGGAACCGTAGAACTTGTTGACGAATAATATTACTATCTTATAAGGCCAGCCGGCGGTCCACCACAACCACCGGCTGGTTTTTTATATGCAACCGACAGACGTGTTGCTTTAATACAGACAAAAGGGCTTAGGGCATATTTCCCGCATATCACTACCCGTAAAAAAGTGGCTCACATAACAGAACAATTAGGCAAAAATGATAATCTTTGCAGACAATTGAGCACATACTAACTTCCACTCAATTCGAAACATTGTAGTTTATTACTTTTCAATATTCTCGTTTGTTATGAAAAAAATCCTGTTTTTCTGCTTCTCCCTTCTCCTGACCGCCAGTATCTGTACGGCATGTGATGACGAGAGTCAGCCCCCTGTATCCACGCCTCCTTCTTACCTGACACTTACTGCCGCTGAAGGCTATCATGCAGATCCATTCGTAGTAATAGTGGGTTCCACACGCTACGATATTAGTCCGAGTTTCCGCTTCAATGCCGACAACACCTTTTCTATTGCCATAGGCTATAGTGAGATTACACCCGGCACATCGCAGGTTTCCATCAGGGCAGAAGAACAACACGTGCGCAACTTGCTCACAACCGGAGGTACATTTACATACGACGAAGAGACGGGTGCACTGGTCCTGACCCCCATCACTTCTGCATCGGCCGACCTACAGCAGAACTCTCTGCTTGCGGACGACGATGACGTGCCCTCTGAGGAAACCCAAACAACGCCGGCATCATATACATTTATGCTGGTGCGCAACATTCTGGGCGAATATGTTATTACGGGTAATTTCGGAGGCTTTGCACGAGACCAGTTCAACCTTTCCGAATTAACATCCGTACCTTCCGCCCTCGTCTTAGTAGGGGGAGCCCTCAGCTACTAAATTTTTTTCTCTTTATCCTCATATCAGGTCAAAAGTCCTTTTCGACTTTTGGCCTGATTCTATTATGCCCTTTGCCCCGACAGATTCTTCTCTCCATATCCACCTCGCCCCATTATCCTCATAAAAAGATAACGGGGCGAGATTATAGTATGAAATAAAGCGACTGAGCAAAACTATTGTTTGACGTCGCCGAGATCTATGCGATAGAGTCCGTTGGTGATTTCTTCAAGACTAAGCAGACGATGGACGATAGTATAGGCTTGAATATGAGAACACTCCTCATAAATAAAAGCAAGATGCCCGTCTTGAAGAAGCAGAATTTCTGAATAGGCAGAGGGAAGCTGACTTACCTGGAAACGGCCTGTCCAGTGGGTTGCAAGGTCGGACACATCGCTAAAAGCATAGTCGAGAGGTAACTCCTTATAATATATACCCACATTCGCACGCTGAGGACCGAAAGGTACCGACTGCAGAAGCAGATACACAGGGCGATTGTCCAGCAGACGGCGGGCCCGAACTATTTCCACACCTCCATTGCACGCATTGGACAGGGCTACAATACCGTTATTGCTCTGGTTGCTGAGTACAGGCTCTTGCCATGAGCCTGTGCCATCTGCAACGTCATCATAGCTGAATAGGTTAAAATAGCGTCCCCCATCGGTTCGCGAAGATAAAAGGAGTTTCCCATTAGGCAACTCTATGATTTTAGGTTCGTCGCCCTCAGGACAAGGCTGAGCGTTGGGACCTCCCAATGCATGCCAAGTTTTTCCGAAATCATCGGAATATACTACCCGATTGCCACCCGGTTTAGCAAGCATGGCTGCATATATGCGGTAATGAGAACCCAACTTGTGAATACGACTTTGATACATCTTTCCACTACCAAAGAACAGGCCTTGCAATCCGTCATAAAGATTGTATATGTCGGAAGTAATCTCTGTGGGTTCGCTCCATGTCGTACCATTATCTTGCGATAGGATTCGCGCCACACGCATAGGGTTTCGGTCAGAAGTGTCTCCCCAAGACACATTTCCCATTACACAGAGCATCAGCACGTCGCCAGTTTCACGGTCGGCCACAAGTGTGGCATCGCCAAAACCTGCCCGAGCCGGATTCTTTGAACCACTGCCAAACACAACGGTATGCTCGGGACCAAAGCTACGACCATCGGCCGAAAGTCTATATTTAAGATCTATGCGCGAGCCATAGAGTTCCGGACTCCAACCTATATCTCCCTTATTCCACCGATAATCTGCCACACAGATAAGCTGGCCATTGCTTGCCTGTGCAATAGCGGGAATACGATACGGAATAGCCGCATCGGAGGATGTCATAAAGATTTCACGCCGTGTGGCCTGCGCACAAACAGACTGCCCAATAGCAAACGCTATCAGAACAAGCAAAAACATTTTTCTCATTATCGTACGAATTAAGCCGAAAGAATTTGTTTGACAAGAGCCGCTATAGCTTTTCCGTCGGCCCGTCCTACGAGCTGTTTAGAGGCTGCACCCATTACCTTGCCCATATCGCGCATACTGGTTGCCCCTTCTTCTGCCACAATACGACGAATCTCAGCTTCGAGTTCTTCGGCCGACAGTTGCTTAGGCAGGTATTCATCTATAACAAGTGCCTGCGCTTCTTCTTCCTGAGCAAGGTCTTCACGTCCTTTCTCACGATATAAGGCGGCCGTATCGTGGCCTTGCTTGGAAAGTTTGGAAAGAATCTTTACAGCCTGCTCATCGGAGAGCTCGCCATCGGCTCCCGGGGCAGTTTTAGCCTCAATAAAATACTTTTTGATATTGCGAAGAGCATCAGTGCGCACCTTATCGCGCGCTTTCATCGCCGTCATGATATCACGGCTTATTTGTTCGAAAAGTGGCATAATAGTATGGATAATTAAATGACTGAATCGAGGAAATTCCTATATCGGATCGGTCAGGTCAAGCGTGGTAGCAGTGGACGGATCAGCAAGTTCGCGAATCTTTTTCAGTTGAGCCTGCGTACGGTCACGGGTAGGCAGATTGTCAAGTTTTTCTATTATTTCCTCGTTATCGAGATCTTCGGTGGAAAATACATAATGACGATAAATACGACGCATACGCCCACGGTTCTCTGTGGGATAGAACTTACTTATCCGCTCTCGCTGACGCACTTCACGGTCGGTCGGAATTGGGGGAATATTGGACACGACCTCCTTATCATAGAGTCCGAAGCCTGAAGCCAGCAAAACCACTTTCACTCCATCCTCCATCGTGGTGTCAAATTCGAGTCCATACTTTGTAAAGAGATTGAACGGAAAATGAGAGAAGAATGTAGTGAGTTCACCGAATTCGTCCATCGTAAGTTGCTCCTCGGGCTTGGTGCTGGTAGTGATTTTCAACACAACTCGTGAAGCCAAGAATATGTTATTATTGTTCAGAATGGGCGAATTGAGAGCCTCTTCAAGAGCATGAGTCAATCTGTGTTCTCCCCGAGCATATCCTTGTGACATAATAGCCACGCCACCGTCGGAAAGCACCGTGCTGACATCTTGGAAGTCGAGGTTGATTGTCCCACGCATGAATGTGACTTCTACAATACTCTTGACGGCATTATAGAGCGTCTTGTCGGCCTGTGCAAAGCCATCAAGAAGCGATTGGGTATGGAAAAGTTCACGCAAACGCTCATTATTGATGATGATGATGGCATCTACCTCCTTGGCCAAGCGTTCCATTCCATCGAGGGCTTTATCTATCTGCTTAGGGCCCTCAAATCTGAACGGAAGGGTTACTACCCCAATGGTAAGCAAACCTTTTTTGCGAGCCTCACGGGCAACAATAGGTGAAACTCCCGTACCTGTACCGCCTCCTTCGCCTGCCGTGATGAAAACCATCTTGACCTCGGGGTTGAAAATAGCTTGTATCTGATCAAGATGTGCCTCTGCCAGCTCGCGACCGGTCTCTGGATTTCCACCTGCACCAAGACCCGGACCCAGCTGAACTTTCTCTTTGACGGGAGAGTCCTGTAAGTGCTTCTTGTCTGTATTTACTACAGCAAAACTCACGTCGCGCAGACCCACACGAAACATATTTGACACCGCATTACCGCCACCTCCACCTATGCCAATAACTTTTATCATCGCAGTAGGTGTAGGAGATGTCAATTCGAGTAAAGAGGTATCTATTTCGTTTGTCATGTCAAAAGTCTGTAGCTGAATTGTAAATCCAGAGTATAGGAGGTGCAAAAAAGGGGCTTACAGCAATGCGTCCTTAGAGGCAGAAATAGGCTGGATTGTCGTCTCAGAAGAAGTCTGACGACGTATCTGTTCCAATGTTTCTTTGTTGCGCTTGTAGGTAGGGGTAAGTTCTACCATAGATATTACCTCTTCGTTGTCAAGATCTTCGAGGTCAAAAATAAAGACGCGAGGTTTCCGACGCGATACATTATGCTGATTGCCGGGCCCATAGAATATTTTGCGACGTTCATCGGCTTCGTAGGCTTCTTCTTCGTCACGTTGTTTGCGCGCCGCATTGGCTGCATCAATTTTCTGTTGCATATAGGGAACAGCACTCATGCCAAAGCCTGTCGCGAGGAGGGTAATCTTAACTTTCTTACCCAAATTGGGATCTATCGACAAGCCCCACTTCGTTTCGACGTCGCTCTGGAACTTTGACATAAACTCATGAACTTCGTTCATCTCTTCCATCATCAAGGTATCGCCTTCTTTATCTGCACAGAACGAGATGGACAGAAGAACTTTCTTACTGTCGTAGATGTCAGTGTTATTGAGCAAGGGCGAATGTAGGGCATCCTCGATAGCTTTAGTAACACGATTTTCACCTTCTGCATAGCCCGTGGACATAATAGCCACGCCACCATCTTTCATCACAGTACAAACATCGCGAAAGTCTAAGTTGATAACGCCATGCATAGTGATAATCTCTGCTATGCTCTTTGCGGCAACAGACAACGTATTATCAGCACGTTCAAACGCACTCAAAAGATTCAGTTCGGGGTAAATCTCGCGCAAGCGCTCGTTGTTGATAACCAATAGCGCGTCCACATGTTTTGCAATCTCGTCCACGCCATCCAGCGCCTGGTCTATCTTCATCGTACCCTCAAAGAGAAATGGTATGGTAACTATACCGACAGTCAGTATGCCCATCGCCTTAGCCTCGCGAGCTATAATGGGTGCTGCCCCAGTACCCGTACCGCCACCCATTCCAGCCGTAATGAATGCCATACGGGTGCCATCGTTGAGCATATGACGAATATCTTCTACGCTTTCCTCTGCCGCTTTCTGGGCCCGCTCAGGTTTATTGCCTGCCCCTAAGCCTTCTTTGCCAAGTTGTAAGCGCATCGGTACAGGCGAGTCGGCCAGTGCTTTGCTGTCCGTATTGCACACCACGAAATTAACATCGTGAATACCTTCTCGATACATATGGTTGACAGCATTACCGCCACCACCACCCACGCCTATTACTTTAATGATAGACAGATTGTTGTTGCGGGGTTCTAGGTCTATCAAAGGTTCTATCAGGTCCATTTCCATGGGATGAATGCTTTAGAAAATTTATGTTTAGTCGTCTTCGTTGATGGTATCCTCTATTCGATTCCAGATATCAGAAAGCTTTTTAAAAATGTTCTTGCTGTGTTTCGTTTTCTGTATAGTCTGGGATTCTAGCAAGTCGCGCAAACGCTGTATTTCAAGTACAAAATCTTTGCCCTTTCCATTAGAACCGACGAACTCCTCCAATTCGTCAATAGATTCGGCTATGGGCCGAGGCTTTTTCACAGGAGTGGCCAGTTGCTGCTCTATATTAGCTATGCGCTCCTTAATGGAGGCCAACAACTTCTCATCGGGATTTTCTTTTTCCTCAAAGATGTCTGGGCCTGTGCCATATTCTCCGCCACAACAAATTTCTTCTCCACTTTCGAGCAAGGCTATTGCACTGTTATAAGAGCCATCACTGTTAAAATCATTCAGAGAAGAGGGAGTGCGTAACGGCGTTTTAATGGAATTGATAAAGGAAATCTTTTCGCGGTCAAACCCTGTAATTTGGGCAAAGGCTTTATCCACATCTTTCATCTGTGAAGCTCCACCTGTAAGTACGATGCCACCTATCAACTTGTCCTTGTCAAGATTGGATATCTTTATCTGCTCGGCTACATTGCGTATAATTTCTTCCTGTCGAGCCTCGACAAGTTCACAAAAGTCTGCAAACGAGACACGATTGCCCATAGGTAGTGCTATGTCTTCGTGGTTCTCTGCATTCTCCGGTACTAATGCTGAGCCATACTTTATTTTAAGCCGTTCAGACTCCGTCATATCTACCTGCAAAGAACTGATATCGCGCGTAATATTCTCTCCGCCCAGAGGAATTACTGCTACATGCTGGATGATGTTATTTTTGAAAATTGCCACAGAGGTAGTTTCTGCCCCCATATCCACAAACACACATCCACTCCGACGTTTCTGCTCTTCCAACAGGTTATCGGCCAGAGTCAAAAAGGTAATGGGTACTCCTGCCAAGGCCATCTTTGCATCACGGAAGCACTTTTCTATATCGTCACAAACGTCTTTGCGAATGACCACATTAAGAAAATGGGCCTCAATGCTATCGCTCTGCATCCCTACTGGGTCTAATGTGAGTTGTGCGCCTAATTTGTACTCCTGTGGAACCGTCGTAAGAATAACCTTGTCTGCCGGATGTTTCTGCGCATTCTCTTCGTGCATCTGTTCCACTATATCAGGCGTTATCAAGGTCTTCTCGGCAAAACTCTGCACTACGGTATTTGCCTGCGCGTGCATACCCATTCCGCCTACGCCCACATAGACTTTCTGCACATTCTTTTTTAGGGTTCTTTCAATGCGTTGCTTGATGTCTTGGATACAATCACGCGTTTTTAACTGGTTGTTGATGCGTCCTTTGCGTATAAAATCAGCCGAAGGCTTCTGGATAGCGGCAACTACATGGAGAGCGCCATCTGGTTCCTTCCTTCCAGCAAGACCCGTAATCTTTGAGGAGCCGATTTCAATAGCCACAATGTAATTTTTCTCTGTTGACATATTCTATTTGTTTCTTGCGTGCTTAGATGCGAAGTTAGTTATGATTTTTGATCTATATCTGATTTAGTGCATATTACTTGATTGATATGACGCAAATCGATTTTTGCATATTTATCCCAGCCGACTTGCGGCATAACCTTCTCATAGAAGACATGAAGATTGCGGAATTTGATATCAAGACTATCGGGACGACCAATATGGATAAGCTGTGCGCCAATTCGAGGCACTAAATCCATTTTTCCATCTTTGTGGACATAAATTTGTTCTATCTGGTCATCCCAAAACTTATGTTCTCGTAGAAAACGACCCATTCTGCACAAATCATTCTTGGCATAGCTTGCATCTATATGGCCCGTAGCCACTACTAAATCTGCCGGATATTCAGTAAAACGCATTGCAGCGCCATTTTCATCAATGTAATAGTCGCCCCCCTCCACTGATTGAACTCGCAGAAGTGGCAAACGCTGCTGCAAGAGTATGGCCACACGATGGTCGGCCATTTTATAACAAATTACTTCGCTAATAAAAGGATTCTTCAAGAGGGCGTCAGAGATTTCTTTAGTCTTAACGCGATCTATTGCAGAGTTGACAGGATTTACCTTGGCCTTATCTATTAAACGCACCACTTCTTCGCGCGTAATGAAACCGGCTCGTGTGCTGTCAGCTATGACAATATTAAGCCCCGAACACTTCTCTTCATTTGCCACACGAGCAAAGTGGAAGAGTGCAAAGCACAAATAGACGAGCAAGCCCGCTATCAATAGAATTTTAACAAGTGCTTTTAAGTGATTCACAATTCTAAGCTTCAATTACATTATACTTTTTGCGCAGAAGTTGTTCCAATGCAGGTACATCATCGTCGGCATCGCCGGCACCAAGTACCATCAGCACATCAACGGGTTGTTCATCCAAAATGCGAGGCAAGTCCGCACGGGTGGCCAGCTGACGTTTAATCCCAGGACGGAGATTGTCATAAATCAACTGACTACTAACGCCCTCTATAGGCTTCTCGCGAGCTGGATAAATATCTAAGAGGATGACTTCGTCCAACAACGAAAGACTTTCTGCGAACTCGCGATAGAAATCACGGGTGCGTGTGTAGAGATGAGGTTGGAATATACCTGTGAGCGTGCGACCGTTAAACACTTCCCGTATGGATGTAATGCTCTGACGTAATTCTTCCGGATGATGGGCATAGTCGCTAAGGAAAACCAACTGATTAGTCTTTATTTTAAAGTCAAAGCGACGGTTGACACCCTTAAACGTTTTCATGGCGCGCCGAATTTCTTCGCCTGTTGCCCCTGCCAACTGAGCCAGAGCTATAGCCGCCACTGCATTTTCTATATTGATACTGACGGGAACTCCAAGTTCGACATCGCTCACATTGCCTAATGGAGAGATATAATCAAAGTGTATTTCTCCGCCACCTATGCGTACATTTTCCGCATGGAAATCGCCTTCGGTACGACTGTATTCATAATTTGCCACGCTGGCTGAAATGCGTTTTTCAAAAGGCAAATTTGTATGAGAAATAAGCGCACCGCACTCAGGTTTAATCAGAGAGGTATATATACTAAAGCTTTCACGATATGCCTCAGGTGTGCCGTAAATATCAAGGTGGTCGGCATCCACAGCTGTTATGACAGTAGCCCAAGGCCTAAGCTGATGAAACGATCGGTCAAATTCATCTGCCTCTATCACTACATAAGGACTGTTTTCGTTAAAGAGATAATTTGTCCCATAGTTCTTGCTAATCCCTCCAAGAAAGGCGTTGCAACCCACATGGCTCTCATGAAGGATATGGGCTGTCATAGCCGTAGTCGTAGTCTTTCCATGTGTTCCTGCCACACAGAGGCCTTTCATCTGCTTGGTCAAAAAACCAAGTACCTGCGCCCTTTTCAAAATTTCAAAGCCCTGTTCCTTGAACTGAACAAATTCACCAAAGTCTGCAGGTATCGCCGGCGTAAAAACCACCAAGGTCTGAGCTGGATCCTTGCAAGCATCAGGCACCAACCCGAAGTTGTCCTCATAATGTATTAGGATTCCTTCCGCTTCCAGCGCCCGCGTAAGCTCTGAAGGCACTCTGTCATATCCTGCCACGAAGAGCCCACGCTGGTGGAAATATCGAGCCAAAGCGCTCATTCCTATTCCACCGATACCCAAGAAATATACAGATTGAAAGGTATTCATCGATTCTTATTATTGCCCTGCCAAATGTAACACTTCTTCTGCTATTGTATCAGCTGCATAGGGGCGTGCTAAAGCAAGAATGTTTTGCGAAAGCGCACGAAGTTGCTCTGTGTCAAGCACCAGATTGATTGCTTTAGGTAATAGAAGCCGTTGAGCCTCATCATCCTTGACGCACACTGCCGCATCTTTCTCCACCAAAGCCATCGCGTTCTTTGTCTGGTGATCTTCCGCCACATTGGGAGACGGAACAAGAATGGCAGGCTTTCCAAGCAGGCACAATTCAGAAATACTACCGGCTCCAGCGCGAGAAATAACTAAATCTGCCGCGCAATAAGCTGTCCGCATATCGGAAATAAAATCTGTCACCAGCAGATTATCGGGACAACCTTTTTCAGCCAAGACTGCTTGAATACTTTCTGAGTAATATTTTCCCGTCTGCCAGATAAACTGTACCTTCTCTTGGCTACGAATCAACAAAAGATTGTTAAGAATACTTTCGTTTATAGTACGTGCTCCTAAAGAGCCTCCAATGACCAATATTGTAACCTTTTCGGGGTCTAGGCCTAAGGCCTTGTTGGCATCATCCTTACGGAGATCAGACGCAACAAGGTTCTGTCGCACAGGGTTTCCCGTAAATAAAATTTTGTCTGCGGGAAAGAAGCGTTCCATACCTTCATAAGCCACACATATACGATTCGCCTTTTTGGCCAGTATTTTATTTGTTACACCCGCATAGGAATTCTGTTCCTGCAATAAGGTAGGAATTCCTTGCTGAGCACAAACATTTAGTGTCGGCCCGCTGGCATAGCCTCCAACTCCCACTGCCACGTCAGGCTCAAAGTCTTTTATAATTTTTCGGGCTTCACGCTGACTCCTCCAAATCTTGAGTAGGACTGAAGCATTTTTCCACAAATGTTTTCTGTCAAATCCCGCAATAGGAAGCCCTATTATTTTGTATCCCGCAGCAGGAACGCGTTGCATTTCCATACGTCCTTCCGCTCCTACAAAAAGGATGTCTGCATCGGGCCTTTTTTTCTTCAAAGCATCAGCAATGGAAACTGCTGGAAAAATATGCCCGCCTGTTCCTCCACCGCTGATAATAATCTTCAACTTATTCATTTGGCTGATTTTCCGCCGCTTATATACGGCTAGTTAATGCTTATATTGCAAAGTTATATTTTTTTTGGCAGACCATAGGCTTCTGGCAAAAAAAATGCCTTTTTCTTTAGAAAAAAGCATACTGTAATCTTGTGATACAAAACAGTTATTGATTGAACTGTCGGGCAGCTACTTCAAGCTGCTTATACCATTCTTTTCCAAAACGGCGTATCAACGGAAAACGAAGAAACTGATAAACAAATATACCCTTCTCTCGACCAAGGGCACGGGCTGGGGCACAAATGCTCCAACGATGATAATTCAATCCTATAAGTCCGTTGGACAAATACTTTTCGCGAATGGGATAAAGTGCGCATGATATGGGCTTTGTCCATACTTCTCTTTTTCGACGGGCTATCTTTTCTAGTGCACAGAAGCAACATCCCCCCTCATAGCAGGTAAATACACAATCTTTCCCACGTACTATTTGAGTAACCAATTCGCCCTCTGGATCGATAGTAGCCACTCCTGATTCGTTTACTAATTCAATGGCCTCACGACTCATATCGGACAAAGCCTCAGGCATCAGTTCTTCACAGTTCGCCACCTCTTCAGGACGCAAAGGGGCACCCGAATCTCCCTCTACACAGCAGGCCCCCTTACATACTTCAAGGTTACAACAAAAGTGCTCGGTCAAAATATCTGCCGAAAGAATAACATTGTCAATTTGTAAAAGGGGAGGAATAGACATAAAGCAAAAATGGGTGATTTCATCGGACTTTTACCACTCTATAGGAGACTTCCCGTGCTGTACGAGGTAGTCATTAGCCAGAGTAAAATGATGGTTGCCAAAAAAGCCTCGGTAAGCAGACAACGGAGAGGGGTGTGCAGAAGATAATACAAGATGTTTTTCCCTGTTAATCACGGCCCCTTTTCGCTGAGCGTATGAACCCCATAATAAGAACACAAGATTCTCACTCTGCCGGGCCAGCAAATTGATGACCGCATCAGTAAATGTTTCCCAGCCTTTACCCGCGTGGCTTCCGGCCTGATGTGCCCGAACCGTGAGCGTACTATTCAGTAGAAGAACACCTTGTCTTGCCCAGCGCAACAGGCTTCCACTAGCAGGAGGAGGCGTGCCAAGGTCTGATTGAATCTCTTTGAAAATATTTTGCAAAGATGGTGGAAAAGGAACGCCATCGGCCACCGAAAAACAGAGGCCTTCTGCCTGTTCAGGTTCATGATATGGGTCTTGCCCCAATAACACGACCTTTACCTGACTCACAGGGCACATATTAAAAGCATTGAAGATTTTTCCGGCCGGAGGGTAGCATACGACTGAAGAATACTCCTTCCGGACGAAATCTGCCAGTTCGGAAAAATAAGGTTTCTCAAATTCCTCTGCAAGCAGTTGTCCCCAAGAGGGTTCTATTTTTACATTCATAATGACACTGACATATTTTACGGTTCAATATCTTTCTCTGCAAACAAAGGCATTTGACCGATGGGTAAGTTATAGGATCTACGATGATGGGGTGTCAATCCGAAATGTAGAATTGCCTCGCGATGTTGGCGTGTAGGATAGCCTGCATTTTTCTCCCATCCGTATTGTGGAAAATCCTTTGCAAGAGCCTTCATATAGTCATCACGATAAGTTTTGGCTAAGATAGACGCAGCGGCAATAGAAAGGTATTTCCCATCTCCCTTGACAATGGTACAATAAGGTACTTGCTTATAAGGTTTAAAGCGGTTACCATCCACAATAATATGTTGCGGACGAAGCGACAGGCCATCTAACGCACGATGCATAGCCAGTATGGAAGCATTAAGTATGTTGATTGCATCTATTTCCTGCGCTGTAACCACACCCACAGCCCAAGCCAACGCCTCTCTCTCAATTTCTTCACGAAGAGCGTACCGTGCACGCGCAGAGAGTTGTTTAGAATCGTTGAGGCGTGGATTTGTGTAATCAGGAGGCAAGACTACTGCTCCGGCAAACACACTTCCTGCCAAACAACCCCGACCGGCTTCATCGCAGCCGGCTTCTATCACTCCAGTTTTATAAAAAGATTCTAACATCAAATGAGTACTGCTGTCCCTACACAAGTGGCCATAAGCATAGAACCACTGGCTCCAACGACCTCATAGTCCACTTTTACGCCTACTACCGCATTGGCTCCTCTTGCTAAGGCCTGCTGTTCTAATTCTTTAAGGGCTGTCTCTACTGCGGTTCGAAAACTTTTCTCGTAAGTATTATTTCGACCACCAAAGAAATCACGCAGATTAGCCATAACGTCTTTCAAAATATTGGCGCCGATAATTGTTTCCGAATTTACGATCCCAAGATATTGTTTAACGGGAAAACCTTCTATATTCGGAGTTGTCGTAATAATCATAACTACTGTGTCATTTAAAAGAATCAACCTAAAAGGGGAAGTCCTATGAGTAAGATTAATTGGGCGACTAAAATACGCAGGAACATTGAGAGAGGATAAACTGTGCTATAGCCTATGGCTGGAGCATCATTATTGGCCGTCTGACTGGCAAAAGCCAAGGCAGGGGGATCTGTATGCGTACCTGCAATAAGTCCCATCAGCGTGTAATAATTCAGTTTGAGTTTCAGGCGCCCGTAAAGTCCCCCAAGAATGATAGGTATAACGGTTATGAGAAAGCCTATCCAAACATATCGTAGTCCTCCATTGCAAACAGTTTCCCAGAATGAAGCGCCTGCTTGAATACCCACACAGGCCAAGAATAGTACCAAGCCAACCTCTCTAAGCATCAGATTGGCAGAGGTGGTTGTATAGGCAGTAATCTTGAAGCGGTAACCAAAAGCCCCTATCAAGATAGCCATTACCAACGGGCCACCGGCAAGTCCTAACTTAACCGGCACGTCCAATCCGGGTATGGGAATAGGAATTTGTCCTAATAAAACACCTAGCAATATACCAAGGAAGAGCATTCCTACATTCGGTACTTCCAAGCGCTTTATGGTATCGCCCACCAATTCCTTCACGCGCTCCACATTTTCTTCCGAACCGACAACCAGCAAGCGGTCACCCATCTGCAGATGCAGGTGGCGCGACGCAAACAACGTCATTCCTGCACGTGTTACGCGCGTAACATTAACATGGTATAAAGTAGATACATGAAGGTCGGCTAAAGTCTTTCCATTAATCTCAGGTTTTGTCACCAAGAGCCGTCGGGAAACATAGTGTGTCTGACTTTCTATTTCTTTGCGCCAACTTTCCTGAAGACGTTCGCCAATGAGCGTTGTGATTGCAACCATATCTGCTTCTGCACAAACGATCATCAATTTCATATCTTCTTCCAATACGGTCTCACCATTAGGAATAAACATCTCATCCCCCTTCTTAAAACGAGAACAAATAAAATCGCGTTTCAGAAAATCATGGATTTCGCGCAAGGTATGACCACACACGGCCTTGTTCTTAACCTGTAGCACAAAATGATGAGGCAAAGCTGTGGGATCTACCTCCTGTGATTGCTCGTAATCTTTGGTTTCCTCTTCCAACTTTATGCGACATAAATATCTCAGCAGAATGGTAGCACCTATCATACCCAAAACGCCAAGTGGGTAGGCACAAGCATAACCATTTCCTATGGCAGGAATCGCGTCGGAAGCGAAGAATCCAGGCAACACACTACTGGCTGCGCCGAGTGCTGGGGTATTCGTAATGGCGCCATTCAGCACGCCTGTCATCATAGCCAGATTTTCCTTGTTAGATGCTGAATTGGGCTCATAGAATACTAGAAAGAAACAGGCCAGCATTACGCAGACATCCATCAGGATTATACCCACAGACAGCAGATTCATCTGCACGCCACCTTTCTTAAAGATTGAGAAAAATCCAGGGCCCACTTGCAGTCCTATGCAGTAAACAAAAAGAATCAGACCCAACTCTTTCACAAAGTTCAGTATATTGTTTTGCTGGGCCATAAGGTCAACAAACGCCGGGTCTGACGTGTGGGCCGATACGGCAAAGGTATTGTAAAGATGGCCGGCGAAAATTCCGACAAACAACACGAACGAAACACCAAGGGAGATTCCACCCAATTTCATCCTGCCCAATTTTACACCTAGCCATATTACTAAGGCTAACAGAATGGCGATGTGGGCTGCACTATTTGGTCTAAGTAAAATATCAACAATCCAATTCATATCGTTTATTATTTAATAATGTCAAATGAATAACCTTCTTGCTGGAGCCATTCTATGGCTCGCGGAAGAGCATATACTATTTTGTCGTAACTTTTTACAGAATCGTGAAAAGTAATGACTGATCCCGGGCGGGCATATCGTTTTACGTTCTCAAGTACCTCCTGACCGTTGAGACGTTTGGAGTAGTCGCGTGTTACAAGATCCCACATGACAATCCGATATTTCGACGAAACCGCCACATAATGTTGTAGTTTCATCCATCCGTGTGGTGGGCGAAACAAGTCTGTGTGCAAATATGCATTAGCCTTCTCCACATTAAGCATATAGGAGTGTATGCCATGACGTAGTGACCCTATATGATTGAAAGTATGGTTTCCTATGCGATGTCCCGCCTGCCGGACCATCTCATATTCAGTTGGATGCTTCCGGACATTGTCTCCTACCATAAAAAAGGTGGCCTTTATGTTATAATGCTCCAACACGCTCAACACCCAAGGGGTTACCTCTGGAATAGGTCCGTCGTCAAAAGTCAGATAGACCGTCCGTTGTGTATTGTCCATCCGCCAGATGGCGCGAGGATATATCCAACGAAGATATTTGGCGGGTTGCTCTATAAACATATACTGCTGACAGGTAGAAAGACGGCTCCAGCCAACAATTTAATTGTCGGCTGGATTTTCCGGATACTCTGTTGTGGTTTGAACGTAATAGTAAAGGCCATCTTGGGCGGCTCTGCCTGCGGGGGTCTGGGAGAGAGCCTCAAACTCATTCTCCAAAATATCCGCTTCTTTCTCGTCACACTGACTGGCCACGTCTATGGCTTTTGCCATATAATATCCGTGACGCATAAGTCGCTCTTGATAGTTATATGCCCCGTCGGCCAACAGCGAATTGAGCCATTCCACATATTGTCTGTTCTGTCGGAACAGCTCTTTGGCCACTCGAAGCGCTTCCTTCTTGTCACCCGCCAAAAGCCAATAGTCCATCAATTCGGTTTCGTCAAACGAATAAAACACATTAGACGACGGTAGCATCTCCTTACATTTTCGAAGTGCTGCAAGTGCTTGGTCGTTCTTTCCTTCAGCCAGCAACTGCTGTATCAGCATACAGAATATTCGCCGGTGCGTCAGACCCATACGCAGGTTGGTCTCGTCTAGGAAAATGCCCTTTTGGTTGATGTTTCCATACTTAAAGCGATTCATCATGTTTTGATACATCTTTTCAGAATCTACTGCCGTCATTCCGCGCTTGAATGGAGTCAGGCGATAAGCCAGTCCTTCAAGACAGAAGAAGTCTTGAAGGCCTGCATAGTTATCAAAGCCTAAGGTAACTGTCATATATATTGGGCGCTTCCAGTCGTTGCGGGCTAACATTTCATAGACAAGCACCTGATTGCGTCCCATCAGCTTGCCACGATCCATAGCCCATTTCAACGAAATGCTGATATGATCGGGAATTTCCTGACCCTCTGGAACCGTGATACCCTGATTGATGACATTCTCCTTGTTTACATGTACGACAACTGAATCCGTGGGGAAGAAACCTTGCGTGCGCACATAATTATCCATAATGTATCGCAGATCGTAAGGATCGGGCCCGTCCGGATGAGCCTTTTTGAAAGCATCTAGTTCGCTCTTCTTTTCCGGTTTAATATAGAATATGCCATGCTTTCCGTCATCTACATACTCTGCACGTTTCCAGGCAATCGGAAGTGCCGGCGAATCGTAGGCCGGACGAACCATCTGGTCTGTGTACCATTCTGTCTGTAAATATTCAAGGTTGCACACACGGGCTTGCGTATAGCGTCCTTCCGTTTCCTGAGCATACCAAAGTGGGAATGTATCGTTATCTCCATTTGTAAAGATAATCGGATTCGCCGGACTACCATCCAGAAGCGTATCAGGCATTGTAGCGAGATAATTCATACCCGTATCACGACACAGATACCGTCCGCTACGGTCATGGTCGTCCCATGTCTGACTTACCATCTGTAGGGGAACCAAAATGCCCAAGGCCGTGGCTAAGCAAGCGGCCAGAATTTGGCGTTGCGACAGTTCCATTTTGATTTTTGCCAAAGCATTCGTCAGCCATTCTGCGATGGCTGCGACGCCAAGTCCTATCCATATTGCAAAAGCATAGAAAGAGCCTGCATACGCATAATCGCGTTCACGGGGTTGCTGTGGAGTTTGATTCAAATAGAGCACAATGGCCAGACCTGTCATAAAGAACAGGAAAAATACCACCCAAAACTGTCGCACACCCTGCTCGCCTTTGAACGCCTGCCAGAAGAGTCCGAGCAAACCTAACAGTAAGGGAAGACAGTAGAACACGTTGTGTCCTTTGTCTTCTTTAAGCTCATCGGGTAAAAGTTCCTGATCGCCATAAGCCGCATTATCTATTGCGGAGATACCCGTAAGAAAATTCCCGTGTTCTTTTTCTCCGAAACTTTGTTGTCCATTCTGTCGCCCGGCAAAATTCCACATGAAATATCTCCAATACATGAAGTTTACCTGGTAAGAAAGGAAGAAGCGGAGATTGCTGAGCTGTGTGGGCATTTCGCCTATATACCACTCACCGTCTCCCTGCTGATATTCTACTGCATTCGTCTGCAATCCGTCACCAAGCCAGTCTTGATAGGCTTGCTTATGGGCAGATGAATACATACGGGGGAAAAGCATGGTTAGTTGCGACGGATAAGTAGCTTTTGCAGGCGATGTAACGGTTTCGTACTCATCTTTTTCGTCTGCACTGAGTTTCTCCTTACGATGCATTTCGTCCTTAGAGATATACTTATAGTGGTAAGTATTGTCATAAGCCATCTCTGAAGAATAGGCCTGTCCCAAGAACAGCGGACGATTACCATATTGCTCACGACCAAGATATGTGCCGAGAGTAAAGATATCTTCAGGAGAATTCTGGTCCATTGGCGGATTTGCCGCCGAGCGAATGACGATAATGGCATAACTGCTGTATCCTATCATTAGGACAAGCATACAGAGCAACGATGTGTTGAGCAGTCGCTTGCGCACAAAATAATTTCCGCCACGCTTGTATTGCAACAAGAATATCAAACCGACTAGAACTACAAGGCCTATCACTATCGACCACAAACCTTCGCCGTAGAAGGGTATGCCCAGCAGAGCCACAGAGGCTACATACAGAACATTTGTACGCACTCTGTTTTTCTGTGTACTACTCCAGATGGCCAACAGCACTACACCGACGAGCACAAGAATATAGATAATCAAGCCCGTGTTAAAGGGAAGGCCCAGCCCATTAACAAAAAGCAGTTCAAACCAGCCACCTACCTTCACAATTCCCGGGACAACACCGTAAAGCACTGCTGCTACCAGCAGAAAACCTATACCCAAAGCTACGATCGAGCCGGCCAGATGAACATTAGGATAGCGTTTGTAACAATAGACCAAAGCAATGGCAGGAAGGCACAAAAGGTTGAGCAAATGGATACCTACGGCCACACCTGTCAGATAGAATATCAGAATAAGCCAACGGTCGCTGTGAGGTTCATCTGCATGGTCTTCCCACTTCAGAATAAGCCAAAAGACCAAAGCCGTAAACATTGACGAGTACGCATAGACTTCTCCCTCAACAGCACTGAACCAGAACGTATCGCTCCAGGTATAAGCCAAAGCACCCGCTATGCCGGCGCCCATTACGGTTATCAGTTGCGCCACGTTCTGCACCTGACCATCCTGCCCCACCAGCATACGCGCCAAGTGGGTAATGCTCCAGAATAAGAACAATATACAAAATGCAGACAATATGGCACTCATGATGTTTACCATCATAGCCACTTGAGCTGGATCGCTTACAAATTGAGAAAAGAGGTTACCCGTAAGCATGAAGAAGGGGGCTCCAGGAGGATGGCCCACATCCAATTTCGAGGCTGTAGAGATAAATTCCGGACAATCCCAAAAACTTGCCGAGGGTTCTACGGTGGATATATAAGTAAAAGCGGCCACCAGAAAAACAGCCCAGCCTACAAGGTTGTTAACTAACTTGTATGATTTCATAAAACGATAATATTTCTTCAGCCCTATATGTAGGGCGTCTGTACTTATGTGGCGCGAAGTTAGCAGATTTATTTTAAACTATGTTTAAAGGGACTGCATGAAAATTGGATTATGCCATTTTTCTACGCTTTTAGAGGACAAAATGATTCCCCTATGCCTTTTTCTTTTGACATAGGGGAGTTCTGTGCGATGTTTTTGCCTGCCAATCTATTCTATACTGAGCCTGCCCTCATTCATCTGCCAAAGTTTTTTTTCCGGCAGACGTAAATCGTGAGAAACCAAGACGATGGCACTGCGTTGATTCTGCTCTTCTAAAATTTGATAAAGAAATTCGCGACCCGTGGTATCAAGGTGCGTGTCAGGTTCGTCCAACAGAAGCAGGTCGGGCTCAGACACAATGGCACGAGCCAACAAAGCCCGCTGGAACTGGCCTCCGCTAAGTTCTTGAATCGTGCTGTGGGCCGCTGTGATAAGTCCGACACGTTGCAACACGTTCATCGCACGCTCTTTCTGCTCTGGGCTGAATGAGGCAAGAAGCGGTTTCCTGTTCTGCAGGCCTGAGAGCACAAGACTGAATACCGTAATGGGAAATTGGCGGTCTATATCTCGTCGCTGGGGAAGATAACCTATGCGCAAGTCTTTCCGGCTTGTCAGATGCCCTGCCGTAGGTTTAAGTAAGCCGGCCATAAGACGCAACAGCGTAGTCTTTCCCGAGCCGTTGTTACCTGTCATCACGATAAAATCACCAGAATTTATCTGTGCACTGATGCCGTGAAGCACCGCGTGGTTTCCATATTGAAACTCAATATTTTGAAGTTGCAAAAGCATAATCAGGGTTGTAGAGCGAGAGTAATGTCTTGAAGTGTTTGTTCCCAGTTTGGCGATAGCGGATTGTATTCTGTGCGTGTCAAGCCTGCTTCGCGCACCAAGATATCTGCTGTGGCGCCACTGTAAGAGCGTTCCACAAAGAGTCTTCCTACGCTGTCAGACCGACAGGTACGGATGAGTTGTTCGATGCGAGCCACCGAGGGTTCTTTCCCATTCTGTTCAATGCTCAACTGACGCAGGCCGTAGTCGCGACAATAATAGCCCAGCGCTGGATGATGTACCAGAATGGTGCGTTGCGGTATGAGTTGCAACTGTTCGCGCAGGCTGACATCCAACGAGTCTAAGTGGACCATATATTGCTGGATGTTATGTGTATATGTCTCTTTGTTGTCCGGGTTCAGCAGGCACAACGCATGATAAATCTGCCTCGAAATAATTTTAGCATTCGTCACGGAAAGCCATATATGAGGATCTGCCCCATCAGAAGATAGTCCATCAAGCACAGTAGGCAGTAGTTGTACGCTGTCGTTAAGCGTCTGCACAAGTACAGATGAGGGCTTTGAAAGCAAAGCCTTAGTGGCCATCTGTTCAAAGCCGAGCGTCCCTGTCAGCAAACAGAGCCGACAGTTTTCAAGTCCGACTATTTGGTCAAAAGTAAGTTCGTAGGTCTCGGGCGAAGCACCTTCCGGAACCATCACATTGATGCGGTATTCCGTGCCCGCTATGGCTTCGACCAACGCTCCGATAGGGGCTACACTTACACTTATGATGGGGCGCGAGTCCGTACGCTCATACCTGCATCCCATTATGCAGAGCGCGACGGCCAACAGAACAATATATCTTTTCATCATATACCAATCTTATTAAAATATTCCTTCATATAGCGCAATAATGATACTGTAGCGCAAGAGCTTCCCTACAAAAATGTTGAGCATAGTCAAATCGAATCGGGTGTGCAAGAATCCCAGCGAGACCGTGATAACGCTTCCCAGGATAGGCACCCAGGCCAACAGACCGGCCCAAGGGCCGTAACGCCTTACATATCCGAGACCTTTGTCCAGCTTTTCGGGCGACACTTTTGTCCAGCGTTTGATTTGCTCTATATTACCCAGTGAACCTATCTTATAGTTGACCACTGCACCTGAGAAATTGCCCAAAGTTCCCCAGCAAAGTAGCGACAGACTGTTCGTGCCGGCCGCAAGCAGGCCTACCATCACCAATTCAGAGGAGAAAGGTAGCACGCTACCCGCCAAAAATGCCGATAAGAACATTCCGGCAGGTCCTATAGATATGAAGAATTCTTGTAGCGAGGCCATCATCTGTCTGTTCAGTTATTCTGTCTGGCTAAAGTCCCCACCAATGGAAGAATCCGGCCAACCAAAGTACAACAAAGCCTGCCAGCCACAAGTCGAACCATATCCCCATCAGCCATCGCCCTCGCGCAAGAGTGAAATAGTGGCTCAAGAGAGGAGCTGTATTCATCAGGACGAGAGGCAACATAAAGGAAAAGAGGGACGGCTTGAAGAAAAAGAGGGCCAGCAATAAAACTTCGTGCACCATCATTATGTAATGCATATCGCGCACTATCTTCTTGTCGCGGAATCGTGCCCGCAGACAGTGCGTAATGCCAAAAAAGGCGCACACCCCTATGAATATCATATAGACACGTGTAGCATCCCCCACTTCGGCGTAGTTCGGAATCTCCCACTCTATGCAAGAGTGCATAAAGTCAAACATATTTCCCAATGTCCCGTTCCACACGTTCCATGCAAAGTAGAGCCACAGCGGAAATACTATGCCCAGCAAGGCGGCAAAGAAGGTACGCCACGACAGAATACGCAGTCTGTACCCCATCTGCCACAGAAAGACGGGCATCATATATACCATTTCGGGCAACAGGTAGGACGCCAGTGTAAGCAAAAGGAATGTGTGAAAGACAAACCCGGTGCGATTACTATGAGCCGATGCGGCAAACAGAAGGTCGTATGCGCCCAGCAGACAGAACGGCAACACCCAAGCCAGCGATACTGCATGGCACGGAATACATACGGTGGCCAGCATGAGCCAGGTAGAACTGGTCATACGGGAGCGCACTCTAATCCATTGGAAGTGATTATTCGATTCACGCAATATGAAAGCCAGTGCGACAGCCACGGAAAATCCACCGATCAGAAAGGGATTGCGAAAGTCGGGAAGAAGCCACAGAACCGATGTAACGACCAATGTTGCATAAAGCGTGAAGTAGTTGGTCGTTATACGTTCTCGCAGAGTCTTTCGCTTACTCCTTGCCACGGTTCTGATATTCTATTTTTCTAAAGTAATAAGGTCCTGGCCTATATCTCGCCGAAAATAACAGCCTTCAAAATCAATTTCTTTTGCGGCACGCATGGAAACTTCCAACGCCTCAGATGCCGTACGGCCATAAGAACTTACAGCGATGACGCGCCCCCCGCTGGTAACCAGTTTTCCTTGTTCTTCGCGCGTACCGGCGTGGAAAACGACAGAATGGTCCACGTGGCCTATGGTAATGGGCTTATTCTTTTCATAATTTCCAGGATAGCCTCCGCTGACGAGCATAACACACACAGCGGCTCGTTCGTCGAATTCCACGGTCCGCTTATCTAAGTCTCCCGTACGTACTCCCTCGAAAAGGTCCACAAGGTCGCTTTTTAGTCGCAACATAACGCTTTCTGTCTCTGGATCCCCCATACGACAGTTGTACTCTATGACCTTTGGTTCTCCGCCTACATTGATCAGTCCGAAAAATATGAAACCTTTATAGTCGATATGCTCCTGACGGAGGCCCCTTATGGTTGGTTCTATTATCTGGCTCTTCACTTTCTGCATCCAGTCTGCCGTGGCAAACGGAACGGGAGTGACGCTCCCCATACCGCCGGTGTTGAGTCCTTTGTCCCCCTCGCCGATACGTTTATAGTCCTTAGCCTCCGGTAGCAGTACGTAGTGTTCCCCGTCTGTAAGTACAAAGACGGAACACTCTATCCCCTGCAAGAATTCTTCTATAACCACCTTGCTGCTGGCCACTCCGAATTCGCCGTCTAACATTACCTTCAGTTCGGCACAGGCTTCCTCAAACGTAGGCAATATTACTACGCCTTTACCTGCCGCCAGTCCGTCGGCTTTCAATACGAATGGTGGCTTCAACGAGCGGAGAAATTCAATACCTTCCTCAAGCGTTTCGGCAGTAAAGGTACTGTAGCGGGCCGTCGGAATATGATGGCGGGTCATAAAAGCCTTGGCAAAATCTTTGGAACCCTCCAATTGTGCCCCAGCCTTAGACGGACCGATGACGCAAACGTCCTGCAAGAGTGAATGATGCGCAAAATAGTCGGCAATTCCCTCTACAAGCGGAACTTCAGGTCCCACTACGAGCGTATCTACTTCGTAGTCGATGACAAAAGCCGCCACTTCGTCAAAATCACGGATGTCTAACGCAACATTCTCGCCCAACGACGCCGTTCCCGGGTTGCCTGGCGCAATGTAAAGTTTCTCTACTTGCGGACTCTGTGCTATTTTCCATGCCAGAGCGTGCTCTCGTCCGCCACTTCCCAATAATAAAATCTTTTTCATACCGACTACTTTTCCAAGTCGCAAAAATACTCCAAAAGCCCGAATTTTCAGGCCTGTGGGCCCCATTCTTTCACAAATCCAATAAAAAATTTGGCATATTAGATTATTTCACTGTATTTTTGCACCCAGTTTTTGCCCAGATGGCGGAATCGGTAGACGCGCTGGTCTCAAACACCAGTGGGGCAACCCGTGCCGGTTCGACCCCGGCTCTGGGTACAGACGCAAAAACCAAATCCTCTGTAGAATTTCTGCAGAGGATTTTTTGATGGGATAAAGGAATGGGACGACAGCGCCGAGAGACGAACTCGACCTACTATGTCACATTGCGCTTCGACCGGTGCAAAAGTTGAAAGGCCTAGCCAACGAATTCGTTAGACGCACTTCTTTCACAGATAGAGTAGAATAGAGTCATACAGGCATATTGCATCCAGGGAACCGAGGTTGAGTCCGGTTCCCTAGATTATTGAATTTTTCCGCTTCTTTGCCTACGCAACGGCAAACTGTATGGGAGGATTTGATCCGCTTCTCAAACAGCGCAAGAAGCGGTTATCACGCGCTGACTTCTCCAGCGTTCAGACCTAAACGACTATCCGGCAGAGTTTCACTCTTAGGTAGTGCGTTCGTCACAACATACACTGGAATCTCCGGCAGATGCAATCGCAGGATTTCCTCATTCTCCCACGGGTTGTCATAGCCGGTATTTTTTTGTAGTTTGGTCGGGTTTATTCTGCCCTCGGACCTTCCAGTTTGTCTGCGCCTCAAAGAGCCTATTTACTCGATGAAACCGTCCTTTTTTCTTATGTTGAGGTCAAACGTCTGGGCGGGCTTGAGACACCAGTTAAGGAACTTGCGTAACGGCAACAAGAGAAGTTGGAACAAGTCTCTGCAGATGGCAAACAATACAGGTAGGAGGTATATAACCAATAGGACCGCCAGAAAACCTTCGGCTGCATATTGGAATGCCCCCTCGTAATCGCCCCACCTAGACAGGTAGGAGAAGAATCTCCAAATGGCAAGTAGCGGGCCAAGAATATAAGCCAGAAACGTGGCCATATCAAACAGGAACTCCAGAAGCAGTCGTTTCAAAAAGGAAAGGAAGGGCCACGGAGTATCTATATGAGCCAGACTGAGCGAACGGTTGTTACACGATAAAGCCAGACGCTCCACGGCTTTTACCCAAAGATTGTAGGGAATCAGCAGAATCTGCAAAATTCCCGTAAGCACTTGCGTGAAGGCGGGTTGTAGGTTTTGGGACAATCCTTTAGTACCTGCCACGGTTTCGGATACGCCTTTTAAGGAAGATTCAGATGTTTTCGATGTGGGAAACCCACAATTCGGACAACTGGCCAGTTCGTTGTTGTATGGCTGACCACATTCTTGACATTTAATTTGTGCCATAATCGGATATTTTGGTTTTAGAAGTGAATACTATCATTCCGTCCAGGTATAGCATAAGCAAAACTATTCATTTCAGGCTTCCACAGGCACACGGGGCCGGCATATTCTTCCACAGCCACGGACTCCCAGCCTGTGGCTATGGCCTATCTTTCTCTTGATTACGCAACATTTGACGCACCAAATCGGCTTCGAGTTCTTCCAATACGTTGTGCCACGCCACGTCTATCGCAGAAGCCGGGAAGTGGCCCGCGTAATGGCGTTCAAAGTCGGTTCGCATCGATTCCATCTGCTCTTCGAACGCTATACGCCGGCGGGCAAGTTGTTGCTGGTCTATTTCTTCGTAGAGCGAGTCCGCATAGAGAGAAAAGGCCGTCTGAAACTGCGGGGTTATAGTGCGCCGTATAGCCTCCTGCAGATTAGCAACATTGTCGGACGGCTGCTCCGCTTCGTGAGGAGGAGCGGATATGGTTTTTTCAGGCTCCGATACGGAGATACTGTCTGTTGCCACGGCTGGCACCACGGTATCTGCGGTAAATACATTCCGTCCAATTAAGAATCCGCCCAATAGGACCACCGCCAGGCTGGCTGTCAGCAACAGAATCCTACCTCCCCACGACTTCCTTCCTATTTGCGCCAGCAGTTCGGAAGCACTTCCATAGCGGTCCTCCCTGTCGGGCTGGGTGCAACGACGTATCTGATGGCGGTAGCGCTTACTTACTTCCGGCAACGAGGCCATAATCTTACCCAGCGCATAGATGTCGGCGCGCACGTCTAAAGGTTGCGTGCCTGACAGTTGCTCGGGCGCACAGAAATGACGTGTCAGACCTGTCGTTTCAGGGTAGGAATCGGTATAGCAGAACCCAAAATCCACCAGTCGCACCTCGCCACTGATGCGCGCCACAAGAATATTGTCGGGCTTGAGGTCCAGATGGAGCACTCCGTGGCTGTGGAGATATTGTACCACGCCCACGAGTTGGCGCAAGAGGCTGTCGCTCTTGTGGCGGTCGCAGAAATATTCGGGGTGGAGCGTGGCAAATTCTGACAGCGCGATGCCATCGACATATTCCATAAGGATATAATCCTCTCCGCGCGAGATGTAGCGCACAAGATTCGGGTGGTCCAGCGCATAGCCCGTGTCAAATTCTTTTTGCAAGGCCGCACGATAGCGCGGATCGGTGGCATAGGCCGGCTTGAGCCTTTTGAGAAAATGCCACTTCCCATAAATCCGTACGCGGTACGTATCGCACGTAGCCCCTTCTACGGCCAGTCGCTCCGCACCTTCTGCCAAAAGGTCGGCTACATACTTGTCAAACTCAGAAGTCACCATCCTCCGCCAGCATAAGTTCGGTCAATCCCGAGGTTCTACCTGCCGTAAATGAGCCCAAGTCTGCCCCGTCGCGCCACACATGGCTCACGATGAGCGGATACCCCTTTACGAAATGCGCCACCTCTATTTCGTCATGCTCTTTGAGTTTGCCGTTTTCGCTCTTCACTACGCAAAATCGTCCTTTCCCCATGTGCTGCAACAGCAGGTGGCGGTCCGGCAGATAGCCCAGCCTTATCTCCGCACCCACACTAAGCCCGTCGGAGCGTATCTCGTCTGCACGACGCGAAAAGTCGCTGTTGCTGTTTCGTTCCAGCGCGTAGAGCGTCGGCCAGTCGGGGTAGTCGAGATAGCGGGCCAGGATGTCGAGAGTAGTAAGGCGCGGCTCACGCTCGTCGCTAATGAAACCGAGCAATCGCTTAAGCGTATTGGTGCCTATATGCTCGCCCGTGACCGATTCAATATCCAAGGCCAAGCGTTCCGCGTCAGAAGGAAGCCGCAAGTCTAAGCCAGACTTCTGACGCAATAGGTTCTTGAGGTAGAGAGAAAGTAGCATGTTCGTGTACAATAATGGTACGATGGCACAAAAATACACCACAATCGCGCAATCTTATCCATCCATTCCATCCACTTACATTTCAGACTGACAACTTCTACAAATTTACAGCCTTTTCCCACCTTTTTCAACGTCTTTCGCTGAAAATTTACGGCAAGATATTGGGACGCACTCACCCTAAGCAGAAACGGAAGCATAGCCCGTCCGAGACCTCTTGCAGACATAGCAGCACGAAAAGACAGATAGAGCCCAAACGGTTTCTCATACGGAAACGCCACGCACTTATCCGTCGCGCGACCAATCTATTGCCTCCTCAATGTAGATGTGGATGGCCACACCGATTCCATTGATATTCGCGACAAGGCTCTTGATACCATGATGGATGAAGTTGCCAGTTTCAAGGTTAATGACGAAACGGCCGACCACATTATCAATGTTGCTCTTTTGCTCTTCGCCATTCGATGACACACTAACAATGAAAGCCCAACTGACCAAGTAAATCCGTTGGGCCCTTTATAATTTTGCTTGAACACCAAGGCTTAAACTATTACTTCCCAGAAGCCATTACTTCCCAGAAGCCACCTTTGTCTGGGCCTACTCGACGAACGATACCTTGCTCTTGTAGTTTCTTGATGTTCCTTGCAATATTTCTCCTGTCGACACCTATTATTTCAGCCATTTTAGAGGTTGAAATATATGGATCCTCCTTTATCAAGTCGATAATTTTCTGTGACGTTTTCTGTGACGTATCTGTGACGTTTTCTGTGACGTTTTCTGTGACGTTTATATTCACCTTTTCATCATTTACATTCATCTTTTCAATCACCTTTGGTACTGTAATCTTCAGGATGAACTCGTCAGTTCTGAAAGATGGAACATTGGCACCATTAGCCTCCTGTTCACGACAGATACGATCAAAGCCCTCACCGAACTCCTTCACAAAGTGATATGCTTTAAGAAATGCTGCTATCTTGGGATTACGAGAAAAGTGAGTATGCCGAATATTGTTAGGCTTCACTTGTCCAGGGAGTTTGCCCGGAGATTCGAACACCAAGCGGTCATCAAACATCTTGATTTGTATCTCAGTGCCCTTGATGTTATAGGCCCGATGGCAGCAGGCATTGACTGTCATCTCTTGAATGACAAACTCAGGGTAGTCGCGTTTTGTTACGAACTGGGCATGTTGCCCCAGGAACGTATGCTCTCTAACCTGAGTCTCGATAAACTCTATCGTCTTCTTGACCTGATTCAGGATAGTTCCCTCAAAGGTCACATCCTTGATGACATTCATCTCGGCACCCACCTTCTCATCAATACCTTCATATCTGATGAAGCGAGTACGAGCCCGAGGGAAGAACTTCTGGGGATACTTGCCAAAGAGAAGAATGCAAGCGGTGCTCACATCCTCTTCACCTTTTTTGTTGGTCTTCACAAAACCATAGTTCTCTCGCAAGTATTGTATGGGGCTTTTCCCATAACCAACCAACTTTGCATAGTCAGCAACGGCATCCATGTCAATGTCTTCAATGGTAGCATCGTACACTGCCGTATCTTCGTAATAGCGTTCACCTTTGTCGTACATCAGTTGCACTCGCTCATCAAAGGTCAGTTTCCGGCTCTTATCGCCCACACGCATAAAAGCTTCATCAGCCTGGTTGGTATGAAGACTAGGACTGGCAGGAATTTCCATCAGCAAGATACGGTTCTCATTCCCATCCTTATCCGTACAAGGGAGATACGAGCATGTGACCGGTACTGACGGATCGCAGAAATCAAACGGCACACGCATCAGTTCGTTCAACTTCTCCGTATACTGGTCAATCCCTTCAATCTTCCGAGTCTTATCCGAGACCCCAATGGCAATTACGCCGCCATCTGAATTGGCAAATGCCACGATGGGCACAGCCAAAGCCTTTGGATCTATTTGAATGCTTTTGCAGTCAAATGTTTGGTCTTCCTTACGAGTTATTATTTCTTGTACGGTCATATATTTTCTAGATTATAATTATAAAATTGTCGAATTAGATGCTTTTTATACTCTATCGTACTCGACTCCACCACTTTGCCATGCAAAGAACTCTATCACATCATCTTCGATTTAATACCCCAGATTGATGAATGTTTTACATATATTTGTTTGCAAAAATACAACATAATTAGTTTAATTGGCTTCTTTCTCAAAACCAGCTTGTGTATTGTCATTGCGGATATCACTATACTCTTGTAATTGCTTCATTATATCTTCATACTGTTTCACTCGTTCTTCTAGAAAAGCATAGTATTGATCGTATAACTTCCTTAGATTATAGTGGATTATATCCAGACATATTTGAATTTCATCGATAACCATGGATAATACAGATAAGTTCAAAACGCCTTGTGCCCAATCACATTTTTTATACAATGCGACCTGAGTAGAAAATGATTTATTTTTATGAGCATCAAGATTATTTCTGAATTCCTCAGCTTCTTTTATATCTATTGTTTTTTTATAACAGATTTTATTTCTCGCCAAAAAGAATGGAGTTCTTCTTTATCCACTAAACTTTCCGGGTACTTTTGCATTTCTGCGGATACCTTTTTGAATAAATCATTTTGTTTGGCCTCGTATATTATCGTATAAGCATGTTTACTAAGCATAATTCGTTCAGTATCATTGTTCGCTTGAAATAAACATATTGTAGTTGTTAAAGCGTCCATTTGAAGTAGTGTTAAAAATCCCATAGTTTCATAAACATTTCTATGTGTCTGTAATACATTTAGCCTTTTTTCGTCCACATACGTATTACCAATATTCAATTTGATATCATACTTAACCTTGTTAATACCATCCTCCAAAATATTCATCAGCCCGACATATAGAGAACATTTTTTTCCTGCAAGTTTAAGATTCTCGCGTATTTTGTCAACTTTCGTACAGATTCCTATTTTTGATAGTTTATCAATAACATCTTGGTTAGAATAGCACATTTCAAATATCTCGCTAAATTTATAATTAGCAAGACCTAAATCTTTTGCTATTTCATTTATGGATTTGCTCATATCTTATATCTTTAGCTTACTAATGCGTATTTAATGGAGGAATCCGATCAACTAATTATTAAACGTGAAACTCTAAATATATCTCTGTATTATTCCTATTGCTTCCTGTACACAGAATCCAATGTTTGCCCACCTTTGTCTTTCCAAACGAGCCATCCGTTATTACTACTGACAACACAGAAGTCCGCGACAGTACTTGGACTGGAAAATGTCTTGTCAGACTCTAACTTTTCACCATTGGCAATAGTATATTCTTTCAGCAGTTTTTCACAATTTTCTTTCCAAGTCTCCTCTTCTTGTTGTATTATATCATTTAGTTTCTTTTTCTTCTCAGCATCCAATATAAATGTGTTTACTTTATAAATATCAGAAATCCTTAAAGATTTTGCTTTCCTTAGCACAGTCTCAGATACAATAGAGTTTTCCCCATATAAAAGTAAACTTTCGAATTGGGATACTTATGTTTCCATAGTTTTACAATATCATTTGAACGATGAGAGCATCAGCAATAAGATTTCCTTTTATCTTGATAATACTATTTGCTGGTATTTTCAGAATGAAACACTTTTTTTTTGGGGGGGGGTAGATATATGTCAAAAAAAACCATCCTATTTTCAATAGAATCTTTATAGGACAGGATTATAGATTCACCCTTACCATTATCTTTTCTTATTTTCTTAGCCCAAAGGCAAAGTACACCATAGCGAGTAGCAACCGTTCTCTTACTGCGGTGTAGCCACCTTGTTCATCCATCAGTTGCTTGCGTTTCTCTAATACATTATCTATATCCATAATTGTATCTTTATCAACAAAACTATTATTTCTATGTAATTCTCCTGTAAGTTTAATACATCTCTTTGCTATATATATGTGCAACTTGGACTAAACTTATTCTTTCGCCAGTAAATGAATCTATGCTATAGGTTGAGTGCTGGCAGGCTGTTGATGGCATCCTCTTTAAACTTGCCAACAGCCCTGGTGTATTTCTCGGTGTGCTTCAAACCGCTATAGCCGAGTAAGCTGGCAACGGTCTTGATATTGGCACCGTTGTTGAATATCAAAAGAATTCTGTGCACGCGCACTCACACAATGCGCGCTTATCACGCAATCTTCCCGGAATGGGTTACAATCCTGCGGATGCATCCTGTGGAGCGTTCGCCTGATCGGTATAGGTAAGATTAATATTATACGTTGTTGACGTAGTTGAGGTCGTTGTCGAGAAGTTACTTCCAGAAACAGTTCCTACACTAACTTGTGTGCCAATAGTGCTTCCTGTAGTTCCCAAGGACGAAGATGTGCCCACACCAAAAGATGAATTTGTGCCCGAAAAAGAACCTGATGAAACTCCAGATGTTGCCGTATGTACAAAATACTCCGCCTTTATTGTTCCAATCTCTTTGCCGTTGGTGCCCAGCACAGTGAAAATTATTGTCTGCCTATCGTTATCTTTATCCTGACGGTATTTGACAAGCGATTCATCCTTTCCGTACGTTTCCATCAACTGCTTTGTCATCTTATCCCATATTTCTTTGGCTTCAGACTCTGAACTTAGAGAAGGATAAAAGATTGCCCTGACCTCATACGTCTTTCCTGTTTTTTGATTCTTTTTGACGTGAATACTATTATTATGCTCAAAAAGAGTCAGCATATACGATTGTGAACCCGTAAGCTTATACGAGAATTTGTCAAATTTTAATTTTTCTGAACCCAAAACGGAGAAAGGTCTGAGACTTGGTATATTGCTCACGAGCGACTTATGAAATTCTTTCAGAGTGCCGTCTAATGGAATACCCAGAAACTTGAGGTGTTCAGTCTGCGCAGTAGCACTGAAAGATAGAAACATTACGCAAAAGAAGATGAGTGTGCGGATGGATTTCATAATAATACAATTTGTGGCTCAGACAAAGATACAAGCCTATAAATAGAAGTTGTCAGATTACAAAATTATGTATTTCCAATTAAAGTCTATTGACCATCTGCAAAATATCATCTCGGCCTCCAAGAGATTACTACCTTCTCCTCAGCGGATACGCGCATCCGCTTGTTACAGTGAACGCAGAAAAGAACCGAGCCTCTAGCAGGTGCTAAAGACTCGGAAGATAATCTGTTACTATGTCGGACAGACCGACTGAAAGAGGGTTTATTCGTAGCGGATAGCCTCAATGGGATCCATGTTGGCCGCCTTGCGTGCCGGGAAGTAGCCAAAGCCCACGCCGATAAGGGTGCAGACCAGAAAGGACACGAAGATGGACCACATCGGGATAGACGTGGGCAACCCCACTACTCCGCAGGCCAACGTGCCCAACCAACCCACAAAAACACCCAAGATACCGCCCGTGATGCTTATGAGTATGGACTCTATGAGAAACTGGTTGGAAATATCAATACCGCGGGCGCCCACCGACATACGCAGACCAATCTCTTTCGTGCGCTCGGTAACTGACACCAGCATAATGTTCATAATACCGATACCTGCCACGAGCAACGAGAAAGCCGCAGCGACTACGAGAATAATGGTAATCGTGTCCATCGTACTGGACATGGTCTCCATCATCTCCTGCTGAGAGCGTATGGTAAAGTCGTCGTCGGCTTCGCCCTTTAATTTGTGCGTTTCGCGCAGGATGTCAGTCAGTTCGCTTATGGCTTCGTCCGTCAGTTCCTCTGTAATGGCCGAGCAGTTTATGCTGGAAAAATAGGTCTGGGCGAGGATGCGCTTCATCACGGTGGTGTAAGGGGCTATAATTACATTATCCTGGTCCATACCCCAGCTGTTGTAGCCTTTCGACTTTAAGACACCTACCACCCTAAAGGGAATGCTCTTGAAGCGTATGGTTTTGCCCACTGGGTCGGTCCCGTCAGGGAACAACTCGTCCACGATGGTTTTTCCGATAACGCAAACTTTCGCATTCTTCTTGATATCTTCTTCCGTAAAGGCGTCGCCACTCTGCACAACCCACTGCTTGATGTCGAAGTAGTCGAGCGATTCGCCATAGATGGATGCGGTGGTGTTGTTGGAGCCATATATGGCCTGACCCGACGAAGAAACTTCCGGCGAGACATAGGTTACAAATTTTTTATCTTTGAGAATGGCCTCATAGTCGGCTTGTTTGAGCGTCTGCATCGAAGAGGGATCTTGCCTTACACCCCCGCGCATATCGGCTCCGGGGCGTATCATAATGACATTAGTACCCATCTGCGAGATATTCTTACGCACGCTCTCCTTGGAGCCTTGCCCGATGGCCATCATAATAATGACAGCCGCCACACCTATAATGATACCGAGCATGGAAAGAAAGGAGCGGAACTTATTGCTAGAGATGGCTCGGAAAGCCACCTTGAAAAGATTCAGAAAGTTCATACTAATCGTCTTGATTAATGGGTAACTGGGCCAGTGCATCGGCCGCCGAGAGAATATGTGGGTTCTGCGTGTCTTCGCGTACTTTTCCGTCGCGCAGGAAAATATTCCGGCTGGAGTATTGCGCTATCTCGGGATTGTGCGTGACGAAGATGATGGTTCGTCCCTCGGCGTGAAGCTTCTGGAATAGTACCAACATCTCGAACGAAGTACGCGTGTCAAGATTTCCCGTAGCCTCGTCGGCCAAAATGACGGCCGGATCGTTCACGAGAGCCCTGGCAATGGCCACGCGCTGCATCTGACCGCCCGACATCTGGTTCGACTTGTGCTCCAGACGGTCGCCAAGTCCCACTGCCTGCAGGGCTTTGACTGCCGCCTCCCTTCGCTGGGTCGCGTTGTACTTCGAATTATACATCAGGGGTAACTCCACATTCTCTACCGCCGTGGTCTTGGGTAGGAGATTGTAGTTCTGAAACACAAAGCCTATCTTGCGATTGCGCAACTTAGCCCGGGCCGACTTGGACATAGTCCGTACAGGCGTCCCGTCTAAGAAAAATTCGCCGGAGGTGGGTGTATCCAAACAACCCAACTGATTAAGCAACGTACTCTTACCGCTGCCCGACGTGCCTTGAATAGTTACGAACTCGCCCTCATAGATCTTGAAACTTACGCCACGGAGCGCGTGGACCACTTCTTCGCCCACCTGAAAATCGCGACGCACATCGCGCAGTTCGATAACGACTTTTCTTTCTGTAGGTGCTGACATATCAGATGGCTTTTACTTACCTGCGGAAGATTTGCTGTCTTTATTATTCCTGCGGGGCGATGGCATGAACGGATTGCTTTCGGCCTGCGGACTCTCGGAGGCTTCTTCTGCGCCGATACTGAAGCCCGTAATTACTTCATCGCCATCTTTCAGCCCGGACACTATTTCTACAAGCGTGCCGTTGCTGGTGCCGGTTTCTACTGCATAGGCCTTGAAAATGTTACCTTCCTGCCGCCAAACCTTTTGTGCGCCTTTGCAGTCTTGTATCTCCTGCCCCTCGGCCAACATCACCTCGCTGGGAGTGAAGCGCAGGGCTTTCACGGGTACGGCCAGTACATTTTCGCGCTCTGCAGTAAAGATTGTCACATTTGCCGTAAGCCCCGGCTTCAGTTTAAGGTCGGGATTGGGCGCCGAAATAACCACTTCGTATGTTACCACGTTGCTCACGGTCGTTGCCTCCTGCCTAACTTGTGTTACCACGCCGTTAAAAACTTCTTCGGGGAAGGCATCTACCGTAAACGTTACGCGCTGTTTCTCTTTCACGCCCCCTATGTCGGCTTCGTCTATGTTAGCAATGACGCGCATATTCGTAAGGTCTTGCGCTATAATGAACAGCGTCGGCGTGGTCATGGCAGAAGCCACCGTCTGCCCTTCTTCTACCTCTTTGGACAATACAATGCCATCGATAGGTGCCGTAATGGTAGCGTAACCTAAGTTGGTTTTTGCCTTTGACACATTCTGCTGTTGCACAGCCACCTGCTGTCGGGCCTGCTCATAGGAGAGTTTGGCACTTTCGTAATCGTTAGCCGATACAAGTCCCTTCTCATAGAGTGTCTTATAACGGTTGTAGTTGGAAGCCTGATACGATGCGTTGGCTTGTGCATTGGCCAGATTGCTTTGTGCGGAAGTCAGCTCAGACTGGAGGTTCGTCCGATCCAATTCGGCTATTACATCGCCCTTGTGGACCTCACTGTTGTAATCAACGTATATGTGCGAGATGATACCCGATACTTGCGTACCCACTTCCACCTGGGTTACTGGTTCAATAGTGCCTGTGGCAGTTATCGAGGTCGATATATTCTGATAGGTTGCCTTATCGGTGGTGTAGGTTATCTGATTGTCTTTAGAGCAAGATGCTATGGTGCCGACTGCTGCAATAAGGAGGGCTGTAGATAAAATAGATTTCATACAAGATAAAAGGTTTGGAAGTTAGAGTTGGATAGGATTGCCTTGATAGAACCGAAGCATAGCGATATTGAGCAAGGCGGTATATTTAGATTGAAGGAGTGTCTGCTCTGCTTGCAAAAGGTTATTTTTTCCTGTCGTAAGTTCTACGATATTTTTCAGGCCCAGACGGAACTGCTCGCTTAGCAAATCGTAACTCTCCTGCATACTTTCCACGTTGGCCTTGGCTGCAATGTACTGATGCTGGGCATTTCTGGCATTGAGCCAATAGGATTCAATCTGGCTGTACAGTTCTTTTTCTGCATTTTGTAAAGCAATCTGCGACGACTCCTTGGCTAGGCGCGATTTCTCCAGGTTCGACTTGTTCTGCCGATTATCAAAGATGGGCACAGATACGGTCACGCCGACCGAATTGGAGAGGTTGCGACGCAACTGCTTTGTGAAAGCGGTATCCAAACCGCTCGAATGGCTCGAGCCGATACCTGCGGAAAGACTTACAGACGGGTAATAGCCCCGGCGCGCTATGTCAATGTCCAAGTCGGCGGACTCCAGCGAAAGTTGGTTCCTGCGAATTTCCGGCCGGACACGCAGAGCCTCTTGGAATACGGCTTCTTTCGTAGGAAGCACTACCAGCACTTTCTCGTCCGATATATTGGGCGTTGATACGGAAAAGTCGTCGTAACCGATAAGTTCGAGTATCTGTTTCAGCTGAAGTTTGAAATTTTCCAATTGTGTCTGCGCATTGACCACGCTGTATTCGTCTTGGCTGACTTGTGCTTCCAACTGCGCCAGATCCGCATGCGCCAAACTTCCTACCTCTACCATCTGCTTGGCCCGGTCACGTTGCAGTTTGGAAGCCGATAATACGGCCTCATTGACCGATATGGCCTCCGTCTGATAGAGTATTTGCACATAATACTGGGTTATCTGCTCCTGAATACTGTTTGCGGTCTGATCCGCTTCCAGGTCAGACATCTCGGCAGACAGTTTAGACTTTTCTAAATTTTTGATATTCCGCCCACCGTTCCAGACCGTCCAACTGGCATTCAGTCCGTAAGAACCGTTATAATTGACGGTAGAAGAGGTGGATGTCATGGTACCACTGGACAGATTGACCGTCGATTCAGACCAGGGGCGCCAGGAGGTGTTGTGGTTCGTAGAGAAAGAGAGCGACGGAAACAACGCGGCGCGCTGTTGCACTACGTCGATGTCCGATTGTCGCTTGCTAATCAGATTTTGCTTTAGCTGTAAATTGTTTACCAAGGCATAATCGACACACTGCTGAAGCGTCCACGGAAATCCCCCTACCGAAAGTGAATCTTGTGCCAATACTGCCGTTTGGCTATACCCTCCTACGACAAGGGCGCATAAGAACATTTTCAGATTCATATATTATAGCTGTTTGTAAAATCACTTAACGAATAGACAAATGTATGAATATTAGATGGTTTTATAGGCTTTTCGCCTAAAAACCACCTTATATTTTACTGTTTTTTAGCGTTTTTCTCACGTTTTTGCCACCCGTGTACGCCAAAATCCGAGGTATCATAAAAAAGGTTCTCCGAAGTATTTCGAAGAACCTTTAAATCATTCAAGCACCTTATGCTTTGTGTAAACGGAGCGCATAGCACCCATAAGCGGCAACCACTAAGAAACAGAGCAGAGGCAGTACGAACGACACATGTTCGGCGGGCCAACCGAAAACTTCGTGCAAATCTATTATCTGAGCCTGAAACAGCGGTAGAACTGCTCCGCCGAGAATAGCCATAATAAGGCCCGCTGCACCAAACTTGGCATCTTCGCCCAAATCCTCTAATGCTATGCCGTAGATTGTGGGGAACATCAACGACATACAGCCACTGACAAGCACAAGGCAATATAGTCCTGCTATATTGTCCAGACCTATCACCCCACAGACTAACAGCGCGCCCAAAAGGGCAAAACCTACAAGCAAACGCGCCGGACGAATGTACTTCATCAACCATGTGGCCAGAAAACGCGAGCCTATAAACAACAACATGGCTATGATGTTGCAGAATTGCGACAGTACCTCGGCATCGCGCTCAGCCAGTATTCCACCTGTCAGATTATGGTCTGTGAGATGAAGCGTCTGATTCAAACCATTAAACATATTACACAAGAAATCCGGCGCACCCTGCATTGTAAAAAGTCGGGTGCCGTATTGGATGATATAGGTCCAACACATGATTTGCACGCCTACGTAGAAAAATTGCGCTATCACACCGGTCCAGTAGTGCTTGCGATGGAAGAGTCTGCGCATAGAGGGTAAGAAATTGATAGTATGGTCTGTCTCCCCAGTATTAGGCATCTTCGTCAGCCCTATTGTCACGAACATTATCACTATGACAATGCCCACAATAAGGTAGGGCGCAATCAGTATGTTTAAGTCGTGTTCTTTTACCACGTTGAAAGTAGCCTCGTCCATAAGCGCACGAGTTGCCGTGTCGCTTGGATCAAGGCGAGCCTGTATGAAAATCATGGCGCAGAACATGCCAAGGATACTTCCGCAAGGGTTAAAGCACTGCGCAAAGTTCAAACGGCGCGTGGCGGTACTTGCGGGACCCATTGAGAGTATGTAAGGGTTGCAACTGGTCTCCAAAAAGGACAATCCGCAGGTCATGACAAGGTACGCAATAAGGAAAAAGGCATACTGTCCTGTACCTTTGGCCGGAAAGAATAAGAATGCACCGAAAGCATACAGAGCCAATCCGGTCAGCACACCGGCCTTATAACTAAACCGACGGATAAATATGGCCGCGGGAAGGGCCATCAGAAAATAACCTCCGTAAAAAACCACCTGCACCAGCGTGCCACCAGCCACACTCATACGGAATATTTTTGAAAACGCCTTGACCATCGGATTTGTAATATCGTTGGCAAAGCCCCAGAGAGCGAAACAAGTGGTAATCAATAGGAATGGCACCAAAAAGTTTATGCCGTCTTTTGTCAGAATAGGAGTGGAAGATTTCATAACAGGTCAAAAGGTTAATTTGCAGGTTGCACTGCTTGGATACATTGATGCCAAGGAACGACAGCATAATGCCTTTTACCTGAACAATCAACTAAATCTGAAGCCGGAATCTTGCTACAACCTATGCAATAATAGCGCGAAAAAACAGAACGAATCCACAAAATGGTAAAAAAGTGAATCTTTTTTGTAACTTTACTCATCCTCATCCGTCAATACTTCAGAGACGCATATGCCTAACATTGATTTCCGTTCCGACCTACTACCGCTGAAAAATAAACTTTTCAGGCTGGCACTCCGTATTACTATGGACGCGGTCGAGGCAGAAGATGTAACAGAAGATACGCTCATTCGCGTATGGGAGAAGCGCTCCGAACTGGAAAATATTCGCTCGCTTGAAGCCTATTGTCTGACAGTGTGTCGCAACCTTGCACTAGACCGACACAACCTACGGGCCAACCAAAACGACTCACTTGACGACACAGACCACGAAGCAATAGACGTAGCACCCTCTCCCCTCGACCAATTGGTCAATAGCGACAATTTGGCACGAGTACGCGAAATCTTTGCACGATTACCCGAACGACAGCGCACCATGCTTCAGCTTCGCGACATCGAGGGCTTACGTCACAGTCAGATAGCAGAAATCATGCAGACCTCCGAGGAAACGGTCAAGGTAACCATCTGCCGAGCCCGTCAGCGTATGCGAAAAGATTTTGAAACGATTGAAAATTATGGATTATAAATACATTGAGCAGTTACTCACACGCTATTTTGAAGCCGAAACTTCGATAGAAGAGGAACAAATATTGCGTGCGTTCTTCCGTCAGGACAATCTGCCGGAAAACCTCTGCCATTTTGCTCCGCTATTCGCCACTTTGGACGAAGAAGCCACCTGCACGCTCCCAGATTCCTTTGATGACCGCGTCCTACAACGCATCAGCGAAACAGCACAGCAGGTAGTGCGCGCAGAAAGGCCCACATTACTCAATGTCATAAGGCCATGGCTTCAGGCTGCCGCTGCCGTTGTCATCGTAGTGCTTACGGGATTTGGGGCACAACGGGCTTTTGACCGTTCCGATAATGCGGCTTGGGACTATAACCCTGCCTCTTTCCAAAACTCCTACGACAATCCACAACAGGCCTATAAGGTACTTGAAAACGGACTGGAACTGTTCCGGCGCACCGCTCAAGCCGATTCAGTAATGGCTCCACTTGAGTCGAAAACACTTCAAAAATGAAACGCGCATTATTCTCTCTTGCTTTTATCCTATGTACTGTGCTCAGCCTAAGTGCGCAGACGGAAAAAGACTTCTCCTCTCGCTTTCTGGAACAAGAGGGTGTAAGCGCAGAAGTAAACTGTCAGACTATAGGTCCCGACATGATAGCCCAACTGGCCTCCTCCTACGCCACTCAATTATCTAACGAAGAAGTGGCACAGTTGAAAAATATCAAAAGTATGCGCGTTGTACGTTCGATAAGCACTACTAAGGTTGACGAATTATTTCACGACGCACTTTCTTTGTTGCAACAAGACAAAGGCCGTTACTACGAAATCCTAAGCTACGGTGAGAAAAAACTTTTCGGCCGTAAAAAAAACAAGACCATAGTAGAACTGATTCTTCTGGTTCGGGAAGATGGTTTCTTCAACCTTGTAAATCTGACTGGAACCTATGACGAGCAGACACTGAAACAACTTATTTCAAAAACGCAATAACAAAAAATTTCATTTGTAGGGTGGACGTGTCCACTTCTAAGTTTTTTCTATAAACTTTCTATCCTTTTATTAAAACACAACAATCTTCCGGCGAGGCTTCTGCGTCGGAGTGCCACGAAAAAGGAGGCTACAGGCTGATTGCCTTGCCTCCTTTTGGTTTTCTATTATGCAGTAACGTTACCGTACCAATCTACAAATCCTCATCTACGTCGTCACGCTGAGAATTATAATTGTAGTACGGATGAAAAGGATCGTACAGACTGTCAAGTCCGTCATTATAGTTACTTCCACCCAACGATCCAAAGCCACGCTTCTTCGATTTCTTTGGAGTACCCATCCAGAAATCGTCGTGATCACTTTCCCAACTCATAGTAATATGCTTTTAGAAGTTTAACTTAGGTCAAAACTACAGAAAACCATCCAATCAGCCAACAGGTTAGGCCTAAATACTTAAAAGAACTTAAATTTGCAATATAGACTTTGCAAATTGAAACATTAGATATAACTTCGTTTCCGCAACTTAAACCCATCAATGAACACAAACCATAATAATTATTGTATCCTGCTTGCGGGCGGTGTGGGAAAGCGCCTTTGGCCTCACAGCACCAGCCTCTGCCCCAAACAGTTTATTGATTTTTTCGGCACGGGAAAGTCATTGCTCCAACACACCTTTGAACGCGTCAGTCGCATTATTCCCTCCGAAAACATCTATATCTCCACCTACGAGAGGTATATAGAGCAAGTGCGCACACAGTTGCCCCAGATTTCGCTGAGCCAGATTCTGACCGAACCGGTACAAATGTCCACTGCGGCCGCCGTGGCGTGGGCCAACATCCATATCGTATTGCAAAATCCAAAGGCAAATATTCTTGTCACACCTTGTGATCAACTCGTATTGGACGCAGAACGCTACGTGTCTGACGTTCAGACCGCCCTTTCCTATACGGCGGAAAGCGACAAGCTCCTTGCGCTAGGCGTTCAGGCCGCCACGCCCAACACGGCCTACGGATATGTACAGACAGGCAACGAACTTTCCGACGAACTCTATACGATACGCTCGTTCTCCGAAAAGCCCGATACAAATTATGCAAAAACCTTCGTGGAAAGTGGAGAGTTCCTCTGGAACACAGGTCTGTTTGCGTGGAATGCACAATCCTTCATTGCCCACCTCCCTGCCTTGATGCCACAATTGGCCGAATCGCTCGAATCGGCTACAGCCGACCTTCGGCAGGGACAAGACCTCCAGTTTGTCAAAACCCTATACCCCACAGACAATCGCACGTCCATTGACCTCGTTATCTTATCCCATACGGAAACAGCCCTTATCAAGCGTTGTTCTTTCGGCTGGGCCGACATCGGTAGCTGGCCTCAACTCTACGACAATGCGGAAAAAGATCCAGAGGGCAATGTTGTACTGAACGATGCAAAGGCTATCTTCGACCACGCAAGCCACAATCTGGTCAGTTTGCCTGCCGGACAACTCGCCGTAATAGACCGACTGGACGGTTACCTGGTGGCACAGCACAACAACGTACTGCTTATCTGTCCGAACGATGATCCTGCGTTGGCAAAGAAATATTTCAAAGATGTAAACTCTCTGTTTGGGGGAGAATACGTCTGATCTTTTAACCTAAACACTTATGTAGAAAAGCCGTTGCATACGCCACGGCTTTTCTTTATTTTTGCAACCGAATTATGGCATAATGCCGTTTGAAAAATTCTTTTTTCAATATGTCTGAAAACTTATCTGCCACTTCCCCCTCTCCCTTTGCCGGCGAAACTTTTGAGATTATGGCACCGGTAGGTTCTCGCGAATCGCTCGCGGCCGCCTTGAACGCTGGTGCAGGTTCTATCTATTTCGGTGTGGAGGCCTTGAATATGCGTGCACATTCGGCGTCTCGATTCACGATAGATGACCTGCGGGAAATTGCCCTTATGACGCAAGAACGCGGGGTAAAATCTTACCTCACGGTCAATACGATAATCTACGATGAGGATATTCCGCTCATGCAACAGATCTGCAGGGCGGCTAAAGAGGCCGGCATTTCCGCCGTCATTGCCAGCGACATTGCAGTAATGCAATACTGCCGTCAGATCAACCAAGAGGTGCATCTGTCCACCCAACTGAACATCAGCAACGCAGAAGCCCTGCGTTTCTATGCCCAATATGCCGATGTCGTCGTGCTCGCCCGAGAACTGAATCTCACACAGGTGCGAAAAATCTACGACACTATCCAACGCGACCATATCTGTGGCCCGTCGGGTCAGCCCATACGCATTGAAATGTTTTGCCACGGTGCACTGTGCATGGCCATAAGCGGAAAATGCTATCTCTCCCTGGACAATCTGAACTCCTCGGCCAACCGTGGCAGTTGCCTGCAAGTATGTCGCCGTGGCTATACTGTGCGCGACCGCGAGACGGGCGTAGAACTCGATGTGGACAACAAATATATCATGAGCCCTAAGGACTTGAACACTATCTCCTTCATAGACCGCATGATGTCGGCCGGAGTGCGTGTCTTCAAGATTGAGGGGCGCGCCAGGCCTGCCGAATACGTCGCCACCGTTACGGAATGTTATCGTGAGGCCATCGAATCGGTCTGCAACGGTAGCTTTTCAGCCGAGAAGGTAGAAGCGTGGAACCAGCGACTAAGCACTGTCTTCAATAGGGGCTTCTGGGACGGCTATTACCTGGGCCGACGACTTGGCGAGTGGAGCGCATCCTACGGTAGCCAAGCCACGGAGCGCAAAACCTATATCGGACGAGGCGTCAAATACTATGAGCGTATCGGCGTGGCCGAGTTCCGGCTCGAAGCGGGCGATATCTGCGCCGGCGACCGCCTGCTGGTAACAGGCCCCACAACAGGAGCCGTATATTTCACGGCCGAAGAACTGCGCTACGACCGCGAACCACTCCAGAAAGCCGAGCGAGGACATAATGTAAGCATCCCACTCGCACAAAAGATACGTCCGTCAGATAAGTTGTACCGTATTGACAAAGTTTCCAAAGATGACTTCTAATAAAAAGCCCGTCCTGCTCATCGACTACGGGGGCGTATTGGTCGATCTGACCCCCGAACGCTGTTTTTCCGCCTTCGATTCACTGGGCATCAATATCCGGCCGTACCTCGACCTATGCCACCAACGGGGCATCCTCTCGCAACTGGAACGTGGCCTTATTGAACCCCACGACCTCTGCGAGGAGTTGCGACGCGCCAGTGGGGCCACAAAAGTAAGCGACGAGGAAATCTACAAAGCCTTCTATCTTTTTGTAGAAAAAATCCAGCCCGAGCGCCTGCAAACCCTTTATGCGGCCTCCCAACATTATGACATAGCCCTGCTCTCTAATACCAATCGCATACACTGGGGTCAGGCGAACCCGGACTTCTTTATACTGGGCGGAGAGAATATGCTGAATCGTTTCTGCAAGGTTTTCCTCTCGTTCGAACTCCATCTGATGAAACCGTCCGCCGAGATTTTTGACATCGTTGTGCGGGAATTGGACAGAAAGCCCGAGGATATCATCTTCTTCGACGATTCCGAACTCAACTGTCAGGCTGCGGCTGAACTGGGAATCCGTACCATACACGCAGAACTCCACGGAGGCTGGCTACGCCATTTTGAAACCGACGGCCACCTCCGCCCAACAGCACTATGCAAGTAATCTACGACATAGAACATCTGTCCGCCAATCAGAAAACAGCGCTCTTGGCACGCCAGAGTGTGGCAACCATCGGTTTCTTCGACGGGGTTCATCAAGGACACGCTTATCTGCTCCACCAACTCAAGGCTGAGGCGGACCGACGCAATATGCAGACTATGGTGGTGACCTTTTCGGTCCACCCGCGCAAGGTGCTTACCCCTGCGCAAACCCCGCTTTTGCTTACCTCTCCCCAGGAAAAAACCGCACTGCTCGATGCGCTCGGCATAGATGTCTGTGTGATGCTTCCGTTTACACCTGAATTTTCTCAACTGACCTCTCAAGAATTTCTACAACTCTATCTGTCTGAGAGACTACACGTAGGGTGCCTGCTGGTCGGCTATGACCATCATTTTGGACGTGGCTCTGACGGCGACTTCGCCACTTATCGTAAAGAAGGCGAAGCCTGTGGCATTGACGTGGTACGTGCCGACGAATGGACGCAAGCCCACAGCCCTGCCAGTAGTTCGGCCATTCGCACGTTGCTCTTATCGGGACAAGTCAGCGAAGCCACCCGTCTGCTCGGTCATCCGTATCAGTTGAGCGGACACATTATAAAAGGACGTGGAGTGGGCCATCTGCTGGGCTACCCTACGGCCAACCTGAAGCCTGACACAGCAGACAAACTCCTCCCAAAGGCTGGAGCCTATGCCGCAAAGGCTCTCCTGGGCGGACAGGCCTATCCCGCAATGGTATATATCGGACGAAGACCTACTTTCGACGATAGCCATGCACTCACAATAGAGGCCCACCTGATAGGCGCACAGGGCCAATTTTACGGACAAAATATGACACTCCTTTTCGTGGACCACCTACGCGACGACCAGACCTTCGCCTCGGCCGATGCACTCAGGGCACAGCTTGACAGCGACGTGGAACACGCCAAACGCATACTGCTATGACCCCAAAGCAAATTTCCGCACTTTGGAATTCCTTTTTATTATTGCTACTCTTCTTGGGCTACAACCTTTTAGGCTCTTTCTTCTCGCTGGCACTACAGATAGGCCAGACGCTCGGAAAGGGGAAACCGATAGATTTTGCAAACCTCCAGCCCGACGGAAAGAGCATCTGTATCGCTATGATTATAGCCGCTGTATTCACGATTGTAGTATTACGGCTCATCACACTCATACACAAGCCTTGGATAAAGCCCGCACCAAACGGTGTACTACGCTCCTGGGGTTGGGGTATAGTAGCTTTTTCTTTGGTAGCGCTCGGAACTAATTTTATATGCTCGCCCCTCAATCTGAGTGATATGGGGACGGAATCCCTGTTCCGAGAAATCGTCTCGAACATCGGGGGAATCTGCCTTATTATCTTCCTCGGCCCACTGATAGAAGAACTTGTATTCCGGGCAGGCATCTTACGCCAGTTGCTTAACGGAGGATTCTCTCCCACGGTGGCTGTTGTATGTGCAGGCGTATTGTTCGGCGGTGCGCATATGAACTGGGCGCAGGCCATCCCGGCCACAGTGCTCGGCATTATGCTGGGTCTGCTCTATATAAAGGCAGGCGACATCCGACTTAGCCTCTTAGCCCACATCCTTAACAACACAATGGGAGTAATATCACTGCTGACCCTAAAGCCAGGCCAAGAGGTAATCAACGTCCCTCTCTGGGGCGAAATCCTTATAGGAATAGCCGTTACAGCCATAGGGGTTGTGCTGGTCCGTTATTGGTGGAATCAATCCCGCCCCACTATCCACACGACAGAATAGGTTTATGAAAATCGGTACACTCGACTTAGGCGAAAAGCCTATCCTGCTGGCGCCCATGGAGGACGTGACGGACGCCGGATTCCGCCTTTTGTGCCGCAAGATGGGCGCGGCTATGGTTTACTCGGAGTTTGTAGCCAGCGACGCCCTCGTGCGCGCTGTTCCCTCCACACTTCGCAAACTTCAGGTCAGCGCCGACGAGCGCCCTGTAGCCATCCAGATTTATGGGCGATATGCCGATGCCATGGAAGAAGCCGCACGCATAGTCGAAAGTATTGCCCAGCCCGACATTCTCGACCTTAATTTCGGCTGTCCGGTAAAGCGCGTGGCCGGCAAAGGGGCCGGAGCAGGACTTTTGCAGAACCTTCCGCTCATGTACGATATTGCGCAACGTGTTGTCAAGGCCGTACGAATTCCCGTCACGGTCAAGACACGCCTCGGCTGGGACGAACACAGCAAAAACATTGTGGAGATAGCCGAGCGCCTGCAGGACTGTGGCATCAGCGCGCTTACCATTCACGGTCGCACGCGCGCACAGATGTATAAAGGAGAGGCAGACTGGAGTCTGATAAGGGAAGTGAAGCAAAACCCCCGCATGCGGATTCCCATCATTGGCAACGGTGATATTTGCACAGGGCCAGATGCCCGCAACGCTTTTGAAAACTTTGGCGTGGATGCGGTAATGGTAGGCCGTGCTACCTTTGGACAACCTTGGATATTCCGAGAAATGGCTGAGAGCGTAGGGAGGACCGACGCCTTTGAGCCACAATTCATCCAGAGCCAGTACGAGCCGTTTTCGTCCGACTGGAAGCTGGACGTCCTTAAGGAACAGGTTCGCCAGAGCGTGGAACGCATAGACGAGTACCGAGGCATTCTCCACGTCCGCAGGCATCTGGCGGCCAGCCCTATTATGAAGGGAATTCCCAACTTCCGGGATATGCGCATCGCTATCCTGCGCGCCACTACGACGGCCGAACTTTTCAGACTCTTAGAGGAAGTCCGTCCTCTCATAAGGGAATACGCCAATTAGTGGCTCTGTTCGTTCAGTTCACAGTGTGAAATGTGCGTTTCACACTGCGAAATTCAAATTTCACAGTGTGAACTAGACAATAGTACTATAAAATCGCCGACAAACCTTATTCGATTTGTCGGCGCAATTAGTATGGAGTCAGACAGGACGGTCCTGTCACGCTGTCACTTATTTCTTTTCTGCCTCTTTATAAGCCTTTTTCAATTCAGAATTGAAGTCTTTGGCCGCTTTATAGTTCTCGCTGTCTTTCAGCGTAAGCACTATTTTTTCAAGCTTACCTAATTCCTTGAAGTTGTAGTTGTCCAACTTGATAGGAACTTCAATGCTAAAGACGGAACCTACGGGATACACATCTGCATACTTCTCAAATTTTATTGTACCGCTGGCATAAATCGGCTTATTATCCTCGCCGACTACAAATGCAGAGACATCGTGCAATTTGAGTTTGCCGTCGTCTTTGAAAGCGTAGGTACCTTCTTCGGTGAGCTCGCCCTGGCCGGAAAGAACTACCTTGATGACATCGTTGCTAAACTTAGCTTCCGAAACAGTAAGCGGAGCGTCCACTTTCACGCCAAGACCTTCAGATACTTCTACCGGAATCTCTTGTCCGACAAGGGCCTCTCCTGCTTTGTTAATCTTCTCTTCGTATTCAGCCTCTAATTTTACCGCCTCCTCAATAATTTTAGCGGCTTCTTCCTCACTCTTGATATTTTCAAGCTTTGCTTCGAGATCGTTGCTTGTCTTAGTCAGTTCTTCGGCTATGACAGGCAGGTCTTTCAAGAGACTTTTCTTTTGTACAATACCTCCGCCACAAGACGTAAGCATGGCAGCCACTGCTAAAAATAATAATTGCTTTTTCATAATGATTGAATTTTGATGAATAAACCTCTCAAAAATACATACAATCTTTTGATAATCAAAATCTATCATTCAATATAAAAGTGTAAGCCTCTCCTGCCCAGACAGCACGAAAGGCTTAAACTTACCGTATAGTGATGTGTTCCGAAAACTACCTCCTCTCGGTAGTTTCCAGCAGGAACGTAGATGCGGGAAGGCCCGCGTTGTTTATCAGGTTAGCCCGTGTGAAAGGTTCCCAGCCATAACGCACAAACTGGGGATGGCGTATCTCCTGATTCCATATTACAATTTGCTCGCCCTCTATACGGCATCGGGCCGGGTAAAAGACTCCGTCGGCTCCTGCGAGTTCAAAACCGCGCAACAATCCGTCGGAAGCCCTCATTCCCTGAGCATGCGAAAAGACTACCTCTATCTTGTTGCCCCGGGCATAGGCGCGTAGCGGTGTAGGCCCTTGTGCTTCAAGTGTGTGACGATAGTTGTGTCGTAGCGCCAGGTATGCCAGACGCTGGCCGACGGGACGTTTGTTAGGATAATGCACGTCTAACGAATCGCCCACATCGCTGCTGACAGCCATCCAAGTATGTGGCAACGTGGTGGCAAGGAGACGCTGGCTGTCGCGAAATGCGGGCCAAGAGGGGCGATTAAGGCTAGAGAGTTGCACAAAGTAGAAAGGAAGCGAGGGGTTATGGAAAAAGTTTCGCCACGACTGCTCCAACAGACTGAAAAGACGCTCATGCAGTTCAACGTTGTGGGCGTTTGATTCACCTTGATACCAGCAAACGCCGGCTATATCGTATCCACGCAACGGAAGCATAGCTGCCTCAAAAAGATAGGCTGGCTCGTAAGGATGCCGCTGAAGCGGATGAGTGGATTGGGCTATGTTTTGCTTCATCCGCCCCCTTGCCCACGGCTGTCCGAAGTCGCCGTCAGCCCAGGAATACAGTATGGCAGGCAGTTCCCACTCTAACGTTTCCCTGTCTATATAAGACTCCGTAGTAGCACCACCTACAGCATTGCAAATCACACCGACAGGTATCTGCAGACTATCGGCCAGAGTGCGTGCAAAATGGTATCCTATGGCAGAAAAGCCACCTACATTCGTAGGAGAGGCCGTCTCCCATCCGTCGGTTTGCATATATTCCAGCCTGTTTACATTATCCAATTGCTCAGGAGTCCATTCTACGGCATCGGTGCGATAACGTGCTGTCAGATTATAAAGATGTACTAACGGCTGAGATGCAGAGGCTTTTATGTCCTCCGAGGCCGTGCTGGCCTGCGAAAGCGTGTATTCCATATTGGACTGGCCCGAACAAAGCCAGACCTCCCCTACATAGACATCGCGCAACGTCAGCGTAGAGTCTGAAGTGCTTATGGTAGCCGTAAAAGGCCCTCCTGCCTCCATCGGGGAAAATGTAACGTGCCAGCGTCCCTGTGGGTTGGCTACGGCAGAGGCTTTCTTCCCGTTAAAAACAACCTTTACCCGCTGACCGGCATTGGCCGTTCCGTAGAAAGAAAGGGGACGGTGGCGTTGCAAGACCATTCCGTCACTAAAAAGTCGGGGTAATTGGAGGCCACCATAATCTCCCGAAAGCGCGCCATATACAGTCTTTGCAATGATCCCGGCTCCTTCTGCATTGGGGTGTATGGCATCAGGAAAGAGGTCAGTGCGTTTATGAAGCGGACTATAAAGATCTATGAGCGTAGCCCCCTTGGCTTCGGCCAACCTACGGATATGTTGGCGAATGGCATAATGCCAGTCGCGCGTACCAGACTGGAAGCGAGGATGGCGATGGTGTATCGGAGTTAGCAGACAAACATAAACCTTTGCATGAGGGTTCGAAATGCGGAATGTATCTATCAGAGCGCTGTAATCCCTGTCAAATTCGTCGGAATAATCTGGCCAGTTACGCGGATCTGTATCGTTGAGACCCAAATGAATAACAACGATATCGGGCTGATATTCCACTGCTGATTTATACTCATCAAGCAAGGTATACGGATTATGACCATGGCGCAAAAGTGTAGCCCCATTGTGCCCAAAATTACGCACTTCATAATTTTCTCCAAGCATTTGTTGCAACTGAGCCGGATAAGACTCCACCTCACGATGTTCCAACTTCATGCCATAGGTTACGCTGTTTCCCACACAAGCCACTTTAATCCTCTGCTGGGCCTGCGTACAGATACAGCTCATCAATGTGAATATAAGTAAAAGAAAGCGGTACATAGTATTATAAAATTGAGTGGTTCTATAGGTTTGTGGACTGCCTGTCGGCTTCTATGAGTGCCAAGAGACGATCTACCGCCTCTTCTTCTGGTATGTTTTTCTCTACGCAAACTTTGCCTCGATACAAACTGACCTTCCCCCGCGCTGCTCCTACATAGCCATAGTCCGCATCGGCCATTTCGCCCGGCCCGTTGACTATGCAACCCATAATGCCAATCTTCATGCCTTTCAAATGGGCTGTAGCCTGCTTAATGCGGGCTATGGTATGCTCCAAATCATAGAGCGTACGGCCACATCCGGGGCAAGAAATGTATTCCGTCTTGGTTGTGCGCAGTCGTGTGGCTTGCAAAATGCCAAACGCTGTAGATACAACATCTGACAAGGGTATGGAAGGATGGCCCTGGGGGGCTTCGTTGAAGAGAAATATCCCATCTGCCAGCCCATCATATAAGAGTGCCCCTAAATCAACGGCACTTTCTATCTGAAAATCCTCTCTTTCAGACAGACTGTGGGTATAATGCTCAAAGAATACCACTGGATTTTTTAATCCTTCTCTCCACATTTCGTGCACAAGAGCCCTCTGTTCTCCGAGCCGGTTAGGATGGTTGGAAAGTGCCACGACTACTGTCTCCGGATGCCTATGCAGGCAAGCCAAAGTCTGTTCGTCTAATTGCAGATAAGAAATAAATAAAAATTTCAGCGGGCTCTTGTTGCCACCCATAAGAGGTTCTGTCTGATAGGTATAAGCAGGAAAGACGTTCTCTTCGTCACGCCAAGCCATAGCATCCACTATATAACCCACACCAGCAGGACGCTGTCGTACAGGAGGCAGATGTGAGCCTACATATACATAGTCGGGAGTTTGTGGGCCAAAGAAAAACGTACCGTCCGTACTGGCACAGATGACCACAGGAAGGTTATGCCCTCCTATATTCTGTAGGATATCGGTCGGACGCCGTTGTGGATTTTCGTAACAAAACTCTACCGCCTGACGCGCGGGTATCATTGGATGGCCCGCCCTGCGTGTAGCATAAGAGGCTATTTTGTAAGCCACAGGGATTTCTCTTTCCGGCGCCTCACTCAAACTAACGCGAATGGTGTCGCCTATTCCGTCAGAAAGCAACGCACCTATTCCCGCCGCACTCTTGAGACGTCCGTCCTCACCTTCGCCCGCTTCCGTCACACCAAGATGTAGCGGAAACATCATATTCTCTTCTGCCATCACCCGACAGAGTAATCGAACGCTACGTACCATCACGGCCGTATTGCTGGCCTTGATGGAGATGACTACATCGTGAAATTGTTCACGCTTACAGATGCGCAGAAATTCCATACAGCTCTCCACAATTCCTTCGGGTGTGTCGCCGTAGCGCGACATTATGCGGTCAGAGAGCGACCCATGGTTCACTCCGATACGTAAGGCTGTCTTATTCTCACGACAAAGTTGGAGAAGTTGAAGAAAACGTTTTTCCAAGCGCCGTAACTCGTCTGCATATTCTGCATCAGTATAGGAAAGTTGCTTAAAAGTACGCGCTGGATCAACATAATTACCAGGATTAATGCGTACCTTATCCACGATTGTGGCAGCCACATCGGCTACATTAGGATTAAAGTGGACGTCGGCCACAAGTGGCTGCGCATAACCCTCGGCACGGAGTTGCGCCTGTATTTCCCGGAGATTTTCAGCCTCGCGCGTACCTTGTGTGGTCAGACGTACATAGTCGGCTCCTGCATCAATAATGGCTTTTGCCTGCGTCACACATGCTGCGGTGTCAGTTGTGGCCGCAGTGGTCATGCTCTGTAAGCGAATAGGATTGTCGCCACCTAAGGGCGTCTGCCCGACGCGCACTTCCGACGAGGTGCGAGGATGATAGTTGAATATGTCAGACATTTCTACGCAGAAAGGCTAATTAGTTTTATAGGTATATTGCTCGGCCCGAAGTGTCTCATTGGCCTCTACAATTTTCTGATTAAGCCCCGCACGAAAAGCACGAAGTCGCGCAGCCACTTCTTTATCGGCCGTGGCAATTATCTGGGCGGCTAAGAGGGCGGCATTCTGTCCTGCCCCGACACCTACGGTGGCCACAGGAATACCAGGAGGCATCTGAACGATGGACAATAGCGCGTCAAGACCATCGAGCATTCCCTTGACCGGCACGCCTATGACCGGCACTGACGTCTGGGCCGCAATAACACCGGGCAGAGCCGCTGCCATTCCGGCAATAGCGATAATGGCTTGCACACCTCTTGCCTCAGCCTGCTGAGCAAAGGTTTCCACCTCTTGGGGCGTACGATGAGCCGAAAGGGCTACCATCTCAAACGGTATCTGAAGAGAGTCTAACTGTTGGGCCGACTTTGTGGCTACGGGCAAGTCGCTCGTGCTACCCATGATAATACTAACTTTTGGTTGCATAAGGATATGTGTTTATAGGCTTTACATAAGAAGGACGCAGAAAAATCCGCAGAAGAAACCGATAAGCGTGCCAAGCCAGATGTCCAACAAACTGTGTTGTCGCAATATCAGACGCGCAGTGCCGACAAGCCCGCAAAGCAAAACGCAAACGCAAAGCCACGGCAGAAGGTTGAAATGGAACAGCAGGGCAAAGCCCACAATGGCTCCCGTAAGGCTTCCTGCCGCCGCAGCGTGGGTGCTTATCTTAGTCCGTGTATTTATGAGTACACAGATTATTTGTAATACAAAAGCGGCTACTATAACTGCAATGGCGAACGAAGGCATGTGAATACGGTACATAAAGTACAAAAGGATTCCGTAGGAGAGTATGGATAGCGCATAAGGCACGTAGCGGTTTATACGCTTGCTCAGATGAAACCGACTCCAACCATTTGACTTTCGGTAAAGAAATATGGCCGTACGAGGGAGCAGGACTGTAAAGACATAGATAGCAAACACCAGTACAGCCTTGTAGGCCAGCGGAAGGTTGTTCAGATAGCTGAACATAAGAAGCACAACAAACGCTACAACGGGCATATAGAAAGGTTGGAATATGACCGAAAGAAACTGAGCCGTATAGATTAGAATCTTGTTGCGCATAGGAATCGTTTTATACTTTGCGTAAGGTACTTTTAGGGATGCCCAACTGTTCGCGATACTTTGCTACGGTACGCCGAGAGATGGGTAAGTTCTGCCGGGCCAGCTGCAAAGACAGCGCATCATCAGACAACGGTTTTCGCTTATCTTCCTCCTCTATGAGTTGGCGTAGTGCTGCCTTAGCTTGACGCGCTGAAAGCTCTTCTCCGTTGTCTGACGTAAATACCTTATTGAAAAAATGTTTTAAAGGATAGGTTCCGTAGGCTGTGGCGCAGTATTTATTCGACGCCACGCGACTAACTGTCGAGGGATCTACGCCAGCACGTTGTGCCACGTCCTTAAGCACCATTGGCACAAGGCAATTCTCGTCGTCATCGTTGCGAAAAAAATCTTGCTGTATGCTGACAATACTTCGCATCACGCCGAGTAACGTCTGTTGCCTCCGACGCACCAATTCTATAAAATACTGTGCATCGCCCACTTTCTTGCGAGCATATATATACGCATCTTGTTGGCTGGGAGACAGGCTTTTTCCCTTACCTGAATATTCTTTAATCAAATCACGGTATGAGCGACTCACATTCAATTGTGGTACTTCTCCCTGGTTCAGACTTACAGAAATATTTCCGTCGTTATCCACGCTGACTAAAAAATCGGGCACAAGCGTAGGCGCATCTGGAGAGGTCGTTTCATTCAGATTTCCTCCGGGCCGAGGATTAAGTCGGTGCAACAGACGCTCTACTTCTCCAAAATCTTCTTCAGAAAGCCTTAGCCGACGCTTTACATCCTCGCGATGATGCAACGAATAATCGCGAAAATAATTGTCAACTAATTCGAGGGCTTTTTGTTTCCACTGAGAATGGAGTTCTGGGTCTGTTAGTTGGAGATGCAAACACTCTTGAAGGTCGCGCGCACCAATTCCCCTAGGTTCAAAACCCTGAAGTATTTCCAACATACGCACCACAACTTCTTGCGGAGCTGAGATATTGTGATACACCTCCATCTCATCTTGCAAGGTGCTTAAATCCTTACGCAAATAACCATCCGCATCAAGGCTACCTATCAAATAGTCAAGGATCTGACGTTCTCCATCCGTCAAATCCTGCTCTCCCATCTGTGCATAGAGATTGTCCAAGGCATTTCCTCGGGCCGAAATCTGCACTTGTCGCTCTTCGCGAGTACCTTGCTGGCGTAGAAGATAATCGGGTATGTCATCGGCTGAAGCGTAATCTGCCAGCGCATCTTGCTCTGGAGTAGACGGTGCTTCGTATTCGTCGCTATCTCTTTCGTACGAATCCGCAGGCTCTGTTGAATCAGGCAATTCGTCCGTTGTGCGTTCTTCCAGCGCCTCGTTCGCATCCAATTCGCTCTTGACGCGCTCCTCAAAGTCCATCAAAGGTAACTCGACAATATGAGCCAAAGCAACTTGCGTAACTGAAAGTTGCTGTACCTGTACCTGCGTCTGTTGCTGAGTAAGATCTTGCCTAAATTCCTGCGCCATAATTCTACAAGCAAAAATATAATATTTTTGTTGTACAGAAACATTGAGACGTGGAATAAGACAACGACCTCATACAAAGAGGGTGCGAAACAAAATGTCGTCCGCAACCGTTATTTGTATATGAGCACACTCCTCTGACTGGCTCCAAACGTCTCACGCGCCGCTCCGAGCAACTCATCGGCCGTCAAAGCACGAATTTTATTGCAGGTTTCAGCCGTATCACGTATGACATTGTAATGGGCAAAGGTCCGACCGAGCGCGAGAGCCCGGCTTTCGAACGAATTATTGGCTACGCCTATCTGACCACATAATTGTCGCTTTGCAGCCTCTAATTGACGGGGAGTAAGCGGACTTTGAATAAGCTTGTCCAACTCTGCACTTACTCGATGCAAGCAACGCTTTATGTCGGTCTCATTACAACCGAAATAAATTGTCCACATTCCAGCATCGGGATAAGTAGAGAGATAGGAATCTACGCTATAGACAAGCCCTGCTTTCTCTCTCAAAGAAATATTTAGACGGCTGTTCATACCCGGTCCGCCAAGGATATTGTTCAACAGAATCATTGCGTATTTGCGCTCGTCTGTACCTGCGAAGCTACGCCCACCTACAATAACGTGGGCCTGATGTGTATTTTTGTCCAGACTGATTTGTTTTGGCTCATAAGGCGTTAGAGTCTGATCACAGAAGGCTGACGCAGGAACACTGGAAGTTTCCCCACGATGAATATCACGTGTAAATTTCTCAAGGTAATATCTAACGCGCTGAGGCCCTATTCGACCGAAAGTAAAAAACACGCAGTTGGTCGGACGATAATATTGATGCGCAAAACGCAAGACGTCTTGCGATGTATAGGTGCGTAAGCGCGAAGAATCGCCTAATATATCACGCCCTAAAGGATGATTGGAAAATACAATGCGCTCGAATTCGTCGAAGATTTCATCCGACGGCGAATCATGATAACTATCGATTTCATCGCAAACCACTTCGACTTCACGCACTACTTCCTTCTGTGGGTAAATGCTACGGAATACTATATCGGTAAGAAGATCGGCGGCACGGGAAAAGTGTTCACGCAGAATCGCCGCATGATACACTGTCTCCTGCTTAGTAGTGTAGGCATTCAAATCTCCACCAACTCTTTCAAGACCATTAGTGATCTGATAGGACTTACGGTTCTCCGTACCCTTAAACGTCATGTGTTCTACAAAGTGAGCCAGCCCCGAATCTGACGGAGCCTCATGGCGTGTGCCTGCACAGACCACATAACCACAATAAATAACATCTGAAGGTATATCTGCGCACACGACACGCAGACCATTATCTAACGTAAAAGTAGTTGCAGAATTATCGGGTTGTATCATCAACTTGGGGTTTTCTAAAATATTTGCCTACCACAGGAAGTGCGCGGAGTGGCAGATCGTGATAAAGGATATGAGCAACGAATGCCAATATGAGCACGGAATTAATACTCAGGCGAAGCCAAAGGTTCCAGTCCTGTGGAACAAACTGCATAAGGGCAAAGAATAGCGCTGTCATACCGACATAGACAAAGATGTCACGCAGAGGATAGCGTATGGGGTAATAATGTTGCCCCACGAAATAACTTAAAAGCATGGCTGTACCATAGCCAGCCACGCCGGCCCAGGCGCAAGCCATATAATGATAGGTCGGTATGAATAAGATATTGACCAACACCAATACTGCACAGCCAATCCCGCTAAATACCGCTCCCCAGATGGTCTTGTCTATCAACTTATACCAGAAAGAAAGATTAAAATAAACCCCCATCATTATTTCGGCAACCATAACAATAGGAATGACGCGAAGGCCTTCCCAGTAAGTTCGCCCCACTACAAATTTCAGCACATCGATATATCCCATTACTACAAGGAAAGCCAAAAGCGTGAAAACAAGAAAAAACTTCATCGCCTTAGCATACATTTCCTTGCTACCTTTCTCCTTGGCGTTACCAAAGACAAAGGGCTCATAAGCATAGCGGAAGGCCTGAGTTATAAGGGCCATTATCATAGCAATCTTAACCGCTGCGCCATAAATGCCGAGTTCTACACTGCCTTCATGCCCCGGTCGGATGATTGGATAAAGAATTTTATCAACCGTCTGGTTTAGTATGCCGGCTATACCAAGCACCAAAATGGGCCAAGCATACTTTAGCATATTTCGTAACAGGGTATAATCTAACTGAAAGAACCAGCCTTTCAACTCCTTGTAGAAAAAGATATTGACGAGGCCTGTGCAAATCAGGTTGATATAGAAAACATAGCCTACATCTAACCCTCCGTCAGGTTTCAGCAAGGGAGCCACAAAAGAGTCTGGACCATTATACAACTGGGGTATAACAAGAAAGTACACAAGGTTCAAACCGATGTTCAAGCCTATGAAAAGAAGTTTTAACTCGGCAAACTTTAGTGGTTTCCTCTTGTAACGAAGATATGCAAACGGAATACACTGGAACGCATCCATTGCCACAACAACCGCCATAACACCCACAAACTGTGGATGGCTCGAATGTCCCATCACGCTAGCAATTGGATTCAAAAAAACTAACACTAACGTTACAAACAAAAGTCCCACACCGCCTACTGCCGTCAGTGTGGTGTGATAAACGGTTTGCGGATTCTCCTCGGTCTTATTTACAAAACGGAAGAACGTTGTTTCCATCCCAAAAGTCAGGATAACGAGCAGAAGGGCTACATAAGAATAAATATTGGTTACTATTCCGTAATCGCCCGATTGAGCTAGCATTCTACTTGTGTAAAGCGGTACAAGCAGATAGTTTAGAAATCGGCCAATTATACTGCTCAATCCATAAATTGCCGTATCCTTTGCAAGCGAAGCAAGTTTTGCCATATCCAAAGATTGAAAAAGTTTAGAAGAACAAATAGCAAATGCCGATGGCTGCTATTATGCCTGCCAGATCCGCCAATAGTCCACACTGGACGGCATGGCGCGTTTTACTGATTCCTACACTGCCGAAATAGACAGCAAGGATATAGAAAGTGGTGTCCGTACTGCCTTGAAAAACACAACTAAGCCGTCCGATGAAACTATCGGCCCCGTAAGTTGTCATAGCGTCCACCATCATTCCCCGGGCCCCGCTACCACTCAAAGGTTTCATTAAGGCTGTTGGAAGTGCGGCCACCCAATCGGAAGCAAACCCAAGTTGCTCAACAAGCCAACGCACGCCATTGATTAGCCAGTCCATCGCGCCCGAAGCACGGAACACGCCTATTCCCACCAATATGGCTATCAGATACGGAATAATGGAAACTGAGGTCTTGAAGCCCTCCTTGGCTCCCTCAATAAAGGCATCATAGACGTTCACACGCTTACGCATAGCGCAAATAATGAAAAGGATAATTATGCCAAAGAGGACTACATTCGCCAACGTGCCACCAACCATTCCCATCTGTTCATTTGTCAGTTGGCTAAAGCCCCATATCAATAAAGCCACCAGAGCAGATGCCCCGCCTATAGTAAGGAGCAGAACGCGATTGAAAATATTTATTTTCTGGTACAAACAGGTCACTAGTACGCCTGCAAGTGTGGAAAAGAACGTTGCTATAAGAATCGGAATAAAGATATCTGTTGGTTGGGCCGCTCCACACTGAAATCGGTAAGTCATAACGCCGACTGGGATAAGTGTAAGCCCCGACGTGTTAAGAACAAGGAACATTATCATAGCGTCGGATGCCGATTCCTTCTTTGCGTTAATCTCCTGAAGCCCTTTCATCGCCTTGAGGCCTAGTGGAGTAGCTGCATTATCTAATCCCAACATATTAGCCGCTATGTTCATAAACATATGCCCATAGACAGGATGGTTTTTAGGTATTTCCGGAAACAATCTGCTAAAGACCGGCGAAAGGCCACGGGCCAGCGATTGAACCAGACCTCCCTTCTCTCCTATTTTCATTACCCCCAACCAGAGCGAAAGTACGCCACACAATCCCAGCGAAATCTCAAAACCTTGCTTAGCCATATCAAATGTGCTGTTCATCATATCAGCAAAGACACCGGCATCACCATTTATAACTAGCCGAAGCACCCCTACCACAAAGGCTATAAGAAAAAATGCAATCCAAATATAGTTGAGAACCATAGGGTAAAAGAATTTAGCGCAAAGTTACTAACATTTTGCAGTAAAAGGGAGAAGTCGCCGTTCCCCACATTACTTTTCGGTGTAGAAATCCGTAACACGGCGAATGGCGCGTGTGCAAACGGGACAAAAGTCCGTTACCTCGTTAATTTTCATCCTGCATTCCTGGGCTGGTCTAAAGACACCCTTCGACTGGTAGCCTCCACCCTCAAACACCCCTATACGATGAACGGATTCATTTATAGCCTTCCATTCTTTCTTTGTTTTAGCAGTCCGGTAGTCGGGAATGTCTGATGGTGGAGTAGGGACAGGTGTGGCTTCAGATAGCAAATCAGCCCATTTGCTCTTGAAATCAACCAATGTCGTAAGGTTGGGTTCCCACGGCTCAGTATCTGCAGGATAAATGGACGAGAACTGATCGTCATAGAAATATTCGTCAGCCAGACCGGCGTATGCGTGTCCAAACTCATGGACTAGGACTTGTGAAAAAGTACGGTGGTCAGAAGTCGTCAGCGTAAGTTGGTTATAGATACCTCCACCTCCATACGTGCCCGTATTAGCTAATACGATAATATGCTCGTAGGGCAAGCCTGCAAGCAGGTCGTGTAATTGGAAAAGACTGCTTGTCGTTAGATAACGGTCCGTGTAAAATGTGTCAAAGTGGCTTTGACAAGCCGTTTCGTGCCAGATATTATCGTGCGGAATACTTGGACCTGAATCTTGAGAAGGGGCAAATACCGCCTGGATATTGAAGCGAGTCCGCAGGCTCTTGAATGGTTCGTGCGCAAATAAGGCTTCACACGCCCGCTCTGCATCTTTGCTGAATTTCACATATTCATCCTCCTTATAACCCTCGGAAATAATAACGACATCTACACATTCCTGTACAGAACCCTGCCGAAGTAGTTGATTGCTTAATAGCTTACGGGACTCAACTGGTCGGATAAGGATGTCGGAGGGATCTATCGTCTGGCTATATGTCGTCTTTTCTTTTCCGTGAATATCAAGCAGAGAGACTGTTATATCAACAGGCTCCTTGGGAAAGGGTATTTGAAAAGTTGCCTCAAATGATTGAGAAGAGCGAGTAGCCTCCTCCGTGGCAACCCATTCCTGAAAAAGTGTTGAAAAAGTATGTGTATAGATTAGTTGTTGCGATGTATGATCGCGCACAAGCAACTGCCCGTTTCCACGGAGTAATATGTCGGACAGATGGCCTCGTCGCCCCGCCCAACCTTCATATTTTTTAGCTCCAGCATAGAATATGTGTTGTTCTGCTGAATTGCCGGCAAACACAAAATCCAAGCGCAATGTTTTATCAAGGAAATAGGTGGAAAAATCCTGTGCTTTCAGTGCAGAAAACAGACTGGGGAGTAAAAATAATACGCCTAAAGTTACTCGATGAAATCGCATATTTTTATAAAATTATCAGGTTGAAAGAGAGTGTCACTTATGTCAGTCACGTTCTGACTGGCACAGAATTATTTTCTGCTTGCAAAAATACATTACTTTATGCCACGGAGGTCGTACACGGTAATAAAAAGTATCGCACGCGCGCAAAAAAGAATCTGCAATCTTTTGCAAGAGAAAGGCATTGTTGTATTTTTGCACAAATTTGGCATAATAGGCCCTACAAAGAACATCCCAGCATACAACCCTACCTTTTTCTATGGCTAAAAAGAGAAAAAATCGCGCCGGACATTTCACTGCCGTAACTTCCTGCATCAGTACATCAATGGTACTAATTTTATTAGGAGCCGTCGTATTTAGTACGCTGATGGCATACAACTTTGGCCACAATGTTCGGGAGCATTTTTCCATTGAAGTTGTGGTGGCAGACAGTGCGAGCCAGCAAGATCTCTATGCCCTACAGCAAAATTTGCGCGCAAAGCCATATACGCTCCGGACACGTTATGTGTCGCGAGAAAAAAGCAATGCAGAAATGGCAGAAGCTCTCGCAGACAGCGAGTTTGCCGAGTGGAGTCCTATACCCGCAGAGTTCGAAGTTTTTTTGCGGGCCGACTATGCATGTATGGACAGCTTGCGCCTACTCGTTCCTGCCTTACAAAAGCAAAAAGACGTAGCTGATGTCATTTTTCCAAAGGATGCATTGGAAACGCTTGATAACACCATTCCCGTCACAAGTATTGTACTGCTCGTTGTGGCCATTCTACTAGCCATAATCTCCAGTTCGTTAATTCACAACATAGTACGCCTGAGTATTCACTCCCGACGCCACGATATTCTAACGATGAAACTGGTCGGTGCAAAATGGAGTTATATCCGCAAGCCTTTCTTGCAGCGTTCTGCCATTATCGGATTAATTGCCGCACTTATTGCAGGTGGCCTATTGCTTACCGGAATCTTGTACTTGCTTCACAAAGACATCTACATCAGCCAGCTGATAACTCCTCTTGTTATTACGGCTACACTCTGTACCGTCTTCGTGGTCGGTTTGTTGCTGACGCTCATCAGTACAACGCTTAGTGTGAACCGATTCCTTAGGATGACAGAGGGAGAACTTATCCTTCGATAATACGTCCCGTAGAACGCAAAAAATCTCTTTATCCAATATATCAAAACTTATGACAAATAAACCTGAAGGTTCTCAGAAACAGCACGTTTTCGCCTTTGACCGTATCAACTACATACTTATGGCCATCGGTGTGATTATAGTCATAATCGGTATGATACTGATGTCGGGCAGTGGATCCGACCCTGAACATTTTAACCCAGATATTTTTAGTGTGCGTCGTATCAAAGTGGCTCCGCTTGTATGCCTTTTTGGTTACATCTTTGTAGGGTATGCCATTCTGCGCAAACCTCGCGACAAACGCAATAAGCCCGTTGAACCCTAAACCTATCCCAACGATTTATTCCAATGACTTGGCTCGAAGCATTTATAATCTCTGTCGTTGAAGGTCTGACTGAATTTTTACCTGTATCATCCACTGGACACATGATAATAGCCGAAGGCGCACTCGGAATGGAGAGCACGCCATTTGTAAAAGCCTTTACGGTCATCATACAGTTCGGCGCGATCCTCTCGGTTATTCTGCTGTATTGGAGGAAGTTCTTTTTGCCTAATTCCATAGGCGAGCAGGGACGGACCTGGTGGCAGTCTGTCTGGAGGTTCTATCTACGTCTGATTATCGGCGTACTACCAGCCGTTGTCTTAGGCTTAGCGTTCAACGAACAGATTGAAGAAAACCTCGGAAAAGTCTGGCTGGTGGCAGTAATGCTTGTGTTAGGCGGTATCTTTATGCTATTTTGTGACAAGCTCTTTGGAAAAGGAACCGAAACCTCGCCTTCTTATCTGAAAGCCTTTTGGATAGGCTGTTTCCAGTGTATCTCCATGATACCCGGTGTATCGCGTTCCATGGCAACCATAGTGGGTGGTATGTCACAACGATTAACCCGAAAGGCCGCAGCCGAATTCTCCTTTTTCTTAGCCGTGCCCACAATGGCGGGAGCCACCTTGCTGGAAACGTACAAACTCTTCTCGGGCGGAGAAGGCAACCTGCTGACAGAAGGCAATAATTTAGAAATCCTTATCTTTGGTAGCGTCGTGGCTTTCATAGTGGCTTTGGCCGCCATCAAGTTCTTTATTGCCTACATCACAAAGTACGGATTCCGCGCCTTTGGCTGGTATCGTATCATCGTAGGCTTGCTCATCCTTGCTCTTATTTGGCTAAACGATGTGGGCCTCATACATATCTCGCTCGAGATGCAATAAATCCATATTGGGCATTTGCTTTTTTACCACACAGACCTTACCGTGAATTTTCTTACAGGACAAATAATCAGTTTTGACAAAGACTACCGTCAGACAAGTTTCCAGCTTGTCAGCATCGTGCGCCGGCTAATCTCCAGACAGATGGGGGGACGCAAGTTAAAGGTAGGACATGCCGGAACGCTTGACCCGCTTGCCACGGGCGTGCTGACAATCTGTACAGGTAGGGCCACGCGAAACGTAGAACTCCTGCAAGGTCATCAAAAGGAGTATGTGGCCGAACTCTTCCTTGGAGCCACCACGGCAAGTTTCGACCGTGAGCATCCCGTGGATCAATCGTTCCCTAATAGCCACATAACACTCAATCTCATAAATCAAACTCTTCCTCGCTTTATCGGTGATATTCTCCAGACGCCACCCGCCTTTTCTGCCTGTATGGTAAACGGCGACCGCGCTTACAAACTGGCCCGAAAAGGCAAGGAGGTCGAATTGCAGCCTAAGCCCATCCACATCGACGCTATTGAAGTGGAGGAATTTCGGGCTCCCGACTATCTACGCATCCGTGTTGTATGCGGGAAAGGTACTTACATCCGTGCGCTGGCCCGAGACATTGGCATAGCCCTCGGATCGGGCGCCTATCTGCTCTCTCTGAGGCGTACACGAGTGGGGGAGATTCGCGTAGAAGACTGTTGGACGCTTCCACAGTTTGAAGAATGGATTCGGCTGCAGGCTCTTGAGACAGAACTCCCTGATTGTCCTGTACCAAAAGACTTTCCGCGCCTCCTTCCGGCAAAAGGAATCTAACGAAAACCCAAGCAAATAAATACACCTTATTATATATGAAACTCTCACAATTTAAGTTTAAACTCAACGACGAGCACATCGCAAAATATCCATCCGAGTTCCGTGACGATTGCAAGATGATGGTGGTTCACAGAAAGACCGGAGAAATTGAAGACAAAGTCTTTAGCGATATTCTCTCCTACTTTTCGCCCCACGACCTCTTTGTAATGAACGACACAAAGGTCTTCCCTGCGCGTCTCTATGGAAAAAAGGAAAAAACAGGCGCAACGATAGAAGTTTTCCTCGTCCGCGAACTCAGTCGCGAGCAACATTTGTGGGATGTCATAGTAGATCCGGCACGCAAGATACGCATTGGTAACAAGCTCTACTTTGGCGAAGATGGGAGCATAGTGGCAGAAGTCATTGACAATACCACCAGCCGCGGTCGCACGCTCCGTTTTCTCTATGATGGCGAATATGATGATTTCAAACAGCAACTTTTCGCTCTAGGCGAGGCTCCTCTGCCCAATTTCATCAATCGCCCCGCCGAGCCCGAGGATATGGAGCGATTCCAAACTCTGTTTGCCCGGGTTGAAGGTGCCGTTACCGCACCATCAGCAGGCTTGCACTTCTCCAAAATCCTATTGAAGAAGATGGAACTCTATGATATCGACACCGCGTTCCTTACGCTACACTGTGGTTTGGGCAACTTCCGCTCCACGGATGTAGAGGATTTGTCGAAGCACAAGATGCAAAGCGAGCGCCTGATAGTAAGTAAGGAGTGTTGCGACAAAGTAAATGCCGCCCACGATGCAGGCCGACAGATATTGGCCGTAGGTAGCACAGTGCAACGCGCTCTGGAAGTTTGCGTAGGTACTGAAGGCCACATTATGGAGTATGACGGATATACAAACAAGTTTATTTTCCCTCCATACGACTTTTGCGTAGCCACGGCCATGCTTGCCAACTTCCAATTGCCCTATTCTACGATGCTTATTCTTACTACGGCCTTCGGAGGCTACGACCTTGTAATGAAAGCGTATAGTCGCGCCTTAAAGAGCGATTACAAGTTCGGACCTTTTGGCGATGCCATACTCATAGTCGATTAAGAAACCATTGAATAAGGCCCTCAAACCCACACGCGTCTTCCTTGGGCTAGGTTCCAACTTAGGCCGACGCGTCCACAACTTACGCCGCGCCCTTGATGCTCTGCAGAAACGGTGCGGCGTCTTGGTTGCCTGTTCTGATTTTATAGCGACACAGCCAGAAGGATTCTGTTCAAACAACCTGTTTCTCAATGCGGTGTGCGAACTCAACACCACGCTTCTGCCGATAGAACTATTGCACACCACACAAACTATAGAGCGGGAGATGGGAAGGACCGTCAAATCGCACGATGGAGAACATTTCGACAGAATTATCGATATTGATATTCTTTGGATGGACGGCGTACAGATTGACACACCCGCACTGACAATTCCCCACAAGCACCTCTGCAAACGTCGCTTTGTGCTGGAGCCTTTCTGCCAAATCGCGCCAGACCTGACCCCGTATCCCGAAGGGCCCACTATAAGCCAACTGCTGGCTTCGCTAGAGTAAATCCACTCCGCAACAAACTCATCAACTGAAAGAAATCTTTCGAAAAATTTGGTGAGTATGACTTGAATACGTTACCTTTGCACCCGCTCTGAAAAAATGGGCACAATCAAATTATTCAACTATTTTATCAATTTATTCTATGTACTTGGATTCTGAAAAGAAGCAAGAGATCTTTGGTAAGTACGGGAAGTCTAACTCTGATACGGGTTCTTGCGAGAGCCAGATAGCATTGTTTTCCTACCGTATTGCCCACTTGACGGAACATGTTAAGGCCAACCGTAAAGATCATATGACTGAACGCGCCTTGGTTATGTTGGTAGGTAAGCGCCGTGCTCTTCTCAACTATTTGAAGAGTCGCGACATCGAGCGTTATCGTGCCATCGTTAAGAACCTCGGTCTCCGCAAGTAAGCAGACGATTCTTGCTCACAAAAACCAGACGCCGCATTTTTATAAATGTGGCGTTTTTCTTTGCTCTACAGGCCTGTCGGCCAAAAGGGTTGGCAGTTCAACTACAAAACTTTATCTTCGCACGAAAAGCATTATTCCGCCTATGAAATTTTCCCTGATAGGTTACGGCAAGATGGGGCACATGATTGAAGAGATAGCCCTACAGCGAGGCCACACCATTGCCTGTATCATTGACATAAACAACCCTGAAGACATCCATAGTGAAGCCTTCCGCTCCTCGGATGTAGCCATCGAATTTACTACCCCGCAAGCCGCTTTCACCAATATCTGCACGGCTTTCTCTGAAGGCGTAAAAGTTGTAAGCGGTTCAACGGGTTGGCGCAAGGACCATTTTGCCGACATCCTGCGCCTGATAGACGAAGGAAACACCTTATTCTGGGCTTCCAACTTCTCATTGGGCGTGGCCATATTCAGCGCGGTCAATAAAAAACTTGCACAGATAATGAACGCTTTTCCATCGTACGATGTGCGTATGGAGGAAGTACATCACATACACAAATTAGACGCGCCGAGCGGTACGGCTATCACTTTGGCCGAAGATATCATCTCCGAGATAGACCGAAAATCCTCCTGGGAACTTTGCCACTTCCATAAAGCCGACGGCACCGTAGAGCAGAATAATGACATTACTCCGCAAGTGCTTCCCATTGACGCATTCCGACGCGAGGAAGTGCCGGGAATACACTCTGTAATTTATGAAAGTGAAGCCGACGAAATTACGCTAACCCACAGTGCGCACAGCCGCCGTGGCTTTGCGTTGGGCGCAGTATTAGCCGCAGAGTTTACAGCCACGCATCAAGGTCTTCTGACCACTTCCGACCTTTTTTCTTTCTGATATATTCTTATCACTCTCATGACTGAAACCACATCTAAAGCCACCGAACAGAAAGGTCCATCGCGTAAAGACTGGGCCAAGTTCGGTATTTATACCGTCCTGTATTTAGCCTTTCTCTACTGGGTGAAAAGTTGGTGGGGACTTATTATCGTGCCGTTTATCTTTGACGCGTATATTACGCGCTATATCAAATGGGGATGGTGGAAGAACCTGCGCAATAAGTCGGCCCGCACAGTGATGGCTTGGATAGATGCGTTGGTCTTCGCACTTATCGCCGTCTATTTTTTGAACCAGTTTTTCATTCAGAACTTCGTCATACCCAGTTCCTCACTAGAGAAAACCTTACTTACGGGCGACTATCTGCTCGTCAGCAAGGTGGCGTACGGGCCTCGAATACCCCAGACGCCACTTAGTATGCCTCTCATGCAAAATATCAACCCGCTAACGGGTGGTAAGAGCTACCTTGCAAAGCCTCATTGGGACTATCGGCGCGTCAAGGGTACCGGACATGTCGAGTTGAACGACATTGTGGTATTCAACTACCCCGCAGGCGATACCGTCATAACGCGCATGCTCGATCAGGACTACTATCGGGTTGTCTATCAGGTGGGGGATGAAATCTTGACGCAGGAATTAGGCTTGCCCAACCACTTTTCGACCGGCATCGCCCTTATGCCCGACTACGAGAGCCAGCAAGCCGCCTATCAACGTATCTATCAGGCTGGGCGCAACTATGTAGCCGCACACCCCGAGGAGTTTGGCAAAATCATAAGCCATCCGGCCGACCGACGCGAGAACTACGTAAAACGTTGCGTAGGCTTGCCGGGGCAGACCCTCGAGGTACGCAACAATCGCATATATCTTGACGGAAAAATGAACCCGGAACCCGAGCACGCACAGTATTCCTACTTCGTCAAGTTTCGCCAATATCCCTACGAGACCCTCGTACGCGAGCTGGGCATTACACAGGAAGACCTCTCCGTACCCCTTATGGGCGCAGACTATACTTTTATTATGCCGCTGACCGAACATGTGCGTTCGGTACTGGCTTCCAATCCCGATTTAGTAGAGAGCATACAACCTGTGCAACCTGCTGCTGAATGGCTCTACCCGCAAAACAAGCCCACGGGCTGGACTACGGCCAACTATGGGCCACTTTGGATTCCAAAGCGGGGAGCCACGCTTCAATTGTCTTTGGAAAATCTCCCATTCTACGAGCGTTGCATTCGAGTGTATGAAGAAAACGACCTGCAAGTGCGCGACGGAAAGATATTTATCAACGGAAAGGAAGCACAGTCCTACACTTTCCGCTTGGACTATTATTGGATGGAAGGCGACAACCGCGACAACAGTGCCGACAGTCGGTTCTGGGGATTCGTTCCTGAGGACCACGTAGTCGGCAAACCGCTCTTTGTTTGGCTTTCCTTAGACCAAGACTATGGCTGGACGGACGGAAAGATTCGTTGGAACCGCCTCTTCAAAAACGTGAGCCACATCAAATAGGCCACCTCCCTCTAATCTGCCCATTGCCGTGAGAACGTTTCGCGTTTATCTGTTGCCTTTTTTGATTACCCTCCTCCTTGTGGTACTTGTTCACAGTTTTGTGCTCACACAAGTAGGTGTGTCGAAAAAATCCGAATGCTATCCGCTGCAAGCAGGGGACCATGTCTTTGTCCTCCGCAAGAGTTTCTCCACTCCTCAGCGGGGCGACATTATAGCCTTTTCCCATCCGCAGACGGGCGAGACCTGTCTGGCCATCATAGAGGCATTATCCGGCGACTCTCTATGGACAGACTCTGTCCGCCAGCAAGTTCTGACCCAGCGGCGTAGCCTTTCTGACGGGGGCTTAGTGTTGCCCGCAAGCCGCAAGCCCGTAGAGGTAGATAGCGCCAATGTCTCGCTACTCGCCTACCTCCGGCAGCTCGAAAGCACGCCAGCCGATTCGGCTGAAACTCTTATATTAGGGCATAGCATCCGCCTTTCCGACGATTACTTCTGGACAACCACCTACGGCCCTGTCGGACGACGCCATCTCATCGGCGTCTGCCACGGTACGAGCTTTTCAAGCAGGGATGGGCATATACAATGGAATCGCTGCTTCCGCACGATAACCACACTCAAACGCTTTGCTGCGCTACAATGAAAGCCAACCTGTTTGCTACTGCCTATATGGCTCCCGTCCAACAGTTCTGCAGGCTTATTCAAGGCGGGCGTATGGTGGAAGAACGGTGCGAAAATTACGTCAAACAAACGTATCGTAACCGTGCCGTTATCCTAGGCTCCAATGGTCCTGTTGCCCTGACCATACCCATAGAGCGCACGGGCGAGAACCATATCCCCATAGCCGAAGCCCTTATCAGTCCGCACAACAACTGGCGCCACAATCATTGGCAGACCCTGCTCTCAGCCTATGAAAGCAGTCCGTTCTTCCGGTTCTATGCTGACGAGCTCCGGGAAGTGCTTTTTGCGCCCACGGAGCGACTTGTAGATTTCAACGAGATGCTGTTGCGTCTGTTCTGCCGATGGCTTTTCATTGATTTAGACCTATCCTACACACAGCAATATGAGGCCCATCCCTCCGATGAAACCGTCGATTTTCGCTCGTGCATAAGCCCAAAATGCGGCTGGAGGCTGGACGAGGCCTTTACCCCTGTGCCATACTACCAAGTCTTTGGGGCGCGCTTCGGTTTTATACCCAATTTGAGCATCGCCGACCTCGTTTTCAATATGGGCCCGGCCTCGCGCCTCGTCTTGCTGGACAGTCTGAAGAAATAAGACCTGCCTATACCAAAGGCGCATAATGCTGTCAATCGACGGCATTATGCGCCTTGCGTTTCAGATTAGCGTACCTGGCGACAGGCTTACTTTGTTCCTATGAAAGTGGCTTCCACGGGATAGGGCATACGTCCCATTTGGAAACTCATCGTAAACTGCGTTACGCCAAAGCTCCACGTTCCTTCGAAAGTACCCTCGAAGTCAAACGGCGTAGTACCATAATCGCCACGGGCTTCCAGTTCATCGCATACAAGACGGAACTGTCCGTTGCCTACATTTTCCACTCTCACATTGCGAACTACCGTATTGCTCATCATCGTAGCAGGACGCCCCGTAGCAGGGTCGCCCGGAGAGGCTTGAAAGTCGTCTATGGCAAGCGAAATAGTATTTGCACCGGTCTTGGTAATCTCTACGTTGAGCGTAGCCGTAGCGTAGTCGGCGCCAGCCACTCTTTCTACAAATTGTCCGTTGTAAACGCCCACAAGATCGTCAATCGTGTAGATACGTTCCTCTTCATTGTCGCCACAAGCCATAAAAGCCACTGCTACGACAAGCATCCAAATCAGTCTGATATGTTTCATGATAAAAGTATAAGGTTGTTTAATAACAGGAGGCAAAGTTAGACCCCTCTCGTCATCCTGTCAATCCTTATTTATAGGGAATTTTACCACAACTTAAAGGGCCGATTTTCCACCCAGATTCTCCTGAACGATAGCATCTATGACGGCGATGGCTGTGATATTGACGATGTCACGCACATCGCTTTCAAAGTCTGTAAAGTGTATCGGCTTGTTCAGTCCCATTTGGATAGGGCCAATTACCAGGCTGTCGTCGCTCATTGCCTTTACCATTTTGTAGGCAGAGTTGGCTGCAGAAAGCGTGGGGAATACGAGCGTGTTCACATCCATGCCCTTCAGGCGGGTGAACGGATACTTCTCGTCACGCAAAGCCTTGTCGAATGCAAAGTTTACCTGCATCTCTCCGTCGATGGCAAGGCTGGGGAAGTCTTTCTGCATACGCTTCACCACTTTTGCTACCACGGCCGGCTTGCCACTTTGGTCGGTTCCGAAGTTGGAATAACTCAGCATGGCTATCACTGGCTGGCGGTTGAAAAAGCGAATAGTGCGGGCACTGAGCTTAGCCAGATCGTAGAGCGTATCTTCGTCTGGATCACGGTTTATAAGGGTATCTCCCACAAAGTAAAGGCCCTTTTTGGAGGTAATAAGGTGCATCGTGCCGAAATGATTATATCCGGGCTGTATGCCTATGACTTCGGTGGCCACCTTAATAGTGTTGCTGTATTTTGTATAAAGACCTGTGATAAACGCATCGGCATCGCCTGTCTCTACCATCATCATACCGAAATAATTGCGCTCATACATTTTGTCGTAGGCCTCGTCCAGCGTGTAGCCCTCGCGACGTTTCTTTCGCGTCAATAATCGGGCATAGCGATGGCGCGTTTCTATCTGCGAATCGTCGCGCATATTGATAATCTCACAGCCCTCCAAGCTGAGCTGATGTTGCTCGGCTATGGCTTTTATCTTGATTTCGTTGCCCAGCAAAATAGGATGGCAGATGCCTTCCTGTTTGGCGTGGATGGCTGCTTGGAGCATATTGGGATGGTGAGCCTCGGCAAAGACGACGCGCTTAGGACGCAGGCGGGCGGTATCATACAGATTCTGTACAAACTTGTTCTCCTGACCCATCAGTTCGCGCAACTGCTGGCGATAAGCCTTCCAGTCGGTTATTTCCTTACGCGCCACGCCGCTCTCTATGGCCGCTTTCGCCACCGCCATACTCACATCGGTAATCAGACGAGGATCAACGGGCTTCGGAATAAAGTAGTCGGGGCCAAAGCTAAACTGGCGCACCTGATAGGCCCTGTTCACGATGTCGGGCACGGGCCTCTTGGCCAAGTCGGCTATGGCGCGTACGGCCGCCATCTTCATCTCTTCATTTATGGCCGTGGCGGCAGTGTCCAGTGCGCCCCTGAAAATATAGGGGAAGCCGATAACATTATTTATCTGGTTCGGATAGTCTGTCCGCCCCGTTGACATCAGCACATCGGGCCGGGCTTCTTTTGCATCCTCGTATGAAATTTCCGGAACGGGGTTGGCCAGGGCGAAGATGATGGGCTTCTCTGCCATCGTGCGAACCATCTCTTTGTTCAGCACATTACCTTTCGACAATCCTACAAAGACATCGCAACCCACCATAGCCTCTTCCAGCGTCCTTACATCGGTGCGCTGAGTGGCAAACTCTGCCTTTTGCGCGTTGAGGTTGGGTCTGTCGGCCGATATGACGCCCTTAGAGTCGAGCATCAGTATGTTCTCCTTGCGTGCGCCAAAGGCACAATACAATCGCGTACAGGAAATGGCCGCCGCGCCAGCACCGTTGATGACAAAGTGGGCTTCTTCAATCTTTTTTCCAGCCACTTCGAGCGCATTCAACAGACCTGCACACGAAATAATGGCTGTACCGTGCTGGTCGTCGTGCATTACGGGAATATCCAACTCTGCTTTCAGACGACGCTCTATTTCAAAACATTCCGGCGCTTTAATGTCTTCCAGATTTATACCGCCGAATGTGGGCGCAATAGCCTTCACGGCTTCGATAAAACGCTCGGGGTCTTTCTCATTGACCTCTATGTCGAACGCATCTACGCCCGCATAGATTTTAAAGAGCAGGCTCTTACCCTCCATCACGGGCTTACCGCTCAAGGCACCTATGTCGCCCAGTCCGAGCACGGCCGTACCGTTTGATATGACGGCCACAAGGTTTCCTTTGTTCGTGTACTTATAGGCTTCTTGCGGGTTTTCCTGAATTTCCAGGCACGGCTCTGCCACCCCGGGGGAGTAGGCAAGCGAAAGGTCGCGCTGCGTGCGATACGGCTTAGTGGGAACCACTTCAATCTTACCGGGACGGCCCTTCGAGTGGTAGTTAAGAGCGTCTTTCTTCGTTATTTTTATCATAGTGTCTAAGGTGTTTTTCAGTCCCACAAAGATAACAATTCTCCCAATAGTATCCCTATCTTGTCTCCTGTTTTTGCCGTTCTGCTTCCCAGGCCGAGCGACATATCGGACCGTCCCGTGTCTCGCCAGAGATATCCGCCCTCACAGCCCTACTATGACCGAAGGCAGCGGGAGCGGGCCGGCCTCTTTGCGCCCCGGTAAAGGTGAAAAACTTTGACATTCCACACAGATGTTAAATTATCCTAACGGACTGTTCCATAATGCAATCGTCCGGCGCCATAATGGCGCAGAAAAATGGGATAATTGAATTTCAAAATTCCATTATACAATCGGCTGATTGCATAATCGGATTTTGTTGCCCCATAAGCGAAATTTCCACAAAAAACGGCCTGCATTTCCGTGCAAGCCGTGGGTATAGAGGATTGTAGTATGGCGTAGTATTTTTTCCTTATGCTCCTCCAAATTTACTACAATCTTCCGACCTGCGCAAGGCCCCTTCCGAGCGAAAACCGAGAAACCGTTTGACAACCGACGGTCCTCGCGAGCGACAGACCGAGGTTGTCCTGCAAGCGAAGCCTACGGGTCGTCTGCGCGAATAGGACACTGCGGGATAAAGACCGGGAGCGAACGCACGGAGCCGTAACGCCAAACAGGAGAGACCTCCTTTGCGCCTGCACCATAAGGACTTACCACATCTGTCTGCTCGTCATGTCTTGCGCCCTTACCCCTGACAAAAATCGGTCCAGAGCACAGCGAGCATTGTACCTAATAGGAATGAAATGAACATTATCCTGTCGTTTTAATGAATATACTTATCTGCAAAACCAATCCACAAGCCCCCGGATGGCATAAGGCCAAAAAGAGCGCGGACTATCTACTTTGTCTTTTTCGTCCTGCGGCGTTGGGGAAAACCGGTGCTACAAAAGGAAAGTATCAGTCCACGCGATAAATAGCGTGAACATTAACTCCTATTTCTTGTAGCAATCTTAAAATTCCCCAATCTTCAGAACGCAAGAAATAAGGCTAACGCTTATTTTCTATATTTATTGGCTATGTGCTGTTATTTCATTGGCTTATCGTTTGTACTAATCTCTTAGCAAAAGTAACTATTTTATAGGATATGTGGCTTGTAGCCCCGAAAAACTTTGGCGCATAAAAATTTGGGTGTATGAAACCGAATCTTTACCTTTGCACACAAGAAAAGACAACAGAGAAGTAAGAACAGAGAAAGGATTCTCGCCCCGACGCGTGAGTTCTTTCGGTTTTTTTTACTCTCTGCCGTATCAAACCCATACTATAACTGAAAAACATTACAGACATTATGGCTTATATGACGCAAGAGGGCTATGATAAGTTAGTGGCCCAAGTACGAAAGATGGAGACGGTGGACCGTCCGGCCGCATCTGCCGCCATCGCCGAGGCTCGCGACAAGGGAGACCTCTCAGAAAACAGCGAATACGAGGCAGCCAAGGAAGCACAGGCTATGCTCGAGATGCGTATAAATCAACTCAAAGCCACGATTGCTGAGGCCAAAATTATTGACACCAGTAAGTTGACGGCCGACAGCGTACAGATACTCTCCACGGTGGAGATGAAAAACGTGCGCAACGGTATGATGATGAAATATACCATCGTCAGCGAGAGCGAAGCAAACCTGCGCGAGGGAAAAATCTCAAGCAGCACGCCTATCGCGCAAGGCCTTCTGGGCCACAAGGTAGGCGACGTGGTGGACGTAAAGATTCCACAAGGCACTATCCAGCTTGAAATCGTCAGTATCTCTATCTAACAGACTCTTGGACTTATGACCATATTCAGCAAAATAGCCGCAGGCGAAATTCCCTCCTACAAATGCGCCGAGAACGAGGAGTTCTACGCTTTCCTGGATATCAATCCGCTGGCCCAGGGCCATACGCTTGTCATTCCGAGGCGCGAAGAAGACTACTTCTTTGACCTGTCGGACGACGAAATAGGTCGGATGATGGTTTTTGCCAAGCGCGTAGCCACGGCCATTAAGGAAGCCTTTCCCTGCAAGAAGGTTGCCGTCGTAGTGCTCGGACTTGAAGTCAATCATGCCCATATTCATCTCATACCCTTACAGAGCGAAGCTGACGCAGATTTCAGAAAACCGAAACTGCAATTATCCGCAGAGGTAATGCAAGAGACGTCCGACCGCATCCTCGCAGCCTACAACGCCACTCTCTAAGGGAAGCCCAGTACGCTATAAAGAAACAGCCCCTGTCGCTTACGGGCAGAGTCAAAACAATAATTGCGCGCCAACTTTTCATTGGCGCGCAATATTTTTATCCTATCGGACGTATCTGTACGGAGTGGCGACAGAAAGACAGAGGAGAGAAACTGCAAAATCTAATAGGCCTCTCTGTATTTCCCTTCGTCCTTGTCCTCAAGCATAGAGAGATAGGAGGCATAGCGCGTAGGGGCCAGACGGTTTTCTTCCAGCGCCCGAAGCACCGCACAATCGGGTTCGTGCGTATGAGTACAGTTTGAGAAACGGCAATCTTCGGACAGGCGGAAAATATCGGGAAAGTAATGGGCCACCTCTTCGGGTTTCATATCAAACGTACCGAATCCTTTGACGCCCGGCACATCGATAAGCCCACCTCCTTCGGGCAGAGAGAAAACTTCGCTGTATGTCGTAGTGTGCATACCAGCTTGATGGACAGCCGAAATCTCTGCCGTCTTGGCACAGGCCTCTGGCACCAGGGCATTGAGAAGCGTGGATTTACCTACACCGGAATGACCCGCCAGAAGGGTAAGCCGGCCTTTTAGATACTGGCGCAATGCGGGCAGTCCGTCGCCCGTGAGCGCCGAAATGCGAAACACATCGTAACCTGCCTCCTGATAGACAGCGGAAAGGTATTGTAGCAGTTCTTCCTCCTCGGCGGATAAGATGTCTGCCTTGTTAAAAACGAGTGCAGCCTTGACGCGATAGGCTTGAGCCACGGCCAGAAATCTGTCAATAAAGGTTGTAGATGTTTCCGGCTTAGACAGGGTCACCACAAGGAGCGCCAAGTCGATATTGGCGGCTAATATATGGCTCTGCTTAGAGAGGTTGCTGGCGCGACGTATGATGTAGTTGGTGCGCTCGTCTATATCGCAGATAAAAGCACTCCCATGTTCGTCTTCCACAATGCTGACCCCGTCGCCGACGGCCACAGGGTTGGTGGAGCGTATGCCACGCAGACGGAAGTTGCCCTTGACCTTACATTCTACCCTACGCCCATCGTCGGTAAGTACCCAATAGGAACTTCCGAGGCTTTTGACCACTTGTCCGTGCATTGCGCAAGTCAGCGAGATTATGCCACCTTTAGACGGTCATAATCTCTTTGTTTTTTGCTTCGAGGATTCGCTCTATTTCCTTTATTTTTTTGTCGTGAATCTTCTGCAATTCGCTTTCTCCATCCTTCTGGAAGTCCTCACTAAGGCCTTCTTTCACGGCCTTCTTCAGTTTTTCGATACCATCACGGCGGGCGTTACGGATAGCCACCTTGGTTTCCTCTGCTTCAGCATTACACTTTTTGGTAAGTTGCCTGCGTCGCTCCTCGGTAAGTACAGGGATGGTCAGACGGATAATCTCACCGTTATTTTCAGGCATGATGCCCACTTCTGAGTCTATGATGGCCTTCTCGATGACACGGAACATATTTTTGTCCCACGGCTTAATGGCAATGGTACGTGCGTCGGGCGTAGTGATGGCACTGACATTGTTGAGCGCTACCATAGAGCCATAAGAATTGACGCGTATCCCGTCGAGAATATGAACGTTTGCCTTGCCGGCTCTGATTTGGGCGAGCGTGTCTTCAAGGTGCATGACGCTCAGATCCATCTTTTCCTCGCATTCGGCGAGCAAGTTTTTTACATCAAGCATAATAGTATGAGTTATTAAGGTATTTCTATCTAATGCGAAAATAAGGAATTTCTTTTCAACCAAGCATTTTCTGTCCGAAAATCGTTACTTTCGCTATCTATGACTCGTTTTGCCGACATATTACTGCCTCTGGCCCTCGGACAACCGCTGACCTATCGGGTGCCCGAAGCCCTGCGCAAAGACATCCACATAGGTTGCAGGGTGATGGTACCCTTGCGCGGGGGTAAAGTATATGGGGGCATTGTCACAGGCTTGTCTGATGACAGCAAAATGTCTCCCGCATCGCTCTACGACATCTTGCAACTTTTGGACACCACGCCCCTCATAAGTCAGGAGCAGATTAAATTTTGGCAGTGGATCGCACAATATTATATGTGCTCCGTCGGGTCTGTCATGACAGCCGCTTTGCCTGCAGGGTTAAGGCTCGAAGGCGATGTAAAGATTAAGAAAAACGCCGATTTCACCGATCTTTCCGCCCTTTCGGAGCAGGAACGACTCCTCTGGAACCTCCTGTCGGCTGACGAAGCCGTACGACTCAACGCGCTCCCCAAGCCGTGGAACGTCCACACGGCGTTGCCCCTCGTCAAGACCCTGCTGGAAACGGGGGCCATAGAGGTTGAAGAAAACATCACGCGCGCCTTTCGACCGGCCAGCGAGGTGTGTGTCCGCCTGAAAGCAGAAAACTGTTCGGCGGAAAGCATAACCACTCTGTTAGCCCAACTACATCGGGCACGGAAACAGGATTTGCTCTTGCGCGCCTATCTGACATTGTCAGAAGCCAATGCCGCACTCCGGTTGCAAAATCCTGCCTTGCTGAAGGAGGTAAGCAAGGCCCAACTGCTCGATGAAACCGCCATTTCCGACGCTGTTTTGCGCGAATTGATACAGAAAAACATTCTAGAGACCTATCGCGTCGAACGAAGCCGGCTGGCTTTCCCCTCACTGGAACCGACACTGTCCTTGCCCCATCTTTCTCCGGCCCAACAGGTGGCTCTTGATAAAATAGACGATTCGCTGACTCAAAAAGAAGTCTGTCTGCTTCACGGCATAACTGCCAGCGGAAAGACCGAGATCTATCAGCACCTCATACAGAAGGTTCTGACGCGTGGAGAGCAGGTCCTTTTCCTTGTGCCGGAAATTGCACTGACCACACAGCTTATGCACCGTCTGGCGAAAGTGTTTGGGACGAACATGGGCATTTATCACAGCAAATTCCCAGATAACGAGCGTTGCGAACTGTGGCGTCGGCAGGCCTCGGAAAAGCCCTTCCCGCTCATTTTGGGCGTTCGCTCCGCACTCTTTCTGCCTTTCAAAAAGTTAGGACTCATCATAATCGACGAAGAGCACGAACCTTCCTACAAGCAACAAGAGCCTGCGCCACGCTATCACGCCCGTGATGCGGCCTTAATGCTTGCACGGCACTACGGGGCCAAGGTGGTGCTCGGCTCGGCTACTCCTTCTATAGAATCCTACTATCACGCCAAAGAGGGCCGCTATGGACTCGTTTCGCTAAACGAGCGCTATGGCGGACAGGTTCTTCCGGAAGTGTCGGTGGAAGATGTAACCGACCTGAAACACCGTCGGATGATGCCCTCTATCTTTTCTCCCCGCCTGCGCGATGAACTTACCCGGGCCCTGCGTAATGGCGAACAAGCCATCCTCTTTCAAAACCGCCGAGGCTACGCGCCAGTGCTGGTATGTGACGATTGCGGCTGGACACCACGCTGTACGCGCTGTGATGTCGCCCTTACTCTCCACCAACGGCAGGGACTTCTCTGTTGCCACTATTGTGGAGCCACCTATTCTGTCCCTGCGACCTGCCCACAGTGTCACGGAAAGAACCTGCACGACCACGGCTTCGGAACGGAAAAGATAGAACGAGCCGTACAAAATACTTTCGCCAATGCCCGCGTGGCCCGAATGGACCTGGACACTACTCGCGCGCGCTCCTCCTATGAGCGCATCCTCTCAGACTTCGCCCGTGGCCACACCAATGTGCTTGTGGGCACGCAAATGGTCACTAAAGGGCTGGACTTCGACAAGGTTCATGTCGTAGGCATCCTTTCTGCCGACCAAGCCCTCAATATGCCGGACTTCCGCGCTTATGAAAGAGCCTTCCAACTTATGACACAGGTGGCAGGGCGGGCTGGAAGGCGCGACAAACGCGGACTGGTGGTGCTACAGACTAATCAGGCACAGCTGCCCATCGTTCGCCAGATCCAACAACACGATTACCTCGGAATGTATCACGACCAAATCAAGGAACGGGAAGAATATGTCTATCCGCCCTACTGCAGGCTTATATACATATATATGCGCCATCGCGACGAGCATACCTGCGAACACGCGGCGCAGACTCTTGCCTCTTGGTTGCGCCCCCATTTCAAGGAGAATCTCCTTGGGCCGGATCAGCCCCTCATTTCGCGTGTCAAATTACTCCATATCCGCACGCTGCTCCTTAAAGTAAAACCCACGCTGACGCCTGCCGGTGTCCGACGCACTCTTACGGCGGCGCGCGAAGCCCTGGCCCATATACCAGACTATAAGAGCGTGGATGTCTATTTCGATGTGGACCCCCTGTAGGCCAATTCCATAGACCACCTCACAGAAGTTTCGGAAAAATTGCATAATTTCGCCACGAAATGATACAGTTGCTCAACATCCATAAATCCTTCGGCTCGCTCGAAGTGCTTAAAGGCATCGACCTCAGCATAGAGCAGGGCGAAGTGGTAAGCATCGTAGGCCCCAGTGGCGCGGGCAAAACGACACTCTTGCAGATTATCGGTACGCTCGACAAGCCTTCGTCAGGTCGTTTGCTTATTAGCGACGAAGACGTCTTTGAACTGTCCCGTCGCAAGTTGGCCGCATTTCGCAACAAGCATATCGGCTTTGTCTTCCAGTTTCATCAATTACTGGCTGAATTTACGGCATTGGAAAATATCTGTATGCCCGCATTTATTGCACATAGTAGCGAGCGCGACGCCCGTAAGCGCGCAATGGAATTGCTTGACTTTATGGGGCTGAAAGACCGTGCAAACCATCGACCCGCCCAACTGTCGGGCGGAGAGCAACAGCGTGTAGCCGTGGCGCGAGCACTTATGAACCAGCCGGATGTGGTGCTGGCCGATGAGCCCAGTGGTTCGCTTGACAGCCATAATAAAGCAGAGTTGCACCAACTTTTTTTCGACCTGCGCGAACAGTTTAATCAGACATTTGTCATCGTTACCCACGACGAAGGGCTGGCCCAACTGACCGACAGGACCATCCATCTGCTTGACGGACAGATTGCCACCCCGACATCCTCTTTGAACGAACTTCCTTTATAATATGCTGAAACTAGGCGACTATAACGTGCTCCCGATTGTACGCTTCTCTGACCACGGAGCCTACTTGGACGGAGGAGAGATTGGTGAAATATTGATGCCCAAAGCCTTTGTGCGCCCCGAAATGAAGGTGGGCGATGAGGAAAAGGTGTTCGTATATCTCGACCAGCAAGAGCGACTGGTGGCCACAAAGGAAAAACCGCTGGCACGCGTAGGCGATTTTGCCTGCTTGCGCGTAGCCTGGACCAACCACTTCGGCGCTTTCCTGGATTGGGGCTTGATGAAAGATCTTTTCGTTCCCTTCTCGGAGCAGACCATAAAGATGGAGGTAGATAAAAAATACCTTGTCTATATCTTCGTGGACCAGTTGAGCCATCGTATAGTAGCCTCGGCTAAACTGAACCGGTATATCCAGCCTGCGCCTCAGGAATATGAGACGGGCAGGGAGGTAAGCGTGCTGGTGCAGGGCAAATCGCCCCTCGGGCTAAAGGTAATAATAGACAACCGGTTTGCCGGATTATGCTACGCGAACCAGTTGCACCGCTTCTACCATCCGGGCGAACGCCTGACAGGCTTTGTGGTAAAACGCAGGGAGGACGGAAAATTGGACATAAGCCTCTCGCCCCTGGGAATGGAGCGCGTAGAGCAGTTCTCCCAACAACTCAAGCAAGCCCTTATTGAAGCCGGCGGAAGTCTGCCTTTCTCAGACCACAGTACGGCAGAAGAAATAGAAAAGCGGTTTCATGTATCTAAAAAGACCTTCAAACAAGCCATTGGAAGGCTTTACAAGGCTCATCTGATTCAACTGTCAGACCATGAAATATGGATTTCGGGCGAAGACTAACGTTTTTTTCGAAAAAAATCAGACAAACATTTGGAAAAAAAGAAAAAATCATTACTTTTGCTTTGTCTTTGAATAAAAGACAATAGTTTTTTCATCTCTATATAAGTTCTGTGAGGCTTCAACGCGTTGTGAAATGTGTTGAAGCCATTTTTTTGAACCCAAAGGATAGAGGACTTCTTTCAAAAGACAGCAGGGCACTGTCTGCATCTTTATATTCTTAAAAAATTGTATTATCCAATTTTCTACTTACTTTCGCCCTTGTTAATCTAAAATACTCCTACTGATGAATTTCTCTACTATTTTAGCCAGTTTCGACTGGAAAGAAGCGTCCAGCGCTTTTATTGTGCTGTTTGCTATAATTGATATTCTCGGTTCAATGCCTATTGTCCTGTCTCTAAAGATGCAAGGACGTCCCGTAAGCGCTTGGAAAGCAACTGTCATAAGCGCAGTGTTGCTCGTGCTCTTCTTTTATGCCGGCGACGCCGTGCTACAACTCTTCAGCGTGGACATCGGTTCGTTTGCGGTAGCCGGAGCCATGATTATCTTTATTATGGCACTTGAAATGATTCTAGACGTGGAAATTTTCAAAAACCAAGGACCGATAAAGGAGGCTACGCTGATTCCGATGGTCTTTCCTCTCATTGCAGGACCAGGTGCCTTTACGACTTTGCTCTCGTTGCGCGCAGAATATTCTGCCTTGAACATCTTGATTGGATTAGCCCTCAATATGCTCTGGGTATTCTTTGTGCTGGCACAAGTAGATCGCGTGGACAAGATTCTGCCCCGCTCATACGTTTACGTATTACGCAAGTTTTTCGGAGTCGTTCTGTTAGCTATTTCCGTAAAACTGTTCGTTCACAATGTCGTAGGTCTGTTCAGCTAGTCCCCGTTATCATCCGATTCCGTAATATGGCGTCGCGCCGTCTCTATGATGGTGTCGATGCCATTTATGTAATCGCTATGATCGATATTGACGCGGATGTCTGGGTCTATACCCTGCTCCGTCATAACCATATTGCGGTCGTACATGGGACAGGCACTGAAGCGCACAAGCCACCCGTTGGGCAATTCGCTCGTAAAGGGGAGGCCGGCACCGCCTCCGGTTTTATCACCCACTACGGTTATATTGGGCAATCCCTTTAGAAACATCACGAAAGAATTTGCCGCACTATAGGTGCGCCTATTCGTCAGAATGCATACAGGCTTCTGCCAGCGCAAACCATGGAACGGTTCCTCTACAATGGGCTCCGGATTGGAAAAAGCATTATGCCCCGGACCCGTTTTATGGCAGATATATGACAATGTCATAGGCTCATTGAAAAACAACGAGGCTAAACGCTGGGCTGCCGTAAGCATTCCACCGCCATTACTGCGAACATCTATAATTAGCCCCCTGCAACCCGCCAAGGCCTCCATAATTTGCTCCAAATTTCCCGTGCCAAAGAGAGAAGAGAAGGTTTCGCAACGGATATAGCCCACATTGTCATCGAGTACACGATAGTCGAGCGTACTGGCACGCTTATACTCTTCGGCCCGACCTAGATAGTTTTTGACCAAAGATTCGTAATAATTGTCGGGATAGTCGTCAAACCAGGCTCCATAACGGATTACATCGTGTGCGGCATAAATATTGACATGGCCATCTTGGAGTTCTCGAACCATATTTCCTAAGACCTCAAAGAGTTGCATATTGGTCATATTGTCCGCAATCATTGGCCGGTAACGCTGATATACCTCATCCCAATCCAAGCCCGTCTGTTGCCTCTTCAAGTCAAAGAAGCAATAATGTTCGTCAAAGATTTTCCAACACGTCTCAAAGTTGCCCATCGGCGTGTCCTGCGCCACTTCCTCGGTGATACAGGAAACGAAACAAAAGCACAATGAAATCAGCAGATAAAACGGATTACGCATAAATTAGACTTTAGCGACAAATAGACAACGTACGAGTATAACCCACTACAAACTGGTTCTGCCAGCAATGATGCTTTATACCATGAAATTTGCTTTGACGAATATCCGAAAGAAAGCCCACACTAACACACGCACCAAAGAGAGGCAAATCTATCGTAGTTGCAAAACGCGCGGAAGGAGCATTTACCACCTGAGAAAATATGCAGTTCCTGTCACGCAACTGTAGCGACACCAATTCGTAATATGATTGACCAAAACGTGGGGTAAATGCCACGCCAAAGAGAGGTGCTGTCAATTCGGCCCTCACTCGCGCAGTTTTATTCAATAATGGAAATGCATATTCTGCCAAAATATCGGCATCGACAGATACCTCAAACCGAGCTTGAGCCGGGTTGTTTCCATTGCGCGTATTATAGGTCATACCCACCGCTCCATCCACCAATCCACCCGCAGCCACACGCCAACGGTCAGAGGGCTTCCATTGCCGTACCAGTCCGCCGATTGCCCGTACAGACATATCCCAAGCATGGGCATCTTCTGTGGGTGAAGCGGTTCGGGCAACCTGTGCTCCGTAATGACTGATAACGCTAATTCGTTTCTGGCCGAAATGGGCCAATCGATCCGTGCGATGATTGACACTAAGGCTCGGACCTGTATATTCGAGGGGCGAAAGATAGGTGTCAAGTAGATTCGTCCGACCCACGCCAAAGAGCCATTGTCGTTCCACTGTACGAATGGAATCCGGCTCCGTCGCTTTGGCAGAAAAGGCCAAACTACACCCACAAAGAATAAGCGGTATTATACGCAGAAAGGCAGTGCGAATCAAGACAATAAACTTTTAACTAAAATGACCTATAAAACAAAGATGCAAATCAATCCATCTCGTCGGAAGAACCCGACTTCCGCCTTCTACTCTTGAGATAGACAAAAAATACCGCAAGAGCCACGATGGCCAGAATACAGTATCCGAGCTCGTGGCTGTACGTCGTGGCCAACGTTACTACATCGTCCACAGTTTTGAGGTCTGTAAATCGATATATGCCCCAGCCAATAGCAGCCAAGATAGTGTTCCACCCGGCTGCGCCAATAGTTGTATAAAGAAGGAAACGACCTATCGGCATACCCGATAATCCTGCAGGAATACTAATCAGTTGTCTTACTGCAGGGACAAAGCGACCGATTAAAGTGGCCGTAGCTCCATGGCGAACAAAATAGGTTTCGGCCTTACGCACCGCTTCTTCGTCAATAAGACATAGGTGTCCAAACCGAGAATTGGCGAAGCGATAAACAAGAGGACGGCCCAGCCATCGAGACAGATAATAATTTACCAGAGCACCAATATCTGCGCCAAGTGTGGCAAACACTACAACGAGAGGAAGGACCATCGAAGGGTCTGACATTGACTTCCAAGCCGCCGGTGGCACTATAACTTCGGATGGAAAGGGTATGAACGAACTCTCTACAGCCATAAAAAGCAAAACGACCCAATAATTGAGATGGGCGAGAATCCATTGTATCAGAACGGCAGAACTCATAGACCAATAAAAAGAAAGGATTTTACAACCAAAAAATTAAAGGTCTGCCAACGTAAGCACACGATAATCTACCTCATATCCGTCTAAATCATCTTGCAGAACGGACTTACAACTGTCAAATGCCTCCTGCGCTTCGGCTGAATACTTCGGCGTAAAGTTGGCAACTATGCCTTTTTTCTCTGCCGTATTGACAGCTATCAGGTCGATATGGTTCTCCGTCGTATTTTCCCACCATCCGCCGATTATATCATAGGTTCCCTCTTCGCACACTAACTGATGGAAATAGGAATGAAGCACTTCTTCCGCAAACAGATAATGATCTGCAATGACAATACGTTCCAATGATTTAAAATCTCCGGTCTCTACATATTTTGCATGTGGATAAACATACCTAAACCAGCACCTGAGAAACTTATCCTCTATGATGTAACGCACATTCTTACTGCCTGATTTAGAATAGAGCGGAGTACGCTTCTGTATAAGGTGGAAATCGTTTTCCATACGCGTCAGATAGCCACCTATTTCCTTGTTGAGCAGTTCTTCTATAGCGCTACGAGAGGTTATGCCACTTGCGATACATGACAGGATAGAGAAATAGAACGTGTACTCCTTTCCCACTTCGTCTATCAGCAAGTCTTTGCCCAACGTGAGGTAGGGAGAACCTTTCCGAAATATATAACGCACAATTTCCTTGCGTTTTAACGCTCCCGCATCTATCAAATCGCCCACATACTGTGGCACTCCGCCCGTACAGCCATATAGTGTAATCAGATCATCGGCGGTGTATTCTGGCAAATACTTATCCATCACGCGTTTCAGCGTATCCAAACTATAGGGCTTAAGTTCAAGAATAAGATCTGTCTTATTAAAGAACGGCGCATGTGGTATGCCAAAGATTTTCTCCATAGCCCCACGAGAACTTCCCACCATAATAAGACACAATTTGCTACGCTCACGATTTCGTTCCAATATGGCTTGCAAATCGGGTAATATGGTGGGATTTACTGCTACAAACTCATGGACTTCATCAATTATCAAATTAAAACGGCGTGTATGCGATTCCGTTATCAACTGCTTAAATATATTGCGCAGTTCTATCGTTTCCTCGTTAATACTTAGGCCTATCGCCCGATGTACCTCTGCTATTAAATCGCGACATAATAAGGATTCCGCGCGACGCGATACATAGAAATAGATTGTAGGCACATCTTTCGTGGCTTGCAGAACCAGTGTAGTTTTTCCTGTACCCTTTCGTCCCGAAACCACGGCCACCTGACATCCTTGTTCGGCTTTCTGCTGTAATTCCTTTAATTCTTTGAGTGGTTTGGAGCGTTCTAAAAATTTCATGAGTAGTTGTTTATTTTTTTAATGTCGCTTAATCGATTCACGGAAAAATCCGCCCCGTCAAAGCAACGAATATCTTTGCAAAAATAAACTATCTTTTCGTAACACCGACTATTTTACTATAAAATCTTATAACCCCACAGGCCAGGCCCTCCGACTTGTCAATAGCCAGCATAAAGTCTCTTAGAATGAGCACTATCCCGTATGTATGAAACCTATCCCAACAAGGCCAACGACTCATTTTTTAATAAAATATTTGCTCTATAGAAAATGATTTCATAAGTTTGCAGGCCGAAACCAAAAAGAAATAAATCAATAAGTTAAATCTTTAACTCAACAACTATGTCAGAAATTGCTGAAAAAGTAAAAGCTCTTATCGTAGATAAGCTTAACGTAGACGAAGCAGAGGTTAAACCCGAAGCAAGTTTTGCCAATGATCTCGGCGCAGATTCCCTTGACACCGTAGAACTAATCATGGAATTTGAGAAAGAGTTCGGTATTTCTATTCCTGATGACCAAGCTGAAAAGATTGCCACTGTTGGCGACGCTATTGCTTATATCGAAGAAGCAAAAAATAAGTAAACCATTCAACTCAAACGGCATAACGTTTGACGTATGGCAGCTCCCCACCACTCCCCTGTAGTAGTGAGAAAGTTTGCTTAACGTTAAACGTTATGTTTTTATATGACGAACCTAAAAGGTAAACCTATGGAATTAAAAAGAGTTGTAGTAACCGGATTGGGCGCGTTGACACCCGTAGGCAATACGGCTGGCGAAACGTGGGAAAGCCTTAAGAACGGAAAGAGCGGTTCTGCTCCGATTACACATTTTGATACAGAAAAATTCAAGACACATTTCGCTTGCGAAGTCAAGAATTTTGATCCATCGGAATTTATAGACCGCAAACAGCTTCGTAAAATGGACTTGTACGAGCAGTATGCGCTTGTGGCGGCCCAAGAGGCTATCAAAGACAGCGGACTAGACGCTGAGAACATCGACAAGAACGAAGTCGGCGTCATATTCGGTGTAGGTATTGGAGGTATGCACACCTTTGAACAAGAGGCTGGCTACTACGCACAACACGAGGAGGACGGCCCTAAGTTCTCTCCGTTTTTCATCCCCAAGATGATTGCAGATATCGCAGCCGGACAAGTGGCCATAAACTACGGATTTCACGGGCCAAATTATACTACGACAAGCGCATGCGCCAGTAGCTCCAATGCTATAGCAGATGCCTTCAACCTGCTCCGCTTAGGTAAAGCAAACGCAATAGTAACAGGTGGAGCTGAGGCAGGTATTTATCCGTGCGGAGTAGGTGGCTTTAATGCCATGCATGCGCTCTCCACACGCAATGATGACCCGGCTGGAGCCAGTCGCCCATTCTCTGCGTCCAGAGATGGCTTTGTTATGGGTGCAGGTGCTGGAATGTTAGTTCTGGAAACGCTTGAACATGCGCAGGCTCGCGGAGCACATATTTATTGTGAGCTTGTAGGTGCAGGTATGAGCGCAGACGCGCATCATATCACAGCCTCACATCCAGAAGGCCTTGGCGCACGCCTTGTTATGGAGCGCGCCTTGAGAGACGCCAATATGAAACCCGAGGACATTGACTACATAAACGTTCACGGCACAAGTACGCCCGTTGGTGATATAAGCGAAGTAAAGGCTATCAAGCAAGTATTCGGTGAACACGCCTACAAATTGAACATCAGTTCTACGAAGTCAATGACGGGTCACCTTCTCGGCGCCGCTGGAGGCGTGGAAGCACTCGCGTGCATTATGTCTGTTGTTGAAGACATTGTGCCCCCAACAATAAACCACGCTGAAGACGACAAAGACCCCGAAATTGATTACAATCTGAACTTTACGTTCAACAAAGCGCAGAAGAGAACTGTTCGCGCCGCCCTTAGCAATACGTTTGGCTTTGGCGGACACAACGCTTGCGTTATTGTAAAAAAATACGAGGCTTAGTCACGCATGAATCAGACGACTAAGCTATTTAATCGCATAAGGCTCCTTTTCCACAAGGATAAGGAGCTTTATTTTCGCATAGAGAAAATTCTTGGTTTCTATCCTCGCCACATCGATTTGTACCGTACGGCACTGACGCATCGTAGTTGCGCCGTAAAAAATAGCCGGGGAAAGAGTATAAACAATGAGCGTCTTGAGTTTCTCGGCGATGCTGTACTTGAATCTGTTGTTTCCGACATTCTATACAGACATTTTCCCAACAAACCTGAAGGGTTTATGACAGCGACGCGGGCTAAAATCGTGCAACGCTCTACGCTCAATCATCTAGCAACCCAGATAGGCCTATCGGTTCTTATAAGCCAAGAAAATTCCAACAAAGGCCACCGGAACAACATCCCTGGGAATGCTTTCGAGGCGCTTATCGGAGCAATTTATTTGGACCGTGGCTATTGTGCTTGCGTCAATTTCTTTTCCAACCGCATACTCGGACAGCACATAAACCTTGAGAAGTTGAGTCGGCAGGAGGAAAATTTTAAATCCCGCCTATTAGAATGGTCTCAGAAAAACAAGGTGGAAGTAGCTTTCAGCCTAAAAAGTGAAGAAAAGGCTGACAACACAACTATTTTGTTTCGTTCTCAAGCCTTAGTGGAAGGACTTGTTGCAGGACAGGGAGAAGGATTTTCCAAACGCGAAAGTCAGCAGAAAGCAGCCAAGGCAGCTCTTGTCAAGCTCCGCCGAGATCCAGGCTTTCGTACGGCTGTTTTTTCCAGAAAAGCTAAGCGACTCGGTTCGCTTGATACCGTGGCAGAAAACTAACTTGGAACACTTAAAAGAGGAGATAAGACCGATGGTTCATATCTCCTCTTTTTTCACTTATTCATACCACGATTCCTGTGGTCCGAACGGTTCGTCATCCGACTCCACAAACCTACGGTCTGGTGGGGTAAGCGCATAACTCTCTTTATTAAACCGGCGACCAAAGCTGAGATACATACCTGCCGCAAGCAACTGTTCTGCCAGCTGTGGACCGCCTCTAAATCCGTGTACAATCCACGGCTGTGTGGGCTGTACTTGCTTATAAATCTGAAGAAGGCGGTCGTAGGCTCGTACACAGTGGATAATAAGAGGAATCCCCATGCTTTCACTCTGCAAGATATGGCGCTTAAACCACAACTCCTGCACGGCCAATTCTTTTCCTCGCAGCTTGTCTAATCCACATTCCCCAATAGCCACAACAGACGGCTCAACCAGCAACCGTAGCATATTCTGCCACAAGTCATCAATATCGGCCTCTGAAGTCCACCAAGGATGGATACCAACTGAATAATGTAATCCTTCTACTGGATGGAAATTCTCAGGCTGGCGCAAGATGTCACAGGGAAGGCTGATTATCGCATTAGCAGACAAGTCATTCTGACGATGCGTATGCACGTCGCTCGGAATAAATGCAAAGGGCTTGTGGGACTGCAACATAATTCTTAGGGCACAGGATCATATCCGCTACCGCCCCAAGGGTGACATCGGAGTATTCGCCGTACGGCGAGATATGTGCCTTTTAATGCGCCGTGTTTCTGCAAGGCTTCTACTGCATATTGTGAACAGGTTGGTGTAAAACGACAGGCAGGAGGAGTCGTCGGCGATATGTACCGCTGATAGAGCCGGATAGGAAATATCAATATGCGAGCCAACACACTCATTGTCCAACACTGCTTTTGCGTGACGCCAATATGATCTTGTCTGATATGATATTCAGAAGGGTGGAAATACTATTTTCTATTCGTACCTGGTCGGACATTTTATCTGACAACCATAGAAAACCAATGTGTATCCCTACGCCTTCTGGCAATTGGCTTATAAAATCCGTTTTCTTGAGCCTGTAGTGTTCACGCATAAGTCGCTTGATGCGATTGCGGTCCGTAGCTAGGCGGAAATGTCGCTTTGAAACGCTTACCAACACCTTTACGCGAGGGCCTTCCACATAAGGTACACTACGAAAGACGCCTCGGATAGGAAAAACTGAGGCAGAAGTGCTTCCGGAGGTAAAGAGTGCGTCTATCTCGGAGCGTAGGTATAGGTGCTCAGACTTGGGAAAACGGGCCATTGCTATATCTTTTATACCGCCTGTCGGCATGTTTCGGCGAAATTATAAAACCATCAGAATAAATCAAACGACTTTCTGATGGTTTTTATTATACCATAAGCTATCCCTATGGTCCTATGCCTTGTTTTGTTGCAAATATTTTTCCAGCGCACTACTAAGTGATGGTGTAGAAGCCGTCGGAGCTTCCAGGGCAAGGGGTAATCCCAAATCCTTAATATGTTGGGCTGTAGAGTGTCCGAAACATCCCAACTTTACACCCTCCTTCTGAAAGTCCGGATAGGTCTTCACAAGCGTATCTACGCCGATAGGAGTAAACAGTATAGCCAAGTCAAACTCCTTGATACTTTTCGGCATCTTATTGCTTATTGTGCGATAAATCACGCAGGTCTTGTAGTCCAATCCAAGTGAATCCAGTTTCTGTGTAAGGTCGTGCGTGGTATTTTCCCCCTGCGGAATCAGATATCTCTCCGTGTTATGCTTCTGCATCAGGGTCACGAGCTCATCCCAATTCCCCGTTTCGCTGAAAAACACTTTACGTTTTCTGTATTGGACATACTTCTGGATGTACAGCATCACTTTTTCGGATATTCCAAAATACTTGGTCTCGTCTGGCATAGTGATGCGCAATTCTTTGCACAAGTTAAAGAAATGGTCTATAGCGTGACGAGAATTAAATATAATGGCGGAAAACTCGGGGATGTGTACTTTCTGCGAACGAAATTCTTTAGCTGATACGCCCTCTACTTTTACAAAAGAATGGAATGTCAGTTCTACGTCATACCTCTTTGCGAGGTCAAAATAGGGCGACTTTTCCGAACTAGGTTGAGGTTGCGAAATAAGTATTTTCTTAATCATTCCGAATCAAAAAAGGTTTGGTGGAAGGAAGAAAGTATTTACTAAGTAAGTCAGTGTATGCCAAAGCAATATTGGCGGTATTAATTCGACGCTGCAAAGGTATAACAAAATGTGTAAATAGGCCTTTTTTTTCACAGGAAATACGCCAAAAGCCTGCCCGAAAAGAAAAACTTTTGCCACCACTATCATAACAATCCAAGCCACCATCAAAATATCCAGTGGCAATTTAGAATAAATGACCAAGAGCGTCAAGGGTAGCAACAACACGCCCTGCAGGAAAATACTGAACAGGTAAGTGTCATTCCACATTATAACGGTAGCCTTATCAAAGAATGTGCCGTTCACAAAGCCGTAGAAGGCTATTTTTGCGACATAGAAAGACAGGAAAAACAACGTACTGCCTATCAACAATCCGTAGGGGGTTCCTGGCAGGCTAAAGTCAGGCTGCGTCCGCTCTATAAAACTAGTAGCAATAATACCCAGAGTAAAGCACGTGGCCAAGATTAGAAACATTTGGCCCTGTATTTCAAGCGACGTGCGTACATTGGTGTCCTGCGCCGGCTTTCTGTGAAATGAAGGAATAAGATTATGATCGTGCAGAAACTTTTTTCCGTGAATTATCACATAGGCCGTCAAAAAGGTGCTCGTGAGCAATATACCTGTGATGTAATCGTCTCCGCTGACACTATATGCTTGTCGCTCGGCTGTATAGTTCTCACGAGCTGTATTCAGCACGTTTGCCCGAAAAGCGCTATCGGCCACTACGGTACGCACCGTGTCTGCCAATGGAGTGTCGAGATACGGAAAATACGTATCGGGAGACTGCAAACTGGAAAGACTGTAGCCATTCTCCGCATTATATAATGGCTGGGGAGGTATCGGAGAAAGTGTTACCTGCGGGTTTGTATAGCTTACCCCAGCCGTATCAAGTTCCAACGGAGGCAGATAAACTCGCGTAGGCGGGGCTGCCACCACACTGTCCGCGCGAGCAACCGAATCAACGGGTAATACTATCTGTAGGCTGTCCTGTTGCATATTCCGATACTGATGACCTCCTTGGATTAAAGTGCTGCATATTTACGCAGAGACGCATCCCATAGGGGAGTTTCCTCACACATTTTTACAGCCTCTTCTGCCGAAAGAGCCACACGCCAAAGATTCAAATGAAGCGGACGCATAAAGTGCTCTGCCGACGCCTTCTCCAGTTGGCTCAGAAGTGCGTCGTAGAATCCTCCGATATTTAAGATTACAATCGGGTTAAGGTAAAGGCCCAACTGCTTCCATGTAATGATTTCAAGCAATTCTTCCATTGTCCCACATCCTCCCGGAAGCGCAATACAAGCCTGACTTTCCTGTGCAAGCCTTTCTTTTCGTTCGTGCATGTCGCGTGTAATAATCAACTCCGACATACCCGTGTGTTGCCAACTTTGTTCTATCATAAACTCGGGTATTACCCCAACCGCTTTTCCCCCTGCGGCCAGACAGCCCTCTGTTGTGGCAGCCATAAGACCTAATCGGCCGGCACCATTATATAATACATGTCCCCGCTGTGCTATTTCCGCGCCCAGCCTGCGAGCCACTTCTACATAATCTGCAGGAACTTGCCCGCTGGAAGCCGCATAAACGGTGATATTCATAGCTTGAACGTTTCGCGGATGAGACTCACCTTGTCTAATTTCTCCCAGGTAAAGAGTTCCACTTCTATCTGCTTGTCGGGTTCGCCCTTTGCGTGGAATGTTTTGACTTTTTTTCGATAATTGTGGCCCATATGACCGTAGCTTGCCGTCTCTGCATAAATGGGTTGCCGTAGGTTGAGCATTTGTTCTATACCATAAGGACTCAGCCTAAACAGTTCGGGTATTCGACGGGCTATTTCTTCGTCTGTCAAACCCGCTTTGGCCGTCCCATAAGTATTGACATAGATGCTGACGGGATTAGCCTCGCCTATGGCATAACTAAGCTGTACCAACATTTCATCGCTCACACCTGCCGCCACCATATTTTTAGCAATGTATCGCGCTGCGTAAGCTGCCGAGCGGTCCACCTTAGAAGGATCTTTGCCTGAGAACGCGCCACCTCCGTGCGCTCCTCTTCCGCCATAGGTGTCTGCAATAATTTTGCGCCCCGTCAGGCCGGTGTCGCCCGCGGGACCTCCTATCACGAATTTCCCTGTAGGATTGACAAAAAACTTTATTTTGCTCTTCTTAAATAATTCGCGCACCGCAAGGGTCTTGACACGCTCTTCTATCGTACGGGGAATGAGTATGTTTTCTACATCGCTTTTTATCTGCTCCAGCATCTGCTGTTCTGCCAGAGTCTTACTACCAGCCTGCTCCTCGGTTATAAACTCATCGTGTTGCGTCGAAACGACAATGGTGTCTATGCCGATAGCCCGATGCTGGTCGTCGTATGCCACGGTTACCTGGCTTTTTGCATCGGGGCGCAGGTAAGTCATTACCTGCCCTTCCCTCCGGATTCGCGCCAGGGTAATCATGATGTCTTGGGCAAGGCTGAGTGGGAGTGGCATAAAGTTGTCGGTCTCGTTGGTAGCATAACCAAACATCATACCTTGGTCTCCAGCACCTTGGTCCTCGGGATTTTCACGTTCAACGCCTCTGTTGATATCACCACTCTGGTCATGAATTGACGAGAATATACCACAGCTTTTTGCGTCAAACTCCAATTCTGAACGGTTATATCCTATGCGGTCGATAGTCTGTCGGATTGTGTCCTGCAAATCACACCATGCATTACTGCGTATTTCTCCTGCCACAACCACCTGTCCTGTCGTCACAAGAGTCTCACACGCCACTTTGCTGTTACGGTCGTATGCCAAAAGTTGATCAAGAATGGCATCGGAAATCTGGTCGGCCACTTTGTCTGGATGGCCTTCTGAAACGGATTCTGAAGTAAATAAATACATAGGTCTTTGGGGTTAGATATAATTATTAACCGACATCTTTCCTGCTAAGGGCTATATGAAAAAAAGCGCCTTGGAGGCGCTTCGTTCTTCTTGGCGTCGGCTGATACGCCTCTGTGGAGCGTCCGGCCGTCGTTTTAGCATTGTTTTTAAGAGGTTGCAAGCAGCCAAATCTATCCTCTGTCGGTTCTTTTGTGGGTGCAAAAGTACAATCCCATTATCAAACAACCAACTCTTTACTTGAAAAATGCACAGAACCCTGTCCGCCACACTCATAATCCTTTAACGTTTCTAAACTTAATAATTCATAAATCAAATGCAAATAAGTTGTAAAACTGTTGCCGTATTCGACAAAGTCTGTACATTTGCACTCTGTTTTAACATTATTATCAACTGAAAACACTAATTTATTTGGATATGAAAAAGAACTATCTTATGCTCGCTTTGATGGCTTCCATGTTGTTGCTGTCTAGTTGTGCCGCAAAGAAGGAGCTTGCGGAACTTAAAGTAAAGAATGCAGAGACGGAAAAACTGGCTGAGGACTATCGCGTTAAATTAGCCCAATGCTATGTAGATCGTCGTAATCTGCAAGACCGAATACTCTCTGAACAGAAGCGCAATGAGGAGTTGCGTGCCGACTATAACAAACTGCAATCCAGCTTAGACCAAAGTCTTCAGCAGAATACGGCAGGCAACGTAAACATCTCAAAACTCGTGGACGAAATCAATGCCTCCAACAAATACATCAAGCATCTGGTTGAAGCCAAGTCTAAGAGCGACTCGCTCAATATTGCCCTGACCAACAAACTCACTCGCTCGCTCAGTCGCGACGAACTTCAAGATGTAGATGTTAAGGTGCTCAAAGGCGTAGTCTATATTTCTTTGGCAGACAATATGCTGTATAAGAGCGGCAGTTATGAAATCAACGACCGCGCTTCAGAAACGTTGAGCAAGATTGCTAAAATCATTAAGGACTATAAGGAATATGACGTACTCGTAGAGGGTAACACGGACACCGTGCCCATCTCTCGTCAAAACATCCGCAACAACTGGGATCTTAGTTGCTTGCGTGCTTCTAGTGTCGTACAGGAGTTACAAACTAAATACGGCGTTGACCCAAGTCGCTTGTCGGCTGCCGGACGCGGAGAGTTCAATCCGATTGCCGACAACGGCACAGAACTCGGACGCCAGCGTAATCGTCGCACACAGATTATTATAACTCCTCAACTTGACCAGTTCCTCGACCTGATTGACGAGGCTCCGGCTACAGACAAGTAGTCTTTCCTACAATAGCATAAAAGAAGTCGGGCGTTCCATAATGGAATCGTCCGACTTCTTTGTGTCACACGCAGATGTCCTTATACAACGTCCGTCTATGCATTTGCCAAAAGATGGAAAAAGGTCGCTATCAGCGCACCGGCCAGTGAGCCGTAAAGATAGGCCCCTGGATTTCTGACTGTGTCTTTCTGTACAAAATAACAGATTATGCCAACGATTGGAAATAATACGGACGCGCCGATACCAAGACATCCTGCTGATTCTACAGGCTCTTGTTGAGGATTATTGTTCGTCATAAGAAAAAACTTTGAATATGGGTTATTATTTTTTTCGTTTACCTGTGATATAGCGGATGAGCAGTATGCCCAGGCCTAAATATATCAAGCATAAAAAGAAGGCTATTGTCACGTGGTCTGCCACTGACGCAAGTATAACAGTTCTGACAAGCATATAATTACTCTTTGATTTCAGAGCAAAAATAAATCCTATCAGTTGATAGGATTACAATAACAGTGTGCGCAAGCCTTGCAGAAAGCGGTTTTTCTAAACCTTCCACACTATTTTATCGGGCGACAGGATAATGCGCTTAGGTTCTCCGCGTTTTCCATCGACATAATAGTGACGGGCCATATCGTTGGCTATGTTCTGAATAAAGGCTTCCTTGATACGTGCACATTTTTCATTAATTGAGTTGTCAAATGGGTCGGTCAGAGCCTCTATATGTTCGTCAATACGCAAGTGTAGATGCGGAGAATAGAGTAAGGGTTTCTTTTCCTTGATGCAAGCATAAATCTGAGCCAGCTCCTGCTGATAGTCAGCCAGCTCCTTAAATAAAATGCCTTCGGGATGACGTAAGAAAAGAAGAAATACGGACTTTGCAAGCGGAGCCATTTTTATTTCCATATTCTGATAGTCTGGAAGCCAGATGCGATAGTCTGCATCAATGACTAAATGGCTCAAAGGTGGCTCGGGCCACAGATACTCTCTGAGAAATGCGCGACTGACACCACCCTTCTCCAACCTCCAAATCCTCTTTTGTATGTCACGAAGTTCTTTGGAGATATCACTGCTGAAGTTTCCATCGGCATCAGTGGGTGGTACGAGGCGATATTTGACAACTTTTATATTAGGGTCATTGTATCTTTTAGTCCGGCTACGCAACTGTTCCACCATATAGCTACGCAACTGTTCCATCATATAATTGGCGTAGCGTGTAGTAAGCTTGCATTCGCTTGTATCTATAGATATGCAGAAAAAGCGGTATTGCCCCTGTGGCAGTTCATAGTCGGATGTTCCTTCATATTGAAGCAGAAACTGGCCCCGAGCCACATGCTGCTCACTTTCAGCCTTGACAAAACGTAGCAGATAATCGTTGCCGAGCACAGGTCGCTGGGGTTGTTGTGCCCAACACACCTGAGGGAAATTATATTGCCAGAATTCTGTGTCAGCCACTATCTCCTCACTCAACAGAGGCATATAGACAAATTCCTGATAGTAACGGGCGAAAACCTTGTTGAAGGTTTTGTAGCGCCGACGGAAGAACTTGTCGGTAACCTCGTCGTCTGAGCGCGAGGCATAGATTACTTCGCGTGAAGAAGGCTTAAACGGCAGGTTTTCGAGTATTATTTCGCTGACCGTTGCCGTGTAATGAACTGAAAACAAATTACGAAAGAAGGATTTCATAACACCGCAGATTTTCACAACTGTCCGCTCTCTACAAGCCTTACGACACGTTCGGTCATCTGATCATCGCCGTCGGGATCATAATGGCGCGACAGACTGTTTCCAAAGAGTACTGCCACACTCTGATAGACATTGGCCCGCGCCACTCCGACAAACGCTTTCGCTATATTATACCCCGTCTGATTACATTCACGGTCTATAAGTTTCAACAAGAGTTTTCCTTGCGAACGCGACATTTTTTTCAACATCGGCCCGTATTGTCGTTTCAGATCGGCCTCCATCCGCTTAATATGTGCCTGCCGACTTTCGGCGTCGGGGAGTGTCTGCATATATTGATAGGTCTCCACGATGGTTTGACGCACTAATTTGGCCAACGGAAGGAGCCTTTTCACATTACTTACCAAACGGTTGTACTGTGCCCGCTGTTTTTCAGATTTAAACTCCAGTGGGGCATATATATAGACCGGATCTACCAGCCGGATGGACGGTATGCTGTCTCCCTGGTAAAAGGCCTTTTCGACACGCACATAATGAGGCATGGCGGGCGCAGGGCTCGTGTCATCCTGTTCGTCGGCCTGCTGAGCATAGAGCCGGCTGGAAAACATACTCACCAATAGGAGAAAGTATAACTGAAAACGTCTCATTTCTTCGCAAAATTATTCAATTTAGCATTAGAAGAGCATTAAACCTTGTTAAATGCGTGTTTGAAATCAAAAAAATAAGCAAATTCGCATAAGAAACGTTCTAATTATGAAAAGCAAATCATCTTCTACCCCACGCCTTAAGCGTCGCGATATGACCGACCTTCTACTGCAGTTCTTCCAAGAACATCCTACGGGAGAATATACCCCCAAGACGCTGTTCAATGAGCTGAAGGCTAAAACACACCCTGCCAAAATGCTTTTGCTCGATGCGCTGGAAGACCTTGTCCGCGACGACTATCTGAAGCGTACTTCCCGCGGTTCCTACACCAATGCCACTCCTGCGCATGTCATGGAGGGCACATTTGTCAGAAAGCGCAATGGGCGAAACAGTTTCTTGCCCGACGACGGCGGACAGTCTATTCTCGTAGCCGAACGCAACTCTCTGCACGCGCTTGATGGCGACCGGGTGCGGGCCACTATGCTGGCACGCCGCCGTAACCACACGCGGGAAGCAGTTATAATCGAAGTGCTCGAACATACCAAGAACTCGTTTGTGGGCACTATTCATGTAGAGCATGGCTATGGGTTTCTCATTACCGAGAGCCGTTCCTTGGCGGTTGATATATTCATACCGAAGGCCAACTTAAAGGGGGCTAAAAATGGAGACAAGGTCTTGGTGGAAATCACCTCCTGGCCACAGGATGCAAAGAGTCCGATAGGAAAAGTTAAGGACATTTTTGGAAGCACGGGAAACAACGACGCAGAGATGAACGCTATTCTTGCGGAATTTGAACTTCCCTACCGCTATCCACAAAAGGTTGTCGAAGCCGCCGACAGAATTCCAGAAGAAATCCCCACTGACGAAATCCAACGGCGTGAGGATTTCCGTTCGGTACTCACTTTTACCATCGACCCCCATGATGCGAAAGATTTCGACGACGCGCTTTCCATCCGAAAGGTCGATGACGGCGATTGGGAGGTCGGTGTTCACATTGCCGATGTCTCTTATTATGTTCGGGAGAATGATACGATCGACCGAGAAGCCCGTCAGCGCGCCACAAGTATATATCTGGTGGATCGCACCATCCCTATGTTGCCAGAAAAACTCTGCAATTTCCTCTGCTCTCTCCGTCCCGACGAAGACAAACTCGCTTACAGTGTCATCTTCCGCCTTTCAGATAAGGCAGAGGTTAAAGCCTGGCATCTGGCACATACTGTAATCCGCTCCAACCGCCGATTTGCATACGAAGAGGTGCAGGAAATCCTGGAACGCAACAACGAAGCCTCACCAGAAGACCTGCAGACAGGAACATCCCACCCGACTCCGCTTCCCAAAGGCCATAAGCCCGAAGGAGAGTATGCAGAAGAACTGATTACGCTCAACCGGCTGGCCAAGCAATTCCGTGCAGCACGCTTCAAGCATGGTTCTGTAGCTTTTGACAGACCGGAAATTCGCTTCGACATAGATGAAACAGGCCACCCCGTCTCTACATACATCAAGATAGCCAAAGATGCCAACAAGTTAGTAGAAGAGTTTATGCTGTTGGCCAATCGCACCGTGGCAGAAAGTATTGGGCGTGTGCCCAAAGGGGTAAGCGCAAAGGTTTTACCCTATCGTATCCACGACGTGCCCGACACTGAAAAATTGGAAAAACTATCGGCTTTCGTCGGCCTCTTCGGCTACAGACTGAAAACAGACGGTGGCAAGACGGCCATAAGCAAGAGTTTGAACAAACTCCTGTCCGATGTACAAGGAAAACGCGAGGCCGGACTGATTGAACTGGTGACGTTGCGGGCTATGCAAAAGGCGCAGTACAGTACAACCAACATAGGACATTACGGCCTTATGTTCGACTACTATACCCACTTCACGTCGCCCATTCGCAGGTACCCCGACCTTATGGTGCACCGCCTGCTGACGCGTTATGCCGAGGGAGGCCGTAGCGCAAACAAGGAAAAGTACGAAGACTTATGCGAACACTCCAGCGCCATGGAGCAATTGGCCGAGCAGGCTGAGCGCGCGAGTATCAAGTACAAGCAAGTAGAATTTATGGCCGACCGATTGGGGCAGGAGTTTGAGGGAACGATCAGTGGCGTAAGCGATTTTGGTATTTACGTTGAACTGACAGAAAACGGATGCGAGGGTTTGATTCCTATCCGCAACCTCGACGACGATTACTACGAGTACGACGAGCGGAACTACTGTCTGTCCGGCCGACGCAACCATCGGCGCTACTCACTGGGCGATAAAGTCTCTGTGCGCGTAGAGCGGGCCGACATCGACAAGCGTCTGCTTGACTTTGAACTGGTAGGTGTGGACAAACACAAGCGTGAAGCCCGTATAGATCTCTCTCTTCCACGCACACCCAAGAAGACTCTCAAACGACAGAAAAACCGTCGTTAGTCACACCCTATTCCTACAGACAAAATGAAAGGGCGATTCCTCTGATGGAACCGCCCTTTTTCTATATAGCCTAAGGAGATCTTCTTATAGAAGGTTGGGATTTATCTCCGCCCACTTTTCAACAGGAGGAACAACGCCCAGGCTGATTACTTCGTCGCGCATTTTTACCAAATGCTCGTAGCTAGCCTTCAACGCAGCCTGTTCTTCGGCCGTGCCCACTACTTCTTCGTACGCAGAACCAGCGGCGGTAATCGTAACCTCGGTTGCCATTACTACATGGTCAAGACCTGCGAAACTAATGTAACGACCTGCGGGCCAGTTAAACGGTTCGCCACCCATAGCAGCCTCTATCATCTTTACAGAAACGTATGCAGGACTCTGGAAAGATGAGCGACCACGCAGATTAATAATGTTGGCGCCACCTTGAACTGTACGCTGTTTGATTTCTGCCCATTGCGCGTCGGTCAGTTTGTCCGTTCCAATAAGGTCGAGGAGCGGGGTGCCATCTATCTTGGCCGTGCTTGCAAACACTGCCATAGCCTCGCCGTGGCCACCGTAAGTGCGACAGTTTGTTACCTTACTCTGCTCAATGCCGAAGTGCTTTGCCAGTTCGCTTTGCAGGCGGATGCTGTCCAATGCAGCAAGGGTGCTGACCTGTGAGGGCTTCAAACCGGACCATATTAAGGTAACAAGACCCGTAATGTCGGCGGGATTGAAAATGATCACTACATGTTTCACGTCAGGGCAATAGGTTTTGATGTCCTTACCCAGTTGCTCTGCCACTTCGGAGTTACCTTTCAGCAGATCCTCGCGCGTCATGCCGGCCTTTCTCGGTGCACCGCCACTGGAGATGATGTACTTGGCGCCCGTAAGTGCTTCCTTCACGTCCGTGGTAAAGGTAAAGTTTACACCCTCAAAGCCACAGTGGCGCATTTCCTCCGTTACGCCCTCCAATCCGGGAGCATAAACATCATAGAGACATATATTAGGAGTCAGTTTAAGCATGGCAGCGGTCTGTGCCATATTGGAGCCGATCATTCCGGCTGCGCCAACGATTGTCAGCTTCTCGTTTGTTAAAAATGCCATAGCAGTGTGTTTTTAGTTAGAATTTGTGGTTGCAAAATTAAATAATTCTGTGTTTATTTGCAGTAGTAACTCTACGAAAAATGGATAAAGAAATCTACAGGCAGCATTTGTCCTCGTTGCGCGAGCAAATGAGAAAAAAATCCGGTGTCGGGGCTCTTCTGATTTTTAATACCGACCCCCATGGTAGCGAGTATATTGCAGACCATTGGAAATGTATCCAATGGCTCTCTGGCTTTACGGGCGAGGCGGCTACTATGATTGTGACGGCCGACAGGGCTCTGCTGTGGACAGATTCGCGCTTCTGGCTACAGGCCGAGGAGCAGTTGGCTGACACGGGCATAGAGTTGATGCGCGAGGGAAGGGAGGACACACCGAACCCCGCCGAGTGGTTGCACGACAAGATAGCAGGCTACGCCAACGTAGGCGTCCTTTCAGAATGTGTGTCCGTGGGCGAACTCGATTATATAATGCAATCAAGCGGTTGCACTTTCCTGAAAGAAAGCATCGACTGCTTCTCCGCCATCTGGACAGACCGGCCCGCGCTCCCGAGCCGTCCACTGACCATTATGCGCGAGGACGTTACGGGGCAGTCTGTTGCACAGAGAATAACAAGTATCTGGGACCGCATAAAGACGTCGAAACCTGATTTCTACCTGCTTACCGATCTCAGCGAGATAGCCTGGACGCTCAATCTGCGCGGGGCAGACATCGACTACAACCCCGTATTCTACAGTTACCTCCTCCTAAAGAGCGACCTATCGGCTACGCTCTTTACAGCCGAGGGACACCTTACGCCGGAAGTCCGTGCGCACTTGGCCACGCATAATGTAAGCGTCCGACCCTACGAGGATTGGAAACAGGTATTTAAGGAAGTGGCGGGACATACCGTTACAATGGACGCAAAGGCCAATGCCCTGGCCCGACAACTGGCTCTTGAAGAAAATGTATTCTGTGGTTTTTCGACCTCTCCGGTTCCCGCTCTACGAGCCATCAAGACCCCAACGGAAATAGAAGGCTTCCGGCGCGCCATGGAATATGACGGCGTGGCGATGGTACGTTTCCTCCGTTGGCTGGACGAGCATCTGTGCGAGCGTCCCACGGAGATAGAGGTGGACAACGTATTAACGGCATTCCGTGCAGAGAACCCCTGCTTCCGGGGCCTTAGTTTCGCCACCATCGCGGCCTATGGACCGCACGGTGCAATAGTCCACTACGAAGCCACTCCGGCTACTGCCGTACCGCTGGAGCCTCGCGGATTGTTGCTACTCGATTCGGGCGGACAATACGACTTTGCTACAACCGACATCACCCGTACTATTGCACTGGGCCCCCTTACCGACGAGGAACGCGAGGCTTACACGCTCGTACTGAAAGGACATATTGACCTGCAAATGGCTCTGTTCCCGACAGGCACGCCGGGCATTGCGCTGGATGCCATAGCGCGTAGGCCCCTGTGGCTATGCGGCTATGATTTCGGACACGGCACCGGACACGGAGTAGGCTCCTACCTGTGCGTACACGAGGGCCCGGCACAGATTCGCAAGAATGTAAACGAGGCTTCCACTACCGGCTATCGTCCCGGAATGGTGGTAACGGACGAACCCGGTATCTACGCAGCCGGAAAGTTTGGCGTGCGCATCGAAAACACTATCCTCTGTGTAGAGCGCAATAAGACTCCTTTCGGCAACTTCTGTGGCTTCGAACCGCTCACGCTTTGCCCGTACGATTTGAAGCCTGTCGTCTGGGAAAGGCTCGATGAAACCGAGAAAAATTGGCTTAATGCCTACCATGCCGAGGTACGCAAACGCCTGTGGCCTTATCTGACCGACGCAGCGGATAAAGCTTGGCTTGACACCCATACTCAGCCCGTAAAATAGCCCTATCGCATCACGCAGTTCACAGTATGAAATGTGCGGTTCACAGTGTGAAATTCAAATTTCACATTGTGAACTGCACAAGAGTATTATGCCGTGGGCAGAGGCTATAATTCTTTCATCACCTCGAATACTACGGAAGACTCAAAGCCCCTTCCGGCCGCAAAACGCAACAATTTCTGGGCACGCTCATACTCGTTCTTTGCACTGACGGAAGGGAGTTTTTCGGTCAGAAGTTCGGTCAGCATACGAGCATAAGCCTCTTCGTCAATGGTAGCAAGGGCTTCATCTATAAGATCTGTATCCACATTCTTCATTTCTAAAGCGTGGCGCGTCTTTACCCGGCCCCACCGGTTGAAAAGTGTCTTGTCGTGGACAAATGCACGGGCGTAGCGCATCTCGTCAATATATCCCTCATCCACAAGTCTGTCCACTATCTCATCTACCCAGTCGCGTCGCGCTCCCCACGCATAGAGTTTCTGTCGCACATCGTCGCAGCAGACCTCACGATGGGCACACAACGTGGCCGCCTTAAGATAGAGCGTTTCGGAAGTAATCTCTTTTTTCATAGTCGTCGGAGGTGTCAGCGTCGGAGTATGGCGCGAAGAACAAACCATAGGTGCTCGCCCAGCGTGGTAGTCCAACCGAAGTAGCTTACCATGATGCGGAAGCGTTCTATCAGGCTACGCCGGCGAAAGCGCTTGCTGGTGCCTCCCTGCAGGTAGTTGTCGAGTGGCTGAAAGGCATTGACAAGCGGTGCGTCGCGCTTGTGTGCCAACTGCATAATGCGGATACACCAGTCGAAGTCGGCGCTGTAGCGGTACTTAAGGTTATAGCGCGTTTCGCGAGCTAAATCTACGCGCGCAAAGAAGGCCTGGTGGCACACGAGCATACCGAAGCGAAAATCCTCCCACTTAAGTGCATCGGGCGGGCTCAGACGGCGTCGCCGTACAAAGTGGCCTGCATCGTCCACTATATTTGTGTCGCCATAGACTACTCCGGCCTGCCTGCTGCCACTTTCTGCGAGTTCGGCCACCAGACTTAGCGTATGTTCCGAGGCAAAAGTGTCGCCAGAGTTCAAGAACACTACGTAGCGCCCAGTAAGTAATGCGAGTCCTTTATTCATGGCGTCGTAGATTCCTTCGTCGGCTTCGCTGAGACAGTTGATTTCATGCGCGATTTCCCGTTGCGAGTTACGCTCCATATAATGGTGTACGAGCGTGAGCGTATGGTCGTCGCTGTTGCCGTCTATGATAAGATGTTCTACAAAGGGGTAGTCTTGCGATTCTACACTGTGCATGGTCCGCTCCAACAGTGGGGCGGCGTTGCGCGTTACGGTAATGACGGAAATCTTCAGGGGCAGTCGGGCCATAGTATTGTGTGGTAGATTTTTCGAAGGGTTTTATTTACTGACTGGATTGAGGAGCGACTCGTAAAGAGCCTGATAGCGTTGGGCTACACGCTCCTGTGCAAACATTTCTTCTGCTTTCTGTCGGGCAAAACGGCCCATTTCATCGCGTCTGTCGGAGGTAAGTGCCTGCTGTATAAGGGAGGCAAGGTGTTCGGCGGAGCAATAGGAGCAGAGGTAGCCCGTGCGCCCGTCGTCAATCATCTGGGGCAGGCCGCCTATACGGAAACCGATGGTGGGAAGCCCGCAGGCAGACGCTTCGGCTATGGTGTTGGGCAGGTTGTCCATCAGCGTAGGCATCACAAGCAGGTCGGCGGCGCGGTAGAGGCTCCGGGTGCGCGACAGGTCGGAAGAATAGGGTTGCGGAAACGACTTGCAGGACAACATCTGGGCCGCCTGCTCCGACTCCATACCCACAGGCACGACGCCGATAGTCTCACGGGTAAACGCGCCCGAGGCGATGAGCCGGTCTATGGCTTCCGCGAGAAACTGGAAGCCTTTGGCAGGGTTGGTAACCTTTTGCGCCACGAAGAGCAACAGGGGCATATCTTGGGGCAACCCGAGTTCGCGACGGGCGGCTACCTTGTCCGCAGGGGTAAAATAGGTGGTATCTATGGGGTTGGTAATGCTTTCTACGCGCAACCCCTTGCTGAGGGCTGACGCACGGGCTTCACCAGCCAGCCAGTCGCTGCAAGCCACCAGTGCGAGCCTTCCCTCTCGGTATATCTCCTGCTTACGCGCAAACACTTGGCTCGCCAAATCGTGTAAGCCTCGGCGATGGAGCAACGGACACGTGTGGCAGGCCGATTCAAACTTTCTGCACCCGTCGGCATGGTGGCAAATTCCCGTCACGGGCCACATATCGTGCAAGGTCCATACTACGGGCTTGCCACTCCTAAGGATACGCTCCAATCCCCGCAGGGAAAGCATCCCCTGGTTTATCCAGTGGAGGTGCAGGATATCAGTGTCTGCAAAGAGAGCCGTCCGCGTCAGGTCTGCTCCAAAGAAACCCGTGTCTATCTGCCAGAGATTGGCACGCGAACGGTTGCGTAGCACAATGTCGAGCCTTTCGCCCACAAACTTGAGCCACATCCGACGCTGTGCAGTAAGGGCATGGACATGCGCGTCGGAGGTTTCCGCGTCGCGCACGAGCATCTCAGCCTGCAGGCCTATCGCATTTTGGGCTTCCATAAGCCGATGGGCCGCTATGGCCGCACCGCCCGTCAGTTCGGAGGTATTTATATGCAGAATCTTCATTGGAGTCGGCAGAGGTAAAGGGGTTATTCGCGCGGTCCATAAGTGCGTCCGCGCTGATGTCGGTACCACAGCAACAGGCGCGTATAGGCTCGCAAAAGTCCATAAGGGCGCAGAAAAAGATGATGGGGGTCGAAGCGTAGCCTTTTAGGCAACCGGTCGGGACGCATAGCCTGCAAGGCGGTAGAAAGCACCTGCTCAGCTCTTTCCCTGTCGGCGGGACTCAGACTACCGCTCATAGCGGTCAGTCTCCGCTGGATTCCCACATATACGCGCCAGATATATTCTTCCGCCACGGAGAGCGTCGTCGCATCGGCCGTGTGACTTTCCAACATCTCGCGCAAATGGGTGTTGGCCACTATGAAATCAAGTCGCGCCAACCCATCTGTGTGGGTCAGCGAGGCAGGATGTTGGCGAAAATAATATACCGCATCGGTCTGCACCAGCCTCTGCGCCGTCAGCAGATGCTCGCGTACGGTGACATCATCGCTGTACACGCGCGTACGTGCGTCGTAGGGTTGCAGGGCAAGTTGTTGCGGACGCAGGGCATAATCGCCGTGAATTTTCCAATCCACCGCCAAGCGTCCGGCTTCCTCTCCCGTAAACGTCTGATAGAGGGGCCAATCGGAAAAAGGCTCCTCCCTACCGTCGGGATAGACTTTCCGCAGTCGGAAAAGGAGGATGTCGGCTGTAGGAAAGGCCTGCGAAGCGACAAGCAGTTTCTCTACGCTGTCTGCACTGATCCAATCGTCGGCATCTACGGTAAACACCCAGTTTCCCTTGATATACGGAATGGCCACGTTACGCGCCACGCTCAGCCCACTGTTCTGCGGAGTTCGAAGTAGCAGTAAGCGGTCGTCAGCCTCGGCGCGTCGCTTCAGTATATCAGCCGAAGCGTCGGTAGAACAGTCATCTACACAGATTACCTGCACGCGCCCGTCGGTTTGCCCGAGAAGCGAGTCAAGACATTGATCCAATGTCTCTGCGGCATTATACACCGCCACGATGATACTGACCTCCGGCTTCATTTCTTTATCAGTTTTTCGCGCCAGCGCGTCAAGGTTTGTTGCACGCCCGTCTTGCGCTTCAGCAGGAGCCACGAATAGGTCAGACTCAGCGCCAAAACGCCCAGTCCAAGAGGCCATTTCAGCCAGCCTATGGGCAAGAGAGCCAGCGCGATAGCCGCACCGAGCAGCAGGTACTGCAATGTCTGACGTACGAGGGTGCGCCGGTCGTAGCGGAAGCCATAACGACTGCCATAGACTATACTGATGAGCAATAGGTCAAACAGATTGGCCAGCGAGAGCCCGACACCGGCGCCTACAAGGCCGTAGTGGGCATAGCCAAGGGTTACGAGCAGGACAAAGACCGCGTCGTAGGCCAATTCCATAAGCAGATACGTCAGGGAGTGGCCCGCCGCAAGCGGTAGATAGGCGATGGGCGTATATACCGCCTTGAAATAGACATAACTGAGCGCGCAAAGAATCATCGGCACGCTCTCCAGAAAATCTTCCGTATAGAGAAGGCGCACCAGCAGGGGGGCGCAGAAAGCCAGGATAATGAGCATGGGCGACATCAGCAGGCCCAGCACATCTATCTGCTTGTTGATGGTCTGGTTGGCTATGGCGCGCTCGGACACCACGGAGGAAAGTCGCGGAAAGTAGTCGGCATCCAGCGCGGCAAACAGCAAACGCGAGTACGAAACTATCAGAGCTACGCCTGCCGCAAAGAGACCTTCGCGTTCAAGGGTGGAGGTGTTCGATATAAAGGAGCGAACTATCAACTCGGCCCCGCTACCGGCCAATCCGGCCAAGATGTATGCGCTCCCGAGCCTCAGGATGCCGGAGCCCTGCCTGAGAATCTGCAACGAGAAGGGGCTGACACGGTACGGAAATAACTTGGTCGTGGCGCGCAGGTTCAGAAGAAACACGAAGCCCGTGCTGAGCAACAGGACGGGTAAGATACCGCGCCGGCCGAGCCAGTAGTACGTAGGTATCGCTATGGCGACAGTGGCCAGAGCGCCCAGCACATTGACAAGGGCTATGCTCTTGAGCTGGCGGAGTGCTTTGAGGATAGACAGCTCGCCCCCCGTCAGCGTCAGCAGGCCCACCATGGGCGACAGCAATATAAAACCTTTCTGCGTATGGGTGTCACCGAGCGTCCAAAGGCTCAAGTAGGGCGACAGGACGATGCAGACCAGGGTGCCCAGTATGGCGGTGAGCAACGTCCAGCTCCTGACGACGCGCACATGGCTGGCCAACTCTGCCTTGTCGGCCGTATCGCCCAGCGCGCTTATACTGCGAATCGAACTGAACGATATACCAAAATTTGTGGCGCTCCCCACGAATTCTGCCATACGCGAATAGAGGTCCGCGAGCCCCATACCCAACGCCCCGATAAACAAGGCGGCCACTTTGTTGCGCACAATGGACAGTAGCACCTGCACAATCTGCACGCCACCTAAGAGGCCCGTGTTTTTCAATATTTGGCCGTAGGACGAGGAGGCTTTGGTCATACGTTGGGAAGGCTCTGTCCGGAGATTTTACGATACAAGTCGAGCGCAAACACGTCCGTCATGCCCGACAGATAATCGAGCACGGCCATAATGCGCGTAGAAAGATCGGGCGCGCTTAGTTCGTACTGCGACGAGGCCTGTGAAAGCAACAGACGCGAATAGGCTTTCGACGGCTCTAATACGGCTTCCGTCATAAGCCCTAAGAGCGTGTAGATGATACGGTAACCTGCAAGATCCACGTCGGTTACCACCTTTGCGTTGTATATGCGTTTTTTGGAAAGCGAGGCACAATGCTGATAAGCCGACCGCAACGGCTCGGGCAAATGTTCGATGAGCGAGCCCGTAAAACGGCCCTGCAGGATTTCTTCTTCGTGGTCCACGAAAATACGGACGCAGGCCTGCTCCAGCGCATTGATGACGCAGGAGCGATAGAATACCGTGCGGTCATTGGGGTCCGTGACCATGCTGTATGCCTGCCTCAGACGCTTCTGCATCTCGGGCTCGTAGAACGACAGCATAAGTTCGTGCGCCCGTTCGACAGAGATGACGTGAAGTTTGCTGGCGTCTTCAATATCCATAATCTCGTAACAGATATCGTCGGCCGCTTCAACGAGATATACAAGGGGGTGGCGCGCAAACTTCTTAAAGCCGTCGCGCTCCTCAAGCGTCAGGAGGCCCAACTCGTCGGCTATGCGTTCAAACAACTCCCTCTCAGGCTCAAAGAAACCGAACTTAGGCTTCTGCCCGGCCAACATAGAGGAGTAGGGGTACTTGGTAAATGAGGCCAGCGTACTGTAAGTCATCGTAAAGCCGCCCACGCGGTGGCCTTGGAACTGGTGGGTAAGCAACCGGAACGTGTTTGCGTTGCCGTCGAACTGGGTAATGTCCGACCAGGTAGTCGGAGGCAGTTGCGCCTTAAGCGCGTGGCCTTCTCCCTCGGAGAAAAAACTCTGTATGGCCCTCTCTCCGCTGTGGCCAAAGGGCGGATTGCCCATGTCGTGAGACAAACAGGCCGCACTGACTATGGCTCCTATCTCCAGAATAGCCGTGTCAGACAGTTCGGGGTGACGGCGCGAAAGTTCTACGGCCACATCTGTGCCCAAGCTCCTCCCGACACACGCCACCTCAAGGCTATGCGTCAGTCGGTTATGCACAAATACGCTTCCGGGCAGGGGAAATACCTGCGTCTTATTCTGCATGCGCCGAAAGGCCGAGGAAAATATCAGGCGGTCGTAGTCGCGCTGAAAATCCGTGCGCTTTTCGATTACCGCACGGCCCTTGTCTTCGCGTCCAAGTCGCTTACTGGACAGGAGTTGGCTCCAATTCATCTGATTCATAGGAAAAAGGATTGACGGAAAAGCATTTTAGGCTGACAGAATATCGTTTTCCACCTCGGAGAGCCGCTTGAAGCCTTTTTCCGTAAGGCTTCCGCGCAACATGACGAGGAAAGTGCTCTTGAAGATATCAAAGGGTGAACATTTCCGGAACAAATCGCTTCCTTTTAGGGCGTCAAGGCCCAACTGGAGCGTGCGCTGCGCCACCTGATGGTTAATCTCGGGGCGGAAGTAGCCCTGCTGGACGCCTTTCGATATGAACTCCATCGCTTCCTTTACGTTTTCGTTCTGCAACTTGTCGAAATATTCCCTGATGTCGGGGTGCTGGGACACCTCCATAAGGAACACGGACGACAACGTCTTGATCTTGCTGGCTTGCTGGCGCGTGACGCGCAACGCCACCTCGAGCACGTCATCTACCCCCCTGACGATGGCCCGTCGCTCCCTCCAACTTTCCTCATAGGCCGTGCGCAAACACGACATCAGCAGGCTTTTCTTGTCGGGGAATATCTGATAGAGGGTACGCTTGGAGATATGAAGCGACTGCGATATGTCATCCATTCGCACAGCCTTGATGCCTTTTTGAAAAAAGAGCTTACACGCTTCGTGAATTATTCTGTCGCGAGTTTCCATAACGAATTAGTGTCTATTAGGCTGACAAAGATACATACAAAAACCATTTCGCAGGCGAAAGTTTTGTAGAAAGTTTTCTGCGGAAGCCTCGCATTTCGTCGCTCCATAAGCAAGAAAATCCTATCATTCCCTCCTACGGAAACGGCGTAAGGACGTACACTATTCGCCACACGGGTTTTCGCACAACGTAATAAGCGGACGGTCGCCGAAAACAGTAGGACGCTTCAAAGGCGTACGGGTAGCGGCCGGTCTGGCCGTTCTGGTAAAATTCATTGACATCCGGACGCGATGTTAAATTATCTTAACGCCTCGGGGCATAATGCAATCGGGCGGCAGAACTATTCATTCCATCTGTGGCATAATGGCGTCGCAAAAAAGGCTTATGCAATCTGAAAATCCGATTATACCGTTGGCGAATTGCATTATGGAATTTTTCCGCGCCATAATCCAATTTTTGCATAAAAAGGGCGGTTTCATCGACAGAAACCGCCCCGTAAGCTCATCGGAGTATCGGATGGTATTTTTTCTCCTTTCCTTTTCAAATTTACAAAAACTTCCCGACCTGTGCAAGGGGGCTTTTTGTGCGTTTTGGCGAAAAATTTTGACAAAAGGCCGGGCAGTTACGCTATGCCCTCTTTCCGTCAGATGACGGACCGTACTTGCACTCAAATTGCACGATGACGCTACGCAATTCATCGGGCAGATAGGCCAATGCCTGCGTACGCAGGTCTGAGGGAATACCGTAATAGGCCTCCGCAATGCTCCCGGTAATGCACGCCAGGGTGTCGCTGTCGCCTCCCAGGGAGATGGCGTTGCGCACCGCGTCTTCAAAACTGTGGCTGTCTAGGAAAGCGCACACGGCCTGCGGTACGGTGTTCTGACAAAGTGCGCCCCATTCGTAAGTCGGACGAATCTGGTCGCAGGTCTGACGCAGGTCGTAGCCGAACCGACGCTCCAACTCGTCGCGGACAACCTCCTTTGACGCTCCTTGACGGGCTAGCAGGATGGCCAGTGCTGTAGCCTGCGCTCCCTTGATACCTTCTGGATGATTATGGGTGCAGGCGGCACTCAGACAGGCCACTTGCAGGACTTCCTCCACCGTGTCAAACGCCCAGCCGACAGGGCCTACGCGCATGGCCGAACCGTTGCCACAACTGTTATAAGGCTCAAACTGGCCCGTCTCTGCGCCCGTGATGAGCCAGTGCTTAAAGCCCCCGCCATATCCTCCGCGCGGACATTGGTGGCGCAAGCCGTAGCGGGCATAGTAAGCGCCCGGCTGACCTCCGTTCATAATCCAGTCGGCCGTGGCAATGGTCAAAATACTGTCGTCGGTATAGGCTGCGTTCTTGCTGAAGAAAGAAAAATCTTTGCTCTTCAGATTATTGAATTCATAGACGCTTCCTACAATGTCGCCAATGATACTTCCTAACATATTCGTATAAGTCTTGAAAAAATTAGATTAAAACTCCAAACGGAACCCCTTACGCTTCATAGCCACATAGTTATCCGGATTAAAGCTATACAGGTAGGCGTCTTTTCCTTTCTGCGAGGCCACGCGCTCTCCAAGGGACGTAAGAATTCCCAGCCTTAGCATCTTGTTGTAGAAGTTGCGCCGGTCAAACTGCACACCAAGGATAGCCTCGTAGAGATGCTGTAACTGCGCCATTGTAAACTTGGCAGGCAACAACTCAAAGCCCACAGGTTCAAAATGGATATTGCGCTGCAACGCTTGCAGGGCGTCGCGCAGAATGCGGTCGTGGTCAAAAGCTAGACGGGGTACTTCTGTGATAGGAAACCAACAGGCCTCAGCAGCATCGTCGCCTCCCTTAACCTCGCTAATGCGTACCAATGCGTAAAAGGCTACGGTAATGACACGCTCGCGCGGGTCGCGCTGCGGATCGGAATAGACATGGAACTGGTTCATATAAGCCTGGCGGAGCCCTGTTTCCTCCTGCAACTCGCGCGCAGCACCTTCCTCCACCGTCTCGTCCATCTGCAGAAATCCTCCAGGGAAAGCCCAGCAGCCCTGATAGGGCTCTATTCCACGCCGAACGAGCAGGACGTTCAGCCCTACGCCGTCAAAACCGAAAATAACGCTGTCTGTGGTCACGCTGGGATGCGGATACTTGTAGTGATATTTTAATTCTTCCATTATATATTGTGTATATTTTACGCAACAAAGATATATACCTGTTCACATATCCTCCAAGTTTATTTGCGTATTTTTTACACAAATACAATATTTTCTTATCAAAAACCTCCCTTTTCGGCCACACAAGAAACCTGTGGAACGAAAAAATCCGCCTATCTCACAGACAGACGGATATATCACGCGCGCGTATAAAAGAACGGAGCGTATCGCCTTGCTCCTACTTCCGGCGAAAAGCACCGATGATAAGCGAGATAAGCAGGAGGGCTACAATGATATCAATGGCATTCCAAAAAGTGCGGTCGAGTTGTACCTTTAGAAAAGGCTGAAACAGGAGTGCAAGCCCGGCAAAGACCACGCCCCAAACATTTTTGTTGCCCTTAAAATAGTCGTACGACAGGTATGCAAAGCCTACTGCGGCCGCTACACGGACAAGTTGGTAAAAACTATAAGGTAAATCGGCCAGACAAAGCAGCAACAAGACGGCCAATACAAGTTTGATAATGGGTTTCATAAGCTTAGAGATTGATGACTGAGACTAACGCGCCCAAAGGCCCGTAGCCGTCTGGTTTATAATCTTCTTAATCTGTAATCGCATAATGAAAACGAGGGGCAGATTAAGGACTATGACCGAAAATATAACTCCCTCTGCACCATAGTAGTATCCCAGCAAAAGGGCCAACGGTATGTTTGCCACGAGCCCAAGCACATAGCAGAGCAACTGAAGCAGGACGCGACCGGTGCCATTGATGAGCACCGTGTGCATATTATTCCACATGACGATGGCCACATGAAGCGTCACAATCACTACCATAGAGAGGTGGATTTCCACCTTTCCGTGGAGCCAATACTTAAAGGCAATGGGATAGGCAAGGAAGAGGACGAGCAAGATCGCTACCAGCCCTACATACGAGCGAAGCATATTGGTGTAGGCCCGCGACATCCATACAAAATCCTTTACTGTAAAGGCGTCGGTAAAGGCCGACCACAGTGGTCCGACCAGAGTGGAGGAAATCATCAGGGGGATACTGATGTATTTGTATATGACATTGTACTCGGTCACGGCATTGGGACCAGCCACATGGCTCAAAATAACATTTATGGTCTGGTAGAGCACAATCACGGCTATCTGGATGATGAAGAAGTAGATACCCAGATTGAGCACATCCTTGACGAGGGGCAGGCGAATGAGGCGGACAGACGGGCAGAGCTTCTTATATTTGAACAGATAAAGCCATCCGCTCACCAGCAGGTCCAGAATTAACGGCGTGGCACAGATAGCGTAAGCCAGATAGGTCAGAGAGGGCTTTGTCGTAAGCGTCAGTGTATACACCACGATGAGCACGAGTAGCTGGCCCAAGGCGGCAAATGAGGAGTTAAGCGCAGTGAGTTGCAAACCATTCAAAACGGCTCCCTGGATTTTGATGACAGACTGCATACCAAAGAAAATGATCACAATCCGCATGACGCTCACCAACAGGTCCTGATACTCGGTCTGTATGCTCAGCAACTCGGGCCAATTGACCAGCGGACAGGCAAAATAGACAATCACTGCCACCGGTATAAAGATAAGACAGAAGAAGAAGTAGCCCGTGCTGATGTATTCGCGGGCCTTGTCCCATTTTTCCAAAGCCACGCTCTCTGCCACCTTGTTGCGAAGCCCGTGGCCGAAGCCCATATCGAAAAGGTTGGCCCACGAAACAATCGTGGCCAGCGTCAGCCAGATACCATAGAGTTCACCGCTGACATATCCTATGGTAATGGGGACTAACAGCAGGGAGATAAGCACAGAAAAAACCTTGACCACAAACGAGCCGACAATGTTTTTCTTCACAATGACGGACCGTTTGTCGCCCCTGAAAAGGGAGAGAATTGGCGCTATCAATGACACGGGTTAATTTCTTAGACTTATCCTCCGCAAAAATAAGTGGAATGTTTCAGATAACTTCAGGCTGTGACGACAAAATGATGACAGTCTGACATATATCCTGCGGACAAGCGGCGGGACTATTCTTTATCTGTCAGCGTACGGTACTTAATAAATTTAGCAGGATTCCCTCCTACTATGGCATAAGGCTCTACGTCTTTATATACTGACGCCGTAGCTCCGACAACGGCATATTCGCCGATATGTACGCCCGGACCGACGAAAGCCGAAGCGGCCACCCAGGCATAGTCGTCAATCTGTATGTCCTTCCTTATCAGGGGGCGCAAGACGGAGGTGTAGTCGTGTGTAGCCGTACAGATAAATGCAAACTGGCTTATGCAGGTTTTGTTTCCCAATTTGATGAGCCCGGGATTGTATATATAAGCATGAGGGCCAATATTGGTACGAATACCTGTGATAAGATTCCACGGAGCCCACACCTTAACCGATGCGTGAATGATAGTGCCTTTTCCTATTTTCGCACCAAACAGTTTCAATATACCATTGCGCCAAGCCGCAAAATACGGCAGGCCAAACGGGCGGAATAAGAGGATATAGCAACCGTTCCACAGCAACCGTTTCAGCTTGTCTTTGAACGAATAGTAGTCCTTATATTTGGGAAATTTCTGCGCGTCCATATTCCAACTATTTTTGTTTTATGAGTCTGATTCGCTTTATCAACCAAAAAGGCAACCGCTCTCGAAACATCTTCACGAGTCTTTCGCGCGTATTGGGCGTAAGATAGCGCTGACGGAAGCCTTGCCAGGACATCTTTTCCAAATCGGCATAAAAAGAACTTCGGTCGGAAGGCCGATGGTGCGATTGTACTCCGGAGAGATTTCCTCCTATAGCCTCGTCGATGGTCCTCTCTTCCAGATAAAGCCGGCCGGTCAGTTCCTGCAATAAGGAGACCTTGCTTTCGTCGTTCACAATAATCAGCGAGATGCCTTTTTCTATTTCGTCCTTATGTCCAAACGGCACACGGTGGCCTATCCGCCAGAAATCGGCCAGAGTAAAAGTGCTACAACGCGGAAATCCCTGCGCACGGCATTGGTAACAACTCTCCATCAGACAGGTGTCCCTGCTGAATGCAACCCAATAGGCATCGTTATGACCACGCATTGCGTGACTTTTTCCGTTTTCCGTATAGACTACACGAAGATTGTCATACCACCCCTTACGCTTGTTTCGGAAATCTATCTTGTCTATCTTCCCAAAACGAGGCTCTAACGATTCGCGGTATTTCTGCAGAAATTTCGGACTGGGTACGCCGTGGCATATAAGGTCTATGGTTATCAGGTTCGTATAGTCCCGGCCCAAAAACCTTACCAAGCCCGACACCTGACAGGGTGTGCCGGTAAACAGAACGGTCTGCCCTGCCTTCAGACGAGACTTTACCTCAGACAATACCCCTCCTATAAAACTTTGGCTGTATTTACTGAGGCGCAAACGCCTGAGCTCTTCTTCGGTCTCTACCACTATATGCTCGATATGCAGATCTTTTCCGTAAGCCGCTCCGACTACACAGCCGCCTTGCGACAGGACGAAACTGGCAAAAGCCGAAAAAGCACCGCCAGAACTACTCTCTCTGCGTATGTCCTCATCCTTATGCCACGCCGCAAAGGCCCGTAATTTTTCCGTATTATGGCGTACGGGCGGATTAAGCACGGGGCAGCTCCTCTCACACAGTTTGCATCCGACACAGCGCTGGGCATCTATCGTCTGATGATAAAATCCTTCTGCACTCGCGGTCAGACACAGTGCCTGGTGCGCACAACTGTTCACACACGCGCCACAGCCCGTGCAGGAAGTCGTATCACAGAGCTGAGGTAAGTTTTTATTGAGGTCCGTCAATGGCATTCTTTATAAAATCTATGGAGGTGCGCCTGAATTGCTCAAGGCAATCGGTGGCCTCTACGTAGGATATAGACAACTCCTCCGCGGAGGGCAACGTTGCATCTTCGTACAATGCGCGGTGCGAAAGTTTACAGGTATCAAGCAGACTGAGTTGCCGGGAATTATTACGTTGCGTCCTCGAAAGGATACAGTAGAAGTCTTTCTGGAAGTTTATACTAAATGCAGTTCCGTGGAAACTGTTCGTCACCACAAACGTGGCGTGGCGAAACAAGTACAGGAACTCGGCAGGCCCTATATCTTCCAGGTTTACCCCACCTGCGTACTTTCTCGCATTTTCACTGTTAATCCGGACAATGGGCAGATTAAGCAACCTCGCTATATGCTCTGCCGCCACCCAGAGATAAGGAATAGGGTGTAAGTCATAGACCAGGACGTAACTCGAAGGTAGGTCTTCTATCTTTTTTTCCACCTGCTCCCAGTCCGCACTACGCAACAAGAGGGTAGGATCACATACCAGTGTGGCAGGTTTGTCGCACAACTCTTTCACTAACGTCACGCCTGCCTGCTCCCTTACGCTGATTGCAGACAACTTGCTCAAACATTCTGAAAAGACAGGCTTGGCGGCAGCGGGCACAGACGATACGCCAAAACTGCTTGCATAGGACATCCTGCGTGCGTTATCGGGCGAGAACGTCAGAAAGTACGGGTAGAGGGAGACATAATTGTAGGGATTCCAAACCTGATCGCTCCCCACGCAATATACATCATATTGTGGAGGCGTATTGTACAACGCGGAGATTCCCTCATACCGCTGCTGGGAAAAACGGGTGTTTTCTCTATGAAATTGCTCAAACTTCTCAATCCGACGTTTGAACTTCCTGCTGGAAAATTTATACTTCAACCCTCGCCGTAGGGCCGCCACTTTTTCTTTAAGTTTCACCGCGGTGGGAAGAGGAAAAAAGGGATACGACTCCTTTTCTCGCTTAAAGTTGGGGCTCTTATAATAGGGTAGGTCTATAATTTCGGCGTCGTAACCGAGGTTTTGCATTGCTTTCTGCGTAGCATACGCCTGCAACTCGGCTCCAAAATTATTCACATTGAAGATAGTAACAATTCCAATATGTTTATTCGGATCTGACATTATTGGTACTATTTTTCCTGACAGACTTATCTTACGCAAATATAAGCGGAAAGTTTCAGATATAGGGAGCGGGTGTCTGCAAAATTAGGATATTGAGCCCACAAACGGACCAGCCGTTCTAAAATATCGTTTTCTTCCCTATATGAACTATTTTCTATATTTTTGCTATACATAAACAAATCTGCACAGTGGTGCAGGCAATATTAACAAGCGTTTGCTATTTATTCAACATACTCCAAAAAATTTGCCGATTTAAGAAGTATAAGTGAGAATAAGTTCAGTGAACGTCTGCGCTTAGCGTGGACGGAACTTGTCTCTTATACGGGTTACGGCAAATACCTCGGAGTAAGGCAAGATGCGTTTCACGCTATTTTTGTACTTACTATCCGAGGTGTTTGCATATTCCGAAAGCTGATAAGTGGCAACTGCGATTAAATTGTATAATGTCACTTATGGCTATAACAAATCTAAACAACGCTAAGAAAAACAAGAAAGACGAATTCTACACGCAGTTGGAAGATATTAGCAACGAGCTGAAACATTACCGCTCACACTTCCGCGACAAGGTTGTGCTTTGTAACTGCGACGATCCCTATGAGAGCAATTTCTTTAAGTATTTTGCTCTCAACTTCAATGCGCTTGGATTGAAGAAACTTATTGCCACTTGCTACGACGGTTCTCCCGTGCAAGGAAATGAACTAATGATTGACTTCGGGGATATGGAGACTGAACCGAAGAAGGTTGCCTACAAAGTGGAGATTACGGAAGTGCGCGACATTAACGGAGATGGGCGCATAGATTTAGCTGATGTGCGCGAACTGCTTAAAAATGACAAAAACATTCGTACTAAACTAAAAGAACATGGCGATTTTCGATCGTTAGAGAATGAAGCACTTTTACAGCAGGCAGATATTGTTGTAACGAATCCTCCTTTCTCGTTATTCAGGGATTATGTCGCCCAACTGATTAAATTTAATAAAAAGTTCCTCATTATTGGAAGAATGACCGCCTTACATTCTAAAGATATATTCCCTTTAATAAAAGAAAACAAACTTTGGGTCGGATATGGGTTTAATCTATCTATGATATACAGAACGCCTTATGAAAATACCGAAGTTGCAAATCAGAAATATGTTCTAAATAAAGGTTATAAACCAGAAGAAAATTATATAAAAGTTCCAAGTGTTCTATGGCTTACTAATCTAGACCATGCTAAACGCCATGAAGAACTTATACTATACAAACATTATTCGCCAGAAGATTATCCTACCTATGATAATCTTGATGGTATTGATGTTTCTGAGATAGCAAACATTCCGTGCGACTATGACGGAATTATGGGAGTACCCGATACAATTTTAGGACAGCTCAACCCCTCTCAGTTTGAAATAGTAGGATTGGGAAGTGGAAACTTGGGTAAATTGGCTGGAGTACGGAAAAACTATAGGGGGCGTACAGATGTTTCTATTACTATAAACGGAAAGCACAAATGTCCTTATAGCCGAATTCTAATTCGCAGAAAGAAATAAACGCTCAAATGATATGAAAACAAATATGGACATCAAACTGAGAAAAGTTACCGTGCGTGAATTGACGCAGGGATATGAGGACAACGAAGAGGGTGGCATACGCGGATACAACGGAAAACTGGACATACGACCACCCTATCAACGCGAATTTATCTATGATGACAAAAAGCGCGCCGCTGTCATCACCACCGTAAAGAATGGCTATCCACTAAACGTTATGTATTGGGCCACGCGCGACAATGACGCAGACTGTCCCTACGAGGTAATGGACGGACAGCAACGCACCATCAGCCTGTGTCAATATGTAAATGGCGAATTCGCTTACGACTTCAAGTTTTTCAATAATCTAACCACCGCAGAACAAGATGAGATTCTCAATTATGAATTGACCGTATATGTGTGTAGTGGCACAGACAAAGAGCGGTTGGAGTGGTTCCAAACCATCAATATTGCAGGAGAAAAACTAGAAGATCAAGAACTACGTAACGCAGTATATGCTGGTCCGTTTGTATCTGACGCAAAACGATATTTCTCCCGGGCCAACTGCCCCGCCTACCAAATGGGCAAAGACCTCTTAGATGGGTCGCCTATCCGACAGAAGTTTCTTGAAACCGCCATAAAGTGGATATGCATAGCACAAAGCACTCCAGCCCATCGGATTACCATAGAAGGGTATATGGCCCTACACCAACACGACCCAAACGCTTTGCAACTCTGGCAACACTTTGTGGCTATTATCACATGGATCACTGGAACCTTTGATGTAAGGAAACGTGCTCGTATCCTAAAAGGATTGGACTGGGGTACACTCTATCATTGTCACCACAAACGACTCCTTAACAAATCGGAACTCGACAAACAAATTGCCTCTCTGTTACTTGACACGGAAATACAGAGGCCCAAAGGTATAGTGCCATACATTCTGACGGGAGACGAACGCGAATTAGACCTACGGATCTTCCCAGAGATTATGCGACAGGCCAGTTATGAACGACAAAAGGGTATCTGCCCTATATGTGGCTTGCATTTTGACATTGAAGATATGGAAGCAGACCACATCACGCCCTGGTCAGAAGGAGGAAAGACGGAGGAAAAGAATTGTCAGATGCTCTGTCGCGACTGTAACCGTCGAAAGTCCAACAAATAAAGCCATTTTATCTGGCTAAATCGCATCCCCTCCAAAGCAATAATGGGCTTGGAGGGGATTATTTTGGGTCAAAAAAAAGGGATACCACTGTATCCCAACCTTGTTAACCTTAAATCTAATACTATGAAAAACACAAAGCAAAAATAAGAGGCCTGCAAGAGTCTGCGCAATAAAAAATACACAAAAATGTTACTTTTGACAGAATTTTCTTTCTTTTGCTTTCATTTTGACAGTTGCAGTTTTCAAAACTGCCCTCCTCTAACTGAATTATATAAAAACTCCCGCAGTGCGCACGGCTTGAAGAACCGGTCCGACTGCGGGAGAATTGTGTAGGAATACGACTTCTTACTTTATGTCTTTGATGAAATACGTAATGGTCGGCAAGTGGTCAGAGAAACCGTTCTGCCAGTTGGAATTGACAAAGGAACGTTTGGGGTAGCCCTTATTCTTGCCCGTCTGCTGAAGCAGATAAGGCGGATTGAATACTTCGGCTTTCCAGAAACGCAAACCTTTAGTGTGCTTCGGCAGTAGGTTGGCACTGATAATCTGCTGGTCGTACAGACAGGCTACATCCTGATACCACAGCGTGCAGATACCGGCATCGTACAGGGGCCAAGTGGCATTGAAATACCCTTCGAAAGGAGTACCCTTCTGCTTGCGGGTAGCGCCCAAGACTTTGGCACAACTGTCGTCCTTCGGATCGTCATTAAGGTCGCCCATAACAACAATCTTACGAGCAGGATCTGCGGCGCGCATACTGTCACACAGTTCGCGGACGATGCGGGCAGAATTGTTACGATTAGGTGCAGACTTGCCACCTCCATAACGCGAAGGCCAGTGGTTGACGAGTACCGTGAAAGGTTCGCCGGCCAATGTACCTGTTACTTCCAGAATATCACGTGTCTTAAAATAGTCTTTACCGGGGAAGATGGTGGGGTGAGGGAACGCATGATCGAGTGTGAAAAGACGGGGGTTGTAAATCAGACCCACATCAATACCACGACGGTCAGGACTATCGTAATGGATGAGTTTGAGTCCCATATTACGGATAGCCGGGCGCTCCAGAAGATCTTCTACCACCTTGCGGTTCTCTATCTCACTGATGCCGATGATGGCAGGGCCTGCAGGACAGGTCTCACGGGCCAGTTCAGAGATAACCTTAGCGATATTGTCAAGCTTCTGCTCGTATTTCTCCTGTGTCCACTGATAGGGGCCCGTAGGCAGGAACTCGTCGTCACCGGGATTGTCCGGATCATCTACAATGTCAAACAGATTTTCTACATTGTAGAATGCCACGGCATAGACAGCCGCGCGCTGAGCCTGCAGACTTATGCCCCACACAAATGCTACGAGAAGCAACACGCTGCGCAACACAGTTGCTGTCAGGTGGCTTGGTTGCGTGTGTTTCATATACAGAAATTTTTGAAAATTAGATTATCGGATTTTACTTTTGAAAAGCGGAGAACTCCGACGCTCCGCCCCGCACAATGGCCAGAAGGGAGTGTCGGAGTTCTATGGTTTAGGTTTGAGGCAAAGGAATTATTGAACCTTGAAGTTCTTTACTTCCCATGTAGTGCCTACAGTAGCCGTGCTCTTATAAACAAGTGCAATCTGTACGCTCTGATTTGCCCATGCAGACAAATCTACCGTAGCCTCAACGAAGGTCCAGTTAGAACCTGTCGGATAACCGCTGATCGTAGCCTGTCCCCAAGTTCCATTCTCACCCTTTACCATAACCGTATGGAGTTCGCTTATGTTACCACCACTAAGATAATTGATGGCGTGCTCAAAAGTGAGTTTAGGTGCGCTGGAGCCACGGAGGTTGATTTCAGGACTAACGAGCCAGCTTTCGGTTACATTATATACACCGCTTACATAAGCACTGGCTTTCATACCATATTGTGCACTCTGCCATTTCCATACATAAGTAAGAGATGCGGGCATCGTCTTGTTGTCAATGGTAAAATCACCCTGGTTGCTTGCAAAGGTTTCAGAGAAAGGCAGAGCAGCACCCGTTCCACCACCCGTGGGAGGATTGGTTGTGCCACCACCACCGGTTACGCTTGCATCGTCAGATACTTCGAAATTCTTGATTTCCCAAGTACCGGCATTGCTATCCGTGCTCTTGTAAACGAAGGCCACCTGAATCTTCTGACCTGCAAAATCAGAGAGAGCAATGGCTGCATCAACCCAAGCGAAGGAAGCAGAATATTCCGAAATGGTAAGGTTATGAGCTGCACCGTCTTCAGTGATAACTTTCACCGTGCAATCGGTAGCCTCAGAACCATTGAAGTAGTTACCTGCATGCTGGAATTTCAGTGCGGGATGTTCGGCTGTGCCAAGATCGATAACTGGAGATACGAGCCAAGATTCTACGTTGTAGCGTGTACCGCTTACATAACCCGTGGCCTTAGCACCGTAACGGCTGTCATAAGCCCATACGTAGTTGAGACTAGACGGTTTCGTCTTGTCGTCAATGGTAAAGTCACCCAGAGAAGCAGAGAAGCTTTCGCTATAAGGAAGCGTCTTCACACCACCAGTGGGTTCTTCACTAGGTTCGCCGGATTCTTCATCGAAGCCATATACATCGTCAATAGTACGGATGGTCAGCTGCCATGTACCGTTATAGCGACCAAGAATACCTACAACCGTACCCGTTCCGCTAGGAAGCGTCTGTGCGGCAAAGTCAGCATAGTTACTGGTACGAACAACGATTGCATTGCCATAGGCATCAATAAGGTTGCGACTGGTAGTTGCTTCAGAATCGGAATAAGGAGCGTGGCCTCCATCTTCAAAGTGAACACCCGTCAGACGTACAATGGTGTACTTGGTGCCGTCGGCATCGTTCGAAAGGTTGGCGATGTTGTCAAATTCATTAACCTCTACCTCTTCAGGCTTAGCAAAACCGTTCTTGTGGACTACTTGCTTGAAGATTTCATAAGGTGTACGATAGAGATAGCCATCGGGATGGCCGAGCTGCTGCTCCTGACCGTAAACGCTTACGCAAAGGCCTTTGAGTTCTACATATACTTCCTGACCTACAGGATAGTCTGTATAGTAGTTGCTCTGGTCAATACCCATGCTGATACCGCCGGTTTCGTCCTGCAGGATGATAGATTTGAAAAGGTTACCGGAACGGTCGTCACCTATAACGGTAGCTTTGAGATAAACGTCATCGGTGATGGTGATTGCATTAGAAGATGTAGCAGCGGCATACTGGCTACGAATCTCACTAATAGTGATGGTGGATGCGCCATCAGGCAGAACAAAACTGGGCTCATTGAGAGGGGGCAGTTCATAGTCCTTGTCGCAAGAAGCAACACCCAACAGAAGTGCCGAAAGGCATAGCAGTTTGCTGATAAGTTTCATAAAGCTTATTATTTTATGTTTTTATTTTATTTCTTGTTGGTGGCGGCAAATGCCACGGAGAGATTTAGAATTTGTAACTTACATTGAGGAAGCAGTTGAAGCCCTGCATGTAGAAGTATTTGTTACCAAAGAGGCCTGGCTTCTCAAGGTTGATACGACCTTGTTCGTAGCCTCCCGTCTTAATATCCTTCTTGTTGGTGATATTATTGAACGAGAGATTTACGTTGATGCTCTGCTTGCGACTCAGATAGAACATTTTACCTATGGAAACATCCAGTGTGTAGCCACCGTCAAACATTTCCTGATGGGTAAACTGCTTATAAGCCTCATAATACTCATTGTAAGGAGTTACAGCAGGTGTACCAGCCTCACTGTTGCCGGCATAGCGGGATGCGATGCGGCGAGCAGGACTTGCCTCTACGAAGTTACGACCAAAGGCATTTACACTTGCGCCAAGGAACCAGTACTTGATAAAATAGCGAACGCCGAGGGTACCGGCAATCTGCGGAGTACCACCTACATAGACATTCTTCATATATACCTTTTCGCGAGATGCAACGGCAAAATCTTCCAAAGCCTGACCGTTGTCGGTAGAGAACTGACCTTCGGGATTGTTGTCGTAGTAATACTGTGCTACGGTACCGGCGAAGTTGATTGTCCAGTGGCTATCCACCTTGTAAGAAGCAGCCAACTCTACGCCACGATGTACTTTGCGTACACCCGTAAGCACTTGGTTCACCATCGTCACACCGTCGTAGTAGTAAGTAGTACGTTCTGTCAAGTCATAGAAGTTCGTGTTGAACACGCTTACACGACCCTGTACCTTAGGAGTAGAGAAGATGTAGTTGGCGTCAATGTGGAACAGACGGCTACTCTTCAGACCATCAGGAGTTTCATCGTTGTAACGCGGAGAGATATACGCATCGTTGGCTAACGGAGCAATCGTTCCGTAAGCACCATTGACCGTGAACATGTGACGACCATTCACTTTATAAGTCAGACCGCCTTTCAACATCGTATCTGTAAAGTGATGACGCTTACCTACTCCAAACGAATTGTTGGGATGATGACCATTGCGCATCTTACCATCACGGAAGAAGTCTGTATAAGTCACCTGGAGTCCATAATAAGCCTCCCAATGACCACGACGCCAGTTGTTGTTGAGCCAACCGCGAAGTGAATTCACATGGAGCTTGAACTGATAGTCGAAGATACCACCTTCATAAACGCGACGGTTCGGACGATTGAGGTCTTTCTGACGAGCACCTTCATCACCGGGGAAGTCTGTGTCAGAATACTTGTCGATGTCGAGCAGATACTCGGCTCCGAGCAGATCGTCCACCTTCTTAAACTGATGGCTAACCGTATTGCGACCAAGCAGACCGAATGTAAGCGTATTATTCTTGTTCAGCTCAGCCTTAAGAGTGGCGTTCAAAGAGGTCTCATACAAATCGCTGCGACGTTCTTCTACCATATAGATAGCCGCACCGTTTCCGTCTTTCACATTCTGATAGTTAGCACGAATCATGCTGTCCCAATCAATCTGAGTAAACGCGGTGTTGCCACTCATCCACAAATCGCGATAATATTCGGCGGTTGCGTCGTTACCATTAGCATAGAAGTAGGAAGGAAGATAGCGATAATAGTCTGGACGGGGATCTGCACCGTCAAACCAGTTGAGCGCACTGTTGCCATACTTTCCAAAGTGGAAAGATGCACCGGCATTAAGTGTCAGACGATCGTTCAACTTGCCTTCGTAAGACAACACAGCCGTTGGGTCAATGGCCTTAACCACTTTTGCGTTGCGCTTTTTGCCATTCTGGTAACCCCAGTTAGCGTTATAGAGATTGTCTCCCGTCAAGTCATAGACCTCCTGAATGGAACCGCTGTTCTGCTGACCGCGAACAACAGGAGAACCGAAGGTTACAAAGTTCACTCTATGAAGGCCTCCGCGGAACTGTTTCTCAACCAGCAAAGCGTAAGACATGTTGCGATAGAACGTACCCTTTACATTACCCTCACTGCTGTAACGACCACCTAACAAGGCAGTAACAGCCCATCCGTGCTGGGTAAGACCCGTGGATAGCGTCAGCATACCACGAAGGTAATACGTGCGGTTAGTATAAGAAACGGTAGCCTGACCTCCACGAGCATAGTCGCCTGCGCGCATCAGGATATTGTCGGCACCTCCAATAGTACCGAAGGTAAACGCGCCAGGCTGGCTATAGTATGTCTGGTCACCAGAACGTGTAATATTATTCATTGCACCGATAGATGCAAAGTTGAATACTCCACGGAGTTGATCGTTGAACGGCATACCGTTAATATAAGTTTCTTCGAACGTGTTTTTATATCCACGAACGCGGAAACGCATCGGAGAGAGTTGATAGCTCGCATTGTTCAAGAATACATCGTGCGACACCAATACGCTTGTATTGATATCCTGTGATGCATCATTGGAGCCGTCTTCTCCATCAGCATCAAGTATCGATGCGTCAATAACGCCCACAAGTGAAAGGTCGTCCACTGTGGCCGAATCAGCGTTTTCTTTCGGTGTTTGAGCCATAGCAAACACAGGAAGCAAAGCGCAGATGAGAATGGTTCTTTTGATCATATTTGATTGTATTTTATTTTATATACAAAGGAGTGTTCTCTATTTGTAGCCCGTAAGGCGAATGCGAGCCAAGCGCAAGCCTTTCGTGTTTGCTGCATCAGTAGTGAAGTGGAGTTCACCTGCACCCGTGATACTGCTGGCATCAATTTCTACCTCAGCGTCAGAGAATTGGTTGGTAGCAGTAAAGACGAAACTCTCAGGTACACCCTCTGCTCCATTTAGAGCCACGTGCATCGTCTGAATATCCTGACCGGTACCATTGCAAGCAACCTGATATTGTACTACAAACTTGGTATAACCTGTAATATCAAATCCACTGATGGAGAAGTCGTTTGCGCCAGCGGGGAACCAGATACTGTTGAAACCTATGCTGTTCGGACAACGTACGGTCAGGTTCTTACCACCACTTACATTGGTGAAGGTGAGATCGGGGTTGTCCCAACCTGTAAAGGCGTTGATGGCGGTGTTAGCTGAAACTTTTTCGCCCTTGTCTGCGCCCATTGTTTCATAGAAGAATTCTAACTCTTCGGGCTCATCCGGCTCTGGATCGGCAAATTCGTATTCTATCTCGGTAGATACCTCGCCACTCCAGCCTTCTTCAACCACCTTACCGAGCGTAGCGGTAAGATTGGTGCCATCGGTAGCTAAAAGAATAGGCAAAATAACACGGTTGCCATTTTTGAGGGTTACGTCTGCAAGATCAACCGAGGCTTCTTGTCCATTGAGGGATAATTTAATCTGTCCATTAGTTAAAGCAACCGCCGTAACAGACGGAGTTTCCGTAACAGCGGAGGCTACAGATGGAGCAGCCGACGGAGCAACGGGAATGACAATACCGCTATAGTTGATTCCAGAATCGTCCACTTGTAGTTCAAGGTCGGTGGCTGGGCCAGCGTTCTTAAACTGCCGGGTGCTCAGATCAAAGTTTGCCGTAGCCGGAGTACCAGCCAAGGTTACTGTAAGACCTGCCGTGGACGTAATACTTGCGTCGTTTATAATAGCCACTACGACATTAGCAAGTTGGTGGTTGAAACCGAGACGAATCTTTGAGTCAAGGCCGCTCTTGTCTTTTGCGTCTTTCGCATAGAGCAGGTCGATGGCTGCAGGGTCTGTCTGGTCGGTCACATCAACAGCGTAAGTCCCATTATCAGCCGTTGCCTGATAAGGAAGATAGGCGACAAAATCCACTTTCTCACCATTGGAAGGGAAAGCGATTTCTTCAGCATCGCTCACGGCGGTGAAGTTTCCAAGTGCATCGCTCTGATAGTGGCGGTTAACGGACGTAGCAGCCGAGAGGTCGGCCCCTGCAGGAACCATAAAGATACCCAACTGTTCGTTGCCACTCCAAGTGGTGCCTGCCCCGTAACCGGAAATGGACGGCTTGGTGCCGTAGCCATAATCGCTATGGTCGTCGAGGCTCGTGCAAGAGGTCGTTGCCATTGCGACAACACCTGCTGCAAGGAGAAGCTTTCTGATGTTCATTGCGTGTAGGTTAAAGTTGTTAAAGTTATTATTATGAATTTATTGTATTATGAAATTTCGGGATTGGATTTAGTTCCAAAGCGAAAGATTATAGCTTGATTTATATTGCGCGTCTATCGTCGGGAAGAACGTAAAGCCGGTCAGATTTTCCAAATCTTTTACAGACAAGGCATAGTTTCGATACGAGTCGCCGCTACTGTAATTTTTGTGATCCAACTTAAAGGCGATTGTGTAAGCCTGCCCCGTAGAGCGATTAACGCGACACAGTGCCTTGAAATAGTATTTGGGCACACAAATCTGCTGTCCGCTACGATCGCGTGCGTATGATATAGAGGTGTTGGATGGCGATGTCGGCATAGCCCCCGTCACTACATAAAGCGTATCTACATTGGAAGACCAGCCTCGAACGGCCATCTCCAGATTAGCCCAAATGCTCTGATTCAGTCCGTTACCCAACTGAGGTGTCATATTAGTATAATAAAATGTCTGAGCATTGGCCTCAGAACAAACCTGACGATCTGCGCTGGGAATCTGATGTCCTCTGTCATATCCGCTTATACCACCACTCAGGTTGGCCTGTTGTGTCTCAGACAAGGCTGGGTCGTAAGCCCACGCGTCTGTTCTGCCCGTACTTCCGTTGGTATAAAAATTACACAAAGGATAGGCCACCCAATACGCCATCTTCAAGTCGGTGTCGTAAAGCATCTCATACGAACGATACACCTTACTGTTATATGTAAAGGAATGGGTAATGTATTTAATGTTGCTTTGGGCCAATTGAGAGGAAGACATAGCAGGCAGTTCCACATATCCACCAATGATAGTAGAACCCTGTCCAGGACCAGAACTACCTCCACTGCTCAATGTTATAGAATATTCCAGTTCATTATCCTGCCGGAGCGTGGCGTTTGTAGATAGCGAGTGCTCAATAGGCTCGCGACCCTCAATTTCCAAACGTAGTTTAATCACCGCACCCGATTGGGGCAAAAGAAGAGCCGTTGCCGTACGCACCGTAGTGCCGGCCGTAAGCGGAAGCTCTATGTCACCTGTAGTAGAAGAGGGTGTAATTGTACCATCCGACAGGTTAAATGTTCCAGATGTCGGCACATCCAGCAAGGTGACCTTAGCCGTAGAAAGGTCCACTCCTCCTGTTGAACGCAAAGGAAAAGTAACTTTTGACAAAGCATGTTTAAACGTCAGCGTCGGGGCACTGACCGACGCCCCGCGTCCACGTAGATTGTTGGAATATAATAAATCGAACTGAGCCGCCTGGGCTTGGTTCGATATATCTATAGGAATGGTCGTACCCGACAGACTGGGCTGATAAGGGTAATAGGCCACGAAATCAACGGCGCTTCCATCGGCTGGATAATACACTTCCGCATCGCTGCTGAAATGGCCCTGCGAACCAGTTGCAGTAAAACGGGCATTGCGCGCACCATTGTATGCATTGGCAATACCCTCCCCTGCCGGACTCATATAGACTCCTATCTGACTTCCAGGCTCCCACGCGTTTACCACACCATTCTGACTTAGCGTAGCATTGAATGCCACGCGCGCAGTCTCTGTCGTAATTTCACTTTCAGAACTACATCCCGCAAATACGACAAGGAAAACAAACAACGCAACGGTGGAGTATATCCGCAACATTGAGAAACGGATAGAAGATTTAAGGTTACAAGAATATCTCATTATATAATTTCGATAGTTCGTATAAAAGTGTTCAAAGGTAATTGTTAATTTCTGAAAAAACGTGATTTCGTAGAGATTTTTCACGATTTTTTCAAAGAAAAATATACTTCCTAAAATTGGCTTATCGGATTTGTCAGACAACGTCCAGGTTCCCACAGAATATTACATAATAGAAAAACGCAAATAGCCTTTCTGTGTTTTCAGTTTCTTTATGTAATTTTGCAACTGACCCCGAATAACCCTCTCGGAAATAGGGTTGTCAATTTATTACAAAGATGTCTGCAAAACCAGCTATACCTAAAGGGACGCGCGACTTCTCGCCCGTCGAAATGCAACGGCGCAATTACATTTTTTCTACGATTCGCCAAGTCTATGCCCTACATGGATTCCGCCAAATAGAGACTCCTGCCATGGAAAACCTCTCTACACTTATGGGAAAATACGGAGAAGAGGGCGACAAACTTCTTTTTAAGATTCTGAACAGTGGTGATTTTAAGGCAAAAGTGCCTGCAGAAGATTGGCAGAATGCTCAGACCAATCGGTTGGCCGCTTCCATTTGTGAAAAAGGCCTACGATACGACTTGACCGTGCCTTTTGCACGCTATGTAGTCCAACATCGTGAAGAATTGCAACTGCCTTTCAAGCGCTATCAGATTCAACCGGTCTGGCGCGCCGATAGACCACAAAAAGGGCGTTATCGCGAATTTTATCAGTGCGATGCAGATATTGTGGGCTCTGATTCTCTCCTTAACGAAGTGGAACTTACCGAAATCCTTGATGAGGTTTTCGACAGACTACATATTCGCGTAGGAATTCACCTCAATAATCGCAAGATTCTGGCAGGTATTGCCGAGGTGATAGGTGTACCCGATAAAATCGTAGATATAACTGTCTGTATCGACAAGTTCGACAAAATTGGCTTAAAGGGCGTGAACGAGGCACTTCTCCATGTCGGATTGAGTCAGGAGTGCGTAGAACAGTTACAACCCATTATCAGCTTATCCGGCAGCAACGAGGAAAAACTACAGGTTATGCGCCAGTTCCTATCCCACAGCGAGACAGGAATCCGTGGCATAGAGGAAGTTGAAGAAGTATTAAGCCTTTTGCCCGACATGAAGAACGAAGTGGTCTTCGACCTTACGCTGGCGCGTGGTTTGAACTACTACACGGGCTGTATCTTTGAGGTAAAAGCTCGTGATGTAGAGATAGGCTCCATCAGTGGTGGCGGACGCTACGACAACCTTACCGGCATTTTTGGCCTACCCGGCCTTTCGGGAGTTGGTATAAGCTTCGGCGCCGACCGCATCTATGATGTATTACAAACCCTAGACCTTTTCCCAAAAGAGTCGGCCGAAGATATCCGCGTACTCTTTCTCAACTTCGGCACAACCGAAGCACAAGCCTGTACAAAGTTGGCCCGCGAACTCAGGAAGCAGGGAGTGGCTTGCGAGATATACCCTGATGCGGTTAAGATGAAGAAACAGATGAATTATGCCAATCAACGCAATGTCCCCTTTGTGGCATTAGTCGGCACAGAGGAGCTACAAGCCGAAACTGTTACCCTGAAAAATATGAAGACGGGCGAACAGTGCAATTTGCCGTTTGCCGATTTATACAACGCGCTAACCTCGGCCGTATAGCCCGCTCAATATCTCCAAAAGTATGGAACAAATTCCTGCACAATACCGATACGCGCTGACTCCTACCGAACGCGGAATCAAACGCCTGTTCGATATTGTTGCATCCATATTGGGGCTGATCATCTTCGCCATTCCTATACTGATTTGCTACGTGCTCATAAAACGCGAAGACGGCGGACCTGCCATTTTCAAGCAAGAGCGAGTAGGGCGCAACGGCAAATTGTTCCATATCCTAAAATTCCGCTCTATGCGCATAGATTCAGAGAAAGAAGGCCCCCAGCTCTCTGAAGGCGACATAGACTTGCGCCTACTTAAATGCGGACGCTATCTCCGCGCAACGCATTTAGATGAGATTCCACAGTTGCTGAATGTACTTTGGGGCGACATGTCGTTTGTAGGACCAAGGCCGGAGCGACTTTATTATATCAACCTGATAAAAGAAAACGACGCACGCTACGACTACATCCTTCAAATGCGTCCCGGTCTTACTTCTTTTGCCACAATCTACAACGGATATACACACACCATGGAGGAAATGCTCCGTCGTCTGCGCTACGATCTTTTCTACCTTACACACGCCTCATTCGGAACAGACCTCCTGATTATTTTCCGTACCGTGCAGCAATTTATAACCTCACTCTTTCAGCCCCAAACAGAAGAATAGGCTTACAGAGAGGCTCAATATACATACAATATGCAGAAAATACAGACTTTCTTGCTTCTCTTGATGCTCAGCACCGTTACGGCTGTAGCTCAAGTCTCTTTTCACGTAGATTACAAGCGCATTGCGCCCGATATCATAGACATCGTTTTCAGTGCCTCTATTCAACGAGGATGGCACGTATATGGAACAAACATAGAGGATGGAGGACCTACACGAGCTTCCTTTAATGTGGATGCTTCCGAAGGAGTAGCGCTAGAAGGCGGACTTCGTGGCGGAGCAGGGGCTCAGCAAGGTTTTGATTCTGTCTTTGGAATGAACGTGTCGTGGTATGAAAACAACGCGCAATTTACCCAGAGAGTGAAATTGACAGCTCCCACCTACCGACTGAACGGATTTCTAGAGTGGGGGGCTTGTAACGATCAGACCTGTCTGCCTCCAAGTACCACAGAGTGCCAACTTTCAGGAAACGACGGACCTGCTACAAAACCACAAGACAAAGCAGTAGAACAGGAAAAGGAAGATGTGGTAGAAGCTGATTCTCATACAACCCTGTCCGACACACTTGCGCTCCTCTTACCCGACAGCTTGGCTACTACAACTCTATCTACAGATTCTGTTACTCACGCCGAATGGTACGCCCCAATGGTTGAGCAACTTCGTGCCTTTGGCGAACAGTCGGCTCCCCAGGGGCGCTCGTTGCTATATATATTTCTAATGGGTCTTTTAGGCGGTTTGCTAGCTCTTGTAACGCCCTGCGTATGGCCTATCATACCTATGACGGTTAGTTTCTTCCTGCATCGAAGCGACAGTCGGCGCCAAGCCATCCGTGATGCCATTCTCTATGGATTGGGCATTATTGTGATTTATGTAAGCCTCGGCCTTCTACTCACGGCCATTATGGGGGCAAACGCGCTAAACGACTTATCAACCAATGCCCTCTTTAATCTTTTCCTGTTTGCACTACTAATCTTGTTCGCCGCTAGTTTTTTGGGAGGATTCGAATTGACCTTGCCGTCAAGTTGGACTAACAAAGTGGACGCGCGAGCCAGCAGTGCCACAGGGGTGCTATCCCTCTTTTTGATGGCCTTCACTTTGGTGCTGGTTTCTTTCTCCTGCACAGGTCCCATCATAGGTTTCCTCCTCGTAGAAGTAAGCACTGGCGATGGAGGTTCACTGGCGCCCACGCTCGGAATGCTCGGCTTTGCCATCGCGCTAGCCTTGCCATTCACGCTCTTTGCGTTATTTCCCACTTGGATAAAGAAAGCGCCCAAAAGTGGCGGTTGGATGAACGTAGTAAAAGTTGTTCTCGGCTTCATAGAACTTGCTTTTGCATTGAAGTTCCTTTCTGTAGCTGATTTGGCTTATGGCTGGCACCTATTAGACAGAGAAACTTTCCTGGCGCTTTGGATTGTCATCTTTTTGCTCCTTGGTATTTATCTACTGGGCTGGCTTCGGTTCCCACACGACAGCAAGAACGAACACACCAGCATACCGCGTTTCTTTATGGGACTGTGTTCTCTTGCTTTTGCCGTATATATGTTGCCGGGCCTATGGGGAGCTCCATTGAAAGCCGTAAGCGCTTTTGCCCCACCTTTACGCACTCAGGATTTCAACCTAGACCCTGTAAAGGTGGAAGCGCGCTTTAAGGATTACGAATTAGGAATGACCTATGCGCAACAGGTTGGAAAACCTGTGTTGCTAGACTTCACGGGTCACGGTTGCGTCAATTGTAGAAAAATGGAACTCGCGGTGTGGCACGATCCTACCGTGCGCGACCTCATCAATAATGAATATGTGCTTATCTCTCTTTATGTGGATGACAAAACCCGCTTATCTACTCCCGACACAATTGAAGTAAATGGTAAGACGCGCGTCTTACGCACTATAGGCGATAAATGGAGTTATCTGCAGGAGAAAAAGTTTGGAACAAATAGTCAGCCATTCTATGTACCTATAGACAACAAAGGAAAGGTACTTAACCACAGTTTTGCCTATAAGGAAGATGTGGCCGCCTATGTGCAATTCCTTCGGGAAGGCATATCGCGCTATCGTACAGAATAGCACAAAAATATCAAGACTACGCAAAAAGGACCGATTGCATTGGGATATTCTCTCAGCAGTCGGTCCTTTTTCTTTCTGTGACTCTTCTTAAGATTCGCGCGAAATGGTAAAGTCCAAATAAGTCCGTAACGTAGAAGCAATCGGGCCAGATGCAAACGACGCCAACAAAGGTAGCGCTTCGTTGCGTAATTCTTCCATCTTACGTTGCGCATAGTCTATACCGCCAACCTCCTTGGAAAATTCAACCAAAGAGAGAATTTCTGCACGTGTTGCGGTCCCGGCTTTTACCTTGTCAGCCCAAACGATTGATTCCTTCGTGGCATGCTCGCGCAGAGCGTAGATCGCCGGCAACGTAAGCTTTCCTTCCGCCATGTCGTTACCAGTAGGTTTCCCTATGCGCGCGTCGTCAAAATAATCAAATATATCATCGCGGATTTGGAAGCTCAAACCTACCTTTTCGCCAAACAAACGGGCAGCCTCCACTTTTGCATCGTCGGCACCTGTACTTAAGGCTCCCAAAAAGCCACATGAAGCAAACAATGCCGCCGTCTTATGGTGGATTACATAGAAATAAGACTCTTCTGTACTTATGGACCGGCTGATATTCTGCAGTTGGGCTATCTCACCCTCACTGAGCGTTGCCCCCAACTGAGCGATATTTTCCACAATTCGAAGATTGCCTGTCTGTGCAGCTGAAGCCAACGAACGCGCCAAAATATAATCGCCCGTGAGAACTGCTGTTTTATTTCCATATTGCGCATTGGTTGAAGCCTGTCCCCTGCGCTCGTTACTTTCATCTACTATGTCATCGTGCACCAAACTAGCCGTATGAAGCAATTCCAGGGACACTGCCGCCTGTAATGTAGTCGCGTTAATATCTCCCACAGCTTTTGCCGACAATAAAGTCAGTATAGGTCGCATCTGCTTACCCTCGTGACTACAGAGATGAGCCAGCACGCGACCCAAAAAAGCATCATCGTGTGTCAGATTGGCGACAAACAAATCCCGATAATCCTTCAACGAATCAGCGATAGGTTCACGAATAGATGTAAGCGTATCATTCAACATAATAGTAGGCTCCAGAAAGTGCAAAAGTAAGAATTTTGCCCATGCGATGTACTTGTTTTTTCTTATTTTTACACACTGTTGGTCAATTCCCTTATTAAACCATTTTATTTCCGCCTGAAATCAAATAAATGAAGAAATTAGTTCTGCTGGATGCCTATGCGCTCATTTACCGCGCTTACTATGGATTCATATCGTCGCCTCGTATCAACTCGAAAGGTATGAATACTTCTGCCATATATGGCTTCCTTACCACACTTCAAGAGGTATTGCAACACGAAAACCCTGATTTTCTAGCCGTATGCTTTGACCCATCTGGACCTACCTTTAGGCACGAAGCCTACGCAGACTACAAAGCACAACGCGAAGCTACGCCAGAGGATATCCGCATAGCTGTACCAAAAATTAAGGAGTTACTGTCTGCTTATCGCATACCCATAGTGGTTCAAGAAGGATTCGAAGCAGACGACGTCATAGGAACTTTAGCCAAAAGAGGAGAACAAGAGGGATATAAAATTATTATGGTAACGCCTGACAAGGACTATGCGCAACTTGTAACAGAGCAGATTTTTATGCAAAGGCCTGGACGAGGAAACTCGTCTTGGGAAACGCTTGGTCCAAAGGAGGTATGTGAAAAATACGGGCTTAAATCGCCTCGTCAGATGGTTGACTATCTGGCTCTTGTTGGCGATTCTGCCGACAACATAAGTGGCTGTCCCGGTATAGGGCCCAAAACGGCAACCGCTCTAATGCAAGAATTTAACGACGTAGAGGATTTGATTGCCCACACAGAGCGCTTAAAAGGTGCGATGAAGAAAAAAATAGAAGAAAACACCGAACAAATCCGTTTCTCCCGCTTTCTGACAGAAATCCGTACGGATGTGCCATTGGAGATAGATTTGGACGCGCTTTCTAGGCAGGAACCAAATCTTGACGCGCTTCGCCCACTACTTGAAGACCTTGAATTTCGTTCAATTCTACAGAAATTAAACGGTGAATCCCCTGTCTCAAACCAGCCATCTATTTCACGAACTCTTTTCGATATTCCAGAAGAAAACTCCACATCTCCTTCTGTGACAACATCCTTGCAAACACTTGCTGACATTCCTCATACATACCACCTCATTACGAAAGAAGAAGAATGCAAGGATTTGGTAGAAACTCTGCTTAAAGATTCAGTTGTCAGCATAGACACCGAAACCACGTCCACCAATGCTATTGATGCAAAAATAGTGGGAATGAGTTTTGCCACCAGACCTTTTGAAGCATGGTATGTAGCCATTCCCACAGACGAACAGGCTGCACGCGAACGAGTGGCTATTTTCCGCCCATTATTCGAGAGTCCACACATTCTTAAGGTTGGGCAAAATATGAAGTATGATTTGACGGTGCTATCCCACTATGGCGTCGAAGTAAAGGCCCCTCTTTTCGATACAATGCTCGCTCATTATGTTCTGCAGCCTGAACTTCGCCATAATCTGGATTATTTAGCCGAAACGTACCTCCATTATCGCACCATACATATAGAGGAAATCATCGGGCCTCCCGGACTTCTCCAGCGAAACATGGCGGATTTGGAGCCTGCGGAAATATGCGATTACGCTGCAGAAGATGCTGATGTGGCACTTCGATTATACGAACCGCTCAAAAAAGGACTGGATGACGCGGGGGCAGTACGCGTCTTTGAAGAAATCGAGATGCCTCTGGTTCCTGTCCTATCGCGAATGGAGCAAAACGGCGTGCTTATTGACACTGAAGCCCTGCGGGAGGTAGGAAAAGATTTTAATCAACGCGCACAAGCATTAGAGCAAGAGATTTTTCAATTGGCTGGCCACTCTTTCCTCATTTCCTCACCGCGCCAAGTAGGGGAAGTTCTATTTGGCGAATTGCATCTGTCGGAAAAAGCACGTAAAACGAAAAGCGGACAATACTCTACTTCTGAAGATGTATTGCGTGAACTGGCATCACGGCATCCTATTGTGCAGAAAATATTAGATTTTCGCGCTCTAAAGAAGTTGCTATCTACTTATATAGAGGCCTTGCCCAAACTGATAAACCCACACACGGGTCACATACATACCAGTTTTAACCAAGCCGTTACGGCAACAGGACGTCTTAGTTCCAGCAATCCAAATCTACAAAATATTCCTGTACGGGGCGAAGACGGACGCGAAATACGCCGTGCGTTTGTTCCTGAGAAAGGAGAAATTTTCTTTTCGGCAGACTATTCACAGATAGAACTCCGTCTGATGGCTCATCTTAGCCAAGATAAACACATGATCGAGGCTTTTGCAAGGGGCTATGATATTCATGCAGCCACAGCCGCCAGAATTTTCCACAAACCATTGGAGGAAGTCAGTCGCGACGAACGTAGAAAAGCAAAAACCGCTAATTTTGGCATCATCTATGGTATCAGTGCCTTTGGTTTAGCCGAACGAATGGGAGTATCACGCGGAGAAGCAAAAGAACTTATTGATAGTTATTTTCAGACCTATCCCTCCATTCGCCAATTTATAGAGGAGAGTAAAGAGAAAGCACGGACTAACGGATACATTGAAACACTCTTCGGACGTCGCAGATACTTGCCTGATATAAATAGCCGAAACGCTACGGTCAGAGGATATGCGGAGCGAAATGCAGTAAATGCCCCCATTCAAGGAACTGCTGCAGATATTATCAAAATAGCTATGAGCCGAATCGATCAACGTATGCAAGCAGAAGGTTTCAAGGCAAAACTGATTCTTCAGGTACACGACGAACTCAACTTCTCAGTGCCCGTGGATGAATTGGAGCGTCTCACGAAACTGGTACAGGAAGAAATGGAAAACGCATACCCGTTAAGTGTACCGTTAGAAGCCAACTGTGACAAAGGAGAAAATTGGCTTGAAGCTCACTAAGTATGGTATATATCAACAAGCCCCTTGCAAAGATTTGCAAGGGGCTTGTATTTGTATGATAGTCGGCCTGTTCCTCTAATACAATCGTAGCTCTCGCGTACGCACGAGTTCTGATTCGGAAATAGAGTATTTTTTTACTTTACTCAAGCGGTCATCGCCATCACTCAATATTACAATCTGATCGTTGTCGTAATATTTTTTATTGAGACGTATGGTTATCTTCTTAAAGACTGGTGCCGTCAAAGTGAACGTCTGGCTTCCCGGGCAATCAGGATATAGTCCCATCATTGTAAATACTGCCCAACACGACATTGTTCCGGTATCGTCGTTACCGGGTAGTCCATCGGGCTCATTCTTGAAGAATTTATCAAGAGCCCAACGGGCCCATTTCTGTGTGCGATATTCTTCTCCTTTGAACCGACTGAAAAGATACGGATAGATAATATCGGGTTCGTTGGCAGGATCGAACAATCCGCTCGTAAAAATCCATTCCAATTTATCTATATACTTCTTTTTTCCACCCATCAGCTTGGCCAGTCCGTCCACATCGTGGGGTACGGCAAATGTATAGTTCCACGCACTTCCCTCATGGAATCCTGAAGCCACTGAAAAGTTTTCTCCGGCTCTTGGATTAAAAGGTCGCAAAAAAGAGCCGTCTTTCCACACTGGGCAGAAAGACCCTACACTAGGATCATAATAGCGTCGATATGCCAAAGAGCGTTGCTGTAATATCTGAGCTTCCGCCTTATACCCTAACCTATCGGCCAGACGACCAAGAGCGTAGTCATTCACGCAACTCTCCAGACAGTTTGATACGCTAATATCGTGCGCATTGAGCATCGGCACATATCCGTAATCTATAAAATCCTTTAGATAAGGCCGCACTTTATTTTGGGATGTTGTATCTGTGGCCGATTTCCACAGCCCCTGGAACGCCTTATTAAAATCTACGTCAAAACGTGCAGAAGACAAGGCCGCGTCGGCAATGTAGGCTGCGGCCGGATCGCCGTCCATAGTGTATGTTTCGCGTCCATAAAGTTCCCATTTGGGAAACCACCCACTCTCTTCATACATCTGTATCATGGAGCGTAGCATCTGCTCTTGTTTCTCAGGATAGACCAAGGTGAGCAACTGTGACACGTTGCGATAGGTATCCCAAAGGGAGAAAACCGTATAACGCTCTGTGCCCTGTGCAGACCGGCCTATGTGATCACTTTCCATCGTAGGGTGCTGGCCGTTTACATCCTGCACTATATTGGGATGAATAAGCATGTGATACAAGGCTGTATAGAAAATAGTTTTTTGGTCCTCTGTACCGCCTTCCACACTAATACGACTCAGTTGTTCCTCCCATTCTTGGCGCGCTTGAAGACAGATGTCGTCAAAATGGCGCCCCGATTGTTCGGCTTCAAGATTTTCGCGCGCGTTTTCTATACTGACAAACGACACGCCCATACTTACCTCTATTTGCTCATCCTGTTGCGTCTCAAAATTCATCCATACACCTATGTCATCGCCCGAAAGATCGCGACCATAGTTAGTGTATAATTTGTATTTTCCTTGATCGGAATCCCATTCAGCCTCGGCCTCCATCGGTCTTTGCTTTTTCCAGAAACCGCTGGAAGCAGGTTTTTTGTTCACGCGAAGCACAAAATAGATGGGAAAAACGGCCTGTGGGGCATAACAAAAGGTGCCTAGCAATTTTGTACCCTCAAATTCCGTTTCTGAAACACGTCGCACACTGGCGCCACTTTCATTTGTAAGACCCTCTCCAAGATTCAACAATATATGACTTTGTCCTGCAGGAAACGTATAGCGCTCCAGGCTGGTGCGTGCAGTGGCGGTAAGTTCTGCGCGTATGCCATATTTAGAAAGCATTACGGAATAATAGCCGGGGCTGGCTTTCTCGTCCGAATAGGTCGTACCGTAATCACGATAATCTACGCAAAGTTCGCCCGTCGTAGGCAAAGTGAGAAGTGCGCCTAAGTCAGGGCACCCCACACCGCTCAAATTGGTATGTGCAAAGCCTGTAAGAAAAACATTCTCGTAGAGATAGGGCGTGGACCACCACCTTTTGTCTTTGTCAAATACATTCTCGTCTGAACCCATTACATTAAACGGCGTTACACTCATCAAGCCATTTGGGCGCACGGCTCCGGGATTGCACGTGCCAAAGTTTGTCGTGCCGATAAACGGATTAACGTAATCTACGACAGACTTCTGGGCCGACAGACTTAAAAAGCAGGCGCAAAGACTAAGGCTACAAATAAATTTCCTGACCATAAAAACGAATGGCATTATTGACGTTTCAAAAAGTCTATAATTTCAGAAATACGGCCAAAGGCTACTCCCACACAAGTGTCTGCCGCACCATAATAGACGCATACTTTATCACCCTCGGCCAGCGCAGCGCACGGAAATACCACATTGGGCACATCACCTGCCAATTCGTATGGAGCGGCAGGAGCCAGTAAATATTCCATAGAGCGATACAAGACCTTTGTGGGGTCTTCCCTGTCAAGCAACGCAGCGCCCATTGAATAGCGGAAACCGTTGCAGGTCGTGATTACTCCATGGTAGAACAGCAACCAACCCTCCTCCGTGAGGATAGGTACACTGCCCGCACCAATCTTCGTACACTGCCAAGCCGATTCCTCAAAGGGTGTAACCTTCATCACGCTCCGGTGCTCACCCCAATACTTCATATCTGGCGAGAAACTTATATAAATATCACCAAAAGGCGTATGCCCGTTATCGCTCGGCCGGGAAAGCATAGCATATCGACCTCCGATTTTTTCCGGGAATAATACGCCGTTTCGGTTAAAAGGCAGAAACGCATTTTCGCATTGGAAAAATTCTTTAAAGTCGAAAGTATATGCCAAACCGATGGTTGGTCCGTGATAACCATTGCACCATGTGATCCAATACCTGTCTTCTATAAATGTAACGCGCGGATCGTATTTATAGTCCGACTCTATCATCGTCGTGTTTCCGGCTTTAAACTTTATAGGCTCATGTTCTATTTCCCAATGGATACCGTCGGGCGAGAAGCCGGCAAAGATATTCATCTGCACACGCTTATTGTCGCAACGGAAAACACCTGCAAAACCATCCTTGAAAGGCACTACGGCACTATTAAAAATACTGTTTGAGGTAGGTATATCATAACGTCCGATAACAGGATTATGGCTGTAGCGCCACATAATATCGGTGCAACCTGCAGGACGCTCCTCCCATGGGATTGGAGCAGGATTGATTTTCTGAAAGTCTGACATATTCTGTAAAATAGTTTATAGGGTGTTTTTATTTCTTGTCGTCGTAGGTAAATGGCACAAAGTAAGTGATAAGGAAAGCAGGTATAGTGGCAAACAGCACAAAGATAAAGAACGGTTTGTAGCCTCCGAGCATTTCCCAAACCCATCCGCTGAGCATTCCTGGCAACATTACACCAAAATTCATAATGGCACTGGCAAACGCGTAGTGCGACATCTGGAATTTTCCCGGTGCAATTTGTTGCATCATAAAGAGAGTGAGTCCTACAAAGCCAAAACCATAGCCGAAGTACTCAATAGCGATACCCCCGCCTATGACATACAGGCTTGAAGGCTGGTAGATGGCCAGCAAGGTATAGACAACGAACGGAAGGTTAAATACGCAACATAAAGAAAAGAGGGTTTTCTTCAGACCAAAATGAGAAATGTAATAACCCGCCAAGATGGAGCCGACGAGGAAAGCCAGCGAGCCGAATGTGCCATAAAGCAATCCTATGGTTTCATTACTGAGTCCAAGGCCACCATTATCTACCGTCTCTTTTAGAAAGAGGGGCACCATTTTTACCACAAAGCCCTCGGCGAATCGATACAGCACAATAAAGCAGATATAGTACCAAATATGATTCTTCTTCAAGAAATCTATCAGCACCTCCAGCAATTCGGCCATAGTCTGCGAGAAGGTTTTCCGTTGCGCGTCGGCATGACCACCTCCAAGGGGGAGGGCAAACAAGTGATAGGCACCAAGTGTCAGCAGGATAATGGCAAATATCGACATAATATATGTCCAAGCCGACAGGTTGGCTGCGTGTTGTTCCAGCCCTCTGGTCTCGTGTAAGTAGTTGATGAATTTTCCAGCCAGCCACACCAGACCACCCGTTGCAATAAGTTTGGCTAAATTATAGAAAGCCCCTTGCCAACCAATATACCTTGCCTGCGTATCTTTGTCCAACTCGTGCATATATAAGCCGTCCAGAGCAATGTCGTGCGTAGCGCCACTAAATGCCACCACAGCGAAAAGGGCTATCGTGATAGCGAAAAATGACGGTAGATGAAGCCCGAGGGCTATCAACCCAAAGCAAGCACCGGAAAGAATTTGAGTTAAAACCACATAGAACTTCTTTGTCTTATACAGCTCCATAATAGGGCTCCACAGGGGCTTCAAACTCCAGGGTAACAATATCAGACCTGTCCAGAATGTTATTGTCTTCTCATCGATACCCAGATCTTTATACATCAAGACGGCTACCATATTCACAATGACAAATGGCATTCCCATAGCGAAATAGGCTGTCGGAACCCAACTTATCGGGTTGCGCTTTTTAGTCTGAGGGTGCACTTCGTTAGTCTTTACGTCTTCCATATCGGTCGTGTTTTTCAAAGCAAATAAAAGGTTGAGGAAAGAGAAAACCCCGCGCTACGCCGTGTCTTCATTATCAGACGCGTTGGGAGGCGGGGTTTATAAGTGTTTCAGAGGCTTAAAGGGTTATACTTCCATGTTCAAATGCTATGGCAAATGGGTGGATGCCTGCATTGAAATGATGTATAAGTGTGCCGTCATAATTGAATATCCAGACAGAACCTTGCTGGTTGTAGCCATTTACGCCCGGATCACTTGTGACATAGACCAGAGAGGTAACAGGGTCTATGAATATGCCCGTTGGATAAGGTGGGCGGTCTGCTACAGTAAACTTCGAATCGGTCATCAGACCTAAACCGTATGTGTTAAAGACTTTATATTCAAAAGAAGCGGTTGTTCCGTCTGAATTCGTACCGCCGTTGATCACATAAAGGTAGTTATCGCTGGCGGTAAGGTCTATTCCGTTCGTAAATCCGTTCGATGCCAAGGAAGAAGAGGGACCTATGTTATCCGAAGCGTCAATGTACTGGATTACAGAAGGTACTCGGTCCGGGTCGGTAGCCGACTTATAATTTCCACGGGCCACCAGGAAGATTTGTCCGGATGTGTTGCTGACAATCTTACCGGGATTCAATCCGCAAGGAATTTCTTTTTCTATTATAAAGCCGTCCAAATTGACTTTAACGACTTTTTTTCCGTTGACATAACCATTCGTGTAATTATATCCGTCGGAGATTGTAACGTAAAGCGCGCCTCGTGCGATGGTAAGGCCGGCGGGATTTGGACCTACGGCCAATCTCGTTTGCGCCCAAGTGACTGTGTCAATACGGGTAACGAAACCATCGTTATTAGCCACATATACATAGTTTTTATAGCCTTCCACCCATTCCGGCTGGTTGGTGTCGATTGGTCTCAATATGCGGTGAGTTTTTTTGTCTAAGACCCAAAGGCGGTTACTGCCGAAAACGGGTATGTAAACCTTGCTGCCGTGAACTATCACGTTCTGAGGAGTGTCACCGAGGCTCTGGCTGTTTACATCCTCAAAGATATTATTCGTATAAGTAAGCGTCTGGGTGTCCAGCAGGCCCAAAGTTCCCGCAATGCCGTCATATTGGTTGCCTTGGTTTACGATAAGGGCTCCTTCTGTATTAGCAAAAGTTCCGTGCCAATCATCTGTTTCGTTACAAGCGGTCAGCATCAGACCAGCCAATAAGGCAAAAGAGGTGTTTCTTAGAAGTTTAAGCATAGTTAAATATCTTAAGAGTTGGTTTGATTGATTTTTCTACGCAAAAATAAATGTTTTTTACAATATGTAAAAACCTACGCACAAATTACATAATCCAATGCAGGTGTGGCATACTAGAAGTTCCACGCCACACTGGCCTTCCAGGCGCGCCCGGGCATTGGATAGCGCCGTATGACGCAGTATTGTTTGTGAAAGATATTCTGCACATCAAGGCTCAGGGACAAGCTCTGATGCCACAGGGTGAGATTGCGTCTGAAGTTTATGCTCCATTCTGCATAGCCTGCTGTCTCAGTGGAAAAAGTATGCTCGTTGGTAGCCCAGCGCATACTGCTGGCTTGCAGGCTTACCGAGACATTCACCCAGGGGTTTTCCCAAGCCAACGCGGCCGCTCCGCTATGTAAAGGGACATAGGCTAATTGCTTTTTGTACGTTGCACGCGCCGGGTCGGTATAGTCGCGCGTCTGTTGCAGGGAGTAATTGGCGTGCAGGATAAGCCGGTGCTTTGATCGCACGCTCCACTCGGTGCGTCCGCTTATGTCTAATCCCTCTGCCCGTACATTGCCAAGGTTTACCGTGCGCCAGACAAACAGATTGTAGGGAATGCTGGAAATTTTATCCGTGATACGATTCCAATACCCGTCCACACTGAACGAGAGGAGCCATTTGTCGGCCGGTTGCCACTGCTGGCTCACCCCAAGTCCTATCTGCCGTGTTTTTTCGGGCTTCAAATCCGTCGAGCCGAGGTGGTAATAATAGGATTCCGTAAATGTAGGAGCGCGGAAGAAGTCCTTATAATGAGCCCGAAGTAGGGTGTGGGCCCGTGGGCGTGACAAAATCGTCCAGCCAAAGGATAAGGACGGCGAAAGATGGGAGAAATTCTGTGCGCCCTCAGCACCTGCAGACTGATTCCAATAGGTAGCCGACAAAAGGCGTAAGGTAAGGTTGAAATTGGCCGGTTGCCAGCGCAGGGAACCACTGGCCAGCAGACTGTGGCGGGCCACGTCGTTGTCCACGCTGAGGTTGGACGACAGGTCGGCATAGGTATAATCTGTGGCAAGTGCCCCCTCCCAATTTTTCCAACGATACGAGGCTCCTCCCGTAGCATACACTTCACGCTGTCTGTAATTCTGCCGAAGCGCACCTCCGGGATATTGTCCGCCCACGTCCTCATATTTACTCTCACCCCACGCCGCTTTTCCTGCCAGATAAGCCTTCCATTTCTGCCCACCTACATTCCAACGCGATTGGACGAAGGCGTGGCGTTCGTGAAGCCGTTCGTGATTACCTTGCACGTAGTAAATGACAGGTCCGGGTAACTGCCGGTTGAAATTGGAGAAGTAGAATTTTGACTGAAGGGTGCCGTAGGAGCCTAAATCCGCCTTGTCGTTCAGTTCGACGGTTGTATCACGCAATCGGCTGTTCAGCCGTTTCTCCGTGTGGGTGGCCACGCCGTTTTCAAAGCGGAAAGGATATTCGTTCTTTGCATAATGGAAGTCGGCCATTAGGCTGAGCGCATGACGGGCGGAGGTGTGCTCGGTCAGCCATAGTGTGGGATTGAATTGTCCAAAACTACCCGTCTGCAGGCGCAGGTTTCCTTCCGGGCCGACCGTCTTACGGCTCAATTCGATACTCTGCAAACTCAGCGTGGCGTTGCCCTGTTCGCGCACGGGGCAGAGAAGGGCGGACGCATCCGCCGTCCGTAGCGACAGGTCGGAGAGTTGGCTCAACGGGAAGCGCCCAATGTCTATTTGTCCGCTCTGCGTATTGCTGACCACTATGCCGTCGTAACTCACAACCGTATGGCTGGCTCCCAACCCACGCACACTGACGGTTTTCAAGCCCCCGGCGCCACCGTAGTCGCGCAGATTGACGCCTGCAAAGTGTCTGACCACGTCGGCCGTAGTGCTGACGCCGAGTTGCATAAGGGCTGTGGAGTCGAAGTGCTGAAGAGGTACTGCAGAGCGCTGAGACGCAGACAGATGCAAGGCTTCTACGCGGGCTTCAGACAAGACCGTAGAAGTGTCTGACGGGGTTTGCGCCCTACCACACAGGCTTATCCCTACACCCGACAGCAACAAGACCGTCGGCCGAAGGAGGAAAGAAGGCATGGCCATAAGGTATGCATTCAAAGAATTAGTATTCATGTCTTGACAACCATCCTCGTGGCGCACAAGACGCTCGGCCACGGCAGGTCTTCTGACTTACTCCCGTCTGGCCCGGCCTTCCCAACCTATGCAATAGGCGCATGGAATCAGTGGCATATTCGAGCCGCGAAAATGGAGCATACAGCAGCGGGACTGTGCAGGACTCTCACCTGCTTCCCTTTTAATTCACACCGAAACGATGCAAAACCGCGACAATGCAAAGATAAAGCGCTTTTTGAAATCCGTCCCGCCAGAGGCAAAATATATTTCGCAGGAGAAAAGCGGGCCTCGGCGCACAGCCTGGCAGAAGAAACCGGCTCGCCGAACTATCGGCCGGGCGTGGCCGATTATGGCGTGCGCAAAAAAATCCCTGCCACCATCCGGTAGCAGGGAATGTTAGAGTAATTTATGGGTCAAACATCACGACTTAAAAGTCGAAACTGCTTGTCTCATTTTGTTCTGGACGACGACGTGGCTGGCGTGGAGCGTGATCTCCCTCGCGACGTGGCCGACGCTCGTTGTTTTCATTTTCGCGACGAGGGCGACGTGCAGGACGGTCCTCCCAATCGGCAGGTTTCTCCTCCAAAACGCGGTGGCTGAGGCGGAACTTGCCCGTCTTCTCGTCTATCTCGAGCAGCTTGACGCTAATCGTATCGCCTTCCTTTATGCCGGCTTCTTCTACGGTCTCGAGACGCTTCCATGCAATCTCACTGATGTGGAGCAAGCCCTCCTTACCCGGCATAAACTCTACGAAGCAGCCGTAAGGCATAATGCTGACAACCTTTGCCTCGTACACTTCGCCCACTTCGGGTATGGCAACGATGGCTTTAATCTTTGCCACAGCAGCGTCGATGCTCTCCTTGTCGGGTGCGCTTACCTGAATCTTGCCTACACCGTCTTCTTCGTCAATCGTAATAGTGGCACCGGTCACTTCCTGGATGCCCTGTATGATTTTTCCGCCCGGGCCAATGACTGCACCTATGAATTCTTTCGGAATCTCAAAGGCAACGATGCGCGGTACGTGAGGTTTGAAGTCGGCGCGTGGTTCTGCAATCGTTTCGGTCAGTTTTCCGAGAATATGCTCACGGCCTTCCTTTGCCTGCAACAGGGCCTTTTCCAAAATCTCATAAGACAATCCGTCGCACTTGATATCCATCTGGGTGGCTGTAAGACCGTTTACGGTTCCCGTAGTCTTGAAGTCCATATCGCCAAGGTGGTCTTCATCGCCCAGAATATCGGACAGGATGGCATACTTGTCCTCGCCTGGATTTTTGATAAGGCCCATGGCAATTCCGCTTACAGGATTCTTCAAGGGAACGCCTGCGTCCATCAACGAAAGCGTGCCGGCGCAAACTGTGGCCATCGAACTGGAACCGTTGCTCTCCAAAATGTCGCTTACAACCCTTACAGTGTAGGGGAAGTCGGCCGGAATCTGATCTTTCAGGCCTCGCCAAGCCAGATGGCCGTGCCCGATTTCACGACGGCCTACGCCACGCTGTGCTTTCGCCTCGCCCGTAGAGAACGGAGGGAAGTTGTAGTGCAGGAGGAAGCGCTGATAACTCTTGTCCAGTACGTCGTCAATCAACTTCTCGTCCAGCTTGGTGCCGAGCGTAGTTGTAGCGAGCGCCTGAGTCTCTCCGCGAGTGAAGATCGCACTTCCGTGAGGTCCTGGCAGCGGATCTACTTCGCACCAGATGGGGCGAATGTCCGTAGTGGCACGTCCGTCGAGTCGCTTGCCCTCGTCCAGAATGCAACGGCGCATAGCGTCGCGCTCTACATCGTGATAGTAGCGGTCGATAAGTCCGTTCTTTTCTTCCAGCTCATCGGCCGACAACTCGGCGTGAGCCTCGGCATAGCGTACCTTAAAGTCTTCGCGAATCTGCGTAAAGGCTTCTTCGCGCTGGTGCTTATCGTGGTCGCCTGCCTGAGCAATGGCGTAAGCGGGCTGATAACACTCTTTCTTTACCAGTTCGCGCAATTCTTCATCATTTACCTCGTGGCAATATTCGCGCTTTACATCTGTGCCCAGTTCCTTCATCAATTCTTTTTGCAGACGGCACATTGGCTTAATAGCCTCATGGGCTGCTTTCAACGCACCGAGAAGTGCGCTCTCAGGAACTTCCTTCATCTCACCTTCTACCATCATGATGTTCTCTTCGGTAGCGCCGACCATAATGTCCATATCGGCGTGAGTCAGTTGCTCAAAGGTAGGATTGATTACAAACTCTCCGTTGATTCGGGCCACACGTACTTCCGAGATAGGGCCCTCGAAAGGTATGTCGGAGCAAGCCAAAGCGGCCGAAGCGGCGAAACCTGCCAGCGCGTCCGGCATATCTACACCGTCGGCACTGAAGAGAATTATGTTGACGAATACTTCTGCGTGATAGTTGGAGGGGAACAGCGGACGAAGCGCGCGGTCCACGAGGCGAGAGGTCAGTATCTCATAGTCGCCTGCACGGCCTTCTCTGCGCGTAAATCCGCCGGGAAAGCGTCCGGCAGCAGAATATTTTTCTTTATAATCGCACTGTAACGGCATAAAATCGGTGCCTGGAACAGCATCTTTGGCGCCTACGACGGTGGCAAGGAGCATTGTGTTGTTCAGGCGGAGCATTACGGCGCCGTCCGCCTGTTTTGCCAATTTTCCAGTCTCTATGCTGATGGTACGTCCATCGGGCAGGGAGACGGTCTTAGTGATCACATTCATCTTTCGTGTGTTCTAAATTAATTATTACTTACTTCTCTAAAATCGCGCAAATTTAGGAAATCATTGGCACATAGCATCGTCCTGCACCATATTTCTTTCAATCTACGCCATAATTCGCCCCATCTGCGGAAGGGACAAACGCTCATCTTCTACCGAGAAACCGGCGCGTTTTCCGTAGCTTCTTTTAGCTTGTATTATGGGACGAAAAAATTGCATAATGCCATTACGAAATTGCATAATGGAATTTTGAAATTGTATAATGCAATTTTCCCATTGCATTATGGGATTTTATGACTGCATAATGGGATTTTTCAAGCCGCAAATCGGATGGTTGTGGAAGCCGTTCAAAAGCGAGTGTAAGTACCGCGCGCCAAAGGAACGGCATTATACCTACACGGGGGCTGATAACGGCACCGCACCATACGAATACCGCATTACTCAAACGGTGCTTTCGGGCTATTTCCCGGCTGGGGCAGCGAGGATACTACGGTATCGGGCGTCATCGCAGATGAGGCGCAAGGCTTCGGAAAGGTCTTTGTCGGCCCGTAGCGCATAGACCTGTGTGCCTCGCTGATAATAGTAGCGACTAAGCAGGGCGCCCTCAACCACTTGCCGGATATCACTCTCCCAACGCGTGAAGTCGAAATCTTCGTTTTTGCTTAGTTTGTCTTCCAGCGCGGCAAAGGCCTCGGAAGCCACCTCGGTGTAACCCTCCATGTCGGCTATGCGCCGGAGCGTCTGCAGGGCGGTGCGACTTTGCGAGTCGTACGTAAATCCGTGGTCTTTAAGGAACTGGCGAAATTCGCAGTATTCCTCAGCCGAGAGACTGAAGGTGTCAGGCGAAGCGATTGTGGGATGGTGTAATTGGTAGTCACTGCAAAAATCCATAAGGGCATCGCTGACTTCCAGATAGGAGATAAGGAGCGGCAGGCTATCGAGTTTTACTTCTACGTCAGGCCTGATGCCTCCTCCGTCGCGCACGGAGCGTCCTGCGGCAGTATGGAATTCTGCGGAAACACTGTCGGACAGATGTACGGGCATACCGTTCTGATAGCGATAAGCCTGTATGCAACGCCCTGAAGGGATATAGTATTTGCTGGTAGTGAGTTTCAGAATGGCCCCATAAGGCAATTGGCGGGCCTCCTGGACAAGTCCTTTCCCGTACGTATTGCGCCCGACGATTACTGCGCGGTCGTAGTCCTGCAGTGCCCCACTTGTAATCTCGGCGGACGATGCGGTGTTGAAATCCACCAGTACGACGAGGGGAATCTGCGTATCGAGTGGCGCGTCTTCTGTATGATAGACTGTGTTTTCCCGCTTGATTTTTCCTTTTAGCCGGACTACCTCTTTGCCCCGAGGCACAAACATTCCGACCACCTTGACGGCCTGATCGAGAAGTCCGCCCGGATTGCCACGCAGGTCCAGTATCAGACGCTTGGCTCCGAGTTGCTTGACGCGGGCAAGGGCTAATTTGAGTTCGTGAGCCGTGTTTTCATTGTAACTGCTCAGACAGATGTAGCCCACACTATCCTGCAGGACGGTATCCAGCTGTACCGAAGGCAGGGAAATAGTGCGTCGGGTGATGCGAAAGGCTAACGGCTCGGCAAACCCGTGACGTCGCACACGAAGTTCGAAGGTTGTACCCAAATCTCCGCGCAACGAACCACTTACCTCGTTGGAATACGCCGCCGTATTCGTGCCGTCGCAATCGCCATAATCGCGTCCGTCGATAGAAAGGAGCACGTCGCCGGCATGCAGTCCGGCCTCGGCCGCAGGCGTATGGGCATAAGGCTCAGCCACGACACAGCGCTTCAGCGAAGGGCGGTACTGGATGAGCGCACCGATGCCACCGTATTTCCCAGTAGTGATCTGCTTGAGTTCAGAGAGGTTGTCGTCGGCATAATACTCGGTGTAAGGGTCAAACTGATTGAGCATATAGACCAGAGCCGTCTCTATGTTTTTTTTCGCATTGAGCGAATCGACATAATAGAGTTCCAGTTCGCGATATGCGGAGTTGAAAATGTCGAGGTTCTTCGAAATTTCAAAATTATGGTCAGCCTGCGACTGCGCAAAGCCCCTGCCGGCCGACAGCATAAGCAGACAGAAGAAAAGAATCTTTTTCATTTTATACGAAATAGGGGCGCAACTCTTCCCATGCGGTTTCGCTGGGGGACGCTCCCATAGTTTGTATTACTTTTGAAGCCAGCATTGCGCCCCGCGACAGACAATCGCGCAGACTCTCGCCTCGGTTGAGCGCCCAGAGGAATCCTGCTGCAAAACTGTCGCCCGCACCGGTTGTGTCCAACACGTGGTCCACCTTGACGGCATCGACATGGCATATTTCTTCTCCACGCTTTGCCCACGCTCCATCGGCGCCTACTTTGACCACAGCCACTTCGCAAATGTTGGAAAGCACTTTCAACGAAACGGTGGGGTCGGACAGACGGGTAAATGCGGCCGCCTCGTCTTCGTTGGCAAAGATAATATCCACGTCCTCCAACAAACGGACAAAAAAGTCGTGGTCGCCAGCCACTATGTTATAGTTGCCAAAATCCAGGCTTATCTTAAGTCCGGCCTCCTTAGCCAAACGGACTGCGCGCAGTATGAGGTCGTGGTTTTGGGCCAGGTAACCCTCCAGATGAAGCACGTCGTAGGCTGAAAACCAGCGCGCATCAAGCTCTTCAGCCTGCATATTGGCCGCTGCGCCTAAGTAGTCGAACATGGTGCGCTGACCGTCGGGCGACACAAGGGAGAGGCAGATACCCGAGGGTAAGTCGTCGGTCAGGAAATGGGTCTGAATGCCGTGGCGCACACAGTTGTCAATATACGCATGCCCGGGCGCATCATCGCCCACCTTGCCTATAAAGCCAGGCGAAGCTCCTAATCGGCCAAGGGCCTGTATGGTGTTGCCACTGGAGCCACCCGAAGCCCACTTCTCTATGCGAGGAGACAAATGGGCGTAGGCTTTGTGATAGCCCGACAAATCGGTGAACTGCGTAGAACCCTTTGGCAAACCTAACGCACGGAGTTCGTCGTCGGTCACTTTAATGAGGGCGTCGCTAAGTGCATTGCCTATGCCTAAAACGCGTTTCATTGAAAAAATTTTATTATTTTGTTGCAAAGTTATTGTGTTTTTTCAAAAAGCGTATTACTTTTGCACCGCATTTACAGGCAGAGGCCTGAAAAAAAGTCTGCTTCAGTAGCTCAGTTGGTTAGAGCACCTGACTGTTAATCAGGGGGTCGTTGGTTCAAGCCCATCCTGAAGCGCATAAATCCCGAGTTTCCTCGGGATTTATTTATGGGATGAACTCTCACCAAGGGTTTTCTCCCTCTGACCATAGGCGCACCGGCTAAGCCGACAGCGCCGCTTCGGTCGAAGAGTCTTACAGACAAATTTCAAGCCCATCCTGAAGCGCAAAAGTCCCGAGATATCTCGGGACTTTTTTATGGGACGGACTCTCACCAAGGGTTTTCGACCCACTTGTACTACTTGGGCAACCGATAGAAAAATGAAGCCAGAAGATTACAAAGTCTTCTGGCTTCATTAGTTTGCTATTTCTTTTCGTTCAACGACTGCGTCGATTTGCGCCTCGGATATATCACCAAAAAGTACAATCCTATCAGCACAAAGGGTATGGAGAGCAGTTGGCCTTGGTCTAAACCAATTTTCTCTACCATAGAGAGTTCCCACGGCTCCTGCACTTCCTTTATCATCTCGATAAAGAAACGGAACACAAATATCATCGTGAGGACAAATCCGAAGAAGAAGCCCGAGCCCACGCCTTTCCAACCTCGGCGATAGATAATCCACATGATGGGGAAAAGTATCAGATAGTACAGTCCCTCCATCAACTGGGCCGGATAGCGTGGGAAAACATCGCCGTTCTGTACAAAAATGAAGCCCCCGAACCAGTTGGTTACCTTTCCGACTATTTCGGAATTCATCAGATTGCCAAAACGGATAAATGCCGCCGTCAGCGGAGTGGCTATGGCTATGTTGTCGAGCACTCGGAGTATGGAAATCTTATACCGCCTTACATAGAACCACAAGGCCAGCATCAGACCGAGCGTTCCACCGTGGCTGGCAAGCCCTGAATAGCCCGTATAATGCCACGCGCCCAAGGCGTCTTTCCGTATGGGTAAGCACATTTCTATGGGGTGGCTCAAAAAATAGCCCGGGTCGTAGAGCAAGCAATGCCCCAGCCTTGCACCGACCAATATGCCTATGAAGCAATAGACAAAGAGTGGATCAAATTTTTCATCGGCTATACCTTGTTGCTTGTAGAGCCGGCGCACCGTCGCATAGGCTAAGAGCAAACCGATAATCCACATGATGCTGTACCAGCGCACCGCAACTTCTCCGACACGGAATAGTTCCGTAGGCGGATCCCAAGTGATAAAAAGCAGGTTTAACGTTTCCATCGTCCTATACATTAAAGCGGAAGTGCATGATGTCTCCATCTTCTACGACGTAGTCCTTACCTTCTACATGGAGCAAGCCTGCTTCGCGCACGGCGGCCTCGCTGCCCAAGCGGATATAATCGTCGTATTTGATGACTTCTGCCCGAATAAATCCTTTTTCAAAGTCGGTATGGATGACACCTGCACACTGTGGAGCCTTCCAACCTTTGCGATAGGTCCAAGCCTTAACCTCCATCTCGCCCGCCGTGATAAATGTCTCGAGCGAAAGCATCTTGTAGGCGGCCTTAATGAGACGATTGACGCCACTCTCTTCCAATCCTATCTCCTGAAGGAACTCCTGGCGCTCTTCATACGTCTCCAGTTCGGCTATATCCGCTTCTGTCTGTGCCGCAACGACCAAGATCTCTGCTCCTTCGTCCTGCACAGCCGTGCGAACGGCTTCTACATAGGCATTGCCTGTGGTCGCACTCGCTTCATCTACATTGCAGACATACAGCACAGGTTTGCTGGTCAGCAGAAACAGGTTGCGCAGAGCCTGCTGCTCTTCTTTCGATTCGAAAGTCAGACTACGGACGTTACGCCCCTGTTCTAACGTCTCCTTACAGGCACAGAGCACGCCATATTCTACTTTTGCGTCTTTGTTGTTGCCCACCTGTGCGAGTTTTTCTACACGTGGCAGACGATTTTCTACGGTTTCTAAGTCTTTAAGTTGGAGCTCTGTATCGATAACTTCCTTGTCGCGCACGGGATCTACCTTGCCGTCCACATGTACTACATTTTCGTCGTCGAAGCAACGAAGTACATGAATAATCGCATCCGTTTCTCGAATATTTCCAAGAAACTGGTTGCCCAGACCTTCGCCCTTTGACGCTCCGCGAACCAACCCTGCAATATCTACAATCTCCACCGTAGTCGGCACAATACGGCCCGGATGCACAAGTTCGGCCAATTTTCCCAGCCGAGCATCGGGCACGGTAATTACTCCGACATTGGGTTCAATCGTACAAAACGGAAAATTTGCACTCTGGGCTTTGGCATTGCTCAGACAATTGAAAAGAGTCGATTTGCCTACATTGGGCAGGCCGACTATACCGCATTGTAAACTCATAATAAGGCTTTCAGATGAGAGAACAGGAGTTCTATAAATACTTGTGGCTTAGAATTTGCCCACGTCTTCGCCCGTAACGGCTTTTATCAGGCGCGGAGCCAACGAACTGGTTCCGATACGGAAAAGATGGGCGTCTATCCACTCCTTGCCCAGCACTTCGCGTACGATTGTATAATAGACCAGAGCATCTTCCGGCGTACTTACGCCACCGCTGGCCTTGAATCCGACGCGGCGACCCGTCTCTTGATAGTATTCCTTGATGGCCTGACACATTACATAAGCGGCCAACGGAGTAGCCGTAGGCTCTATCTTGCCCGTACTGGTCTTGATGAGGTCTGCCCCTGCGTACATGGCAAGAATAGAAGCGCGTTTGATATTTTCTGCGGTCTGTAATGCGCCAGTCTCGAGGATTACTTTGAGATCCTTATCGCCACAGACGGCTTTAATCTCGGATATTTCATCTGCACAGGTTTCATAGTCGCCAGAAAGGAACGATCCGACGCTCAGAACCATGTCGCACTGTTCGGCACCGTCTTTTATGGCCAGCGCAGTCTCCACTGTCTTGACTTCCAAGAAGCTCTGGGCCGATGGGAAGGAACCCGTGACAACGGCCACCTCTGTACCGTCCACCTCAAGGCTCTCGGCTACGATTTTGGCAAAGCGGGGATAAACGCATATAGTGGCAAAGGGTGGGAGGTCGGGATGATTGGACGCATAGTCGTTGTATTTTTCTACCATCTTAAGGATGCTCTCGGCTGAGTCCGTAACCTTGAGCGTTGTGAGCTCGATAGTGCGCAAAAGGCTTATGAATGTTTCTGGTGTGCGGTATTCTTCGAGATGGTCAGCCAGCAGTTTGTCAACAGTTGCAAGCACTTCTTCGTCGTGCAGATGCAGATTATATTTAGCAAAAGCCTGCTCGTATTTGCTGGGAAGAAGATTTTCGTCGTGAGCATGATGGTGGTCGTGGTGCTCATGGTTGCAATGGTCGTGTGCCATAGTTGTGTGGGTTGTTAAAAGGTTATTATTTTAATTTTTCATTATTCAGATGACGCGTTGCATCGCGTTGCGTTTTCTTCTGCAGATTGTGTAAAAAAGCCGTATTAAGATCTACACCGGTCTGATTGGCCAGGCAGGCAAGCACCCAAAGTACATCAGCCATCTCATCGGCCAACGAATCTGTTTCTCCGGCCTTAAAACTCTGATCACCGTAGCGTCGGGCCATTACTCTGGCCAATTCGCCCACTTCTTCGGTCAGACAAGCCATATTAGTAAGTTCGCTGAAATAGCGAACACCGTATTGCTGAATCCAACAATCTACCGCTTCTTGAAGTTCGGGCAACGAAAGGATTTTCGGCTTATCGTCTGACATAGGTGGCTACTCTTTATTTTTTGAATCCATACAGATGGTGACGGGACCGCTATTGCAAAGCCGCACCTGCATATCGGCACCAAACTCACCCGTGCTGACAGACTTTCCGAGCAGGCTTTCCACCTGGCGGACAAAGTATTCGTAAAGTGGCACGGCTACATCGGGTTGTGCGGCGCGGATATAAGAAGGACGATTACCCTTCTTGTAACTTGCCATAAGCGTAAACTGGCTCACGATAAGTACGTCGCCATCCACGTCCGTAACACATCTGTTCATCACGCCCTCGTCGTCGTCAAAGATACGCAGAGCAATCAGCTTCTTAGCCAGCCAGTCGGCATCATCGGTCGTATCGGTAGGTTCGATACCCACCAGCACCATCAACCCTATGCCATCGAAGCCTCGTACCTCTTCCTTGATCTGAACCGAGGCTCCCTTTGCGCGTTGAATGACTACTCTCATCTGCTTTCTGGCTTATACAATCTGATTTGATACTGCAAAATTATAAAAAAAGCCACATACGCAGGCGTACAAGGCTTAAATCATCTGTCTATGTTATTGTATTTTGCTGTAAATCAGTAATATAAAATAACTCAATTATGCGATACGTCGGCATGAAGTTGCTCGTAGAGCGTAAGTCCGCGTTTCGGCCCAAGAAGTGCCTGCAACTGTTCGAGAGGTGCCTCGCGCAATCGTTTCAGAGAGCCAAACGAGCGTAGCAGAAGGGCTTTGGTCTGTGGCCCAACACCCTGCAAATCGTCCAGAGCTGAATGCGTCTGCCTCTGAGAGCGTTTTTTACGATGAAAAGTAATGGCGAAACGGTGTACTTCGTCCTGCATGCGCGTCAGCAGTTTGAACAGTTCACTTTCGGGCTTCATTCCTACGCTGGCAGGAGGAAATCCGAAGAGAAGTTCGTGCGTACGGTGTCTCCCATCTTTGGCCAGTCCTGCAATAGGTATCTGCAGCCTGAGTTCATCCTCCACCACCTGGCGGATAACCTCCATCTGCCCCACACCTCCGTCGGCAATGATCAGATTCGGCATCTGTCCTCCTTCTTCCTTAATCCGCTCGTACCGCCGACGCACTATTTCGCGCATAGATGCGTAGTCGTCAGGTCCCTCGACCGTCTTAATATTATAGGTGCGGTATTCTTTTTTGTTGGGGCGTAATTTGTCGAACACAACGCAAGCTGCCACGGCATCGCTACCCTGTAGGTTGGAGTTGTCAAACAGTTCTATACGCAATGGCAAACTTCCCAGTCCGAGATCCTTCTGTATCTCTTTCATCAGCCGAACGGCCTTTTGCTCCGGATTAAGTTTCTCGGCCTGCTTAAGTCGGTCGAACCGATACTGCTTCACATTGAGTTTGGACAAATCAAGGAGTTTCTTCTTGTCGCCTTTCTGGGGCACAGTCTGCATAATATACGACTGAGGCAAATCCACCTCAAACGGCACCACAACTTCTTTGCTCTGACTGCCATAGCGCTCGCGCATCTCGACAATGCCCATCTGCAACAATTCTGCCTCGGTCTCCTCCAATCTTTTCTTATACTCGAAGGTAAACGCCTGGGTGATGGCGCCACCTACGACGTGCAAATAATTGATAAAAGCCGACTTCTCGTCCGATTCAATATTGAAAACGTCCAGAAAGTAGTCCACATTGCTGACCACCTGGCTCTTAGCGCGATACTGCTCTATGGCTACGTACTGTTGCCTTAACAACTCGGCCTCTTCAAAGCGCATTTGCTCCGACAGCTCGGACATCCGTTCGCGCAACTGCCTGCTGACTGTCGCCGTGTTCCCCTTAAGAATTTCTCGGCAGGACTCAATATTCTGCAGATAGTCCGCGTGGCTCTGCTTGCCGCAACAAGGAGCCAGACAGCGCTTCAAATGGTAGCGCAGGCATACGTTGTATTTTCCTTCTCTTACTCCCTCCTCGCTCATCGGTATGCGGCAAGGCCGCGGGCGGTAGAGGCTGCGACACAAATCCAATAGCGCATACATGGTGGGTACGTGGCTGTACGGGCCGAAGTATTGTGCCCCCCGAAGGGTACGACGCCTCACTGTAACCAAGCGGGGAAGATATTCTTTAGTTATGGCTATAGACTGATAGGTCTTATCGTCCTTGAGCAACACATTATAGTGTGGCTTGTAATTCTTTATGAGTTTGTTTTCCAGCAATAGCGCGTCGGCCTCCGTCTCTACTACAACGTAGCGAATGTCCCTGATTTTAGGCACGAGAAACTGCGTTTTGAAAGTCTGCTTGGGGTTGTAGAAGTACGAACTTACACGGCGACGCAGGTTCTTGGCCTTGCCGACGTATATCACCTTCCCACGGTCGTCCAAATACTGGTAGCACCCCGGTTTGTCGGGCAGATTCTGTACAATGCCCGACAGGTATTCTTTCAACTCCGACTTATCGGCCTGCTTCATAACGGCGCAATTACTCCGAAATCTTCATCAGCACAGTCACATCCTTGTCCGGACCCAGATTCTTAAGCCCCTCAAGGCCCTCCATATTGAGTTCGAAGATAAAATTGATATATATCTTTTTCGGATGAAAGTGTGAGCAGAGGTCATAGACTGCCTGCATACTTCCTCCCGTGGCCAGCAAATCGTCATGCAGAAGCAGCACGTCATCTTCGTTGATTGCATCGGCATGAACCTCTATGCTGTCAAATCCATATTCCTTTCTATACTTTGCACGAATGGTGTTGGCTGGCAACTTACCCGGTTTGCGCGCCATCACAAAGCCGGCGCCTAACTCCGCAGCCAAAATAGAGCCCAGCACAAAGCCACGCGATTCTACGCCTACAACCTTGGTAATTCCCTTGTCCGCATAGAGTCGTACAAGTTCGTTCTTCAATTCTTTCAGGCACTCAGCATCCTTAAAGAGCGTGGAGACGTCTTGGAACATAATGCCCTTCTTCGGATAGTCTGGGATAACGCGTAAATGCTTACGCAAAAGTTCTTCGTTCATAATCAGACAAGTCTATAGTATTATGGGATTATTTTGTTTCACGTGGAACATTCTAAATTAAATATTGAGCCTCGCTCATCGGCCCGACAAAATGAGCAGTACACTTATGTCAGACGGAGATACCCCTGGGATGCGGCTTGCCTGGCCCAATGTTTCAGGATTTATCTGAGACAATTTTTGCCGCGCCTCCGTGGAAAGAGACTGCAGACTATTATAGTCGAAGCGTCCCTTTATGTAAATATTTTCCAAACGGGAGGCTTTTTCCGCCAACTCCCTTTCGCGCTGTATATAGCCACTGTATTTTATCTGTACCTCGGCTGCCTCACAAATTTCCTCTGCGTCTGTATCTAATGCGGATAACAGCGCCCGCAAATTATCCATTTCACCGCTTAAATCGGATAAGGTAATCTCTGGACGCACCAGTAAATCGTGAATCTTACAACCGCGTTGCAAGGGCGCAGAACCGACTTTTTCCAAAAAAGGATTGATTCTTTGCGGTTTTACCGAAGTGTTTTCGCAGAAACGTACGATTTCATCGATTTTTTGTTTCTTCTGCATAAACCGCGCCATACGCTCGGTGGAAACGCAATTATGCTGTGCGCCGATGGGGGTAAGACGCTGGTCGGCGTTATCCTGGCGCAGCAAAATGCGATACTCAGCCCGCGAGGTAAACATACGATATGGTTCATCAACTCCTTTGGTTACTAAATCATCAATAAGTACACCGATATAAGCCTCGTCACGTTGAAGTGTCAGATAATGGAGATCGCCAGCCGCCTTATGCGCCGCGTTAATGCCAGCCACTATTCCCTGACCTGCCGCCTCTTCATAGCCCGTAGTACCGTTTACCTGACCGGCAAAATAAAGCCCGTCCACCATTTTACTCTCTAATGTATGCGTAAGTTGGGTGGGATCGAAGAAATCATACTCTATTGCATAACCCGGACGATAGACAACTACATCGCGGAAGCATTTAATCTTTCGCAGAGCCTTGATCTGGACGTCCATGGGCAGGCTGGATGAAAATCCATTAAGATACATTTCATTCGTATCTAAGCCTTCGGGTTCAAGGAATAAGGGATGCTTCTCGCGGTCGGGAAAAACCGTCAATTTTGTCTCTATGCTGGGACAATATCTCGGACCTATGCTCTGGATCTGCCCGTTGTAAAGAGGCGAATCTCCGAGCCCTGAGCGTAAAACTTCGTGCACTTCCTCATTGGTATAACACGTCCAGCACGGAAGTTGCTTCAACGGCCGTTTTTCGCTGATGTAGGAAAACCTGTGATAATCGGTTTCACCGGCTTCTATGCCCATACCCTCAAAGTGGACACTCCTGGCATCAATGCGAACAGGCGTACCGGTCTTCATCCTAGCCTTACGAATGCCTAAGTGCTCGATGGAATCGGATAAAAACTTCGCACTGGGCTCTGCTATACGCCCACCTTCTACCATCTTTCTCCCGATGTGCATAAGGCCGTTCAAAAAAGTGCCTGCCGTTATGACAACTGCACGGGCGCTTATTGTGGCACCCCACAGGGTCTTTATACCACAAATTTTGCCCATTTCAACGAGAATTTCGACGGCTTCATCCTGCCAGATGTGCAAGTTGTCAGTGTGTTCGAGGCACTTGCGCATTTCTTGTATATATCGCGGACGGTCACACTGGGCTCGCGGACTCCACATGGCTGGTCCTTTCGACCGGTTCAACATTCGGAATTGTATAGAGGCCGCGTCGGTAACCAAACCGCATAATCCGCCCAGCGCATCAACCTCTCGGACAATCTGCCCCTTCGCAATGCCTCCGATGGCCGGATTACAACTCATCTGTGCAATCTTATTCATATCCATCGTAACCAAGCAGGTACGAGCTCCCGCCACAGCAGCTGCATGTGCAGCCTCGCATCCGGCATGGCCAGCGCCTAATACTATCACGTCATAACTGAAGTCTGTCATCTCGCTTCTCGGACTAATTTTTCTGCAATGCGAAGTTACATAATTCTACAGAGATTGCCTACACTCGCAGAAAGAGGTTGTATAGCCATCTCATAGGCTAATCTGCAAAAAAATGGCCCAAATCGGCTTATTCTATATCTAGATTTCAAAAACAGACCGTCAAAGAAAACAAAAAGTCTGTTTTACAATACAATCCTAATATACAACAAGTTAATAAACCAAATTTGTCAATTCATTTCCCGTTTTTCTGGCTTAAAAACTCCGCCGAAAATTCTACTTCATCCGTTGGCCGACAAATTTTGAAGCCATTTTAGACCTGAAGGCGGTATATTCCGCCCGGAAGCCCCTTGACAATCCCTTTCAACTCTAACGCAAGGAGCGAGGCCATAGTTTTACTGAAAGCAAGACCTGTCTGCTGAGAAAGTTCGCTTATAGTTTTTTGCTCTGCCTCGGACAAACATTCAACGAGTAACTTTTCTTCGGCCGAAAGCTCGGGGAACAGATTGGGTTGAATAATCTTTCGGTCCGATTCGGTGTTTGTCCATAGCATATTCTCTGTCAAGTCAGTTGCCTCGGTAATGAGGGCGGCCGCGTTGTGCTTGATAAGATTGTTGCATCCGGCAGACATTTCATCGTTTATGCGTCCTGGGAAAGCAAAGACATCTCGGTTGTACTCCTGCGCCAAATGTGCAGTGATAAGCGCCCCACCCTTTGCAGCGCTCTCTACTACGACGACCGCATCGGACATTCCTGCCACAATACGATTGCGACTTACAAAATGGCCTGCGTGGGGTGTGGTCCCAGAAGGGTATTCTGTCAGCAGACCGCCGTGGCTTACCATCTCGACGGCTACGGGTCTGTGGTAAGAGGGATATATCCTGTCCAGACCGTGAGCCAGTACGCCTACGGTGTCCATTCCAAATTGCAGGGCCGCCCGATGTGCGTGAATATCCACGCCGTATGCCAGGCCGCTCACTATGAGCACGTCGGGCAACAATCCTGCCAATTCTCGACAAAAGGCTTGCACCGTATCCTTCCCGCGTTCTGTGATACGGCGTGTGCCCACCACTGCCACGATGTGCTTCACATTTAAGTCGGCCACTCCTTTATAATATAACAGAAGAGGGGCGTCGGCACATTCGCAAAGGCGTTGTGGATAGTCCGCATCGTTATAAGTCAGTATCCGGATATTGTTTTTCGCGCAAAATGCCTCTTCGGCTTCGGCCTGACGTAGAGTGTCTTCCGACGGGATAAGGGCGTTTCTGACCAAGACCGGCAGACTGTGGCGCTGGGCAAACACTTCGGTGGCTGAGCCAAAGTGCTTGTAGAGTTCAAGGGCTCGGCTGATACCTATGCCCTTAGCATCGAGCAACGCGCGCAAGTAGCCGTATTCTGTCATTACATTAAAAGTTTACAGGCCGAAGCATTCATTTTACGGCATAGAAATCGGAGTGGAAAGCCTCGCTGAGTTCCTCACAATCACCCAGCCGTCCATTGATCAGACAGACCACTGTCGTTTCCCCCTCGGCGCACACCGCGTTGTCTCCCTCGCGCACGATAGTCTGACGGAAGATGAAACGCACACCTTCCTTGCGTACAGCCAGCCTACATACAAAGCGATCTGAAGGATGCAGGGATTGGCGAAAGCGTATATCGGCCCGAGCCACTACCGTATCGATACCGCGATGGTGAAGTTCTACAAAATCGAAGCCCTTATGGCGCAGATACTCGTTGCGCGTGTGTTCAAAATAATGCAGGTAATTGGCGTTGTTTACAATGCCCTGTATATCGGCCTCATAATCGCGCACTTCCATGGCCTTCTCATAGACGACGGTTTCTTTCATAAATATCAGTTTTTCAAAGGGTTTCTCGTTTGAGGTATTGACTTCCGAACCGACAACGCAGGCAATCTTTCCGGTCGCAATAATGGGTTTTCAGATGAATGAGAGCCTGCGAGTCGGCAGCGTGTTCAGCCGTGAGACCCACTTCCTCCCAGGTGCGTGTGATATGGTTGCGTTCCACCGCGATGGCTTCCAGCAGACTGACCGCCCGCTCGCAGTAGGTTTCCCGGCCGTGCTTTCTACCGTAAGCAAAGAGCAATGGCGCCACGGTATTGATGCAGATCAGGTCTCGGCTATTTGTCCCCAGCTGTTTTGCACTACTTGCCGATATATGCCCGAAGGTAAAATGCGACTGCCAGTATTCCGTAGCGTGCGTAGAGAGCAGTTTCCGATAATCTGCCAGGGTCTCCGCCTCCAGCAGCAGGGAAAAATTCAACCGCCCACTATGGTACAGTTGTGCCAACTGCGCGAGTCGGACGGTGGGAAAGTTCTGCGGACGCAGCCGAAGAAACTTCCAGCGCGATGCAGGCAGCGGCGTCAGATTAAACTTATTGCGGAGAAAATCATATTCTTTCTGAAGGCGCACAAAATAAGCGTCGCGACGGTCTGGAGGCACAGTGTCCTCGGCCAAAAGGCCCGCCTGACCAAAGAAATAAGCCTCCACCTGAAACAGATTATCTCGGTGTTTTCCTACCTGTTGTGGCAGAATCGTAAAAGCCCATTCTTCGAAAGCGTCAGCATTGACGCCAAATCCAAAATTACGCGCCAGCGCTACAAAAAAAGCCCGCTCCCAATAGTCGGACGTGCGGTGTAAATATTGTCCTATACGTTCCGTTTTTTCCTCAAGCCTTTCGGCCGTAAGAGCCGAGAGCCAGGAATGGACGATAAGGGAAGGAAGTTGTGGTATAATGCGATAGCACGGTGGATAGGCAGCCTCGGCCAAGAGCGCGGCATAATTGTCGCGCACCTGGTCGAGAATACGGATTTCAACCTGCGGAGGCTCCTGTCCGTCGGACGTGCGGACTGACTGATTGGCCTGCTCGCAGACATGGAGTATGACGTTGTTGTACGCAGGGTCTTGGTGGTGCCGGTGGCGTATCCAGTCGGACGAACGCCTGTGGATCTCAATGTTTCCCACCCATATTTGGCGGTCTATCCGTATTTTGGCATTGAAAAAGTCGGGCCCTGCGTCTCTGTTCCATAACCCCGGGTCAAGCACTTCTACCTCGCGCCCGTCTGTCGTGCGAAGCTGCAGGGGCGTATAGAGGCGGTGTAGCCAGGCGTAATGGAGCAGTCGTTCCATCGGAGTAGGTTAGAACTCGTCGTTCGCGTAGGTAGCGGGCAAGTTGTTGGCCTTCCAGTCGAAAATCTCCTCGGGACGGAAGAATCGGGCTACTTCTGCCTTTGCCGTCTCGGGTCCGTCGCTCGCGTGGACAATATTTTCCTGAAATGACATAGAGAAATCGCCACGTATCGTACCTGCGGGAGCCTTTCGTCCATTGGTAGGACCGCAAAGCGTGCGCACTACTTCAATAGCGTCCGTGCCTTCCAAGCAAAGGGCTATGACAGGGTTTGCCATCATAGAGTCCTTGACACGCTGGAAGAAGGGTTTTTCGGCCAAGTGGGCATAATGCTCGGAGAGAATAGCGTCGTCGAGTTGCATCATCTTCAGACCACAGAGATGAAGGCCTTTGCGTTCGAATCGGCCTATCACTTCGCCCACAAGTGCACGCTGCAACGTGCCGGGCTTCAGGAGAACAAGTGTTTTTTCCATAGTAAATATGTAGTTAGAATAGTTTGGTATGCTAAATCGTCCGTCCAACGGGCTGACGGCATAATGCAAAGTTATAAAACCTTCGCCCAATCTGCTTGCTACCCTATTCAGTTTTTTAATAGAATAAACAAGCCTTAAGGGCCGATATGCCACGATTTTAGTAACTTCGCCAAAAATCCACCGCACTCTATATGACTAACGGACGACTCCTTTGGGTGGACGACGAGGTAGAATATCTCTCTGTCCACGTGCTATTCCTGCAGAAGAAAGGCTATGAGGTCACGACGTGTACCAATGGTACCGACGCGCTTGACCTTTGTGCCGAGCAGAACTTCGACCTTATCCTCCTGGACGAGAATATGCCTGGGCTGAGCGGGCTTGAAACGTTGCAACGCATTAAGGATATTCAGCCCGATGTGCCTGTGGTGATGGTAACGAAGAATGAGGCGGAAGACTTAATGGACCAGGCTATTGGTTCCAAGATTGCCGACTATCTGCTCAAGCCTGTCAATCCCATGCAGATTCTGCTGACGCTCAAAAAGAATATCCACAGTCGCGCCATTCAGCAGGAAGCGGTCCAGAGCAACTATCGGCAGGCTTTCAATCGCATTTCAATGCAGATATCCGATACGAGTACGCCCTCAGAGTGGAAGGAACTCTACCGGCAACTGGTCTTTTGGGAGTTGGAACTGGCTCAGGCTGATGAAGCCATGACGGAAATGCTCCATATGCAGAAGGCTGAAGCCAACCAGACCTTTGCCAAATACGTCATACGTAATTATGAGCGCTGGCTCAATAATCCCGACGAGCGACCGGTGCTTTCTACCGACGTATTCAAGCATTTCATCTTTCCACGCCTCAATCAGGGGCGCAAGGTGTTCCTTCTTGTCATTGACAATCTGCGTTACGATCAGTGGCGCATGCTGAGTCGCGAACTGGCTCCCTACTTCGACGCAGAAGAAGACCTGTACTTCAGTATTCTTCCTACGGCCACGCAGTATGCGCGCAATGCCATCTTCTCCGGCATGATGCCCCTGCAGATAAAAAAGACTTATCCCGATCTCTGGACAGAGGAGTCGGAAGAAGAGAGCAAGAATCTGCATGAGGAAGAATTACTGCGCCGCCAATTTGAGCGCTTTCGCCGGCGCGAGACCTTTACCTATCAGAAATTTAACGATAGCGCTACGCCCGACCACTTCCGCGGACACCTCCATCGCGTAAAGAACCTGCCACTCAACGTTATGGTCATCAACTTTATCGACATCCTCTCCCACGCCCGCACAGAATCTAAGATGGTGCGCGAACTGGCAGGCAATGAAGCCGCCTATCGGAGCATTACGTTGAGCTGGTTTCAGCACTCAGCCATTAAGTCGCTGTTCGAACAACTGGCTGAAATGGATGTCGATGTGGCTATTACGACCGACCACGGCAGTCTGCGCGTAGATAAACCCATTCGCGTACTCGGCGACCGTAACGTAAACACCAACCTGCGCTATAAACTCGGCAAAGCCCTCAATTACAATCCCAAAGAAGTCTTTGAGATGGCCCACCCCGAGCGTTTTGGCCTTCCTTCGCCCAATGTATCCACGCGCTACATCTATGCACTCGGGTCTGACTTCTTTGCTTATCCCAACAACTATAATTACTATGTCCAATACTACCGTGATACCTTCCAGCATGGCGGTATTTCTATGGAAGAGATCATAGTGCCCTTTATCTTCCTAAAGCCTAAACGGCTGTAAGGTGGGAGTGGCAGACAGAGTTGCCTTATTTATCCGACTTTTTGAGGTTACATTCCGTGCAGAGCATTTGCCCGTTTTCCAGCACGGTCTTTCCACCTTTTGACCAAGGCGTGATGTGGTCGGCTGCCATATCGCCAATTTCAAAATGCTTCTTGCAATAGGGGCAGATGCCCTGCTGGCGCTCGTAGAGAATACGGCGGTCGCGCCGGTCAAAAGTGCGCAAGCTCAGGTAGCGCTCATTGCCCGTCAGCAGGTAGGCGTAAATGCCAGATGGGCGCGTCACTTCCTCGTCCTGCATAAGTTCGGCCACTCGCAGGTCGTTCTGCTCAGCGTCAAATTTCTTATCGGAAAATTCGTTGTAGTATTCTCCCCACGGAAGGCCTCTCATTTCGTGCCGATAGGTGGGGAAAACCTGTTCAATCCATTCAAGCACTTTTTCAAAATATTCCTGCAATGGGCGACTGTCAGCATCGTGCTGATGGGCCGCCATATACTCTGTTATTTTTCCTCTGCTTATCCATTTCAATGCCAGCTCGAGCAACTCCTGACGATTAACTCTTACGTTTACAAAACGGTCGCTCAATCGCACGCCACGCCCTATTGCGCGACTAAAATACTTCTTTGCGTCCGTTACCCAAGGGCCTGAATAAACGGCATTTTTGAGTTCCTGCGGAGAAAGTTCCACGCCAGCGATGTTTATAGTCTCGAACCATTTTAGCTTCTCCGATTCTTTTCCTTCACAGAAGTAAACCATCAGCGGATAACTCAAAAATTTCTCTCGCTCATCATCTGTCAGGTTAAAGTAGCCTCTTCCGTCCACGGTAAACCGACCTATACAGTATTCACATATACTAATTGTGCGTTGTTGCCCGTCTAAGACTTCGTAGGTATCTTCACCGTTTTTGACCCAATACATCACGTTCAGCGGGAAGCCTTTACTTACGGTGCGAATAACTTCATTGCGCTGACTGTCGTTATAAATGAATTCGCGCTGGTATTTAGGACGAATATCCAAGCGTCCGCCGTAGCCCGTGACACCTTCTTCGTGTAGATCCAAGTAATCTTTTACCAAATCCCGTATAGGAATTTCGTGCAATACTATTTTCATAGGTAGATGCTATTATTTATTGTTTACGGCGGATAAGGAGGCGAGCATACGTCTCCTTTCCGTTAATGGTAAAGCGGTGGCCATAGCGCGGATTGTCCTTTACATATCTGTCTATGCCTACAATTTCAAACTGCTCGGGGCAGAATTTGTCCATAAACGTAATGGGTACGCCCATTACGCCATAGTAGTCGCACGGTATGTCTGAGGTGCGGTTCACGTTGATAGCGTCGTAATTGTCGTATTTAGGGTAATCCACCGGGTTATACTTCTTGACGAGCGGCAACTCCTCGTGGCGTTCGCGGTAGTCTAGGTTGGTAAACCAACGCACGCCCTTGACGCGGATAAACTTCCTACCGTCTTCATCTATGCCACACCCAGCTGCATTCAAGGGGTAAGAATCGGGCACATTAAACTTTCTGTCGCCACTATGAATACTACAACCGAGCCACATTTTATTCTCTTTTATCAGTGGGAATACATCTTTGTAGGTTATGGCATTCTGATTGCCTATGATAAGAAACTTCTTGTCGTACTCAAAAAGCAAGTTTACAAATTCGCGGAAGAGAGAAAACGGCGGGTTAGTAACTACAATGTCGGCCTCTTGCAATAATTTCTTACATTCATCAGAGTCAAAACTTCCATCTCCTTTTAATGGCTTCACTTCTATCTCCTCTGCATCCACGCGACGATTGCCATTTTTGTCGCCATCGTAGATCTGATAGACAGCACGCTCGCATTTGTTCATACTAAAGATGTCAGGGTTCTGATTCTTAAAGCAAGTGGCTATGACGCGCTTCAAACCCAACTGCTCAAAGCGCCCGGTAAAATACTTGAAGAAGTTGGACACACGCGGGTCGTCGCAATTACAAAGCACGGTCTTTCCGCGGAACGACGGCCAGTAGTAGTACACCTCTCTCTCAATGTCAGTCATCTGCGTGTAGAACTCATCTCTCCGCGCGACGGCTGCATCGTTCAGTGCCTGGTTTCTGATATTAGGCATAGCGTTACGATTTGTGCGCTCGCCTTACCTTCGGAGTGGGTTGATAGGACAATAAAAAGCATGGACGGACTTCATCCAAACTTCAAAGGTCCTAGCAAACCCACTTATACAGATAAGTCACGCCCACGCTATGCGCAGACGTCCGCGACCTATTCGTGTATAAGTTTTCTTGAAGTTGCTAGATTCTTGAAGTTTACCGAATACGAAGCAAACGCTTGTTTATATTGCCTGCACCACTGTGCAGATTCGTTTATGTATAGCAAAAATAGAGAAATCCGTTGAGCCTATAAAAAATGCCGTGCGAAAAAAATAGGCGATTTTCTTACATACTCCTCTGAACAACCTTTGTAACCATCATATCATCAGTACGTGAAATTGAATAATTGCATCAAAAAATCCCATTATGCAATCTGAAAAATCCATTATGCAATTTCAAAATTCAATTATGCAATTTCTCCACGGCATAATGCAATTTTCCTATTCCATTATGGGAGAAATTCAGACCAAAGAGTGGTTGGAAAACGGGCCAATCTTTTCGCCGAACACCCCAACCCTATATGTGGATTTTCGCTTCGCGCCGACCCACCGAATAGGCCCACAAAAAAACTGCGACGATGTGTCGCAGTTTTAAGATTATGGGATAATGTCGTTGTAGGCTTAGAAGCGACGACCGCCACCCCAGCCGCCTCCGCCGAAGCCACCGGGACCGCCACCCCAGCCACCTCTGCGCTGGCCTGGGCCTTGTTGGGGCTGCTGGCTACCTTCGCTGTTCTTCTTGCCACCGAAGATATTGAGACGGTATATGACATGGAGCATACAGTAGGAGTTGATGGCATTGGTCCAAGTATCCTGTCGGAGTTGTGCATTGAGCGTGCGGCTCACGTTACTTTGCTGATGCAGAATGTCATAATACTGCAGGCTGACAGTGAGGGATCTGTCTTTGAGGAAAGTCTGCGAAATCTGCGCGTTCCATAGCAGCTCGTTCGTGTTCATAGCGCTCTCGCTGTATCCACGGCGACTGCTCATGCGTATATCTGTTGAAAATTCCATTCCCCAAGGAGTGCTGGCGTTGGCTGTAAGGCCATAGGAGAATTGCCAGGTATCCAGATTACCGGAAGTCTGTACGGAATTTTTAGCGTGCTGATAATTGAGCGTACCCGTGGCTCCTACATCAAACCACTTGGCTCGGTAGTTGAGATTAAGGTTTTCATTCAGTCCAAACGTCTTGGCTACATTTTTATTGGTCTCACTCTGGTTGAAAAGATCACGGTAGTAGTCGGCGTTATGCTCGGACTTGACAACAGGCGTGAGGAAGTAGTTGCGAATGGCCGTACGCGTATAGGCTGACGAAGAGTAGCGACTGACGTAGCCCACACTGTGGTTGAAGGAAAGGCGGGTGAAGGTGGACAGTGTCCATAGTTTGTTCTTTCCGAAGCCAAAGTTGTACATAAACATCGAGCCCATGTTCCAGTTTCCGTTTATGTTTTCGGGCCGTGAGTAGCGCACACCTGTTGCGTCGTCGTAGATAATGCGTGTGGAAACGGCGTTCTGTGTATTGCTGAAGTTGAAACCGACCATCATGCCTGCCTGACGCTCTGGTTGGTAGCCATAATAATTGGCCCAGAGGTTGTTGTTCCACGACGGCTTAAGGCCAGGATTTCCCATCGATACGTTGAGCGGATCTGAGTCGTCCACAACGTCCAACAGATTAGTCATAGACGGCTGCGACGAGGAGCCACGGTAGCGTATGTCCAGGTTGCTGGTTGGCGAGAACTTGTAGCGAAGCCGTATCTGCGGGGAAATGTTGAATACGTTACGCGTGATGATCGTATCTATATCCTGACCGGGGCGTTCGTAGGCCATTTTGGTGCGTTGCGGGTTGAAAGAAACGCCTGCATTAAAGTTGATGTCCCGCGTGTTATAGCGCACACCGACATACATACTGTTGTTGTAGTATTTGTAGGTGGCGTACTGCGAGTTGTAGTCGTCGCGCACCTGTTGCAGTACCTCAGCCTCGGTGGGGAGAGAGCCTATGACGGGATGGTTTATGGGATCGTCCCATCCGCCTGTGGTAATCTCGTGCAGGTTATAGAGAGAGCGGTCGGAGTCTTGGTAACGGAACGAGAAGTTGTAGCGAGCCTCGGCAAACCAATTCTTTCCAAGCGGTTCTACATACCCCAGACGTACACCGTAGTTATAATTTTTATTAGGCGTCCACGTGTATTGATTCAGGAAAGAGGACTGTCCGTTGGAATAATAATGGATGTCCGAGATGGAATATGAGCCCGAATGGCCCTTAGAGTAGTTTCCATCGGCGCGAAGACTAATGTTACGTCCTTTATTATTGAGTGTACGTACTACATTGAGTTCTCCGCCCACCGAATTGGAGTTGCTGCTTGACAGGCTCTCGCGAATAGTGCGGTTCACGGCGATAGCCTCCAGTTCGGCCTGTGGGGTGCGCGGATTTAACAGACTATCCAGCGGACTCTCCATTCCGCTGATGCTATAGGGGTCTTCGTTGAACGTGGCAGCCTGACTTGTAGAAGAATTATGGCTGTCGGAATGAGAAAAAGTAGGACGCATTGTGATTTGCGTCAAGGAGTCGGGATTCCATTGAAGCTTTGCGTTGGCCCATACATTAGTGCTGCTTGAAAGAGAGGGCGTACGGTTGTTGCTGAACGAGCCAGTTGCTCCACTGGTCAAGAAGGTTTCCGACGAGGAGATACTGAGCAGGTTGTTGTTGCGATGGGTAAAAAACAGGCTTGCACCTACTTCCAGATAGCCACCTTCTACGGTGCGCTTTCCGTTCTCCCAGTTAAAATCAAATCCGGCGCGCTTAACAGTCGTCAGCCCCTGCTGTCCGCCAAATCCGCGCGGGCCACCGAAACCTCGCTCGGCTGTATTGTTCATTGAGCCAAAGACGGTGGCGCGCATGTGGTCAGTAAATCGCGTGGCGAATACTCGGCCCGCATAACGGTCGTGGGTACCTCCGGCCACATCTACGTTCACTACCCAGCTCTCATTGAGTTGTCGCTTTGTAATAATATCGAGCACCTGACTTTCTTCTCCATCGTCCACTCCCGTCATCTCTGCGTAGTCGCTTTTCTTCTCGTAGGTCTTGAGTTGGCTTACGAGATCGACCGGCAGGTTCTTCATGGCTATGCTGTTGTCGCCCTTGAAGAAATCTTTGCCGTTCACAAGGAGTTTGTCAATCGTCTTACCGTTTATGGTGATACCTCCGCTCTCCGACACCTCGGCGCCCGGAATCTGTTTCACCAGGGCTTCGAGGGTAGAACCCTCTGGGGTACGATAGGCCGATGCGTTGAATTGTGTGGTATCGCCGACCTGCTGTACGCGGGCAGCCGTGGCTGTAACCACAGCCGTACTGAGTGTATTGGCTTCTGCAGTCAGTCCAATGACACCAAGGTCCACGGAGGTTGTCTGCTCGTTGAACGCCACAAAACGCGTGGTCGGCTCAAAGCCTACATAGCTCAACCGGACCAGATAGTTACCGGCCTTTGCCGTGGCGATAGTGAAATTTCCGAGCGAGTCGGTCATCACGTTTTCTACCACCATGCTGTCGGCTGATTGCAACAGGAGAGCGTTTACAAACTGCAGGTTTTGCTGTGTGCGCGAGTCTTCTACATGGCCACTGACCTTATATTTCTGAGCCTGCAAGCCAAAGGCGAGCGCAAAGGAGAAGAAGAGGAGAAAAAATCGTCTCATAAAACTTTTTGTAGGATAATGGCGGGTGTCAAACATACGGTTCTGAGAATCTGTAAAAGCCAGAAAATCACCCGCTCCATAATTGAATTGCAAAAGTAAGACTTTTTCCATTATGAAAAGTTTAATCTCTATGCGTTCTTATAGGCAGAAAAATGGCCTGAAAACGGAAAATCGGCACACCCGAACGTGCTATCTGTACAAAATAGTGTAATTTCGCTCCATACATCCCTCAAATTTTCATACGATGGCCATCTACGCAAATTTTATCAGTCGCATTGAAATCAGCAGCCTGTGGAGCGGGCGCAAACATATAGTATGGAATCCTGATCCAACGGTCAATGTGCTCAGCGGAAAGAACGGCGCGGGCAAGAGCACTATACTCAACCGCATCATACGCCACCTGCGCGAAGCCCCCATAAGCGGAGAGGTTCCTTCGCTTACGCGCCGAGGCGTCACCATACAGTTTGACAATCCCGAGGCCGACTGCATACGCTACGACATTATCCGCAGTTTCGACCGCACGCTCCAACGCTCCGACGCCATAGACAAACTCGTGGACATCCACGCTAATACAGAACTCGACTGGCAACTTTATGTCATACAGCGCCGTTATCTCGACTATCAGGTCAATGTGGGCAACAGAATGATATCCTTGCTTACGAGCGGAGCACCTGACGCACAGGAGCAGGCCACCGCAGCAGCCGATACAAAAAACCGTTTTCTGGACATCGTGGACGAACTCTTCAGCGAAACGGGTAAACGTATCGACCGACAGAGTAACGAGTTGCGTTTTTTGCAGTATGACGAAGTCATTTCGCCCTATGTTCTCAGTAGCGGCGAGAAGCAAATTCTCCTGATTCTCCTTACCGCACTCACAGAGGACCAACTTCCGTATGTACTCTTTATGGACGAGCCGGAAGCCAGCCTGCACTTCGACTGGCAACAGAGGCTCATCGATCTCGTTCGCGAACTCAACCCGAACGCTCAGATTATCCTGACTACACATTCGCCCTCGATAGTGATGAACGGATGGCAAGAAGTCATCACCAATGTTGAAGATATCACTATAGACGAATAGGAAATTCTGTTTTTCCCCCTTTCTTTCTGCCCATCCCCGCCTGCCCCATGCCCAGTAGCCTGACCGACAATATTTCTTCTGCCTACGTTGAAGCGATGAATAGCCTCAACGGGAAGAAGCGACAGCGCATTGTGGCTTTTGTAGAAAGTTATGACGATGTAAGTTTCTGGAGCAATCTGCTCCGACCGCTCGAGACCGCCAACTTCTACTTTGAAGTCATGCTCCCCTCAAAGAAATCGCTCGGCCGAGGCAAGAAAGACGCGCTGGCAAGGGTCTGTGGGGAAAACAAGCTAGGGAAAAACATGATTGCCTGCGTAGATGCCGACTACGATTTCCTGATGCAGGGCGCCACGCAAGGCTCGCGTCGTATGATAGATTCGGCCTGCGTCTTCCATACCTATGTCTATGCCATCGAAAACTATGAGTGCTACGCGCCGGGATTACATAACGTGTGCGTAATGTCCACGCTGAACGACCGTCACATATTCGATTTCGAACATTATGTCACGGAATTTTCCAAAACAATATGGCCCCTGTTCACGTGGAGTATCTGGTGCTATCGCTATGGCCAGCACGGACGGTTTACTATGTCCGATTTTGCCCGCGCCGTAGAGATGCCTAAGCCAGACACCCGCCAACCGGAAAAAAACCTGGAGAAATTGCGCCATAAGGTAAACAGCAAGATGGCTTGGCTTCAGCGAAATTTCCCTCAGGCCAAGAAAACGCTCAAGCCCCTGCAAGAAGAACTCCGCAACCTTGGTGTACAGCCCGAGACGGCCTACCTCTTCATGCGTGGCCACGACTTGGCAGACAGCGTCATAATACCACTGCTCGAGAGTGTGTGTGAAAGGCTTCGGCGCGAGAAGGAAAACGAGATACGCTATCTGTCCGTCCACGATACGCAACGGCGCAACGAGATTGCGGCCTATCAGCACGCGGTCACACCCGTATCGCTTATGATGAAAAAGCAGACCTATTATTCGACTTGTCCCTACTTCCAAAGCGTACAAGCCACTATCCGCAAGTTTCTTGAAGCCAACAATGGTGGAGAAAGCAAAAAGCAGTAAATTCGCGCTTTGACCCAAAGGGTTCTCCTTGTCGGTCGGCCATCTTATACAGACTTTTGCTACAATCCGCTTATGCCATCTCCCAATAAATCTATCCTCATACAAGGCGCGCGCCAGAATAATCTGAAAAACATCAGTCTGGAACTGCCTCTGGGCCGTCTTATCGTCGTGACGGGTCTTTCCGGCTCTGGAAAAACCTCTCTGGCTTTCGACACGCTCTATGCAGAGGGCCAGCGGCGCTATGTAGAGAGCCTTTCTACTTATGCCCGCCAGTTTCTGGGCCGTATGAAGAAACCGGAAGTCGATTTCATCCGCCATCTTCCCCCCGCCATTGCTATAGAGCAAAAGGTTACAGCGCGAAATCCACGCTCCACCGTGGGCACAGCTACCGGACTCTACGACTATCTGCGTATGCTGTACGCCCGTGTGGGCCGGACGATTTCTCCCGTATCGGGCCAAGAAGTCAAAAGGCACGGCACAGAGGACGTCGTAAGCCTCTCGCTGACCTATACGGAGGGCACGCGGTTCACGCTCCTTAGTCCGTTTATCCAGAGGCACGGCCGCTCGGCACAAGAGCAGTTTGAACTGTTGCGCCAGACGGGCACGACGCGCCTTGACATAGGCGGACAGATTGTGGAGATAAGCGCATTTCTTGAAAAGCCTGTCGAAGAACAGGAACGCCTTATCGCGCAGGGTGACATACGCCTTGTCATTGACCGTCTGGCCGTCTCGTCAGAGCGAGGCTTCCTCAATCGTTTCCGCGACAGTATTGAGACGGCTTTCTACGAGGGCGACGGCACCTGCTTCCTAAGGTTCTATCCCAGTGGCACGCTCCATGCTTTCAGCGACCGCTTCGAGGCAGACGGTATCAAGTTCCAAGAGCCGAGCGACGCGATGTTCTCGTTCAATTCGCCTATGGGAGCGTGTCCTACCTGTCAGGGATTTGGGCGTACGATGGGCATAGACGAGCGTCTGGTAGTGCCCGACACCAGTCTGAGCGTCCACGAGGGCTGCGTGATGTGCTGGCGGGGCGAAAAGATGAGCGAATGGCGCATAGAGTTCGAGCGACGCTTTGCTCCGAGAGGCTTTCCAATCCATACGCCCTATTTCCAACTCACTGCCGACCAGAAACGCGCACTTTGGAGCGGAGACGAAGAGGAGCAGAGGCTCCCGGAGCGCGAAAGGCTATGTATAGACAACTTTTTCCGCTGGGTGCGAGAGAATCAGTATAAGATACAGTACCGCGTCATGCTGGCACGCTATCGCGGTAAGACCATCTGTCCCACTTGCCACGGCTCGCGACTCAAGCCCGAGGTGGAATATGTCAAAATCGGGGGCCGAAGCATCACGGAGATGGTGCGCCTGTCTGTCAAGACGCTCCGCCAGGTCTTTGACACGCTCCAACTCTCCGACCACGACCTGCAAGTGGCCGGTAAACTATTGCGCGAGATTCGTCGCAGGCTCGAAGTGCTCTGTGATGTAGGACTGGGCTATCTTACCTTGGAGCGCCCGTGTCAGTCGCTTAGCGGCGGCGAAAGTCAGCGTATCAACCTCTGCACGAACCTATGCTCAGGACTCACGGGCTCCCTCTATATTCTCGACGAGCCTAGCATAGGACTGCACAGTCGCGACACACAGCGACTTATCGGCGTGTTGCGCAACCTTACCTCGGCCGGAAATACTGTCATCGTAGTGGAACACGACGAGGAGATAATGCGCGCGGCCGATTGGCTGGTGGATTTGGGCCCCGAAGCAGGGACGCAGGGAGGACAGCTTATCTTTTCCGGCCCTATCACCGACCTGCAACCCGAGGAGGCCCATACCGCACTTCCCTCCCATACGCTCAACTATCTGACGGGGCGTGAAGTCATTGCGCTGCCCCCTTCGCGGCGGCCGTGGAACCATCGAATCATCCTACGCGGCGCGCGCCAGAATAATCTGAAGAATATTGACGTGGCGTTTCCCCTTAACGTGTTCTGCTGTGTTACGGGCGTCAGCGGATCGGGTAAGTCCACGCTCGTACGCTCCTTGCTTTTCAATGCCCTGCAACGCAAGTTTGATGTCGTCGGAGAGGCTCCCGGCGAATTTGCAAGCCTCGAGGGCGACATCGATGCTATCGGAGCCGTCGAATTCATAGACCAAAATCCCATCGGAAAGTCCACGCGCTCCAATCCCGTTATCTACATCAAAGCCTACGACGACATACGCAAGCTTATGAGCCAGCAACCGCTCGCCAAACAGATGGAGATGACACCGGCCTGGTTCTCGTTCAACGCGGAAGGCGGGCGTTGTGAAAATTGCAAGGGCGAAGGCGTCGTCAAGGTAGAGATGCAGTTTATGGCCGATATGACGCTGGAATGTGAAGAGTGCCACGGTCACCGTTTCAAGCCCGACGTGCTCGAAGTCAAGTTCCAAGGCAAAAATATCTACGACATCCTGACGATGACCACCGATGAAGCCATCTCGTTCTTCAAGAAGCACGGACAGACGGAAATAGCCTCTCGCCTGCAACCCCTACACGACGTAGGACTCGGATATGTGCAGCTGGGTCAAAGTTCCTCTACGTTGTCCGGAGGAGAGATACAGCGCGTCAAACTCGCCTACTTCCTGTCTCAGAGTCACGTCACGCCGACGCTCTTCATATTTGACGAGCCCACTACGGGACTCCATTTCCACGACATAAACCAGCTGTTGCGTTGCTTCGACCGCCTCTTGCTCCAGGGACACAGTCTCATCGTCATAGAGCATAATGCCGATGTCATTAAGATGGCTGACCACATCATAGACCTCGGACCTGAGGGGGGAGACGAGGGAGGAAACATCGTCTTCAGTGGCACTCCGGAGCAACTCCTGCTTTGTCCTGAAAGTCATACCGCCCGCACCATTCGCGACAAGTTGGAAAAACGCCTGTAACGGGCTCCCGTCTGTGCGCACCAGCCACAGACAGACCCCGGCAAAGCCCCTGACAGCATGGCGCACTATGGAGTCGTCTGACAGAAGAGCGGAAACGACTGAATAGCCTATACCGGTAAAATCTATTGACATTTTGCCAAAACGTTAAATTATCTTAATGGGCTATTCCATTATGCGATGGGCTGACGCGATTATGGCGCAGAAAAATGGAATAATCGAATACTGAAATCCGCTTATACAATCGGCCGATTGCATAAGCGGATTTTTCCGTTCCATAATCCTTTTTTCTACACAAAACGGCCTGCATTTGCGTGCAAGCCGTTGGGATATAGGATTGTAGTATGGGGCAGTAGTATTCCTTTATGTTACTTCAAATTTACAAAAATCTTTCGACCTGTGCAAGGGCCTAAAATCGCCGAAAGGGGGAAATAGATTGACAAAGAAGAGAGTTCTGAATACGCTGTACTGTGAAAACGCTCGGCGCGGACTGCCCCTATTGAAACACGGCGGATATGCAACTGAAAAACCGGTTCACACAGCCGGAAAGGAGCCTCTAATCGTCTATTACGCCCTTGATGTCGTCGAGGGTAATAGTGCCACTGACGCAAATGATATTTATTTCGTCACTTTCCTCCTCGAATAGGACGTATTCCATCTTCCCACCCTTCAACTTGCGCTGGTAAATGGTGGTTTTCTCGTCCGATTCGTTGATGCGCATAACGACTTCGTAGCCCCCGCTCTTGTAATATTTCTGCGCATCGGTGCGCAAGGCGGCCAACTTACTGCGTTGCTCACATTCGAGGATACTGATCTGGTCTATCTTTGAGGCAATTTTCTTGAAATCCTTCAAATCGCCATCCACCTTGGGCATAAATCTCAACAGGTTGCGCGAGATGTAAACGGTGGTTATGCCTTTCTGATTTTCCCACTTGTCGAAGAGCGCTTGCTGGGCGCGACCTACAGAGGGAATAAGGGTAAGGATGAACAGAAGGGAGAGAATAGTTTTTCGGAAGTTCATAATTTTCGTTTTATTTATTGGAACGACGGAGTGAAGCGAGCCCTTTTTCCAGACATTCGGAGAATTTGGCCAAGGCACGCTGGGCTTCTTCGGCGGCACGTTGAGGGTCGTCGTACGTGTCGGTCAAACTGGCCATCTGCAGGGGTACGTTTTGCTCTGTGCCCTTATGGTGGCGCAAGGCAAGGGGCAAACCCACAGCCAGCACAATGACAGCCACAGCCGCACTTATCCAGCGCACCGACAACCTTATCACACGCTTCTCGGCACCCTTTTCAAGCGTCTGCCACTGGCTTATCTTCCGCTCTATCTTTATCGGATCGAACGAAGGCTCGGCATCCTCTGAAGAAAGGTCTGTGAGACGAAGAAAAAGGTCTTTTTCGTCAGCCAGTTCCTCGGGCACATCGTCCGATGCAAAGTAGGCTTTGAGTTGTTGCTCCTCGGCTTCGGTGGTTTCGCTTGCATAGAAGCGCGAGAGCAGGGAGGTAATGTCTGTATAGGTCATTGCCGGAAATGTTTTTTATATTGTTCACGCACGGTGCGACGGGCTCTGCTGAGTATCACACGCACGTTTACTTCAGAAAGAGAGAGTTGTGCAGCTATTTCTGCATAGGATCTATTTTCTATATCGCGCAACGTAAGCACGCGCCGTTGCTCTTCGGGCAGAAGGGCTATGAAACGCTCCAAGGACGATAGTCTTTCAGCGCGTTCCAGTACCTGCTGCGCATCTTCCACAAGGATACCCGCGTCTGCTGCTGTCTCGTCCACCACTTCGAGCCTCTTCCGACGCTGCTGGTTGAGAAAAGTGTGGCGCAAGGTAGTCAGACAGTAGGATTCCGTATTGTCTATCTTCGGCAATCGGTTGCGCTTGGTCCACAACCCAAGGAAAGCATCCTGTACAAGGTCCTCCGCAGCCTGCACATCGCGCGTGAGCCTCCATGCAAGGCGGTACATGCTCTGCGCATGAGGGAGAAATTGCTGACGGAACTGAGAAGCGTCCATGGGAACAGGGAAAGGGACAGACAGTATTAAGGAATAGAAAAACGGTATTGAGAAAGTAAAACAGTCTGTAAAGATACAATCTGGTGCTACATACTGACTATCTTCTCTACATCCTCGACTTTGATTTTTCCAAGCACCTGCACGAGTGTAACCTCATCGGGCTCGATAGAAAGTACGAGGAGTTCGACGATGTCATCGCCCTCTGAGCGCGACAGAATAAGTACACGCTCATTTTCCTCTTGGGATGTAACTATTTTATTATAGCCTTGTTGCTCCAGTCCTGCAGTCTTTTCGGAAAAGTCCGCTACGAGCGATTTGTTCTCTATCTGCAACACCGTGATAAGGTCTATATTTTCCAATACAGCCTCTACATTTTCATCGTCAATATTACCACTGGCCAATCGGAGTACCTCTTTGGGCATTTGTATAAGTTCGACGCCCTCTTTGTCCTTATACTGGCTGAACAGATCGTTGACAGTCTGTGAAAAACCGCTCATGCAGACGAGCCACATAGCCGTGAGAATAAATATCTTTTTCATGTCTTGAAATTTTAGCGTGATAAAATGTTTTCAGAACGTTCTATCTACACAGACACGCCGAAAACTCTTTTTGTTACACTATGGGAGGTAAAATTTTTCTTCTTACAGATAAAAATAAAAGTGAGACCTGCTTTTACAAGTCCCACTTATAAACTTATTTCTTTATTACACCATCAGAATTCATCTTAGTATTCGTCTTCGTTGAAGAGAAAATCTTCCTTATCTGGATAGTCTGGCCAGATATCTTCAATGGTTTCATAGATATCTCCGTCCTCTTCGAGTTCCTGAAGGTTTTCTACTACTTCCATAGGGGCCCCTGAACGCATTGCATAATCAATCAGTTCGTCTTTAGTAGCGGGCCAAGGCGCATCTTCTAAGCGAGAAGCTAATTCAAGTGTCCAATACATAGCTGTAAGTATAGAAATTTTATATAAAGTAATTGTAAAGATTTAGCACATAGGTCTTAAAGCCTAAAATGCCTCCTCCTTTAAAAAATTGCGTGCAAAAGTAGAAAGATTATATAAAGAGAGAAATTTTTTCAGAATATTTTTTTCAGAATGAAATAAGGTAATCCTGTTTTTGCAGTATTTTATTGAAAATCAGTATGCCTAAATCATAAAGATCAAAGGTGACACGCACGGATTTGTCCGGCTTGCAGGCGTCCCAGATAAGGCTTGCGTCGGAATGGACGTATATAGAGGTGAGGAGCACTTTGGTACGTTCATCCGTCTGGCTTAAGTCCGTCTGCAGCACAGCAGCATCAGAGGCTCCGCTTATGCAGACAAGTGCATTCTCTACGTCAGGCTTCCATTGCCTTATAGACTGCACCGGGGCTATAAAGTTTAATTGCTGGCGCAAGATAGGCGAAAAATCTTCGCTTATATATATAAAGGAGGGTTGCTGATCTATGGCCACGCGCCATAATAGCATTTCTATACGGCGCTGAAGCTGGGGCAGATGGGAGAGCATCTTCCGGTCCGCCCGAGGCAGACGTCCGTAGATGACACGTGTCACAAAATCAAAAGCAAAAGGGGAATGGATTCCATACCCCTTTCTATAAGCTATTCGTCGCAGTCGGACAAAAAAATGATGTAGGCTTTCGCGCAACATTACTTATACTCCTTAGCCGTAAGTTCGCCGCGCAGGACAAGCAGACCGTTTTCTGCCAATGCTTGCATTTCGTCCTGACCGGGATAAACTTGTACTGGAGCGAGCCAACTGATGTATTTCTTGATATGCTCTACAATATAAGGCGAGTGCATAAGGCCACCCGTAAGCAGAATAGCGTCGGGAGCGCCTTGCAACAGGGCAGCCTCGGCTACAATACTCTTACTGATTTGCATAAACATTCCTTCAGTCACTTCGCGGGCTTTCTCGTCGCCTTCCTCTATGCGACGCACCACTTCGCGCATATCATTCGTGCCCAGATGAGCCGTAAGTCCTGCCCGGCCAGAGATACGCTTCAGGAGTTCGTCTTGCTGGAACTTACCCGAATAGCAAAGACGAATAAGGTCGCCTGCTGGAAGCGTGCCTGCGCGTTCTGGCGAATAAGGGCCGAATCCGTCGAGCGCATTGTTGCAGTCTATGGCATAACCCTTCCGATGTAATGCTACGGAAATGCCTCCTCCGAGATGACAAACTATGAGGTTCATATCCTCATAACGCTTGCCTTGCTCGCGGGCATAACGGCGTGCAATGGCGCGCTGGTTGAGTGCGTGCCATATAGGGTGATGCGGAAGCAGCGGAGAGCCTGTATAATGAATTTCAGGGAGCATTTCATCTACATTACCCGAGTCTGCGGTAAAAGCCTCACAGCCTACTTTATCTGCAAGCATCTTTGCGAGGACGCAACCGAGATTGCAGGGATGTGTATAGATAGACAAGGGCACGTCAGCCACCATTCTTTCATTTACCTTATACACTCCGCCCTCCATAGGCTTCATCAAACCGCCACGACCCATGACGAGATCAAACTGCATAGTCTGCTCGTGGGATTTAAGGGAGTCGATGATTGCTTCGTAGTGGAATTTATAGCGGTCCTCAAAGGTTTTTTGTTTATCGAAAGCACTTGGTTCGTGATGGATATCGTCATAGAAAGCCACTTCCTCATCGTGGAAAATAGCTATCTTAGTGGATGTAGAACCAGGATTAATAACAAGGATGCGTTTCATAGTTGAGTGGATAGATTAGATAAGTTCAACAGCGAGCACTAAGAGCCTGTGCAATAAGTGCAAGACTTAAGTATTTGGTTTCAGCAGAATCTGCACGCGAAGTAAGGGCTACCGGAGCTAATGTACCTTCCAACATGCAGGCCATACGGGTCTGGGGAGCCAACAGCGTAAGGGTCTTATAGAATACGTTACCTGCTTCGATGTCAGGGAATAATATCACATCGGAACGGCCCTGCAGAGGCGAGTCAATATGTTTCTCGCGCAAGGCGGCCAGATTAAGTGATGTCTTCAAATCTAACGGACCGTCAACGATGCAAGGCCCGAATTTTCCATCGCGAGCCATCTCTTTAAGAACCTGATAATCCTCTGTAAACGGAAAAATCTTAGGATTGGCGTGTTCAGTACAGTGTACGAGCGAAACACGGGGCTCTTTAATGCCAAAAGCATGGCACAGGCGCACGGCATATTCTAATTGTGCTGTACGTTGTACCAGCGTGGGATAAGGTATAACTGCAGCGTCTGTAAAGAATAACAAACGACGCAAACGCTTTATTTCAGCGCAAGCAAAGTGGGTCAATACATTTCCTTTGGGTAAGATACCCGTCTCCTTGTTAAGGCAAGCACGGAGAAGAATATCAGTATTTATCAACCCCTTAAGAATAGCATCTGCTTTTCCCTCACGTACCCACGCAACAGCCTGTGCGGCAGCGTCGGCCAATACTTTTTCTGTTGTATAAAGAGGAGTTATCCAACCTTCGGAGGCTGCTTTTTCACAAGCCTCGCGAGTAGCCTCATCGTCGGCACATACAACCGCTACACGACACGGCTTTTCCAACTGCCGCACACTGTCAAGCAGATGGTCAAAATTATTAATAACTGACATACGTCGGTTTTATAGAAAATTAGGTATAAGTGAACAATTAGACAGGCAAATTTAACTAAACACCCGTATCTTCAAAAAAGTTTTCTTTTTTATTTCATAAAAACATATCTATTTTCGGCGAAAAGAACAAATTATACTCTTTTTTGACACTATAATTCAATTATGGAGTCGCATCTCTTAAAATCCTTTGAGCAATATCTGATACTGGAACGCAACGTAAGTTCAAATACGCGCGAAGCATATATCAGCGATGTGGCCAAACTTCTTTCATTTTTAGAAGATGAAGGTATAGCAGCCGATAAGGTTACGCTTACAGAACTCCATACTTTCAGTGCCTCACTCTATGATTTAGGAATTTCATCCCGTTCTATAAAAAGAATACTGTCGGGTGTGCGCGCATTTTATAAATATATGTGTCTGGAAGATTATATAAAACAAGATCCTACAGAACTTCTTGAATCGCCAAAGATAGGCCGACGCTTACCAGAGGTACTTACCGTAGAAGAAGTCAATAAGATAGAAGAAGTCATAGATGTAAGCAAACCGGAAGGCCAGCGTGATCGCGCAGCCATAGAACTTCTCTACTCATGTGGACTACGTGTGAGCGAACTCTGTAATCTAAAACTTTCCGACCTCTTTCTGGACGAAGCGTTTCTGCGAGTTATAGGCAAAGGCAATAAGCAAAGACTTGTACCCATCTCGCAATCGGCACTGAAAGAACTGTACCTGTGGTTTCACTGGCGTAACCTAATTACACCTAAGCCTGGGGAAGAAGATTATGTATTCCTCACACACCAGCGCAAAAAGCGCCTGTCGCGCATTACCTACTTTTATAATATACGTCTCTACGCTGAACAGGCTGGCATCACCAAGAAAATTTCTCCACACACCTTCCGACATACTTTTGCTACCCACTTATTGGAAGGTGGGGCCAACCTTCGGGCCATACAGACTATGCTAGGCCACGAAAATATAAGTACAACACAAGTCTATACGCATATAGACCAGCATTTCCTGCGCCAGCAGATTGAAACCTTTTTCCCACGCAACCGGAAGACGGACTAACTTCTCAAAAGATTATTTCCACTTTTCCACACCCTTAAATACACCTCTTATTTTCTATTTTTAATAAGAATTTAATAAAGAGAAAAGAAAAATGTGATGGTGATATTATGTGGTGGAAACTGTGCATAAAATGATAGCCTTATGGAAGGGTAAAAAGGCATTCACTTTTTCCTTCTTTTTATCCACTTATCAATTTACATTACCTGATACGGTTAAAAATTGCATTATCAAATTTTTATACTCCTCTATAAAGGATTTATCCACATCTTGTGGAAAAGAAAAATTGCATAATGGAACTTAAAAATACGAGTGTTTATTTTTGTGGAAAAAGGGGATGATAAGTTGAGAAAAAAGTGGAATGAATGTGGAAAAATATTCCTTGTACAACTGAAATAGGGATAAAAAGTTATTCAATGGTTTATCCACTTTATTTTCCACTATTTTTCCACTGCACCATTATGCAATATTTTTCTACCTTTGCATTATTGTATGAAAGAAAAGTCCCACAAACTGCTTGCTGAGGAGATGCAGCGCATTTCTGTAAGCGATTTTAAAAATGCAGAAAAGTTACCGCTCTGTCTGATAGTGGATTCTGTGCGTAGTCTGCATAATGTGGGTAGTTTTCTGCGTACTGCAGATGCGTTTAGACTTGAAAAAGTGTGGCTCTGCGGTATTACGGGTACACCGCCTAATGCAGAAATTCACAAGACGGCTCTGGGCGCTGAAGAGAGTGTGTGCTGGGAATACGTGGCAAATACCTCTGAACTGATAGAACGCCTCAGTCGCGAAGGCTGGCAGATTTGTGCCATAGAACAAGTATCCGGCAGCCATTCACTACAAGATTTTCCGTTTGATACCCAAGCCCGTTATGCACTTATAGTAGGCAATGAAGTGATGGGAGTGAGCCAGGAAGCCGTAGATGCTTCGGATTGTTGTATAGAAATACCACAATTTGGTACAAAACATTCGCTCAATGTCAGCGTAACGGCCGGCATACTTATTTGGGAGTTCGCCCGACGTTTTGAATATGGGCGTCGTTTCACCACTCCTTAGAATAGACAGTTACAAAAATACTTTTTGATATGAAACACTCTAATATTATCATTTTCCTGCTTGCTGTGATCTTAGGAGGTACTTCAACCTCTGTATGGGCTCAGGATTTTAGTAAGTCCGATAAAGTTTTCGAATGGTTCCAGGCAGATGAGGCTGACAGTATTTATGCACTTTTTTCGGCTCCTGTAAAGGCACAGTTACAAGTGGCTCAATTAAAAGGAATGTATAATATGCTGACGCTGCAAGCCGGTACGCTTCAATCTGCAGATTCTTGGACCGAACAGGAAGTGCAGGGATTGAAAGTACACGACCGTGTATTACGCTTCAGCAATACTCCGCTAACACTGCGACTGGCTTATCTGCCTACAGGCGAACTGGCAGGGCTGTTTTTTCTACCTGTAGAGGAACCTGCAACTTCTGCTAACGAACCGGAAGATACGACCACTGAGAATTTTACCTTAGTTAATGATCAATTTCAATTGCCTGCCACCTTTCAGCGCCCTTTTGTAAAAAAAAACGCTATGGTGCGGTTTTACTCTTAGCAGGTAGCGGGCCACAGGATAAGGATGAAACCCTTGGTCCTAATCATCTGTTGAAAGATTTAGCCGATTCGCTGGCTACACTTGGTTATGCCACGCTTCGTTATGATAAGCGCGGTAAAGTTTATGGTGCTCGAACCGCAGAACTTTCCAAAGAAACAACTTATCAGACTGAAGTAGTGGACGACGCACTCTGTGCGCTACGCTGGTTGTATAATCAGCCCGAGGTAGATACTACGCGCATCTTCGTGCTAGGGCATAGTCTTTCGGCAAGTCTTTTACCCTTAATAGTTTCTCAATCATCCGTTCCTTTGGCGGGATATATTGCCTTGGCCGCCCCGAGCCAGAAATTACAGAAGACCTTGCGGCGACAACTACGTTACTTACAGCAATGCGGACAACTCACGGTCGCGCAGAAAAAACAGACAGAGCAACAGCTGATCAGCAGTGTCCCATCGGAATATTGGAAGTTTGACCAGGCCTATAACCCTGTGAAGATGCACAGAAATCTAAGTTTACCCATGCTTTATATACAGGGTTCTGCCGACTATCAAGTGCTTCCGGCCGACTTAGAGGCTTACAGGAAGAAACCCGCCCCTCATGCCCGCTATAAGATACTTCCTGCTGTCAATCATCTTATGGGTACTAATCAGCAGGGTACGCTTGCCGTTCCAGGCGATTATATTCAACGTCAGATTATATCTCCGCTTGTTTTGGAGGAAATTCGCTTATTTTTGCAACCATAATATATTATTATGCAAGTCAAGATAATCAACAGATCACACCATCCGGTGCCCCGCTATGAGACTCCTCTTAGCGCAGGGATGGATTTAAGAGCCAATATAGATACTCCCATCGTGCTGCGCCCATTAGAAAGGAAACTGATACCTACGGGTATTTTCATAGCCCTGCCTGAAGGCTACGAAGCGCAAGTTCGCCCACGCTCAGGGCTGGCTTTGAAAAAAGGTATCACCGTTCTAAATTCGCCAGGCACTATTGATGCCGACTATCGCGGGGAAGTAGGTGTCATATTAGTCAATCTGTCGCAAGAAGACTTCCTTATCTCCGACGGTGACCGCATAGCCCAGATGGTCATAAGCCGGTTCGAGCAGGCTGAATGGGTATGCGTTGAGACGCTGGATGAGACCGAGCGAGGCACAGGTGGCTTCGGTCATAGTGGCGTATAAGTCTGCAGTATGTCCGGTCGATGAAAAAGCCTTGTCAAATAGTTTTTTCTGTTCGTAAGTGGCTCCGTTATGCAGCGATTTGCTGTGTGTTGTCATTGTTGTGTGCTTGCAGTAGTAAAGAATATAAGGTTTCAGCTCCACAACTACCGCAGCGCGTACAGCTGAATGAGGTGCAGCAATTTCGTTTTCAGAACTTATATCTTGAAAGCATAAGACAGCGCGAACTGGGAAATAAGGACACACAGTTTACCCTACTCCAATCTGCGCAGGCCATAAATCCGTCGGCAGCGGAAGTACTTTTCGATCTTTCCACGCTCTACCATGAAATGGGAGGGATTATGGATTCTGTCAGTACCCTTACAGGCGACTCTTTATTAGAACTGGCTGTCAGGCTGGAGCCCCATAATAACCACTACAAAGAAGTTCTTGCACAGCGATATATCCGTCAGTATCGCTTGTCGGATGCTCGTACGCTCTACGACCAACTTTATATGGCCCAGCCCAACGAAGAAAAACTTACCATCCTCAAGAGTCTGTGTGAAGCCACCGGACATTTTGCGGATGCCATATATTATACGGAGCAATTGGAGCGTTATCAGGGCGTGTCGGAAGAATCTACTATCGAAAAGTATAGGCTTTACAGCATATTGGGCGATAATGAGAACGCATACAGGGTTATAGAAGATTTATGCGCGCAGAATCCGATGGATTTGAAATATCGTGTACTCTTGGGCGATTTATTTCTGCAGAGCGGCTATAAGGAACAAGCGCTGGATGTCTATCACGATGTACTGACATCCGAACCTGACAATCCATACGCCCAACTTTCGATGTTGGCCTATTATAAGACGACGAAACAGGATAGTCTGTATAACCTGTCGCTCCGTAATGTGGTCCTGAATCCTAATACGCAGAACGATGCGCGCAGTGAAGCATTGTTGGGCTATATGCGCATAGGCCTAGCGGAGCGAGATACGATGCGCGCCCTGCCTCTGGTCAGAGAAGTGCTCGATTCGGTCAGCGTAGATAAAGACCTCGTAGAGATAATAGACGGATATTTGCAACTGCAGAGCCTTCCTACCGATACGATGAAGGTTTATTTTCAGCAATTACTCCGTGCTGAACCCGATTATGACAATGCCCGGCTGTGGCTTCTTACGGCTGCCGTTCAGCAGGAAGATTATGAGGCTATCTTAAAGGTGGCCGGAGATGGTATTCTCTATACTCCCGACAAGCCCATATATTATTTTTACAAGGCATTGGCTCTAACGGACATGGAGAATAAGACCGAGGCTTTGGAGACGGTTCAGCGTGGTTTGGAACAGTATGAAGGGTCGGAGTCGGACGAGGCTTTTGGCGAACTCTTTGCTCTCGCGGGCGACTTACAGCATGAAAAAGGCAACAACGACATGGCTTTTGCCAATTATGAGCAGGCTATCAAGTTGCTGGGTGAAGAAGTAAGTATTTGCAATAATTACGCTTATTTCTTGGCCGTTGAAGGAAAAAATCTGGAGCGTGCCGAACAGTTGAGCAAGCACACTATTGACGCAGAACCGCAGAATCCGACCTATCTTGATACTTATGCGTGGATACTCTATAAGATGGAGCGCTACGAAGAAGCTGCCATTTATATAGATCAGACTCTTTTACAGACACAAGTGGCTCAAAAAGAAGCAGATTCCACGGTGTTGGAGCATGCCGGAGATATTTATTTTCGCCTACATCAGACCTCTGAAGCATTGCGATATTGGCGTGAGGCTGTAAAAAAATCTGATGATTTGACGCAAATTCGTTCCTTAAAAAGAAAAATAAAACGTAGAAGTTTGTAATATTGTAATTCGAACCGACCTAAACTAGACAAAATATCCCGCATAATGCACCTATCCCACCCCTATAATATACGCTTTCTGCTCCTTATTCTGTCGCTCGTTTTCCTGTGTGCATGTACCTCAAAGCAAAGTGTGGTCAGTTCAGACAATGAGCCTGCTAACCAATGGGCTCATCGCGTAGAGCAACAGAAACAGACGGCCGAATGTCAGACCGCTCGCGTCAGTGTAAATCTCAGTCAGGGACAGAAAAACATCTCTTGCAGTGGCACACTGCGTATGAAACGCGACGATGTAGTCCAACTTTCGCTCACTTTTCTCGGAGTTGAAGTGGGACGCCTTGAATGTACACCTACAGACGTACTACTTATCGATAGAATCAATAAGCAATATATCCGCGCCCCATATAGCGATGTGGATTTTCTGGCTGCTGCAGGTCTGGATTTCTATGCGTTGCAGTCGCTCTTCCGTGGCGAACTTTTTGTACCAGGCACTAAAAATACAGCGCAATCCCTCCACAGGTTTCATGCTACGGAGGCGGGCGAGCATATCCTGCTTGCATTGACAGACGCCCCAGAGTTGGAATACAATTTCATTGTGACCAAAAAGAATGCCACAATCAGTCGCTTTGAAGCCACGCCAAAGCAAGCGAATACCTCACTCGGATTTGTATGTCGCTACGGCAATATCGGCACACTTGACAATAAGCCCGTTCCACAACAGCTGGATATGGAGGTAAAGGGTACTTCCGAGCCCTTACAGCTATCGCTGAGCCTTTCGCGTCTAAGCACAAATGCTAATTGGGAAACCCGCACCACGCCCAAAGCCTCCTACAAGCAATTGACAAATACCCGTCAAATTATCAACCGACTACTCCAACTCGCCCAGTGAGCCACCAACGCCCTCATATATCTTTGCTTTGTCTCATTTTCTGCCTCGGAATGAGCTTTTTGTTCGTTTCCTCTGCTCAGGCACAAAACAAAAAGATAGACAAGCTAAAGACGCAGAGCGAACAGCTTAAGAAACAGATGGCCGAGAGTGAGCAATTGCTCCGCACCACAAAGAAAGATGTGAAGTCGCAGTTGAATAATCTTTACGTCATCAACAACCAGCTCGGCAAGCAGCAGAAATATGTAGATGACATACAGACAGAAGTCAATAGCCTGGGTAAGGACATTGACCGCCTTAAGTTGCGCATTGACAGTTTGGAGAAAGATCTCAACAAGTGCCGTGAACGCTTCCGTCGGAGCGTGATGTATTTATTTAAGAATCGTTCGTTTAAAAGTAAGTGGCAGTTTATCCTTTCGTCCAAGAATTTTAGGCAGATGCAACGCCGTTTGCGTTACGCCTCCGAGTATGCGCGCTACCAGAAGGCACAAGGTGTTATCCTGCGCCAGAAGGAAGATGTGTTGAAGGCTGAGCAGACAAAAATGTTACAGCTGAAGGGCGAGAAAGACCAATTACTCAACGAAGGAAAACAACAGCAACAACAACTTGACGCCAAGCGTGCAGAGCAACAAAAGGTAGTCAATCAGCTCAACTCTAAGCAGAAACAACTCCAAAGCACCCTTGCGCAGCAAAAGAAGAGAATCACGGATCTCAATCGCCAGATAGATCGCCTTATACAGCAGGAAGTAGCCGCGGCAGAACGCCGTCGGAAGCAGGAAGAAGCCCGTCGTGCAGCCCAGGCCAAAAAGAACAATCAGTCTGCGGCAACGGCTAACAACAATAAAGGTAAGGCGAACGCCAAGGGAGCTACAGGAAATGCTTCGACGGCTAAGCCCACGTTTAAAAACGAGAGCCAGGAAGACCGCATTATCAGCAATAATTTTGTAGCCAACAAGGGGCGCCTCCCTGTCCCCATAACAGGCAGCTACGCTATCACGGGCCGATTTGGGGCTTACACCGTTAGCGGACTCAGCAATGTAAGGCTTGACAATCCCGGCATAAATATAACGGGTCGTCCGGGCGCTCAGGCACGCAGTGTCTTTAAGGGAGAGGTCACCGCCGTATTTGCGTACGCAGGTCTCTATAATGTAATTGTGCGCCATGGTAATTATATGACTGTGTACAGCAACCTATCGAGCGTCAGCGTAAGGAAAGGTCAGAAAGTGGAGGCCCGGCAGAACCTTGGGCCTATTGCAGGCGACGGCTCGGGCAACGTAACCTTACAGTTCCAAATCCGACAAAATACTTCAAAGGTCAATCCTGAAAGTTGGCTGGCTCTATAGATAGAAACATTTTAACCATCAATACATAATCTTAAATTTTTAATTATTATGACTATTCATCCTCTTTTCTGGCTGGTACCCATCGCTTCAGTGGTGGCTCTGGCCGCAGCCTTCACCTTTTTTAAATTGATGTTGAAGGCAGATGAAGGCACGCCACGTATGCGTGAGATTGCACAGCATGTTCGTGTCGGTGCTATGGCCTATTTGAAACAGCAGTACAAGGTTGTGCTGATTGTATTTATTGTGCTGGCTATCGTATTTTCCTTTATGGCATACGTTTTGAAAGTACAAAATCCGTGGGTTCCCTTTGCTTTCCTTACGGGTGGTTTCTTTAGCGGACTGGCAGGTTTCTTTGGTATGAAAACTGCAACCTATGCCAGCGGTCGTACAGCCAACGCTGCTCGGAAAAGTCTGGACGGCGGATTGAAAATAGCATTCCGTAGCGGTGCTGTAATGGGTTTGACCGTAGTAGGTTTAGGTTTGCTGGACATAGCAGTATGGTTCCTTATCCTTAACCACTTCTATGCAGGCGAAGCAAAGGCACTTATCATCATTACCACTACGATGCTGACATTTGGTATGGGTGCATCTACTCAGGCCCTATTTGCACGTGTGGGCGGTGGTATATATACGAAAGCTGCCGACGTAGGTGCCGATATCGTAGGTAAGGTTGAGCAAGACATTCCCGAAGATGATCCACGCAATCCTGCTACTATCGCCGACAATGTAGGTGATAACGTAGGCGACGTGGCTGGTATGGGTGCAGACCTTTATGAGAGCTATTGTGGCTCCATACTTTCCACCGCAGCCCTCGGTGCTACTGCTTTTGCGCTTCAGCCGGATATGCAAATGCGTGCGGTGCTCGCTCCGATGCTCATAGCCGCCGTAGGTATTTTCCTATCGCTTATAGGTATTTTCCTCGTGCGTACGAAGGAAGGTGCTACCATGCGCGATCTTCTCAAGAGCCTGGCGCTCGGTACCAACGTGAGCGCTGTGCTGATAGCCATAGCAACTTTTGGAATCCTTTATGGACTGGGTTTAGACAATTGGCTGGGCCTCTCATTCAGCGTTATCAGCGGTTTGCTTGCCGGTGTAATCATCGGACAGGCTACGGAATATTACACCTCTCATAGTTACAAGCCGACTCAGGACATATCCAAGGCAGGTCTTACAGGCTCCGCTACGGTTATTATTAAAGGTATCGGTACCGGTATGATAAGCACGTGTATTCCTGTTATTACGATCTGCGTAGCTATCCTTATGAGTTATCTGTGTGCCAACGGTTTTGTACTTGATATGACACAACCTGGTGCTATTTCGCAAGGACTTTATGGTATAGGAATCGCCGCTGTCGGCATGCTTTCCACGTTGGGTATCACGCTGGCTACTGATGCGTATGGTCCTATCGCCGACAACGCGGGCGGAAACGCCGAGATGTCGGAACTTGGCGAGGAGGTACGTCATCGTACAGACGCACTTGACGCTCTGGGCAATACTACGGCCGCTACAGGTAAGGGTTTTGCCATTGGTTCTGCCGCACTTACAGCCTTGGCACTGCTTGCTTCTTACATCGAGGAGGTTAAAATTGCCAAACCCGAACTCGCAGACCTTTCGATACCCGAATTTATGGATCAGTTCCAAGTTAATCTGATGAATCCGCGCGTACTTGTAGGTGCATTCATCGGTGCTATGGCTGCATTCCTCTTCTGCGGTCTGACGATGGAAGCTGTTGGTCGCGCTGCTCAGGATATGGTGCAGGAAGTTCGCGACCAGTTTAAGCGCATCGCAGGTATTCTGGAAGGAAAAGCCACGCCCGACTATCGCCGTTGTGTAGAGATTTCTACTCGCGCAGCCCAGCGAGAGATGATCGTGCCTTCTGTATTGGCCATTCTCATACCTATCGTTACCGGTTTGATACTTGGCGTGCCTGGTGTGCTTGGCCTGTTGGTAGGTGGCCTATGCGCAGGTTTCACTCTGGCTGTCTTTATGGCCAACGCAGGCGGTGCATGGGACAATGCGAAGAAGAATGTAGAAGAAGGTAACTTTGGAGGTAAAGGTTCCTTTGCCCACAAGGCTACTATCGTAGGCGATACCGTAGGTGACCCGTTCAAAGATACCAGCGGCCCAAGTTTGAATATTCTTATCAAACTTATGTCGATGGTTAGCGTAGTGATGGCAGGACTTACCGTAGCCTATCATCTGCTTTAATGCTTTCCGTCGGTTGACGGAACAGGCTAATCAGATTAGGGAAGGCCCCGTTAGGTGGCTTTCCCTAACTTTTTTGCAAAAAAAGCTGTCAAGGGCAATCGGTCTATAATAGGGCGATTGGGTGCAATTTTGCAAAGTCGAGTTTAAATTTTTGCAAAAATAAATGCCATTTTATTTGGTGTATATTGTATTATGCCCTATTTTTGCGAAGTACAAGTTACAAAACAAAGACCTAACCTTGTTGTATGAAAAACGCAGGTATGGAGACTTTGCAGAATGGAACACTGCAGCGTCTCCATACTTCATTTTGGTAGGTATCGTTCATTTTTCCGGCCGAGGCAGGCTTGAGCCGACACAGTTTTTCTAATTTTGCACCCGATTATGAAACGACTTTTTATCGAGACTTACGGTTGCCAGATGAACGTGGCAGACAGCGAAGTGGTAGCGAGCGTGATGAAAATGTCGGGCTACGAGCCTGCCGAGACGCTTGAAGAGGCTGATGCAATATTTCTGAACACGTGTTCCGTACGCGACAAGGCTGAGCAGAAGGTTTTCCATCGCCTTGCAGAGCTCCACGGACTGCGTACGCGTACGGGGCGGCCTCGCATCATTGGCGTACTGGGCTGTATGGCTGAGCGCGTAAAGGAAACCTTGCTCAACGAACATCATGCCGATATTGTGGCGGGCCCAGACTCCTACCTTTCACTTCCGGACCTTATGACACAGGCTGAAAGAGGCCTGAAAGCAATAGATACGAACCTTTCGCTAACAGAGACCTACCGCGAAATTGTGCCCATGCGTGTTGCGGGAAATCGGTTGAGCGGTTTTGTCAGCATCACGCGTGGTTGTAATAATTTTTGCCACTATTGTATCGTCCCCTACACACGTGGGCGTGAACGGAGCCGTGATGTAGCCAGCATATTGCGCGAAGCCCTCGATTTGCAGGAGCGTGGTTTTAAGGAACTGACTTTATTGGGACAAAATGTGAATAGTTACCATTTTGTGCCGGAAGGGGCTGGCGGTCCGGAGGATGCAGTAGATTTTCCACAACTTCTTCGGAGGGTAGCACAGGCCGTTCCGAATATGCGCGTGCGCTTTACTACGAGCCATCCCAAAGATATGAGCGACGAAACACTCCGTGTCATTGCAGAAGAACCTAATGTGTGTCGCCACATCCATCTTCCCGTGCAGAGTGGTTCCAATGCCGTGCTGGAAAAGATGAATCGGAAATATACGCGCGAGTGGTATCTCGGTCGCGTGGAAGCCATCCGCCAGATTATACCAGACTGTGGTCTTTCTACAGACATATTTGCCGGCTATTGCGGAGAGACGGAGGAGGACCACCAACAGAGCCTCAGTCTTATGCGCTTATGCGCTTACGACAGCGCCTTTATGTTCAAGTACAGTGAACGCCCGGGCACTTTCGCGCAACGGCATTTTCCCGACGATATACCCGACGAGGTAAAGACCCGACGCCTCAACGAACTGATAGCTCTGCAAAACGAACTCAGCGCAGAGAGTAATCGCGGGTGCGAAGGGCGTGAGTTTGAAATACTGGTAGAAGGCAGGAGCAAGCGAAGTGCAGACGAGCTGTTCGGACGCACTGAGCAGAATAAAGTAGTAGTCTTTCCGCGCGGCAGTCATCACGCAGGCGAGTTTTTGCGCGTCAGAATTGTGGGTAGCAGTAGTGCTACATTGCGTGGCGTAGTGGTGGAGGACGAGAAGTAGGACCTGTCCGCCGAAAACATAAAGGAGAAACCCGTCCAGACGAGTTTCTCCTTTTATAATATATAGGAATAGGAGCAGGGGATACTGCTTTTTTCGTGCAACTACTTCAGCACGCCCAGTTCCTTACCTACCTTGATAAATGCGTTTATGCAACGGTCCAGTTGCTCGCGGGTATGGCCTGCACTGATTTGTACACGGATGCGGGCCTCGCCTTTAGGCACAACGGGGTAATAGAATCCGGTCACGTAGATACCTTCCGTCTGCAGGGCTGCCGCGTAGCGTTGTGACAGCACACTGTCGTACAGCATTACGGCACAGATGGCGCTTTGCGTGGGCTTAATGTCGAAGCCGGCAGCAAGCATCTTCTCACGGAAATACTCTACATTCTCTACGAGGCGATCATGCAACTCGTTGCTTTCTTTAAGAATGCGGAACGTCTCAATGCCTGCGCCAACGATTGATGGGGGCAGTGAATTGGAGAAAAGGTAGGGGCGACTGTTCTGCCGTAGCAGTTCGATGATTTCCTTGCGTCCTGTCGTGAAACCTCCCACAGCTCCGCCGAAAGCCTTACCTAATGTACCCGTGTAGATATCCACGCGGTCGTAAGTCTTATATAGTTCGCTGACGCCATGGCCTGTCGGGCCGACAACACCTGCCGAGTGGCTTTCATCTACCATTACCAGCGCATCGTAACGCTCGGCCAGGTCGCAAATCTTATCCATTGGAGCCACGTTGCCGTCCATTGAGAATACGCCATCTGTACAGATGATACGGAAACGCTGAGCCTGAGCTTCTTGCAGGCAACGTTCCAGGTCGGCCATATCGGCGTTTGCGTAGCGATACCTTACAGCTTTGCAGAGACGTACGCCGTCAATGATGGAGGCGTGGTTGAGCGCATCGCTGATAATGGCATCTTCCTGTGTCAGCAGGCTACCGAACAATCCGCCGTTAGCATCGAAGCAGGCGGCGTAGAGAATGGTGTCTTCAGTATGGAAATAGTCGCTCACGGCTGCTTCCAGTTTCTTGTGCAAGTCTTGCGTACCGCAGATGAAGCGTACGCTGGACATGCCGTAGCCACGTGTGTCCATAGCCTCTTTGGCGGCTTGGATAAGGCGAGGATTGTCTGAGAGACCCAGATAGTTGTTTGCACAGAAGTTAAGCACTTCTTTTCCGCCCACCTCTATGGCAGCAGCCTGTGGGCTTTCGATAAGACGCTCTTCCTTATAGAGACCGGCTTCGCGAATCTGTTGAAGTTGCGTCTGCAAATGTTCTTGAAATTTACCGTACATGTGTTTTCAATAATTTGAAAAGGTCTATAATTTGGTTGTATAAGCCCGAAAATAAAGAAATTTGGTTGAAAAATGAAGTAGTCCTTTTTCTTTTCATAAAAACTCGTTTCTTTTGCACACAAATAGGCTCTAATGAGCCATATACCTCAACGATTAACCAACTACTCTATCCAGATGAAAAATATTCTTATTATAGGTTCTACGGGTCAGATAGGCTCAGAACTTACAATGAAGTTACGCCAGATTTATGGTGGCCAACACGTAGTGGCAGGCTATATTCCCGGCGCAGAACCTAAGGGCGAACTCCTCGAAAGCGGTCCGGCAGAAATCTGCGACGTGACCGACGGCGAGGCTCTACAGCGTATTTGTGAAAAATACAGTATCGACACCATCTACAACCTTGCCGCACTGCTCAGCGTAGTAGCAGAGAGAAAACCATTGCTGGCTTGGAAAATCGGTATCGACGGACTTCTCAACGTGCTCGAAGTGGCCCGCACGCACGGATGTGCTGTGTTCACGCCCAGCAGCATAGGCTCGTTTGGTCCTGAGACGCCCGCACAGCTTACCCCGCAGGACACCGTGCAGCGTCCGCGTACCATTTATGGCGTTTCAAAGGTAACGACAGAACTTCTCTCCGATTACTACTTCCACAAGTACGGCGTAGATACACGCGCCGTACGCTTCCCGGGACTTATCTCCAATGTGACGCTTCCCGGAGGAGGCACGACAGACTATGCCGTAGATATATATTACAGCGCCGTACGCGGCGAGCGCTTTGTCTGCCCGATAGCAGCTGGCACCTATATGGATATGATGTATATGCCCGATGCGTTGCGTGCAGCCGTAGAGCTGATGGAAGCCAACCCCGACCGCCTTATTCACCGCAACGCCTTTAATATCGCTGCAATGAGCTTTGAGCCCAACCAGATATTTGAGGCCATTCGCAAGTACCGCCCGCAGTTTGAGATGACCTTTGAAGTAGATCCTCTCAAGCAGTCTATCGCCACCAGTTGGCCCGACTGCCTCGACGACACCTGCGCCCGTCAGGAATGGGATTGGAAGCCGGAGTACGATCTCGATGCTATGACGCGCGACATGCTGGAAAAACTCGAGCAGAAACTTCGCGCGTAGTCACTGCATAAGCCGACAGACAGACGGCAGGCTGTGAGAAAAATACCACAGCTTGCCGTCTTTTGGTACCCCGCACCTCTGTGTCCGACCCGGGAGAGTACGGCGTAGCGCACTTATTGCCAGCTCGTGTTGCATAAGGCAATGGGCTGGATGTATGCGCCGGCGAGAAAGAGGGAGGGTAAAACGATTAAAAAGGAGGGAGGCGGTGGAGGAAGCGATAAATTTGCCGAAGTAAAAGAGGTGGATGGAGCAAGATTGCATATATTTGCAAAACGGAACGGCGGGCTTCCCGAAGGAGTGCCCCGACCTGACTCCAGAGAAGTTTAACTTATAATTGATTTTGATATGGAAAAATTTGTTTGCGACGTATGTGGCTATGTGTACGACCCTGCAGTGGGCGATCCCGATAATGGCATTGAGCCGGGAACCGCATTTGCCGATCTGCCCGAAGATTGGGTATGCCCCTTGTGTGCTGTAGGCAAGGACGAGTTTAGTCCCGTAGAAGAATAGCACGGAAATGCAGGCTCGTAGGTCAAGGCTACGGGCCTGTTTTTTTAACATTCAGAAAAATATGATACGCAGAATTGTATTTATGGTGCTCGCACTGGTGTGTGGGCTTACGCTTTCCGCGCGTCGCCCTAAGACCGTGCGTCTGGAGACTACCGAAGGCGTGATTCGCATCGCGTTGTCCGACCGTACGCCCCAGCATCGCGACAACTTTATAAAGCTAGTGCGCGAGGGCTACTTTGACGGACTTCTCTTCCATAGGGTTATCCGCGATTTTATGATTCAGGGAGGCGATCCCGACAGTCGGATGAAGCCACAGGGGCATCCTGAAGATGCCAAGGCCTTTCCGCCCCACGACAAGCCTCTTGGAAATGGTGGCCCGGGTTATACGTTGCCCTCAGAGATAGATTTTCCAGCCTTGTACCATCGTCGGGGTGCCGTGGCGGCGGCTCGCGAGGGCGACGCCTTTAACCCGGAACGGCGAAGCAGCGGTTCGCAATTTTATATAGTCTATGGCGAACGCTGGTCGAAAGAGCGGTTGGCCCAGCAAGGCTTTGGCGCCAACAGACGGATGCGTCGCACCTACAGAAAGCAGGGAGGAACACCCTGGCTCGACGGGGCTTATACCGTGTTTGGGCAGGTAGTCAGCGGAATGGAAGTGGTAGAGCGCATACAGCAGTATCAGGGCGACAAGTTTGCCCGTCCCCTGAAAGATGTAGTCATATTGCGTGCCGTCGTGGAAGATTAGATGACACCCAACTGGTGTAAGAAAATCAACACGATGCTTACGGGACAGACATAGCGCACGGCGAAGCGGAAGAGCGGATAGATGCGAAAACGATGGGCGCCGTGGTTTGTCATCTCTGCCCGCAGTGTGTCTTCCGGCAAGACCCACCCCACGTAGATCACCGTAAGCAGACCGCCCAGTATGAGCAGGTAGTCGGCCGTCAGATAGTCCAGAAAATCAAACAGCGACCGCTTGCCTATATGCAGCCACGTCCCCTTGCCGAGCGAGAGGGAGCAAAGCGTACCACTGACCATTGCTAGGACGGTTACCCACCTTGCCGCAGCGCGTCGGCTTATGTGAAACTCTTCGTGCACAAAGGCCGTAGGCCCTTCGTGGAGCGAAATGAGCGACGTGAGGGCGGCAAGTACCAGCAGAATATAGAAGACGCTGCCCACCAGTATGCCGAGCCACGGAAAGGCGGAGAAAGCCTGCTGAAAGACGCTGGGCAGTGTGATAAAGATAAGCGAAGGGCCTGCGTCGGGCATTACGCCTACGGAAAAGGTAGCCGGAAAGATGATCAGGCCTGCCAGAATGGCCACCAAGGTATCGAGAGCGGCCGTTTGCAGGGCGGAATGGCCCAGGGGCACCGAGGGACCGAAATAACTGGCGTAGGTCACCAGACAGCCCATACCTACGGAGAGAGAAAAGAAGGTCTGGCCGAGCGCTTCAAATAGCGTATGGACCGAAAAGACAGAGAAATCGGGGCGCAGGAAGAACCGTACGCCTTCCCGCGAGCCCGGTAGCGATAGCGCGCACCCTACCAGCACCAAAAGCAACAGGAAGAGCAGTGGCATTAGCCATTTTGACACGCGCTCAATGCCTTTTCTGACGCCACCCGTGATAATCAGGTGGCTCATCAGGATAAAGGCCAGCGTCCACAGGATAGGCTTGACAGGACTTGTCGTAAACTGAGTGAAATAACAGCTTATATATGCTGCGTCGCCCTACAGTTGCCCCATCAGCGAGGCATAGGTATATTGCAAAATCCAGCCGGCTACCACGCTGTAGAACCCCATAATCAGAAAGCCCGTCAGTACGGCCATGACGCCCGTAGCCTTCCAGACGCCTTTACCATAGGCGCGACTGGCGTTGGCCTGCGCGTGGCGACCCACAACAAACTCGCAGAGCATGGCCGGAAGCCCCAACACCACGATGCAGACGATATAGACGAGCAGAAAAACGGCCCCTCCGTTGGCTCCCACTTCGTACGGAAAACGCCAGATATTGCCCAGCCCCACGGCGGAACCGGCTGTGGCCAGCACAAGTCCCAGTCGGGAGGCAAAAGTATGGCGGTTGGCGGTTGTCATATCTGCGGGTTTGGTGTAAAGGGCGGAAGGAGCAGGCGGGATAGTATTCCCGTGTAGGTTCCGTATTCAGACTGCGAAGTTTGAGGGTTGCACGTCGCGCTCCAAGCGAGTGGTCCGAAAGCGGAAACGCCGGACGAAAAAATCCCATTATGGAAGGGTAAAATTACATAATTGAATCGAAAAAAAGCATTATGCAATTTTGAAATTGCATAATCTAATTTGAAAATTCCCTTATGCAATTTTCCTGCCCGATTATACCCTGTTTCCAGTGGAAAGTCCGATACGCAGATTTCTGCCTGCGCCGAGGGTACAGGGCAGACTTTCGGTCGCACACATCTCGCCCGTCAGCCCCTCACATTATGGGGTTGCAGTATGAAAGCGGGAAAAGCGGAGAGCGTAAGGACTACTGCTTCGGCTTCTTTACGATGAAGATGCTTAGCAGCAACACGCCAAACAGCAACATCGGGTAGAAGAGAAATCGCATAATAGCAGTGGGCGACAGAGCGGCCAGACCGCCTGCCATCAGCAACTGAGCACCGTAAGGGAGCATTCCCTGCACGCAGCAGGAGGAGGTGTCGGTGATGGAAGCCGCGCGACGGGGCGAAATGTCAAAGCGCTGAGCCAGTTTCCTTATGATAGGGCCTATGGAGAGTATGGCCACGGTATTGTTGGCCGTGCAAAGATTGGCCAGGCCTGTCAGGAGAACCATGCCGAGCTCTGCGCTACGCCGTGTGCTTATGCTCCGACGCAAGAGGTAGAGCAGATAGGTAATACCGCCCCCTGCCTTGATTATGCCGAATAGTCCGCCAGCCATCATTGATACGAGGATAAGATCACTCATCTGACTTATGCCGTCAGCGGCGGCTTGCATGCCGTCCTGCAAGGTAAAAGCCCCGATGCTGCACCCTACGATTACGGCCAGCAATAGTCCGATGTTCAGGACGATAATGACGCTTAAACCGCTCAGAGCCAGTATGATGATGGCTACATAGGGAAGCATCTCCAGTGCATCGCGCCACGCTATCGGGGGAAGGTCGATGGCCGTGGCTCCGCGCCCGAGATAGATATAGAGGCTTAGGGCCACAACGGCTGCGGGTATGGCAATGCGCAGGTTGGCGCGGAATTTGTCCGACATGTTACACTTCTGCGTTCGCGTGGCTACTACTGTCGTGTCGGAGATAAAGGAAAGATTATCGCCGAAGAATGCGCCTCCCACGACACTGGCCACCATTAGCGGAGTGCTTAGTCCTATCGCCTCGGCCGACACGGCGGCCATGGGAACCAGAGCCACTATCGTGCCGACGCTTGTGCCGATGCAGAACGACACGAGGCATCCTGCGATGAAAAAGCCTGGCAGAAGTCCGTCGGCCGGCATGACGTGGAGGCACAGGTTTACTGTAGCCTCTACGGCGCCCATCTTTTTGGCCACTTCGGCAAAGGCACCAGCCATGACAAATATCCAGACCATCAGCAAGAGGTCGTTAGAACCTGCGGCGTGGCTGTAGATTTTCAACCGGTCGTCAAATCGCCATCCGCGCAACGTGCAGAGCGCGTAGGCTGAAACGACTAAAAATACAATGGTAAGGGAGACGTTGCCGAAACCATCGCGCAACCAAGCCGAGCTACCCATCACGAGAATAAGTGCTAATAGCGGGCTGAGAGCCAGCAGGCCGTTGCGCGCATGGTGGGTACGCTTGTTGGAAGAGAAATGGAACAGCATATTTTTTTGATATTATTAGCCTACAGAACTGCCTTCGGGCGTCTGGCCCAAGGTAGTAAGCAGGGTGAGTTTTTCTCCGTCGGGCGAGAGCGCGCTAAGGAGCATTCCTTGACTTTCAAGCCCCATCATTTTGCGGGCAGGCAGATTGGCAAGGAAGCATACGGTGGTGCCGACAAGTTTTTCGGGCTCCGTATAGTGTTTGGCTATGCCACTGAGAATCTGGCGCGTGCCCTGTCCGTCGTTGATAAGGAAACGCAGCAGTTTGTCCGACTTCTTGACGCGTTCGCACTCAATGACCGTGCCCGTCCTTATATCCACTTTGTCAAACTGGTCTATGCTCTGTTCCTCCTTTATCGGAGCAGGCGATGCGGGCGTCTTGGCAGCCTGTGCGTTAAGGGCGGCCATGTCTTTGAGCTTCTGAATCTGTGCCTCCACTATGGCGTCGTCTATCTTTTCAAAGAGCAACGCCGGTGTGCCTAATTGGTGGCCAGCAGAGAGCAGGTCTGTCCGTCCGAGCAAGCCCCATTCCAGTTCGCTCTTATTGAGCATTTCGCGCAGGCGAGTGCTGGAGAACGGCAGGAAGGGCTCAAAGGCAATGCTCAGATTGGCCACGAGTTGGAGCGCAAGGTGCAGGATAGTTTTTACACGCTCGGGGTCGGTCTTTTGCAGTTTCCACGGTTCCTGATCAGCCAGGTATTTGTTACCGATACGGGCCAGATTCATTGCTTCTTTCTGCGCGTCGCGGAAGCGGAAGGCTTCCAGGAGCGTTTCTACGCGCTCTTTGACATCGCGAAACTCGGCTATGACGGCTTCATCGTCGGGCGTCAGCGTACCTGCCTCGGGCACGATGCCTGCATAGTATTTCTGGGTCAGTTGGAGGGCGCGATTGACAAAGTTGCCATAGACGGCTACCAACTCGTTATTGTTGCGGGCCTGGAAGTCGCGCCAAGTGAAATTGTTGTCCTTAGTTTCCGGAGCATTGGCCGTGAGGACGTAGCGCAAGACATCTTGCTTTCCGGGCAAATCCTCGAGGTATTCGTGAAGCCAAACGGCCCAGTTGCGCGAAGTAGAAATCTTGTTGTCCTCCAGATTGAGGAATTCGTTGGAAGGTACGTTGTCCGGCAGGATATAACTGCCTTCAGCCTTCAGCATAGCTGGGAAGACGATGCAGTGGAATACGATGTTGTCCTTTCCGATAAAGTGGACGAGCCGCGTGTCCTTGCTCTTCCACCACGTCTCCCACGTGTCGGGCAACAGCTCCCGCGTGTTGGAGATGTAGCCTATGGGAGCATCGAACCATACATACATTACTTTTCCCTCCGTGCCTTCTATCGGCAGAGGGATGCCCCAGTCGAGGTCGCGACTTACGGCGCGTGGCTGAAGTCCCATATCGAGCCAACTTTTACATTGGCCATAGACGTTGCTTCGCCATTCCTTATGGTCTTGCAGAATCCACTTTTCGAGCCACGGCTGGTGTTTGTCGAGCGGAAGGTACCAGTGTTTCGTCTTGCGCAATACGGGAACGGAACCAGACACTGCGCTGTGGGGATTGATAAGTTCGTTGGGCGAGAGCGTACTACCGCAACTCTCACACTGGTCGCCGTAGGCGCCGGCGTGGTGGCAGTGGGGACACTCGCCCGTGATATAGCGGTCGGCCAAAAAAGTCTGGGCTTCTTCGTCGTAATACTGTTCGCTTTCTTTCTCCACGAATTCTCCCTTTTCGTAGAGGGTGCGGAAAAATTCAGAAGCCGTTTGTGCGTGAATGTCCGACGTAGTGCGTGAGTAGATATCAAAGCTTATTCCGAAATCGGCAAAGCTCTTTTTGATGAGCGAATGGTAGCGATCTACGACATCCTGCGGTGTGATGCCTTCCCGACGGGCGCGTATGGTAATAGGTACACCGTGCTCGTCGCTGCCACAGACAAACAGGACTGGGCGCTTACGCAGGCGCAGATAACGCACATAAATATCGGCAGGCACATAGACACCTGCGAGATGACCAATATGGACGCCACCGTTGGCATAGGGCAAAGCGGCTGTAACAAGGGTGCGATTGAACGCGGAAGTATTCTCTGGCATAAAAGGATAGTTTTGCAAATTGAATAATAGCGCGAAGATAAATGAAAAACTGCACATTCTGCCCAACCGAGCCACCTTTTGACGTACCGGAGCCATTCTTTTGAGAAAAGAACCCTCCATACTGCCGATTTTTATGTATTTTCGCGACCGGACTATGCCCCGAATCAAAGAAGGGCTTATTGAATAGAGAAAATGGATATTAAAACCTTACTGAAAAACGCGGTGGCCGATGTGGCCGAAAGACTTTACGGCCAGCGCCCCGCAGATAATCTGATACAATTACAGAAGCCTCGGCCCGAAGTGGAGGGCAACGTGACGGTTGTAGTATTTCCGTTGGTGAAACTGGCCCGCAAAAGCCCTGAAGCCGTAGGGGCCGAAATCGGAGAGGCGCTCGTGCGCGACTATGCAGACCTCGTATTGCGCTACAATGCCGTCAAAGGCTTCCTCAACCTCGTGGTGTCGCCACAGGCTTGGCTTAATCTGCTCGCCGGCATAGATGCCGACGCACACTACGGTATTCGCACGGCTGGAGAGGACGCTCCGCTGTGGATGGTAGAATACTCTTCGCCCAACACCAATAAGCCGCTCCATCTGGGGCACGTCCGCAACAACCTGTTGGGCTGGGCTATCAGCCAAATGCTTGAGGCAGCCGGCAACAAGGTAGTCAAGACGAATATAGTGAACGACCGTGGCATACACATCTGTAAGTCTATGCTCGCGTGGAAACTGTTTGGTAACGGAGAAACCCCTCAGACCAGCGGAAAGAAGGGAGATCATCTCGTAGGCGATTATTACGTGCTCTTCGACAAGCATTATCGTGCACAGGTGGCCGAACTTACCGAGCAGTTTGTCCGTGAAGGGATGGAGCCTGATGCAGCCAAGGCTAAGGCCGAGCAGGAGGCTCCTTTGCTCCAACAGGCGCGCGAGATGCTTCGCTTATGGGAGCAGGGTGACGAAGCCACGCGCCAGCTCTGGGCTCAGATGAACGAGTGGGTTTATCAGGGTTTCGACGAGACATATCGCGCCCTTGGCGTAGGATTCGATAAGATTTATTACGAAAGTCAGACCTATCTGCGCGGAAAAGAGAAGGTGCTCGATGGACTAAGTCGCGGTCTGTTCGTACAAGACCCCGATGGTTCCGTCTGGGCCGATTTCAGCGCAGAAGGCTTAGACCGTAAGATTTTGCTCCGTGCCGACGGAACCAGTGTATATATGACACAGGACATAGGCACCGCAGAGATGCGCTTCCGCGATTATCCCATCGACCACATGGTCTATGTGGTGGGCAACGAGCAGAACTACCATTTCCAGGTTCTGTCCTTGCTTCTTGACCGACTCGGGTTCGAATGGGGAAAAAGTCTGGTCCACTTCTCCTACGGCATGGTTGAACTGCCCAACGGCAAAATGAAGAGTCGCGAAGGTACCGTAGTAGATGCCGACGACCTCGTTGCCGAAATGACGCGCCAGGCTCGCCTGACAGCAGACGAGGCAGGAAAGAGTACGGAACTGCCGGAGGAAGAGCGTGCAGAAATAGCCCGCATCGTCGGATTAGGTGCACTGAAATATTTCCTCCTAAAGGTAGATGCCCGCAAGAATATGCTGTTCAATCCTGCGGAGAGCATAGATTTCAACGGCAATACCGGACCGTTCATCCAATATACCTACGCTCGTATTCAGAGCGTGTTGCGTCGCGCCGAGGACGACCTGTCCATTGACGCGGCCCAGTTGCAGGTAGAACCCTCAGACATAGAGCAGGATCTGATAAGCCTGTTGGCCGACTTCCCCGACTTAGTTGTCAGCGCCGCGGCTCAATTTGCCCCCAACGATATCTGCAACTACTGCTACGACCTTGCGAAGACCTACAACCGCTTCTACCACGACAGTCCGATGCTGAAGGAAGAAAATGCGGCTGTACGGTCGTTCCGCCTCATACTCTCACGCAACGTGGCTAAGGTACTGCGTGAAGCCATGAATCTGCTGGGCATCGAAATGCCCGAGCGTATGTAAATCCTTGGTATGTCAAAATCCCGACAGCGTTATTATGTAGTATGGCAGGGCCGAGAGACCGGCGTGTTTGACACGTGGGACGCCTGTCGTGCACAGGTCATTGGCGCTGAAGGAGCCCGATACAAATCGTTTGCTACCCGCGACGAGGCCGAAGAAGCGTTCCGTCAAGGTCCACCCCCTATGTCTGCGCGTAAAGCCCCTGTTGCGCGGAAGCAGAAGGACAACTTGCCCGCTGATCCTCCCTCGTGGCGCAACGATACCGTATTGCCGTTGCCGAATGAAGTAGTGGCGCAGGCCATCGCCGTAGATGCAGCCTGCTCGGGCAACCCCGGAAAAATGGAATATCAGGGTATTTGTCTGCAGACGGGTGCGCAACTGTTCCATTATGGTCCGGTCTTCGGCACAAACAACATAGGCGAATTTCTAGCCATTGTCCACGCGCTGGCGCACCTCGCCCAGAAAGGCGACAAGCAGACGATTGTCTATTCGGACAGCCGTAATGCCATGCTCTGGATTAAGGCCGGACGCTGTCGTACCAAGTTGGCCTCCACGGAAAAGACGGCCGAACTCTTCGACGTCATAGCCCGTGCTGAAAAATGGCTGGCGATGCACCCCGAGCACAACGAGGTGCGAAAATGGCAGACCGACCTCTGGGGCGAAATACCTGCCGACTTCGGACGTAAGTAAGACCGCTCCATCCATACATATACCTCCACACTAGAAAACTCCGAACCCGTGAAAGAATTCATACAGATGTTGCGCCACTATGTGGCTCCCTATAAGCGCTACCTTATCGGCTCGTTGCTTTTGAACCTGCTGTCGGCCGTCTTGAATGTCTTTTCATTTCTCAGTATCATACCTATGCTCCAACTGCTCTTTGGTATCGACAAGCAGACCTATGCTTTCGTGCCATGGGGCGATGCGTCGATGTCGTTCAAGGATATCCTGCTCAACAACCTCTACTATTATACGACGCAACTTATGGAAACCTACGGGCCGTCGCTGACCTTGCTGCTACTCGGACTGTTTCTTATCACTGCCACCTTATTGAAAACGGGTGCATACTTCGGTTCTGCGGCCGTTATGGTACCGATGCGCACGGGTATAGTACGCGATATTCGGAATACTGTCTATGAGAAAATCCTCCGACTGCCTCTGTCGTTCTTTTCGGAGGAGAAAAAAGGCGATATCATAGCCCGAATGAGCGGCGACGTAAACGAGATAGAGAACAGCATAACGGGCTCGCTCGAGATGTTGGTGAAAAATCCGATACTCATTGTCTGTTATTTCAGCGTACTGCTTTATACGAGTTGGCAACTGACACTTTTTGCTGTGCTGGTGCTTCCGCTTTTAGTGTGGGCTATGTCTGCCATCGGACGCCGGCTGAAGCGTCAGTCGCTGGAAGCGCAGAAAAAATGGAGCGAGACGATGGCACAACTTGAAGAAACGCTTGGAGGAATGCGTATCATAAAGGCGTTTACGGCTGAGGATAAGATGCAACAACGTTTCGAGGGGGTAACGAACGACTACCGCCGACAGATAGGTCGCGTCTCTATCCGAATGAGTAGCGCGCACCCTGTGAGCGAGTTTTTGGGTACGGTGCTGATAGTTCTCGTACTCTGGTACGGCGGTACGCTTATCTTTTCGCAACGCGCCCCTATTGACGCCCCCGCCTTCATCTTCTACATGGTCATCCTCTATAGCATAATACAGCCCTTGAAGGACTTTTCGCGGGCCAGCTATAACATACCGAAAGGTATGGCCTCTGTGGAGCGGGTCAATAAGATTCTGCACACGGAAAATCCTATCCAGTCGCCGGCTCACCCCAAGACGCTGGAGCATTTGGAGAAGGAAATCGTATTTTCCCACGTAGGATTTACCTATCCCAATACGCAACAGCCTGTCCTCACAGACATTTCGCTCAGCGTGAAGCGTGGACAGACGCTGGCCATAGTGGGACAGAGTGGCTCGGGCAAGAGTACGCTCGTAGATCTCCTTCCGCGTTATCACGATGTCAGTTCGGGCAGCATCACCATCGATGGCATAGACGTGCGCGACCTTGATATTTTAGATTTACGCGGACTTATAGGCAACGTGAACCAAGAGGCGATACTCTTCAACGACAGTTTCTTCAATAATATAGCCTTCGGCGTAGAAAATGCTACCCGCGAACAGGTGGAAGAAGCCGCCCGCATAGCCAATGCCCACGACTTTATCATGGCTACCGAAGCAGGCTACGACACGCTCGTAGGCGACAGGGGTTGCCGCTTATCGGGCGGACAGCGCCAACGTGTATCCATTGCGCGCGCCATACTCAAAGCACCCGACATCCTTATCCTGGACGAGGCTACCTCGGCGTTGGATACGGAAAGCGAACGTCTGGTGCAGGAAGCCTTGGAGCGGCTGATGCAGAAATGTACGACGATAGCCATAGCCCATAGGCTTTCTACCATACGGCACGCTGACGAGATCTGCGTACTGCATGAAGGACGCATTGTGGAGCGTGGCACACACGACGAACTCCTGGCCCGTGGCGGACAATATAAGTTCCTTCACGACATGCAACAGGCTTAATCCTCAATCTGACCAACCTATTTTTTAATAAATACAGCAAACGAAAATGGCCTCCATACTTATCACTGGCGCAAGTGGCTTCATTGGCAGTTTTCTCATAGAAGGCGGTCTTGAACGTGGCTTCGACGTGTGGGCCGGAGTGCGACCCTCGTCTTCCCGGAGGTACTTGCAAGACGAGCGCATCCGTTTTTTTAACCTGGATCTGGGTAGCGACGACGCCTTGCGCCGTGATTTGCTCGCCCACAAGGCAGAAAACGGGCCATTCGACTATGTCATCCACGCTGCGGGTGCCACAAAGTGTAAGAAAGAATCTGACTTTTTTCGCGTAAATACGGATGGGACGGAGCGTCTGGCACGCTTGTTGGTAGAAACAGGGACGCTGACAAAAGAGGGACGGTTCGTCTTTCTGAGTAGTCTAAGTGTGTTTGGTGCGGTAAGGGATAAAGACATGGAGCCCATCAGTCCGACCGATATGCCGGAACCTAATACAGCCTACGGCAAGAGTAAGTTGGCCGCAGAGCAGGCTCTGGCCCGTGTGCCCGACCTGCACTATGTCGTTCTTCGTCCGACGGGTGTGTATGGACCACGCGAGCGCGACTATTTCTTAATGGCAAAGAGCGTGATGCAACGGGTGGATTGTGCGGTAGGCTTCAAGGAGCAGATCATTACCTTCATCTATGTGCGCGACGTAGTACAGGCTGCCTATCTTGCCTTATCCAAAGGGCCCGATGGTCAGGCCTATTTGCTTACCGACGGGGCCAATTACAATAGCCAGGACTTTGGGCGATTGCTCCAGCAGCATCTTGGCGTCAGCCATGTATTGCGCCCGACGATTCCGCTCTTTGTGCTGAAAGGTGTCTGCGCCATAGGCTCGTTGCTGTCCGGCTTTTCGAAAAATCCGCCTACACTGAATCTTGACAAATACCGCATACTGAAACAGCGCAATTGGCAAGCCGACATAAGCCGCGCTCGCGAACTGCTCGACTATGAACCTGCCTGGCCACTCGACCGTGGGGTGGAAGAGACTGTGCGCTGGTATATTGAAAACGGATGGATCTGAGGACAGACCACCCTGTAGCGATAATCTATGAATCAATTGAAATATAAAATATTAGCCTCCTACAACGCACCCGAACGGCTTACGCTGGCCTACGCGGCGTTTACCGCCGTGCTGACGCTGGCTCTGTGGTCGCGCTTGGACGAGCCGGTCTGCCTGCTTCTGCAACGTGTAGGCATCGTGCTTTTGGTGTGTGCGCTTAATGCAGTATGGCAGCGTTTTCCGCGACAGGACTTGCGCGTGTTGCGCACCATTGTACCGCTTGCTTTGTTGGCTTTTTGGTACCCTGACACCTTTGAGTTTTGCAGTACGTTCCCGAATCAGGACCATATCTTTGCCCGCTGTGATTACGCGCTCTTTGGCTGTCAGCCAGCCCTTGTCTTTTCGACGGCTTTGTCCGGCCAGTTTTGGAGCGAGGCATTTCATCTGGGTTATTTCTCCTACTATCCGATTATTCTGACGGCCTGCCTTGTGGCGTTGTGCCGGAAACCCAACCGCGGGCTGGATCATTGGACACCTGTGAGCCTCGAATCGCGTCCCATAGAGCGCTTTGAGTGGGTTTGCGGGGTTGTGCTGGCTTCTTTCTTCCTCTACTATCTCGTTTTCCTCTTTCTGCCTGTGGCTGGTCCGCAGTATTACTTCGAAGCCATAGGGCGCGATGCGGCCAGTATGGGCAATTATCCCGAACTGGGCCATTATTTCCGCGGGCACGCCGAGTTGTCGGCCGATGCGGACCAGTTGCCCAGAGGCGTGTTCCAGATATTGGTAGATTTGACGCAGAGGGCAGGCGAAAGGCCTACGGCAGCGTTCCCTTCGAGCCATGTGGGCGTGAGTACCATTGTGCTATGGTTGCTTTTTCGCCTGCGCCGAAACTGGGCATTGGCCCTATTACCCTTGTGGGTACTGCTCTGTTTCTCTACGGTATATTTGCAGGCCCACTATTTTATTGACGCTATTACGGGCCTGCTGACAGCACCGATTTTCCTTATCGCAGCACGTTGGCTGACCAATCGATTGACTCCATCTACAAGCATATAAAAACAATTAAATTATACAGTTATGAAAACGCTCGCTCGAAATCTCCTGTTCCTTGCGCTGACAGTCTTGACGCTCGGTACGGTAAAGGCTCAGAACGGTGGTATAGACCCAGCCGCTTTGAGTAGAATCAGCCAACTCGGTACGGCTAATCCGCAGACCGACCGCGCATTGCGCAACGCCCTTGCCGCCACATCCATCAACCAGCTGGCAGCTACGGCCGACAATCCTACGGCTCCGAACAATTATTTTTCCAACGAAGCCCCCTCTCGTGGCATCACCGATCAGAAGAGTTCGGGCCGATGCTGGCTTTTCAGCGGTCTGAATGTGCTTCGCGCAGAGATGATTCGTAATTATAAGCTCGGCGACTTCCGCTTCTCTCAGGCCTTTCTTTTCTTCTACGATCAGTTGGAGAAGAGCAATCTGTTTCTCCAAAGTATTATTGACAACGCAAACCGTCCTGCTGACGACAGACTCGTAGATTGGTTGTTTGAACATCCGATAGGCGACGGCGGAACATTCTGTGGTGTGCAGGCACTGGTATCTAAATATGGTCTTGTACCTGCCGACGTTTTTCCTGAATCGTTTGCCGCAAACAACACGTCGAAGATGTCGCAGATTCTCTCCCTCAAGTTGCGTGAATTCGGCCTTGAGTTGCGCCGTCTGGCAGGTCAGAAGACTAAGGCAAAAGACCTGCAGAAACGCAAGGAGGAGCAACTGGCGGAAATCTACCATATCCTGACCATTTGCCTTGGCACACCGCCCAGCAAGTTCGACTATACATTGCGCAACGCCAAGGGCGAAGTCCTCAGCACTGACTCATACACTCCCCGGTCGTTCTATGAGAAATATATCAATAAGGACCTGCAAAACAGTTACGTGCTGTTGATGAACGACCCCTCGCGTCCGTTCTACAAAGTCTATAGCGTACAGTTGGACCGTCATGTTTACGACTCGCCCGACTGGACTTTCCTCAACCTGCCTATAGAAGACATCAAGCAGGTGGCTATCCGCTCGCTCTCCGACAGCACTCGTCTCTATATGAGTTGTGATGTGGGAAAATTTTATGATAGCAAAACCGGAACTTGCGACTTGAAGAACTTCGACTACGAGAGTCTCTTTTCTACCAACTTCCCCATGACAAAGGCCGAGCGTATACAAACGCACGCCAGCGCCTCGTCGCACGCCATGACATTCTGTAGCGTCGATCTGGACAAGGATGGAAAACCGCTAAAATGGAAAGTAGAAAACAGCTGGGGACCATCTTCCGGCGCACAGGGCCATCTGATTATGACAGACGAATGGGTAAACGAATACCTCTTCCGTCTGGTGGCTGAAAAGAAATATGCAGGCGAAGAAATACTGCGTCTGCTCAACCAAAAACCAATTCAACTGCCCGCGTGGGACCCTCTTTTTTAAGTGCCACCGCGGTGTATCAACTTGTTGAACGAACCTATACGATATGAACCTACGCAACATTGCCATCATTGCCCATGTGGACCACGGAAAGACTACCCTCGTGGACAAGATGCTATTGGCAGGAAACCTTTTCCGTAGCAATCAGGCTACGGGTGAACTCATTTTGGACAATAACGAGCTTGAACGAGAGCGTGGCATCACGATTCTGTCTAAGAATGTAAGCATACGTTGGCGCGACACGAAGATAAATATTATTGACACCCCGGGACACAGCGATTTTGGTGGCGAGGTGGAGCGCGTGCTTAACATGGCCGACGGTTGCTTGTTGCTGGTGGACGCCTTCGAGGGCCCGATGCCCCAGACGCGCTTTGTACTGCAAAAGGCGCTGGAGATAGGACTCAAGCCCATAGTCGTGGTAAACAAGGTAGATAAGCCAAACTGCCGTCCGGAGGAGGTGTACGAAATGGTCTTTGACCTGATGTGCGATCTGAACGCGACAGAAGAGCAGCTGGACTTCCCGGTGGTTTACGGCTCGGCCAAACAGGGCTGGATGGGCCCCGACTGGAAGCAGCCGACGGACAACATCGCCTATCTGCTTGATAAGATTTGCGAGGCCATACCCGCACCGCCCCATCGCGAGGGTACTCCCCAACTGCTCATAACGTCACTTGACTATAGTTCTTACACGGGACGTATTGCCGTAGGCCGACTCCACCGCGGCACCCTTCGCGACGGACAGAACATAACGATTTGCCACCGTGATGGCAGTCAAGAACGTACACGCATTAAGGAACTTCACACATTCGAGGGCATGGGCCATCAACGCACCGAAGAAGTGGGTTGCGGAGATATTTGTGCTATCGTCGGGCTGGAGACTTTTGAAATAGGAGATACGATTGCTGACGCTGAAAACCCCGAGGCACTTCCGCCTATTGATATAGACGAACCTACGATGTCTATGCTCTTTACGATCAACGACTCGCCGTTCTTCGGCAGAGAGGGGAAATTCTGTACTTCCCGGCACATCGGAGAACGTCTGAGCCGTGAGTTGGAGAAAGACCTTGCCCTGCGCGTAGATCAGACGGCTCCCGACCGCTGGACAGTCAGTGGACGTGGCGTATTGCATCTGTCTATTCTCGTAGAGACTATGCGTCGCGAAGGATACGAACTGCAAGTGGGCCAGCCACAGGTTATCTATCGCGAAATAGACGGGCGGCGCCATGAGCCGATAGAGGAGCTTACGGTTAATGTGCCCGAGGAGTTCTCTTCAAAGATTATCGACATGGTCACTCGTCGTAAGGGAGAGATGACCAGCATGCAGAGTTTGGGCGATCGCGTGGACATCGCGTTCAGCATCCCCTCGCGTGGCATCATCGGCCTTAGGACAAATGTGCTTACGGCTTCGCAAGGAGAAGCTATCATGGCCCACCGCTTCACTGGCTATGAGCCCTATCGTGGAGACATACACCGACGCACTAACGGCTCTATGGTAGCCCTTGAGGCCGGCACCGTCTTTGCCTACGCCTTAGACAAACTGCAAGACCGGGGCCACTTCTTTATCAATCCGCAGGATGAAGTGTACGCCGGGCAGGTGGTAGGTGAACACGTCCACGAGAAAGATCTTGTTGTCAATGTCACGCGGGCCAAGCAACTTACCAACGTGCGTGCTTCGGGCTCGGACGAGAAAGCCCACATTATTCCGCCAATTATATTCTCCCTCGAAGAGGCCCTTGAATATATCAAGGAAGACGAATACGTAGAGGTAACTCCCAAGGCTATGCGTATGCGTAAGACTATTCTGGATCATCTTGCCCGCAAACGTGCAGGAAAGAGCGAAGAGGAATAGGGAAACCTTTCGTGTAATACTAAAATTAGGGGATAGACTGATATGGTCTATCCCCTAATTTATTGCTCAACGATCAATGAGGCAGAAGTCAAACTGTGGAAAGAGTCTATCTTGCTTTTTTGAGTTATGCGTTCAACCCGATGGACTTCGGTCTCAGAGAAAGAACAGAGAACGTATAAAAAAGGATTATTCGGCATCTTTAAACCCTTCTTGGACAAACTCGGAAACCTTTCGCGCATATTTCTGAGCCATTTCTGTTTCCCGAACGGCTTGCTCCATAGCGCGCAAGCGGGCCTTTGATGCTTCTTTTTCATTTACTATGAAAAATGTTTGCATCTCGAAATAGCCACCACCAAGGTCGTGTATAATGCTGAAAGATTCCTTTAATTCTCCTTTAATCTCTTTTTGAACCAGCCGCTCATAGGCTCCGTAGAATCTATCAAATTCTCCTTCACCGTCAGTACCGTCGCCGAATACATCACTAGTGATTCTGCCCTTTACAGCACTGTTGGCTTTGCCGGCATAATCTACACAAGCAGTGTTAAAAGCCTGTTGATGTCCCACATTCTTCGATTTGAATTTAGAAGCCAGTCCTACGATTTCATACCCATCGTCGCCCATTCCGTTGAGCTTGTCATAATGAGTCAGAAGGGCTACTTCAAGCGACCGGGTAGTGCCAAAAACTTTCCAGCCTTCTTTGGTAAATTCTTTTATCTTTGCCTTACACTCTTTCTCGCGCGCTTTTTGGAGTTTCTTGCTTTGGGCATTTGCCACAGGAATGATAAGGCAGAGTGCCATAAGAATTAAGAGAAATTTTTTCATGGAATTAATAGATTTAATAGTTGAATTATTCGTTATTCCTGATAGTCAGATGAATTACTTGAACCCCCATGTTCTTATCACGCTTGCGGCATTTGGAAAGCCATTTGCTAAAGTCTTTGAAACTTAGATGACGAGGAATAAGTTCGTCTTGTTGCTCGTCCAGCGCTTTGGTAAACGGATTAGGAGAGAAGATGACGTACAGTTGATTATGTTCCACATTGGCGTCACTGCAAGTCATATTCAATTCATCTACTTTATAAATATCTTGTGGTGTGGCATGGGCTGGCGAAAAGAAGATATGCTCTCGTCCGTGCCGTACAAATTGTTGCCCCGAGTCTTCTTTCGAATAGGGGAGCAGGCAGTATGCTTCCGGCGCTTCGTCTATCAGATATACGGCAATATAACCGCTCACGGGAGCCCTGAAACTAAGGAAAAGATCATCCCCGTTCTTAAAGTTTGTGTCCGCAAACCGGGCTTCAGTGCCGTTGCGCAACACTTTTACTTCAAACTCGCAAGCATCGTTGGATATGGCGCGGGCACGCCCGCTTACTACCGTCTTGATGACCAGCATGTCAGACAGAACTTCCACAACCTCGCAGACGGGTTCTTTAAGGTCTTCCACCCATTCACCTTTAACTTCTGCCGAATTCAGTTGCAAAAAATAGGAACGCTCGTCACTTTCTGTCAGATGGTCTGAGCTACGCGTGTCTTGCGTAATGATCGTGCCAAATTCCTTTGCGATGGCCTGCAATTTTGCATTTTCAATGGCCAACGACTTGGCTTCTTTTAGCGACAGGCTCGCATCGGCATAGTAAATGAACTCTCCACCTACCTTTTTGGTGCCGTCGCCTGCTCTGAGAACAAAAGGAAAGCAGGTCAGTACAGCCACTAATAGGATGTGTTTCATAAAGGGAACAAGGTGTGTCATAAATATTATCTTGCAAGGCGAAAACCTTTCCACGCATCACCCATTGCTTCTGAAACAGAAACCGTCGGCGTCTGTTTCTTCCCATTGACCACAATAGAATTGCGCCTTACGTTTGTAGAAATGAAATCGGCCAGTTCGCCCAGGGAAACATCCCCTTGGGTCTCTTGAAGTTTCTTGAGCAAAAAATAGGTAAACAATCCGTGGCGTTGTTCCTCGTATGGATAGGCGGCTTCCTCGTCGCTGGTGGCACTAAAGACAATGGTTTTTGTAGCAGGCTTCGCTTCTTTGGGCTTAATAGCTACACCACGCGCGGCAACGATCATATTTCCTCCACGTTGGGCCCCACTGAAACAGGCATCCATAAAGACAACGCTTTGCTTGACATTCATGTCGGCAATGTCCTTGTACATTTTATTCAGACTGATGCATACGTCCATATCACTTCCATCGGCATCCACCGGAAGGATAAAAGCGTCTTTTGTAGCGTTGTCGGGTATGCCGTGACCGGCATAATAGACGATGAGATTGATGTCTCCGTCATAAGCCCGGGCAATCTCACGAATTTCCTTGAACCCACGAGACATTTTGCCGTAGGTGGCGTCTGTGTAATACTTGATATGCTTCTCGTCAAGCCCTAAGGTGTTCTGGCAATAAGCCTTGAAGGCCTCTCCGTCATTGCGTGCCATAGCCACAGGGGCTACGACTTCGTAATGTTCGTTGGCAATGATGAGCGCAAAGGTGTTGTCTGCGTGTTTCCCCGTTTTGGGAGCTTGGTTGATAGACTGATTCCAATCTATACCGTTTGTGGCCACTTCTTTAGGCTTTGGAGAAGAGGGTTGCTCTGACTTAGGTGTGTCTTTCGGCTTAGGCTGGGGTTCTGCAGGCTTTGCGTTGGCAACTGGGATTTCCGGTTGTGCGGTAATGACAGGTTGTGCGACTGGGGTTGAGGGTTTATTGTTGTGATCCAACCATCCCGACCCTCCACAGGTCTGGCAAGTACCTTGGCCGTGGCATGTTTCGCAGGTAACGTATTCTGTTCCTCCCATAGAAACCTTTGTAACGCGACCCGAGCCATAGCAAACCGTGCACCGCCCACGCATATCGTTGCAGTCGGGACACGTCTGTCGCGGAACTTGTTGGCCAAACGCACCTGTAGCAGTAGCACCATAAAGTGCTACTGCTACTAAGTACAGCAATCTATAAAGCTTCATGTAAGCGCTAGGATTAATTAGCCATGAAACTCATACGCCAAACATTGTAATAATTGTTCTTGTTTGCGCGAGTAGAGAGGAAGTACACGTAGCGTCCGTCCTTTGAGAATACGGGACAGCAATCGGTTGAAGGGTGATAAGTCATCTGCAAGCGTTGAGTACCGTCTATCTTGGAAGCATAGATGTCAAGATTTACGCTCTTAGTGATATTGGATTTTGCATTTCCTTCGCAAACAATCCACTGGCCGTCTGGGGAAACACTTGGGTTGGTGAAGCTGATTTCCTTATCGCTTAACAACACGCTCTCTTGTCCGTGAATGTAATCTACAAGCCAGATTTCGCTGTTGCCTGCAGAGTTGTTGCGAACGCATATATATTGGTTGCTGTTTCCGGGGACGATAGTGGGAGAGAAGCCAATAGAGCAAAGCGTCAAGGCACCTGTGGAAATATTCAAGGACCAGATGGCAGGACCGGTCTTATCCATACGGGTAAAGAAAAGGATTTTTCCGTCCGTCGTAAGCACTGGGTCCATATCGATGTTACCACTGGTGAGCTGGCGAACTACGTTGCCGACATGGCTATCTACGGAAGCAATCTGTATGTGCTCATCATCGGTGGCATCGGCAAAGTAAAGTTTTCCATCGCTACCCCAACTGAATGAACTTACGTTTCTAAATGTGCGCTGTGTAGCAGCTCCCTGTGAGAGGGCTCGGCGCGTCATAATATTGTCTTGCTTGTTGTAGCGGTTTACGTATGCCAATTCGGTACCGTCGGGAGAAACATCCAGCAACCGGTTTGTTGTCCAAGATAAACCACCCTTTTTAGAACCACCTCGAGTTTGGGCAACGAAATTACCTGATGGTGCACCGAAAGTAACTTGTCCAAGGACGGTGTTGCTCTGTTCGTCTGTGATTTTCATAATGTTCAAGCTACGCTCTTCTGGGGCATAAGCAAGGTCTGCGACTTTCTTGGAAACCTTTTTAATAGACCCACACGATGTTAGTGTCAGCGTAAGGACACAAGCAAAAAACAAAAACTTTTTCATGTTTTAGTTATTGTTTGTTATGCCCATCACACCCGAACAAGGCATTATGTAATAATAAAAAAGGAGTATGACTAAATATGAAAAAGCGCGGGTGTCTGTACTGTTGCTTATCCCGCATACTAGGTCTTCGCGTTGCCTTTCACCAGAGATAAGCAACGCAGAAGCCCACGCCGATATGTGAACACAATAATGCGTCTATTCCGAAGAATGGATATAGAAGCACATTGCAAATACACATCCCGAGGACATCTACAATTGCTTTACCGTGTGGTGAAATGAGTTTGCGAAGTTCAGTATGCCACAGATAAAACGTCAAGTAAACGTCTTTTCAATAAATAGTGCTTACCCTTTCCCGACCACCTTATGCAACAGGTCTATCGGCGTGGGTTCGCAATGCAAAAATAATTATAAATTTAAAGAACAACCTTTTTAGGTTCTTTTTTTTACGTTGAATCGGTTTGTCTTGGCCTTTCATAAAGGCGCGGGACGGGCGCTTCGGGAAAATGGATGATGATTCTGATTCAGATATTATGACGGCAGTAAGAGTCAGAGTGTCGGCGAACCATCTGTAATTAGCCTGCTTCTTAATTGCGTCCACGTGTCAGTCTGTTCTTAGGGGGCTCTTTGTGATTGTAGAGGTAGGCGGTGTGGTATGAGGCGGCTAAGGCATCAGCCCACTATGGGGTCGCTGGCTTTCTGCGACGGGTGGGCAAAAAAACAACTCCCGAAACACGCAAGGTGCTTCGGGAGCGAGGACTATAATATATTATCGGTATAGAAAGTGCTTAGAAAATCACTTTTTGGCCATTGATAATATAGATACCTTTTTCGGTTTTCTGAACGCGACGGCCCTGCAAGTCGTAAATAATATTGGAGGACTGCTTTTCAACGTCCACCTTGTTGATGGCCGTAACAGGGTTTTCGATGGTCTTAACTAAGAAACGAACTGTATCGGCCGATGTGATGGAAGAAGGGAGATTTACGGTTCCACCGGTCTCGCCCAGCTGGCTGGTAAGGTCCACTTCGTCCCATTGCTTAAGACCTGCCACATATTGATCGTCATCTACATTGAAGCCATATTTGACTTTTACTTCAGAGAGCAGATAGTCTTCGCTTTCAGGAGTTACGCTGAGGCTTGTAGCCGTGCCGTAACTGACAATCGTGTTACCGTTGGAAATATCCGTACCGCTATAGTCAATGGTAGCACCTCCTGACTTTACGCTACGGGTAGGACGGAACAATTTGACGGAGGAACCGCCATTTTCAATAGATGCGCCGTCTTCGTCAACAATGTCACACAAAGATTCTACCCAGCACTCATTATTGTGGATAACAAGGCGGAAATCCAGAATCTCACCGCCGTTGCCCTGGAAGTTATTAGAACCTTTTTGTGTAGCGGCTGTAGGATCGAGCCAATCCCAGTCTTGTTTGAGGCGCATAGCGTAAACACCGGGCGCAACGTCGTCCGCAACGGTAAAGGCGGGTAGTGGAACGTTGTTACCTTGGCTATTTGTGGTGGCGCCTAACTTATTGGTTCCTTCGAAGTAGTTGTATGAAACGAGTTCTTTGTCATCCGTAGCGGTAGAAGCACCGTTGGCAAACTGACCATTGTGGTCGTAGTCGATATAAAGGTAGTGGTGCATCCACTCACCTTCCATTGTACGCGCCGGAGTATAGGATTGGCCGATAAGTACGTGGAACTGGGTGTTGCTATTGAGGTAACTGGTGTACATCAGGCGGGCAGATCCACTCGTGTGCGGGGTAATGGATGTGCCATTGAGGCTAAAGTTAGAAATGTAGCGGGCAGTTGAATTGGAGTACGTACTCTGTCCTTTGAATACTGCATCGTAGAATGAATTTACATCCTCATTGGTATATGCACCAGATTCGGGTGTTACGTTGATGGGTTCGGATGGTTTTTCAGCCGTAAGAACCAGACGCGTATCACATACCAGACCGCCATGGGGAATAATTTCACCCTCTGGCTTACCACCGGGATTCGTCTCGTCCCATTCTACCTTGAATCGGATGTAATAGGTACCCGGTGTGGTGCCTTCTGGAATAGTGATGGCAGGCAGAGGTTGCAAGTCGCCGTTGCTGGCCACTCCGCTCCAAGATACGAGTTCGTCACCGGGATCAGTACCGTCACCAAACTGACCGTCGTTGTTCCAGTCGATATATACATAACGGTACATCCATACACCGTGGAAATGGAGCACGGGCTGTATGGTACCGGCGCCTACCCATGCAGTGAGCTGTTCGCTGGTCTTGTCATAATAGATGTTTCCAGCACCGCGTGTGGCAATAGCAATAGTGTCACCGGTTTCGAGACTTACAGAGTAGGTCCAGCGAGCGTCGCCAGAAGGACGCGTGGCCGTTCCGTAAGAACCATAGTGGGTACTTACGGCGTTTACGTCAAAGTTGATGGGATATACCTGCGCGGAGGCAAACTGGAAGATACTCCACATTCCCACAAAAAGAAGTAAAAGTTTTTTCATAAGCATGAAATGTTCTTAAAAGTGATAAAAATCAGTAGTTTGTATAAATGTATTTGGGCGCAAAATTACGTTGTTTTTTATAAAAACAAATTATTGAGATACAAAAAAGAGCCTTTTTGACCGCCCGTACAGACTTTTTAGCCCAGGCGGGCGTGGGTTTGGCGTGGAAATTAAGCCTCCTCATCCACACGCCTTTAGGTGGTTTCAACGAAAAAGCCCCAACCTTTTCAAAGATTGGGGCTGAAATACATTTTCAGGCGTCTTGCTGTTCCTGCCGTGCTAATGGATACGGTTTCGAGCCTTGCTTAGTGTCAGCAGAACGTCAGATGTGTTCTTCTGAGTACGTCTTGCGTTGAAACAAGGCTCGGGTATCAGCATTGCAGGGTTAGTCGGCAAGTTTTGCCTTGATGAATTCGCGATTCAAGCGGGCAATGTTGATGACGGTCTCGTTCTTCGGACAAACGGCCTCGCAGGCTCGCGTGTTGGTACAGTTGCCGAATCCGAGTTCGTCCATCTTCTTGACCATAGCTTTGGCTCGACGGGCTGCTTCGGGCTTTCCTTGAGGCAACAGAGCCAGCTGGCTGACCTTGCTGCTGACAAAGAGCATGGCAGAACCGTTCTTGCAGGCTGCCACACAGGCACCACAACCGATACACGTAGCGCAGTCCATGGCTTCGTCGGCCACCTGCTTGGGTATCAATATGGCATTGGCGTCCTGTGCCTGTCCTGCGCGGATGGAGGTATAACCGCCGGCTTGGATAATCTTATCAAATGCGCTACGATCAACCATGCAGTCCTTGATTACAGGGAAACCTGCGCTGCGCCAAGGCTCAACGGTAATGACGTCTCCGTCGTTGAAGCGACGCATATAGAGCTGACAGGTCGTAGCACCGCGCTCGGTGAGTCCGTGAGGTGTGCCGTTGATGTAGAGAGAGCACATACCGCAGATTCCCTCGCGACAATCGTGGTCAAACACAAAGGGTTCTTTTCCGTCGGCTATGAGTTCTTCATTAAGGATATCGAGCATCTCAAGGAACGAGGTGTCGTCGGGAATATCATGCATTTCGCGCGTGTCAAAGTGGCCCGCATCTTTCGGTCCGTTCTGGCGCCAGAATTTAATAGTAAAGGAAATATTTCGTGCCATAGTCGTATTAGTTCTTATAGTTACGGGTTTGAACTTTTATTGCTTCGTATTCGAGCGGTTCCTTATACAGAACAGGCGCTACATCGTCTGCTCCCTGGTATTCCCAGCAGCCTACGTAGAAATAATTCTCGTCGTCGCGTTTTGCTTCGCCCTCTTCGGTCTGATATTCCTCGCGGAAGTGACCGCCACAGCTTTCGTTGCGTGAAAGGGCGTCGTTGGCTACCAATTCGCCCATGAGGATGAAGTCGCGCAGGTGGATAGCCTTGTCGAGTTCTACATTCAGACCTTCCTTAGTGCCTGGAATGAACAGGTTGGTGTTGAACTCCTGACGGATTTTCTTAAGCAATTCGAGTCCTTCCTTAAGACCTGCTTCGGTACGACCCATACCCACGTGTTCCCACATGATGTGGCCGAGTTCTTTGTGCAGGCTGTCCACGGAGCGCTTACCCTTAATGTTCAGGAGGCGGTCGATTTCAGCCTCCACGCCCTTTTCGGCTTCAGCAAACTCGGGCCTGTCTGTCGGTATCTTAGCCCAAAGTGCTTGGTCGGCCAGATAGTTCTGAATGGTGTAAGGCAGTACGAAGTAGCCGTCAGCCAGACCCTGCATCAGCGCAGAAGCGCCCAGACGGTTAGCACCGTGGTCTGAGAAGTTACATTCGCCAATAGCAAACAGTCCGGGTATGGTAGTTTGCAGTTCGTAGTCCACCCAGATGCCACCCATAGTGTAATGGATTGCGGGGAATATCATCATCGGGTTGTAATACTTCACGCCGTTGATTTCGTTAGCCAGTTCGCCCGGATTCACGTCGGTAATCTCTTCGTACATGTCGAAAAGATTTCCGTAGCGCTGTAGTACGACGTCGATGCCAAGGCGCTCTATGCTCTCACTGAAGTCGAGGAAAACGGCCAGACCGGTGTTGTTTACGCCGAAGCCCTTGTCGCAGCGTTCTTTAGCGGCTCGGCTGGCCACGTCGCGCGGTACAAGGTTTCCGAAAGCCGGGTAGCGACGTTCGAGATAATAGTCGCGGTCTTCCTCAGGAATATCGGAGCCCTTGATTTCTCCGGCCTGCAAGCGTTTGGCATCTTCCAGTTTTTTGGGAACCCAAATGCGTCCGTCGTTACGAAGCGACTCGGACATCAAGGTAAGTTTCGACTGGTTGTTGCCATGCACGGGTATGCACGTCGGATGGATTTGTACGTAGGAAGGATTGGCAAATGCTGCGCCTTTACGATAGCACTGAACGGCTGCCGTACAGTTACAGCCCATAGCGTTGGTGGAGAGGAAATACGTATTACCATATCCGCCTGTAGCAATGACTACTGCGTTGGCGCTAAAGCGTTCCAGCTTGCCCGTAACGAGATTTTTGGCGATGATACCGCGAGCGTGACCGTCCACGATAACGACGTCTTCCATCTCATAGCGTGTAAAGAGTTTTACCTTACCTGCCTGAACTTGGGCGGACAGGCTTGAGTAAGCACCGAGCAACAGTTGCTGGCCGGTTTGTCCTTTGGCATAGAATGTACGACTTACCTGTGCGCCACCAAAAGAGCGGTTGGCGAGCATACCACCGTATTCGCGAGCGAAGGGAACGCCCTGAGCCACACACTGGTCTATGATGTTGTTCGACACTTCAGCGAGTCGGTACACGTTAGCCTCGCGGGCACGATAGTCGCCACCTTTTACGGTGTCGTAGAATAAGCGATACACGCTGTCGCCGTCGTTTTGGTAATTTTTAGCGGCGTTAATACCGCCCTGGGCGGCTATAGAGTGCGCACGGCGCGGACTGTCTTGGATACAGAAGTTCAGTACGTTGAAGCCCATCTCTCCGAGCGACGAAGCGGCCGATGCGCCAGCCAAGCCGGTGCCTACGACGATTACGTCGAGCTTGAGTTTGTTTTTCGGATTGACGAGGCGTTGGTGTGCCTTATAATTGGTCCATTTCTCAGAAACGGGGCCTGCGGGTATTTTACTGTCAATTTTAATCATAGTATAATGAAATTGATGGGTGGGGTAATAAGACCGATTGATGCGCCCTTTTAACCGAGAATCGGGTCAAGGCCGAGAGCAAACCAGCATACCACGAAGACGAACATCAGTATGACGAGCGTAGCCCAGATAGTGCTGATGCATTTTACGCGGTTGAACCAAACTTTGTTGTTAGCGCCGAGCGTCTGCAGACCGCTCCAGATTCCGTGGCTGAGGTGGAACCAGAGAGCACAGAGCCAGATGAGGTACAGTACGACATAGATGGCAGAGCATACGCCTGCGTCGTGGAAGGTGTACTGTATCATACCCACACCGTTGGTAGCAGAATCTACATCCACATAGGGGAGACCGTTGTTTGCGAGTTCTGCAAACATCATGTTGAACCAGAAGTGGAACAGGTGCAGGCACAAGCCGAGCACTACGATAATGCCGAGCACAAACATGTTCTGACTGGCCCACTCAACCTTCTCGGGTTTGTGAGTGATGGCATAACGGCTTGCGCCGCGGGCCTTACGGTTCTGGAGCGTCAGAAGGATGGCGTAAACGAAATGAAGCAGGATCAGCGCTGCAAGCACTGCCGTGGCTGCCACTGCATACCAGTTGGCTCCCAAAAACTCGCAGATAGCGTTGTAGCCCTTGCTTGAAATTACGGCCACCACATTCATGCTGGCGTGAAACGTGAGGAAGAGCACCAATGCAATTCCTGTAACGGACATAATGACTTTACGTCCGATAGATGAAGTTGTTAGCCACATAAATTAAAATGAGGTGAAATTTAATGAGTTAAGGTTATTATTTTGTTGTATTATATTCCGAGTTGAGGGCACTGTCGCGTGTGCGTATGCCTTCAAGAGAGCAAAAGTAAGGCGAAAGCGCTGAATATGCAAGCCTTTGCCGTGCTTTTTCCTCATTATGGAGGAGAAGGAGGGCATTATGCCATTTTGCGGAGCGGGGCTGACGCGAGTCCGTTTCTCGGTCCGGCCGATGGTGCGGAGCCGGAATTTTTGAAAAAACGGCGGGGCGTTTGGCCGTAATCTTATACTTTTGATGCCTATAACAATCCTTTTACGTTCTCCTGTTATGAAAAAGAAGACAAGGTCCGGTGAAGAGCGCGCACAACTCTGTCGCATCTTCCACATGGAGACTCAGATGGTCCATGCCGGCTATGCGCTGGACATACTGAAGAAGGCGTTGGATCTGTACGAGGCTCGCGCCGGAATATTTGAAGAACTGGAACGCTATTTAGCCAGTCCGGAGTGGCGGGCCGATTATGAGGCGGAAGAATCGGGCGCCTTCAGCGACGCGTTTCCGCGGGGTGTGCTGTCAGAGGACGGCCTTTACCAGTTGCTACAGGAGCATGACGAAGTGCGGCGCCGTTTAGTGCAGATTTTTGCTTCGCCCCGTCCCTCAGACCAGATTCTGGCCGACTGACGCCACCCTTCTGTGATACAGAAAGCCCGTTCCTTGTGGGGAACGGGCTTTCTTATGGACCGACGAGGCCGTGTCTTACATACTTTGCCTTATGATCTGCACCACTTCTTCGCGACTGAGCATGTGATAGCCTGTCGGGAGGAGGATGACGCCGTTGGCGATGGCCTCTATGTTGCTCTCGCTGACGCCCAACTCTGCGCTGTGGAGCACTACGCCTATCTGGCGCATCCATGCCTCCAGTGCGTCAATGCCTTCGCGGGCGATTTGTTCCTGCGTCTTGCCTTCGCCGTTTACGCCCCATACGGTCTGGGCCCAGCGGGCAAACTTAGGCAGTCCGAACTGGCTCACGTAGCGATAGTAGGGCAGGCTGACGGCCGACAGGGTCATGCCGTGGGTAGCGTCCGTAATGGCACCTATGGCCTGGCCTATCATGTGGACCATCCAGTCCTGCGTCTTGGCGCATTTGAGCAGGGTGTTGAGCGCCCAGGTAGCCGTCCACATAATGTTGGACCTTGCCTCGTAGTCTTCGGGGTTCTCCACGGCGCGTAGGCTACTGCTGATGAGCGAGCGCATAAGGCCCTCGTTCAGGTAGTCGGACGTGTTGTCGTCGTCGTTGGAGAAATACTGTTCCATCAGGTGGCTCATAATGTCGAAGAAGCCCGCAGTCATCTGGTACTTAGGCAGGCTGAACGTAAACCTTGGGTTGAGCACCGAGAAGCGGGGCATGACGCGCTCGTCGAATACCTTGCCTATCTTCAGGCCCTCGGCGTGATTGGTGATGACGCTTCCGCCGTTCATTTCCGAGCCCGTGCCCACCATCGTGAGTATGGCGCCCACCGGCAGGATACGCGCGTCGGCTGCGGGGTTCTGTTGTTGTTTGTAGAATGTCTCCCACGCATCGCCGTCGAAGTAGGCCGCCACGCTGACGCCCTTAGCGTAGTCGATGGTAGAACCTCCGCCTACGGCCAGGATAAGGTCCGCTCCGCTCGTGCGAGCCAGTTCTGCGCCTTCGCGCAGTTTCTCTACCGTCGGATTAGGCATGACGCCACTCAGTTCTACTATGCGCTTGCCTGCCTGCTGCAGGATCTGGACCACTTGGTCGTAGATACCGTTGCGCTTGATACTGCCACCGCCGTACGTCAGCAGTACCGTGGGCCCGTAGGCCTTTAGTTCTTCTAAAAGAAACTGCATCGACTCGTCGCCAAAATAGAGGCGTGTCGGATTGCTATACTTGAAATTTCCCAGCATATAGATTTAAGAGTTAAGAGATTTATGAATACGGTGGCAAAGATAAGGGTAGCGAGGCTTTTCGGCCTTGCCCGAAATCCGGTCATACTTATACAGACGGCGGAAAGCAGTCTTTCGGCCGACGGCATAAGGTTGTGGTGCTGCGGGAGCCACTTATCGGAGCACGGCTAAAGCGGCTTCGTAATTAGGCTCGTGGGTGATTTCGCTTACCAGTTCTTCGTAGATGATAGTGCCCGTCTCGTCCACGATAATCACGGCGCGGGCTTCGAGTCCCTTCATCGGACCGTCGGCTATCTCAAGGCCGTAGCCTTCGCGGAAGCAGGAGCAGCGGAACGTGCTTACGGGAATGACGTTTTCCAGCCCTTCGACGGTGCAGAAACGGCTCTGGGCAAACGGCAGGTCCTTGCTGACGCAGAGCACCACGGTGTTGTCCAGCGACGAGGCCTCTTTGTTGAACCGGCGCACGCTGGCGGCGCACACTTCGGTATCCATGCTCGGGAATATGTTAAGCACGACGCGCTTTCCAAGCAGGTCGGGCAGACGGAGCACGCTCAAGTCGCCACGCACACCGCCGAACTTGGGGGCTTTCTCGCCCACTTTGGGCATTTCGCCCACGGTCTGGAACGGTTGTCCCATTAAAGTAACTTGCATAATATTGAAATTTTAAGGTTGAATAGTCGGGTCAAGGCTCAGTTCCCTGCGCAGTTTGTGGGGCAGGCGCGAAGCCACGAGGTCAAACGAGGTCTCGATCTGCTCCCTTATGAGGTCGTCTTGCAGGAGGTTCAGGTAGAGGTCGTTCCAGTGGGTTTTGTTCATGTGGTACGCCGGACGGACGCCTTCGAAGCGCATACGGAGTTCCCGGCCGGTCTCGGGAGGCAGTTTGACGCAGATGCGGGGCTCGGGAGCGTTCAGAGGCATCAGCAGGAACCACTTTCCGCCTATGCGCCATATCGCCCAGTCGGAGGCAAATATCTCTTCCGTCACGGCAGGGTGCAGACGGAGGGCTATGTCTCTTACGTTTTCAAGGTTCATAGGGAAAATAGGTTAGGGTATATCTTCCGCGGGCTTCGCCGGGGCTTGGGGCAGCAGAATGCGTAGGGCAGCCCGTCGGGAGAGCTCGGCCGGATTGCTACCCGGGCGTCCTTCCGGCACGCGCATACCGTGGCGTGCGTAGAGAAGTTGCCAGACTTCGGGTATTTCTCCCGTCTCGTCGCGAAACGTCATAGGCACGGCCTCCAGGACCAGCCTGCCCCGCTTCGTCACGAAGCACGTCTGTACCAGTTCGCTACAGTAGATGGCCGAGTCGCCGGGCAAATAGAGGTCGTCGTAGGGCTTTCCGGCCAGTGCGCGTATGCGTTTCATCGTTTTCCGCAGGCTGTAGGGGGCTTCCACGCGCCCGAGCATCAGTCCCAGTCTGCCGTCGGTCCCTTCCACGCGGTTGCGCTCCAGAAAGTCCGTCAGCGGCGTCTGCACCACGCCCGCGGGGATGGCTTCCCATATATAGCCCCGGAAATAGACGCCCACGTGGTCGGTGGGCAGGCTTCCCTCGGCCTGTGTCACGCTCGTGATGCGGTTTTTCTCCCTCGGCGTTTCAAACAGCAGGTCGCCGTCGCGCAGGAGCGCTTTCAGGTCCGCCTCTGCCACGCCCCATTGTGCCGGATACGCGCTCTGGGCGCGCAGGTCGGTACGGCTGGCGGTCAGCGCAAGGAGTCCGCCGAGCCACAGGAGTATGTAGCCACATCGTTTCATAAGCCAAGGCGAAGATACAGCAAATCTGTGGCATCGCTCCCCTTGTAGGGTGCAAAATTTTCCGGCAGGGGAAGGAGGGCAGGTCCGTGGAACCGGACGCATGGACCTGCAGGCGGGAAAAATATTGACATTTTTCCCGAATGTTAAATTATCCTAAATTTCCGTCCCATAATGCGACGGGGCGGGAGCATAATGGAGTGGAAAAACGGCAGTATGCCCTGGCAAAATCCGATTATCTAATTTGTCGATGGCATTATATAATCCTTCTGTGGCATAAGCGAATTTCGGTACGGCATAATCCGATTTTTGCACAAAAAAGGCGGTTTCATCGACAGAAACCGCCCTATGGGCCTGTGGCAGTATGGCGTAACGTTTTTCTCTTATGCTTCATCAAATTTACAAAAACTTTCCGACTTGTGCAAGGGCCCGAAATGGCCCGAAAAGTAAAATAGATTGACATTCGGCAGTGCGCCGGGTTGGCCGGACCGTGCGCTGTCCGGATGGCGCAAAGCCCCGTCGCGCCCACTTTATGGGGCAAGAAGAGGGAAGTATCTCATTTTTTTGGCGGTCAGGGTGGGCAGGTCTCACAGATTATGGTATATCTTTGCAACATATTCAAATATCAGTGTGGTATATGTGTAGATGGATATGGACGGTTTGCCTGGCTCTGACAGCCCTTTGTGCGCGGGCGCAGGAGGGGAGTACGACGCAGTGGCTGGCTCGGTTTGAGGCGGCCAAGGCAGGCACCGACGCGCGCCTGCAGGCAGCCAACGGATTTTTTAAGGCGTTGCGGGCAGAAGGCGTTTGTGATGAAGTCTATGTCTATGGCAAGGGCGTGTCGCAGGACAGTCTCGACTCGCAGGTCTGGTATTGGGCGGCAGAGGATGCTTATGCGCGTCAGGTGTACGATGACGCGGTGCGCTATGCCCTGCGCGCGTTGCCGTTGCTCAAGCGCGGAGCGTCACGCGCGGTAGAGGGCGATTGCCTGAACGTGCTCGCCATATCGAATCTACGCTTGGGTAAGTTTGATGAAGCGGCCAAATTTTCCAAAGAATGCTATCGTCTGGACGTGGCTTCGGAGGACAAAGGAAACATAGCCTCCTCTCTGAATGTACTGACGGCTATTTATCTGGCGGCTAACCAGCCCCAGGAAGCCAAGCAATATCTGCTGGAAGGAATCAATTATGCGCGCCAGATGAACAATGCGGCCAAGTTGTCGTTGCTTTATGGCAACGCCTCGGAGGTCTATCTGCGCTGTCAGCAGCCCGACAGCGCGAAGGATTTTGCTACGCGCGCGCTGGAATTGGAAGTGGCGCTGGGTCGGGAGGACAAGGTAGCCGTCCGACGCGCCCAACTGGGAGCCGTCTATATCGCTCTGGGCGAACGGCAGAAGGCGCTGGACGTCCTGCAGAAAGCCATTCCTCAACTGCGCAAGGATGGTAATATCCACTCGCTCGGCATTGCCTGCAACCAGATGGGACTGCTGCTCCATCGCGAGGGCAATGATTCTGCAGCAGTGCGTTATCTGAACGAGGCCCTCGGCATTTTCACCCAACAGCACGACCTTTACAACGAACTCCATACGCGCAAGGGGCTCTACGAAGCCCTGCGCGAGTCAGATCCCGCGCAAGCCATGCAGCACAACGACCGCTATCTGCAACTGCGCGATTCTATCTACGACCACGAGACGGGTATGCTCCTGTCCAAATATTCTGCCGAGTACGGCTATGAGCAACTGCAGTCGCAGAACGACCGTATGCGCAGAGACAACCGGCTTATCCTCGGACTGGGCCTTGCGCTCATCCTGTTGCTGGCCGGACTGTATATATACTCCCGTCGGCGCTTCTATCAGCAGACGCGCGTCCTCACCCGCACTATTGAGACGCTGCGGGCCGAGCAGGAAGCCCGGGCGCAGACCCCGCAGACGCCTCCGTCCGAGCCAGCCACAGACTCCTCCGAGCCACCTCTCCACAGCGAGGCCGACCGCGCTTTCCTGGCCAAAGTAGTAAACCTCGTGGACGAGCGGCTTACCAGCGGAGCCCTCAGCGACGACCAACTCGCCGCCTGCCTCCATCTGAGCAAAAGTACCTTCCGCCGGCGCATACAAGCCCTCACCGGGAGCACGCCAAAGAACTTTGTGGCGGCCATACAGATGCAGCGCGCCGTACACCTATTGACGGCTCCGACCCCACTCTCCGTGGGCGATATTTCCCAGCAGTGTGGCTTCAAGGATGCCAGCAGTTTTTCGCGAGCCTTTATGCGGACGTTCGGCGTCTCGCCCTCGCGCTATGCGGAGAGCCACCGCTCTGACCCCAAGCCTAACCTATAACTCCATAACCTTATACCATCAATTTATGAGACACCAGTTGTGGCTGTGCGCCTTCCTGTTCTCGGCCTACGCCTCGGCCCAATCGTTTCGTCTGAACGACCTGCAACTGCAGGTGCGTGGCGACTATCAGCGCGAATACCTCGGCTCAGAACCCCAGAGGGACAATTCGGGATTTAAGGGCCAGTTTTTGAATTTCCTCATCAGTGCGGACCTTCCCAAGGACCTTTCTTTCTCCTTCCGCTACCGTCTGAACAAAATGAACAAGGCGAGCGATTTCTTCGACGCTACGGACTGGATTCACCTCGACTATCGGCCCATTCCGCAACTTACGCTGAGCGCGGGAAAGCAGGTAGTAATGGTCGGAGGCTACGAGTACGACCGGCCGCCGATAGACTTGTATTTCTGCTCCGAATTCTGGAATCAGTCGTCGCCCTATGCGTGGGGAGCCAGCGTAGCCTACACGCTGAAAAACGGACGCGACACTTTTACGGCGCAATTTACCCAGAGCCCCTTCCGACAGTCGGGTCAGGACACGTATGCGTACCATTTCCACTGGACGGGCCAGCACGGACGCTGGAGCACGCTCTGGTCGTACAACCTGATGGAGTACGCGCAGGGTCGCTTTATCCATTATCTCGCCTTGGGCAATGCCATCAGTCTGGGCAAGGTTCGGATGGAGCTGGATCTTATGAATCGTGCGGGAAAAGGGCAAGCCGTTTTGCTGCAGGACGTCAGTCTGATAGGAGAAGTGCAGTACCGTCCTATTCCGCAATTATGCCTTTCGGCCAAAGCTTCTTACGACGTGAACAAAGGTCACGGCGACTGCGACCGCTGGGTATGGGCCGGAACGGAAGTGAGCCGCTACGGCGGTGCGGTAGAATACTTTCCGCTCAAAGACAAGAGCCTGCGCATCCACGCGGACTATGCGTACAGCCACGGGCATAACACGCACCCCGACCCCATACTCCAACCCGAGCAGCACTATATCGACTGCGGTCTGACATGGTATGCCGACTTCACCAAACTCTTTAAGAAAAAGAAACACAACGATGAAACCGATCAGTAAGTCCCGTCTGCCCATCCATGCCGGCCTCGTCTGTCTCGCCATCGTAGTGGGACTGTTCGGCTACATGGGCTTCGTGATGGGTGCGGCCCAGATGTTGAACACCTTGATGCATACGGCCCACGATCTTCTGCTGAATACCTGCTTCTATCTTATGGCAATCTGCGTGCTGACGGGTGCCGTGGGAAAAGTGTTCGTGGAGTTTGGCGTCGTTGACCTATTGGAGCGGTTGCTCCGACCGCTGATGCGTCCGCTTTTTAACCTTCCGGGCGTGGCCAGCCTGGGCGCAGTGATGACTTTCCTAAGCGACAATCCGGCCATCATAACCCTGTCGCGCGACAAGCGGTTCAGCCAGTATTTCAAGAAGTACCAGTTTATCTCTCTGACCAACTTCGGCACGGCTTTCGGTATGGGCCTGATCGTTATCATATTTATGATTGGTCAGGGCTACTTTGCCGCGCCGCTCATTGGCTTCGGAGGCGCGTTTGTGGGTAGCATAATCTCTACGCGCCTTATGCAACGCTTCATCCTCAAGGACTTTCCAGCCTACGCCACCGAGGTGGCAGAAGTCAGCTCGCGCGCGCAGGACACTATCGTAGAGAAAGTGGCCGACGAGAAGCCCCAAAGTCTGTTTGTGCGTATTCTGAATGCACTTCTCGACGGCGGACGTAGCGGAGTGGATATCGGACTGGCCATTATCCCGGGCGTATTGATTATTTCCACGCTCGTGATGATGCTCACCTTTGGCCCGTCGGCCGACGGCACCTATACGGGCGCGGCCTACGAGGGTACGCAATTGCTGCCCGACCTTGTAGGGAAAATAGACTGGCTGTTCAACTGGCTCTTCGGATTTACCGATCCGCACCAAATAGCCTTCCCCATCACGGCGCTGGGGGCAGTAGGCGCGGCGCTGAGCCTTGTGCCGGGATTTATCAGTAGCGGATGGATTGACGGCAACGCCATAGCCGTGTTCACGGCTATCGGAATGTGCTGGAGCGGCTTTCTATCTACCCACACGGCTATGCTCGACTCGCTCGGCTACCGCGAACTGACGTCAAAGGCTATTCTGGCCCACACCGTGGGCGGTCTTTGCGCGGCTTTCACGGCCCATTGGGCTTATATGCTCTTCCAACTGTTCTGACCCTCGGACCTTTGCGCCGACGGCCTTATCGTATCTGTCGGAAAGTCTGTCGGGGCTTACGGCTCTACAGGTAGCGCGGCGTTTTGCCACGCGAGGATACCTCCGTCTAAGTTATATACGCGATAACCCGCTTCAGAAAGAAGCCGGGCGGCCTGTGCGCTACGCTTGCCGCTACGGCAATAGACGGCAACGGGATGGGCCTGGGAAAGCACGGAAGTGGCTTTTGAAAGAAAAAGAGGGTTCTGCACGTCAAAAAGTTTGGCTCCGGCAAGGTGGGTCTCCGTGTATTCGTCGGGCATGCGTACATCTACAAGTTGAATGTCGGTCGAATCGGTCAGCAACTGGCTGAAGTCTGCCGGTGCGAGCGTGGTGTACGGCTCGTCATCCATGCGGTTCAGCCACCAGATACCTCCTGCCACCAACGCGAGCAGGAGCGTGAAGAGAATCTTATACATGTGTTTCAGTCTTAGATTATAGGAGCCGCGACGGGCTTCATCGGGCGCAAAGATAATGTATGCCACCCAAAACGGCGCATCTTTCCGCCCGGCAAATCCTCCGTGCCACCGTCCCGCGATACCCTGCTTGGCGCGCGCGCCCTTATCCGCCACGCCGTTTTCTCTTTCTGATATGCGTGGTGCATACTGCGCGGACGGTGTGCGCTTATGCCGTGGCTCGATGCCCTTATCCGCCACGCCGTTTTCTCTTTCTGATATGCGTGGTGCATACTGCGCGGACGGTGTGCGCTTATGCCGTGGCTCGATGCCCTTATCCGCCACGCTGTTTTCTTCTTCCGATATGCGTGGTGCATACTGCGCAAAGGGTATGCGCTTATGCCGTGACCCGGTGCCCTTATTCGCCCAGCGAATTTCCAGCCCCCGTGCGCACGTATATATATTAAATGAGTAGCCCGCTCCTTTGCGACTGGTTTTTGAATCCAGTTTTTATGTCATAACCCTCTTGCGTCAGCCCGCAGAATGGCGGTCTGGGCAAAAAAAACAGCATTTTGCACAAAAATGCACAATTTTTGAATAAAAATGCTAACAAAAATGGGGGGGGTAAATACGTACCTTTGCAAATTGAATAATGCGATTTTTTCGTAGCCTCAACAAATCAACTCTTTTAATAATTCCATTAACAGTTATTGTGATGAAAATTTTCAACAAGTTACTGTCAGGCGCTCTTATGTGCGTGCTGGCACTCGGTTGGTCCGCATGTTCGGACGAAACGCATTCTGGTGGATATGTACGCCCCGTACCTCCGGGCTACCAGGGCCAGATGAGCACACTGACGCTATCGGGCGTAGTGAGAAATGCAAGTGGCACACCCATTGAGGGCGTAGAGGTAAACACGGGCGGCACTATCGTGCTGACCAACTCAGATGGCTTTTTTACTTTTGAAGAGGTCAACGACGTCAATGGACGTGCAGTTATCCGCTTCAGCAAGGAAGGTTTCTTTGACGTAGTCCGTGCTATGCGGGCTTCGGAAGGTGCAGTCTGGGACATCGTCCTTTGTCCTGCCAACGAGAGCGGACTTAGCACAGGACGCACCTATTCCGCAGGCACAGACCAGGCTCTTAACGTTGGAAATATGCGTGTAGAACTTCCGGCCGACGCGTATGTCGTAGAAGAGTCGGGTACAACCTACAACGGGCAGGTTACTACCGAAATGGTGTATCTTGATCCGAACGCAGAAGCCTTTTCGGCCATGATGCCGGGCGGAGATCTCGCCGCAGTGCGCAGTAACGGCACCGACGCCCAATTAGTCTCTTACGGTATGACAGCCGTAAATATGACGGACGAATCTGGAAACAAACTCCAAATTAAGGACGGAGCAGAAGCTACGCTTACTTTCCCGATTCCTGCAGGTATGGAGGCCGACGCTCCCAATAGCATACCGCTCTGGAGCTTTGACGAACAGACGGGTCTCTGGGTGGAAGACGGTGCTGCCACGCTCGATGGCGACCATTACACGGGCACGGTACACCATTTCTCCTGGTGGAATCTCGATTGGCCTGAGTCGCGCGCCACTTTCAAGGGGAAAGTCATCGACACCAACGGCGCACCAGTTGCCTTCACTAGAGTTAATATCGGACAAGTTACTGCACAGACCGATCATGACGGAGGTTTCCAGTGCTATGTGCCTGCCCGCGAATCGTTCGATATATATCTTGACCTAACCTCCCAAGGTCTGAACAGATCGGACGTGCTGGTAGAACTGGACAACAGTGGCGAGCGCGTATCACAAGGCGAAAGCGTAGAAGTAGGTCCCTTCGATCCAATGACAGACCACGAAGTAGTCTTTGTTATCGCCCCGCGCCCGAAAATTACAGGCCGTGTAGTGGATATTGAAGGCCGGCCAGTCGTTGCGGGCTTAAAGTTGTCCACCATTCAGAACGGCGGAGAAATCACTGTCTCGGACAAAGACGGCAATTTCGTCTATTACTATCCTTATGGCCTTACGGGCCCATTCCGTTTGGTATTGACAACGCTTACTCAGGGTAACCAGACCGTCAGCGTGACGCTCACGGGCGCCGACATCGACGTCGGCACAATCGTTTTCGGCGGGCAATCGACCAGTTCGACTATCGTTGTGACGCCGGAAGAAGGCGGTTCGCCGTTCAACCTTGAGCTACCGGCGCTTACCGGCGAGTTCCGCGTAAATACGCTTACAGTAAATAGCGTAAGCAATAATGTAGGCATCAATTTCAGAGTCTCAGCAGACGATTACGACGCCGAATCCCGCTCTTTCGGCAACGGATATATCAATTACTCCGTCGGACGGAGTAATCTTGCCCTTAAAGAAGTAAGCGTGACCGGTATCTATTTTGACGACCTTAATGTACACTTCGATCTGGAAGGTTGGGGCGAATATTACGACGCGCAAAATGGCCAAAGCATACGTTGCACCATCAACGCGACCAACCTGTCAGCTTCTCTCACGCTTTTCTTCCAGGCTCTGAAGGATGCACAGCCTCGCAACATAGGCTTCCCCGACTGGACGCCCGTGCTCTCAACCGCTGCACCCTTCGTAATTCAGACTAAGATAAGCCCGTGGGGTAACGGTGGCTTGATTTTTTACGACAACGTGACCGGTGGACTCAACAACCTTAAGCAACAAGCCGTTGCGGCAGGCCTGCAGGACATTACCAGCGAGGGATACTACCTTAGTGCCGAGACAGCTCACGATTTGTACGTATATTATGCCGACAAGAAACTTTGCGCCATTCTGAGCAACGAAGATGCCGAGCCGGTGCAGTATGATGAGTGGCTGTGGCAATGGGAATGGAACGTAAGTGGCCTTGCCGTGCGCGTATTCGATAATGTAGAGCGGGATAAGATCCAAGATGCACTCAATCTGTATGAGTCAAGAGGTAGCTCGTCTTCTTATTCTATCACATCGCAACGTCGTATCCGCAATCGCAAATAATCTGTCTCCGCAGAAATTACTCCGAGGCGTCCGTCTGCAAGACGGGCGCCTCTGTTTGTCTGTCCAGTTTTCTGGTCGGACAGACCGGTCTGCAGACGGTACGCACTTGCAGGGCGACACCAATGTGGCCGTCGCTTGCACTACGGAGTAAAATTCTTAGCGCACGATGAAGGCAGTCCGTCGGATGGGTGCACGCCGAAAAAAACTGCTTGCGGGCAGGGTGTGGCAAGGGGCTATCCGTGGATGCAATAAGGAAATGGAGAGATCAGACTATCTCGCAGAGCGAGGCAAAGGAGTCGATGAGGTATTCGGGCTTCTCGTCGGCCAGTTGCTCGCGCGAATGGTTTCCGTAGGTAACGCCGCAGACTGGGCAGAGGGCGCTGTGTCCCATCTGGAGGTCGTAGGTGGTGTCGCCCACTATGAGCGCGTCCTGTGCGGGCGTCCCCGTCTGTTGCAGAATACGCAAAACCATATCCGGCGCAGGCTTCTTGTTCGGTACGTCCTCTTCGCCCAGCACAAGGCTTATGTAGCGCGCAATGTCGAGCCTGTCGAGCAACCACAGCAGGGAGGCACGGCTCCGGCTGCTGGCCACGCAAAGTTGCAGGCCTTTGGAGTGGAGGTGTTGGAGCGTTTCGCGGACGTGCGGAAAGAGCCCGGCCTGCTGTTCGGCTATGCTGTCGAACAGGTGGCGGTAGGTGTCGCAGCACGCCTCAATGAGCGTCGCGTCGTCCGAGCCAGTGGCCCGACGGAAAGTCTCGTCCAGTGGCAGACCAATCAGTTGGCGCACGCCGGTCTCAGAGAGTTGTGGCAACGAAAGTGCCTTGAGCGTGGCGTTGAAAGTAGCCACGACGCTGGCAGCCGTATCGGCCAGCGTGCCGTCGAAGTCTAAGATTACGGTGCGAGTCATTTTTCTGCGTGCTATATATTATAAGGAGCCGACAGGAGCCGGCTGCGAGACGAAGTTAGGCATTTTTCTTCGTACGCGAGGCCCGCCCACGTTGCTATCTGCGTTGTGCTGGTTGATTACTTCATCGGATCGGTTGCTTTCTATGTCCTTCCGGCTACTTTCTGCGCCCTGCCGACAGGTTACTGCGTCCTGCCGGCTACTTTCCTGCGACAAGTGGCCATTTTCCCGCACCCGTCGCGAAAAAGCAGGCTGGCGGAAGAGGGGGCGCGGTATCTGCGTGGCGCTTTTTTAGTGTAGAAAATAGGCAAGAGCCCTTTTTCGGCTGAAAGATTGTACCTTTGCACCGATTTAAGGTATTTTTGCCTCTACATATCCCCTATATGATTACAGCCGAACAACTTAAGGATGCAGAGAGCCGTGTAAGTCAGCTGGGCGAATATCTACAGATAGACCGCCTGCGGATGGAACTCTCGGAAGAACGCCTGCGCACGGAAGACCCAGCCTTCTGGGCCGACACAGCCCGCGCGGAGGAACAGATGAAAAAGGTGAAAGGAATAGAAGCCTGGGTCGAAGGCTACGACGGCCTACGCACCGCCTACGAGGAACTGGCTCTGGCCTTCGACTACCATAAGGAAGGACTCGTGGACGAGGCAGAAGTCGATGCCGACTACGCGTTGCTCCAGGCTGCGCTCGATAAGTTGGAACTGCGGAGGATGCTCTCGCGCGAGGAAGACTCCCTCGGATGCGTACTCAAGATAAACTCCGGCGCCGGTGGCACAGAGAGTCAGGACTGGGCCGAAATGCTTATGCGTATGTATCTGCGTTGGGCCGAGGCCCACAATTATCGCACGCGCATGGCCAACCTGCACCCCGGCGACGAAGCAGGCATAAAAACCTGTACCATAGAGGTGGAGGGACCGATGGCATACGGCTATCTGAAGAGCGAAAACGGCGTTCACCGGCTCGTAAGGGTTTCTCCGTACAACGCACAGGGAAAGCGGATGACAAGTTTCGCCAGTGTGTTCGCCACACCGCTGGTAGATGACAAAATCGAGGTCAAAGTAGATCCTTCAAAGATTTCGTGGGATCTTTTCCGAAGCGGAGGCGCCGGCGGGCAGAATGTAAATAAAGTAGAGACCGGCGTGCGGCTCCGTTACCTATTTACAGACCCCGACACGGGGGAGACGGAGGAAATCCTCATAGAGAACACGGAGAGCCGCAAGCAGTTGGAGAACCGCGAGAACGCTATGCGCTTGCTTCGGAGCCAGCTCTACGACCGCGAGCTTCAGCGCCGGCGCGCTGCGCAGGCGAAGATTGAAGCCGGGAAGAAGAAAATCGAGTGGGGGAGCCAGATACGCTCCTACGTCTTTGATGATCGTCGCGTAAAGGACCATCGCACAGGCTGGCAGACCAGTGATGTGCAAGGAGTGATGGATGGAAATCTTGACGACTTTATTAAAGCTTATCTGTTGCAATATGCGGACGAATCATAATATAAACCTGTCAATAAGTATCATTATGAAAAAGTATCTTTTCCTCTTGGCGTCAGTCTGCTTGTGCTGTACGCTCGTGTCGTGCGGCGGAGATGAGCCCGACGAGGATATATCCCTTTCTGTCACGCTGACGTCCGGCACGCGCACCAGTTATATCCTGGATGCCTCGGCCACGTCTATGCCCAGCAGTATCTCCTTTCTGGCCACCAGCGCATGGACCGCGTCGGTAGATGCCACAGGTGGTGCCGACTGGCTGACGCTGAGCGCTTACAGCGGAGGAGCCGGCAATCAGGCGCTACGTGCTACCGTGCAGCCCAACGAGACCACATCTCTGCGCACGGCGCATATTACCATTTCCGGAGCCAATAATACGATTTATATCACGGTGAGCCAGCGCGAATCCGCCGCAGCGCCTTCTCCCACGGCCGAAGGGGTCGATAAATCCGATTGGACGCTTGTGTGGAGCGACGAGTTCGACGGAGCAGACGGTAGCCAGCCCTCGTCGGACAAGTGGGTACGCTCTACGCGCTACTCCTCTACCTGGAATCGCTACATCAGCGACAGCGAGGACGTCATCTTTATCCGCGACGGAAAACTCGTAGCCCGAGCCATTCCTAACCCGGACCCGTCGTCCGACAACGTGCCGATGCTGACGGGTGCCATAGAGACACGCTCCAAGTTCGAGTTCACGTACGGCCTCGTCTCTGTCAAGGCGAAGACCAACCCCTTTGCAGGCTCATTTCCCGCTATCTGGATGATGCCCGCCCCGCCCACGCAGAGTTGGCCGGCAGGCGGAGAGATTGATATCTGGGAGCAAATCAACACGGAGGCTACCGCATATCACACTATCCATAGTCGCTGGCGCGACACCTTAGGCAACGCCAACAATCCGGCCAGTTCGTTTACGACAACGGTCAATTACGCCAACTATCACGTCTATGAGCTCGAATGGACCGAGGATCGTATTTCGTGGTACGTAGATGGCAGCCGTCGGGGCACGTATCAAAAATCTACGAGCCAGAGTGCGCTGGACAACGGGCAGTGGCCTTTCAACGCGCCGTTCTATCTGATATTGAACCAGAGCGTAGGTGACGGTTCGTGGGCTTCCAATCCGAACACGTCGCATACTTACGAGACGCTGTTTGAATATGCCCGCGTGTATCAGAAATAAGCCGTCGTCCGACGCGAATATCAAATACAGAAAAAAGCCCTGCCAGTCGTGGCGGGGCTTTTTGTTTGGAGTGGAAAGGGCCGTCGGCCCTGTGGGCGCGAAGCCTTATTTGCTGAAGTCGGGCGTGCCGTAGCCATATACGTTGTCCGGACGGTCGTAGCGGTCACCCAGTTTCTGCACGGCGTATATTACTTCGAAAGCATTGAGCTCGGGGTGGGCTTGCCAGAAGCAGGCCACCATTCCACACATCAGTGGCGAGGAGAAAGAAGTGCCGTTGGCCTGTGTGACGGAGCCGTTGGGGGAGAGCAGGGCTACGTTCTGTCCCTGTGCGCAAACGTCGGGTTTCACTCTTCCATCGGCGGACATGCCCAGCGAACTGAAGTCTGTGTTGGTTCCATCGGGGCGCAGCGCACCTACCGTAAGAATGTTGTCGGCATCTGCGGGCACTCCGATTCTTTTCCATTGGTTGTCACCCTCATTACCCGCGCTTTGGCAGAGTACCATACCCTTTGACGCAGCCATAGAGGCGGAGCGACTCATCAGATGGGTGCTTCCGTCCTGTTCCCAATACTGTACGTTGTCGGCCTTATTGTCGAAGGCGGTATATCCGAGCGACGTATTGACAAGGTCGGCGCCTACGCTGTCAGCATACTCGATGGCGGCGCACCAGTTATCCTCTTCTACGAGTTGTTCGCTGGCGCCGTCTTCGCTCCTAAGCAGATAAAATTCTGCCTCGGGCGCACTGCCCACGAGGACGCCCTTGTTGTCTGTGGCGATACAGCTGAGCACCATCATGCCGTGCTCCTGCTGGTCATAGACGTTGGCGCCGGCTTCTGCGAAGTCCTTAGTGCCCAACACCTTTACGTGCTTGAGCATTGGGATAATGTCGGCGTTGTAGAAGCCCCCGTCTATGATGGCAATAGTCATTCCGGCGCCCCGATAACCCTGTTCGTGGAGCGCGTCGATGCGGTTGAGTTTGATCTGGTTAAGGGCTTTTCCGTAAACGGGATCGTTCTCGTCGCCCTCTTCTCCTTGGGCTGAGCGTTGCGCCTTGACCATTTCGATAATCCGACGGAACTGCGAGTCGTCTTCTGCGGCTACTTCTTCAATGCGCGTAATATCCTGTCGGGTGAGCGTATCGTTTTCAAGTTTGAAACGTACGCGCTCGGTGCGTTTGATAATCTTGCCCAGTACCAACTCAGGCTCCGTGTCCAGCGTGTCCAGGGCGTTGGCCTGTGCGTCCGTCGGTTTTTTCTGGGCGATAAGGCTGTGGCGATCTACGCGGGCTACGGGGCGCGGTTTGTCGTACCGGGCCACGAGGCGCACGTCGCTGACGAACGGGAGGGCCTTGATGCGCTCTGCCAGTTCGGGGTTGGCGGTCTCTACGACTACCGTGTTCTGCCATTTGCTCATGTGGCAAATCTGTACGCCCGTCTGACGGATCTGTTCGAGGTAGGCCGGCGTGATGGGCAGGTCGGTCTGGTCCACTTTCAGGCCCTGACGCGCACGGCGGTCTATGGCTTTCTGCGAGAGGAACTTCTCGGGATGTTTTACACTAAAGGGCGTGCCCTTCTTGTCCTTCAACGTGACACGAAACTTCGAGGTGGGCGTAAATTCCTGCGTCGCGTCCTGTGCCAGTGCGCTTCCCGTGGAGCATACCATCAGGGCCATCACTGCCAGCAGGCTACTGAAACATTTTTTCATAATCGTATGGGTTGATTGTATAAAGATTCGGGTTTGTTCCTATATATAGACGCATCAAAGCGCCTTTTTGTTACAGACTTGGAGCCTTTTTCCGCCTCAAAGGTACGGTTTTCAGTCTGGAAATCGTACTGTGGGGATAGTTTTTGCGCCAAAAGCACTATTTTCGTAGCCACACACATACTATGAAACACCTTTCTTTTCGCCTGCCCCTATTGGCACGCATCCTCATCGCTATCCTGCTGGGCATAGCCTTTGGCTATTTTTCGCCGCTCTGGTTCGCGCGGCTCGTGGCCACCTTCAACGCGCTCTTCAGCCAGTTTCTCCAGTTTGTGGTCCCCCTGCTCATCGTCTGCCTCATTACGCCGGCCATCGGTGCGCTGGGTCGGAACGCCGGCAGGTTGCTCCTGCTGACCGCCGCCATAGCCTATCTCGATACGGTCATAAGCGGACTGATTGCCTTTGGCGTGGGCGCGTGGTCGTTTCCTGCGCTGATTGACCCGCAGGCCGCTGTCGTGCTCTCGGAGAACGTTTCTGCCGAGCCGTTCTTCACGCTCCAGATTCCGCCCGTATTAGGTGTGATGTCCGCCCTCGTACTGGCCTTTATGCTCGGACTGTGTATCGCGTCGCTCGGACTGCAACGCCTGCAAGGCGCCTTCCTCGAACTGCGCGCCGTCATAGAGACCGTCATTGCGCGGGCCGTCATACCCTTGTTGCCCCTCTACATTTTCGGCATTTTCCTCGACATGGCCAGCGTGGGAAAGGCTGCGTCCGTCGTCAGCGTGTTCCTCGGTATTGTCGCCATCATCTTCCTGCTCCATATCTTCGTGCTCTGCTACGAGTTTGCCGTGGCGGGAATCGTCACGCGCCGTAATCCGTTCCGGCTTCTCTATCGGATGCTTCCGGCCTACTTTACCGCGCTGGGCACAAGTTCGTCGGCCGCTACCATTCCCGTCACGTATCGCTGTACCCAAGCCAACGGCGTGCGCGAAGAAACGGCGGGCTTCACCGTGCCCCTATGCGCCACCATCCACATGTCCGGCTCCTGCCTGAAAATCACGGCCTGCGCCGTCGCGTTGCTTATTATGCACGGCCAGCCCATAGAGCCGTGGACGCTGGTGGGCTTCGTCTTTCTGCTGTCCATTATGATGGTAGCCGCTCCGGGCGTGCCCGGGGGCAGTATCATGGCCGCGCTGGGCGTTTTGCAGAGCGTGTTGGGTTTCGACGCCGAGATGCAGGCCCTTATGATAGCCCTCTATATCGCCATGGACTCTTTCGGCACCGCCTGCAACGTGACGGGCGACGGAGCCATAGCCCTTGTCATAGACCGCCTGCGCCCACAGGCCGACAAGTCCGAGGCATAGCCGTGTCCCAGCCTTCGCTGTCTCCGGAGTCGGTTCAAGCCGTCTGACGGGCCCGCGCCGGGCGAACAAGGCCTTCAGAAATGTCAAAATTTTTCGCGGAAGAGCACAAAAAGCCCCCTTGCACAAGTCAGAAAGTTTTCGTAACTTTGGAGGAGCGTAAGGGAAAAATACTATGCCATACTATAATAGGCCCATAGGGCGGTTTCTGTCGATGAAACCGCCCTTTTTGGTGCGAAATCGGATTATGGCGTAGAAAAATTCCATACTGCAATCGGCCGATTTTCTAATCGGATTTTCAAATTCAATAATCCGATTTTTCTGCGCCATAATGCCGTTTGCCCACGGCAGGGAGATAGTAGGATTTCACATTATTTAACTATGCGCTCCGCTGTCAAAATTTTTCGCAACGACATAGGGCCTCAACGGAGAAAAGGCTGTAATTTTGTCGGCGAACGAACCGACCGTCATGCACATTGCTTTTATTCATAAAGAGTTTCCTTGCGGTGGGGCAGAGCAGGCCACTATCGACATAGCCAACTACCTCGTGGAGCGAGGCCATAGGGCCACCGTGCTGGTGCAACATCACAACGCGGAGGACTATCCTCGGGACTGCCGGCGCCTCTTTGCCGTAGAACCGCTGCCCGAAGGAGGGTATAAACACTCGCGACATATCGCGCAACACGTCGTGGATTTCGTCCGGCGCGAGGGGGTAGATGTGCTGGCCACCTATCGGCAACTGCTCTATATGCCTTGGCTCAAACAGCAGGTGGACGTGAAGGTCGTCTTTGTGCTTCACAGTCTGCCGTTCTACGAGATGATAGACTGCGAGGAGAAGAAAAAAGAGAGCCGGGCTAAGAGGCTGCTCTACTCGCTCGGTGGCGCGTGGCTGCTGGAGCAGTTTTATTTGCGAAAGTACAGGAGCGTCTATGCGTGGGCCGATGCCTACGGCGTACTCTGCGAGGGCTACAAGCAGATTGTCATAGAGAAGCTGGGACTTTCTGCGTCGGACAACCGCCTGCACGTATTGCCCAACTGCACACACCTGCCGGATAACGTGGTCCGAGAGAAGCAGAAGACGATAGTATTCGTGGGTCGGCTGACGCGACGCGACAAGCGCGTAGATCGCCTGTTGCGC
>JAFVDF010000002.1 GCA_017478625.1 Alloprevotella sp.
AACTACGAAAAACAAGTTCTTTCCACCGTCACCTCCAAACGGATATTCACATTTGTACTCAGTTTCATGCACCTTTGTTAGTGCAGTCAGATTCTCACCAGGAGAATAGACCACATGGGTTTCCACAACAGGAGTTTGGTCTACAACAACAACCTTTGACGAACAGCCTGCACTAAGCATTGTGACTATTGCAAAGCCCGAAAGATAACATAAATTCTTCTTGCTCATAATTGTTTGTTTTTTGTTAATACTTTCTTCGTTCAATGGGAAGCCAGCACTAACTATAGGGCATAAAGAAAGCGCAGACTCGGTCCATATCTCCAGTCAGGCTTTGCACGGCCCCATATCGCTTATGGATTGAAGTCTACGCTTATGCGTACACTCCAATAGCGATATGGTGTTGCTCTTCGTTCTCGGTGTGAGGTGCAAATTCGACTGGAGAATTTTGAGCTAATAAGATAATGTGTCCTCTTTTTATGTCGCCCACACATGGTTGACAGATGAACACGCCGCCAAAATTACACAAATTTTCGCAATTCACCTTAAAGATTACCAAAAAACTTCAAAAAGAGATAAATATTTAACCGTTTTTGGGAGAAAACGGAAGAAAAGACTTAAAAAACTTGGAAGATAAAAGAAAAATGCCTATCTTTGCACCGTCAGAAATGACTAATCCGGTATTTTCCGCGTGGGAGTAAGACTGAACCGCCCCTGCTCCAATTTTACAAAGGAGTCGCACAAGTTGCGGCTCTTTTATTTTCCGTACTTTCTGGAGAAGGACAGCACGAAGAGTTTATCAAGCGCATAGCCTCGCTTAACAGAAATGGCCTGCCCTCCTTTGAAAATCAAAACTTCCGAGGCTTGTGGGTTCAGTTCAAAATATCGTTTGATTTGCGTGGCCAACAAACGACCATTGTAAGTGGTGGCCATATTCAGCAGCACGTGGTTAGTCTGGCCAATGGATTCTGCCAGTCGATTGATGATGGAAGCCTTGCCTTGAATGGTCTTCAAGTCATACATACGATAAAGTCCCTTGCGCTCAAAAATAAAGTCTGCTGTACGTATGCCCTTGGGATTTGGCAAGATGAATACTCGATAACCATGAGTGACGGCCCTCTGTGCTGCGCTGAGTAATGCAGGGAAATCATCGTCGGTCTCGCTGATAGCAGTATAGATGCTTGTTTCGCCCCTCACCAGACGGAACTCTCTTCGCATGGTGATGGACTGTAACTGACGGGTGAACTCTATGCCACGAAAGACATGGAGCCGTGCCAGTTCAAGGGCAATATCGCTGCTGTTTCTTGCATCTTCTTCCATACGGGTTGCAAAGGTACGCATTTTTCTCCAATTATTGATACCTTACTGGGAAAGATTTTTGCCGATAATCGCTATATTTCGATGAAAATTTGTAATTTTGCACCTCAAAAGGACAATAGGCAATATGAGTACGACAAAGATTCACAGGGTTGTGGCAATGGATATCTGCCAGGCACATCCTAACAAAAA
>JAFVDF010000010.1 GCA_017478625.1 Alloprevotella sp.
AATGTCGCACTGAAAAAGTTGGAATGCAGTAGTAATGATTTGACTTCGTTGGACGTATCCAAGAATGTGGCGCTGGAAACGTTGTATTGCGCTGGTAATCAGCTGGATTTGTTGGACGTATCCAAGAATGTGGCGCTGGAATATTTGAATTGCCACTTCAATAACTTGACTTCGTTGGACGTATCCAATAATATTAAACTGAAAAGGTTGGATTGCGACCACAATGAGCTGACTTCGTTGGACGTATCCAAGAATGTCGCACTGGAATATCTGGGTTGCACTGGCAATCAGCTTACTTCCTTGGACGTATCCAAGAATGTGGCGTTGAAAGAGTTGGATTGCGAAGACAATCAGCTGACTTCCTTGGACGTATCCAAGAATGTGGCACTGGAATATCTGGATTGCACAGAGAATCAGCTGACTTCCTTGGACGTATCCAAGAATGTAGCGCTGGAAGAGTTGTATTGCTATTCTAATCAGTTGACTTCATTAATATCTTCTCCTACAGGCGCGCTCGTGCGGGTGAGTTGCTTTAGTAATCAGTTGAGGGGCGCACAGATGGATGCCTTGATAGCTGGTCTTCCCGTTTTTTTTGATGGAGGTTTTTGGGTAATCGACACAGATGATAGTAGTGAAGGCAACGTGTGCACTGTGGCACAAGTAAATGCGGCCCGCGCAAAGGGATGGCTCGTTTTAGATGTAAATGGAGGATTTAGCTATTCTGGAAGTTAATCCTACTCCATAATAATATAGAGAGCATGAGGATTCTGGCGCAATAAGCCCCCCTCGCTCCTGAATATAGTCGGCCTTCCCCGCAAAGAGGAAGGCCGACGTGTGCAGATAGCGCACGTTGTCACATTCTATCCGGCCCCGATTACCGCGCGCAGGCAGTTATTCTTCCCCGCACATCTCAATCCTTTCCGCGCACAGCACACTTTCTTCCTTGCATAGTACGCTCTTTTTCTCCACCGAGCACATTCTTTGCGTCGCATAGCACACAATTTTTCTCACATAGCATACTCTTTTTCTCACTCAGCGCACTCTTTGCCTCACAAAGCACGCTTTTTTGCTGAATTATTCAGCCTCGTAGTAGAAATCCAGCACTACGGGCAGATGGTCAGAGTATCCGCCGTGGTACACAGGCCCTAAATAACTGCGCCGAGGCTTTACGCTTCCGCGATGGGTACGCTCCAGCAGAAAATCGAAGGCTCCTATTCGGCAAAAATCCTGCGCGGTGAAGAAACGACTCTGCTTGTCGAGCAAATTTCCCGACACAATGACGTGGTCCAACTGCGACCAGCGTTGCCGAAAGTAGTATGTGCCGCGAATCTCTCGGCCATTCTTCAGATTCGCCGTAAGTACGTACCGATTCTCTGGCCTCAGTTTCCCCCTCGGAGGCCTTGCGCCGAGCACTTTCCGTATGCTGTTGTTGCGCCACTCGTCATTGAAATCTCCCAGAATAAGCGTTTTGGGCTCCCGTCCCACAGTGCGGAGCGAATCAATGTGGCTGGCAATGATTTCAACCGCCTCCGAGCGCCGTTTGTCAGTGGCTCGCTGACCACCGGAACGGCTTGGCAGATGCACACAGTAGAGATGTAGCGTATCCTGCGTGGGAGTCAGCCCCTCCACCCAAAGAATATCGCGCGTAGAGCCCTTCGGATTGTGAGCAGAGACCACCTCCAACGCTTTCCAGCACAGAGGTTTGAAAGAAAACGGCTGATACATCAGCGCCACATTGATGCCTCGCGGATCAGAGCCCCGAGTCATCAGAAATTCATATCCCATACTCCTCAGCCGGGTACGTTGGGTCAAATCTCTGAGTACTGTATCGTTTTCTACCTCGCACAAAACGACAAGATCGGCGGGCTCTACGCCACTGCAAGCCACGATGACGCGCAAAAGTTTGTCCTGTTTTGTCCAATATCTCCGACTGTCCCAATGCCGACTCCCCTTCGGTGTGTATTCCAAGTCGTTAAGAGCCTCCTGATGCACCGTGTCAAACAGATTCTCTACGTTATATTCCACCACACGGAACCTTTTCCGTTGCGCCCAACTCGTCTCTTGGCCCAAACAGAACGCCAAGAGCATCAAAAGTCCGAAACGACTGAAAAAATACCTCATCCCTTTACACAAAATCCTGATTTTCTCACCAAAATGTTCGATTCCCTCACAGATAATTAAGCCTCCCTCGCGGAGAAGTATGTCTCCGTTACGAAGAAACATGCTTTTCTTGCAGAAAAATGAGATTGCCGATGCAGGATACGGGATTCTCTCATAGAAAAAGGGGATGTCTTTACCAATTCTAAGGCTTATTTGCTACCAAGAAGCCGTTTGCTCGGTTTACTATCTGACCGAAAACCGATAACAGCACATTATTTTTGTTTTTTATAATACTTTTTTCGATTATTTACGATGCCTTCTAAATGGGAAGAGGCCCATTCTACTAAGTCATTGAGCAATGGCGTCAGAGAGTGTGCCCGTTCGGTCAGTTCGTATTCTACTCTTGGCGGAACTTCAGCATAGGCTTTCCGAATGACAAAGCCATCGGCTTCGAGATCGCGCAAAGTGCGGGTAAGCATCTTTTGGGAAATATCGGGAATGGCGTGCTCGATTTCCGTAAACCTCATAGGTTTTTTTGCCAGTTCGAGAGTAAGAAAAATGAGAATACTCCAGCGATCACTAATGCGAGCGATAACGTTGCGAACAGGACAGTCTGGAAAATGTGAATCTCGGATTTTGTGATTTATTTCCATAGGTTAATTGATTTTTAAAATGATTTTTCCGCCTGCACAGCCCTTCTCCAACAAGGTGTGGGCTTCGCGAATCTGATCAAGCGTAAATACGTGGCTGTAAAGTGGCTGAATCTGTGCCTCGCTGAGGAGTGAAAACAAGCCATCAATGGTTTTGCGAGTAGGAAAGTTGGAGAAGAAGCCCGTGAGGAAGACACCGTTAGGAATATACTTGATGGGATCGAAATGCTCAACGGCAAAAATATTGCCTAGAATACCTGTGTTGCAAACAAAACCAGGCTTGCTGACAGTAAGCAATGAGTCGCGCAAAGTTTTGGGCCCTATGAGCTCCAATATCTTATTTGGGCGAGGTTGTAGTTGTTGCTTGCTGATATTTTCGTCATCGATGATACAAAAGTCGGCACCGATAGTTTTCAAATTCTCAAAAGAAGATTCATGACGAGACGTGGCAATGACGGTCGCACCGATAGCCTTTGCCAATTGGATGGCTGCCTGTCCGACGGTACTGGTAGCTCCACGGACAAGGAGTGTATCCTGATTGTTCAATAACAGGCTTTCTACGAGTGAACCGTATGCTGTGAAGTAAGTCTCAGGTACGGCAGCCAGCGACAACCAATCAAGTTCCGTGTTTACTTTGAATACGTTTCTAGCAGGTAGCAAGGCATATTCGGCATAACTACCATTAAACGATCGTCCCATTCCTCCCATCAGTCCTATGACTCGATCACCCACAAGAAGCTCAGAATTATTGGTTTCAACAATTTCTCCGACACACTCAATACCTGGTACAATGGGTGTATTGATATAGTCGTTGTTGGCTTCAAACATACGAAGTAGGGCTTCCGAATGGTTAAGCCCTGCGGCATGTATTTTTACAAGAACCCATTCTGGTCGTATCTTAGGAATAGGAATCTCACTCACTTGCAAGTCTTCGGCTTTGCAACACTTCTCTAATACGATTGCTTTCATACGCTTAATCAAATCTGATGATGGCATCCGCTGGACAATTCTCAAAACAGTTGCCGCAATGAAGACAATGCTCCGCCTGGATACGATAGGGTTTGCCCTCCTCAATACAACCTTGCGGACAATTAGCTAGGCATGTACCACAGCCGATGCATTGCTCGGTAATCTCGAAGCCTTTGCATTCAGGCTCTGCATCGCCCATCGTGAAGTAGGCGCGGTCGATAGGCCGTACACTGAGATTGAAGTATTCTATTTGGGCATCGCGGATGACAAAGATGATTCCAATGGAGCGAGTGTCGTCAGGATAGACATTTACCAGATAAGGTTGTTCCTCGAAGATGACATCCTTCCAGTGCTTTTGCTCATCGTCGGGCACGGGCTTTGCCACAGCTGACAGGCGAATCATCTCCTTGAACTTCGTCAGCGCATGAATCTGAACGTGTCCGTCGTCCATCAACTGCTGGCAGAAATTCTTTCCGCGAGCCGTATAGAAATAGATAGCATCCGGCTCGTAGTGAATAGCCGAGATGCTCCGGGTCTGAGGATGGCCGTGCTTATCTACAGTGGCGAATGTCAGAATGCCGACATAGCCGAGTTTCTTGATACAGGTTTCTGCGTCCATGACGATTCATTTTTCACTTCCTTCCAGCACTGTGGATCTGGTGCATAGAAGTTTTTGGTGTATCCGTATGCTACGGCAGGACATCCACGACAGAAACGAAGTAGCTCACACTTCTGGCACTTCTCGAAATTTTCGTGTTGGCGATACTTTTTCATATGTATTCCGTGGAAAACATCATACATTTCTTCATCAATTGTGCCGACATAGCTTGTAAAACGGCGACAAGCCATCAAGCGACCTTCGGCAGAAATCGTGAAGTGGCAGTTGCCACAGTTGCAGCCGTCATAGATAGTGTCCTCGTCGAGCCCGTCGGGAATCTTAAAGAGTCCCTTCTCGTAGAGGAAGAGTGTCCAGAGGTGATCCTTTAAATTAAATGTAGTGTTTGAGTCCTTGTATAATTCAAACTTAGCCCAACATTTGTCTAGAAACTCACGATAACGTTTGGGTTCGATATGCCATGTATCTTTGTATGCCTTATCCTCGCTTGTTGGGCAGTAGCGTCCAAAAGCAAAAATATCTACATTGTGTTCTACAAGGATATCAATCAACTGTGGAATCTCATCGATGTTCATAGCAGAGATAGTTGACATGACTGCACAATGTAGCCCACTATGACGTATTGTATCAATCGCCTGTAGAGTGGAATCAAATGAACCAGATTTGCGAAAACGGTCATGTGTTTCTCGCAGTCCGTCAAGCGAGAGTTGGTATTTCCGGCATCCTAGTGCTTTCAATCGAAAGCAGACTTCATCAGTCAAGTGGAACGGGTTACCCATAATGGTAAAAGGAATGCCTTTAGAGTGTATGAGATCCAGAAAACGCCAAAAGCAACTGTGTAAAATTGGATCTCCCCCCGTAATATAAAGGTAAGGTAGCCGTTGCATCCTTATAGCCATTCGTTCAATGTTTGCAAGCACTGCTACCAGTTTCTCCCAAGGCATTTCTATTAGTTTCGGATGCCCTTCGGAAAAAATGTAGCAGTGCTTGCAACGCTGGTCACACTCGTCAGTGATATGCCACTGAAATGCGAAATAGTCCAAGGCCTTAATCTTTCTACTTTAAGCCCCGCTTATTTTTCACCAGCACCACATGCTGTACCGCACGCGGCAGGTTTTTCTCCTGCACCGCATGCTGAGCCACAAGCAACGGGTTTCTCTTCGATAGGCTTGTCGCTACTGCCACAGGAAGCGCCACAAGCTGCAGGTTTATCACTCAATTTCATTACGCCTTGTGCACTGTGCGTGAAGTTCAAATCAATTCTCTTCATTGTCGTATAATAAAAAAGTGGAACAATAATAGTTACGATTTGTCCGTAACGACAACAAAGATATAATCTTCTACGGATAATAAAAAGACTTATACTGTTTTTTCGCGCGCTAAATTTTTAGAAGTGATATGTTTGGATGTTAGTCCTTGAATAAGATGAAAAAGCCAATTTCTGTTTTGGAGCAGAGAAAAGAAGAGGACGGTCTTATCAAAGATCGTCCTCTTCTTTTCTAAGAATTATATTCTAACCAGATTAGTCAAGTTGTGCTAATTTGTTGTCTGAGCCAAGAACTTCTTTAATCTTGTGCTCATATAATTCTGTCATCAAATCACGAGCTGGACCACAGTATTTACGTGGATCGAACTCTCCGGGTTTGTCATTGAATACTTTACGAACTGCAGCGGTAAAGGCAAGACGAGAATCGGAGTCAATATTTATCTTACAAACAGCACTGTTCGCAGCCTTGCGCAGTTGTTCCTCTGGAATACCTACAGCATCGGGCAACTTGCCACCGTTGGCATTGATGATATCCACATATTCCTGAGGTACGGAACTGGAACCATGGAGTACGATAGGGAACCCTGGCAGTTTCTGCATTATAGCATCCAAAATATCAAAGGCAAGTGGGGGAGGTACGAGGCGACCAGTTTGCGGGTCACGTGTGCACTGCTCGGGTTTAAACTTGTATGCACCATGGCTAGTACCTATGGAAATAGCCAAGCTATCTACACCAGTTTTGCTTACAAAGTCAATAACTTCTTCTGGCTTTGTGTAGTGTGATTCTTCGGACTGCACTTCATCTTCAACACCAGCCAATACACCAAGTTCGCCCTCTACGGTAACATCAAACTGGTGAGCATATTCAACAACCTTTCGGGTCAGTGCTACATTTTCGTCGTAAGGCAAAGAAGAACCGTCTATCATTACAGATGAAAAGCCAAAGTCTACACAACTCTTGCAGAGTTCGAAGCTATCACCATGATCGAGGTGTAAAACGATTTCTGGGTGCTTGCAACCGAGCTCTTTTGCATATTCAACAGCACCTTGAGCCATATAACGCAACAGCGTCTGGTTGGCATAGTTGCGTGCGCCTTTAGATACCTGTAAAATTACAGGACTCTTTAGTTCGCTACTGGCCTTTATAATGGCCTGCAACTGTTCCATATTGTTAAAATTGAATGCGGGAATTGCATATCCCCCATCAATGGCCTTTTTGAACATTTCGCGCGTGTTTACAAGGCCTAACTCTTTGTAACTTACCATTGTATTTATATTTTTAATGTAAAGGATTTTGTTGTTTTTTTAACACTATGCACTTTCAAGTATCTGAAAGCATCGCAAAATTACGAAAAAAACATTGAATTTCTATATTCAGGTTGGATTTTACTTTTATCAAGTAAGATCTCTATCGTTTGTTCTAAAATGCTCAAAAATCAGACAGACTTAATAGAATTTCTTCTCGTATATGTGGGCGGATAAGTTCCTGCTCTTTTTGGTTCAGCGTATTGAACGACAATTTTGCATATAGATTGTTCTCGTGTGGTTTAATATAATAATAAATGGTAGCCTCTTGTTCCAGATGTTGATAGGCTAATTGCAGGTTCTTGTTTTCGAGTGAAAGGTCTGTCTTAAGAAAATCCGAAAAAGATAATAGCGGAAAGTTATTTTCAGAAGGAAGCCAATCTGTCACATTGTAAACCGCTACTTCCCCATATTGATAGTGGACCGAATGTCTCTTGATAATCACCAATTCTTGTTTCTGTGGAATGGTTCGAAGTTGTATCAACGTGTTTTCCGTCAGTTGTAAATCAATTTGACAACTATCTTTATATACGATGTTACTTAGACCATTCAATTTGTTTCTTACATTGCTCTGAGCACTAGCATCGTAAAAATCCAAGAGATTCAGTCTGTCGTTTTTCTCCAGCAAAGGCATCAAGTGCCTAGGCATATTTACGAAAATAGAATCGATGTATTGTGCAGAAGCTGATGCAAAAGCTCCCAGTCCCCAAAGAATAAGAAAAATAGCTCTCATATCTACAAATGCTACGCAAAAATAGAAAATAATTGGATTATGGCTTGTTCTATTTACAGTAATAATATAATTTTGCACCCGATTTAATAAGCCCATTACACCCCTCAGTGTTACCAGCATTGAAGTAAAAATATAAAAAGCAATATGAAAAAAGGTATTCATCCCGAGAACTATCGTCCAGTTGTATTTAAAGATATGAGTAATGGCGATATGTTTTTATCTCGTTCTACTGCAAAAACCAACGAAACTGTAGAATTTGAAGGCGAGACTTATCCGGTTGTAAAATTGGAAATTTCAAATACATCTCATCCTTTCTATACTGGCAAATCCAAGTTGGTTGATACTGCAGGTCGTGTAGATAAGTTCTTCACTCGTTACGGACAAGCTCGCAAGAAGTAAGCTAAGGGTAGAAGAAATATTCTTACTAATCATAAGGACGGAACTATAGATAAGATTTCTGTAGTTCCGTCCTTTTTATATTATAGAAATTAATGGTCGCATAATCGCTTGCTTGTACTTCTTGATAAAATATGTAATTTTACAGTTGATTTACCACAAACGAATTCTCTGCCGTGTTCATAGTACAATTCCTTGATTCATTTGGAAGATATATCCAACTGATGGGGCGCACTTTTAAGCGTCCTGATTCTTGGAGAATGTTTTTTAAGCAATATTTGCGCGAAATGGCACAATTGGGTGTAGACTCTATACCAATCGTGTTGCTGATCTCGTTCTTTATAGGTGCCGTCATTTGCATTCAGATAAAATTGAATATACAGAGTGCTTGGATGCCCCATTGGGTTTCGGGATATGTGACGCGAGAAATAATGTTGCTTGAGTTCTCCTCGTCCATTATGTGTCTTATTTTGTCGGGAAAAGTTGGTTCAAATATTGCTTCGGAAATAGGGACAATGCGCACATCCCAGCAGATTGATGCCCTTGATGTAATGGGGGTGAATTCAGCTAACTATCTTATTCTTCCTAAGATAGCCGGATTGGTTACGATGATACCCATACTTGTGATTTTCTCTACAGCATGTGGAATTCTCGGTGCTTATGCTACAGCGTGGGTAGGACATATCATTACGGCTAGCGATTTAACGGCTGGAATGCAGCACGATTTCGTTTCATGGTTCTTTTGGATGGGCATTATCAAGAGCCTTTTCTTTGCATTTATTATTGCAAGTGTCTCATCCTACTTCGGATATACGGTCAATGGAGGGTCCATTAGTGTGGGAAAAGCCTCAACCAATGCAGTTGTATCCTCTTCTATGCTGATACTGTTCTCTGATCTTTTCCTTACAAACCTGTTGTCATGATAGAAGTAAGTCACGTTACCAAACGCTTCGAGGACAAGACGGTTCTCAAGGATATCAATACCATATTTCCAGATGGTAAAACCAATCTTATCATTGGGCGCAGTGGAGCAGGTAAGACGGTTTTGCTAAAAACCATTGTAGGTCTGTTGCGACCCACGGAGGGTGACGTACTCTACGATGGTCGCAGTTTCGTAAATATGTCCAAAAAGGAACTCGCTCTCATGCGTCGAGAAATGGGAATGATTTTCCAGTCTGCGGCTCTTTTCGACTCGCTCAGTGTCCTTGAGAATGTGATGTTTCCCCTGGATATGTTTTCTGATTTCACTTATGCCCGTCGTGAGAAGCGGGCTCTGGAGTGTTTGGCCAGAGTCAATCTTTCCGATGCGGCCTTGAAACGACCCGATGAAATATCTGGAGGTATGCAGAAGCGCGTAGCCATAGCCCGCGCTATCGCCTTAGAACCACGCTACTTGTTTTGTGATGAGCCGAACTCGGGTCTGGATCCGCAGACAAGCCTTGTCATCGATGAGCTCATATCCAACATTACCCACGATCTTAGCATCACAACTATCATTAATACTCACGACATGAATTCTGTCCTTGGTATAGGTGAACACATTATATTTATTTCTGATGGACACAATGAGTGGGAGGGTACAAAGGAGGAAGTGATGAATTCGGGTAATCAGGTTTTAGATGACTTTATATTTGCTTCCGATTTGCTTAAGAAACTCCACGAAGACAGCCTGCGGGGAGTAATTTGATTAGTTCCCACGATAGGTTGGCGATGTTTTCTTTGTTGCAGGCTTGTTCTGTAATATTGTGTCAAAATCATCTTTTTCGGTAAATTAATACACCCCGACAAATGCCTGCATTTGTCGGGGTGTATTGTAAATAAGTTAGCGTGTTTATCCGCCAAAGTTATCAAAGGCAATATTCTCTGGTGGAACTCCAAGACTGTCAAGTAGGCCTGTAACGGCGTTTGACATCGGACCTGGGCCACACATATAGTATTCAATATCCTCTGGGGCTTCGTGATTCTTCAAATATTTCTCCCACATAACCTGATGAACAAAGCCAGGGGTATATTCTACACCAGCCTCGTCGGCCACGGGATCGGGACGGTCTAATGCGAGGAAGAATTTGAAGTTGGGGAAATCTTTTTCTAGTTGCAGGAAATCTTGCAGATAGAAGACTTCGCTCAGAGAGCGTGCGCCATAAAAATAACTCATCTTTCGGTCTGTAGTATGGAGCGTGCGTGTCATGTGCATAATCTGTGCACGTAGGGGAGCCATACCAGCGCCACCACCGACCCAAATCATTTCGTTTTTGGTCTCAAAGTGAGGATGGAAGTCGCCGTAAGGGCCACTCATCAGCACCTTGTCGCCAGGCTTCAAGGAGAAAATGTACGATGAGGCAATACCAGGCATCACGTCCATAAAGCCACCGCCTTGCTCCTTGGGCTTAAATGGGGGAGTGGCTATGCGGACCGTCAGCATGAAGCGGTCGCCTTCAGCGGGGTAGTTCGCCATAGAGTAGGCGCGTACTGTTGCCTCTTTATTTACGCATTTCAGGGTAAAGAGGCCGAAGCGCGTCCAGGAATCAATGTATTCTTTTCCGATACTGTCTTTATCTATGTCCTTGTCGTAGTCCATAGAGAACTCGGGGATACGTATCTGCGCGTAGGAACCAGGGATGAAATCCATGTGTTCTCCCTCGGGCAGGGCCACGATAAACTCTTTGATGAAGGATGCCACGTTGTTGTTGGAAACGACAGTACATTCGTATTCCTTTACGCCGAGAACGGATTCAGGAACTTCCAGTTCCAAGTCGCCCTTTACTTTTACTTGACAACCCAGACGGTAGTTTTCCTTGATTTCCTTACGGGTAAAATGTCCCTTTTCTACATCTAGGATTTCACCTCCGCCGGCTGGAACTCTGCACTTACATTGTCCGCAAGAACCCTTACCGCCACACGCAGAAGGAAGATGCACTCCAGCGTTATTAAGCGTGGTCAGCAAACTTTCACCCTGAGGTACGGAGATTGTCTCTTTGCCGTTGATGGTTATGTTTACTTCTCCACTCGGCAACAAGTAGGCTTTGGCTATCAGCAGTATGACTACCAACAGCAGAATCACGGCGAGAAAGACACCGATACTGATAAGAACGAATTCTATATTCATACTGCTTTACAAATTTAATCCAGAAAAACACATGAAAGCCATTGCCATCAGGCCGACCGTGATAAACGTGATGCCGAGACCTCGAAGGGGCTTTGGCACGTTCGTATAGGCCATTTTCTCCCTAATGGCCGCCAGCAACACAATGGCGAGCAACCAGCCAATACCGGAAGAGAATGCGTAGATGAATGCATCGCCAATACTGCCAATGTATTGAGAAGATTCATGCTCCAGACCGATACGTTGCTGCATGAATAGACTGCCTCCCATAATGGCACAGTTTACGGCTATAAGCGGAAGAAATATTCCGAGGGCTGAATAGAGCGCTGGGAAGAATCTTTCTACCAACATTTCTACCAGTTGGGTAATACCGGCTATGACGGCGATAAATAGAATAAAGGCCAGATAGGTAAGATCCTGTTTGAATATACCCGTTTCGGACAAAACTTCCGTCTGCAACAAGTAGTTAACAGGCACCGTAATGACCAGTACGAATGTAACGGCAATGCCGAGACCGAAAGAGGTCTTTACATTTTTACTGACGGCCAAGTATGAGCACATCCCTAAGAAGGATGCGAATATCATATTATCAACAAAGATTGATCTGAGGAAAAGACTTAATTCGTGTACCATATTCTTTTAAAATTAGTCTTCAATATCTTTTACAATACTGCGATGAACCCATACGATGCACCCTACTAAAATAAGGGCCATGGCAGGCATCGTCATCATGCCGTTATCGGCATAGCCGAAGTCATAGGCGGCCTGTGGAATTATTCTGAAGCCCAGCAAGGTGCCACTACCGAGCAGTTCCCTAATTGCTCCAACCACTACAAGTATCCAGGCGTAGCCGAGTCCGCTGCCAATACCGTCAAGCAGGCTGGGGACGAACTTATTGGACATAGCAAATGCTTCGAGCCGACCCATCAGAATACAATTTGTAATAATAAGGCCGATGTAAACGCTGAGTTGTACGCTGACATCATACATAAATGCTCTCAACAGCAGGCTTACAATTGTCACAAGCGTAGCCACCACGACCAGTTGGATAATGATGCGTACTCGCTTTGGTATGGTGTTGCGGATGAGCGATATGATGGCATTGCTGAATGCTGTAATAACCGTAACGGACAAGCCCATTACAATGGCTGGCTCTAATTGCGCAGTCACAGCTAAGGCCGAACAGATGCCCAAGACTTGTATAAGGATGGGATTGTTCCTGCTTAGCGGAGTAAGGAAGGCTTCTTTATTATTGGTAGCCATAGTTATTTAATATATTGTCTTATGATAGGTTTTAGTTTATTGCTTCACGGAGTCCAGATAAGCCTGGAAAAATTTGACATAAGTCTGAATCATCTGATTGACGCCGTTGGATGTGAGCGTAGCACCGGTAATACCATCACATTTAATGGGTGAACCGCCAGCCTGCCCACTCTTGACGACTTCCAAAATAGTGCCGTCAGTATCAATGAGTGTCTGATTCTCAAATTGCTTCTGGAATTTTTGCTCGTTGATAAGCGCACCGAGGCCGGCCGTCTCACTTTCGTGTGCAAAGTAAGCTCCGTAGATGGTTTTGCCGTCTTCATTGAGCGAAATATATCCCCAGATAGAGCCCCACAGGCCTTTACCGACCATTGGGAGTACATATTTTTTCTGTCCTTCTATCTCACACTGATATATAGGCAAGCAATCTTTTGAATAATCTTTTCGGGCAATCTCAAAACCATCTTGATCTTGATTTTTTCCCTCCTTGATAATCTCGCCGGCTTGGTTTACGATTAAGTCGGCTTTGACTATCGACTTATAGATACTGTCCACACTTTCCTTTGCTATGTTGCGTTGATTGAGCGAGGCCAGAATCTGTTGCTTCTTGTTGATTTGCTCGTTGATATCTGAACGCTCTTTCAATCCTGCATAGGTGAAAGCCAATAGAAAAGCGACTATTATCACTACAATCGTCACATAGACTATTGTATATACATTGCTTTCTGTATTTAGTTTCATAAAAATCTCCTTTCTATTATCTATTGATTCGACAAAGTGCGTTTCTGGCGGCGTTTGATATTCCGATCTACCACGATGTAGTCAATGAGTGGCGCAAACATATTCATAAATAGAATGGCCAGCATCATTCCTTCTGGATAGCCAGGGTTGAGCACACGTATCAGTATGGCAAGTACACCGATAAAGAATCCGTAAAAATATTTGCCCGATTCTGTGCGCGCGCTGGTCACGGGATCTGTAGCCATAAATACGGCGCCAAAGCAGAAACCACCGAGCAAGAGGTGCTCATACCAAGGGGTCTGTGCGACAACAGTGTCCAATCCTCCGATGTTAAAGAGCCAGGCGGTCAAGCCTCCGCCGACGAAGACGCTCAGCATAGTCTTCCAAGAAGCAATGCCTGTCCACAATAAAATTACAGCACCTATTAAGATGGCAATCACACTGGTTTCGCCTACGCTACCGGGAATCAGACCCACAACCATATCACAAATTGAAGTATCGGGCTGTGTCTTGGCTGCAAGTTCGCCGAGCGGAGTGGCCATCGTAGTGCCGTTGGGAAGTGCATACCCCCAATTAGCGATAGCGTCTTTGGCTAGCCATACCTCATTACCAGACATCTTGGTAGGATAGGAGAAGAAAAGGAAAGCACGGGCTACAAGAGCAGGATTAAAGATGTTCATACCCGTACCACCGAATATTTCTTTTGCAAAAATAACACTGAAAGCTACGGCAAGGGCAAGCATCCAGAGGGGAGTACCTACGGGAAGAATCATCGGAATCAACAGGCCCGTAACGAGATAGCCTTCGTTGATTTCTTCTTTGCGCCATTGAGCAACAGTAAACTCTATGCCCAGACCTACCAGGTAACTGACGATAATCTTAGGTAACATTACCAAGCAACCATACAGCCACAGTGAGAACCAAGAGGTCTCGGCCAGTTTGCCTGCGACAAGTGCATTTTGATAGCCTATGTTGTACATTCCGAACAAGAGGGCTGGCAACAGGGCTATTACAACAACCGACATGATACGTTTAGAATCAATACAGTCGTGGATATTCGCACCAGTCTTAGAGGTTTCATTAGAGACTAAAGCGAAACTTTCGAATCCTTCATATACAGAGTGGAAACAGCTTAGTTTTCCACCCTCACTGAAGTGCGGTCTTAGTTTGTCGAATAATTCTTTTATCATGACGGTCTGTTTATTCGTTTTCTTTTCTAAGAATATCTAATCCTTCTCGTATGACACGTTGCAACTCCAACTTGCTGGAATCTACAAATTCTGCAACTGCGAAGTCTTCAGGAGCCACTTCATAGATACCCAAGGCCTCTTGTTTGTCAATATCTCCTGTAATGATGGCTTTGATGAGGAACTCTCCGAGCACATCCATAGGAAGCACGCGATCATATTCTCCGGACATAATCATTTGCCGTTTTCCTCCCTTGATGCGACAGTCTAACGACTTGGCTTTCGACTTCTGCAACCAAGAGAAATAAGAGCGTGAAACGGAGAAGTCTTTGAATCGGGGTAAAATCCAGCCGAGCACTTCGTGCTTATTATGGCCTTCTGCAATAGCACAAACTTCCGTGGTCCTCAGTGCGGTAAATGCATCCACGTCAGTATGTGTTCCGGTTAGAGGATTACCATCTATGATTCTCACATCTTCCGTTTCCTTCAGTGGAATATTGGCTAGGATTTCGCTGATAGGAGAGCCTGCCAAGATACGGAGGTATGAAGGTTCTGTTACCTTATCGCCGGCTACGGCAATAGTGCGTTCCCAATTTAGTTTCCCTGTCAGAGCATAAGCACCGATAAGGCAAACCCCCGCAGGGTCTATTGTCCAGACCTCATCATTTTTCCCCGTCGGGGCTATATGATGTATCTGTACACCTACATTTCCAGAGGGATTGGGACCGTCAAAAATATTAATATCCGCATCCTCTTCGGAAATCCACTCGGCGTTTGTCTGGGTCGGACGGATGCCCAGATGAACCGGAGCAATGTTTTTCAGGATGCGAATACCTGTCTCAAAATCATGTTCTTTGCCTTTTATGACAAAGTCGAAGTCTGCAGCCAGGGGCATAAGGTTGAAGCAACTTACAAAGATGTCGCGCGGAATGCGGGTACCATCTATGCAGATGTCATAGGGGCGACGATGGAAGAGTAGGCCTAAACCTGTCTGGCAGAGTGCCTTGGCTGTGGCCTCCGGGCTGGCGTTGACGGATAGGGTGGGCAAGTCGGCCACCTGCTCTCGTTTGCCGTCGGGTTCAATTATGACAGCCAGCAATTTGCGTCTTTCGCCACGGCGTATCTCCTTGACGACTCCACTTACAGCCGACGTACCGACAACTATCCCGTTCTTCTTATCGGTTACCAAAGGGGTACCTACAAAAACGACATCGCCTTCGTGAACTAAAATCTTTGGTTGCAGACCTTGCCAGTTAGCCTCGGTCAACGCCCATAGTTTCGGAAGCGATGCGGTTGTGATTTTTTCGGAGGCAATACCACTGAGTGGAATGTTAAGCCCCCGCTTTGTCTTGAAAACTTTCATTGCAAAAGTTTAGATATTTGAATTTTAAGTAGAAAACATTTATTTCACGCGCAAAAATAATAATTAAGTGCGAAGAATAATCCAATTCTTTCCTATAAAAATAGGTGTCTGACAATAATATTAAGCTATTGTTTGAAAAAAATCCCCGGCCATACGAAAAGTGGCCGGGGATTTTTGGCGGGATTATGCGGTCAGTCGGTTTGTGATTGGAGTTGTTCGATATCTGCAATCATATCGTTGATTTCCCCTTGCATCTTGAAGAATATGCGCAGGCCAACGATGAGTCCGATTATACCTCCCAGTAAGGGCATCATAATCATACCCAGGAAGATGTATGGGTCTTGGACGTAGAATAACTTATAGTATTCGAAGATAAACCAAGCAAGCCAAAGAGGTATGACACAGAAGCATCCAATCTTTTCAACGAAAAGCCGCTGTGCTTTCATCTTCTGCAACCTATGTACAGTGTCCCGAAGGTTTTCTCCCATTTTTCCTATATCCATGCGGTTGATGTATAGGCCTAGGCTCATAGACAACAGGCAAATTAGGATGGTAAAGAGGGTAAATCCCCAAGAAAAATGGTTCATGTATTTGATCCATATCCATAGCAGGATGGCTACTATGTTCAGGATACATATCTGGTAAACTTTTCGGTGAAACCGTGACATCTTATGCTTGACAGATTTTATTATGAACTGCTCTGTCAGCGTGGTCTGCGCATCTAATCGCTTCTTGAACTGTGCTATTTCAATACGCAGATTTTCAAGTTCTTGTATATTTTCGTTCGAGGGAATTGTCGGATTCATAGGTTCAAGGGTTGGATGAGGACATTTGCTTGAGTTGTTCTTTGATGCGATAGAGACGTACGGAAACATTCTTTGTAGAAATGCCGACAATCTGGCCTATTTCTTCATAACTGAGATTTTCCAGCCACAGCAGGATTATGGCGCGGTCAAATGGGCCAAGTTTGTTGATGCGTTGCTTTAGAAGGGCTATCTGGCGGTCGTTGGCCGGATCGGCTTCTATAAGGTAATTTTCTTGTAACTCGGTGGTCGGGATACGTTTCTTTTTCTTACGCTCTTGTGAGATACAGACATTCAGACTTACCCGGTAGATATAGGCTCGAAGGTCTTGGATTTCATCACGTTTGCCGAAGGCTTGCCATAGGGCTATAAGCACTTCTTGGAAGAGGTCGTTTACATCGTCCGGTTCCTTGGAGAACATATAGCACACCATATAGATTGTGCTACGGTGTTCTTGTACCATCTGCGTAAAGGCGGTTTCTGTAGGGGTCATCCTTAGGAATGGGTTGTGGTATGTTTTATGTATATAGACGTCGAATAGTCTTATAAAACTACAAAAGTAGGTTATTTTTTTGAAGGTCCGATTTGTAGACTTCTTTCAGAGTGGAGTGTCGGGAAAAGTTTTATTTTTGCTTGAAGAAGTCTATGGCATTTTCAAAATTAAATCTTCTGTAGGTTATGAAAATATTTCCGCCGAAAGTCTCTATACGCCAGTCATCATGGCTGATAGGTTTTGTCACCATCTGTTTGATGGGGCTGTTTTTGTATATAGCCGTCTTGTCGCGCAACTTTGAGGGCGACACCGTTTGGCCTCAGTTCTATGGGGCTTTGCTGGGAATGGTGCTCTCTGCCATAATCACACTACTCCTTCTGACGGGGCAGTCGCGCAGTGCAGATAAGTTGCAAAAGCAGGATGCTATATATAGAGAAAAAATCAGCGTATTCAAAGATTTCCTTGATAATCTGTACGAGGTAATAAAGGATGGCGAAATCACGCCACAAGAGGCGAATCTGCTAAAATATAAGGTAGCGAATCTGGCTCTCCATATGGGTGGGAACAATCTTAAGACGCTGGGAGAAAATGTCCGGGAACTTTGCAATAAGATGAATCAGCCCAATGCCCCCCTGCCGTTGGACATACTTTTTAAGATAGTGCGTGAGTTTAAAGAAGAACTCTATCAAGACGAATTTCAGAGTAAAGACGCCACGGAAGAGGTACGAAAATGGCGTGAGATAGTCAAAAACTTTGAATCACTTGACGACGTGAACGAGCGCGAGGCAAAGTCGGGCAAGAAATTGTTTCAGGAGCAAGATACCTACAGCCAATTTCGTCAAGTGCTTATTGAAAGAACACAGAGGCGGCTTGACTCCTCTGTGTTCAGCGTAGTGCATCAAAACAATGGTGTGCTGGGTGTCTCTGTCATTATGCAGCAAGTGCAGGGAGCCGACAAACCGCTCGTACGGATAGGGAACGACAATAATACAGGTACTCCCTATTTCTTTCAACTCCACATGGAGGAAGAAAATACGGCTCCTTCAAAAGAATATCGTACTCTGTATAAATCTGTGGCCTGGGATTGGGGCGGACGCAATAATAAGTGGTGCTGGTGGAAGTATATCGATGCCAAATATCGTGAGTTGGAGAGCGACGAACTTCGTCCTCTGATTGAGAGTAAAGATGAGATTCTGCTCCAATATCTTGAAGACTCGCTGGTTCAACTGGCTACCGACTTGCAGTATTATGCTGCACTCTACTTCGGCGTTTGGCGTAACTTGCTGGAGAACTATACGCAGGAGATGAAGCCTTGGAGAGTCTGGTTCGACTACACTACGCTGGCCTTTGATGCAGATAATACGTCGGACAAACTGTGTTTCGATGTAGAGGACAAGGGCGAAGATAGATACCGTATAAAAATCTTCAACCGTCGGGAGGCTTGGGATGCGTTAGCCCGTCGTATCAAGTCGTTAGGCTTAGATTATGACAGTGGCCGTGATGCGGACAACCGATTCTGCTATGCCGAGGTCACCGGCAAAGAGGAAGCATTGAAAAAAATACTTGAAATCCTGCCTTTAGCCAATCAGCCAATTTGACAGAATTGGCTTATCTGCAGATAGTAGCCACTAATCTTTCTGCGGTATAATGCCAGATTTGAGTTCACACTGTGAAATTCAAATTTCACAGTGTGAAACGCGTATTTCACAGTGTGAACTGAGAAACGGGAGGGACAAAAACAAAAATCCGACGGACCTTCTGGTACATCGGATATTGGTACGGGCAGATGTACGTATAGTGCTACATTCCGAGTCTGTCTGGGACAATTTCTGCCTTATGGGTCAGCTACATTGACTATATTTCCCGTGGTGGTAGAAAAGACTATTTTGGTATCTGTACGTTTGTTGAATAAATCAGGACCCAGATGTCCGAACGTGCCAAACTGCGCCATAGGTAGCGTCGTATCCAGTACGGTCTTTCCAGCCCATTGCAATTCCACGCGCACGGGAGTGGCTACTCGGTAGATAATGTCGTTGGCCGAGCGCTTAGATTCAGTTTCCGGTTGCCTTATGGCGGGTACGGCCTGTGGCGTGAGGGAAATCAAAATGGGCTCACTGGTGGCCGAAGCCTCTGTCTGCCAGCCCGATTGGGGTGAGAAGTAGGCAAGAGGAACCATTATGTCGGCCTTGTCGAACAGTCTGTCAAGACAGAGTACATAGCGTTCTTTTTTGTAGGTGCCACAGAAGAGACTGAGCAAGCCTCGCTCGCGCTCGTCGAGGCTTTGGAGCATCAGGCGCAGTTGTTCTCCGTCTTTGGGCATAAAGTCTGCCTGTCCCTTTGACAGGCTTGCACGGGCGGTACGTATGTCAAAAATTTCGCGCGCCGCTAGTTTGGCCAGACTTCTCTGGTTCGTAGCTTGAAGCATTTCTGGCGTGGCAATGCCCGATAAGGAAGGAATGGAATCGGCTTCATCGCTCAGCAGAACCGACGAAGGCAGAGTGAGTGTGGGCTCTATCTGTGGCTGCGTGTTAATAGCCGCCAGAATGCCCGTAGGCGAGAGCGAGAGGAGCGGAGCTGTGGTCTTTGCGCGTAACTTGATGACATAGGCTTGGGCGGTATCGGGAACGCCGAATGTCTCTATGCGCACATCGTCCAGCGTCCATGTTTCCGACTTTTCAATAGGGGTGTCGATGCGGAGCAGGGGTTGGGCAAACGAAGCCAGGGAGCCAGGCGTATAGGACGTCTTTGTGGCGGTTACGACAAAGCGGAAAGCCGTCCGAGGCAATAGGTAAACTACACCGTCCTCTGTCCCACCTTTTCCAATCTTCTCTACATTGGTTTGGGCCATAGTGCTTCCCACCGATACGATCAGGAAGGAAAGGAATAGAATAATGCGTTTCATATATGAGCGCGTATGAGGAATTGACTTGATTTTGAAAAAAATTAGAAAAGCACTTTCTTTGAGTTGATAATATAGACTCCGTGTTGGGTTATATGGTTTACTTTTCGTCCGTCAATCGTGAAAATTTCAGTAGGCTTATCGGACGAGATGATTTGCGGGTCAAGAATCTTGACGCGAACAGACTGTGCAGATGAGGAAAGGCGCAGATAAGCTCTAAATGGGGCAAGATGGCTGCCAGAAGCCACTTTTTTGAAATTCAGACCGTCTTCTGTGAGAAAATAGATATCCGCCTTGTCTGTATCCGTAACGTGCCAATCCGTATAATTAGGGAACAAGAAAGCCTCATTATCCTCCGGCATGGCCAGAGCGGTGGAGCTAGTCGAGTCTATAACAAGAGGATATGAAGAATCGGACTTACGTCCGTTGTACCTTATGATGGCTGGCTTGTGGGCAGGTATGTCGGTGACTGTTTCAAAGATTAATTCTCCATTGCTGTATCCCGTCATTACAGCAGCGTCAAATGCGGAGGTACATCTCCATGCAAATGGCAGACAGATTGTTTCCCAATGTCCATCCCTATAGGCCTCGCGATCGTAGATTAATCTGACAGATGTTTGCCAACTGATGTCGCGGTCAAAGCATAAGGGACTTTTGTCGTTGAGGTGGATTGTGGATTGTAGCCAATAGGTTCCGTCGCTACTTCCGGCTACCACGAATGGCCAACTACCGGGTACAAGTGACAGTTGAGCCTCGGATACATAAATGGGAATATTCTTCACATCCAGCGCATAGGCAAAATCTTTTGGCGTCTTTGGCAATGTGAGTGCCGTAAGGTCTAAGGCAGAAATGCCATTAAAATCCACTTCTGAAAGTTGCGTGGCCGACCAAGCACCAGAAAGCTGTTTCGTGCCACTACTAGTTAAGGTGGAATCAGGCGCAGTGCCGACGCGTGCAAGCATAATGCCTACTGCGTTTTTCTCAACTGCACTGCTCCAGGACTCTATACTAAAACGATTTTCGTCTGAGAGATATACCAAAAACTGTGCTGGCGTCGTTGTCGTGGCTAATTGTCCATTTACCGTAGTCCATCCTACCTCGTTGTCAGAGTAGGAAAGGTCTGCTTGCAGATATTGACCCGATGGATTCAGCAAGAAAAACTGGTCTGCTCCATTAGGCTTGTATGTCAGAAGTGTAAGTCGCGAATCGTGGGCAATGGTATTGTCAGAAAGAAGATAGTCTGACTTGTCTGTTGCCCCGAACGAGGTTGTGGCAAGTTTATCCTCTGCTTCAAATGTAATATCACATTCTGCAGAGGGAGGTTCCACTTGGCCAGGTAATTCTTCTAAACTGTCTGCCAGACGGTATAGTACACATTCGTTAGTTTCGTATGTCGCACTTGAATAGACCCCAAAGACAACCTTATCTTCCTGGTCGCGGACAGAGAGGTAGTAGTTGGAGCGTTCCTTACTCTGAAATGAGAACGTGCCGTTTGCATTCGCATACAGATTCCACTTTGTGAACGAGGAGGTAGAGAGGATGAGATCGTTGGTACTGGAACTCCGGATGCCACCGTTTCCGTTAGCAGCCACGAGGGAGATTTCTGTGTTTTCCGGGTTCAAAGATAATTGCCAAACACATTTTTCTTGTGCTCCGACAAATTTTTGAGGGGCATTCTCCGTGCAAAGAATGGCGGCAAGCTTGTTACCTGTAGCTTGAGTGGACTTTTCTGACGATAACATCCAGAAACTCTCCCGCATGCCTGTGGAACAGATGAGATAGTAGTCCGTACTATTCAGCTCGTCCAACGTATTGACGCGTACAAATGTCCTGTTGCTGAAGTCAATACCGCTTTGAGCCTGTCCAATAGACAGATTTGCCCAGCAAAATACCAGGCAAATCAATCTCATTATGCAATGACCACGTTCCTTGCTCAAAGCACCCAATTTCTTTATTCAGTTATTTCTTTGAATGGGCTAATCGAAGCAGATATTGGCCGTATTGATTTTTGACCATAGGCTTGGCGATTTCTTCCAGGCGCTGTGCATCAATCCAACCATTCTCGTAGGCGATAGCTTCTATACAGCCTACCTTTAACCCCGTGCGCTTCTCAATAACCTCTATGTAGGTGGAGGCTTCCGATAGGCTTTCATGGGTTCCGGTATCGAGCCATGCAAATCCCTTACCGAGCACCTGAACGCGCAACGAACCTTCCTCCAGATAGCATTGGTTGACGCTCGTTATTTCAAGTTCGCCTCGGGCTGATGGCTTAATCTGTTTGGCCACATTAATAACGCTGTTGGGATAAAAATAGAGCCCCACGACTGCGTAGTTAGAGCGCGGATTGACAGGTTTCTCCTCTATGCTCAGACAACGGCCTGTCTGGTCAAACTCAATTACGCCGTAACGCTCGGGGTCGTTTACGTGGTAGCCAAAGACTGTGGCAAGGTTGTTTTCCTCAGCATCTTTGACCGCATTCGATAGGAGTGGTTCAAAATTGGAGCCATGAAAAATATTATCACCCAACACTAGGCAGACGCTATCATTACCGATAAACTCTTCGCCAATAAGAAATGCCTGTGCAAGTCCGTCGGGCGAGGGCTGTTCTGCATACGAAAGCTTCACTCCATAATCCTCGCCACTTCCAAGTAGTCTTTGGAAATGCGGAAGATCTTGTGGCGTACTGATGATAAGTATCTCTTGGATTCCAGCTTGGAGTAATACGGACAGTGGATAATACACCATCGGCTTGTCATAGATGGGCAGTAGTTGTTTACTGACTCCTTTGGTAATGGGATAGAGGCGTGTGCCACTACCACCTGCCAAAACGATTCCTTTCATAATAGGCTAAATTTTCAGGGACGATCTGTGACTATTTTTTACGCTTAGCGCGTGGTTTTGTAGCGGTTTTTGTTTTTTCTGCTACGGGGGCTTGCTCGATTACTTCGGGCACAGGTGTCTCTGCCGTACCGCCGGTGCTTATTTTAGCCAGCATCTTGCGGAGACGCCTGATTTCTTTGTCACGAAGTGCGAGCTCGTCTTCTTGATTCTTTATGGTGGTGAGTAACGAGTCTAATTCTTCATTATCTACGCTTGGGTAAAGATTTTCTACGCGCGTGATAAAGTCGCCTAGAATATTCATATAGTTTGTAAAGGCGTCGTAAGGTGAATCGTAGATACCGCGATAGCCACCGTAAGAGTTTGCCTTGGTTGACATAAAGCGCAAATTATTGGACGCCTGTAGGTAGTCAAAATCTTGCATGAGACGTCTGTTTCGACTAATATGTACACGTGGCGCAATCGAATAGAGCTTGTTGCATGCTTCTTGTTGCATTGTGTTGCCAAGCCAAGGAGACAGATCGCGTTCTTCGTCCACCCAAGATGTGGGATATTCTACGACAAGATCTCCTGCTGACTTTACTTTTGAGATAATCTCGCTGGGAGTGGCAAACTCTATGCCACGCTTGCGACACTGCTCAGGAAGTGCGCGAAGGAAGTCGAGAATGTTGCTGGATAATGGCTGGAAGATTCCAAAAGCACAAAGCTCCATATACAGATTAATGACCTGTTCGTCTTCAGGAAGCGCTGCAATCCAATCTGCATAAGTTTCTGCGAATAGGGGATAGTGCTGCCAACTGGAATCATTGAAGCGGAATGAGATATCCTCAGACAACGAACTGTCGCGCAGGAGAAGTTTAAGCTTGGGATTACGGCAACAATTGTACACATAATGTGGGCTCTTCCAACCAAGGATGTGCTTGGCGCCTTCTGCCAACATTCCCTTGAATCCCATATCTGCTACCATTTCACCAATCTCGTCATCATAAATTAGACAAGAGTTGCGGAAAACTTTAGGCTCTTTTCCAAACAGAGACTTTACTTTTGCGCAGAGACGCTTAACCTCATCGCGGAAATATTCGGGATCTTTGAGCGAAGAAAAACCGTGAGAGTAGGGCTCAGCCAAAAACTCAAGCACGCCATAATCGTTCAGCTCTTGAAGTAAGTCCAAGACTTGTGGCGCATGGTTCTCCAATTGTTCAATAGCACAGCCTGAGAGAGAAATTGCGCACTTAAAATATTTTCCATAAGACTTTGCCATTTCTATAAGCGTCTTTAAAGTCGGGATATAAGACTTTTCGGCCGTCTCAGTAATGGCGCGCTCGTTTTCATAATCGTCATAGTAATAATGATCCTTGCCTATGTCGAAGAAACGGTAGCGTTTCAAGTGTATATTCTGATGTATTTCAAAATATAGGCAGATTGTTTTCATAGCTATATGGAATTAAATGGTTTCTTTGTAGTGTAAATGGACAGGTTTATTTGTGGATGAGGTCGTAATAGCATTTGTAGATTCTTTCGCCTACTTTTTCCCAAGTGATCTGATCTACCTCTTCCTTTCCCTCTTTTGAGAGATAATTGAATAGGGCTTCGTTCGTACAGATTGAGTGCATCGCGTCGGCCATGGCATTTATATCCCAATAGTCTGTTTTAATGCATTTGTCCAATATTTCTGCGCAACCGCTCTGCTTACTGATTATGGACGGAACACCACACTGCATGGCCTCTAAAGGGGAGATGCCAAAAGGTTCCGATACCGAAGGCATCACATAAACGTCACTGTCGCGAAATACCTCGTACACTTGTTTTCCTTTCATAAAGCCAGGGAAGAAAAAGCGGTCTGCAATGCCACGTCGCGCGACAAGTTCAATCATTTCCTCCATCATGTCGCCTGATCCGGCCATACAAAATTGGATGTTCCTAGTGCGAGAGAGAACTTGAGCTGCTGCTTCGACAAAATATTCCGGACCTTTTTGCATCGTAAGGCGTCCCAAGAAGGTAACGACCTTTGTTTTGCGCTCTCGGAACGATTTTCTTTCCTTAACGATGGCTTGGATTTCTTCAGAGAGCGGATAAACGGCGTTGTGCATCGCAATACATTTTGCCGGATTCTGATGGTAATGGTTTATTACAGTCTGCCGTGTGAGCTCACTAACGCACATTATGCAATCTGCATGGTCCATACCGTCTTTCTCAATATTATAGACAGTGGGATTAACATTGCCTCGAGAACGATCAAAGTCGGTGGCGTGAACATGAATAACTAGAGGTTTCCCACTAACGTTCTTTGCGTGGATACCCGCGGGGTAGGTGAGCCAATCATGGGCGTGGATAATGTCATATTCCTGCTGTCGGGCGATAACACCTGCAACAATCGAATAGTTGTTTATCTCATCATAAAGATTGTCTGGGTAACGTCCCGAGAACTGGATGCAACCGAAGCGGTCGGTAAGGCAATAGGAAAAATCGGCGTAAATGTGGTCGCGCAGACTAAAGTAAAGTTGCGGATCCATTCTTGTTTCTTTATCGGCCTTTACGTCGTCGAAATTTACATCCCGCCAGACTATAGGCGTGTCGCTCATGCTAATAATATTCATAAAGCTCTTATCCTCGTCACCTATAGGTCGAGGCAAACAGAACGTTATGTGCATATCGGGCTGAAGCGAAAGTCCCTTTGTAATACCGTAACTGGCTGTCCCAAGCCCTCCGAGAATATGAGGGGGAAACTCCCAGCCAAACATAAGTACTTTCATAGGAGATTGTATTTTAGATTTTGGTCAACAGGTTATAGTGTCAGATGAGAGCTGGTTATGCTTGTTCGTCCTCATCTTGATGTGTAAGTTTTTCAATCATACGCAGGGCTGTCAAAATACCGGCTACATTCATAGCATAGGATATTGCGCCTCGACCACTGAAGCGTGGATTTCCGTCAAAGAGCTCTGGGATGGTTCCAATACAATGGTAATAGAGTTCTTCCTCAAATCCGATGAGCTGACGTTCAATGTAATTGACGCCACTCATTTTGTACACTTTTAGATAGGCTGACAGGTAGAAGCCCGTAAGCCATGGCCAAGCTGTGCCTTGATAGTAGGCCTGATCCCGATTGTATTGTGGGCCTACATAAAGTGGATCATAGCCAACACTCTTAGGCGAAAGCGACCGAATACCCTTTGGGGTAACAAGCTCTTTGGTGCACATATCTAATACGCTCTTGCGGTCCGATTTCTCCAGCGGAGAATAATCCAGAGCTATTGCCAATAGCTGATTGGGCCTTACGCTCCAGTCCATTATCTGTCCGTCAACGTAGTCCAATAAGTAGCCACTGTCGTTTAAGAATGTCTTACGAAAATTAACGGCTACTTTCTCTGACAATCTTTCAAAGAATGGAGTAAGCGTCTTATCCTGTTTGTTTCCACAACTATTGGCCAGCTGAATACTAAAGCGTAGGGCGTTGTACCAAAGTGCATTAAATTCTACCAGATAGCCGGAGCGAGGAACAATAGGCTTGCCATTGAGCATAGAGTTCATCCACGAAATGGAGGTATCTCTTCCGTTGCTGTAAAGTAGCCCGTTGTCGTGCAAGAAGAGGCTCGGATGTTTTCCTTCAATAATGAAATTGACAATCTTCAGGAGTAAAGCTCCGTATTTCTCATAACATTGCTTCTCAGAGGTATATTTAGCGTATTGCTGGATACAGTAGATTGCCCAGAGTAGTACATCGGGCTTATCCATTTCATAAATCTTCACACTGATGGGACGGCCTGCGAGGAAGTCTTCTATTGCTTTGCAAGCTGTTTCCATATAGCGCTCAAACTCTTCGATTTCTCCAATGGAAAGTGTCAAGCCAGGAAGAGCCACGAAAGAGTCGCGTGCGCGACATTTGAACCAATGGTAGCCAGCGAGTACGTAATTTTCGTTGTTTTCTTGGTACTTGAACTGGTGAGCGGCATGTATTAAGCAGTGGTAAAAACTATTCAGCGGGAGACGCGGAGCGATCTCAGCGTCAATCATATCGGACAAATTCCGCGTTTCCACAGGAGCATTGACTGATGCGGAGAATACAATGCTTTCGCCTTTCCTTATTGGCATTTCGAAGTAGCCGGGAACGAGTAAATCCTCGCAGGAGTCGTATCCACGCTCACGTTCTTTTGGGTATTCCAAATTCATGTACCAGTTGGGCGAATAGTTGAACGTGGCTTCTGCCGTATTGAGCTGCATGAAAAGTTCCGGATAGCCTTCGTACAGACACATTTTAATGCCATTTTCAATATTCTGGAAATTTTGATTGGCAGCTCCGTTGGCGTGAGTCCACTGTCGAACGCTTCTGAAGGCTAAGAAAGGTTTCAAACGCAAGGTAGTAGGAGAGTTGGCCTCTAATAGCGTGTAGCGAATGTATAAGCGTGAGTCGAATACACCATAGGAAATTTCCTTCTTCAGATATACGCCACCAATACGGTATATCCACGTGGGCACCTTTTCCCAGTAGAATTGTGTGATATACTTATGCCCCTTGGGGCTGTAGTTGTCGCCTGCGTATTTATGAATGCCGAGGTTGAATTCTGCGCCGTGCTGTATGACGGTTTCATCCAGCGACGAAAGGAATACATAGTTATCGTCGCCCAATTGGGGTACGGGAGCAACCAACAGACCGTGGTATTTCCGGATATTGCATCCGACAAGCGTTGTCGAGCAATATGCACCCGTCCGACTGGTTATTAGAAATTCCTTAAAGAGCGAATCTTGTAGATTCGTCATCTGGTTTTTGTCGAAATGTAAGAAATACATGTTCTTATAGTAGTGATTTATGATTTGGTTCATCAGACTTGCAAGCAGATTACCTCTTGCAAAGTCCAAAGATACATAATTTTTGAGTTTAACGAATATTTCGCCACGAAAAATACATGGTTGTGTCTCTCACGGACGCTTTATAAAGAATCTGTTTGGGTAATTTCCGTGTATATAAATATATACTTTTTTAAAACTTTATAATATGCTGAAATTATGCACATAACGCATACTGAAAATTGAATATTTTAACGCGAATTTTTATCCGAGAATTTGATAGAAATGTCTTGGCAAATTTTCTGATCATTTATCGGATTTATGGAGTGGACGGATAGACAATCGCATTATGCTTTCGTGGGGCTTTGTAGGGTATTTCTTGTTTTTTAGAAAACAAGTTTATATTTTTGCCTAATAACTATGGGAACAGAAAACCTTCTTCGCCAACGGTGTTCTAGCCGACTGTTTATGTATCTTATAATGGTGCTGTTGTCGGCAGGCTTTTTGTCGGCTCAAGCTCAGAACCAGTCGTATCAGAACTATATAAAAAAATACGCACCGATAGCTGTTGAGCAGATGCGGCGCTATGGCATTCCTGCCAGTATTACGTTAGCCCAGGGGTTGCTGGAGAGTGCAGCCGGACAGAGTACTTTGGCATATACAGCCAATAATCATTTTGGCATAAAGGTAGGTATGAACTGGACTGGGCCTTATGTGCTGAAGGACGATGATTATAAGAATGAGCGATTTCGTAAATATAAAAGTGCAGAGGAGAGTTATGAAGACCATTCTCTCTTTTTGAAAAACGGGCGGCGTTATGCATCGTTGTTTTCCCTTCGAGAGACTGACTACGAGGGTTGGGCTAAAGGGTTGAAGCAGGCGGGATATGCCACAAATCCCCATTATGCAACCCAACTCATCCGTATCATTGAGACATACAACCTCGCGCAGTACGACCAGAACCATCATAAACACCAGAAGGAATGGGAAGCAGACTCGAAAGCCTCGGTTGCAGGTTATCAGTTCGGGCAGTGTAATGGGGTAAAATACCTCCTTGCAAAAGATGGCGATACTTATCAGTCGCTGGCACGGATATTTGGCATAAATGCCCGTAAACTCAGAAAATATAATGACGCTCCCAAGAACACCACTCTACACGCTGGCGACATTGTATATTTGAAATCTAAAAAAACTAAGGCCTCCAAAAAGCTAGGTTATAGAACGCATGTTGTTAAATCAGGCGAGAGTCTTTATTCTATATCCCAGGCGTATGGCATTAGGATGAAAAATCTCTACAAATTAAACCAGTTGGCCCCGGACCATATCTTAAGAGTAGGAGAGAGTATCATATTGCGGTAATCCACATTCTTAAATCTTAACAAATCCTTACTCTTGGCCGAGAATCTAAAAAATAATTAAAAATTGCACTTTCCAGATTAACTAAATTATATTTCCCTCGTCAAATTCTATAAATAAGAATATTCACCATCTTAAACCTATACGAATATGAAAAAGTCAGTTTTACTCTTAGCCTTGTTGCTTTGCTACGCAGTAGGCTCTTATGCGCAAGATGATGTGTACTTCGTTCCGAAAAAGACGCAGAAGAAGGTAAGCGTGACTGAACCTACGAATACAGACTCGCGTTCTTCTTACGAAGTATTATCTTCGAATCAGGAAAATGTCGTTTATGACAATGAAGACGATTGGTATGTAGGTCGCAATACCCGTACGGATGTTGATACCTATAATCGTCGCAGTGTAAACAATAATGAAGTGGCCCAAGTAGAGGAAGTTCCAGAAGTAGAGGACGGACAATACACGACGCGCATTATTCGTTTCCACTCCCCTGGTACGGTAGTCGTTCTGAGTCCATATTATTGGGATTTCTACGATGACCTTTGGTACGATCCGTGGTATTCTTGGACTTGGCGTCCCTATTCTTCGTGGGCTTGGCGTACGGGTTGGTATTCAGGTTGGTATGGTGGCTGGCGATACAGCTGGTATGATCCTTGGTACTCTTGGTCTTGGAACGCATGGGCTTATCCGCGTTGGAACCATTGGTACGGTGGCTATTATTCCCCCTATCGTCACAGTGGATTTGCCTGGGGACGTCCTGGACATGATCCAGCTCCTTACAGAGGCGGTTGGGGCGGTCGTAGAGACTATAATTATGCTTCCAACGGTGCTCGTCCGGGCACTCGTCCAGGTGCAGGTAATATGCGCCACAATAATGTAGGCAATTATGGTGGTATTGGCACACGCCCGGGCAATGGTGGCATATATAGCGGTAATAGTCGTAATCGCTCATTCGGTAGCAGCGGAACGTACAATCGGCAAGCTCCCAACTCGAACAACGGCGCTGGTAATGTAGGTGGCGGACGTAGTCGCAATTACAATAATGGGTCCACCAATTCGGGTACATCTTCTCGCGGACGCAGTTGGAGTGGCAGCGGTACAAGTCGTTCCAGTGGCAGTTCCAGCAGTAGGACGGGGTCCTACAATAGTAGTCGCTCCTCATCAGGAGGTGGAAGAAGTTTCGGTAGCGGTTCTGTTGGTGGAGGCAGTCGTTCTGGCGGTTATAGTAGCGGTTCAACAAGTGGCGGAGGCCGTTCCTTTGGCGGAAGTGGCGGAGGTGGCCGTGGCGGTCGTCGATAAAAAATAAGATACGATACTGCTATCAATTCATTAATACCATTGAACTATTGGATCTAATAAGACTATTTTGCAATGAAAAAGATATTTTTGACACTTTCCCTTATGTTGTCGGGCGTGGCTCTCTATGCACAGGATATCTATAAGGCAGAAACGTTTTCTTCTGAAGATTTGAATGGTACGGCACGTTATGTGGGCATGGGCGGTGCTATGGGAGCACTGGGAGCCGACCTCTCTGTGATGGGTTCCAACCCTGCCGGTATCGGTTTGTACCGCAAGAATGATGTGTCCCTGACAGGTAGTGTTATCGGACAGCCCACAAACGCCAAGATAGCTTCGGGCGACAAGACAAAGGGCAGTTTTGATCAAGCCGGTATTGTAGTGGTTACACAACTGCAAAGTGATGCGGTAAAGTTCTTGAACTTTGGATTCAACTACCAGAAGCGCAAGAATTTCAAGAACTTTATCGGTCTGGACAATATTGCGCTTGGTGGACTTAGCCAGTCTATGGAGGCGGCCAATCTGGCCTCTATGTATGGCCGTGACAATTATAGCAACGATTATGTTCCCATTGCAGATGTGGCTTACAATACATATATGTTTGATCCCATCTATGATGCGCAAGGAAATGTAGTAGATTGGAATCCGTCTCAAGCTCAGAGTTACGATTATCAACGCCTCTGGTCCGGAGGAATACAGCAGTACGATTTCAATATCTCTATGAATGTGCGCGATAAGATGTATTTCGGAATCTCAGCGGCCATATATAATCTCAAATGGGAGAGTGATGTCCTCTATGGCGAACAGCTTATAGAGGCCGGTAGTGCTCAGACACATCCTTACTATATGAGCAATCACGAGTATGTTGATGGAGTTGGAGTGGACTTTAAGTTTGGCGCAATTTTCAGGCCTATTGAGGAAAGCCCGTTCCGTTTTGGAGTGGCACTGACTACTCCGACTTTCTACGACCTTTCAGGAAGTGGCTCACTCTATATGCTTTCTCCCTATCAGAATATAAGTTCCACAGGGGCCGTGCTTTCAGAGACGACGGAAGCAGGATATAACACAGGCTACGATATTCGTATCCGTACTCCATGGAAGGTAAATCTCAGCCTGGCTACTACCATTGGTACAAAGGTGGCTCTTGGAGCGGAATATGAGGCAAGATTTATGCACACGGCTAGTATTGGCTATCCAGACAATTATAACTATGATTGGGGCTTCTCATCAATATCTGCAGACAAGGCTCTAAACAGTGAGATAGACCGCTATACCAATACGGTACATACGTTCAAGGTGGGTGCAGAGGCACAAGTCTTGCCAAACTTCTTCCTTCGCGCTGGTTACAATTATGTAAGTGCACCATTCAAAAAGGATGCAATCTTAAATTATTGGCCCGAAGAGGGAACCAACCACTTTGAGAGCGAAAGCGCCTATAATGCCGTTGGAACTGATTTTGTTAATCTTAAAGGCATCAATCGCATTACCTGCGGACTCGGATATCGTGGAAAACACATCTATGGCGATGTCGCATTCCAATATCAGAATCAGAAGGCAGACTTTTATCCTTTCCATTTACCCTCTTCCGACACCAATTATCGTACGAATTCACTCAGACCTCAGACTCTGGATTTGAAACGCTATAATGTGATGTTCACATTGGGTTATCGGTTCTAAAGAACAGATAATACATTTAGGGGCCAGGCAAATCTGTCTGGCCCTTTTTATATAAATAAAATTTTATTCGTACCTTTACTCCCGCATTGTGTCCGCTGCCCATGTTGTAGTGACAAGCGGGTGGCACGAAAGGATGCTTTGCAGGACATCGCGGGTAAAGAAAGAATTGTATCGAAGATTCTGATGAGGGTCAAAACCAAATAGTCGGCAAAACTAATTTAAATACACGACCTCACGGGATTGGGGATACGCCTGTCATAGGCGTACCCTTTTCCTTGTATATCGTGTAAGGGCCTGTTTGCCGACGGCTCGGTTTTGAGTATGCAGGGGTAGAGAGTACGCTTTTCTTATGCCCATAAGTAGAACTTGAAATGACAGGCAAACAGAAATGTATAAAATAACGTGGGACAAAGAGACGGGTGGAGTGCTGTTACACTCTCGCATTGTTGAGGGCACGCTTGGCGTGCCACCTCGTCCTGTGTTCTTCGAGGAACTTAACTTACTTAAACTGAATGAACTTGGTTGGGAGTATCCACACTCGACGGAACCACTTTTGTGGGCCGTCAACAAGCAGTATTGGTATCAGGGCGACCTGATGTTTGAGGCCAAGGGTGCCAATATCTATGACGCAGCAACGATAGTGTTCCAACCTGGGCGAGAGAAGATGAAGTTGAAGCCGGTGGATGTAAAGAAGATGCTGGCAAAGAACCACGACTTCATGTTCCTGTTGGAGAGTGAGGCCATTGAGTTTATCCGTGAGACATTCAGTCAATATGCAGGAGCAAGGAAGAGTGTGGAACGTGTTGCTGCCAACCAGATGGACTATGAGGCTTTGGCCAAGCGCATGGAGAAGAAGACCAAGCAGAAGATGGCCATCGTGAAGGAGGACTGCGACAGTTTTGAGATCATGCCACTCAATGCGGCTGAGGAGCAGGGAAAGAAGGTGTTCCATACCACAAAGATTGACCGCTTTCTTGCATCGTTCTCTGGTGGTAAAGATTCCCAGGTGGTCCTTGACCTCTGTACGCGGGCAATACCCAGTACCGAGTTTGAAGTCATCTATAGTGATACCGGCTATGAGTTACCCCCTTCTTTGCAGCTATATGAGCAGGTGCAAGAGCATTACCACAAGTTGTTTCCAGACTTAAAGTTCTCTATGGCTCGCAATCATGAGAGCGTGCTAAACTATTGGGACAAGATTGGGACGCCAAGCGATACTCATAGGTGGTGCTGTTCCGTTATGAAGACAGGACCTCTTTACCGTTCATTAAAACTTAATGGAAGTAACAAACAAGCCAGAGTTCTTACATTTGATGGAGTAAGATCAGAAGAAAGTACCAGGCGTTCTAATTACAATAGGATTGGTAAAGGAGTAAAACATGACACGGTAATAAATGCTAGTCCTATTTTGAGTTGGTCTTCTGTCGAAATCTTCTTTTATTTGTGGCAGCACGACCTTCCTATTAACCCTGCCTATCGATATGGCATGACAAGAGTTGGATGCCTTATTTGTCCATTTTCTTCTGAATGGAACGATATGATATCAAGTCGGAAATACGCTGAGCAGCTAAGTCCATTTCTTTCACGGATTGAGGCTATCACTAGGAAATCTGGCGTAAAGGATGTAGATGTTTATATCAAAGAAGGAAACTGGAAACGCAGGGCTGGTGGACGTGGAATGGACTTTCCTTCGTCACTTGTGATAGAAGCAAACAAGCCTCATTTCAAAATGACGATTCTTAACCCGCAGGTCAAATTACTTACATGGCTCAATGCTGTAGGCAAATATACAGTCTTCAGCAATGACGACGGAAGTATGTCTGGAGAACTGAAGTACAATGACAAAATGATTCC
>JAFVDF010000011.1 GCA_017478625.1 Alloprevotella sp.
AGGAAGAGGAAGGTTTCAGAAACTATAAAGAGATAGTAGATAAACTTGTAAAATATGGCATACACCTATAAATATCCAAAGGAAGCTCTATTGGCTTATGGGAACATGGGGTAAAGGGGGGAGCGCAACTGGCGCATGATGTCAAGCAGTCGCTCTGCACTGCCGCTACGGAATTTAAGGGGGAGAGTTTGAAGCTGCTCTTCGGTTATGAAGAATGAGAAACCTTGAAGTCTGGTGTAGAGTTGTTCATAGTTGGCTTTCACCAATTCTTCCATCCTCTTGTATAATTCGTCGTTCTCCCCTATCAGATGCATATAGAGGGCATCGCCTCGCATCGGACTGTGCGGTGCAAAAGCAGTTCCCTTTGGAACCAAGCACTTATCACCACCAGTAAATGGAGCCGCAAAATGAACCAGGTACTCCAGTTCTGTGTCCTCTGCCAGTTCAAAGACGTTCTCGTCAATCTTCAATGCTTCAATCTGTTCACGTGTAGCCATATCTTCATTATTTTGGGGACAAGGATGGTGCAAATGAGAGCAGAGTCAAACGATGGAGCAGCGAGAGCAGAAGTAAACCCGTTTACATTCAGCCGAGTCGCGAGAGAGTTCGAGGAACTCAAATTGTTTGAGCTTTGCCGAGCGCAGCCCATCTTCGCAAATTCTTTGCAAAAGTAGCAAATATTCATCAAAAAACCAAAGAAAAATGCGTCCACAAGGCTTGTGGTGATCACTTTTTCAGTTTTTTATGCTTATCATTGGGAAATAATTTGTATCTTTGTGGTCAGAATTTGGCAAATCAGAAAAGAGACACCTAAAACGGTTCTATCGCTGAAAGTGCAACATAATGTAGCGATATCGCAGGGATATCCAAGCTATATCATAGCAAGGGCGTAGCAAGGGAGATGGAAGGGGCAAGATAAGGATGCGATTAAGCGAGAGCAGAGTGAAGTTAACTTCGACTATGCCGAGCGAAAGCAGACTCGATCGACAGGTCAAGGGCGTTGCATAGGCAGAGCGTAGGTGTAGTATACCCCCGGAGATGGAAGACGGTATGTTGAAAAGAATGTGAAGTAAAACGAAATAATATGGAGTACGACGGTAGATTTATCATACAAAAGACAGTGGACTTGTCGTTGTTGAATGACGGGATGACCATTTTATTTGTGTCGACATGTGCAATGTTGCACGTGTGGGATGAGTCCATAACTACCGTATCTAAGTACATCAATCAGCGAGTACAGTCAGATTTAATTACGCCTAATTCGATTGCTAATGCGCTAGAAGTCGACGTAAAGAATCTGTTAGTAAGCAATATGTAATGTCGATAAAAGCAAGATTCAAATTACACAATAGAAATATGGGATATAACAAAGGTGATAATATAAAAGTTCAAATCGCTAATATCACTGATATTGGCGCATTTGTAAAACTTGATGGCAGAGCATCGGGAATGATTCATTATTCCGAGGTTCCGTGTAAGTTTGGGCAAGTTTCGAATTATCTTGCGATCGGACAGGAAATTGAAGTTGTTGTTCTTGGTCCAGGAAAGCCTGATAAATATGGCAATCCACGGTATAATCTTAGCAAGAAA